>NZ_FQZQ01000077.1 GCF_900142085.1 Shimia gijangensis
TTGGCCGAAGTCTGCGACATGTTCACACCGCAAGAATGCTGGAACTACTTTTGCGAGGCCGGGTATGCATCAGGTTAAAAGCGCGTAGCTTTAGCGCCAGCGCAGTGACGCGTGAGAATTTGTACTCTTCTGTAAGGAATGCTGTTCCATTTATCATTGTGGTTCCCACCTTAGAGAAATCGGGCATGCTTCGAATTTCAGGTGTCATCGACTCTGTTCGCAATGATGACACTTGGCGGGTGAACATTAAGATATCTAATGACATTAAACGATTTGGAATGCCCAAATCTCACTTTCCGGCCCCGACGTTAGTAGCCGGATCGCCAGAAGCTGAAGAGAAACTGGCCCTTGTTAAAGCCGAAGCGGAAACCGATTTGGTCTCACAGGCACAAGCTGAAATAGATGAAACACTTGCCAAGTTGCGCACTGCTGGCGAAGAGCAGGTTTCGATGGAAGGGGCTAAGAATGCTGCTGAGTTGCTTGAAGTCATTGCTGAGCATTCAGAAAAGCGCGGCAAGCTGATTGCCGAGCAAACGGCACAGATTTCCGAGCTTGAGACAGGGTTTGCAATTCGAAGACAACAAGTCCTACGTCAGATCAAGCAGGCGGAGGAACTGAAAGCCCTTCAAGCCAAATTGGCGACCTTATCTTCTGAAATCGCGGCCAATGAAATTGCTGCGGTCAATGCTTTAGAAAAAGGTAGGGTTCATCGAAGCAAGCTTGTGGGGCAGTTACCAAAAAAATGGAATGGAACCGTAAGATGCGTCAATGATGCGAATTCATCTCAAACGGTTTCCTATGCTATGGGATTTGGACTAGACGGCGTAAATGCTTCAGGCTTCACAGCAAAGTTCTGGCTGCGCTCCAAGAAAGAGACCAACTTTTCTGGATCTGCTTCAATACTTAGCGAAACCATCTCGTTTCCACTAGATGTCCGAATTGCGGTCGGGGGCACCGAACGATATGGATTGTGGCGTGTTCCTACAGGCTTCACATTGCAAATGACTGCCGATGGCCGGCTTAGCGGTAAAGAGAAAATGGATATTCGCTGGAATAGAAGCGTGCAGGCATCTATGAGCCTCCCCATCTGAATGGGTCCACCGTTAAGGTTAGGAAACGGAGGACTAAGAATGGCAAACAAGCGACTGAAGCCGGAAGAGATTGTCTCA
>NZ_FQZQ01000076.1 GCF_900142085.1 Shimia gijangensis
CTGCCAATAGACCACGGCAGGTGGTTTCCCGCCAAGAGCAGAGTGAGGTCGTTTTCGATTGTAGAATTGCATCCATCTTCCGACGCCCTCCTTAGCTTCTGATCCGGTTTCCCAGGCGTGCAGATAGACGCATTCGTATTTCAGGCTCCGCCAAAGCCGCTCAACAAAGATGTTGTCGAGGAACCGGCCCTTGCCGTCCATGGAGATGCGCACGCCCGAACGACGAAGCCGGTCCGTCCATGCGAACGATGTGAACTGGCTGCCCTGGTCAGTGTTCATGATCTCGGGCGGCCCGAACTTTTGGATCGCTTCGTTCAACGCTTCGACGCAGAAGTCCGCCTCCAACGTGTTGGAGATACGCCAGGCCAGCACCTTGCGCGTGTGCCAGTCCATGATGGCCACCAGATAGAGGAAGCCGCGTCTCATCGGTAGGTATGTGATGTCTGCACACCAAACTTGATTGGGCCGATCCACCCGCAGGCCACGCAGCAAGTAGGGGTAAATTTTGTGGCCCTTTGCGGCCTTGCTGGTATTTGGCTTTTGATAGATCGGCATGAGGCCCATTAGCCGCATCAAGCGTCTGATCCGCTTTTCGTTGACCAGATGATCGTCGTTGCGCAGATGCCACGTCATCTGGCGCACGCCATAGAACGGCGTCTCCAGAAACTGCTTGTCAATCACGCGCATCAGATCGAGGTTCATCTCACTCTCGCCCTTCGGCTCATAGTAAAATGACGACCGCGAGATCGATAGCAAAGCGCACTGTTTGCCAACAGACAGACCCGGAAGGTTCGGTTCAATCATCTTCCGTCTCACTTGCCGGTCCAAGGTTTGAGCTTTCTGGCCAAAAAATCGTTGGCGACGGCCAACTCCCCGATCTTGGCGTGAAGGTCTTTGACCTGTTCTTCATCGACTTCCGGTGCCTTCCGGCCGCCGCGCTCAAATACGCCAGACGCACCTTCAAGCAGAGCACGCTTCCATTGGTGGATCATTGTCGGGTGAACCCCGAACCGGCTGGCCAGTTCACTCACCGTCTCCTCGCCTTTCAGCGCTTCCAACGCGACCTTGGCCTTAAACTCCGGGTGGTGTTGCTTCCGTTTCGACATCGTCGATCTCCTTCGTGTTGAAGATCAACAGACAACAAATCGCAGCTTACGTCAGTGTCCGAATTTCGGGGGGTAGCTCA
>NZ_FQZQ01000075.1 GCF_900142085.1 Shimia gijangensis
CAGGCGCTGGGTTTTGTCGAAGGGATCGAACGGTTCTCGGAAACATTGGGTTCGGTTTCATTTCGCAGCCCCGAAACAGTCTCGGTTGTTGCCGCGCCAATTATCGTTGTCGCCGCTGTATTGTTATGGCGTTTAGCGGGCCTTTTGCATGCCGGTAAGCTTGGTGTCGCTGTGCCGGGCGATCAGGCAGCGTTGCCGTCTACTGATGGTTTTACCAGCCTTAACAAAATTATCGTTTTCGTTTTACGCGCCGTGGCGCTTATCTCGGTTCCGCTCGTGCTGCTGGGCTATGTTTACCTTGCAAGGCAGATATCCGACGCGATGGTCATGACCGCCGCAAATTTGGGCATCGCACTTTTCCTGTACTCGATCTTAACAGGCAGCATCCGCGCTCTGACCAGCAAAGGCAGCGCCGAGTCCGAGACCACCCTGCCATTGATGCCATTCTTCGTGGGTCTTTTGATTGCCACGCTTTTGCTGCCTGTATTGGCGATCACATGGGGCGCGCGGCCCTCGGACGTTTTAGAAGTCTGGCGAATACTTACTGTGGGGGCAGATGTTGGCGGAATGCGTTTGTCGCTAAGCGTCATTTTCTCACTGGTCTTCGTTTTCTTTATTGGCGTCGTTATCACACGCTGGATGCAACGTGGTCTTCGCGAGACCGTCCTACCCCGCACAAAGATGGACGCTGGTGCGCAGAATGCGTTGATTACGGGGCTTGGCTATGTCGGGATGACTTTGTCTGCGCTGATTGCCGTATCCGTTGCCGGGCTGAATTTGTCCAACTTGGCCGTGGTGGCCGGGGCATTGTCGGTTGGCATTGGCTTCGGGCTTCAAACAATTGTGTCGAATTTTGTTTCGGGCATTATTCTGCTTATTGAGCGCCCGATTGCCGAAGGAGATTGGATCGAAGTCTCTGGGCATTCTGGCATCGTCAAAAAGATTGCAGTTCGTTCGACGCAGATTGCAACTTTCGACAAACACGACGTTATTGTGCCCAATCAGGATTTGATTGGGGGGGCGGTCAAGAATATGACCCTGTCTTCCCGCATGGGGCGCTTGATTATCCCAGTTGGTGTCGCCTACGGAAGCGATCTCGAGAAAACCAAAGAAATTCTTGAAACGGCAGCGGCTGATGAGGGCAGTTTGGTACAACATCCCGCGCCCAGTGTCCTGTTTCGCGGGTT
>NZ_FQZQ01000071.1 GCF_900142085.1 Shimia gijangensis
ATGTATGTACCGGCTGCTGTTCGCAAATGATTTCTTGCACGCTTTCGGAAGTCGCTCATATGTATCCGGCCTGTTGATCGACACGCGGGTCGTGGCCTTGTTGGGGTTACGCACGCACCGTGATCTCATTAGCGGACAGGTCGATTATGACCTAATGGGCCGTCAGACTCTGGGGGCGTAATTATTCCGTTCCATGCTTTCTATCTATCGCGAACTCCTTTGAGCTGCTTCGGGTTGTTAGACGCCGATTGCAACCTCATCTCTTGGTGTGTCGAATGTCGTCTTGTGCCTTAGAATGCTCCATGCCATGCGGGCCAGCTTGTTGGCGAGTGCGACGGCGGCCTTGTTTCGATGCATACGTTCTGATGCGCGAACCAACCAGTCGCCAAAGCTGAAGTCTGGCCAGCGGTGCGGTCGCATCATGATGACTTTTGCCGCCTGAACGAACAGCATCCTCAGATATCTACTACCGCGTTTTGAGATGCGTCCGAGGACCGTCCGCCCACCGGTGCTGTATTGCCGGGGCACAAGTCCGACCCAAGCTGCAAAGTCGCGCCCGCGATCAAAGGCTTCGCCTTCACCAATCGCCGCAACCATCGCTGTTGAGATCATCGGACCAATTCCAGGTATCGTCATGACGTTGACGCAGTTCTCTTCGGTTCGACTGATCTCTTCGATCTCCTGCGATACCTTGTCGATCCGGTCGTCCATCCACATCCAGTCGCCGTAAAGGCCGATCAGGATCGAACGCATCCGGGGTGATATCTCCTCTTTGCGCTCCTCTAAGATTGTCTCGAAGGAGTTCTTCAAGGCGCGCAGACCTCTGCGCACCGTAATGCCTTGTTCGATCAAGAAAGCACGGATCTGGTTAATCGTCGCTGTCCGGCGCGACACCAGACGTGATCGCACACGATGCAAAGCCTGTAAGTCGAGCTGGTCCTGAGTCTTCTCGGAAACTGCTTTCAAGTTCGGACGCAGTGCCGCCTCAGCAATCGCTTCTGCGTCGTTGTAGTCGTTTTTCTGCCCCTTGTTGAATGGTTTAACGTAGATTGCAGGAATGATCCGGGGCTCAAAGCCCATCTTGCGCAACGTCCGACTGACAAAATGCGCACTCAAACAGGCTTCCATGCCAACCACGCAACGCGGCAGTTTCTCGAATGTCGCGATCAAAGCAAGTCGTTTGATCTGCTTGCGCAAAACACGCTGCCCATCGTGATCAAAGCCGACAAGGTGGAACGTGTCTTTGCCGATATCGATGCCAATCGACTTCAGTTCATCAAATTCAGTCTTCGCCATGCTACTTCTCCTATTTGCAGAAATAGGCTCAGCCTAACCTGCTGGGTGAAGCAGCCGGTACATCCCATTAG
>NZ_FQZQ01000069.1 GCF_900142085.1 Shimia gijangensis
TGTCCGTCGGCAGAGTTTTTGGGCCCAAGAGCGGCCTAAACTAAGAGAGTGTTTGGCTCATCTTGTTGATGGTATTATGCGGCGTGTTTGCGATGTTGCAAGCGCCGGGCTTCGAAGGTCTTTCGTTTGATCTCCTCTCGTTGTCTCAGAATGGCTTTGTCGCGCCCGAAGTAGACGTCGGACGGCGTGACGTTGTTGAGGCTCTCATGATACCGCTGATGATTGTAGTGATCGACGAAGGCCTCGATTTGGGCTTCAAGATCACCAGGCAGGAAGTAGTTTTCCAGCAGGATTCGGTTCTTCAAAGTCTGATGCCAGCGTTCGATTTTGCCCTGTGTTTGCGGATGATACGGCGCACCGCGAGAATGCTTCATCCCTTTGTCTTGCAGCCATTCAGCCAGACCGCCAGAGACGTAACTGGACCCGTTGTCGCTGAGCAGGCGGGGTTTGTGGACGACGTGCACCTGATCGCAGCCGGAGGCCTGCAGAGCCAGGTCGAGTGTGTCTGTGACGTCCTCGGCCCGCATGTTGGTGCAGAGCTTCCACGCGATGATGTATCGGCTGTAATCGTCCAAAATCGTGCTGAGATAGAACCAGCCCCAACCGATGATCTTCAGATACGTGAAGTCGGTTTGCCAGAGCTGATTGATGGCTGTGGTCTTGTCTTTGAACTCACTTGCCGCCTTGATCACAATGAAGGCTGGGCTGGTGATCAGATCGTGTGCTTTCAGAATCCGATATGTCGAAGCCTCTGATACAAAGTAACCTTCTCTGTCTGTGAAAGTCACTGCCAGTTCCCGTGGTGATAGTTCGGTCTCCTTCAAGGCCAGCTTAACGACTTTACGCCGCACCTCGTTTGGGATGCGGTTCCAAACATGCTTTGGCTTTGGTGACTGATCTTGCAGACCGGCCTCCCCACGTTGCAGATATCGGTCATACCAACGGTAGAATGTCGTGCGCGGGATGCCCAACTTGGCCAGCGTTTGACGCGCTGACAGATGAGATCCCTCAACCAGTCGGATGATCTCCAGCTTCTCGGATGCAGCATACCTCATTCTTGATCGCCCCCATCGCCTGTCATGCTTTTTTTGAGAAGACGAAGCTCAAGCGTTTGTTCCGCGACAACCTCCTTCAGATCACGGGCTTCGCGACGTAGATCCTTGACCTCGTCGGTCGTGGCAGCCCGAGCCGTATCACCAGCCAGCCGCCGCTTCCCAGCTTCCATGAAGTCCTTGGACCACTTGTAATAGATGCCTTGCGATATGCCCTCACGACGGCACAGTTCAGCGATGCTGTCTTCGCCACGCAGGCCGTCCAATACGATCCTGATCTTCTCTTCTGAGGAATACTGTTTGCGCGTGGCCCGCTTAATATCTTTGACGATCTTCTCGCCTGGGCTATTGCGTGTTCCGGATGTCTGTCTCATGTCCCACTCCTTGGTGGTTACGATGAGCCAGAAACACTCCCTTATCAAATCACCCTATTTGGACCCATAAGCGCTGACGTCAGACA
>NZ_FQZQ01000067.1 GCF_900142085.1 Shimia gijangensis
CATTGGCCGAAGTCTGCGACATGTTCACACCGCAAGAATGCTGGAACTACTTTTGCGAGGCCGGGTATGCATCAGGTTAAAAGCGCGTAGCTTTATCAGAAGTGGATTGGTGAAGCCGAAGGCTTCGATGCTGTCGGCTATCTGTCGGATCTGTTTCTTGTCGTGGGTGCGCGCATTGCGCGGTGAGGGTTTGAGATCTTGCGGGGCAACCCGCTCCAATTCAGGTCTCATTGGTATGTTCCTTGATTGGCGCTCACAAACAGCTGTGGCGCATAAATGATGGGAGCGCTAAAGCGCTGCGATATGTGTAAATATTCGCCCTAGCGGGTCATCCAACCCACGAAGACTTGTCCCATCCGGAACCATCCAATCACCTGCCCATACTGGCGGTGACCTCTCCTCATCCGAGGCCTTCTGCCACTGAACCCATCCAGGTCGTGGACTTCTTTCCGAGTCTCGGGTCCGCTATCCAGCAATCCACTCTGTCAGCTCGGCCATGACAGGTGTCAGCCCCGTGCATCTATGTTCGTGCCCGAATCAAATTAAATCAATAGTTTTTATTTCCTTCTGTTTCATTGAGTTACACAATCAGGCGCGCTTTCGTATAGATTTGAGGTAAGACTGGACTACCCGCTCAAACCACGCATCACTGCTCACACGCCCGCGCATGTCCGGGCTCTCCTCGGTACCGGCGATTTACGCCCCCGGAACGCCAGAGGAGAGACAAATGCCGCTACCAAAACTTGATGAGATCGATGATCTGGACCGCCAGGCCCTGCGTGTGGCCTGGCGTGAGGTTGTACCGCGATCGGCGCCACCCCGCATGAGCCAGGTGTTCATGCGCCGGGTTCTGGCTTTTGATATCCAGGCACAAATCTATGGCGGCCTGCCAAAGAGCTTTCTTCGCGACCTCAACAAAGTTGCGAAGGGCAAGACCACCTCTAACAAATCCCCGAGCCTCAAACCCGGCTCCCGTCTTTTGCGCGAGTGGAATGGGGTCACCTATGTGGTTGATGTCACTGAACAGGGTTTTGTCTGGAACACCAAGACCTACCGGTCTCTGTCCAAGATTGCCCACATGATCACCGGAACACATTGGTCCGGGCCGCGTTTCTTCGGCTTATCCAAGGGCGCGCCCAAATGACTGCGCCTCGCAAAATCCGCTGCGCCATCTATACCCGCAAGTCCTCGGAAGAAGGTCTGGATCAGGATTTCAACTCGCTGGATGCCCAGTTTGAGGCCTGCACCGCCTATATCGCCAGCCAAAAGCATGAGGGCTGGAAAGGCCTCAAGGAACGTTATGATGATGGCGGTAAATCAGGCGGCACACTGGAGCGCCCTTCCCTGCAGCGCCTTCTGGCAGACATTGAAGCCGGGCGGGTCGACATGGTTGTGGTCTATAAGATCGATCGGCTCACACGGGCCTTATCGGATTTTGCAAAACTTGTGGATCAGTTGGAGGCGGCAGAATGCTCTTTCGTGTGTCTGACGTCAGCGCTTATGGGTCCAAATAGGGTGATTTGATAAGGGAGTGTTTCTGGCTCATCGTAACCACCAAGGAGTGGGACATGAGACAG
>NZ_FQZQ01000066.1 GCF_900142085.1 Shimia gijangensis
CATCGCAAACACGCCGCATAATACCATCAACAAGATGAGCCAAACACTCTCTTAGTTTAGGCCGCTCTTGGGCCCAAAAACTCTGCCGACGGACAGATTACGTCGGTGTGTTCAGAAACCTGCAAAAGGCATTGGCGATCTACGGTGGCGGCAACACTGGGACGGAGGAGCCGCCCATCAGGGACAAGAGTGACCTCGTTGAATACCTCCGACACCTTGTCGCGGTTACCGTTGCTTACTTGGCCGAAAGGAAGATCGACGCCGCCGCGATCAAGCAGGCACGAGGTCTGGAGAAGGTCGCCTTGCTTGCTGATGCTGTGGAGGCCCTGATTGAAACGGACGAGGCCAAGCGGGAATACCTAGCCAAAGCTCGAGCTGCCTCCCGTGTGTACAAGGCTATCCTGCCTGATCCTGCTTCCAGCGAGTTCTCCCCCGATGTCGTTCTCATCTCTGTGCTTGCCGAGCGTATCCGGTCAATGATGCCCAAGCCCGACATCAAGGCAATCATGCAGGACGTGGAAGACCTTTTGGATCGTTCCGTCGCACCAATCCCCTACGAGACGCCTGATGACCCTGAGGTGATCGACATTAGTCAAATCGACTTTGACAAACTCCGCGAGAAGTTCGACACGGGGAAAAAGCGCACCGAAGCCGAAAGGCTCCGTGCCTTGCTGAACCAGAAGCTAACAGCGATGGTTGCCCGAAACCCAACTCGCGCGGATTTCCTTGAGCGTTTCCAGAACCTGATCGACAGCTACAACAGCGGCAGCCACAACATCGAGGCGTTCTTCAAGGCCCTTGTGAAGTTGGCAGAAGACCTGTCAGAGGAAGAACAGAAAGCCGTACGAGAAGGACTGTCAGAAGAAGAGAAAGCTGTCTTTGACATCCTGACCAAACCAGAGCCAGAACTGTCCGACAAGGAACGAGATCAGGTCAAAGCCGTCTGTCGCGACCTCCTGCAGGCCTTGAAGGACGAAAAGCTTGTGATTGATTGGACCAAGAAGGAAACGGCACGTGGCGCAGTACGGCAGGCGATTGAGGTGATCCTCGATGGCGGATTGCCAGACGCCTACGATGAAACCGTGTTCAACACCAAATGCGACACTCTATACCGGCATGTCTTTGATGCCTATCAAGGTGGCGGTGAGAGCATCTATGCGGCTGCTTGAGCTGGATTAGGTTCCACCATTGCAGAATTAACCCCCACCATTGCAATGAACCAAACTTCGCGGTGACCCTCTGCTTTGGCTGAAGCGTCTTCAGCTTCGCCCCCCCCCTCCATCAACAATAACTTCAAGGATCAGCTCATGGCTCAAGCATTTGCTTCTGCCACTGGGTCAGCTTGTGCTTTGCAGCATGGGTCTGGCTCGGCGGTACAAACACCATTAAGATCTCTCTATAGAGATTGTACTAGCTACAGCTCAGACGACCTGGCTGACGCGACGACCACCTCCCAGTTAGACACACTGATCCGACATGGTGGGGGTCTGCCGCAACAGGATGTCGCGACGGCTTTGCGAGAACTCATCGCTACGATGGCTGCTATGGCTGACGAGAGATCATTAAAGCTACGCGCTTTTAACCTGATGCATACCCGGCCTCGCAAAAGTAGTTCCAGCATTCTTGCGGTGTGAACATGTCGCAGACTTCGGCCAATG
>NZ_FQZQ01000065.1 GCF_900142085.1 Shimia gijangensis
TAATCCACAAATGCACTTCGGTGCGTCACGCCCTGAAGGCTGAAAGCATCGGGTGTGACGCAGTTTCTGTGGATGGGTTCGAATGTGGGGGGCATCCGGGTGAAGATGACATTCCCAACATGATCTTGTTGCCACGCGCCGCCGAAGAGCTGACAATTCCGTTCGTGGCCTCGGGTGGCATGGCGGACGGTCGTAGCCTTGTTGCGTCTCTTGCTTTGGGGGCTGACGGCATGAACATGGGTACGCGGTTCCTTGCGACAAAAGAGGCGCCCGTTCATCAGAACGTCAAAGACGCGATCGTTCAGGCAAGTGAACTTGATACCAAGCTGGTCATGCGGCCATTGCGTAACACCGAGCGGGTTTTGAACAACCCTGCAGTTGAACGCATACTGGCAACCGAAACAGCCAAGGGGGGCGAGATCGCCTTTGCAGATGTCGCCGCTGAAGTGGCCGGTGTGTACCCCAAAGTCATGATCGACGGGGACACTGACATAGGGGCCTGGTCTTGCGGGATGGTTGCAGGGCTCATTCACGACGTTCCCACCTGTCAACAACTGGTTGATCAGATCATGACAGAGGCGCGCACTCTGATATCTCAACGGTTGGCAGGATTGCTGTGATGAACAGGCCCAATCATCATGTCGAATGAAACTACAGTACGCCTTTCTATTGACGGCCATGTTGCGAGAATTGAGCTGGCCCGCCCTGGGCAATACAATGCATTCAACAGAGCAATGCGACGTGATTTGTTGTCTGTGTTGCAGCGGGTCGAAACCGATTTGGACATAAGAGTCGCCGTTCTTTGTGGCGCCGGGCGCGGCTTTTCCTCAGGCAACGACATGTCCGAGAGTTCACTGTCTTCAGCCCAAGACATTCTGGAAGGTGAGTACTGGCCATTTCTGCGTACCATTGCTGAAGGTGATACTTTGTACATTGCGGCCGTGCATGGCTATGCAGCTGGCATTTCGGCCGCATTGGCATTGGTTTGTGATTTCTGCGTGATGGAAGAAACCGCCCAGATTTATCTTGCATTTGCGACAATATCGCTGGTTCCGGACGGTGGTTTGTGTTGGCTGCTAAATCAGGCAATGGGACCACGGCGCGCGCTTCAGGCAATTGTGGAAGGGCAGAAACTGTCTGCAAACGAGTGTCAGGACCTTGGCATGGCGACTAAAGTGGCTCGTGAAGGGCAGGCTGTAAACGAAGCCCTGCTTTGGGCCCATGAACTGGCGGCAAGGGCGCCACTGGCGACCGCCGCTGCTAAAAGACTCATCCGCCAGGTCCCAAATTTGAACTTGGCGCAAACCGTCATTGAGGAAGCCAAAGAACAAAACGCTTTGGGAAACTCGCTGGATTATCAACGTGGTGTGGACGCCTTCTTTGACAATGCTGTTCCCAAGTTCGAAGGCAACTAAGCGGATCCTTTCCAAAAAATTGAACGAAACGCATGAGGTGAGTAATGACTGAACTCGGGAAAATGGTGGACTCATTGCAAGGCAAGATCGGGCAGGAGATTGGTGTCAGTGAATGGGTTTTGATCAATCAGGCCATGATCGACAAGTTTGCTGATGTTACGATGGATCATCAGTTCATTCATGTTGATCCAAGTAGGGCAAGAGATGAATCCCCCTTTGGAGGGACAATCGCCCATGGTTTTCTGACACTG
>NZ_FQZQ01000064.1 GCF_900142085.1 Shimia gijangensis
GCGCTGCTGACATAAAACATCCTCCCAATCAGGATGAATCACAAATCAAACCAAATGGGAATCCCATGATTCAGCTTTCAAGCTCGCCGCTTTAGGGCCTGTTAACACTTAATCATATCGACGATGAGTGCGAAGTTGAGGAAGGCGCGATACATCACGTCGAGCTTAGAGGTGGTCCTAGATATTCGACCAGTTTGCAGCCTTGTTAAGATGGATCAGGGTTTTTACTTAGGCTGCTAATCTCATTGGTTCTGTTTTGTTGGCATCGGCCTCATTAGGGGTCAATATGCCGTGCGTCGAATGGGGCCGCTCAGAGTTGTAGTAGGTCAGCCATTTGCCGATACCCGCCCGCATTTCTGAACCGGTCTCAAAGGCATTCAGATAGACGCATTCATACTTCAACGACCTCCACAGCCGTTCGATCATTCGATTGTCGCGCCAAGCCCCTTTCCCGTCCATGCTGATCTTGACCTTTGCGTCGATCAGCACGTCGATCCAAGCGCCGCTGGTGAACTGACTGCCTTGATCGCTGTTGAAGATCTCCGGCTTGCCATGTTTCATTAAGGCCTCTTTCAGGGCCTCCACGCAGAAGTCCGCGTCCATGCTGTTTGACAATCGCCACGCCAAAACCTTGCGGCTGTACCAATCCATGATGGCCACAAGGTACAGGAAGCCCCGCCGCATAGGAATGTAGGTGATATCTGCGCACCAAACCTGGTTGGGGCGGTCGATCACCGCATTCCTCAGCAGATACGGCCAGATTTTGTGCTGCGGATGTTTCTTGCTGGTGTTTGGCTCCTGATAGATGGGCACCAATCGCATGAGGCGCATCAAACGACGGACTCGATGGCGGCCACATTGGTGGCTGTTGCGCTTCATGAACCGGGCCATCTGGCGCGATCCGTACCAGGGCGTTTCCAAGAATTGCTTGTCGATGATCGCCATGAATCGCAGGTTTTCGGCGCTCTCGCCCTTCGGTTCGTAGTATAAATTGGATCGCGACAACATTAGCAACGCGCACTGACGGCGCATGCTCAGCTTGTGATCCTTGCTCACCATTTTTTGCCTCGCGTTCCGAGCAACTGCTGCGAGGCATCGGCCAAAAAATCCCGCTCCACCACCAGTTGGCCAATCTTGGAATGCAGTTTGTCGACATCAGCGGCGCTGACTTGTTCTGGCACTGCACCTCGGCGCACAAAGGCCGACGCCATGTTCTCAATCGCCGCACGCTTCCACGTGCCGATCTGCGTCGGATGGACGCCATACTTCTTAGACAGTTCCGCCAGCGTCATCTCCTCGCGGATCGCTTCAAGCGCAACGCGGGCCTTAAACTCGGGCGAATGATTCTTGCGTTTCTTCATTCTGGATCACTTCTTTCGTCATGCGATCCACCTTAACGACTGGTCCGAAATTCCGCGACCACCTCTGGGCGACTACACCGCTGAAATGGCAGCCTGAGTGCGGCCGATAAACAACTTGGCAATACCGGCCGAACACAAGACTGCTTCTGACGAAACGCCATGCGCTAAATCGTACTTGCAAAAAGGGAGCCATCCACACAGGACTTAGCGGACATTAGAACGAATTTGCAGATGTCTGATTAGGGGCTGTTGACGTTCGGGATTCCCATTTTGTCTGACTTCTGATTCAAGGTTGCAAACAAAGGAGAGTAATCTTGACCCGAAGAGTTTTGACC
>NZ_FQZQ01000078.1 GCF_900142085.1 Shimia gijangensis
TAAAGCGGCGAGCTTGAAAGCTGAATCATGGGATTCCCATTTGGTTTGATTTGTGATTCATCCTGATTGGGAGGATGTTTTATGTCAGCAGCGCTATCGTCAGAACTTCGAAGTCGTTTCCGAGAGTACATTGAAGAAGGGTTTAGCGGGCGTGCCGCGGCGGCCCGATTGAAGCTGTCGGCTGCCACAGGGGTGCGATGGCAGCGCAAGCTGCGCGAGACGGGGGAGATCGCACCTGATGTTCAGGGTCGCCCGCCAGGGTATGGCAAACTCTCAGCGCACCGGGGGCTTCTTGAAGAACTGGTTGCGCAGGACGGTGACATCACTTTGCCGGAACTTGCAGGAGCCTTGATGTCTGCCACCGGCGTTGTCGCCCATTCCGCATCCATCGGACGGTTCCTGCGCAAGCTTGGTTATACGTACAAAAAAAGTCACTGGTCGCGACCGAACGGCTGCGCGCACGGGTAAAGAATCTGCGTCTGGACTGGTTCAAGTATCGCATCCCCAAAATGCAGGCGCATCCTGATCGGCTTGTATTCATTGACGAAACTTCGGTCAAAACCAATCTGACCCGCCTGCGAGGGCGCAGCTTGCGCGGCAAGCGCCTGGAAATGAATGCACCCTTCGGCGCATGGGGCACGCAAACGTTCATCGCAGGCCTGACCCATGATAGCCTGATCGCGCCTTGGGTGATCAAAGGGGCAATGGACGGAGAAGCCTTCGCCGCATACATTCAGGAGGTCCTTTCGCCGGAACTGCGACCGGGAACGGTCGTCATCTGCGACAACCTTGCGACACATCGCAACAAGGATGCTGCGCAGGCGTTGAAAGATATCGGATGCTGGTTCCTCTACCTCCCGCCATACTCACCTGATCTCAACCCGATCGAAATGGCTTTCTCAAAATTGAAGGCACACCTTCGGCGGATAGGGGCCAGAACATTCGACCAGATGTTCGACGCATTGGCCGAAGTCTGCGACATGTTCACACCGCAAGAATGCTGGAACTACTTTTGCGAGGCCGGGTATGCATCAGGTTAAAAGCGCGTAGCTTTA
>NZ_FQZQ01000063.1 GCF_900142085.1 Shimia gijangensis
GCCGCCAACAACGGATGGCCGCGCAATAAGTATGGGTCGATTGATATGCCCTGCGGCGGTCGAGAAATTTCCTGGGCCGATTTCGACGGCATCTTTGTGCGGCAGAGCTTACCTTAGCCCATCTCGCAGCGAAAGGTCGCCCACCCTCTTTTGGTGATACAAAACACCACATTGCTTGGTTTGGGTCTTTTCAAAGCCCCCGTTCATGAGGCGCGTCCCTCAATCAGAGCCTTCAAATCCAGGAGCTTTTGAATGCTGCGAGCATTTAGGTTGTTGTTTGATCTATGGCTAGGTGTTTTGATGAACACAGGAAAACTTTGGATATTGCAGCAGTTGACCGTCTTGTCCGCCGGAAAAACTTAGGGTGAAGAGTCGCACAATCGAAGCTTCACTGATGGACGTACCCGATAACATGCAAATGACTGGCCCGCGCCAACTGAGTGCGTAGATCCATGGCATTCAGTTACTGTTTTTCATTTCTCGAACAGCATCCACCCAACTGTTCGAGCTTAACCGCCTCAAGCCAATCTCCTTTGAAAATGACCGATCGATCCTTCAATCCAGCGCCTGCTGAAAGATGTTTGGCCCGGAGAGAACGTTGATGCCGCCTGAAACAGGGATCACAGCTCCTGTCACATAGGCCCCTCCACGCCCACAAAGGAACAACATGCAGCCCGCAATGTCTTCATCACGGCCCACACGACCGAGCGGAACGTCCTTTCCGACTTTGGCGCGGACGTCTTCATCCTGGGTGGCAAAAGCTGTCATGCGAGACACGAACGGGCCTGGGGCGAGTGAATTCACTGTGATGGCCTCGCTTGCCAGTTCTTTGGCCAATATCTTACTCAGATGGATCACTGCGGCCTTGGAGGCAGCATAGCTGTAAGCGCCATCACCCATTGCACGCTCTCCCATGACAGAGCCGACATTGACCACCCGCGCCGGATCGTCGATCGACCCGCTTTCACGCAGCATAGGCAGGAGTTTCTGAGTCAAATCAAACAACCCTGCAACGTTTACGTTCACCACCTTTTCCCAGGCATTGAAGGGGAATTCCCCCAAAGGCGCGCCCCAGGTGATGCCAGCGTTGTTCATCAGAATATCCAATGTTTGCGTCCGCTCTTTCACAGCAGCGACCAGTGCATCGACACCTTCCTCGTTGCCCACATCTCCAGCGAACCCAATGGCTTTCCCGGATGCACCCAGATTGTTAAGTTCCTTGGCCACTGCTTCGCAAGCCTCTCCCTTGCGGCTCGCCAAAAATACGGTAGCGCCTGCGCGCACCAGCGCCTCTGCCGCCATAAGGCCAATACCCGTGGCCCCACCTGTGACCAATGCCGTTTTGCCCTCAAGCCCGAACAGTGTTTGAATGTCCATCTTAGTTTCCTTCATGCGCCGCGTTGTTCAACCCTCAGCAGATAGGTTGGCAATATCATCTCGCGAACCAATCCCAAATTTTTTTCACTCAATGCTGGAGCGATCAGAACACCAAAAATCCCAACCATTCAGCCGCAAGTGCGGGCTTCGCCTCACCTTCAATTTCAATGGTCAGTCCCATTGTTTGCAGCAACTCTGTTGGCGATTTTTGCTCTAACTTTTGCAGCACAAATCTGGCTCGAACTCTGGAACCAGATTTCACCGGAGCCAAAAAGCGAATTTTGTTGAACCCGTAGTTAACTCCCATGGACAGACCCGGCATCGGCTCAACGCAGTCATAAGAAAACTTGCTGGCAAGAGACAGTGTCAGAAAACCATGGGCGATTGTCCCTCCAAAGGGGGATTCATCTCTTGCCCTACTTGGATCAACATGAATGAACTGATGATCCATCGTAA
>NZ_FQZQ01000062.1 GCF_900142085.1 Shimia gijangensis
CCCTAAGGTACCTTAACTGCCTCTGTATGTAGAGAATCCGAATGGGGATAGGAGGAGTGGGACGTGGTAGTGGCTGTGTTCTGACATGCCAAAGCGGATGGGGATTGTGCTGAGGAAGCGCGGGGTTTCGGGGGGCGTGCCGGTCGCGTCGAGGTAAGGGCCTGCGTGGAACACCAGTTCGTATTCCCCCAAGGCAAACTCGGTTTCGGGCAGGATTTGTTCATTGGTGCGCCCGTCGTCATTGGTGACCAGCGTGCGCAGATGCCTGCGGTGGTCGCCATCAAGACGATAGAGATCGATCTTCAGCCCCTCAGCCGGGCATCCCCGGGCCGTGTCCAGCACATGTGTCGTCAGATAGCCCGCCATATCGCGCCCTTTCCTGTTGCTTTTAGCTGTTGTCGCTTGAATCCTGTCGACATGACAGGGGGCAGCGGCAAAGAAGTCTTTCAGGAAATTCACGAAAGTCACGCGGATTATTCCGGTATAGAACCAAATGAACCTTAAGGGAGCGTAAAGCTTGAGCAGATATATCCGGGACATGCGCGGTTACGGCGCACAAACACCTGATCCACAATGGCCCGGCGGCGCCAAAGTTGCCGTGCAATTTGTGCTGAACTACGAAGAAGGCTCGGAAAACCACATCGCGCATGGCGATGCGGGCAGTGAGGCGTTTCTGAGCGATATTGCAGGCGCGGCGTCCTGGCCGGGTCAGCGACACTGGAACATGGATTCGATCTATGAGTACGGCGCGCGCGCCGGATTCTGGCGGCTGCACCGGTTGTTCACCGGCGCGGATATCCCGGTGACGATCTATGGCGTGGCGACCGCTCTGGCACGGTCCCCCGAACAGGTGGCGGCGATGATCGACGCCGATTGGGAGATCGCCAGCCACGGCCTGAAATGGGTCGAACACAAGGATATGGCGCCCGAGGATGAGGCGGCGGCCATTGCCGAGGCGATCCGTTTGCACACCGAAGTTGTCGGCGAACGCCCGCGCGGCTGGTACACGGGCCGGTGTTCTCAACACACCGTGCGACTGGTGGCCGAAGAGGGCGGTTTTGATTATGTCTCAGACACTTACGACGATGACCTGCCCTATTGGAGCGAGATCGGCGCGCGCGATCAGCTGATCATTCCCTACACGCTCGAAGCCAATGACATGCGCTTTGCCACCTCGCCGGGCTACACCACGGGCGAAGAGTTCTTTACCTATTTGAAAGATGCCTTCGATACGCTGTACGCGGAAGGAGAGGCAGGGGCTGCCAAAATGATGTCGATCGGCCTGCATTGCCGCCTGATCGGGCGTCCGGGCAAGATGGCCGGCCTGAAACGGTTTATCGACTATATTCAAACGTTTGACGGGGTGTGGTGCCCGCGTCGGATTGATATTGCACGCCATTGGGCCGCGACGCACCCGCATACACGTCGCGCCCGGCCCAGCCAAATGGACCGCGCGACCTTTGTGGCCGCGTACGGTGGCATATTCGAGCATTCGCCCTGGATCGCAGAAAGGGCCTATGATCTTGAACTGGGGCCTGCACATGACAGCGCGGTGGGGCTGCACAATGCGCTGTGCCGGGTGTTCCGCGCGGCGTCGCAAGAGGCCCGCCTTGGCGTGCTGACCGCCCACCCGGATCTCGCCGGAAAACTGGCCGCCGCCGGGCGCTTAACGCATGAAAGCACCTCCGAGCAGGCCTCGGCCGGGCTCGACATGCTGACCGATGCCGAACGTGAGGCGTTCACCATGCTCAACACCCAATACGTCGCCAAACACGGCTTTCCCTTCATCATCGCCGTGCGCGACAACACCAAAGCCTCCATCATGGACGCCTTCCAAACACGCATCACAAACAACACCCCCTCCGAGCGCGCCACAGCCTGCAAACAAGTCGAACGCATCGCCTTGCATAGATTAAAGGATCTGGTG
>NZ_FQZQ01000061.1 GCF_900142085.1 Shimia gijangensis
CATTGGCCGAAGTCTGCGACATGTTCACACCGCAAGAATGCTGGAACTACTTTTGCGAGGCCGGGTATGCATCAGGTTAAAAGCGCGTAGCTTTAACGCATCTCCATCCGGGATCAGTGTGATGCTGGTGAGCAAACTGCGAATGATCTCTGCAGCCTCCGTCTTGGTCGCAGGATCATTCAAGGCCTCTGTCAGGTCCGTCACTTTACTGCGGTACATGTCAGAGAGGCTGGGGTGTAGAAGAACGGGTGGTTGTGTATCGATGCTGGCGAGTTTTGCCTCCAACGTCGCCTTTTGTGTTTCCAGATCACCCATCTTGGCTTTGAGGCTGGGATGAAACATGCCTTCGGTGATGGCATCGATGATCGCATCGATCTGTTTGGTGACTTTGGCCAAGTCCTGTTCGGCTTTGGCGTGATCTTGTTTGATTGTGCCCGCGAGGCGATTGAACTCTTCTTGATAGCTGCGCGTAAACTCAGCAATCAGGTCGGGATGCAGAAGGTGGTCTTTAAGACCGGAAAGAACGCGGGCCTCCAGATCATCGCGTTTGATGGTCAGACGGTTGTCACAAGTGCCCTTGTTGCGGGAATTGGCGCATCCGAAGTAAGCCTTCCCGATAATGGTAAAACCTCCACCGCACACCCCGCAGGTCAATAATCCTGAAAACAGATGTTTGGCGCGGCGGGCACGTTCCGAACGTGTGATGCCCTCGCTGATTACAACACTGCGGGTGCTCTTTTGGCGGGCTTTGACATTGTTCCAGAGGGCGTCAGAGATAACCCGTAAGTCCGGCACCTCTTCGATGATCCATTCTTCGGCAGGGTTCATACGGGCCTGACGCTTGCCGGTGTGGGGATCTTTGATGAAACGCTGGCGGTTCCAGACAAGACGGCCTTGGTAGAGATCGTTGTTCAGGATGCCTGTGCCACGCCTCCAGTTGCCATAGATAGTGGACATGCCCCATCCCTTGCCACGTGGGCCGTCGATGCCGTCCTCATTGAGCCTCACACAGATAGAGCGCGGGCTATGGCCGGAGGCGAACTCTTCAAAGATACGGCGCACGATTGTGGCCTGTTCTTCATTGATGGTCCGCTCGCCGGTTGTGAAGGTGCCGTCTGCCAGAAGATTGCGCACGACATCATAGCCATAGGTGACACCTCCGGCAGATTTGCCCTTGCGCACACGCCCCTCAAGTCCGCGATGGGTCTTCTGGGCAAGGTCCTTGATGAACAAGCTGCTCATAGTGCCTTTGAGGCCAATATGCAGTTCGGAAATCTCGCCTTCTGCGATGGTAAAGATCGGTATCCCCTGAAACCGCATCTGCTTGAAGAAGGCAGCGATGTGCTCTTGGTCACGGCTGAGGCGGTCGAGACCTTCGGAGACAACTACATCGAACTGGTTGTTGCGGGCGTCTTCCAGCATGCGCTGGTAAGCGGGACGTAGATGTGAGGATCCGCTGATGCCGCGATCAGAATAAGTGTCAGCAGCCCTCCAGTCTTTGCCTTCGATCAGGCGCAGGCACAGGCGTTGCTGGTCCTCAATTGAGGCGTCACTTTGCAGGTCGGTGGAAAAACGGGCGTAGATGGCTGCACGCATGGGATGGGCCTTTCCGCAATTTGGATACTTCGGCCCTACCTATTATAGGCACGAAACCGAGGTTGTCTTCCACTTTCGATTGCAACCGAGTTGCAATTTATTAGCGTGCAAAAACAGATGCTTACTAATGAGCGGAATGGCCGGTCCAAGATAGGAGGCCCCAAAGCAGTCGGAAACGCGGAAAACGCATAAAGCGGATACTTAAATCAGAACACCGTAAAAACCAGAGTATGGTCTTTACAGACGTTCTCTCAGATCAGCCCAACTACCGCTTCCGGCGGATTCTGTTGAAAAACTCTTATTGATTTGAGGCTGTGTCACTGATTCAATTGTTCCTAGCAACGGGGGTAATTTCGATGTTGGGACCAAA
>NZ_FQZQ01000060.1 GCF_900142085.1 Shimia gijangensis
GTTTGGAAAACTGAGGTCTTAACCATTACACAACGCCCGCTCAACTTTCACACTACTATTTGATTGATTTTTTGAGGTCAAGGCCCGCACTGAAGAAGTATTGGCCAAACGATGTACTCACCGTCGATTCTGACATTTTTTCAGACCCAGTTACCTTACGAAGCAGCTGCAAACGACAGGAACGCGCTCGAAAATTTAATTTTCCGCAGCACACTAAATCGCAAAAATTGGAGAAACGCCGCTCGAAATTCTCAGCATAAGCTGGTCATCAAATCCAACTGCCGCCCCTGCCCCAACAACGCGCATGGAAGCGATAGAACGTCGAAATTACCCTCTCAAGCGGTTTTGCGGTAATATGCAGCGGACTTGAGAAGGAGACATCAGCGATGGCGTACTACGATCTGGGCACATATTCCCGAACAGTTTCCACCACTTCTCGGAAGGCTCAAAAGTGGTTCGACCGAGGTTTGGCATGGACCTATGCCTACAATCATGAAGAAGCCATTGAGTGTTTTCGCAAAGCGCTGTCAGCGGATTCCAACTGCGCAATGGCCCATTGGGGCATCGCCTATTGCATTGGCCCTAACTACAACAAACCTCGGGAAACATTCGAGGACGACGAAAAACCCGACTGTATCGAAGTCGCCCGATCCTCAATCGACGCCGCGAACGGGCTGCTTAGTCAAGTCACGCCAGTGGAGCGCGCACTGATCGAAGCCTTGCCCGCACGTTACCCCGACGCTTCGGACGTTGAGGACTTCAGCCCATGGAATGATGCCTTCGCCGACGCAATGCGTCAGGTTCATTCCAAGTTTGGTGACGATCTGGATGTGTGCGCTCTTTTTGCAGAGTCGATCATGAACCGCACTCCGTGGCAGTTGTGGGATTTACCAACCGGCCAACCAGCCAAGGGCGCGGACACTCTTGAAGCGATCGCCGTGCTGGACACCGCGTTTGAAACTTTGCCTGGGGCCTGGCAGCATTCGGGCCTTCTGCACATGTATATTCACCTTATGGAGATGTCGCCGCACCCGGAGAAGGCCTTGCGCCACGGAGATGTCCTAAGCACCCTTGTGCCTGACGCGGGCCATTTGCTTCACATGCCAACCCATATCGATGTGCTGTGTGGAGACTACATGAATGTTGTTTTGCGGAATGAAGCAGCAATTCTGGCAGATCGGAAATTCTTGAAACTGGAAGGCGCAGACAACTTTTACTCGGTCTATCGTTGCCACAATTATCACTTCAAGATTTATGGCGCGATGTTTCTTGGCCAACCGACGGCGGCATTGGAGGCCGCAGAGGAATTGGTTGCCACTTTGCCCTCAGACACATTGCGTCCTATGGCCGATTGGTTCGAAGGTTTCATTCCGGTGAAGCAGCATATCCTCATACGGTTTGGGCGCTGGTCTGAAATTCTGGCTCAGGAACTGCCCGACGACGAAAGCTTGTATTGTGTAACTCTGGCCATGATGCGCTATGCGCGCACTGTTGCATTGGCGAACTTGCATCAGATCGACGAAGCTCAAGCAGAAAAGTCACTATTCTACGGCGCATGGGACAACGTCCCGGAAAGCCGCATGTTGTTCAACAACTCATGCAGAGACATTCTAAAGGTCGCCGAACAGATGATGTTGGGAGAACTTGCCTATCACATTGGCAACCACGAAGCCGCGTTCGATCACCTTCGCAAATCTGTCAAGATTGATGACAATATGCCTTACGATGAGCCTTGGGGCTGGATGCAGCCGACGCGGCATGCCTTGGGTGCGCTGCTTTTGGAACAAGGGGTGCTTGATGAAGCGGAGGCGGTTTATCGGGCTGACCTCGGGCTTGATGCGACCTTAAGCCGAGCCTGCCAACACCCGGGAAACGTCTGGAGTCTTCATGGATTACATGAGTGTCTCAATCGGCGCGGAGAAACCATAGAAGCGGCACATATCAAGCTTCAGCTTCAAAAAGCAGCCGCGCGCGCTGAGGTGCCAATCAGAGCCTCTTGTTACTGCCGCCAACAACGGATGGCCGCGCAATAAGTATGGGTCGATTGATATGCCCTGCGGCGGTCGAGAAATTTCCTGGGCCGATTTCGACGGCATCTT
>NZ_FQZQ01000057.1 GCF_900142085.1 Shimia gijangensis
ATGGTGCCCCCACACGGTTAGTGGTGCGGCTTGTGTTCCCGCTGCAGGCGTCACTTCAGCTGGTAGCTCCAGCAAAACAAGGGCTACCCGAGGTCGGGGTTGTTCGTCAACAGGCACCATGTGGTCTACGGTTTGGTCTACGGTGACCGGTTCGAGGCTGCTGTGTGGTTCCCGAGGGCGTATTCACATTGCCGTCGCTGTGGCTGGTCCTTGGAACTTGCTGCTGCTGTGAGCCGCTGTAGGTGCATAGGGGGAAGCGCGAACACCCCGCTTATTGGTAGGGCACTCACATTTTTCAGGCTCAAACACCCGCGATGTAGCCGGCACCTTCGACAGGACCGAAGGACTGGGGCTTCTTCGCCAGAGCGTTGCGGTGGGGACCCTTGCCTGTGGCGATCTCTTCGACCTCCAACTCGTCCAGCACCGCCTTGTAGCTTTCGTGATGGCGGACGCGCTTGTTGAAGTTGGATGCATTGGTGATCCCGAGATCGGCTCTGAGATCTTTGTAGAGGTAGACCTCGTCCGGGTTGCTGGCGAAGAAGCTCGTCACCTGAGCCACAGCATCAGCTACCCACCCAGTTGGCTTCAGTTTCAGCTTTCTGGTTTTCCACGTCCTGACCGTGCAACCGGGGAAGACCTCGGGGAGGAAGTCGAGGGCACCAAAGCGGCTTGGGGCGATGATGTAGGCATTGCAGGGGTCACAGTCGGAACCGTTGCCTTGCCTGACCGAGGAGCGGCACAGCGCCTGCAGGATGTGGTGCCGGAGTTCCCCTGACCGCATCTGGTCCACGAGGGCCTTCGGGACCTTCTGGTCATTCCTGATGCCACTGTAGCACCGCGCCAGCATCTCATAGTCGATCTCCGAGTAGTTGTTCAAGCCAGCTAGGATGACGTTCTTGATGTCGCGATACGCATTGGTCCCCTGATGCCTGCCCCAGTTGAGGAAGCTGATGCGACCCGTGTCTGTAGCCATCAGCCCCCTGATCAAGTTGGGTATGCGCTCAGGGTCAGACGTCTTGTGGTGAATGACCAGCCACTCCTCGTCAGGCTTCGTGTCGATGAGGTGGGCCACTTCCTGTGCCAGTTCCTCGCCGTTGTTCGACCAAGCCGTCTTCCCCGACCCCTTGTTCATGACATGGACGCTGAGGTTCTGGTAGCTCTTCGTCGCTGAGGGCAGTCGCACGAGGTTTTTCTTCTGCTTCTTCCATTGGCTGTAAGTCGCACGAACACGCCCAGAGGCATCGAGGATTACCGCAGGAGCTAGGTCGTCAGGTATCACGTCTCGGCTGTCGAGCGCGGTTGTGACTGTGGACCCTTTGCCGGATTTGCTCAGGCGCACACAACGTCCTGACAGGTCGTAGAGCCGCTCCAGATGACCGGCAAGGTCGCCATGCAGATGCCGCTTGGCTGACCAGAGGCTTGTCCCCGAGGCGTCTTCAACATCAGGCCATGTGAAGAAGCTGTGATCCCCGGCAACCTTGAGGTCCCCCTCCAGCTGGTCGATCAGTTCCGCCATAGCCGGATGAGACAGCCTGAGCGGGTCTCGTAAGGATGCCAACTGATCCGTGTTGAGCCGGATCACTTCACCGGGGAGCATCGCCTCGTCCCAGACCCTGACAGCGCGGACCTCACCTTGGTAATGGAAGACCTCGGTGTCCTTGAAGCTGCGACCACGACAACGCTTCCTGACCATCTCTTGGGTCGTGAACAGGATACGAGCCTCACCATAGGGCGTTGAACTCAGACCATTGATCTCATTTCCCTTGCCCGTGAAGACCGCGAAGTCAGCCTTGTTCAACTCCATGTTGTCGATGAGACCTGCAATCTCATCCAACTGAGAGAAGCAGAGCAGGACCGCCACCCCTTCATGCTGATTGGACCTCAGGAGTTGCTGGACGAAGCGGATCAACGTCGTGGTCTTCCCAACACCGGGGTCAAGGCTAGAGAGAAAGAAACTGGGAGGCGCTGTCCCGTCAGCCATAGCAGCCATCGTAGCGACTTGTTCTCGCAAGGCTGTAGTGACACCCTGTTGCGGTAGACCCCCACCACGTTGGGTCAATGTGTCTATCGTGGAGATGATCGTCGCGTCAGCCAGGTCGCTAAACCCATAGCTGGTACAATCTCTATAAAGAGGTCTTAAGGGTAACTGTACCACCGAGCCTGACCCATGCCGTAAAGCACAAGTCGACCCAGTGGCAAAAGCAGATGCTTGAGCCATGAGTTGGTCCTTGATCATGTTGTTGTTGAAGGGGGTGGTCGAAGCTGAAGACGCTTCAGCCAGAGCAGAAGATCACCGAGATGGTCGATCCATAGCAATGGTGGGGGTTAATTCTGCAATGGTGGCACTTAATCCACGTAGACCCCGTCAATTAGCATATGCTCTGGG
>NZ_FQZQ01000055.1 GCF_900142085.1 Shimia gijangensis
CTTCAGTGCGGGCCTTGACCTCAAAAAATCAATCAAATAGTAGTGTGAAAGTTGAGCGGGCGTTGTGTAATGGTTAAGACCTCAGTTTTCCAAACAAATCTCCTGAGTTTCATGCAGTATCATTTGGTGTCTTACCCATTCTTTTTGTTGACTTTTATTTTGCATCCTGTTGCATGGTGTAGCATCTAGTTGCATACAGTTACCTACAAAAAGCCGACAAAGTATATGCCAAAGCTCACAGAGACATTTGCAAAGAAATTACCTCATGCAAGGGCCGGTACGGACAAGTATTGGGATGCGGAGATCAAAGGCCTGGTGCTCTTCGTTGGGAAGCGCTCCAAGACCTGGTACTTTCAAAAGGACGTCGGCGGCCAGACCAAGCGCATTCTGATCGGACGGTTCCCAACAATCTCAGCCCAGGCCGCGCGTCAGACAGCTCTTGGGTTTGCCTTGGAAATGGGCAGGGGGGCAGGGAAGGTTGTTCAGATCGGAGCCCCTACTCTTGAGGCAGCGATGGAAGTTTATCTGGCGCGCCCGAAGCTTCGATCTGAACACCATAAGAGTGGGACGCGTGCGCAGCTGGATCTGCACTTGAAAGACTGGATGCGGTTGCCATTGGACGAGATCAGCAAAGCGATGGTTGTTCGCCGCCATCGGGAGATGGCAAGAACGCCTTCGGGCGCCAATCACGTCCTTCGCAGTTTCAGGACAATTTACAATCATGCGCGCCGAACCTGTGATTTAGCCGAGTGCCCAACGATGGCCATAGAATGGTTTGAAGAAACACCGGACGGCCGGATCATTGATGACCTGAAGGATTGGCGAGAAACGATCGATGATCTTGCCAATCCAATCCACCGTGTATTCTACGAGCTACTTTTGTTTACCGGCCTCAGGAAAACTGAGGCGCTGACGCTCAAGTGGCAGCAGATCGGAGAAGATCGCATTCACCTGCCCATGACGAAGAACGGACGGAGCTTTGATTTGCCTATCTTACAGTTGCACCATGAGATATTGGCGCCGCTGCGCCCCCTCAGTCGAGAATGGGTGTTTCCGTCTCCCAAGTCCGTGGCAGGGCACATCACAAGGCCGGTAAGACTTAAGTACAATCCTCATATGCACCGCCGTACCTTTGCAACTGTTGCGATGGAAGCAGGTGTTCTGGAAGAAATCGTAGGTCGGTTGCTCAATCATACGCCACTCTCGATTACCGGACAGAGATATGCACGGCCATCGCTGGATGCGCTGCGGCCGTCGATGAACCTGGCCTGTGATGAATTATCGAGAAGGATTGCTGGCAAATGACCGAGCAGCCCCAAATCAAAGTCCATTTACATGACTCAATCAAAAAGATTGGGCAACCGGATATTCAGGTTCCGGATCTTGCTAGTAAAGAGGC
Organism: Shimia gijangensis; assembly: GCF_900142085.1. Classification (GTDB taxonomy): domain Bacteria; phylum Pseudomonadota; class Alphaproteobacteria; order Rhodobacterales; family Rhodobacteraceae; genus Shimia; species Shimia gijangensis. The sequence continues at coordinate 1,400 of NZ_FQZQ01000055.1, forward strand.
CGTGCGCAAGATATTTGCTGGCGAAGGTCATTTGCATTTTGCCCAGGTAGATCCGCCTATGGCTGTTCTTGAGGAGCTTCAAAAACGGGTTGAGAACAAGGATGCTTTCGGACCAAAAACACACGATGAAAAGACATATGAGCTGATCAATGAACATGTCCTAAGAAATGGAATTTTGCAGGATATGGTGGGCGGCAAGACGCTTCACTGGGCAAAAAATACCGATGAGCTCCTTTCCATGGCGCGGTCAATGCTAAGCAATTGCTCATCTCGCGATGAAGATGTGATTTTGGCTGCTGAAAAGGTCTTGGTCTTTCAGAGGGACATGAAAAAGTCACGTGGTGAGCCAACATCCATATCGGAGCAAGAGATGGATCCACTGGTGATGCAGTTGTTTGTTGCTTTCGGCGGTGATTCACCTTCGAAGCGATCACTGGTTGAACCAGAATGGGGGGACTACAGCGATGGCATCGTAGAATTGTCTAATCGCGTCTTCCAATCGATCCGGGATGGATTCATCGAAGCTCGAATTCTAATGTTTGAAACCACACCTCATGGCGCGAAGTTGGTCTCACCGGAATTAGCGCCAAAGGCATTCCGTACGGGCTCTGATGATTTGTACAGCTATCTAATGACGCGGGATCTTCCCGCCAAATGGTTTAGGGCGGGAACAACCCTAGCCAAAAGGAAAGGGGAGGCAAGGCGCTGGGTTGAGGGCGTGGCTACTCGGTTTGACGCTGAAGGCAAGCGGGCAAGCGGTGGTGATTACCAGAGTGAAATGATGAGGCGCTTTGATCTTTCGGAAACGGCAGCGAAGGACGTATGGAGGATTGCAGCAGTTCCCAACCGAGGGAAGCTTGGAAACATCCCTGATGCAGAGCGCGTCGGGATCGAAGATCTTCGAGCGCTGTAACTATAGGGGGGGGAAATCTCCTCCCCCCTAAATATTATTCCGACCGGGAAACGACGAATTTCAGTGCAACAGAAATCAAGCACGGGGTTCGAAATGAAACTAGATGATACAGATCGGCTGCTGTCGCGCTCAGACGTTGCAATAAGATTTGGTATTCCAAAACGATATTTGGAAATTGCCGCCATGCGTGGTGAAGGACCAAGAATTGTGCGGATTGGCCGCCTGGTTCGTTACCGGGTCAAAGACATCAAAGCCTGGATTGAAGCCAACACTTCACCTGAGGCTGTATAGATGGCAGGCCTTCCTCTCAAGAAATGGTGGGCGCTTCAACTTGCTCTGGTTGAAATTCGGCTGTCAAAATCAGCGCCTTTGGTTTTTGCACGCCTTTTGTACCATCATAATACCAAGACAAATCTCTGTTATCCGAGCGAGGCTAGGCTCGCAGAGGCATTGGGGTGCACCACTCGCAGCATTCGAACGTCTCTGAGAAGCCTAGAGAAGTTCGGATACATTCGGATCTCACGTGGGTCTGGCCGGAATGGAACCAACCAGTATTTCATGAGCATGCCAACCGGAAGAAAAGCGTACGAAGAAGCGGAAAAACGGTGTCGGTCCTACCGGAAAAAATCTTCCACCAAACAAATGAAAGAACATTTGAAAGAAAAGCAAAAAATTCCCACCGATGTCGTGAATAGAAAAAACCGAAACCCTAGCGGAAGTCGAAGTGAGCGAACCCTTGCCCAGAATTCTGAGTTGCTGCAGACAAAATTGGTGCAAGCCTTGGGCGGTGGTGCAAAAGCTTGGGAGAAGGTTTTTTCGATCAGCGATGAAACCAGGAGAGAATACGAACTCCAGTTCCATGAAGAGAAAATGACTCTTGGCCAGGCGGTGACGGAAATGGCAGCCAATGTCGCTGAATAGACATTGTGTCCAGATGAGGAAAGCCGCATCGGTTGGAGGGTAGTGTGCCAATGTCATCGTGCCCAAGTGTCGGCGCCTAATTTCCTTTCAACCGAGCACCCCGATAAAAGCGTATCCTTGTTTTGATAGCTCAGGATAGTGCTGAGAATGGAATAGGGTTAGGGCAAAGTGGCGATACAACGCAACATTTACGCTTATGGTGCCAAAAGGAGATTTTTGGAGGACAAAACTGAAGAAGCCTTCAACAGTTTGGGCCGATTTTGTTGAAAAACTCTTTCTTTCTCGCACTTTGACGTGTGCAATCGCTTTGATTTATTGGGCTGTCCGAGGTTGGGTTAGCCTCTTATCCAA
>NZ_FQZQ01000052.1 GCF_900142085.1 Shimia gijangensis
CGCAGCAAACGGGTAAAGCCTGAAAGGAAAGGCGCTTGCGCTCTGAAACTGACACCACTTTCTGCGCCAGCAACACGTTGTTTTTCCACAGAATCGGCGGAATGCGGTCATTCGCTGCAGGTGCGAAGCTGGAATACAGCCACACTGGAAGCAGCCATTCACGAGAATGCGACATCGCATTTTTCCTACGGCGCGGAAGGTTGCATTGAGCCCTAAGATGATTCCTGCATACAAAGATAGCGCCTGATTTTTGGGGAGGCGTGAAGCACATTCCCAATGGAAATGGTTAGTTCGAATTGCGAGGCAGTCTCGAAGAATCGTTCGAAACGGTCCTGTCCGCCAATGCAGTTTGCTCGACTATCTAGCAGCTCGATTCGCCAGATAGTCGCCAAGGCGAAGACTGAGCTGAACGATGGAAAAAGTCGGATTGCAGAATCCTCCGGAAGGAAACACTGACGAACCAGCGCAGTACAAATTCTCAGTGCCGAATACCTTTGCGTTTCTGTCGACCACGCCAGTTTCCGGAGAATCTGCCATACGCGTCCCGCCCATATGGTGATATCCGCCGGGGCAATGGCCACCTCCGTCGCAGCTGAATTCAGTCTCAGGTGACAGAACCCAGTCGTGAAGTCGCATACGCGCCTTGGTGTTGTCCGCGAGGTATTGACCAAGCGCGAGTGCAGGTTCACGAAAAGTATTTCTGTCCACTTCACTTCTTCGCCAGTGAAGCGTTGCGCGAGGGTTGCCGAAGCGGTCGAGCGCGTCCGAGAGGGCAATATGATTGCTGTAAACTGGCTCCTGTTCAGACGAGCTGCGTAGCCAAGCTAGGTGAGCTGGCTCCTCAGGCGCCCTACCTAGTAGCCTGGCGAGCCAGCCCGGCGGCGTGCAACTCATATCAGGCGTACGATCAAGCCGAATTCGACAGTTCAAAGTGCCATTTTCAGTCATAAACGACTTTGTTGGCGCCAAGTAGAGACGCGTAGCTGAGATTGGAAGATCAGTATCATCATCATCAAACGTCAGACCTTCGCAAAAAACGACCTCCCCAATGGTCTGCGTAGGATGTTCCATCCAATAACGTCCAACGAGGCCCCTCTGATTGCCCAACCCGTCATTATGATCCCGATTCCACTGCAATAACAGCCGGTTGTTTTCTATCCCACCGCAGGCGAGTATAAATGCATCGGCGTTGACCTCAATCGAGTCGTTCTGAAAGTTCTCGAAACGAACTGACTGGATTCGTCGATTTTCGATTACCGCATCTTGCGCATTCGCGTGCAGTACTACGTCGATACCTAAATCTGAGGAAAATTGGTCTCGGAACTTTTCTCCAAACCTTACTGGCGGAGAAAACACGAAATGAACCCTACGCAGATCATCAGAACTATCGAGCGGGCTGTCATTTGGGAAGGTCGCAACTTCAACAATCTTACGTGCCTCATTCAAAAAGGGATCGAGATCCGATCGAGTGATCGGCCAAGCGGTCAGCGGGAACCCTGTTTTCGCCTCAAAATCAAGCTCTTCAAGCGGACGGCACATTCCACCCCAGTGATTTGTCGTTCCGCCAAAGTAACGAAGGCGCGCAGTCTCAAGATCAAAGTATGCGTCGCCCTTAACATCACCTTGGTAAATCGCCTGAGACTCGTCTTCCCATTCCTCGCCCCCGCCTTCGGCTAGAAAGACAGATAGGCCTTGTGATCGCAGCTTCTGGGCGAGTGAAATTCCGGCAGCACCAGCCCCAATAATGCACACATCATATCGTGCCTGCGGACGGGTCTCGCTGGTAAGATAACGCCGCATGCCTAATTCCGCCGTTTTGAATGGGCGCGAAGAATTTCAATATCTTTCGCTGAAAGTATCCACCCACGGCGAACGAACAAACCGCCTTTTGTGTTGGCAAAAACATTGAACTGAACGGCCACCAGAGGAGAAAGCAGTAGGCAGGCCAATTTTCGTCGAGAAATCATTTGGGACCCGTGAAGTTTTGGCGTCGATATGACATTCGCACGTCGCCCGATAAGGTGCAACGAATACTGAGAGTCTGATTCAGAACTAGCGGAACAATTTCATACGCTTGCGAGATGTCGTGTGACGCGTCGAATGTGGGCAATGATGACCCAAGCTTCGGCGCTGGCGATGGATTTCTCCCAATCTTTTGAAAGGCGTCGGCATCGCCCTGAGCGGCCCTATCTGACGGGTCCAAGTTGATTGTTAGTGCATGATCGGCCTTGGTTCCATTGGTATGATGGTTTGCGACCTACACCCATGAGATGATGCAGGTGGCCCGGCAGGAAGACCGCGTCACTCTTCTGCAAACGATACCCGGGATCGGACCCATTACGGCGTCCGCTATTGTCGCCACTGTTGGAACCGGTAGGCAGTTCAGCAATGGCCGTGAGTTTGCTGCCTGGCTCGGACTAACCCCGCTGAATCGATCCAGTGGTGGGAAGGAACGTTTAGGGCGTATCTCGAAGATGGGTGACCAATACATTCGCCGATTGCTGGTCGTCGGCATGATGTCCCGTATGCGCCAGATCATCAAAAACCCCGAGCGGTATGATCCTTGGTTTGCCGATATTGTTGCCCGCAAGCCCGGCAAGGTGGCCGCTGTCGCCATGGCAAACAAGACAGCGCGCTTGATTTGGGCCGTCATGACTCGCAATGAACCTTACCGGATCAGAACAATCTGAGCCGAACCAGAACACAAGAGATAGCAAGACCAATGAAGTGATGGAATATTGTCAGCCCTAAATCCAAGACACCCCGTGCTTTGTCCTGAACGCGTGCTGTTCGAGTTGCAGGTTGGGACTTGGTTTGTGGAAACCATCAGGGCCAGCGGCCACGTGCGCCGCGCAAAAAAGCCGGACACAAGACCGCATCTGACAACTACCAATCACATCAGAAAGGTCTTGCCAAGCAGGAGCCATCCACACAGGACAAAGCTGTCATTGTTTCATTTGGACTCGATGGCCCTATTGGTCCAAACCAGTTTCGCAAGTTGAGTAGTCAATACTGCGGTGCGGCCAGCTGGACCGGACCTTGGTCGAATGTGCAGCATCAGAAGTGGAGCGTAGGTCAGCCAGCTGACGAAGTGCTGGCGGGTTCTGCTAAGGTAGCTCAACTCAGGCCGCGAAGGGTAGAAAAATTTGGTTAGAGGGAAGAAGATCGCATTTTTGATCGTTGCGATAGTCGCAACGCCATTTCTTGCGTTTTTCGCAACCTTCATATGCGCGACGCCGCTTCTTTGGCCCTACTACGAGCCGGAGATGGAAGGTGCTGAAATCATTGATCCAGCTGCATGGTTCCTTCCACGTGCCAACCTCGCACCATATGCGCGATTTCGTCTGGGAGATGGAAAGTATGTGAAGATATTTTCGAATTGCTATCCACTTAAGGAAAACGGGTATCGTGCCTGCTCGCTCAAGTTGCTGTTTTCCATTCCCGCGGGCAATGAGATATCCTTTGCTGACATGCCCATCGTGATGAAATCCCCGGATGGCGAGGATTTGGTGAACGTTGAGTTGTATGAAAAATTCGCCGGAAGATTACCGAACACGGTCCGCGACGGTAAGGTCTTCGTCGAGTTTTCCGGTTCCATGCGTTTTGCCAGCGTCTCGTTAAGCGCTAAGTCAGGATACGCCTACACGGCCAAAATTCCGGACATTATCGTCGAAGGTAAACGGATTGCCGTGCCTGAAATAAAATTCACCCGCGTGGACAACCTGACATGTGTGGGCTTTTTCTCCAATTTCTAGAATCCAGGCCTCATCGCTTCCATCGTAAAAAACCTGCTACTCATTCGTTCGCCTGGATCGGCCCAGAGAGGCAAATGCAGGCTGCCAGTGACGTTGGCCTGGTCCGACATTACTTGTTCGACTTGTTCCAAATCAAAGCAGCGTCGGAATACTCGAGGCACATTTTCTTCTATATTGGGAGAGGTCAATGGGCGATCTGGAAGGTTTTTGAATTTCGCGATCAGCCTCCGGCCCTGATTGTGCGTCGACCCGTTGAGAATCCGCCACGCACTGCCGTCTTTGGGCAACGTACCCCCTTCAAACACCTGACTGAAGGCATCGGATGACGGTGAAGAGCCCAGACCGGGAACGACTACCCTGTTAAACCCAAATTCTAAACACAAACCCTCAGTAAGGTTCATTCGTAGGTTTGGCGCGATGGCAAAAAAAGCGCTATGCAGAATAACAGAAATAAAGAGGCGAGTGCGAATAGGCTTGGAATACCTGATTCACTCAAATCAGCAAATTCTGTTGCAAGATACCAGAAAACCAGACCAAAAGTGGAAACGGTGATTGACGCAAATTGTGGCGAGACCGACGGCAAATAACCCTTCCCAAGCATCACCCATGCCCATAGGAACCACGCGACGATCAGGCCGAAAACGCCAAGAATTGAAAGTGGCAATAGGTAGATGATAAGAATTACTACGCCTTCAACGGCAGCCAGTGTCGCAAAAGTTAAAACGATTGCTGTTGCCAGCATCGTTATCGCGTCATGTTTTTGACGAAACCAACCCATACGAGACCTCGAAAGTGAGCGTAGATAGGGTTGGGAAGTGTAGACTTAAGAAGATAGGATTCGTTGATCGAGATCAATAACCTCGACAGCCTGCTCGTCGGTCGGAGGCAGGTAGGAGCCAACGCAGAGAAACGTCAATTTTGATCAGCTCTGCAGTCATTCACAACATAAAAATGCTACAGGCCGCACGAACGGCTTCTTCGGCGGGTTGCAACGAAGCGACGTTAATGCAATCGAACGGCAGGTTTGGACCGGAACCGGCAGTATGGTCGATCCTAGCGAAGGACCGCAAAGTCCCGCTTGGCGGTCTTCTGAGACAACATATCTGAATGGCCGCTTTAGCCAGCTGCATGATAACCCTTGTGTTTCCGCAAGTGTTTGTCGACACTGTGTTGAACACAGTATTTCGCATTACTGTGTTCAACACAGTGCTTCACACAAAATCCGCACACTCTATTTGCACACTTTGATACACACTGCAAATTTGGAAACATAAGCTCTTGTTTTAAAATGGCAAATTGATACGCATTGCATTGCAAATCCGTGTACACCGGTTCGATTCCGGTACTCGCCTCCATTGCATCTTTTCCCGTTTTATCTCAGTATTTTAGGCACTTGGAGTATTCCAATTAGGATACTTTGGAGGATACAGGTGCCTGACTACCCCGCTACAACGCTGGCCATGAACAAGGGCAAGTACTACGTTCTGGTGACTGTTCCCGCTGATTTGCGACAGCATTTCAACGGTCGAAAGCAACTCAAGCAATCTACAGGCACCAGTGATCTAGCAGATGCAAAGAGGCGGCAGCACAACATCTCTGTCGAACTCTATGCTCGGCTGGATGCTTGCAAGCCTGATGTGAGGGACGTGATCAGCGACCTACTGGGAAGGGTCGGTGACGCAGATGAAGTTCAGCAGCTGGAGGACAACGGCGATCTTGAGGGGATCAGCATGTCTCACAAGTACGCCGAAGACACCAGCGATCCAGAAGACCTCGACGATAGCTGCATCGACCTTGTTCATGAAGGCGGTGAGAAGGCGCTTGAGGTCTATCGGATGTGGAAGGCGATGGAGAAGCAGGGAACCGTGGAGAGCGGCGCTGTGAGCTTGTCAGTCGCCACGGAGGAGTACTTGGCAACAGCCCCTTACCAAAATGGACCTGTCGCGCTTTAGTGCCGCCCCAAGTGCTCGTTTAAGCCACCTTCCTTTCGAATGCGACGGGGCTTTTCCAGCCCAGTGCTGAGTGGCGGCGACGCGGATTGTAGAAG
>NZ_FQZQ01000051.1:2500-6098 GCF_900142085.1 Shimia gijangensis
CCACGTATGTGTCTGCCGACTGAAATGAACAGAGTTGTCCAAGTCAAGTACACTAACCCGAGCAATCGCGAGATTGCTCAAATTGTTCTTCATCTTCCAGACGGGGCCGATGACCATCGGCAGTTTGGATTCCAAGATGAAGAGCGGGAAAAAATGTATGACTTTTGGTTCAGAATAAAGGCCCACTTTTAGTTACCAGCTGAGAGGGTCGCGAACGATCTGGGTTTTATCACAAGCTGATTGTGGTCGGTCAAACGTCCTCAAATAGCGAAGCGATAGGACACTAACCAGTCTTTCTTTTTCTGGATCAAATCAAGCGCGAGAAGGGCGTTTGGTGAATGCCTTGGCAGTAAGAGGCGATGAAAGACGTGATACTCTGCGATAAGTCATGGGGAGCTGAGAATAAGCTTTGATCCATGAATTTCTGAATGGGGGAACCCACCTGACAGTTTTCTATTGATAGCTAACGCTATCACTAGGGAGTTGAACCAGGTACTTTTAGACTGAATACATAGGTTTAAAAGAGCAAACCCGGGGAACTGAAACATCTAAGTACCCGGAGGAAAGGAAATCAATAGATACTCCCCTAGTAGCGGCGAGCGAACGGGGACCAGCCGAGCTGTGATTGTGATTAGAATGGTCTGGAATGGCCAACCATAGTGGGTGACAGTCCCGTATAAGAAGCATGATCGGACGTATTAAGTAGGGCGGAACACGTGAAATTCTGTCTGAACATCGGAGGACCACCTTCGAAGGCTAAGTACTCCTTACTGACCGATAGTGAACCAGTACCGTGAGGGAAAGGTGAAAAGCACCCCGACGAGGGGAGTGAAACAGTACCTGAAACCGAACGCCTACAATCAGTTGGAGGGCCCTTGCGGCCTGACAGCGTACCTTTTGTATAATGGGTCATCGACTTGGTCTATCTAGCAAGCTTAAGCCGTTAGGTGTAGGCGCAGCGAAAGCGAGTCTTAATAGGGCGAATGAGTTAGGTGGATCAGACCCGAAACCGAGTGATCTAGGCATGACCAGGATGAAGGTAAGGTAACACTTACTGGAGGTCCGAACCCACATCTGTTGAAAAAGATCGGGATGAGTTGTGCCTAGGGGTGAAAGGCCAATCAAACTCGGAGATAGCTGGTTCTCTGCGAAATCTATTTAGGTAGAGCGTCATCCGAATACCCCGGGGGGTAGAGCACTGGATGGGTAATGGGGCCCCACAGGCTTACTGATCCTAACCAAACTCCGAATACCCGGGAGTACTAGATGGCAGACACACTGCGGATGCTAACGTCCGTAGTGGAGAGGGAAACAACCCTGACCTACGACTAAGGCCCCTAATTCATGGCTAAGTGGGAAAGCAGGTGGGACGACCAAAACAACCAGGAGGTTGGCTTAGAAGCAGCCATCCTTTAAAGATAGCGTAACAGCTCACTGGTCTAAATAAGTTGTCCTGCGGCGAAGATGTAACGGGGCTCAAGCCATGAGCCGAAGTCTAGGATGCACATAGTGCATGGTAGCAGAGCGTAGTGTGACATAGTACCTTTCCTCTTTAGCATTCTTCGGAATGCCTTGGAGGATATGGTGCTTTCTGTGAAGCTGGCGCGTGAGCGATCCGGTGGAGAGATCACTAGTGAGAATGATGACATGAGTAGCGACAAAGAGTGTGAGAGACACTCTCGCCGAAAGTCCAAGGGTTCCTGCTTAAAGCTAATCTGAGCAGGGTAAGCCGACCCCTAAGGCGAGGCCGAAAGGCGTAGTCGATGGGAACCAGGTTAATATTCCTGGGCCAGATGGAAGTGACGGATCTCGAGGGTAGTTCATCCTTATTGGATTGAATGGGCTGCTTAGAGGTTCCTGGAAATAGCTCCATCGCTAGATCGTACCCTAAACCGACACAGGTGGACTGGTAGAGAATACCAAGGCGCTTGAGAGAACGATGTTGAAGGAACTCGGCAAAATACCTCCGTAAGTTCGCGAGAAGGAGGCCCAGTTTCTACGCAAGTATTGACTGGGGGCACAAACCAGGGGGTGGCGACTGTTTACTAAAAACACAGGGCTCTGCGAAGTCGCAAGACGACGTATAGGGTCTGACGCCTGCCCGGTGCCTGAAGGTTAAAAGGAGGGGTGAGAGCTCCGAATTGAAGCCCAGGTAAACGGCGGCCGTAACTATAACGGTCCTAAGGTAGCGAAATTCCTTGTCGGGTAAGTTCCGACCTGCACGAATGGCGTAACGACTTCCCCGCTGTCTCCAACATCGACTCAGCGAAATTGAATTACCTGTCAAGATGCAGGTTTCCCGCGGTTAGACGGAAAGACCCCGTGCACCTTTACTACAGCTTCGCACTGGCATCAGGCACAATATGTGCAGGATAGGTGGTGGGCTTTGAAACCGTGACGCCAGTTGCGGTGGAGCCTCCCTTGAGATACCACCCTTATTCTGCTTGATGTCTAACCGCGGTCCGTTATCCGGATCCGGGACCCTGCGTGGCGGGTAGTTTGACTGGGGCGGTCGCCTCCTAAAGCGTAACGGAGGCGCGCGAAGGTTGGCTCAGAGCGGTCGGAAATCGCTCGTTGAGTGCAATGGCAGAAGCCAGCCTGACTGCGAGACTGACAAGTCGAGCAGAGTCGAAAGACGGCCATAGTGATCCGGTGGTCCCGAGTGGAAGGGCCATCGCTCAACGGATAAAAGGTACGCCGGGGATAACAGGCTGATACTGCCCAAGAGTCCATATCGACGGCAGTGTTTGGCACCTCGATGTCGGCTCATCTCATCCTGGGGCTGGAGCAGGTCCCAAGGGTACGGCTGTTCGCCGTTTAAAGAGGTACGTGAGCTGGGTTTAGAACGTCGTGAGACAGTTCGGTCCCTATCTGCCGTGGGTGTAGGATACTTGAGAGGAGTTGCCCCTAGTACGAGAGGACCGGGGTGAACGAACCACTGGTGGACCAGTTGTCGTGCCAACGGCAGTGCTGGGTAGCTATGTTCGGACAGGATAACCGCTGAAGGCATCTAAGCGGGAAGCCCCCCTCAAAACAAGGTATCCCTGAGGACCGAGGTAGACCACCTCGTCGATAGGCCGGAGATGTAAGTGCAGCAATGCATTCAGTTGACCGGTACTAATTGTCCGATAGGCTTGATTTGATCCAGTAAAAGCAAGACTTTGCCGCGCTCAAGTAGCGTAGCGGTACCGCTTTATACTGCGATCCATCAGTCATACACACATTACACGATACTGCGCGAGTAACCCATAAAGTGAAAACGCAAGATGTACTGACTTGGAATACACGAGGCCGTTTATTCGGTTTGGTGATCATAGCACGAGTGAAACACCCGGTCCCATCCCGAACCCGGCCGTTAAGCACCGTAGCGCCGATGGTACTGCATCTTAAGGTGTGGGAGAGTAGGTCATCGCCAAACCTAATAAACGACCCCGTGTTTGTATCTCTCGACGATGACACACTATACGCCTCACAATTCCAACGCTGAGGCAACTCAGGCCAACAAATCTTGGCCCGGTTCCGCGGGATGGAGCAGCCCGGTAGCTCGTCAGGCTCATAACCTGAAGGTCGTAGGTTCAAATCCTACTCCCGCAACCAT
>NZ_FQZQ01000050.1 GCF_900142085.1 Shimia gijangensis
AGAACTTTGTAACGATATTTAGTGACCCACACGACGTGGAACCTGTGGTAAAATCGCGTGTGCGCGGCGGATGAGTATCGCATGATCTTCTCTCCTGTATTTTGAAGCCATACCGCCTTTAGCGGGCTTCAAAATACAGGAGAGAAGATCAGCAACAGATTCGCTGAAGCGGACCGGCTAGAAGCCGGTGGTTTATCTCCATTAAGTGGAAAAATTAATTCTACGCGTCCATACCTGAGCCTGATCAGGTTTCATAATCTCGATTGACTATGTTCAAATTGAACTACCCCCCGAAATTTCCCAACTTTCAGAATCTGCAAAACCCGGAGCCACACCGCAAGACAACTCCAAGTGACCCGCCCGTGTCATAATCGGTACAGAAAAACAAAAACAATCTTACAAACCGCGCCTATCACGCGGGATTAGAGTATGAGAAGGATGATGTAGAGGTCTAAGCGGCATGACGGGACGATCCCACTCCGCCTTAAAAAGGAAAATTCCGTATGAAAGGGCCGGTTGACGCTATGTTTTCCGATGATAACGCATTTGCGGAGTCTCTGGCACGTGTTCGGTTTCTGGTGAATAAGGAGCAGGCACCGCCACAGCCTGCAAACCTCCCGGGTGATCTAGCGGTATATGTCGCGTTGCGACGCAACGGGGAACGCCTTGCGGATGCTTGGTCACCTGTAGCGCGCACTCAAGATCCTCTTGCATCGGCTATTGCCAGTGCGCTTAAAAATCTCGGTTCAGCGTCACACCCAGACACAGTCGAAATTGTCTTTTCTTATCTTTTCCGGCCTGTTGATGCAGATAAAACCGGACAGATCTTTAATAACCTCAACCGTGGGCGCATTGGTATCCAGCTTACCTCGGGCGACAGGGTCACGCGCTATGCACCTACCCAGATGATCGCGACTAACTTACCTTTCAAGAAGATCATTGAGACGTTCTTCGCCGAAGAAGTAAAAAGACCCGTTCGGCAGGCTAAACCAGTTATCATCCGCAGGTTTGAAGCTATGTGTTTTTTGGTGCCGCTAACTGAGGGTCAGCCTCCGGTGCGGCTTTTCCGAGGCAACAAGGTTGTTCTTCAGGACGAGGTCACGGCAGAGACTACGGCCGCACTTGCAAGGCGCATGTCGGACTGGATGCTGACCAATCTTAATGAAAATGGCCGCATGACATACAAGTACTGGCCCAGTCGGGGAGAGGAATCGACGGCAAATAACATGATCCGCCAGTGGATGGCCTCTGTCGCGCTGGCCCGCATTGGCCGATATTTTGAAGATGATGATGTGACGGCGCGAGCCCTGCTGAACATCCATTACAATCTCAAAGAGTTCGGCGCGCGCAAAGAAGATCTTGAGTTCATTTATTTTGGTGATGAGGCCAATCTGGGTGCTGCGGCCCTCGCAGCGCTAGCAATCCGCGAGCATCCAAAGGAACGCATCTTGGAACAGACGGAACGCCGCCTGCGCAACACGGTCGAGCATCTATGGCATGAGGACGGGTCCTTTACGTCCTTCCTAATCCCGCCGGGAGAGAATCGGAACCAGAACTTCTATCCAGGCGAGGCCCTGGTCTATCTGGCGGGCAGATATGCTGAAGAGGCGGACCCTACGCTATTGGACCGAATCATGAAATCTGTGGCGCATTACCGTGAATGGCACCTTAACAACCGTAACCCGGCGTTCGTGCCCTGGCATGTGATGGCTTATGAAACCGTCTGGATGCAAACGCGCGATGCAGATCTGCGCGACTGGATCTTTGAGATGTCAGACTGGCTCTGCGGGCTGCAAGTCGCGGACTCAACAGTTTGGCCGGACATCGCCGGCCGGTTTTATGACCCGGAGCGGCGGCAGTTTGGTCGACCGCATGCCTCCGCGACGGGAGTATATTTGGAAGGTATGATCGCGGCATGGCGGGTTGCACGCGGCAGCGGTGACACCAGTCGCCAGGAACGGTACCGTTCCTCAATCACCCGCGGGTTGCGCAGTCTGATGCAGTTGGAATTCTCCGGCGAGGCCGACATGTTCTATATCTCTAAACGAGGAAAAGTCTCCGGCGGTTTGCGGACGACAGTTTACAATAATGAAATCCGAGTTGATAATGTGCAGCATGGATTGATGGCGATCCTGCAGATTTTGCATGATTTTTCGCCTGCTGATTATAAAGGAACGGGTGCCTGAACTCTAGTGGTTCAGCAAATCGAGCAGGCATTGCCATGTGTGGACGTATAAGGACCCCGCACCGGAATTAAGTCGGGACAAGCTCAACCACCCACCAACCGTTATCTGTTTACACACCGCTATCGCAGGTCAGCGTGCTTTTCCCGGAGGTAAGATCTTGTTGGAACCCGTGCCACTAAGTCGGCTTGGCCCAACTCCGACACGTGAGTTTGGACCGAAGTTTTTGGTTTTACCGATCTGACTAGGGTCCTTCGTTGCTTGGATTGTTGTGTCGAGCAGGGCGGTAGGTAGCGCGAAGCATACTCATAGTTCATTCGAATGAGGTTATTGCTCAAACCGCCTTTAGAATTGATCCAGTTTTGAACCCAAGCCGGATAATTCGCCAACAAAAACTGAGTCCCCCAGTTGTTGAGACGTGCAGAGGAACCATGGGCCTTGTGGAAGACAAAGGACGCGCCTCGCGAAATGCAAATCTGGCTCTGTGGCATCGACAGATACAAGGTGCAGGCGGATTGACATTTGCCTTTGATTTTAACGCTTGTATTCATAGCCCTTGCATTTGATACAGCGACTGCGTATTTGGACAGCTTACCACCGTTATCCGAATAAATAACTAATGGATTTGCCGAGGCGGACTGCGATGCTTCGGCAACAGAAACGCCTGTTTCCAATATTGCCAGCATGCCAAATGTCAGCGCACTGCGTCTAAATGCGTTTTGCAGGAAGCCGTGCCGAGGAGCGTTGCCGACCGAGGGCCGCCCGCCAATTTCGATGCAGTTGTGAAGGCTTTGAAAATTGGTGACTGAATATTTATCACCCCTTGAGAACTCCTTAACAAGGCTGAGTTCACTTGATTTGTTTGCAATACTCATGGCTTGGCCTGTTTATTTTCCTTGGAACGAAGGAAGATCAACGATCCTCGCAATGATTTTTGCGCGCTGAATAAGTCAAAAATGAGGGGGCGTTGTGAAGAAAAATGACAATTTTTGTGGTGACAAACCAATTCGAACTCGTCTCTGCTAGGCCAGTGAAGCTGCCCTTTATGCGGCACAAAGACCGCGCCACCCAGCGAGAGCAGCGGTGCGGGGTGGTGTCAGACAAATTCGAACCAGTCTCAACTAGGCCAGTGAAGCTGTCCTTTATGCCACACAAAGCCCGCGCCACTCAGCGAGAGCAGCGGTGCGATTCAGCTTGAAATGATCTCTTTGGGAAAGGCTGCGCTCCGAATTGAAATGGTTATAGACTGAAGCGTGAACGGCGGCGAATTTCTGCAAACTTCGCATACGACGAAAGCGGTGCATCGCTCGCTCTCGCCTTCGAAAAGGTAGATGTGAATTTTCTGCGCGATTGTTTTACCAGCGCCCGGATTCTTGCTTCCAGGCGTTGCCAAAAACCTTCATCGCAGCACCATATGGACGCAATTTGTCGGTCACGATGACTTCCGGTTGTCCATATCGCTTCATCGCTTTCTTCAAGAATTTAAGGGCCGCAGTGCGATCCCGGCGCTTAGTGACGAAGCTTTCTAGCACCTCACCTTCGTGATCCGCCGCACGCCAAAGATAGTGTCGTTCGCCGTTGATCTTCAAAAAAACCTCATCGAGGTGCCAGCGCTAGTTCGAGTAACACCGCATCCGGAAAATCCGTTTTCTGCGGATTTCAGATGCAAACAACGGGCCAAATCTATTCCACCAAAACCGCACAGTTTCGTGGCTCACATCGATGCCACGCTCGTGCAGCAGATCTTCCACATTCCGAAGTGACAACGGGAAACGAACGTAGAGCATCACTGCCAGGCGGAAAATCTCGGGGCTGGTTTTGAAATAGCGAAAAGGGGAGCGTTTTGTCATGCTTCAACGCTAAATCCCCGCCCTGTCCTTCACAACCGAGTTTCTTCTGGCATCACCCAATTCGATGTTTCAAATCCCTCAAGAAGAACTGGACGAGGCATTGGATGCCGCCGCCGAATCCATCCCGGATGTCCTGTCAGCAATATTCAGGGAAATCCGCGTTTCACTCGAGCAGATGGGAGCACCAATCCAGTAGGGGCTGAAGTTCATAGCGCCAGCTAGGCTATGTGTGCCCAATGCCGAGTAGCGCGGTTGTTGAACCTCTCGGAACCATTTAGGCTCCTCTACTTCCACTGTTTTAAGTTTGAAGTCGGCCGTTTTCGCTTCCGAGATGAAGGCTTCTCTGGCGGCCACAAATCTGCCAAATTCGACAGTTATGTCTAAATCGGATCGAAGTACTGGCACTTCTTTTGTTGCGTCTGGAAGGGAGATTAAAATGAAAAAGCTCTTGAGAATTGGGATGGCATCCCTGCTTTTATCAACATTTGTAGCGGCTCCCGCAGTGCTGCTCATGACTGCTGACTTTGCTGTCGCCAAGAATGGAAGTGGCGGTGGGAACGGAAACGGCGGTGGCAATGGTGGTGGAAACGGCAACGGCGGTGGCAATGACAAGGGAGCTGATAACGGGAAGTCGGGTGGAAAGGGCTTTAGCAAAAGTTCGAACGCCAATGGTAATCGAGGCAATAGCGGTAAAGGGAAATCCGGCGGCGGCATATTTGGCGGTGGGCTGAAAGGCGCACTGGGCGTCTTCGGCATTAAGGGAAAGGAAAAAGGTAACACTGGCAAAGCCAATGGCAATGCGGCCAGGTCTGGAACGAAGACTGTTGGCAAAACAAAAGACCATATGCATCCAAGTAAACTTGGGAAAATCAACGGGATGATTAATTCCAGTGTGAATGCAAAGCTCGCCCATATCCGTAACGGAAATTACAATGGAACGGTTGGGGTTGCTGCGGCATTGGCGGTCGCTCAGTATAACGCGAGCCAACAGGAAGCACTTAGTCCGGAAATGGAAGCCCTAGCGGCGGCTGTTGCGCTTATTGGTAGTTATACTGAAGATGCCGAGGGTGCCCTCGATCCCACAAGTGAAGAAGCTATTGCGTTAGCCGCGGCTGAATCACTGGTTGGCACTACAGACCCAGACACGATGGCAGCTTTGGCGGAAGCCCAGGCAGAAGCACTGGCGGCTGAACAAAGCGTGACGGTTGCCCAAGCCGCCGTTCTATCGGGCTACAAAGGGACCTTAGATCCGACGAGCATTGAAGCCCAAGATGTGCTGGGCGCTGTGCAAGCCAGCTTTCCTACCGACGCGCAAGTAGAAGAAGCCTTGTCTGACGAAGAAGACGCGGGAGATACCTCTGACGCCACCGTAACGAATGCTTCGGACGAAGACATACAAGACACGGAAGAAAACGGCTAACATTCAACTGGATCAAGTGTGCGCCGCGTTTTTGCGAGCCTAGTTTTAGAAAATCAGTTCCGACGTGATGTGTCAGACAACAAATGGCGGGGCTTCGGCCTCGCCTTTTCTTTTCTACTTCAGCCTACTTAGAAGTTCTCTCGCTTCATACTGGTGGCGCGTCGGGTTTCCCCTGCTCTTGCCCTTCCATAGCCTTCACGGCCACGTCCTAATTCACCCATGGGTGGTGTCAGACCAATTCGAACCAGTCTCTACTAGGCCAGTGAGGCTATCCCTTTATGCCGCGCAAAGCCCGCGCCACTCAGCAAGAGCAGCGGTGCGGTTCATCTTGAAATGATCTCTTTGGGAAAGGCTGCGCTCCGAATTGAAATGGTTATAGACTGAAGCGTGAACGGCGGCGAATTTCTGCAAACTTCGCATACGACGAAAGCGGTGCATCGCTCGCTCTCGCCTTCGAAAAGGTAGATGTGAATTTTCTGCGCGATTGTTTTACCAGCGCCCGGATTCTTGCTTCCAGGCGTTGCCAAAAACCTTCATCGCAGCACCATATGAACGCAATTTGTCGTTCACGATGACTTCCGGTTGTCCATATCGCTTCATCGCTTTCTTCAAGAATTTAAGGGCCGCAGTGCGATCCCGGCGCTTCGTTACATAGCTTTCCAACACCTCCCCTTCGTGATCTACCGCGCGCCAAAGGTAGTGTCGTTCACCGTTGATTTTCACGAAAACCTCATCGAGATGCCAACGCCAGTTCGAGTAACATCGCATCCGGCTGACCCGTTTTCTGCGTATTTCAGTAGCAAACATGGGGCCAAATCTGTTCCACCAAAACCGTACAGTTTCGTGGCTTACATCAATGCCCCGTTCGTGCAGAAGATCTTCTACGTTTCGTAACGAGAGTGGAAATCGGACGTAAAGCATCACCGCCAAACGGATTGAGCAGCCCTATCTGACGGGTCCAAGTTGGTTGTTAGTGCATGATCGGCCTGAGTTCCATTGGTATGATGGTTTCCGGAGCCGGAGGGCGGTAG
>NZ_FQZQ01000049.1 GCF_900142085.1 Shimia gijangensis
TCAAATTCAGTCTTCGCCATGCTACTTCTCCTATTTGCAGAAATAGGCTCAGCCTAACCTGCTGGGTGAAGCAGCCGGTACATCCCATTAGCCGATCACCATAGGAAAAATGCCACCATTCCTCGGGATAATTGATCATCCCGACGCCATGCATCGCCGCGACCAGCATGTCGCGATTCTTGCGAATTTCAGGCGAGACAGGCCAATTGGTCGGTGCGACCCCGGTGAGCCCTTTCATCAGACCGCCAAATTCCAGCTCAGTGCGATCCGTGCGTGCCAGTTTCAGATCAACTGCCGCACCCGCCTGATGTCCGCTGCCAAACCCATCGGGAGGAGAGACCCAACGCGAGGATTCGGCGTAGATTTGCGCGTCGCTCCAACCAGGGTTGTTTTGGGTCACACTGGCAATAACCGGGTTCCACAATTCCCATTGCCGCGCACGTGAGCGGAACGTTTCGAACACCATAAGGCACAACCCGTCGGGCAAGGCTTCGGAACACGCGATGACCTTATCGCAGACAACCCGTCTTATGCGCCAATCGTCTGTTTCCAGTGGATTAAGGAACAATCGGTCGGTTTCGACAAAGGTCACCAAATCGACGGGGTTTTCGCATTCGGTTACGGTGATCATGTTGTTTGATCCTTTGATCAGCAGGCCATGAATTGATGGCTACAAAATCTGGCTGAGAAACAGCTTTGTGCGCTCGTGTTGCGGGTTGTCAAAAAACTCGGTCGGCCCGCTTTGCTCAACGATGTCACCTTCATCCATGAAAATCACCTGATCGGCGATGGTCCGGGCAAACCCCATTTCATGGGTCACCACGATCATTGTCATGCCGGTGTCGGCCAGCTCGACCATCACATCCAGCACCTCTTTGATCATTTCGGGATCAAGCGCGCTGGTGGGTTCGTCAAACAGCATGATCTTGGGGTTCATGCACAGGCTGCGGGCGATGGCGACGCGCTGTTGCTGCCCGCCGGATAATTGGCCTGGGTATTTGTCGGCCTGCTCGGGGATTTTGACCCGCTCGAGATAGGTCATGGCGGTCTCGACCGCGTCGGCCTTGCTCATCTTGCGGGTCCAAATCGGCCCGAGGGTCAGGTTTTCAAGAATGCTCATATGCGGGAACAGGTTGAAGTTCTGGAACACCATGCCGACCTCGGTGCGGATATGATCGAGGTTTTTCAGGTTCTTGCCCAGTTTGATCCCGTCAACGATGATATCGCCTTCCTGGTGTTCCTCCAGCGCGTTGATACAGCGGATCAGGGTAGATTTGCCCGATCCGGAGGGGCCGCAAACGACGATCCGCTCGCCCTGATGCACCGTCAGGTCGATGTCCTTGAGCACATGGAACGACCCGTACCATTTGTTCATCTTCACGATCTCGATGATGACCTCGGACGAGGCGGCCGAGGCCAGTTGGGCCTGCGTGAGTTCTATTGTCATGGGGGTTTCCTCAAATGCCGGGTCAATGCTGATCCCCCGCCGAAAGCTTCACTTCCAGATGACGGCTGTATTTCGACATCGAAAAGCACAGGACAAAAAACAGGAACGCGCCAAAGATCAGCGGCTCCTTGTGCAGGCCGAGCCAGGGCATGTCCTTGCTGATCGAGCGCAGCATGCCAAGGATGTCGAACAACCCGATGATCGAGACCAGCGTGGTATCCTTCAACAGCCCGATAAAACTGCCGACAATGTTGGGGATCATGTGTTTCAGCGCTTGCGGCATGATGATCAGCCCGGTCGTGCGCCAATAGCCAAGCCCGATGGTATGGGCGGCCTCGTATTGGCCCTTGGGAATGGCCTGAAGCCCGGCGCGCACGGTTTCGGCCATGTAGCAGGCATTGAACAGGATCACCGCAATGATGACCTGCACCAGCTTGTTGAGGACAAACCCTTCCGGCATGAACAGCGGAAACATCGTTGTCGCCATGAACAGCACGGTGATCAGCGGCACCGAGCGGAACACCTCGATAAACGCGACGCATAAAACCCGCACAACGGTCAGTTTGCTGCGACGGCCCAGGGCCAGCAGGATACCGCCGGGCAAGGACGACGCGATGCCAATGCCCGAAATCACCATGGTCAGGAACAGCCCGCCCCATTTGGTCCAACTGACAAACTCGACCGTCCAGCTGAGTTGCCAGACAAACACTGCGGTAAAGACAACAAATAGAAGGGCCAGCAGGATATTGCGCTGGGTCTTGTCAGGTGCGGTGGACTTGCCCAGAACACGCAGCACAAAGTCCGGCAGGAATTCGCCCCATAGCACGCCGGTCAGCATATTTGCGGTATTGGCGATCAGCGCGACAATGGCACCGCTGACCATGACCTGCATGAACAGACCCTTGTCGCCTCCGGAAAACAGATAGCCGGCAAGAAACGGGTAGAACACGACGACACCCGTTCCGACCAAAACCTTGCCTTTGACACGCCCCATCCACAACGGCGCCATCCACAGCACCAGCAACACAGCGCCCACATTGATCCGCCAGATCTGATCCCGCGGGTAGCGGCCGTAAAAGATGTTGTCGAGCCAGTCGATCACCCCGGCCCAACAGGCCCCGGTCAGGCTATTGTCATAACACGCGCGCCGGTTTTCGGCGACAAAGGTTGCATCGGTGAACCCCCAGTTAAAGACGCCGGTCACAGTGATGAAGACCAGATAGCCAGTGAGCAGGGTCAGGATCGCATTGAACCACGAGCTGAACAGGTTCTTGTGTATCCAGCCAATGACTGATCGCTCGCCCAGCGGCGCAGCGCGGTCAGGGGTTTTTGTGGCAGTGATGATGGCCATATCAGCGCTCCACCAGCTGAACGCGTTTGTTGTAGATGTTCAGAAGCCCGGAAATCGACAGGCTGATGAACATGTAAAACGCCATGGTCATGCCAACCAATTCGACCGCATGTCCAATCTGGTTCAGCGTGGTTTGCATGAACAGGGATACGATGTCGGCATAGCCGATGGCGACGGCCAGCGACGAATTTTTGACCGTGTTCATCCATTGTGAAATCATCGGCGGTACAACCGCCGGCATCGCTTGCGGGATGACAACCATCGACATGATCCGCCCCGGTTTCAGCCCGATGGAAAGCGCGGCCTCGTGCTGTCCCTTGTTGACCGACAGAATACCGGCCCGCACCGCCTCGGCGATCTGTGCGGCATGATAGATGCTGAGCGACACAAGCAACGCCAGGAAGGCCGGTGGCACGCTGGTTCCGCCGGCAAAATTAAAGCCCTGTAGCGTTGGCATATCCCAGCTGAGCGGCATGCCGGTCAGCACAAACACCGCACTCGGCAGTAAGAACATCAGCGCAAGCGACGGGACAAGCGTTTTGATTTGCTGGCCGGTACGCTCTTGCAGTTTGCGCGCGCGGCGGCGCAGCATCACAACCACGACAAGGGCCGCGCCCAGTGCCACAAGGGTCAGCCAGAACAGCCCACCCATGATCGGCGTTGCCAGATATAAGCCGCGGTTGTTGAGCAGCATCATCTCGGCGCCCAGCGAGAGATCTATTGTCTTTTTAACTGCCGGAAGCAGGGAAAACACGCCGATATACCAAAACACGATCTGGATCAGCAGCGGTGTATTGCGAAAGATTTCGACAAACGCCAGCGCCACTTTCGACACCAGCCAATTGTTTGACAGGCGCAGAACGCCAATGAAAAAGCCCAAGCCCGTGCTGATGAGGATGGCCAGAAACGAAACAAACAGGGTGTTCAACGCCCCGAGCAGGAAGATCCGGCCATAGGTGCCGACACCGGGCGTGTGGTTGATCAGCTTGAAATCAACATCAAATCCGGCTGAGGTGCTGAGAAAGCCAAAGCCGGTCTTCATGCCGCGCACGTCAAGATTGTGGGCGGTGTTGGAGATCAGATACCAGATCAACCAGCCAAAAGTCCCGGCGGTCAGAAGTTGGTAAAACACCGATCGAACACGCTCGTCATGGAAAAAGTCGAATGACTCTTTCGGTCTGGCGCGGTTTGTCTCTGTCTGTGGTACGGCGTCGGTCATTTGTGGCCCCCGATACAGCGTCCGCCGTCTGCTTTTATGACTGCGGACCCTGTGAAAGATTGGGTCGCCGGAGTTATCCTCCAGCGGCCCGTTGGTGCCTTAGCGCATAGGCGGCGAATACATCAGACCGCCATTGGTCCACAGTGCGTTCAGAGAGCCAGCCCGGTCGATGCCGATCCCCAGTTCGCCGTGGCCCATGTAGGCCTCGTAGATTTCACCGTAATTGCCCACTGACTTGATGATGTTGTAGGCCCAGTCTTTCTTGAGCCCCAGACCTTCGTTCAGGTTGCCCTCGGCGCCCAGCATACGAAGCACATTGGGGTCTTTCGAACTGCCGCGCATCTCTTCAACATTGGCCTGGGTGATGCCCAGTTCCTCGGCGTTGATCAGCGCAAAAATGCTCCAGCGCACGATATCGGCCCATTGGTTGTCGCCATGGCGCACGGCAGAGGCCAGCGGCTCTTTTGACAGGGTTTCGGGCAGGATCATGTGTTCAGCAGGAACCGGGAAGGAAGCGATATTGCCAGCCATCGAGGATTTGTCACCCGTAACCGCATCACAGCCGCCATTCAGATAGGTATCGTCGCGCACGTTGTAGTCTTCAAACGTGACGTTCGAGATGCCCAGCTCGTTGGTGCGGCTGAAATCGGTCAGGTTCAATTCGGTCGTGGTGCCGGTGGTCACGCAGACCTTGGCGCCTTTCAGCTCCAGCGCGCTGGTGATGCCGCTGTCGCGCCGCACGGTAAACCCTTGTCCGTCGTAAAAGTTCGGCGACAGGAAATCGATGCCCAGTTGAGTGTCACGGGTCAGGGTGTGCGTGGCGGTGCGCGACAACATATCGCTTTCGCCGTTGGCCAGAGCGGTGAACCGCGCCTGGCTCGACACCGATTGAATTTCCATTTTCGTGATATCGCCAAAAATGGCAGCGGCAACGGCCTGACAGACCGAGACGTCAAGCCCGTACCAATTGCCATCACTGTCGAGGTTGTAATACCCGGCAGATGGCGGGCCGACCTGACAGCGCAGATGTCCGCGTTCCTTGACGATGTCCAATGTGCTTTGCGCCGAGGCGACAGTTGCGCCCATGATGGCAACCGCGCCCATGGCGGCAAACGTCACAATTCGAGTTCTTCGTTGCATTCCGTGATCTCCCAGTTGGTTTTGTTTTTGTTGGTCTTGTTTTGCCAAACTGTATTGAGGCCGGTGCAAAACCGTCCAATGCCGATGTCAGCGCGACTCATGCACAAAACACATCACCGGTGGATGTCATGCGTTTTCGGTATGGAATTGAAAGAGCACCGAACGCAGAGATTTAGCTGCATTCCGCAATAGGCTCGGAAAAGATAGCTCAGCCTATCAGCCTTGGACCTCAGAGCATAACGTTTTCTTAAGCAGGGCCTGCCAGAACGCCTCGATCTTTGGTTCGCTGAAGGCAGTGCACCGATAGATCTTGATATCAACAACAAGGTCATCGTCCTTGCCCGCCGCGCGGACAAGCCGCCCTTGGGCAAGGTCATCGGCGACAATGGCCCCGGGAATCCAGGCCACGCCATAGCCTTCGATTGCCATGGCTTTCATTGCCGTCGCAATGCTGGTTTCATAGACCGTCGTGAAGATCAGGTCGCCATAGGTGTTCTCAAGATGGCCTTTGACCGGCCACAGCGAAAGTGTCGATGCCGTATGAAGATAGGGGATCGGATCAGTTGGCCGATCAGGTAACCACCAAAGCGGCGCTCCGGTTGCATCCGGAGCGACGACCGGCACTAACACCTCCTGTCCCAGTATCAGAGATGAGAGTTTTTCCGCATCACTGAAACCGCCTGTGTTTGGGTCTTCGTAACAAACAAACAAATCCACTACGTTTTCTTCAAGCGCCCCAAGGTATTGGGCGATGGTGCCAAAATCGGTTCGCACGATAAACTGATCGGTGTCGATAAATGGTTGAAGCTGCTTCAGCCATGCAGGCATGAAAAACTGCGCCAGTGTGCTGAGCGTGGAAAATCGGATTTTTTCTTTCTCGCACGAGATTTTCGCCACGATGTCTTCACGCGTTTGATAAGCAAGGCTGACAATGTCCTGCGCCACACCAGCAAAGTTTTCTCCCGCCTCGGTCAAGCAGATGGGCTGACACCCCCGATCAACCAAAGGCGTTCCAACCCAGGCTTCCAGCGCCTGAATTCGACGGCTGAAGGCCGGCTGGGACACGTTGCGCTGTTCCGATGCAATGCGGAAATTTCTATTGGCCGCCAACGCCAATAAATCCTCCCGCCATTTGATATCCAAGGAGTCGCCTGCTTTCTGGACGCCGCTAGATCGGCGTGTGCTGAGAGTACCCTAGTCGCAATTTTATCAAAAAATACTCTGGTGATGGTCCGCCCCGGGCAGAGGGCCTTTCTTTCAACACGTGTAGCGGTACTCCCATCTGAAAAGCACCGTAGCCGCACTTATAAGGCAGTCCAGGTGACCTCCGGCACCGAGACCCCAAAGGCAGACATTCGCTGCTCTGCAGAACAAGTACACTCTGGGCTGATTGTGTTGAAAAACTCTTCCTTGATTACTGAAGTGGTCCGGCAAAACTGGACAGCGTGCTAAGGTGTATCCAACACGAATGAATGGATACGAGAATGACGAAGCGACGGAACTTTTCCGACAAGTTTAAAGAGACTGTGGCGTTAGAAGCGTTGCGTGGCGACAAGACGGTGCAGGAGATCGCAGCCAAGCGCCAACTTCACCCGACACAGGTAAGCACGTGGAAGC
>NZ_FQZQ01000048.1 GCF_900142085.1 Shimia gijangensis
TCCGTTTCGACATCGTCGATCTCCTTCGTGTTGAAGATCAACAGACAACAAATCGCAGCTTACGTCAGTGTCCGAATTTCGGGGGGTAGCTCACCTTTTCGTTTGCCGAGTCAGTAAGAGCTGGTTGGGTAGCATGCATAACCAAGCGGTTCGAAGAAGAACGTTTGGCCGTGGATAGGCTAGTATCGACAATTTCCGCTCTTGCCGCTCCAAAACAATATCCAGCAGCCTGTCTTCTATCAGGGGTCTGATGCCGGAGGGGGCAGGATCCTACGTTAAGGGCTGATTGGGCGTTCTGTCCGTTGCAACGTCCTGTAAACGGTTGGCCTCGAAACTGAGAAGAGTTCAGCAAGATCGCTGATGGAGTATTCTCCTGTAGCGTGCATGCGTGCG
Organism: Shimia gijangensis; assembly: GCF_900142085.1. Taxonomy (GTDB): domain Bacteria; phylum Pseudomonadota; class Alphaproteobacteria; order Rhodobacterales; family Rhodobacteraceae; genus Shimia; species Shimia gijangensis. The sequence goes on from NZ_FQZQ01000048.1 coordinate 394, forward strand.
AGCTCTTTCTGTTGTTTATCAGATAGTTTTGGCTGTTTACCGCGGAGTTTTCCTTTAGCGCGGGCTATAGCCATTCCTTCTCGTGTCCGCATTCTGATTAGATCCGCCTCGAATTCGGCGAACGTCGCCAGGATGTTGAAGAACATCTTTCCCATCGGGTCGGCAGGATCATAGACCGAAGCACCCAAGGCGAGCTTCACGCCTTTTGCTTCGAGCTGGTCTGCGATGGTTCGGGCATCGGGAACGGAACGGGCCAGGCGGTCTAGTTTGGGGACAACGAGTGTATCCCCATCACGAACGGCGGCAAGCGCCTGGTCCAAGCCCTGGCGGGCACGATTGGTGCCGGTCAATCCGTGGTCAGTGTAGATAAGGTCTTCGGCAACCCCAAGATCGATCAAGGCCTGACGCTGCGCCGTCAGATCCTGTTTGTCGGTGGAACAGCGGGCGTAGCCTATCTTGGTCGCAGTCATGACCTGAGTGTACGAATATGGGGCCTCTTTTGCAAAACTATTCGTACCAGTTATATGAGACAGCCTTGCAGCCGACATCGTTGACCGTGTGAATTCCCTCTTAACTGTCCGCTCAGCGATCCCCTTTCGGACACCTCTCTTGCCAAGGAAGTAACATTATGCCCCGTCGGAAAATCCTGACTGGCCGCCAACGCGCGGCCCTTTTTGACCTGCCAGCCGACGAAGCTCTATTGTTGCATCACTACACCCTGGCGGATGACGATCTGGAGATCATTCGGTCCCGCAGGCGCCGTCACAATCGTTTCGGCTTCGCACTACAGCTTTGCGCCCTACGATATCCAGGTCGTTTGCTCGCGCCAGGTGAAGTCATTCCGCTGGAAATCACGCGCTTCCTGGCGGCCCAGCTTGGACTGAGCCCCGAAGATCTGGCCGAATATGCAAGCCGCGAAGAAACCCGGCATGAACACCTGGCAATCCTGCGCGAGCTTTATGGTTACAAGATGTTCGCGGGACGGGGATCGCGCGACTTGAAGGTTTGGCTGGAGAAGAAAGCCGAGACGGCGCGGTCGAACGAAGACTTGGCGCGGTGGTTTGTCGATCGCTGCCGTTCGACGCAAACCATCTTGCCCGGGATTACCGTGATCGAGCGCCTTTGCGCAGACGCCCTTGTCGCGGCAGAGCGACGGATTGATGCGCGGATTGTAGATCGGCTGGAACCTGAAATGCGCAAATGCCTTGATGCCTTGCTGACCGAGAGTGCAGATGGCAGCGTCACGCGCTTTGTCTGGTTGCGGCAGTTTGAGATGGGGCGGAACTCAGCCGACATGAATCGTCTGCTCGACCGATTGGAAGCACTGCAGGAAATCGCACTCGACAATTCTCTGCTGTCCGATATTCCGCCGCATCGCGTTGCTGGCCTTCGCCGTCAGGGCGAGCGCTACTTTGCCGGGGACATGAGGGATATCTCGGGTAATCGGCGCCTCGCAATTCTCGCAGTATGCGTTTTGGAGTGGCGAAGTGCGGTTGCCGATGCAGTGGTCGAGACTCACGATCGGATCGTAGGCAAAACCTGGCGTGAGGCCAAATCACGAAGCGACGCCTGCGTGGCTGAAGCCAAATCGACTCTGAAGGACACCCTGAAAGCCTTCTCGTCCCTCGGATCGGCATTGCTCGAAGCGCACGAAGACAAAGCTCCACTGGAAGAGGCCATTCAAAATACCGGGGGTTGGTCCTCGCTCAAGGACCTTGTTGCAACCGCTGCGCAACTCACCGACACACTGGCCGCCGATCCGCTGGCACATGTTGTTCAGGGCTATCATCGTTTCCGGCGCTACGGTCCGCGCATGTTGCGGGCGCTCGAAATCAAGGCAGCTCCGGTTGCCGAGCCATTGCTAACCGCTGCGGAAATCATCGCAGTTGGCGAAACAACGGCCGTCCGGTCGCGAAGCTTTCTGCGCCGCACATCAAAATGGCATCGACACCTGAAGGACGATGACGGGCACCGGCTATGGGAGGTGGCCGTCATGTGCCATCTGCGCGAGGGTTTTCGATCAGGCGACGTCTGGCTTGCCCATTCCCGGCGATATGGTGACCTCAAGGAAGCGCTTGTCCCTACCGAAGTCGCCCGGTCCACACCGAGACTGGCTATGCCGTTTGAACCTGAAACCTGGCTGGCAGATCGGAAGGCCCTTTTGGCCAATGGTTTGCAGAGACTTGCCCGTGCCGCCAGAGCTGGTGCGATTCCGGGAGGCCTCATCGAGAACGGCATCCTCAAACTCGACCGATTGACCGCTGCCGTCCCCGAAGAGGCCGACGCCATGGTACTCGACCTTTATCGACGACTGCCGGAAGTCAGGATCACTGACCTTCTGCTCGAAGTGGATGACGAGGTTGGCTTTACCGAGGCATTCACACATCTACGCACTGGCGTACCCTGCAAAGACAGGATCGGCCTGTTAAATGTGCTGCTTGCCGAAGGGTTGAACCTCGGCCTCAGCAAAATGGCGGGTGCGTCGAACACCCATGACTACTTCCAGCTCTCGCGCTTGTCGCGGTGGCACATTGAAAGCGATGCGATGGCCCGCGCCCTGGCCATGGTGATCGAGGGGCAATCTACATCGCCGATGGCGCAGTATTGGGGCGCCGGGCAGGCTGCGTCGAGCGACGGTCAGTTCTTCCCTACCTCACGTCATGGCGAGGCGATGAATCTCGTTAATGCCAAGTATGGCCATGAACCTGGGCTGAAGGCTTATACCCATGTCTCCGACCAGTTTGGTCCCTTCGCCACACAGACCATCCCGGCCACCGTGAACGAAGCGCCCTACATTCTGGATGGTCTGTTGATGACCGATGCCGGGCAAAATGTCAGGGAACAGTACGCTGATACAGGTGGCTTCACCGACCATGTCTTCGCGGTCACCGCGTTGTTGGGTTTCCAGTTTATTCCCCGCATCCGGGACCTGCCGTCCAAACGCCTGTATCTATTCGACCCCACATCTTGCCCGAAGGAATTGAAAGGCTTGATTGGAGGCAGGATCAGAGAGCCGATCATCGCAACGAACTGGCCGGACATCCTGCGCAGCGCTGCCACCATGGTGGCAGGGAGTATGCCTCCAAGCCAATTACTGCGGAAATTTGCCGCCTATCCCCGTCAGCACGAACTCGCGGTGGCACTACGAGAAATCGGACGGGTCGAACGGACGCTCTTTATCATCGACTGGTTGCTTGATGCAGACATGCAGCGCCGGGCGCAAATCGGCCTCAACAAAGGCGAGGCACACCACGCCTTGAAGAACGCACTCCGCATCGGGCGGCAGGGTGAAATCCGCGACCGGACTTCAGAAGGACAGCACTATCGCATGGCTGGCCTGAACCTGCTGGCTGCGATCGTCATTTACTGGAACACCAAACACCTTGGAAACGCTGTCGCCGAACGCCGCCGCGAAGGATTGGATTGCTCGCCCAACCTGCTGGCGCATACCTCGCCACTCGGATGGGCTCACATACTCCTGACAGGTGAATACAGGTGGCCCAAAAGGTGATCAGAAAGTCTTAGCGTAGGATCCTGCCCCCTCCGGCATCAGACCCCATTGAGGTGGATTTCTCGCTGCCAGCCGAACGAGTGGTCCGCAGCCTGAAACAGATCATCGAATGGCGCGGGAAACCGCAAACGATACGCGTCGATAACGTCCTATGCGCGGAATTATTAGCTGATTTGGCATCAGGTCATTGTCGTATCGAGGTGTCTCGACACGTTCAGAAAGTGGCTCAGTTTTGCAATTTGGTCAACGACAGTCTCTCCCATAACAAACACAGAGTACGCTTTTGCGGCTCTCACCGTCCTTAAGACGAGATCTTCGGGTCGCTAACACAGAAGGCCTAAACATTATCTACGAGGTCAGATGTCTGCCTCTACGGCCCTTACAGAGAAAGGTTCTTCTGTGATCGATCACCCCTCAAAGAAGGGGCGATAGGGTTTGCCATGTTTAATGATCCCGTGAACAGTACGGGCCATCTTGGCGGCGATTGCGGTATATGCCTTTCGACGCAAATGGGTGTTTTGTCGGTCCTTGGCGATGTAGCGCTCGAACTTATCTCTGAAGCTGTTGGTACGCTGCAGAATGGCAACCTGACCAGCCATCCACAGGGTGCGGCGCAAGCGGGCATTCCCGTATTTTGATAGCTTGGTTTGGCCACGGAAAGTGCCCGACTGGATGGTTGCCAAGTCCATACCTCAGAACTTCAAGAACTGCCGGTGGTGTCCAAAGCGGCGCAGGTCGCCAGCTTCTGCGAGGATGGTCAGGGCGTTGATCGGGCCGATCCCAGGTATTGATGTCAGCAACTGATAGTCAGGCAGATCTTTGAGGAGCGCGACGGCGCGATCTTCGATTTGATTGCGTTGGGCAATGAGACTGCGTCCTTCCCCAAGAACCAAGCGGAACATACTGATTGCATCAGAATCTGGGGCAACCGGCAATCCCACAGAAGACTTGGCTGTCTCGTAAATATCTGCAAGCAAACGCTCTTTCGCAACCTTGCGACCGACCACACCCCAAGCATCAGCGGTGAAAGCGCCCTTGCCCATTGCCGTGATAAAATGTGGTGAAGGATAGCGCTCAAGGAATGCAAAGAACCAATCACTGCGCGAGCTGCGGTGAAAGCGGTCGGCTTCGGGAAAATACAACGGCAGGTAATGTGTCAGCACACGGTGCCACAGCTCGGTCTTCGACTTGGAGACGATATCGTGGGTTTTGGACAGCTCTTGAATGTCATTTGTGCCATGCATCAATGGATCATGATAAAACTGCTCGTTCCCGACCTCCATCATGTGCAAGATGACCTGTGCGTCCTTGGGGTCGTTCTTATCCCAACTGTTGTTGAGCGCTTCCCGCGTGCGCGCCAAAGCCACTGACGACACCAGCTTCACCTCAAAGCCCGCGGTTGCCAAATGGTACGCAAAGGCACGGTGATAATTGCCAGTCGCCTCGAAGGCCACACGCACCGGACACCCATAAGACCGCAACGCGGCGATGAGGCGATTGAAGTCAGCAAGTTCGTTCAAAACCGTTAAACGGCGTCGGCGTTTTTTATCAGGAATAGCGATCAAAACTTCATGCCGCGCTTTGGCGATGTCGATGGCCACCAAAACAGGTGCATCTCGCGCAATAATAATCTTGGTCATAGTCGGTCTCCTTTGCGGTGTGGTTTGCGCAAAACCACTGTAGGGACCTGAGACCCGGCTATGACCAGCTTCTGCGCTATTTGAGGGCTGCGCAGGCGATCATAGCCTATCAATCAGCGTCATTCCGAAGGTGTTACGGCCCAGAATATGTCAGTGGAAAGCTGATGGCCTGGGCTGAGAAACGAAGCATTTGCCTTGAATATATTCAGCCCGGAAAGCCGCAGCAGAACGCTTACATCGAGCGCTACAATCGCACCGTTCGCGGTGAATGGCTCGGGCAATACATCTTCGAAACGATTGAGGAGGCATAAGACCAGGCAACCGAATGGCTCTGGACATACAACAACGAGCGACCCAACATGGGCATCGGCGGCATAACACCCGTCATGAAACTGAAAATGGCCGCGTGAATTCTACAAGCGGACCCCATTAAAAATGGGGGGATTACCCTTTCAGCAATTCTGGTCAGGATGCTAGGTACGTGAATCTCGCCTACCCAGAAAACCCGTTCTAACCTCAACTCTTGTGCGAAAAATATTGCCTTAAAGCCATTCGGGCCTCTACGGTGAGACTCAATTCTCCGCTTTCAAAAATTGGAAATGGAAATAAGAGTGAGGAAACTGGGATGGTGTTCGATATGACCGAGGATCAATTGGCAATTCTCCGCTTTTTTCTCGAAGGGGATTGGTTGGTGTTCAAGATCATGATCGGAGTAGCAGTCGGGCTCATACTCGCCGATTATTACATCAAAATCGGGGACAAGGAAAAAGGGATGAGTTTTCTCGATGTTGTGTTCGTGACTATCTTTGTACCTGTGGTTCTGTTGACACTCACATGGCCCGTTGCAAAACTGCTTGTACTTCCCATGATCGGGGTCTCTCTGGGGCAATAACATAAGGCGATTTGCTGCAAGTTTGATGGTAGTGTCGCAAACTTTGTGATGTGGTGAGAAATCCTTGAGCTCTAGACGCATTTATTCTGCGAATTGCGCAAACTGCTTGAAACCAGAGGTGCCAGTTGCTCCAAATTGGCACTTCCTGATCATGTTTGCTACTTCAATTCCTTCAAGGGTGGCTGCCGCACTGGGAAATGATCCAAATCCGCCCATGTTTCGGATCCGCCTTTTGATGAAACGATGATCCTGTTCGACGAGGTTGTTGAGATACTTCGACTGAACCGTTTGGACGGACACGGGGCAACCAAGTCGCTTAAAGCTACGCGCTTTTAACCTGATGCATACCCGGCCTCGCAAAAGTAGTTCCAGCATTCTTGCGGTGTGAACATGTCGCAGACTTCGGCCAATG
>NZ_FQZQ01000058.1 GCF_900142085.1 Shimia gijangensis
GGGTGGGACCGATATCCGGGTGATCCAGGTGCTGCTGGGGCATGCCAAGCTGGAAACGACGACGATCTACACGAAAGTGGCAACCAAGACGATCCGGATCTTCTCTTCCGCCGAATACTGTTTACGGGTGGCGCGCTTGATATCTTTAACGATCTTCTCGCCAGGGCTCTTCGTAGTCTTTCTCATCTTCCACTCCTCAGTGGCTACGATGAGCCAGAAACTCTCCCTTATCAAATCACCCTAATTGGACCCATAGGCGCTGACGTCAGACACTACTGTACCCACCTTCCGCAATCCGATTAATGTCGCCATGGCAAGGTAGGATGGCTGCAAAATCCCAAGTAGATAACCGATCAAGCTCGGCCATATGGATCTCAAGGCGACCGGGTTCGGCCACGTAAGTGGCGCTGTCCTCCAGTGCATCTCCTGCCAACAAGACCCGAGACTTCGGAAGAAGGAGCGCGACACCGTCTCGGCTGTGGACGTCCAAGGGGCGAAGCTCAACATCGATGGAACCAATACTGAGCGTCAAATCCCCGTCGAAAACCGTCGTCGGTTTGATCAATGGAGAGATCGATGGATTACTCTTGCGATAACTATCCTCTTTCTGTGCCAGCATTTCCGCCGTTTTCCTTGCGGCAATAATCTCGCAATCGGCAAAAACTTCAGTCCCAGCAACGTGATCTTTATGATGATGGCTCAACGCGACCCGAACCGTTGTTACACCCCGACGTTCCAGTTCATTTCGTACAAACCGGGCGTGATCGATTGATATGTGGGTGTCATAAACCAAAGCCTCAGTCCCACAGACAACAGCATAGCTGGCAATGCCAAGACAGTAAGCAGCGTCATCAAGCCAGTTCCATTCCGGAGAAACAATCCTTTTTTCAGCGATACGACCGTCATAGAACGCAATGACGTTTGGGGCTGGTTCTAATACACGCAAGGTTGAGGTGGAGACCATCAACCTACTCTCTGGGCTGTGAAAAAGTTCAGATTTGCAGGGATGCGGATGTCTTCGCTGCCCACAAATTTGCGAAAATCGGCTACTACAAATTCCGTTATCGCTTCGATGTCCCCGGCGCTCCCGTCGTATTTTTTAATTATCCTCGCGGCTGGCCCAATGTTTGAAGCAAGCGCCGCGACACGCTCAACAGGACCTGGATGGGCTAGTTCGACTGTAGCCGTTTCACCTTCTACGTTTTGGAAGCCAGCCTCTTTCAAAATGCCGACGACGTGCTCCACGTTCTGAAATCCAAGTGGTCCGGGTGCGTTGGGATTAGACTGATCCAATGGCCCAAGAATCTTGACGGCCGCTGATTTGGGGGCTTCAAACCATGGGTTGCCTTTGGCCTTGGCCCATGCAGCGATAGTTAGTCGCCCAGCAGGCTTCATTTGCTTCAGGATATTTCGAAACGCCTCGACCGGATCGGCAAAGAACATTGAGCCAAAACGCGAAATTACAAGGTCAAACGGCGCCCCCGAAATTTCGGCGCTTTGAGCATCGGCAACAACAAATTCTGTGTTGTCGGCTGTGAGTTTTGCTCGATCCCGGGCGTGGGAAACAAATGCTGGCGAAATATCCACCGCGGTGATTTTCCCACTCGGAGCAACGCGCGGTACAAAGGCTCGCGTTGTAGCTCCAGTACCGCAACCGATGTCCAATATGCGCTCGCCAGGTTGCGTCGCTGCGCGCTTGATTAATGCATCATCTACTGCGCTGAAAACCAAATCCAGCTCGGTTTCGAACCAAATCCATTTCTGTCCACTTTCAGAACTCCAATAGAGTGCTTGTGCTTGGTTAGGCTGCATCTGAAAAATCCATCGTCTTCGTTAGGCAGGCGGCAATTGGAGGAAGTTTAGCACAAAAACACAAGGTCTGCTTCGTCCGCACACTGCTCCTTCAGCATATTGAAATGCTGCGCGATGCACGAACGGCTGGTCTGGTGAAGCCGCGCTGCAGCGATGGTCCTTGTCGTCAAGGTCTAGTGTGGGCCGTTAGCGCTCAAATACGACAACTCAGTACAGTTCGACAACGGCGGTTGCGGGCTCCCGCAACCAAAAAATATCTTCACTATCAATACGTTAAGCGTCCTCCTTGGAGGGTGATTTGCGTCGCAGAATTGTAAGTGGAAGCATTGTGGAAGCAAGTGGGGCCATTTGACCCCATTGTAATCCTGCAACACTTCGAATTGGATGCAGCCAACAGTTACAAGAGAAATCCACAACCATGCCGTTCTCGCAGGAGCGAACCGACTTAATCAAGTTGGACCTGTCGCGGTTTGATGCCGCTCCTTTGATAGCATTTACTGCAACAAAGGAGACTGACTATGGGACTGAAACGGACGGACGAATTCCGCC
>NZ_FQZQ01000047.1 GCF_900142085.1 Shimia gijangensis
TTTCAGCCCCATCATCGCCAAATCCTCCGCTTCCGTACGGAAATTGAATCAGCGACTGCACCTCAAATCAACAAGAGTTTTTCAACAAAATCGGCGGATAGTGTGAATTCGCCGCGGGCGCGAACCTGACAAACCAAAACGTTGAAAGCGGCCATCCACAATCGCATTAAATCAAGATTCTCTCTGCGCTGCCGTAGGTCGACTCCAAGCCCTGAGCGTACTCCATAGACCAGTTTACTTTCCGCAAACGCATCAGGCCGGAAGCGGCCCCTTGCAGGCGTGAATCCGCACCTGTGCTGCTGCATGTGCATTTATTCGGACGTAGCCCTAAGCGGTCGCCCAACAAGGGCACTAGGCAACTCTGGAGCTAGGGCACAGAAGGAAGCAGCCATTCGCTGTTTTCGTGAAGCATGTTGGCTAAGGAGATCCGCCTGAAACCAACGCATCAATGAACTTTGAAAATAACTCTCCCTGGGACCGGATCTGTAGTTTTGAGTACACGTTTCTTCGGTGGATACGTACTGTACCCGGTGAAATCTTGAGAATACGCCCCACGGCGTCTGCGGAATGTCCTTTGAGTGTGTATTCGACGACCTGGCGTTCTCTTGGGGTCAGGACATCCTGTCCAAAATTGGTAAAGGCAAGGGCTACGCTCTGGTAAAGACCATCATCTGTTGCCCCGCCTTCGACAGGTCCAAACCGGTTGGCAAGATCGGCCCAGTGACGTTTGCACGCAGCTTGAACAACAGGCCAGAATTCACTGAGTTGTCTGAAGTCTTTGGCTGAAAATGCCTTTTGTGCACGCATCACTGAAACAACCACATTGGCGGATTCGGGCAACCGGATCACAAAGCCCATTTCTTCGGCAAGCCCGGTGCGCGCATAATAGCTGCGATAGTACTCGCCCTGAAAAAACCTGTCCGGTGCGAGATCGCGTATTCGATGCAGCCCCGGAACGAAATCCGTTTCGCAAATCAGATAAAATGGATCCAGCAGGTAAGGGCCTTCCTGATAATCCTCAACAAAAACCTTGCGTTTGTTTCTTGGGAAATCGTCAAACAAATCCAAAGGGCGTGCCTGGCCACAGTACCCGAATACGACTGTGTAATCGAAAGGGGTGATCTGCCTTAGCGTATCAGACAAAGTTTGTGCAAAGCTCTCCGTGCCGATAGCGTCAATGAGCGTTCCGGTTGCTTCGTACAGAACCTTCATGATCATCCTCCGAGTACCGCTATTCAGATTGATATACTAAAAACGTGGTATATACACTGAAATCAGATTTTCTTACAGTTTTTCTGATATCGATAGTAGTCAGCAAATCGGAAAAAGATAGGAATAAATGGAAAATAGGGGATATACTGGCAACGCTGAGCCAGCTGACAGGAAACCGATCGGGGAACTTCGTGGCGTGACGAAGCGTTTCGGTGAGGTGTTAGCCGCCAGTGATTTGAACCTTTCGATTGCCGAGGGCGAGTTCCTGTCATTTCTGGGCCCATCCGGGTGCGGCAAGACAACAGCCCTGCGTATGCTGGCAGGCTTCGAAGCCCCTACTGAAGGAGATGTGCTGCTGGATGGCGAAGTTGTGAATACGCTTAATGCACACCACCGTCCGGTAAACATGGTGTTCCAGCAATATGCACTGTTCCCACACATGACCGTAGCTCAGAACATTGGCTATGGGTTGCGCCAGATTCGTCCGCGTATACCCAAGGCGCAGATTGCGGAACGGGTGAGCAAGGCCCTAGATGTGGTTCGGCTGGCGGGCTTTGAGGATCGCAAGATCTGGGAGATGTCCGGCGGTCAGCAACAGCGCGTTGCCTTGGCTCGCGCGATCATCAACGAACCGAAACTCTTGTTGCTGGACGAGCCCATGGCCGCGCTTGACCGCAAGCTGCGCAAGGAAATGCAGATCGAGTTGCAAGACCTGCAACGCCAGTTGGGCATCACCTTTGTGCTAGTAACACACGATCAGGAAGAAGCGCTTTCGATGAGTGACCGCATCTGTATCATGCGTGAGGGCCGGATTGTGCAAATCGGCAGCCCTCAGGAGCTGTATGATCGCCCAAAATCGCGATATATCGCTGATTTCGTGGGAACTTCCAACTTCTTCAATGGCAAGTTAACGCAGCTATCCGATGAGCTATCGACCGTAGTTTTGGACAACGGAATGCAGGTTCAGGGTACAGTTGGCGAAGGCCTGACAGGAGGTCAGGATGTCTGTATCAGCGTGCGTCCGGAACAGATGAAGCTGAACCGAAAGGGCGAGGGACTTCAGGTTGCGGTCCACAACCGGATCTTCCTTGGAGAGCACACCGAATACCTCGTGACCCACGAAACCCTCGGCGACTTTCTTGTGCTTGCGCCGCGTCAGGCTGAACTCACTGAAGGTGCATTTGTCGTGGGTGACACGGCAACGGTGTCGTGGGAGGCGACAGCGGCGCTGATACTCGACCGAAACTAACCAAAGACCATAACGACAGGGAGTAAAGACAATGACTAAGAAAACCATCGACCATATCTCCAAAAAGGAGTTCATGGAAAAACTTGAGAGCTACAGAAAGGGCTCGATTACACGACGTCATTTTCTGAATGTGACTGGCCTTGGTGCCGCAGCGGCCGTGATGGGGGCTTCGGTGCCCGGTCTGCGCCCTCAGCCCGCATTTGCAGGCGACATCGGCGACCGCGTGGTTCTAGCGACCTGGCCGAACTATCATGATCCAGCCAACTTTGATGCCTTTACCGAGGCGACTGGCGCGCATGTACAGGTCAACGTGTTCGGCTCAAACGAAGAGATGCTGGCCAAGCTTCAGGCCGGTGCCACCGGTTGGGATGTTTATGTACCGACCAACTACACCTTTGAGGACTACGTCAAAGAGGACCTGATCGAACCCCTGGATACCTCGTTGTTGCCGAACTTTGACGCGTCGGCCTTTGATGCGCGTTACGCTGAGGCGGGCTCGGTCAACGGCAAGCTTTACGGCGTTCCCAAGAACTGGGGATCGACCGGCATGGCCGTGAACACCAAACACAACGGCGGAAATGCGATCTCGTCGTGGAGAGAGTTCTTTGACATCACAATGGACAAGTTCTCGGGTCGTACCATCGTGCATGACTATCAGCTGACCACCATTGGCAGCGCGCTGAACGCATTTGGGTACTCGTTCAACTCGGTTGACGAAAAAGAGCTCGCGGATGCCGAGAAACTGCTGATCGACGTGAAACCGCATCTTTTCGCGATCACATCGGATTATCAGCCGGGTATGCGCAATGGCGACGCATGGCTGACCATCTGCTGGTCTGGTGACGGCAAACAGCTCAATACCGATATGCCCGAGATCGCCTATGTTCTTGGCAAAGAGGGTGGCGAAATCTGGAGTGACTACTGGGCCATTCCGAAAAGCTCCGAGCGCAAGGCTGCGGCCTATGCTTTGATCAACTTCATGCTGGATCCGAGTGTGAACGCGAAAGAAGTGTTGGCGCATGGTTATCCGACGGCGGATTCCCGAACCTATGACCAACTGCCAGATGACCTGAAATCTGATCCGATCATCTTCCCGGCCCAAGAACTGCTTAGCCCACTCGAGTTTGGCGCGGCAGTGACACTGACTGATCCAAACCGTGCCGAGCTGATGGCACGGTTCAAATCGGCCTGATCCGAACCAAGGTGAAAAAAACATGACGCAACGCACACGCACTTGGCTGTTATTGGCACCAGCAGGAACCTGGTTCCTGGTGATGCTGATTATCCCGCTGACTGTTGTTTTCATCTTTAGCTTTGGAGAGCGAGCACCGTCCGGAGGCGTTGTGCTCGCTTTCTCTTTCGAGCAATATGCCAATCTCCCGGCGCGGTGGGCCGCGTTCAAAAACACGATGACCCTAGCGCCTATTGGCACCTTGTCGGCGCTGCTTATTGCCTATCCTCTGGCCTATTTTCTGGCTGTGAAGGCGAACCCCAAGTGGAAAACCATCCTGCTGGTGCTGGTGATCGTGCCATTCTGGACCTCGATCCTGATCCGCAGCTATGCTTGGATTTTCCTGCTCGGCGGGCGTGGTATTCCTGCCCTTCTTGAATGGGTTGGTATTGAAGGCCTGCGCCTGATCAACACGCCATTCGCGGTGCTCATTGGCATTATCTACGGGTATCTGCCGCTGATGGTGTTCCCGATTTATGTCAGCCTAGACAAGCTGGACAAACGCCTGCTTGAGGCCTCGTCAGACTTGGGCGCGAAGCCTTGGAAAACCTTTTTGCAGATCACGCTCCCACTTTCGATCCCCGGCATTGCGACCGGCTGTATGCTCGTCTTTATCCTTTTGATGGGTGAATATCTGATCCCTGCGCTTCTCGGTGGTGGCAAAGTCTTCTTTGTCGGCAATGCGCTGGTCGATCTGTTCCTGCAATCGCGCAATTGGGCTTACGGATCGGCGGTGGCGGTCACCCTTGTGGTGGTCATGCTGATTACTGTCACGATCTACATGCGGCTCATCAGCCGCCTCGGCGCAAGCCGTGAAGACGTGTCGATCATGTGAGGCGAACCGATGAGACTTTATGCAATCTGCGTTTACCTTTTTCTTTACATCCCGATTGGTGTGATCGCCCTGTTCAGCTTTAACGCTGGACGCCACGCGAGCCAGCTTCAGGGGTTCTCAACCAAGTGGTATGGTAAAGCGCTGTCAAATCCCTTTGTGATGGATGCACTGGAAACCAGCCTGATCGTGGCGTTTTGCTCAGCGCTTTGTGCCAGCGTCTTTGGCACCATGGCAGCCGTGGCATTGCAAGGCATCCGTGGCCCGGTACGCGCGGCCTTTGATATGTTGATCTATGTGGCAGTGATGATTCCCGGCATCGTGATCGGCATTGCCACCCTGATTGGTCTTGTGACGGTGTTTGACCAATTGAACCCATTGATTGCAGCGATCTGGCCAAACGGGTTTGAGCCTCCAAAGCTACGCATGGGGATTGGGTCTTTGATTGCAGCCCACACGATGTTCCTTATGGCGTTGGTGGTGATTATCGTGCGCGCCCGGCTTGCTGGCATGGACCGTGCCCTGACCGAAGCGTCTTCGGACCTCTATGCCACGCCGATGGGGACGTTTCGGCAGGTTACGCTGCCGATGATCTTTCCCGCCATTCTCGCAGGCTTTCTGCTCAGCTTCACGTTCAGCTTTGATGACTTCATCATCGCATTCTTTGTGGCGGGTTCCGAGACGACGCTGCCAATCTATGTCTTCTCGTCGATCCGACGTGGCGTGACCCCGGAAATCAACGCAATCGGGACGATGGTGATGGGTGTATCCCTGTTCCTGCTGATTTCGGCTCAGTTGTTGCTTCAACGCGGAGGCAAGAAGTCCCGATGAACCTTGCTGAAAAATCTCTCAAGGCCCAGACATTTCCGATACTCGACGGCAAGGTCGCTCTGGTCACAGGCGCTGGATCAGGCATTGGCCGGGCGGGTGCGATGGCCATGGCGCGCCATGGTGCACAGGTGGTGGTGACAGATCTGGACGCCGAGAAGGCCGCGTTGGTGGTCGAAGACCTGCAAGCCGAGGGGCTGGAGGCGGTCTCGTCGGGGCTGGACGTTACCGACGATCAGGCGGTCAAGTCCGAGGTCGACAGGGTCGTCAGAACCCATGGGCGCATTGATGTTCTGCACTCTCATGCTGGCTACCAGATCGAGGGAAATCTCGAGCAGGTCCCAGTCCAAGGTATGGACATGTCGTGGCGGCTGAACGTGCGCTCGCATTTTATCGCAGCGCGCGCCGCGGTGGGCCACATGCGAGAGCAGGGAGGTGGCAGTATCATCATCACCTCGTCAAACTCAGGCGTTCAATACGACCGCGAGATGATCGCCTACGCGACGACCAAACATGCGGTTGTCGCCATGACCCGGCAAATGGCTGCGGATTATGCCAAGCACAATGTGCGTTTCAATGCGCTTTGCCCCGGATTCATCGATACGCCCTTTAACGCCGGGTTTGAGACCCAGATGGGCGGCCGCGAAAACCTTGAAAACTACGTGGCGCAAACGATCCCGATGGGACGCTGGGGAACCACGGATGAAATGGCCAATTCCATCCTGTTTCTGGCCTCTGACATGTCCACTTTCATGACCGGACACGCGTTGGTCATTGATGGCGGAGAATGCATCTAACGCCCTTTGAGGAGAGACTCCGATATGACCAATAGCCTGAAAACTCCGAATGGTCGTTTGGCCGGAAAAGTCGCAGTCATCACCGGAGGCGCCACCGGCATGGGCCGGGCGACCGCGCTGATGTTTGCCGAAGAAGGCGCGAAGGTCAGCATCTTCGATATTCAGGATGAAGAGGGGCACAAAACCGTCGACATGATCCGCGACGCTGGTGGTCAGGCTGCCTTTTTTCATGCCGATGTGACCAAGGATGCCGAAGTTAACGCTGCCTTTGATGCCGCGCTTAAAGCCTTTGGGCCGTACAACGTGCTGTTCAATCATGCTGGCACAATAATTGTCAAAGCGATGCATGAAACCAGCGAAGAAGAATACGACTGGCTGATGGACGTAAACGTGAAATCCGCTTTTCTAACCTGCCGCCGTGCCGTGCAGGACATGAGCGCAAATGGCGGTGGGTCAATCGTCATCACCTCGTCGATTGCGGCCGAACTTGGCTATGCGCTTGAGTCAGTCTACTGCATGTCCAAAGGCGCTGTTCTACAACTGGCTCGCACAATTTCAACCGAGTACCGCGATGCCGGCATCCGATGCAACGCAGTCTGTCCGGGCTTTGTTGAAACCGCTCACGGCCTCAAAGAAATAGCTGAACTGGATGCCGCTGGGCAAGAATGGGAAGACTCTGGCATGGCAGCCACCCAAGGGCGCATTTGCTATCCGGAAGAGGTAGCTGCGGCTGTGGTGTTCCTTGCATCGGATGAAGCCAGTTTTGTGAACGGTAATGCCACGTATGTTGACAATGGCTGGTACGCCAAAGGCTGAACACCGAACGTCCCGTTTGGTGAAGCCGCGTTGCGGCATTGGAAGTAAGGGTGAACGGCAGGATTGAGCCGATTCTGTTGAAAAACTCTTATTGATTTGAGGCTGTGTCACTGATTCAATTGTTCCTAGCAACGGGGGTAATTTCGATGTTGGGACCAAAGCAAG
>NZ_FQZQ01000027.1 GCF_900142085.1 Shimia gijangensis
ATTGGCCGAAGTCTGCGACATGTTCACACCGCAAGAATGCTGGAACTACTTTTGCGAGGCCGGGTATGCATCAGGTTAAAAGCGCGTAGCTTTAGTCGTCTTCTTCCACCGCCCGAACAGCGCCCAAAGACGCGTTTGTCACGTGTGACGCATAGGCCTTGAGCGCAGTCGACACAGCACGCGGACGACCAACCGCTTTCCAAGCTTTTTTGTCAGCTTGGGGATGATTGGCCCGGCGCTGCGCCAGAACCTCATCAGAAACCTGCAACTGGATCGACCGGTTTGGAACCGAGACTGTGATTTTGTCACCATCTTCCACCAAGGCGATCAGGCCTTTTTCTGCAGCTTCCGGCGACACGTGCCCAATCGACAGACCAGCGGTCCCACCCGAGAAACGACCGTCCGTGATCAGCGCACAGGTGGTGTCCAGTTTCTTGGCTTTCAGATAGGCGGTTGGATACAGCATTTCCTGCATGCCGGGCCCACCTTTGGGGCCTTCATAGCGGATCACAACAAACGAGTGCGGCTTAACCTTGCCACCCAGAATGCCTTCGACGGCATCATCCTGAGACTCAAAGACCACGGCAGTGCCTTCAAACTCATACATGTCTTTGATCACGCCGGCGGTTTTCAGGATACAGCCCTGCTCGGCGAGGTTGCCGAACAACACGCACAGGCCACCTTCCTGGCTATAGGCGTTGTCAAAATCGCGCACACAGCCGTCTTGGATATCCAGATCCAATTCGGTGTAAATCCGTGATTGGCTAAAAGCCTGCGTGGTGCGCACGCCGCCGGGCGCGGCAATGAACAGATCGCGGGCTTCGTTGCCCGCGCTTTCGCGGCGCACGTCCCATTTGTCGATAAACGCACCGACGGTTTTCTCATGCACCGTCGCACAATCGCGGTGAATCTTTCCTTCGCGGTCCAACTCGCCCAGAATGCGGGCAATGCCGCCTGCGCGGTGCACGTCTTCCATGTGATACTTGGGCGTTGAAGGCGCCACTTTGCACAGATGTGGGATTTCACGGCTGAGACGGTCCATGTCGGCCATGGTGAAATCAACTTCGCCTTCATGAGCAATCGCCAAAAGGTGCAGCACTGTGTTGGTTGAACCGCCCATGGCGATGTCCAGCATCATGGCGTTTTCAAAGGCATCAAAGTTGGCAATGCCACGCGGCAAGGCGGTTTCATCGCCGTCCTTGTACCACCGGTCACACAGCTCCACGATCTTGCGACCTGCTTCTTCGAACAGGCCCTGACGCTTCGAATGCGTCGCCAAAAGCGATCCGTTGCCGGGCAATGCAAGGCCCAGCGCCTCGGCCAAGCAGTTCATTGAGTTGGCGGTGAACATCCCCGAGCACGACCCGCAGGTCGGACAGGCAGAACGCTCAAGTTTATCCACATCCTCTTGGCTGCGGTCCGTATCAGTTGCGCCCACAATGGCCGTCACAAGGTCGGCCTTGTGTTCACCGTCTTTCAACAGAACCTTGCCCGCTTCCATCGGGCCACCAGACACGAACACGGCAGGAATGTTCAGGCGCATCGCCGCCATCAGCATGCCCGGCGTGATCTTGTCACAATTCGAGATACAGACCAGCGCATCGGCGCAATGGGCGTTGGCCATATATTCCACGCTGTCGGCGATCACTTCGCGCGAAGGCAGCGAATAGAGCATGCCATCGTGGCCCATCGCGATGCCGTCATCCACGGCGATTGTGTTCATTTCCTTGGCAACGCCACCGGCCTTTTCGATCTCGCCAGCCACCAGATCACCCATGTCCTTGAGGTGCACGTGACCGGGTACAAACTGAGTATATGAGTTCACCACTGCCACAATCGGCTTACCAAAATCTCCGTCCTGCATACCGGTTGCGCGCCATAGTGAGCGTGCTGCGGCCATGCGGCGACCAAAAGTAGATGTCTTTGAGCGAAGATCAGGCATATCGGTTTTCCCTGTAAGCTGCGGGTCCCAAAAAGGGGTCTGGTCCTGACGGGTGCCATCGGAAAGCATGATTTGCAAGGGAGTTCGGCAATTTTATTGATTTGAAAAGGCCGATGTCCGGACCAATACCCCATCTTTCAGGGCATCTAAAGATCATGAACCTGCGCTGTGACGCGACGCAAAACCACATATCGGCCAAAGGCGGCTCCACTCACGAAACAGGGCGTTGATTGACGAAATCCAGCTTCGTCAGAGCCAGAATTCGCAAGTAAGGTCTTTTTGAAACACGCGCTTTGCGGAGATTCAAACAATGTCCTTCTTTGGTCCCCTGATCGCTCAGTAACTCGACTACAATATACTCAAGATATTACACCTGTTCGGGGTCATTATCTTTATGGGCAACATAATCATCACTGGTTGGTGGAAAGTTATGGCCGATCGTACCCTTGAGCCGCGGGTGGTGGCATTCGCTCAAAGGCAAGTCACTCTGACTGATTGGCTGTTCACCTTTGGCGGTGTGCTGATCACGTTGATTGCCGCCTTTGGGATGGTGGCACATATGAACACCGCCATAATGGCTGAAATTCACTCTGAGCGCTGAATGTGGTGGGGGTTTTATCTGTTTGTGATCTCTGGCGTGATCTGGGCTGCCATCTTGGTGCCCTGTCAGATTGTTCAGGCCAGACAGGCCAAGGTGTTCGCTGAAACCGGTGTCATTCCGCCCTCGTATTGGGTTTATGGTCGTATCTGGTTGTGGTTTGGCATTGCAGCCATTCTGATCCCTCTGGCGAACGTCTATTGGATGGTCATTAAAGCCTAAGGCGCGCGATCCAAACCGTTGACGCCACCTGCGCTTGTGTCAGGGTGGCGCCATGAATGCGTTGCGTGCAGAAAACCTGGTGATTGGTGGTGGTGTGGTCGGCCTGTCAGTCGCCTTTGGCCTGCTTCAGGCCGGACACAAGGTGCATGTTCTGGACGGGGCCGATCGTGATCTGCGCGCCAGTCACGGTAACTTTGGTCTGACATGGTTGCAGGGTAAAGGCGCGCGGTACGCGCCGTATTCGCGCTGGACGTGGAGCGCGGTGCAGCAATGGCCGGCCTTTGCCGAAGAACTGGCCGAGATATCCGGTCAGGAGGTTGCTTTGGAACAGCCGGGTGGCTTTGAGTTCTTTACCGACTCGGATGAGCATCAGACCTTTGCCGCCGACCTTGCAGCCCAAGCCAAAACACTGGGCCACGATTTCACCTATCAAAGCTGTGACGGCGACACATTGCGCCGGAACATTCCCGGCATCGGACCGGATGTGACCGGGGCCACCTATTGTGCGCATGACGGGCATGTGAACCCTTTGAAGTTGCTGCACGCACTTCGCCTTTCGGTGCAACGACTGGGCGGAACCATTCAAACCAACGCAACGGTCAAAGACCTGAAGCGCGATGGCGCTTTCTACCGGGGCATTTTGGCTGACCAGTCACAAATCGCAGCGGACCGGGTATTTCTTTGTGCCGGGCTTGGCGCATCCGACCTTGCCCCGCAATTGGGGTTTCGAACAATCGTGCGCCCGCAACGAGGCGAGTTGCTGATCACTGAGCGCCTTGAGACCCGGTTGCCGTTTTTGTCGTCAACCATACGTCAAGTGGATGAGGGCGGCGTGCAGATTGGCGGCACCAAGGCCGAAGTGGGACCCGACGACGCCGAAACCTTGCCAAAGATGCGTGAGCTGGCACGCCATGCCGTTGCGATCTGGCCTGCGTTGGCCGAGGTGAACATACTGCGCAGTTGGGGGGCTTTGCGCGTGGTGACACCAGACGGCTATCCGGTCTATGGCCGAGCACCGGACGGCGGAGACGCCTTTCTGGTCACATGCCACAGCGGCGTAACCCTTTCGCCCGTCCATGCCAAACAATTGGTCGCTTGGTTTGACGACCACAAGGATGCACCAAATCTGGAGGGTTTTCGCGATGACCGTTTCTAGGTTCACACGGCGAAACGAAGCCATTCAAGACATCATTTCGTTCAGCCTTGATGGCCAACCAGCATCGGCTTGCGCCGGCGATACCGTGGCCGCAGCACTTCTGGCGCATGACAGCGCAGCTTTTCGCCACACTGGTATCCACAGCAGCCCCAGAACCCCGTTTTGCATGATGGGCATTTGCTTTGACTGTCTCGTGACGATTGACGGCGTGCAAAACCAGCAGGCCTGCATGATCACTGTGACCGTGGGCATGGACATCCGCCGCCAAGCCGGGTTTCGCAAGCTGGAGGGACGGTCATGAAGAATTTGATCGTCATCGGCGCAGGCCCGGCAGGTATGTCCGCCGCCGCCACGGCGGCCCGGGGTGGAGCCAAAGTGCTGTTGCTGGATGAACAACCACATCCCGGCGGGCAGATTTTTCGCAACATCACCCGCAATCGTAACACCCTGCCCCATCTTGGTCCTGACTATGCCAAGGGGTTGGAACAGGCCGAAGCATTGCAGCATCCCAACCTGACTTGTCGCTTTGGCAGTACTGTCTGGCGGATCGATGACGGTCGGGCAAAAGACGGGCCGCGCGTTGCCTATTCGCAAAACGGAAAAAGTCAGAGCGTGGCCGCCCGTCATGTTCTGATCGCCACGGGAGCACAAGAGCGCCCAACACCGTTTCCCGGCTGGACCCTGCCCGGAGTAATGCCGGCCGGAGCCGCGCAAATCCTGATGAAATCCTCAGACCTGATCCCACGCGAGGCCATTCTTGCCGGGACCGGCCCGCTTCTTTACCTGATTGCGGCCCAGATGATCGACGCGGGCACGCCGCCATTGGCGTTAGTCGAAACCCAGACGTCTTCGATGATGGCCCGCGCCTTGTCCAAGATGCCCCGTGCCATGATCGACCGACAACAGGTGTTCAAAGGTCTGTCTCTGCTGCGTAAAATCCAAAAAGCAGGTGTGCGCCGCTACACTGCAGCGCAAGAGTTTCGCGCGAGACCACAAGGCGATGGATTGACCTTTACCTTCACAAGCAAGGGAAAAGAACATGTCCTGCATTGTGCACTGCTTTTGTGTCATCAGGGCATTGTCCCATCGACCAACCTGACCCGGTCCGCAGGCATTCCCCATCAGTGGAACGTCACGCAGCTTTGCTGGCAACCCACACATGATGACGACGGGCGCACAGACCGACCCGGTCTGTGGGTGGCAGGCGACGGAGCCGGTATTTTTGGCGCTGACGCGGCATGTGCACAAGGGGTCATTACGGCCAATGCGATCTTGTGTGCGCTGGATGATCTCAGCCCGGACATTGCCCGCCACATCAATGCCCATGCGCTGAACCGCCGCTTTCGCGCCGATGCCCTACGCCCGTTTCTGGACGCGGCCTATGCACCCGCCCCGGAATTCTTGTCCCCTGTTGATGAGACGATCCTATGTCGCTGTGAAGAGATCACAGCGGGGCAAGTTCGCGTCGCCGCCTCAAATGGGGCAGAGGGACCGCGTCAGATGAAAACCGCCACCCGAGCTGGAATGGGACCCTGTCAGGGACGCATGTGTGATCTTAGCGTCACCACTACGCTTGCCGCCCACTCAGGCCGGCATCCGACTGATCTGGGGCCGCACCGGGCGCGCAGCCCCTGCAAACCTGTTACATTGGGCGAATTGTCCCGGCTTGATCTCGGGGATTGAACCCAAAGCAGACCTCTGCTCATAGTATCTACACGCCCCGAACCCGGAGACCTGACGTGGCCAGAAAGCTCATCCTGCCCCTTGTGCTTGCCCTGCTGGTTGTCGGTTTCTGGCTCAAACCTGACTTGCAGGAAATTGCCGCCGGGGTCGCGATCTTTCTGTTTGGCATGACCATGCTGGAAGACGGGTTCAAACTGTTCTCGGGTGGCTTTCTGGAAAGGATTTTGGCCAAGGCAACAGCATCGGTTCCGCGCGCCCTGGGGTTTGGGATGCTGACCACCACAATCATGCAATCGTCATCGCTGGTCACGATCATCACCATTTCCTTCCTGAGCGCGGGACTGATCACGCTCACCGCAGGTGTGGCGATCATTTTTGGCGCCAATATCGGCACGACAACCGGGGCCTGGCTGGTCGCAGGGTTTGGTCTCAAGGTTGACATTGCGGCTTACGCGATGCCGATGCTGGCGATCTCCATCGTGTTGGTGTTCCAGTCCTCAAAATACATGCGTGGTGCCGGGTTGGTTCTGGCAGGCATGGGTTTCTTGTTTCTGGGCATCCACTACATGAAAGAAGGCTTTGATGCCTTTCAGACTCAGTTTGACTTAAATCGTTTTGCGCTTCCCGGGTTGTTGGGATTGGTCGTCTACACGCTGATCGGGGCTGGCATGACTGTTGTTATGCAGTCCAGCCACGCCACGATGGTGATCATCATCACCGCGCTGGCCGCCGGACAAATCGGCTATGAGAACGCATTGGCGCTGGCAATCGGGTCCAATATCGGCACCACAATCACCGCCATCCTCGGAGCCATAGGCGCCAATTACCAGGGGCGCAGGCTGGCGCTGGCCCATCTTGTGTTTAATGTGTTCACTGCGGCTGTTGCCCTGGCTTTTATTGTGCCACTGGTCAGCATCGTGAATTTTCTGGGCACAGCCCTGGGCATTGCGCCGGATGACTACGCTTTGAAACTGGCGGTGTTTCACACGATTTTTAACGTGCTGGGCGTCTCGCTCATGTTGCCGTTTCTCTGGCGCCTGATCACATTTCTAAAGCGTCGTATCCCCGAACCGGCCAAAGACATCTCAACCCCAATTTATCTGTCTGACGCCACCGATGACTTCCCCGAAGTCGCCGAAGAAGCGTTGCGCAAAGAACTCGGGCACCTGATGCACAACGCCGAAGAGGTGATTGCCCAAGGGCTGAACCTCAATATGCCCCGCCTTTTGCAAACCTCTGATATTGCCGCCACGGTTGAAGAGAGCACAAAAGCATTCCCGGTGGACTTTGACATCGCTTACGATCAACGCGTCAAACCTCTGCATGCCGCGATTGTGGAGTTTGCGTCCCGCATGGGGTTGGGCGACAAAGACACGCCAGAAGACATCATGCACCGTATTCACGATTTGCGCGCCGGTGCGGGCCGCATCGTGCGGGCCGTCAAAGCGGTAAAGCACTTGCGGCGCAATACCACCCGCTACACCGAAACCAATCACGGCACGACCACAGTTCTTTACAACGCAATCCGTGCCGACATTGCGCGTATGTTGGTTGAGATGGACAAAATTCGCAACGAAGACTCCGAGAGCCGCAGTGCCCTTTGGCTCGACGAAGAACGGGTACAGGCCAAGCGATCTTACAAAGATGCGATCCATGTCACAGAAGCGTTAATCAGAGATGGTAGCCTGACAGCGGCCGAAGCCACTTCGATCCTCAACGATTCGCAGTATGGATATGAGGCGCTGAAGGATATGATTGAAGCCTGCAAAACTCTGCACGCTGAAACAAAGACTGGTCTGGAAGAGGTCGAGCGTATTCTGGCGCTGGAAGAAGACGAAGCAGATGAAATGGCGATGGATCGTCGACAAAGGGACGCGTGAGACATGGGACTTGGTAAAAGTATCGACAAACTCGACGACTATTATGACCGCCTTGCGCAAAAGAAGGTGGGCAAGATCACTCCGGATCATGTGGACAAAGTGCTGGCCAAGCTTCGCGCTAAGGAAGTCAAACTGCTGATCGAAATCGATGGAGCCGCGAAAGTGGCCAAGAAAGAACGGCTGACGGGAAAACTGGCGGTGGTGCGCGAACAAATTCAGCGTGGCGAATGGCTGCACGCGCAGATTACTGAAAACAACGAAACCGCCTAAGGTCTGACACCGTGGGATGGCGGGTGGGGCGATGTTGCATGGCAACGAGCGCCAGACACCAGCCCCAGACAAGCATCAGGCGACGCGCGCTCCTTTGCACCAAACGGCTTGCAGGGTCGGGACATTCCCAACCAGTTTGAAGCGGATCACATCCGCCGCAAGACCAACCCCAAGGCGCCCGCGATCTGTCCATCCGACCGCTTGCGCAGGCGTCGACGTAACGGTGGCCAATCCTTTGGCCATATTGTCCCAGCGCTGCCCCAGTTGCACTGCACCCAACAGCAAAGAGGCCGGGGCATAGTCCGATGAAATAATGTCCAGAATACCTAGGTCGGCCAATTCCGCGGCCGCCACATTTCCCGAATGGGACGCGCCACGCACGAGGTTCGGCCCTCCCAGAACAGTGGCCATACCACGCATCTTACTTGCACGCGCGGCCGCAACGGTTGTCGGGAATTCAGCCAATCGAGCACCGTATTGCACCGATGTCTCAACTTGCTGCTCAGTCGTATCATCATGGCTTGCCAAGACCGCGCCACAGCGTGCCGCAGCTTCAACGACCGCGTTTTCATGGGTTTGCCCCAAGCGGCTGCGCAATTCCTGCAAAAACCTCACATAGTCGTCAAACCCATCACTTGGCAGATCGTGTTTTCCGCGTGTGTAGGTTTCAAATTTGCCCATGTCCGCGAACTGGCGTTGACCGGGCGTGTGATCCATCAGGCTCATGATGCCAACGCGATCTTCCGGCCCAAAATCCGCGAGTTCATCAATGAGCGTTTCCGAGCAGGTCTCGGCGCGCAGATGCACATGATGCCTGATTTTCAAGGTGCCCTGCTCACCGAGGTTTCGCAGTTCAGTTGCCACCTCGCGCGCATATCCTTTTCGCAGTTTATTGCGTGCGGCAGACTGAAAAAACCCGATCCGCAATGCATCAAAAACCGTGGTTACTCCGGCCCCCGCCATTTCCTGATCATGCGCGAGTATCGCAGGCAAATGCGGCCAATTCACCTTGGGTCGCGGATGCAGGTGCCGTTCCAGATTGTCGGTATGCAATTCCACCAGCCCCGGTGCGACGTAATCGCCCTGACAATCCACAGCACCTGAGGGCACGGATGTACCGGTCTCTAATGCCTGGATTTTCCCATCCCGGAGCAACAATGCGCCCCGTACAGTTTCATCCGGCAGAACCAACATGGCATTCGCGAGGATTGTCTCTTGTGTCATTGCGTCCTTAGATCGTCCAGAACAACGCCTAGGCCAAATTGACCCGAAGCGTGCAATCGTTTGTAAGTCTCCTTCTACACGCCTCCCGCGGGTTCGTCAGCCACTTTTGGCTTAGCGCAGCAGCGGTGAGTGACACTTCGTCTCTTGGGGAATTCGCGCGCGCAGCTAATCCTTGCTGGACTTGAGCTAAACCAATACAATCAAGGCATCTTTTCCGATCCGGGCGTCACCAACTCATGAATCGCTTTCACAAAAAAACGCCCCTTTGGGAAAGCATTGCACGAAGTCTCACGTCGGACATTACCGAAGGGCAATATGGGCCCGGGGACAAACTGCCCACCGAGGCGGAACTGGCGGCGCGGTTTGATGTCAACCGACACACCGTACGTGCCGCCTTAAAGGATATGGCAGAGAGTGGATTGGTGACCTCACGCCGTGGTGCGGGAGTTTTTGTCGCAGAGACACCGGCCGATTACCCGCTTGGCAAACGTGTGCGGTTCCATAGCAACCTTGAACAGTCCGGTCGCCTGCCCACAAAGAAAACCTTGTCTGTTGAAACGCGACAGGCTGACCAGAACGAAGCTCAGGCCCTTGGGATTACAAAAGGCGATCCAGTACATGTGTTCGAAGGGCTTTCTTTGGCCGATGATCAGCCGATTGTGCTGTTTCGCAGCGTGTTTTCCGCCGACCGGTTGCCTGAAATGGTAGAACACATCGCATATTCCAACTCGGTCACAGCCGCGCTTCAGGCCTGTGGTGTAAAAGACTACACGCGCAGTTCAACCCGGGTCACAGCCTTGCGCGCGACAAGTACACAGGCGCATCATCTGCATATCCGCGAAGGCGATCCGGTTTTGCGAACGTTGGGTATCAACGTCGACCCAAACGGCACTCCAACCGAGTTTTGCACATCCTGGTTTGCGGGCGATCGCGTGACATTGTCCTTAACTGATACGGACATGCCATAGAGCGCAATTACAGCCAGATCGGGTTAGACCACGCGTGCTTTCCATCTTTGTCGATCACTGTCACGCGAATCCATGGACAGTTTTTGAAACGCTCCAAAGGCAGGCGCACATTGGTCAGCCTAGCCCCATGTTTGGCCCGAACCGCTGGCCCATATCCCTGAACAAACACATTGCTGACTTCAGAACAGGTAATCAGAATTTCATCGCCGGCAATCTCGACATGAAAAAGCTCGGGCCCTTGCGACGCATAGAAATCGCCCCGCTTCAACGCCTCTAACAATGGGCCCGGTTCATTGGATGTCGCCTTGACCATGACCCACCCCCCAAATTCATCTGGCAATCTGGAATGCGCATCATCCGCCGCAATCAGGGTCAGCTTGCGTCCTTCGGACAAAAGAGTTTCCAACATGTGCGCCCCATCAGGCCGGTCACTGCTGAGCGCACATTCGTGATTATAAATCTCAACCGCATGGGCAGCGTCCAGACCGCGCGCATCTTCAACCGTTAATCCGGACCACTGAGGATGTGCGATGGTCACAAAAGCCCCGGCCGCGCGTGCCCGGCGGGCAATGTCCGGGCCGCTTTCCTGCCCTTCAACGGGCTCAAACCCCGGGGCATTGGGCGGGGCAAAATCAGCTGGCAACCCCACCGCCAAAATATGCCAAAGCGCGCCGTTTGCCATGGCTCCTGAATGGAGTTCGGCTCCCAATATCGTGGTAAAATCTTCGGTGCGGTAGGGCGTCGTATCGGCAATTGGATACCCATATTGCCCAACAAAGTGATCACTCAGGCACAGGAAATCATACCCTTCATCGCGATATCTCTGGCATATGTCCTTGGGATCAAGGCATCCATCCGACAGGGTTGAATGGGTGTGCAAGTTACCCCGGTAGAATTTGCCGGGGGCTTTAAAGGCAGACAAGATCACCGGTTCTCTCCAAAGTTCGACATCTCAGGTCTCCTTGGTTTTACGGCATGTCGTCGCCCATGCGAAGCCATAGCACGCATTGTCGGTTAGAAACCGCCGAGCGCAATCTATTTGGTCAGGATCAGCTTGTTCGCACGGGTGATGCGCAGCGTGTAAACCTGTTCATCCAGCACAATGCGGGCCTGAATGTCGCCATTGGTCAATTCGCGTGCGTCATGCACGGGATGGGGATCCTGATAAGAGGCTTTGGGTTGGCTGAACATGTTTGAAACTCTCTTGAATTTTACTTGCATCAATTATCTGACTATTTTTGTCAGATAAGTCAAATGAAAATTTATGAGTGCCTTTTTGAGCAAAACCCGCGAAAAGAATGGACAAGCGACCTGTCATTTTGACATCACGCTTATGGGCGGAACCAAATACGCCTGATGAAAATCGAGGTATGACATGAGCAAACCCTGCATTCTGTGCTGTGCTATCACCGGTTCAGTGCCCACTCAGTCTGACAATTCGGCGGTTCCAATTACCATCAGCGAGCAGGTCGAAAGCAGTCAGGCTGCAGTCGAAGCCGGAGCCAGCATCATCCACGCTCATGTGCGCAACGACGACGGAACAACCACATCTGACCCGGAAAAATTCGCGCGATTGGGGGAAGAGCTGCGCAAGCATTGTCCCGGCGTCATCATTCAATTCTCTACCGGTGGCCGCTCAGGTGCCGGTGCCGCGCGCGGTGGCATGCTGCCGCTGCGCCCCGATATGGCCTCGCTTTCCGTGGGGTCCAACAACTTCCCCACACGCGTATACGAAAACGCGCCCGATTTGGTGTCATGGCTGTCCGAAGAAATGGTCAAATATGAGATCACCCCGGAAATCGAAGCCTTTGATTTGTCACATATCCTGCACGCCATTCGCATGCACAAAGACGGCAAATTATTTGGCAAACTCTATGTGCAATTTGTAATGGGCGTAAAGAACGCAATGCCCTGCGATCGCGAGGTATTCGATTTCTATGTCAAGATGATGCGTGAGCGTGCTCCAGATGCGCAGTGGTGCGCCGCGGGCATCGGCCCCAATCAGATCGTGGTCAACGAATGGGCCATTGCAGCGGGCGGCCATACCCGTGCCGGGCTGGAAGACAACATCCGACTGGATCGCGACCGGCTTGCGCCGTCCAATGCCGCACTGATCGCGCGGGCTGCCGAATTGTGCGAAAAACACGAGCGCCCTGTAGCCACGCCCAAACAGGCGCGTGAAATCTTGGGTTTACGGGCAGGGTAATCCAAATAGCGGACTCCTCAGAAAACATAACCCGGACGCGTCTGCATCTGGGTTTCTGAAATTCCGCGGTGACGGCACAGAGGTAGTGTCAGACGAATTCAAACCAGTCTCTTCTAGGCCAGTGAAGTTGTCCTTTATGCCGCACAAAGACCACGTCCCTCGGCAAGAGCGGCGGTGCGATTCAGTTTGAAATGGCATCTTTTCGGAAGGCTGCGTTCCTGATTGAAGGGGGTGAAAACAGAGGCATAAACGAAAACAAATTTCTGCAAACTTCACATACGACGAAAGCGGTGCATGGCTCGCTCTCGCTTTCGAAACGGCAGTTGAGAACTCTCGGTTCGGCATTGTCAGACTAAGACCAATTGCTATTCTTTTTGCGCGGATCTCTGGCTGGTTTCAATTGCTGATGTTTGGCAAAAGCCAATCAAATATGAAGATTTGCCCAATCTTTTAGCGGATTGGGGTGGGAGAGGCGGCCACACAGTTTTAATCTGACATCACCTCTCTATCCCTTAGTCAGACGTCTAGAATGGCGTAGTGTTTCTTGACGTGGTCTTTGATTTCCCAGCTACACACTGTGCCTTTGGGCACAAAGAAGCAGTCTCCGCCAATAAATGTCTGTGCCGTGCCGTCCCCTTCAGTGATCGTGACCTCTCCGGTCAGCATGCGCACGAACTCATGTGTCGGGAAGGGCAGCATCTTGGATACCATCGGCCCGCTTTCCCACGTGCCGGTAAAGAAGTTGCCAGCGTCATTGGTAAAGTTGGTGTGGTTTTTCTGAACTGGAGCGTCACCCTCGATGACAAAAGGATCGGTGTTGTCCATCACGGCGAGCGTGGCATTTGGATCCAGAACCTGGATCGCACCATCTGCAGAGTCAATTTTGGGCGTTTCTGCTTTTGGATCCATATAGGTGATGTAGAATTTCTTCAGATAGCCCTCTTGTAGCCAACTGACGGGGGCCGCATTGCGAAAGCTAACGCAGGAATTGGGCGGGCATACTACGGCGTCGCCACTGCCATCCAGCATTTTGAATTCACCGTCCAGCACCCAGATAAATTCGTCACCGGGGTAGGGGCCAAAAGCTTCTTGCATGGTCGATGTATCCCAGACGCCAACACTAAATCCAGCTTCCGGATCATCGTAATACACATGCAGATGTTGTGTGGGCAATGGGGACTGAAAACCCGCCGGGTCGCATTCCATCTCGGGCATGCCTGTTGCCGAGGGGCCGTTTCTTTCCAGTCGAATAACGCGTTTTTCCATAGTCATGAAGTGCTCCGTTTTGTCATTTTTCGGGGCATTTGAGCGCCGCGAATCCCAGTGTTGGTCTTGATTTGGCCAAAAACCTGACTTGACTCGACTCAAAAATCAACCCATCCATTGAATAAGTATTCAATTAGTGGGTCATCTTTTTGGCTAATGTAAGTTGAAATTCGGCGCGTTTCTTTCGGGAGGAACCAATAGAAAACGCACCGCATTCCACCGTTTAGGTGGGATTAAGGCCCGGGCACTTTCGGGCGCAAAACATAGGGAGACTAAGAAGAATGGATGTACTTGATCAGCTAGGATCGATGCGCGAAGGCAAGATGAGCCGCCGTGCATTTACCAAGTCGTTGATGGCCGCCGGCATCGGTGTTGCCACTGCGCCGATGTTGCCGCGTGGCGCTTCTGCTGCAGGTCAGCAGGGCACGTATTTCACATGGGGTGGTTACGATATCCCAGAGCTGTTTGGTGAATATGTAGAAAAAAATGGCGAATTGCCGAATTTTGCAATTTTTGGTGGCACCGAAGAAGGTTTGACCAAAATGCGCGGCGGTTATGTTGTGGATGTCGCGCACCCTTGTAACTCGGGTGTTCCGCGCTGGATTTCGACTGGATTGTTCCAACCGGTGGATACATCGCGTCTGTCTCATTGGGATGATGTGATGCCGGAGCTGGTCAATGTTCAGGGCAATGTTGTTGACGGCAAACCATATATGGTTCCGTTTGACTGGGGTCAAACCTCGGTGACATATCGCACGGACCTGTTTGAGGTCGAAGGCGAAGAGAGCTGGGATATGCTTTGGGACAAGCGCTATTCAGGTCGTCTTGGCAGCCTCGCATCTGGTGCTGATGCCTGGTGGTGCGGCGCGATTAAAGCAGGCGTTCCACTTACAGATATTGCCTCTGAAGACGCCTTTGAAAAGATCGCCGCTGCCATGCGCGAGCAGCGTCCTTTGATCCGTACTTACACAGATGACACCACAACCCTGGAACAGGCTCTGGCCTCAGGCGAAATGGTTGCAGCAATGACCTGGAACAGCTCGGCTGTTGTGCTGAAGTCTGAAGGTGTACCGGTGAAGTTCGCCAAGCCAAAAGAAGGCGCACTGACCTGGGTTTGTGGTATGATGATCCACAAGGACGCCCCAAATCTGGATCGTGCATATGATATCATCGACTCGCTTCTGAGCGTCAAGACCGGTGAGTTCATGATCAACGATTATGGCTATGGTCACTCGAACAAGAAAGCATTCGACGCCTTTGATGCTGCGACCCTCGAAGGTCTGGGTCTGAGCAAGAATCCGATTGAAATTCTTGAAGCTGGCCATTTCCAGATCCCGCAGACGCAGGATTGGGAAACACGCATGAACGAAACCTTTGAACAAATCAAAGCTGGTTTCTAAAGGTTATCTCCCTCTCCGTCGGCCTTTTAGGTCGGCGGGGTAATCTTGTCTGAACAATGTCGACCAAACCGCAATAGTCGTAGCGGCACGGGTGCGATCACTGGAAAGCTTGTCTCAATGACAGATACTTCAACGCTTTCGGAGACCGGCACGCCCTCGAAAGGGGCCAGCCACTTATCCCGGTATTTTTACAAGTCACCGCTTTCGCGTGGCTACGGGCTTTTGTCTCCAACATTGCTTTTGATGACACTTGGGATTGTAGTCCCGGTTTGCATTTTGCTTGTGATGAGCTTTTGGACCCGTCAGGGGTTCGGGTTTGACACGACGTTTACCACCGCAAACTATGTCAAAGCCTTTGACCAGCCAATCTATATGGCATTGATGAAACGGTCTTTGTACGTTTCTGCCTGGGCTACGATCAGCACCGTCTTGCTGGCCTACCCGATGGCGTATTATGTCGCATTTCATGTCCACAAAAACAAAATGATGTGGATTGTGCTGATGACCCTGCCGTTCTGGACCAGTTACCTGCTGCGTGTATTCGCGTGGAAAGTGGTTTTGGGCTACGAAGGCGTTATCAATTCCTTTTTGATGGGCATGGGCGTGATCGACGCGCCACTTGAATTCCTGCTCTACAGCCCAACGGCTGTGATCGTGACGCTGACACACGCGTGGGCGGCTTTTGCCATCCTACCGATGTATGTCTCGCTTGAAAAAATAGACAAGTCGCTGCTCGAGGCCGCCACCGACCTTGGTGACGGACCTATCTGGCGCTTTATCCGTATCACATTGCCGCTTTCGATGCCGGGCATCATCTCGGCCAGTTTCCTGATCTTCATCCCAACCACTGGCGACTATATCACTCCCGCCTTGTTGGGTGGCCCCGACGGCATGATGATTGGGAACCTGATTCAACTTCAGTTCGGTGCGGTCAACAACTGGCCGATGGGTGCCAGCCTGTCGATCATCCTGATGCTGTTTATCGCCTCAATCGGATTGGTCTTCCTGTTTTTGACTAAACTCGCAAGGGAGCGCATATCGTGAGAAACGACGTATCCTATATCAAACGACCGAACCGCCCCCTTCAGGTCTATGCGATCATCTTTTTGATCGTGCTCTACACGCCGGTCCTGTTTTTGCCGCTGTTCAGTTTCAATGACTCGATCTATGTCCGCTTCCCGCTCAAAGGCTTTACCATCCAGTGGTACTTTGAGTTGTGGGAACGTGCACAGGTCTGGAACTCGCTGATGAACAGCATCAAGGTCGGCATTTGCGTGTCCATCGCCTCCACGGGCCTTGGCATCTTTGCAGCCAAGGCGCTGACCAACTATCGCTTGCCGGGCAGACCTTCGATCATCGGTTTTATCATGCTGCCTTTGGTCGTGCCGGGGATCATTTTTGGTGTGGCGCTGTTGGTGCTGCTCAGCCAAATGGGTGTGCCGTTGTCGCTTTATACGGTCGCGATTGGGCATATGATTGTCTGTCTGCCATTTTCAATTGCGACGTTGCTGCCGCGGTTTGAGGGCTTTGATCGCTCGATTGAGGAAGCCTCGGCCGATCTGGGTGAAAACGCATGGTGGACTTTCTGGAGGGTGACCTTCCCGGTTGTCTATCCCGGCGTTGTGGCCAGCTTGTTGCTCAGCTTTACCATCTCGTTTGACGAATTCATCATGGCGTTCTTCCTCAGCGGAACCGAGCCAACACTGCCCATGTACATCTGGGGCCAGCTGCGATTCCCACAGGAGTTTCCTTCGATCCTTGCCCTTTCCTCCATCATCCTCTTCGTGTCGTTCTTGTTGGTCTTTATCGGCCAGTGGATCAATCGCGACGATGCCTACGGTAAATGACCATGACAAACAAAGACGCCTTTATCTCAATCCAAAACGTCGACAAGTATTTCGGTAAATTTCAGGCCATCGACAAAATCTCGATGGACATTGGGCACGGTGAATTCTTTTCGCTTCTGGGTTCGTCCGGCTGTGGGAAAACCACGCTTTTGCGCATGTTGGCTGGGTTTGAGACACCGACCAACGGCGAGATTTACATCGACGGTCAACCCATGTCCGAGGTGCCGCCACACTATCGCCCGGTGAATATGGTGTTCCAAAGCTATGCCATCTTTCCGCATCTGAACGTGCGCGACAACATTGCTTATGGCCTGCGCAAACAGCGCCTTTCCAAGATGAAGAAGTATGAGATGGTCGACGAAATGCTCGACCTGATCAAACTGCCCGAGTACGGCGACCGTAAGGCACATGAGCTGTCTGGTGGTCAACGCCAGCGCATTGCCCTGGCGCGCGCATTGATCCTAAAACCCAAAGTGCTGTTGCTGGATGAGCCACTTGGGGCGCTGGATAAACAGCTACGCGAACAAATGCAGCTGGAACTGCGCGCATTGCAACGCACCGTCGGAATTACGTTTGTGTTCGTGACCCACGATCAGGAAGAGGCGCTGACCCTGTCGGACCGTATCGCCGTAATGTCGGGGGGCACCGTTCTTCAGACAGACACACCTACTGGCTTGTATGAAATGCCGCAAAACCGCGAGGTCGCGGCCTTTATCGGGACCATGAACTTTTTTGAAGCAATGGTGGATCGGGTTGAAGGCGACACTCTGGTTCTTGATGCCAAGGGCTTGGGCAAAGTGAGCACCACCAAAGGCCAGCGCACCACCACCAAGGGCGATCGCTTTGAACTCGCTATTCGACCCGAAAAGCTGAAGATATCAGACACCAAACCCACCACCGGCGCCTGTGTCGAAGGCACGCTAGAGAATGCCGCCTATCTCGGCGAGCGCAGCCACTACTACGTACGCGTTGACGGACAAGACACGCCGGTTGCCGTTTCGGCTCAGAACCAAAAGCGTGTCATCTCCTCAGATCAGAACGCGCACTCGGTTTGGCTGACTTGGGACGATGATGCACTCGTCCTGTTGAATGACGCCTGAAACCGCGGGAAAAGAGTTCGATATCAGGGAGCTTCGTGAATCTATGACAACGGCCAAGACCCATACGGCAAATGCCCGTGCAAAAGCACCCCGCACCGCCTCGAAAGAGGAGCGGCGCAAACAGCTGATCGATGCGACGATCGCCAGCATTCGCAAGTATGGGATATCCGGCACGACCATGACCACGATCACCAAGATCGCAGGTCTGTCCACGGGGTTGGCAAATTTCCACTTTAAGTCCAAGGAAATCTTGTTTCAGGAAACCCTCAGGTTTCTCGCTGAAGAGCATCACGAACAGTGGAAGAAGAGTTACGAACAGGCCAAGCTTGCCCCAGAGGCCAAGTTGATGGCCATTGTAGCTGCGCATTTTCACCCAAAGATCTGCAGCCGCAAAAAGATCGCCGTTTGGTATGGCTTTTTCGGAGAGGCCAGCGCGCGGGCCTCTTACCGCCTGCTGGTCAACGAGATCGACGCCGAACGCCGCGAATTGTCGACGAGGCTGTGCAAACAGATCATCGCAGAAGGCGGCTATGTCACTGTTGACGCCGACGACGTCACCTATTCGCTGGAAGGGCTCTATGACGGGTTCTGGCTCAATATCCTGATGTATCCCGGCGAATTCACCCGCTTTGACGCAATGAAACGAATCCAGGTCTATCTGGCGCAGGTCTTTCCCGACCATTTCAGCAGACCTGCCTAATCCAAAAAGAAAGACCACAATGCCCCGCGACCCTCGTTATGATGTGCTGTTTGAACCCGTGGAAATCGGCCCAGTCACTGCAAAGAACCGCTTTTTTCAGGTCCCCCACTGTAACGGGATGGGCTATCGCTATCCGTCCTCAATGGCCGAAATGCGCCGGATCAAGGCCGAGGGCGGCTGGGGTGTCGTGAACACCGAAGAGATGGAAATCTCGCACAATTCGGAACTCAGCCCGATCCCCGAAGCCCGCCTGTGGGATGACGCCGACATCCCGATCCTCGCCAAGATGGTCGATGGCGTACATTCGCACGGGGCTTTGGCCGGGGCAGAGCTGGCGCATCTCGGCGGCGGCGCGAGCAACATGTACAGCCGCGAGATACCCATGGGGCCCTCTGCACGGCCAACGGATCTGTTGGACCCGGTCAATGTGCGCGCCATGGACAAATCCGACATCCGTGATTTCCGCAAGATGCATGTAGATGCGGCCCTGCGTTGCAAACGGGCCGGATTTGACATTGTCTATCTCTACTGTGGCCATGACATGACGACCTTTGCGCATTTCCTTTCAAAGGGGCGCAATGACC
Source organism: Shimia gijangensis (assembly GCF_900142085.1). Lineage (GTDB taxonomy): Bacteria > Pseudomonadota > Alphaproteobacteria > Rhodobacterales > Rhodobacteraceae > Shimia > Shimia gijangensis. The sequence goes on from NZ_FQZQ01000027.1 coordinate 19,047, forward strand.
GCTCGGACGAATACGGCGGGCCTCTGGAAAACCGCGTGCGGCTGTTGCGGGAATCCCTGACAGACATCAAAGACGCCGTGGGAGACCGCTGCGCCATCGCCATCCGCTTTGGCCTGACGCTGGTGCCAGGCCCGAACGGGGACCAATGCGACAGTGAAAACCATGATGTTGTGCGTATGCTGGCGGATATCCCGGACCTTTGGGACGTGCAAGTTGGCGACTGGCCGTTTGATTCATCAACCTCGCGATTTGAAAAACAGGGCCATCAGGACAGCCATCTATCTTTTGTGAAAAAGGTCACGAACAAGCCCGTGGTTGGCGTGGGGCGCTACACCTCGCCAGATGCAATGGTGTCGCTGATCAAAGGCGGGCACATAGACTTGATCGGTGCCGCAAGGCCTTCGATTGCTGATCCGTTCCTGCCCAAGAAGGTCAAAGAAGGCAGGATTGAGGACATCCGCGAATGCATTGGCTGCAACATGTGTGTCACCGGTGATTTCCGCGCCGTGCCGCTGCGCTGCACCCAGAACCCAACCATGGGAGAAGAGTGGCGCAAGGGTTGGCATCCTGAACAAATCAAAGCCAAGACCAGCGACGAAACCGTGCTGATTGTCGGTGGTGGCCCGTCCGGTCTGGAAGCCGCCCGCGCCCTGGGCGCACGCGGTTACGAGGTGACACTGGCCGAAGCCCAAAGCGATACAGGCGGCCGGGTCAACGTCGAAAGCAAACTGCCGGGATTGAATGAATGGGGGCGTGTCACTGATTACCGCCAATATCAGATCAGCCAAATGGTCAATGTGAACGTCTATTGCGAAAGCGATCTGACAGCCGAGCAGGTGATGGAGTTCGAAGCCGATCACGTGGTTCTGGCCACGGGATCAGACTGGTGCTCTTCGGGGATCGGGCGGCACAACCACACGGCCATTGCCCGCGACGAAGGGGCCAGCGTGCTCACGCCAGATGAGATTTCAGCCGGTGCTCTGCCGCAGGGGCCAGTCGTGGTGTTCGACGACGACCACTACTATATCGGCGGCCTCATGGCTGAAAAACTGCGCCTTGCCGGGGTAGAGGTGACCTATGTCACACCTGCACCAGACGTGTCGAATTGGACCCACAACACCATGGAACAAGGTCGCATTCAGGCCCGCCTGATCGATCTGGGTGTGACGATCGTTCCCTTGCAGAACCTCGCCCATATCGGTTTGGAACAGGTCACGCTGAGCTGCATGTACACGGGGCGCGAGACCACCCTGCCGGCGACTTCGGTCGTGATGGCGACCATGCGAAAACCCCGCGAAACGCTGTACAACGATCTGTTGGCAGCCGGTGCGGACAAGGCATGCAAATCCCTGACCCGCATTGGCGACTGCCTCGCACCCAGCACCATTGCCGCTGCCATCTACAGCGGCCACCGATATGCGCGCGAGTTGAACGAACCGAAAATCGAAGGCGTCCCCTTTCGCCGTGAACTCCCTGCCCTCGCCACTGACTAATCTCATGAACCGGAGAGTGCCATGACGCGCGACCCCCGCTATGACATCTTGTTCCAACCGATGAAAATCGGCCCCGTGATCACTCCGAACCGCTTTTATCAGGTGCCGCACTGCACCGGAATGGGCTGGCAGCGCCCCCGCACTCTGGCCCATATGCGTGGGGTCAAAGCCGAAGGGGGCTGGGGGGTGGTCAATACCGAATACTGCTCAATCCATCCCAGTTCTGACGACACGCCAAATCCTTGCGCATCACTTTGGAACGACAGCGATATTCGCGCGCACAGGCTTATGACAGACAAGGTCCACGCGCACGGAAGCCTTGCCGGGGCCGAGCTATGGTATGGCGGTATTCGCACCGCCAATCTCACGACGCGAGAAGTGGGGATTGATCTGGGCAGCTATCCCAACTCTGCCGGCCACCCCTTTCAAACGCGTGCCATGGACAAAACCGATATCCGCATGTTCCGTGACTGGCATCGCAAGGCGGCACTTCGCGCCAAAGAGGCCGAGTTTGATGTCGTCTATGTCTATGCCACCCACGGTTACATGATTTCGAATTTCCTCAGTCCGACCCTGAACACACGCGGCGATGAATATGGCGGATCTCTGGAAAACCGAGTGCGCTTTGTGCGCGAGTTGATCGAAGACACCAAGGAAGCTGTTGGGGATCGCTGTGCCGTGGCTGTGCGGTTTTCGGCCGACGAGGAAATTGGCAAAGATGGCACGCCAATCTTTGGCGATCGCCGCGAAATGTTCGAGATGCTGGCAAACACGCCGGACCTCTGGGACATCAACATTGCCGATTACTCGCTAGAGATGGGAGTATCGCGCTATGTCAAAGAGGCGCCTTTGGAACCCTATATGGACTGGGTGAAATCCGTCACGGACAAACCAGTTGTCACTGTTGGGCGCTTTACCTCACCTGACACGATGGCCAGCCAAATCAAACGCGGCGTCACCGACTTTATCGGCGCAGCACGCCCGTCGATTGCCGACCCGTTCCTGCCCAACAAGATTAAGAACGGTCAGGTGGATTCGATCCGCGAATGCATCGGCTGCAACATGTGCTATGCGGGCGACAGCCTCGCGGCGCCCATTCGCTGCACGCAGAATCCGACGATGGGAGAAGAGTGGCGCAAAGGCTGGCACCCGGAAAAAATCGAACCAAAGCACGCGGATGAAAAGGTTCTGATCGTAGGCTCGGGACCCGCTGGTCTCGAGGCAGCACGCGCCCTTGGCCATCGCGGATATGAGGTGATGTTAGCCGAAGCTGGGCGCGAATTGGGTGGGCGCGTGACACGCGAATCTGCCCTTATCGGCATGAGCGAATACGCGCGTGTCCGGAACTACCGACAGCAAGACATGGCTGAAATGGCCAACGTCGATGTGTTCTTGGAAAGCCCCCTAGGTGTCGAAGACGTCATGGCGGTCGAAGCGGATCACGTTGTCGTCGCCACTGGCGCCAAGTGGAACAAGACCCGGTTTGACTGGACGACCTATCGCTCGGTTGCGCCCGAAGGCAGCGACATCAATATCTTTACGCCCGACGATATTATGGATGGCACCCTGCCAACCAAAGGTCCGGTTCTGATTTATGACGAAGACAGCTACTACATGGGCGGCGTGATTGCCGAGACACTGACCAAGGCCGGGCTCGACGTCATCATCGCAACTCCCGCAGACAAGGTGTCTGCCTGGACCGAGCAGACCTCGGAACGTTGGCGCATTCATACGAGCCTGATGAAGCTGGGTGTCGGCATTGAACTGAGCCATGGGTTGGACAGCTACGACGGCGCCACCGCCACGCTGGTCTGCGAATACAGTGGCAACAGCAAAAAAATCAGAGCCGCCTCACTGGTGATGGTCACGCAACGCACACCCAATGATGCGCTTTACCAGGATCTATTGGCCAGCGTTGATGGCAACATTGACGCGCTGCCCTTTAGCCTAGGCAAGATCGGCGATTGTGACGCCCCTGCGGTTGTGGCGGCGGCAACCTATGCCGGGCACCGCTATGCGCGAGAGCTGGGCGCACCTTATGACGTCGACCAAATGCGCCACGATAGGGTGGATGTTGGCGAAACATCAGACGCTCCAAAGGTGAAGAAACCATCCACCAGGTATCTGGAAACGCTGTGTAAATACTACGAGGAAGAAGTCGAAGGCGAGGCCTATTTCCACGCCATTGCCGAGCGTCTGAAAGATCCTGAGAACCGGCGCAAGATGACCGTCATTGCCGAAGTTGAGGCCTTTGCGGCCCAATCCGTGCGCCCGTTGATCGAAAAATACGGCCTCTCCCCGCGCGACCATAAAGACCTTTTGAAATCTGGGAGGGACGAAGCCGCTAGGGCTTCGGCCAGCTGGGCCGATCAGATTGCCGAAATGACCCGAAGCTTTCCCGGCTATGTCGATGATTTTCTCGCGTTAGAACAGATGGCCCCGCCTGAAGATCTGCCGCGCCTCAAACTTCTGACAGAACATGAGGTGGCCGCCATCGCGTTTCTCAACCGCGAAAATGCCGGGTTGCCGGCCAGCGAGAAGCCCATGCTCACGTATCTTGGCAGAATCTCATGACTCCTTTGGGTCGATATCTCGCCATCGCAGGTGTTTGTACGATTGTCGTGGTGATGGGATTTCGTTTTCTCGCTAAGGACGACGCACCGCTTGCGCTCCAACAGGTGGAGGACGAAACATGTGACAGTTGTACAGCTCGCCACAAAGGCATGATGAAAGCAGCCCAGAAAAAAGTAAGTGAAGAGGCATTGTCAGATTAAACCTGTGAGGCTGCCTCTCTCATTCCAATCCAATTGCGGATTGGGTAAAACTCGATATTTGGTCAGCTTTCGCAAAACAGCAGCAGTTGAAACCAGCCCGAAATTCGCTCGAAAATTGTAGCGGTGACTTCAGACTAATTTGAACTCGTCTCCACTAGGCCAGTAGAGCTGTCGTTTATGCCGTGCAGAGACCGCACCATTCGACAAGAGCGGCGGTGCGATTCAGTTTGAAATAGCATCTTTTCGAAAGGCTGCGTTCCTGATTGAAGGGGTTGAAACCAGAAGCATGAACGGAAACAAATTTCTGCAAACTTCGCCTCTTACGGAAGCGCTGCATGCCCTCTCTCGCCGTCGAAAATGGAAGTGTGAGTTTTCAGCGCGATTGTTTTCCCAACGCCTAGCTTCCTGTTAGCAGGTGTTGCCAACGACCTTCATCGCGGCCCTATAAGATCGTAGCTTGTCGGTCACGATGGTTTCCGGTCGCCGATACTGTTTCATTACCTTTTCTCAAGAATTTTAGGGCAGCGGTGCGATTACGACGTCTTTTGGCGTAGCCTTCCAGCACCTCGCCTTCGTGACCGACCGCACGCCAAAGGTAATGCTGGACACCATAGATTTTTCAAAAACTTCATCCAGGTGTCATTGCCAGTTCGAGTAACATCGCATTCGACTGGCCCGTTTTCTGTAAATTTCGGTCGCGAACAGTGGGCCAAAACTGTTCCATCAGAAACGGATGGTTTCGTGGCTCACGTCGATACCTCTTTCGGGTGCTGTCAGACAGCACGGTGTTCCAATATGATACAGTCTGATGTCCTATGAAGTTTATATTAAGGTTATATAGTTAAAAGAATAATCGTTCCTATGCCTTCCCTTCCAGACCGATGCAACCTACCTTCTAAAGGTGGATAATCAGGTGGGTATAATGAGAGCCAGAAACAAACTTACAGCGTTGCAGATCCGGCATCTTGAGTCGGGCAAATACAATGACGGAGGTGGACTCTGGCTGCAGAAAAGACCCGATGGTGGTGGGCAGTGGTTTCTTAGGATCACTGTACATGGGCGTCGCCGCGAAATGGGTCTCGGTGGGTTGCAGGATGTCAGCCTTGCAGAAGCACGAGAAGAAGCAGATCGCTGGCGATCTGTTGTCCGCGCCAATAAAGACCCCATCAAGGAACGCGCCCGCATTCGCCGGGAAGCTGAGCGCGAAGACCACACTCTGGCAAGCATCACTGATCAGGCGTTCCGTGCAAGGAAGGCAGATTTAAAGGGCGATGGCAAAGCCGGGCGCTGGTTATCGCCACTGAACATGCATGTGCTACCCAAGCTTGGCCGGGTTCCGATCGAGATGATCGACCAACAGGATATCAGGAATACACTTATCCCGATCTGGCACGACAAGGTTCACACGGCTCGCAAGGCCATGAACCGCCTAGACATCGTGATACGCTATGCGGCCGCGATGGGATTAGATGTGGATATCCAAGCCGTAGAGAAAGCCAAGGCGCTCTTGGGCAGGCAAAGGCATGTCACGCGAAACATCCCTGCCGTACACTGGAGAAACGTACCGACTTTCTACACCTCCCTGTCGGAACCCTCCGTTGGCAACCTTGCCTTGCGTCTTCTGATCCTGACGGCCGCCAGAACAAGCGAGATACGGTTCTGCCACGAGAGTGAAATACAGGATGACGTCTGGGTCATACCGGCAGATCGGATGAAAGCAGGTAAGGAACACCGGATTCCCCTGCCCTGTCAGGCCCTGGAGTTGTTGGACGCTGCGGGAACATGGCAACGTAACGGCTTCTTCTTCTGGAACCGGCGTTCGGTGATCTCAGACGCAGCCATGTCCAGCATCATGAAGCGCCGGGAGATGGAGGAACGCCCACATGGGTTTCGCTCAAGTTTCCGCACTTGGTGTGCCGAAGCGACCGACACACCACGTGAGGTCGCTGAAATTGCCTTAGCCCATTCCGTTGGCGGCAAAGTTGAACAAGCTTATCGCAGGACCGACTACCTCGATCAGCGTCGAGACTTGATGCAGAGTTGGGCAGACCATGTGACGGGAGGTGCCTGACGTGGCACACAAGGGACCAACGCCTAGAATTTTCCCGTATACCGGCACAGCTTGTTTCTTGGAGAACCACGCTGTGATCTTAGATAAGGAGAACTGGTGGGCGCGGCTAGGTTTAATCGCCACCCCGGAAGACAAGGCAGAAATCGCACAGGTAATATCTAACTTTCACGCGGCCCAAAACGATAGGCAGGGAGTTTCGCTCCATGAGATGGAACGAAAGGTGAAACGTGAAATTTCGGCCGAAAAGCAAGGGGATGAACCAAGTGATCCCGACGTAATTCGCCAGATGGTTTTGCAAAACATTCCCACATTGAAGGACTTTCAAGACCTCATTCGAAAAGAACGCAAGTTGATTAATGCTGAGCAGCCGGGTGAACTTACTGTAAGAGGAGAGGAACCAACTTTCGCATACATCAGAAAGGTTCTTGCCGTTCTTAATCGAAATGGTTTGGAGGTTGATAAGTCAAATCGTTGGGATGAAAACTCTGAGCCAACAGAGCAAGAGCTCTTTTTTCAAAGATTCTTTTTCCCTAGGCATGGTACTTCCGTGGAAGACCGAAAAGTCATCCACCACGCTCTAAAAAAAGCTGAAAAGTAGTGTCTTAGCGCTCGCAAAAGGATTCCGTCAGTATCGGTTTTATAAAGACCGGATCGAAGAAGGAATCTCTCATGCCACTTGAACTAATGAAAGACCGTGAAGTCGCCGCAATGTTGAGTATCGCGGTTTCCACAGTGTGGGATTATGCCAGCAATGGTGTGATCCCGAAGCCCCTGAAAATAGGTGGTTCGACCCGTTGGGTTCGGGACGAGATCGAAATTGTGCTGCAGGAGCACATCGACACCTTGCGTAACGTACAATGACCTATCCGACACAAGCGCAGTACGTGCTGCACAACCAGAACAAAGAACCGTGTGATGCGTCAGGTAAGCTGGTTGACCCGCATCAACCGAGCGCATGGATGACACACAAGGAAGCGGACGCAATTGCTGCGACCACAGGATTCGGGGTTGGTTTTGTCATCACCGAAAACGATCCATATTTTATCGTCGACATCGATGGTTGCCGTGATCCGATCACGGGCACACCAAACGAACTCGCAAAGAAATGGTCGGGTATTTTGCCCGGTGCCGCTGTGGAAATCTCACGATCCGGCACAGGATATCACTTTTGGGGATGCTGCGAGGCGGGTCTAAGCGAGCACTATTACAATCGTAAGAACGGCATCGAGTTCTATCAAGGCAAACGATACGTTGCGCTCGGATCGCAGATGCAGGGTGAAATTGGTATAGATTGGTCCGCACAGTTGAGGGCCAACTTAACACCTCGCCCAGAGACGTCCACATTGCCCGAGGAAGGACCTGTGCCGGAATATACTGGACCGTCAGACGATGAGACACTGTTGCGCATGGCGATGGACGCCAAAGGGTCAGCAGCGGTCGCGTTCGGCAACAAGGCTCGGTTCAAAGACCTATGGAACGCCAACGCAGATGCACTTGCACGGTTTTTCCGACCGAGGGTGACGACGCGTTTGATCGATCCGGTGCAGATTCAGCATTGCTGACACACCTCGCATTCTGGACAGGCAAGGATCGAGCACGCATGGAACGCTTGTGGCTACAATCACCACTCGCCACAACGCGTCCAGATCAGAAGAAACTGAACCGTGCTGACTATCGTGCGGCGAGTGTGACGGGTGCGGCGAGTGTCGGTGATGCGGTTTACAGTAAGCCACCGCTCGCCGTACCACCGGGTGCCGCGCCTGTGACACCACCCGGCGTCGTACCGGGTGCGACGATTGACGGTGAGGTTCTCGATGCTGGTTCGGGCGGGTATCTGACGATTTACGATCAGGATCAGCACTTCGAAGGGTGTGTGTACGTCAGAGAGGATCACAAGATTATGACACCGGACGGTTCGCTCTTACCGCCTGATAAATTCAAAGTCGAATACGGTGGCCACGAGTTTCAGATGCAAGCCGATGGTGCCCGGCCAACCAAAGACGCTTGGGAAGCGTTTACCCAGAACAGGTGCAAGAGGTTCCCAATGGCGAAATACAAATGTTTCACACCAGATCGACCCTTTGGTGAGATACGTGACGATGCAGTAAACACGTTCCGCGCGCCCGAGTGGGAACCGACCGAAGGCGATGTCACACCGTTCCTGACTTTGGTTGAGAAAATGCTGCCGGATCCAACAGACCGATCAATCTTTTTGACATGGTGTGCCGCAATGGTTCAAAACCCCGGTCAGAAGTTTCAGTGGGCGCTCGTGCTACAGGGTGCAGAAGGTAATGGTAAGACATTCCTCTTGCGGTGCATGGCGTATGCTGTTGGATCACACATGTCGCACTTCCCTAATCCGGAAGACATGAACGAAAAGTACAACACGTACCTTGAGGGAAACCTGCTGATTGGTGTTGAGGAAATTCAAATGTCCGGGCACCGGGAACAACTGGATCGCCTCAAGAAATACATCACCAATGACCGTGTGGAAATCCGCGGAATGCGCACGGACAAACGTATGGGTGACAACCTGACCAATTGGATATTCTGCACCAACCACAAGGACGCTGTGATTAAGACCAAGGATGACCGCCGATATGCGATTTTCTTTACCGCACAACAAAATGCAACTGATCTTTTCCGGGATGGTATGGACGGTCGGTTTTTTGCAGACCTCTGGGATTGGGCCCGCGATGGTGGGTTTGCGATTGTGGCGACGTATCTGCACCAGATGCCGCTTGACGAACGTTTCAATCCTCTGGGTGACTGTACGCGAGCTCCGAATACGACGACAACACATGAAGCGATACACTCTTCTTTTGGACCTTGGGAACAAGAACTCTTGGAAGCGATTGACCAGGAGTTTTCGGGCTTCAGGGGTGGTTGGTTAAATAGTGCTAAGGCCAAGGAGTTGTTAGAGCGACAGGGCTACCGAAAAATTTCACAGAATAGACTCAGCGAAGCAATTAGGAACATTGGATTTGAAAAGTGCAAAGCGTACAAACATGGCCGCTCACCCAGACCTGTTCACGCAGACAAAACGCGGCCGCGTTTGTTTTGTCGCCCAGAGCACAATCGTGCCAACTACAATGTCGACCAGTATGTGGCCACAAATGAGGACCTTCCTCCTGGAACTCAAGTCACGTGACTGGTCACGCAACCGGCGAGGCGTCGATGATTGATGAGAGGTTTGGGACAAGTCGCCACCAGCTGACTTCCAGATCGCGTAAGAATTACTAGAACGACAACAACGAGGATTCCTACATCACAGTTCCCACATCGGAAGACGCCCGAGGGAGGGCGTGGAACACGGCGCCGATTTTGTAGCGACAGAGCAGACTATCAATCTGATCGCGGTTTCAACCTTGCCGATCCACACCCAGCCAACCCCATCATGAGCCAGTGAGCTCGAAGAGAACCAAGGCAACCTCAGACGTAAAACCGCCCACACAGTGAGAAAGAATATTGATAGATTAGAGAACACAATCGGCCCAATGCCGACTTTCGAACAGCTTGCAGCTAACGTCTGCTCTGAGCCGAATCTACCGATGCTGCAGCTGGTTCGAATGGGCGTGATGAGCACAGAACGGACGTCCCCGGGTTTGATCACTCCTCCTGCCGACTCTTGAGAAGAGGCAATTATACACACGCATAAGCCACCTATGGATTTACATCTAAGAAGCTTTCGTTGGAACGAAGGTCGCTAAATTCGAGCCTGGCTTCATCTCTCCACCTGTAAACAACTGTACATGATTCAAAATTCTTTTCAGTTCTTTGCTCATAGACCTGTCGGTACAACTCTTCGCTACAAACAAGGCGAATTTTGGCTTGGATCGTTTCTCTGCCCCTGTTTCGCCGATGACAAGGAGGAAAGAAATGTTCAAGATATCAGCGGGTCTCGGGTGTGTATTTGCTGCGGCAATCACCGCTTCGGCGGCCCAGGCAAACGAATGCGGTGAAGTATCACTGATGCAGGCCGATTGGGGGTCAGCGCAAATTGTGACCGCGGTCTCGAAGTTTCTGATGGAGCAAGGCTATGGTTGCGAAGTGACCACGGTTCCGCTCTCGAGCAACCCTGCGCTGGCATCCGTTTCCGAGACAGGAGAGCCCGATATTCTGACTGAAATCTGGACAAACGGCGCGCCGGCTTACCAAGGGCTGGTTGACTCAGGTGCAATCATTCCTGTGACCGAAGTTCTGTCAGATGGCGGTGTCGAAGGGTTCTTTGTTCCGAACTACCTTGTGGAGGAGCATCCGGAACTGGCAACAATTGAAGGCATCGCAGCCAACCCCGAACTCGTCGGAAATCGCTTTCACAATTGCCCCGAGGGATGGACCTGTCTGAATGTCAGCACCAACCTGATGAAGGCAGGCGGGCTGATTGATGCAGGCATTGAAAACTTCGTGCATGGATCAGGCGAAACCCTTGCGGCTTCGATCGCTGCCGCCTACGAAAACAAAGAGCCGTGGTTCGGCTTTTATTGGGCACCGACATCGGTACTGGGCAAATACCCGATGACCCTGGTCGATATGGGCCCCCATGACCCTGAAAAGCACGCCTGCAACATCACAGCGGAATGCGCGACGCCAGAAATGAGCGCCTTCCCCCGCAGTGAAGTCGTTACAGTTCTGTCGAAAGAATTCATGGCCGAAAACGCAGCAGTGTCTGACCTGATGACAAATCTGTCCTTCACCAACGCACAGATGGGCGAAACGCTGGCATGGGTCGAGGACAACAATGCCTCCTACGATGAAGGTGCTGTGCACTTTCTGACGACCTACAAGGATGTCTGGGGGGCGTGGCTTAACGATGCTGCGCGCGACAAACTTTCCGCATTGCTGCAGTAAACTGCACGGACAGGGGCATCCTCAGCGATGCCCCTAACGCACTGAAGTAGATCGGAAAGTGGGATAAATGGCCTTCTATGACAAGTTATTCAGCGCATTGGGTTTGAGCGAATGGTGTGGCACGTCAGACGATAAAGCGCCTCTTTCGCTGGCGGACCTTGCGGCGCAAGCAGGAGGAGAAGAGGCCTCTGGACCGCTCATGCCAATTCCCTCGTTTGATAATCTGCATGAAAGCTGCAACCGCATATGGCAGTCGCGCGATGTAACCAACGGGATCGAAGAAGGGTTTCTGGCAGCCAAACCGGTCCTGAAAACTGTTCTGGACCCGATCACACAACCACTGAGCTGGATGTTGGATGGCGCACTTTGGCTGTTTGAAGCGATGCCGTGGTTCATCATGGTCCCGCTTCTGGTGGCGATTTCCTGGTACGCCTCGCGTTCGCGCCCTGTGACGATCTTTGTCGCCGTCTCGATTATGCTGCTGGCTGTCGTAGACCACTACGATGTGGCGATGCAGACTCTGTCGATCATCTTTGTATGTACGACGATATCGGTGCTGTTCGGTGTGCCCATTGGCATTGCCATGTCGAAATCCGACCGATTGCAAAAAAGCGTGGTTCCGTTACTCGACCTGCTGCAGACCCTGCCGACCTTCGTGTACCTGATCCCTCTAATCTTCTTGTTCTCGGTCACGGAATCGAAACTTTATGGGATCGCGATCATCCTTTACGCGATCGTCCCGGTGATCCGCCTGACCGATCTGGGCATCCGCCTTGTAGATCAGGACGTGATCGAAGCGGCCAATGCCTTTGGCATGAATGACCGCCAGAAACTGATGCGAGTACAATTGCCGCTGGCGCTGCCGAACATCATGGCCGGGATCAACCAGACCATCATGATGAGCCTTGCCATGGTCGTGATCGCCTCTCTTGTTTCGGCCCCTGGCCTTGGCGTGAACGTGTTGCGCGGTATCCGAAACCTTGAACTGGGTGTGGGCATCGTCGCTGGCATCGGCATTGTTCTGCTGGCCGTGATCCTTGACCGCGTGTCCAAGGCAGCTCTCACACGGGTCGATAAGACCCAAGTCAAACATTAAGGAGCCGGTTCAATGACACAACCAATGGTCCGCCTGTCCGGGCTCTATAAAATATTTGGCGCCCGCGACAAGGACGTGTTGCAGCATGTCAAAGGAGGCATGGGTAAGGAAGAATTGCTGGCGCAGCACGGGCACGTGTTGGGGCTCAACAATATCAACGTCGATATGCAGGCGGGGGAAATCACAGTGGTCATGGGCCTGTCCGGCTCTGGGAAATCTACTCTGATCCGCCACCTGAACCGGTTGATCGAACCCACTGCGGGCGAGATCATCGTGCAGGGTGAGGACGTGATGCAACTGTCCGAGGACGGGTTGCGCCATGCTCGACAGGAAAAGATGTCGATGGTGTTCCAGAAGTTCGCGTTATTGCCGCACAAGACCGTGCTGAAGAATGCAGGCATGCCCTTGTCGGTGCGTGGCGAAGACGAGGCCACCTGCGACCGCGAAGCCGCGAAATGGCTGGATCGCGTCGGTCTGAGCGGGTTCGAGAACCATTATCCGGCGCAGCTGTCTGGTGGGATGCAACAGCGTGTGGGCATTGCTCGGGCACTGAGTGCAAACACACCGATCATGCTGATGGACGAGGCTTTCTCGGCACTTGACCCGCTGATCCGGACCGACATGCAGGACCTGCTGCTCGAGCTGCAAAAAGAGCTGCACAAGACCATCATCTTCATCACGCATGACCTTGATGAGGCGCTGAAGCTGGCCGATCACCTTGTGATCTTGAAGGATGGTTTTGTTGTACAACAGGGCGAGCCGCAGCATATTCTGTTGAACCCTAACGATCCCTACATCGAAGACTTCGTGAGCGACATCAACCGCGCACGGGTTCTGCGGGTGCGCTCGGTTATGACCCCACTTGGGGATGACAAAGTGCCCGCGGATGCCCATGGCGAAGTGGACGTGAACGACACGCTCGAAAGCATGATCGCGCGGTCCGGCGGGGATACGTCACACGCCTATGTTGTCAAGGATGGGGAGCAGACGGTCGGCACACTGGACATGACCGAACTGGTTCGCGCTCTCGTCCCTCGTGTTGCCTCCGAAGCAGGTGCGCGTCAGTCCTGACGCGCGCTGACGGCAGAGCTGTAATTCAACAGATCAGGCCCGGAAGAACCGCATGGCTGGGTCGGCCTCGATCTGTTCGAACAGCCAGTCGATAAATGTATCGAGCTTGGGGTTGGGTGCACGCTCTTTTTGCGTCGCCAGATACCAGCGGCCTGGCTCTGGCACCGAAATGTCGAACGGTCTGACCAAGCGCCCCCTTTCAAGATCACGCGTGCAAAACGGTGCCCTTGAGATGCTCATTCCGTTGTTGTTCAAAACGGCTTCGCGGACAAGCGGGTAATTGTCGAAAACAGAGCCAAATTTCATCGTTTCGCGATCTAAGCCCGCCGCATCCAACCAGCAGTCCCAGTCATCCGGCTCATTCCATGTGTTTGGGACACTCAGCAACAGGTAATTTTTTAGCTCTTCCAGCGGCATTCCACCGCTTGCGGTTTTCAAGGCCTCCGGAGCACATACTGGGTAGATATCGGTTTCGAACAACGGGCTATAGTCAAACCGTTTGTCAAATGGTGGTGCATTGAACACGCCCACATCGAACCGGTGCATGTCATAATCACCGTCTTCAAAGGTAGAGACTATGCGCACGCGTGTGTCTGGATTATCCTGAAGAAATTCAGCCAATCTGGGCTGTAACCACATTGTATTGAAACTTGCGTAGGACTGGACAAGCAACACGTCCGGTTCCTCAGGTGTCTGGATGCGCCGAGTGGCTTTGATGATTCCCTGAATGTGTTCGCGTACTGGTGGGTAATACTGCTCGCCAGCCGGTGTTAGCTCGACCGAACGGCTTGTGCGTTCCAGTAGTTTAACGCCGATTGTTGTTTCTAATGCTTTGACCTGGTGGCTGACTGCCGCATGGGTCACACAAATCTCGTCAGCGGCCTTTCGGAAACTCTTGTGACGCGCCACCGCCTCAAAAGCGCGCAGTGAAACCAGCGTGGGCATGTGAGTGGTCATTGCTGCATCTCCTCGATGAAATCAATTCTGCTTACCCTCAAGCAGAGTTATCCGACGACGGGCGCGAATATAGCAGGGTATAGATACTCTTTTTCATAACCTGTCAGGGGGTAGCACGCAATTCGCGGTGCGATGTGATCGGTTAGAATTTCTTGATGAAAGGAAATTCCTTTCAATTCTTCAACTGGACGAGAAATGCCAGATTAGCAGGTGAAGAAGCTCAAGGATTCCACCTTCATGCCACCATTGTCACCTTCGTCTAATGCATATGGCTATCCGTTGCTGATCAAGCACTTGTTAACCAGATCGAACATTGCGTCCGCCCGCCAAGAGATCGTCAGCGGCACCGAAATGCGGCTGAGCTACGCGGACTTGGGCAAACGCGTGCGCCAACTTGCCAATTCTTTAAAGGTCAGCGGGATACGTGAGTGCATGCGCGTCGGCGTCATGGATTGGGACACACACCGCTATCTTGAATGTTTTTTTGCGGTCCCGATGATGGGCGCAACCCTTTTCACGATCAACGTGCGGCTGTCTCCTGCGCAGGTACTTTATACGATCAACCACGGCAAACCGGACCTGATCATTGTTCATCGGGACTTCATGCCGCTCATTGATGATATCAAATCGGGCTTTGATCGGGACATCATCGTTGTACCGATTGGAGACGGTGAAGGGTATGAAGAGTGGATAGGTAAGGCCCTAGGCAGCTTTGACTTCCCAGACTTCGATGAAAACCAAACGGCAACCTTGTTTTACACAACCGGGACCACCGGCAATCCCAAGGGGGTGAGCTATTCACATCGGCAGTTGGTCCTTCACACATTGGGCTTGATCGCAGGTTTCGGCGCATGGCCCGGGAATGCCGGATTTCATCGCGGCGACGTCTACATGCCGCTGACACCCTTGTTTCATGTCCACGGCTGGGGATTTCCATATGCCGCAACGATGCTGGGGCTGCGTCAGGTCTATCCCGGTCGATATGACCCTGACACAATCTTGGGATTGATTGCAGCCGAAGGCGTCACCTTTTCCCATTGCGTGCCCACGGTTCTGTCAATGGTGCTCGACCATCCGGACTGCCCACAAATTGACCTGCACAGATGGAAAGTGATCATTGGCGGGGCCGCTTTGCCGCGCAGTCTGCAAGACCGTGCTGCTGCGGCAGGCATATCCTTGCATGCGGCCTATGGTATGTCCGAAACCTGTCCGTTTCTGACGGTGGCCGATTTGTCCAGCAATGACCCCGAGATGCAGGCGCAAACCGGCTTTCCCGGCCCGCTTGTCGACCTTCGTGTTGTGACACCGGATATGCAGGACGTTCCGCATGACGGTGAAACAACCGGCGAAGTTGTTGCTCGGGCTCCCTGGTTGACACAAGGCTATCTGGACAATGCGCAAGCCTCGGACGCGCTTTGGGACGGTGGGTATCTGCATACCGGGGATGTTGGGTATATCCGCGAGAATGGATCGTTGCAGGTTACTGACCGCCTCAAGGACGTGATCAAGACCGGCGGCGAATGGATATCCTCACTGGCACTGGAAAACATAGCATCGTCTTGTGATGGCATCGAGGACGTCGCCGCGATCGGGCTGCCACACGCGAAGTGGGGCGAAAGGCCAGTGTTGGTCGCTCAAGTCGCAAAGGATGCCGACCCGGATCTTGTACGCCAGAGCGTTATGAAAGAAATCCAGTCGCGTGTCGACGCAGGTGAGATATCAAAATGGGCAGTTCCGGACGAATTAATCTTTGTCGACCGCCTTCCAAAAACCAGCGTCGGCAAACTCGATAAGAAACTCGTGCGGCAAGATATTTCGACGCGCTCGGACTTAAAATCATGACAGACAAACAACGTCGCATTCAGGCGCTTATTCAATCCATTGTCACCTATCTGCAGGCTCACAGAGCTGCCACGCGCGGCGTTGATCTGACGTTGGACAAGCTGGCAACCATGGACCTGTCTGACGAGAGGCTCATTGACTTACCCTCCCAAGGAACCCGGCATGATGAGGTTCTGAAGAACGCCATCGACGGGGTTGTCGCCCCCGAATTGCAGGACATCGCAGGTTGTCTGAAAGCCGCCAAGGATGATCTGATTTGGCGCGAAGACAACGCCCAATTCTATCCCCCTGGTGCCGAATTGGGCGAGGGATACACAAAGTGTAACCTACATACTCTGCTGATTGGGCCAGACGCATGTGGACATCACCATCCCGATTTCAACCTTGGCATTTTCATGCTGGGTCCACGGACACTGTATCGCGACCACAACCACGACGCGCCAGAGCTTTATCTGAACCTGTCCGAAAAATCGGGTTGGCGGTTTGGCACTCGCGATTGGCAGGATTATCCGGCTGGATCACTTATCTGGAACGCAGCGGGCGATCCCCACGCCACCCGGGTCTATGATCAACCGTTCATCTCGGTCTTTGTCTGGCTCGAGAACGTGCATTCACCCTGCAATGTAATCCATTTCGACGACTGGGCAGAGGTCGAACAGGATCTTGCCAAACAGTCCAATTGAGGTTTCCAAACATGATTTACATTAAACACACCGAGGGTGCCGCTTTCATTGAGCTGAATGCCCCGCCAGTGAACGCTCTTGGCCTGAAGATGCGGCAGGCGCTTTCCTCGGCCATCCACGAGTTGGACGCCGATGAACAGGTCAAAGCTATCGTTCTATGCTCGGCTCTGCCGCTCTTTTGCGGCGGCGCTGACATCGTCGAGTTCCGTACCGGGGCAGTTTGGGACAAGCCGGACCTGCCAGACCTGTGTGTAACGATTGAAACCAGCAAAAAACCCATTATCGCCGCGATAGCAGGTCCCGCTATGGGTGGTGCGCTGGAGATCGCGCTTGCCTGTGATTACCGTGTCGCCACGCCGAATGCCGTGATGGGCCTACCTGAGATCAAACTGGGGCTGCTGCCAGGCGCCGGGGGCACCCAGCGACTACCCCGGATTGCCGGGCTGGAAGCGGCAACGCGAATGATCCTCTCGGGTGATCCCGTGAAAGGCGAATATGCCCTGTCTTGTGGGCTGGTCGACGCACTATTTGAGAACGACCAGGATTTTCGCGCGCATGTTTTGGGTTTCGCCACCCGTGTCAGCCATGAGGGCGATCCGAAACGCAGTTGCGCGGATATGACCGTCACACACCCTGATCCGAAGGGATATCTGACGGGTTTCCGAGACCAGATAGCGCACACGTCCGAAAACCTTGTCGCCCCTGAACGATGTTTGGTGTCCATCGAGGCTGCGTGCGAAATGCCGCTGGCCGAGGGGTTGGCACAAGAGAAGGCAGGTTTCGCTGAACTGCTCGACACACCTCAATCGCGCGCGGGGCGGCATCTGTTCTTTGCAGAGCGTGAATGCACCAAGGTTCCCGGCGTTACCCGTGCTGACCAACCACGTAGCATTTCATCGGTTGCCGTGATCGGTGCCGGAACAATGGGGCGCGGCATTGCCATCGCCTTTCTTCAGGCGGGGTATCGGGTCACGTTTCTGGAAACCACGCAAAGTGCGCTTGAACAGGGGCTGGAAATGGTCCGGGAGCATTTCCAGCGCGCGGCCCAAAAAGGGCGGCTCAGTGCCGATCGGGCAGAGACCATCGTTTCCAACGCCACCGGGACGCTCAGCTACGGCGACCTCGCAGAGGCCGACCTGATCATTGAAGCGGCGTTTGAAAGCATGAATGTCAAACGCCAGATTTTCGCGAACCTAGACCAGCACGCCAAACCTGGCGCGATACTGGCCTCGAACACATCGACGTTGGATCTTGATGAAATCGCCGCGGTCACCTCCCGCCCGGAGGATGTGATTGGCCTCCATTTCTTCAGCCCGGCCAATGTCATGCGCTTGCTGGAGGTGGTGCGCGGCGTCAAGACCGCTCCGGATGTCATCGCAACGGCAATCACGGTCGCAAAGAAGATCCGAAAGCTCCCAGTCACGGTTGGCGTGTGCTACGGCTTTGTTGGAAACCGGATGCTGGAGCCATACTTTCGCGAAGGATCTCGTCTGCTTCTTGAGGGGGCGACGCCGAAACAGGTGGATGACGTCCTTGAGAACTTCGGCATGGCCATGGGTATTCACGCGATGGCGGATCTGGCTGGGGTCGATGTGGGCGCCCGCGTGCGTCAGGAGCGGCGAAGTGAAATCGCACATGACCCCACATACCAGGCCGTGCAGGACATGTTGTTTGAACTGGGCCGACTGGGTCAGAAAACCGGGCGTGGAAGCTATGTCTACGAGGGACGGACACGGGTCGAAGACCCTGAGATGGTTCAAATCAGTTCCGAACTGGCGGACCTGCATGGCGTGAAACGCAGGGACATCGACGATCAGGAAATCCTTGAGCGATGTCTCTATCCCCTGATCAACGAGGGCTTTTTGATCCTTGAAGAGGGCATTGCAACGCGCCCGGGTGATTGCGACCTGATCTGGGTCAATGGCTATGGCTTCCCAAACTGGCGCGGCGGCCCAATGCACTATGCTGACGAGATTGGATTAAGTCAGATTTTGGAACGCATGACCCACTATCGGCAGTCGCTTGGTGCCTATGGTGAGATGTGGTTCACGCCTGCGCCTTTGCTGGAACAACTTGAAACCTCGGGCGTGACACTTGACGCACA
This sequence comes from Shimia gijangensis, assembly GCF_900142085.1. Lineage (GTDB taxonomy): Bacteria > Pseudomonadota > Alphaproteobacteria > Rhodobacterales > Rhodobacteraceae > Shimia > Shimia gijangensis. Next base: position 37,989 of record NZ_FQZQ01000027.1, read on the forward strand.
TTTTGATGCCAAAAAGGAAAAATCATGAGAGAAGCCGTTATCGTCTCAACCGCACGAACCCCCATTGGGGTTGCCTTCAAAGGTGCGCTGAACAACATCAAATCCCCTACCATGATGGGGCACGCCATTCAGCACGCGGTTGAACGTGCAGGCGTGGACCCCGGTTCGATCGAAGATGTCGTCATCGGATCGGTCCTTACGGCGGGGACAGCAGGCATGAATGTCGCCCGTTTGTCGGCGCTGGCGGCGGGCCTTCCCAATACGGTGGCAGGACAGACGATCGACAGGCAATGTTCCTCCGGATTGATGGCCATTGCGACGGCCGCAAAGCAGGTCATTGTGGATGGTCAGAATGTCTCCGTGGCAGGCGGGCAGGAAAATATTTCTACCCTGCAGAATGCCTATCTGAAATGGGCGGGCGATGAGAAAGATCCAAACGTTATCGACCAATCTGAACATGCCTATATGCCGATGCTGATGACGGCGGAAAATGTGGCGCGGACCTATGGGATCAGTCGTGACGCCCAGGATGAATACGCTGCACTTTCCCAAGGTCGGACCGCCCGGGCTCAGGCCGCTGGCGCGTTTGAAGATGAGATCGTCCCGATCACTGCGATTAAGCGGGTCAAGAACCGCGAAACCGGAGAGGAAACCCTGGAAGAGGTGACCTTGTCAAAAGACGAGGGCAACCGGCCGGGTACGACGGCCGAAACACTCGGGGCATTGAACCCGGTTGTCGAAGGAGGACTGATCACTGCCGGAAACGCAAGCCAGCTTTCTGACGGGGCCTCGGCTTGTGTGCTCATGGAAGGCAAAATGGCTGAGCAACAGGGTCTCACACCGCTAGGTATCTATCGCGGCATGGCTGTTGCAGGAAACGCACCGGAAGAGATGGGGGTCGGCCCGATCTATGCCATACCAAAGCTGATTAAGAATGCAGGTCTTCGCATCGAAGACATCGGCCTTTGGGAGCTTAACGAAGCCTTTGCCTGCCAGGTTCTCTATTGCCGCGACCACCTTGGGATTGATCCCGAAATCTACAACGTGAACGGCGGTGCGATATCGATTGGCCACCCCTACGGCATGACAGGTGCGAGACAAGTCGGGCACGCTCTGCTTGAGGGGAGGCGTCGTGGCGTAAAATACGTGGTGACCTCCATGTGTGTTGGCGGAGGCATGGGGGCCGCAGCGTTGTTCGAAGTCGCCTGACCCCACTGAAATGAGTTCAAGCAGAGCGTTATCTGGTTGAGACATTGACATTCTGTCATCTGCGAAGGCCGCCATCTGCAAGCCTGCGTTTCATGTCGACCGGAATTGGTGATACCTCCTAAGGCGTTATGACCAATGTCACGCCAACGATCCTTTCCACGGTTTCCAGCCAGTTTGTCGATGACTGGCTAGCGGCGCTGCGTGCCCTGTGCCCAGAGGCGCAGATGGCGTCGCTGCTTAGCCGGTCCGGTCTGAACGCGGATACGCGCTCGCCGAATGGTCGCGTCACGCTGGATCAGATTGTTTGCCTCTATCAACTTGCCTCCGCCCAGACCGGTGATGAGATGATGGGGCTTTGGAGCAGACCAATCCGGCCGAGGGCCCTGCAACATCTTCTGACGACAGTGCGCGAAGCGACATCCTTGCCATCGGCGCTTTACCGGTTTTCGACCTTCTGGAACCTGCTGCTGGATGATTACCAGTTCGATCTGGATGATACTGACAGCGCTTTGGTGCTGACCCTGAACCCGCAAGGCGACGTGCCCATTCAGCGGTTTGGGCATATGCTGATCCTCAAACTTGCCCATGGGCTCATGTCCTGGCTGGCCGGGCATGAGGTTCCGGTCAGGGGCGTTGATTTCGCGTTTGACCGCCCGGACTTTGATCTCGATTACGCGATTATCTTTCCCGCACCCTTTCAGTTTGGCCAGCCCGCCACCGCGATCTCGTTCGATCCGAATGCACTGGGTCCAGTGCAGGCGCGCAGCACAGCTGATCTTGACCGGTTTTTGCAAAACGCGCCGCGGGACTGGATCTTCACCTCGTCGCGGGAGCACACACAATCGCTGCGGGTGCGTACGTATCTGGGCCAAACAGGATGGGACGCGGCGACCCTGACCCAGACAGCAACTGCCATGCACATGACCCCGCGCACCCTGATCCGCAGGTTGCACGCCGATGGGACATCGTTTCAGGCCATAAAGGACGCCCTGCGCCGCGACATCGCGATCCGCGACCTGCAGGCAGGACGCAAAAGCGTCGAAGCCATCGCACATGATGTCGGCTTCTCCTCGGCGGCCAATTTTCACCGGGCCTTTCAACGCTGGACCGGCAGCACGCCAAGTTCCTACCGTCGCAGGTAACATGATCTGATTTTGTCACTTTTGGACAATGATCTGTCAGCACACGAGATAGAGCTTAGCGGGCCAGCTCGCTAAATCTTGCTGCAGAAAAGCACTCTCATCTGACGTTTCGCCTTGATAGCTCATCAATCCGGCCATCCGCGATTGCCGGGTTGTGGCGTCATCTGAGAATAATCACCCTTGAAAGGATCCGCCAATGTCAGACAAACTCGCCACCATACTCCAGGCCGCACGCGACCACGCCGAGCAGGTCATCGCGCCCAATGTGGACGCCTGGAACGCCGCAAAGACATGGCCCCGGGATGCGTCGGACAAGGCCGGAGCCGCTGGCCTGACCGGCCTCTACGCCCCCGAGGAGTTTGGCGGTCAAGGCTTGCCGCTGGCGCAAGGCATTCAGGTCTATGAACAACTGGGACTGGGCGATGGTGCCTATGCCTTTGCCCTGTCGATGCATAACATCTGCACCTTCGCGGGCTGCGGTTATGGCACAGATGCTTTTAAGGAAAAGTGGGCGCGGGACCTGACTTCGGGGCGCAAACTGGCGAACTTTGCGCTAACCGAACCGCAATCCGGATCGGATGCCACAAACATGTATTCGCGGGCCGTGATCAATGACAACGGCACATGGACGATCAGCGGTGCGAAGGCATGGGTCAGCCTCGCGACCGAGGCTGATATCTATTTCACCGTGGTCAAAACCAGCAATGAGCCCGGCCACCAGGATATGGCGATGATCGCCATTCCCGCCGATGCGCCGGGCCTCAGCTTTGGCCCGCTCTACGACACCCCGTCCTACAACTTCCTGCCTCTGGCCGAGATGTACATGGACAAGGTGGTGGTGGATGAGGCCAACATCATCCTGCCGATCGGTCAGGGCCTGCAAGGCTCGCTCATGGCGATTGATATCGCCCGTGTGTCGATTGCGTCAGGATGCTGTGGATTGATGCAAGCTGCACTGGATACGGCGCTGTCCTATTCCAAGAACCGCAAGATGTTTGGCGGCAAGAACCTCGATCTGGATGGGATCCAGTGGATGCTGGGCGAGGTGGCCACCGATCTTGAAGCCTCCAAGCTGCTTTATCGCAAAGCGGCAGAGGCGCTCGGCACGCCCGAGGGCCCACTGATGGCCGCCCATGCCAAACGGTTTGTGCCAGATGCCGCAGTGAAGGCTGCGAACACCTGTACGCAAGTGTTGGGCGGCATGGGTCTGCTGCAGCCTTATGGTCTGGACCGTTTGTCCCGCCTCGCACAAATGCTGCGGATCGTGGACGGGACAACCGAAATCAGCCGCGTGGTCATTGGGCGGGCCCTGCAAAAACGAGCGGCGACCTTGCCTGATCTGCCAGTACCGAAAGGATTTGGTGAAACCGGCTGAACATCCCCCGGTGAAGCGGAACCAACCTGAAAATCTCCTCTGAGATCGGTAAAGTCGAAAGTCCAGCCGCACACGTGCGGCCGGTTACTCGAGATTGCAGACCTTGGTGCAAACGCAGCGGATTCACCCTTTGTCCTGTGTGGATGGCTCCCTTTTTGCAAGTCCTTTTTGTGATCGTCGTTTTGTCAGAAGCAGTCTTGTGTTCGGCCTGTTCGCGCGACGCACATGGCCGCTGGCCCTGATGGTTTCCACCAACCAAGTCCCATTCCGCATATCGAACAGCAAGCGTTCTGGACAAAGCTCGGGGTGTCTTGGTTTTTGGGCTGACAAAGTTCCATCACTTCATTGGTCTTGCAAACTCCTATTGTTTCGTTGGTCAGTTAAACCGTTCTCACTTTGTAAGGCTCATTCCGTGTCAGCACAGCCCAGATCATACGGGCAGTTTTGTTGGCCATGGCAACGGCGGCCACTCTGCTGGGCTTGCGTGAGAGGATGTCGGCAAGCCATGGATCAAATTTTTCTGGCTCTAACCTGATGGATCGGATGCGGGAGGTCATACCGAGAACCAATAATCGGCGTATGTATTGATCACCCATCTTCGAGATGTGACCCAGGCGTTCCTTTCCACCACTTGATCTATTAAGCGGTGTCAGTCCCAGCCAAGCGGCGAACTCTCGGCCGTTGTTGAACTGCTTGCCACTACCGACCGTCGCAACGATTGCTGACGCTGTAATTGGTCCTACACCCGGTATCGTTCGCAGCAACGCAACGCGTTTCTCGCTGTTGGCAATCCGCGTCATATGTCGAGAATGCCGCAGAATCTTGGCGTGTAGGAACAGCAGTTCGTCGCACAGATCGAAGACGACCTCTTGAGCGTCCATTGGCAGATTGAGCGGTTCGTCATTTATGCAGTCTTTGGCAAATTGCAGTGCGTGATAAATGCCTTGCGGCAAGATGATACCAAACTCGGCAAGCTGTGCCCGTAGCATGTTGATGGTCTGTGTCCGCTGCCTCACGATCAAATCGCGCGTGCGGTGGACAGAAAGTATCGCCTGTTGTTCCGGGGTCTTCACTTCGACAAACCGCATCGTTGGGCGCGTCACCGCTTCACAAATGGCCGCAGCATCAACGGCATCAGATTTACCACGCTTGACGTAGGGCTTCACATAGGCTGGTGGGATTAGCTTCACGTTATGGCCCAGTTTGATCAGTTCTCGTGCCCAATGGTGGCTCGTTCCACAGGCCTCAATGCCGACCAGACATGGCTCAAGGCGTTCAAAGAATGCCAGAACTTGTGCCCGTCTCAGAGCTTGGTTGAATGCAACTTCGCCATTCTCATCAATACCGTGGACCTGAAAAACGTTCTTGGCCAAATCTAGGCCGATTGTTGTAATATGCATTGGGTGGCTCCTCTCATAAGCAGTTCATAGCAGCTGCACTATGGCGCATTGCGACGCCGTTTGATTCAGGAGCCATCCACCCCATCCGCATAGCAGACCTTAGTGCAGGACGCAGCTAACGGCAGGTTTGAGCCCAAACCGACAAATGCTGCAATCAGCACGAACTGAAAATAGGAGAGGATTGCAGACATTCGCTGCGCTCTTCACCGAAGTCTGTGATGTGGAAAATGTTTCGTCCGGCTATGTAAGGTTCAAGAGAGCTAATAGCCTATCGCCGCCCCTGTCGTCCGGTGAACGGCAAGTCGGCCACACATCCACCGGACAGTCTCTGAACTGTGTTTTTAAGGTTCTGCTATCTCAAAGGCCATCATACTTGATTTAACCGAATATCAAACGCCTCTCGAATGACGGCATCTTTTTCGGCATTCAAATGTGTCGGGTGGTGGGTTTCGAGAATGCTGCGAGTGTAAGATCGCGCCCGGTCAAGGATGCTCAACTCTCCCTGCTCTTCCCATTCGGAAATGGTTTGGCGATCACTGAGTGCGGGATAAACGTATTCGCTTTCCATGACTTCAAGGGTCTGCGCCTCTCCCAGATAGTGACCCTCGCCATCGATATTGACGTCCGCAATAGTGTCAAAGGACAGGAGGCTGTCCGAAACCTCGACACCCCGGATGGTACGCAGAATGTTGCCCAGCATGTCGTTGTCGATCACATAGCTTTCCAGCGAGCACCCCATTAGGCTGGCGTGCATGCCTGCGCTTTCGTGGATCATGGCCGCCCCGGCGTGACCGGCCAGGGCCACAGTGACACCTTTCTCAAAACCTGATTGTGCATCCGGGATTTTCGAATCCGTCATGCCCGCGGGAACGCTTGCCGGGATACCAAGGTGGCAAGCGATCTGGGCGACCGCCGCCGCCAGAACACTTTGCTCACCGGAGCCACCTGACATTGCCCCGGTGCGCAAATCGGCCACAAACGGCCAGGCGGCGAAGGTCAAAGGGCAGCCTTTTTTGACGGTGTTGGCGTATACGATACCGGCCAAAGCTTCGGCGGTGCTCTGCGCGACGGATCCGGCCAAAGGCGCCGGCGAGGTGGCCCCGGCTTGTGTCGCCGACGCGATCATGATCGGAAAGCCCTGACGGATCGCTTCTTCCTTGATAATGCAGCGTTCATAAGCAAAGCGCAGCGGCGGAACGCCTGCACCCTGAACCGTATGTGCGATTGGTGTCTCGAGAAACTGACCTTCGCGCCCCAAGGCTATGTCGCACATTTGCGCTACTGCACGCACAGACTCAACAGATGACATCGACAGCCCAAAGGGCAGTGTCGTCCCCTTGAGCAGAGCATAGGCGGTATTGATGTCTTGCAGATAGTCATCTTCGATATCACGCGCCACGGGAGAGCGGTAGCACCAATGAATATTGGGCAGTGTGTCAACAAGCCGAGCCATGTCATAGACGTCCTGAAGACAGGTTTCCCGATAGGATCCTGTTTCAGAATCCAGGATCATGACGGCCCCGCCAGCGGTGCCAAAGTGGGGTTTTCCGGCCGCAATTTCGATGGTTCTATCGGGTTCCTGGCCGTGTAACGTCCATGACTTTGGCGTGGCGGCAATGGCGTCTTCGACCATTGAACGGGGGATCAGAATTCGCCCGGCATCACTTAGGCGGGCGCCATTTTCTAACATTTGTTTTGCGGCGGGGGGCAAATCACCGATCATGCCCATGCCCACGGATTCCAAAATGCGAAAGGCCGTATCCAGCACGGTTTGGACCTGAGTATCCGTAAGCGGACGATAGGCGCCTGCTTGTGGACCGTGAGGCGATCTTTTGACAACAGGGGAGGCGCGCTGTGCCACTCGGGCCATGCGGCCAGATGTACCACGGCGACTGCGGCGGGCTTGAAGGGCTTCGGTCATGATGATTTCTCCAGGGAAGAATTGGTATCGAGTGAGAGAGCTGCGCGCATACCTTCAAGGATTGCCTCTTCAGCAGTGCGCGGCGACAGGCAGTCACCAGCCAGCAGGATCGCAATGCCGGAATCCGCCAACTGACTCTCGAGAAGGATCTCGGGGCGGGTTCCATAAGCGAGCACCAGCGTATCGACCGAGTCACATAAAATGGCATCACCTGTGATGGTGTGCTGAAGGTACACAGTATCGGCATCCGCCCCAAAAAGTCTGGCATTCGCGAGAATTGATACGCCAGCCTGATGCATCTGACCCACAAGAACATCCCGTTGATAGGGTTGTAAATTTTGCCCTGCATGCAGCCCATTAACTGCGAGTTGCACGTCGTGCCCGTTTTGGGCAAGGCGCAGTGCAACCCCGATCCCAATCCAATCGCACCGCCAATCTGCGACAACGACTTTTTTTCCTAGACCGGACTCGCCACCCAGAACTTCATGCGCTGAGGTGCAGTGAATTTCGCCCAGCCCATCGACGTCCGGTGTAAAGGGGACCGATCCTGTCGCCAGTATCACAGCGTCTGGCGCGATCTGGCGCACGTAATCTGGAGTGACCTTCGTTTTCAGGCGGATTTCGACGTCTAGCTGATCAAGCTCCCTTGCGAGATTGCTGACCAACCCGCCAAATTCGGCTCGACCAGGTAGCTGGGCCGCCAAATTTGCCTGTCCGCCCAATTGCGTTGATGCTTCGCAGAGAATTACCTCATGCCCAGCAGAGCGTGCCGTGACGGCGGCTTTCATTCCTGCCGGGCCTCCTCCGACAATAAGAACCCTTTTGAGGGCTAAAGTAGGCGAAGCAGGGGCCAGCCGGGTTTCCCGCCCGGATACCGGGTTCTGAATACAGGTGATTGACGCGCCCTGATGGAAGTGGCCGATGCACCCCTGATTGCAAGCTATGCAGGCGCGAATATCGTCGAACTGCCCGTTACGGGCCTTGTTCGGCATGTCGGGGTCGGCGATCATCGCGCGGGTCATCCCGCACATATCTGCTTGTCCTTTGGCAAGGACGAGCTCGGCCTCTTGCGGCTGATTGATCCGCCCGGCGACAAAGACCGGCACGTTCACCTCGGCTCTGATCGCAGCGGCCTTTGGCGCGACATAGGCATGGGTCAGTTCCATTGGCGGAACAACATGGATCGATCCACCGGGCCCGGCCATCGAGCCGGTGGTGGTGTTTATGTAGTCGACGAAGTTGTTCCGAGCCAGATACCGGCAGACGTCCAGAACCAGATCGGCATCCATACCATCGGTTTCATGCTCTTCTGCGGAAATGCGGATTCCAACGACGCGATCCTGACCAAAGGCATTGCGGCATAGTTCGAGTGCAGCCGTCAGAGGGCGCATGCGGTTCTCAAAACTACCCCCGAATTCATCATCGCGTCGGTTCGTTTGAGGATTGATAAATTGGGCAAAGAGGAGCCCGTGGCTGACCAGAATTTCAACCCCATCAAGCCCGGCCTCTGCCATGCGCCGTGCTCCTTCGCCACAGCTTTCGATGATATCCTGAACCATCGCCGTTGGCATAGCGCGTGGCATCGTGTGAAACCGGTTGTCCGGTATCGAGGAAGGAGCATAGACGACGCCTCGAACACCGTCTGTGCGCAGCTGGCTGCATCGACCAGAATGTGAAAGTTGTCCGAACAGTTTTGCGCCATGGGCGTGGACGCGTTGTGCCAGCAGCCGATAGCCGTCGATTGCAGCATCTGTATGAGCATGGACTTCGGGTGCCGCGCTTATGCTTGATTCGTGAAACCGTGCAGATTCAACGATGATGAGTCCGGCTCCGCCTTTTGCACGGGCCTCGTGATAGGCAATAAGCGCATCACCAATTCTGCCATCTACGGCCAGGAAAGACTGGTGCCCGGTTGACAGGATGCGGTTGCGGATTTCCACGTTCCGGATCTTCAGGGGGCAAAAAAGCGACGCAGCCATCAGTCATCCTTTCTAAACGAAGAGCGCTCACCACGCGAGGGGGGCACTGTCTTGGGTTTCATGGAGTTTCACTTTCGGGTTTCCTCATCGTCTTGATCGAGGTTTGGCAAAAATGCTTCAAAAGAGCAACTAAAATAAATAATCATTTATTTATTGACATAATTATTCCGGATCGTGAAGTTGTCGAGGTTGAAGGATGAAGCCGAGATTAGGCGAGCGTGACAGAACCTTTGGAGGAAAAATGAAGTTAGCGAATTGGAAAACGCCGAAGAAAGGCGTGTTGAACAAACTGGCTAAGAGAGTCAGTGCGGGAAATTACGACAGACGAGAGTTTTTGGCGCTGGCAAGCGCTTTTGGAGTTGGCACCGCTGCCGCTTACGGAATGATCGGAGCGGCCAGACCGGCCCAAGCGTCCATTGAAGGGGCAAAAAAGGGTGGCACTCTAAAGGTCTCAATGACGGTAATGGACTTGCGAGATCCTCGAACTTTTGACGGCTCAGAGCAAGGCAATGCAGCGCGCCTCATTCTCGATAATTTGGTACGATACACCCGAGACTTCACGTTCGAAGGGCGCCTTCTGGAAAGCTGGACCGTCAACGACGATGCTTCGGTGTACACACTACACCTTCGCAAGGGTGTCTACTGGAGCAACGGAGATGAGTTTAATGCAGACGATGTTGTATTCAACCTTACGCAGTGGTGTGACAGCGAAGTCCCCGGCAATTCAATGGCGTCGCGCATGTCGTCTTTGGTCGACGCAGAAACGGGGAAAGCACGAGCCGGAGCAATCGAAAAGCTCGATGATTACACCGTGCGTTTGAATTTGCCGTCGTCAGATATCACCATCATTCCTGGGATGTCAGACTACCCTGCTTTGATCGTTCATCGAGACTTTAAGCCCGAAGGCGGTTTGGCGAATGGCGCCGTCGGAGTTGGCGCGTTTGAGCTGGAAAGCTATGTCGTAGGAGAATCAGCTAGGTTTGTGCGTCGCTCGGGGTCCTCATGGTGGGGTGGGGAGGCTTTGCTTGATGCCGTAGAGTTTCTTGATTTCGGCACAGATCCCACGGCAGAAGTGGCTGCGTTTGAGGCCGAAGAGATTCACATGAATTACAATACCGTTGCCTCGCACGCGGTAATCCTTGATGCGTTAGGTTTGACGAAATCTGAAGCGACAACTGCCGCTACGGTTGTTGTGCGTATGCATGCAGACGCGGAACCTTTTGGCGACGTAAGAGTGCGTCGGGCGATTCAGATGGCCGTCGACAACAATGTGGTTTTAGAGTTGGGTTATGACGGTGCCGGAACCGTTGCCGAAAACCACCATGTTTGCCCGATTCACCCAGAATACGCCGAGCTACCGAAACAAGAGCGCAATGTGGAAGGAGCACACGCATTGCTGGCCGAGGCCGGAGTTTCAGACTACGAGTTTGAGCTGACGTCGTTGGAGGACGGGTATCGTCGCACTACGGGAGATGCCGTTGCCGGACAGCTTCGCGACGCTGGTATCAACATCAAACGAAAAGTTGTGCCCGGATCCACGTTCTGGAACGATTGGAAGAAATATGCTTTCTCCGTCACCAACTGGAACCACCGCCCACTGGGAGTTCAAGTGCTCGCGTTAGCCTACCTTTCAGATGCCGCGTGGAACGAAACCGGCTTCCGAAGCGCAGAATTTGACGCGAAACTGAAGCAGGCTATGGCAACTCCAGACGCGGAAAAACGTCGAGAAATCATGTTTGATGTACAGAGCATTTTGCGCGACTCAGGGCACCTCATTCAGCCTTATTGGCGTTCTCTTTACATGCATCACAGACCCGAGGTGATGAATGTGGGAATGCACCAATCCTTCGAAATGCACTTGGAGGATGCTTGGCTGAATCAGGCATGACGGTGTTCTGATTGCGCTCGGCTCTTCGGAGCCGGGCCTTACTCTGTTCAAAGCCCACAATCTTGTCTATTAACTACTTATAAGTAGTCTTTAGTCGTGTCATTTGGCCCTTTTTGCCCCAATATGGGCAGCTGAAATTCTTGGAGACACAATGACATTGGCAAAGCATCAACCTGACGACGGCCGACAGTGGCGGCAGATGCCGACTGAGTACCGTCGCAAGCAACTGATTGAGGCCACGATTGATGTGATCGCCGAAGTTGGGCTTTCACGCGCTACTGTCTCGCTCGTGTCCAAGAAAGCCGAGCTCAGCCCCGCTGTTATTAACCTTCAGTTCCAATCCAAGGACAACATGCTTGTCGAAACGTTGAAATACGTTCGAGAAGAGTTCAATCAGGCCTGGCGCAAAGCAAACGAAGCCGGAGGTGAGAACGGAAATGCGGCTGACAAGGTCCAAAACCTGCTTGGGACCTACTTTCGTCCTGAGATTTGTGACCCAAAGAAACTGCGCGTTTGGTTTGCATTCTTTGGCGAAGCCGCTGCGCGCGAAACCTATCTGGACATTACCCGGCGCTATGAAGCGGCGGTCCTAGGTGTGTTGCGTGACGGGTGCGCCGTGTTGATCGAAGAAGGAGGATATGACTGGATGGATCCACACAGAACTGCGCGATCCCTGCTTGCGTCCTGTGACGGGCTATGGATGGGCCTCATGTTGCGACCGGACACTATCAGCCCTGAGCAATGCGTGGAGTCGCTCAACGAGCTACTGGCAAGCCATTTTCCAAAACACTTTGGCAGGCTTCCCGACGAGACCTAAAGGCAAGGAGCTGCACAATTCCCTTATCTAACGTCCCACCGGTTTAGCGTAGAATGAACAACGTGCTCGCTGTGATCAGCACGGATTTCTTCCAGATCGCGGCACGACACCGAATAGCGAAGGCAGAAGAACAATGCGTGCAAGATTCACGTTTTTGGAGAAATACGCGTCTCTAAATGAGATCGGCATGTGCAACTCTCGTCGTAATTCTGGACACCACTACCACGAGCATCTCAGCTCAAAAAAGTGGGGCAAAATTTTTCCCAGATTTGGGCAACTCCGCTGGCAATCAATGATTCCTGGTATTCAGATGGATCACCCGCCGATCATCTAGCAACAATCAAGCCGGACTAGCAGGATGAGATTGCTCACCAAACCTCAAGGCACCTTAAACCTGTGCTGAATCAAGGAGAATTAAGGATGAAGATCAAAGTCGCAGCCACCCAGATGGCCTGTTCCTGGGATCGTGCCGCCAACCTCACACGAGCCGAGGAAATGGTGCGCGAAGCCGCCGCACAGGGCGCGCAGGTTGTGCTTTTGCAAGAGCTTTTTGAAACGCCGTACTTTTGCGTGGATGAGAAGTACGAGTTCCTCGAGCTTGCGACGCCCATTTCGAAAAACCCTGCGGTTCAGTGGGGGCGGTCGCTGGCGGCGGAGCTTGGCATCGTTCTGCCTATCAGCATTTTCGAAAGGGCCAACAATGCCCTGTTCAACTCGGTCGTGATGATAGATGCAGATGGCTCCATACTGGGTACATATCGAAAAACACACATCCCCGATGGACCAGGCTATTCGGAAAAGTTCTATTTCAACCCCGGCGATACGGGCTTTCGCGTGTTTGACACCCGGTTTGGCCGAATCGGAACACTGATTTGCTGGGACCAATGGTTTCCCGAAGCCGCTCGGATTATGGCCCTTCAAGGGGCTGATCTTATCCTTTACCCCACAGCCATCGGATCATCGCCCAACCGAACTGATACCCATGCCTTGGCGCATTGGCAGACGGTGATGCAGGGACATGCGGCGGCCAACATTATCCCGGTTGTGGCCTCGAACCGTATCGGATCAGAGCAGGGTGAAACGAACGGACTGCGATTTTTCGGGTCATCCTTCATTTGTGATCACAAGGGTCAGCTGGTACAAACGGCCTCTGAGGACATTTCTGAAGTACTGGTTCAGGAGATCGATTTTGGCGCGGCGACCAAATATCGACTGGGATGGAATCTGTTTCGCGATAGACGTCCTTCTACGTACCGCAAGATACTAAGCCTCGAGGGCACGGAACCGAAAAACTAGTAGCGCGGGTCAGTTTGCAGATCACAAATGCTGCGGGCAATTTCTGGAAAGTGAGCAGCTATAAGCTTCTTTATTAGGCCCAAACGTCTTATGTGGGCTGCTTGCTGCCATTCGTGCAATCGTTGTGAACGGCAGCTTCGTCCCGCATAGCAGTCACTTGCGAACATTGCAGCGAACGTCCGGTTTCCGCCCAAAGCACCAAATGCTGCGTTTGGAATTGACGTCTGCTTTGATCTGATGCTGTTGAAAAACTCCGAATTTGCACAAATTCGAGTCAAAAGTTACCTGTACAAGCCCGGTAGGATTTTTTGGCTGAGGGGTCGGCCAAAACCTGATGCTTGCCGCCGGAGGGCTTCTCAGCGCTCGTCACCGATGTCGGTGATGGACTTTTCGATTGATCACCCGTTCGCGGAAAACCCGAGCTTCCCGGATTTCCGAGTTTTTCAACAGTATCATCTCTTACCCGCCTTTGGCTGCGGGCGGGCACCTAAGTCTGCAATGGACTGTTTGTCGCAACAGTTGGGTGCGAAACATCAATCCGTAAAATGGGATCAAGTGTTTTGAATGAAGCCTCGTCGTAGATTTTTCCATCAGCTGAACTGGGCGTTGAAATATGGGATCGTTGGCAGCAAGGAGAGCTGTTGAGGTCAATTGGACAGGTGTTTGATAGGCAAACATGGCCCGGGCCGGAACGACCGGCGCAACATTTGTGTCAGTCGCGATTTTACTGCTACAGAACAACACGTTAGATCGTTCGGACCGGCATGACCGAAGAAACACTGCTTTCCTTCTTGGTGATCGCTTGCGACATCCACGGAAATCGAAGCAGTGGAGCCCTTCCCTACTTATTTCTCTAAAGTCTATTTCTTCGGTCCTGTCGGTCCTGTAGCTTAAATAATTGTAAACATGATAAAAACCACGACCGGTGCATTGGTCCTTTCCGGTCAAACCCGGTCGGAAAACGTGAAAAAACCATTACGCGTCAATGTTACGGCACAACCTATAAGTTATCTGCAAATCTGTCGAGGTGGCGCGTTACCCTCGATCCCCGATGCCTCAGAAGGACCCGCAGTGTGGATACATGCCTCAAGCGGCTGCTCAGCAGCACTTCTCCTTCGTTACTCACTGCCCCCCAAAGGTTAATGCGTTCGCCTTGGCTTTCACAAGCTTCTCTTCTCAGTATCATCAGCCACCTGCTTACGCGTCAGCCCACTGGTCAGCGCGATCCGCACCGTATCCCGTCGAAATTCGTCCGTCCGTTTCAGTCTCATAGTTCGTCTCCTTTGGTGCAATAAATGCTATCAAAGGGGCGGCATCAAACCGTGACAGGTCCACTATGAGCCAAAAGGCGAAAGTGCTGAGAACCTGCGGTTCATGAGTTTTCTGGGAAAGAGCTCCAAGGTGTTTGTTCAAATCCTTACTCCATAGATCCGAATTATCCTCGGGAACGCCCGCGCCAAAATTGGGATGCGGCGTCTCTTTTTGACAGTTTCAACGAAACGTGGGTCCGTCAAAAAGTCGAATTGCGACAACTCTGAGCTCATCGGCCTTACTCTGAGACCCCCATTGTTTACCCTGCAGCTCCTCTGGCATGCGCCAGCCTCACAGCCGGTAGGATCGACATGATTTCTTGTTCTTTCTCGACCTTACAATAGGTGCCTCCCGAAAACGCGGCATACATAATGAAGGTCCATTGACTTGCATCCTCGAGGTGTTCCGATATCTCCGCGCTACGCGCAAACTCCAAATCGATCAGGATTCCGAGCCCGTACTTTCGTGGAATGACTTCGAGAAAGAAGTCAGGATCGTGGTAGCTGATCGAACGTTCTTCCGGGATGACGACCGCATCGGGGCAAACCGATTGGAGTTCGCGTTTTAGCACTTCGAAAAGCCGCTCCGCTTTCTCCGTCATCTGGACGTCCGCCACATTTCTTTGCCTTGCCCGAGCCTTCTTTGCTTTGAGTTCTGCCTCATCCAGCCATGCCTGCTGAACGGTCAGTTTGCCCCAAATCTCGAGTGCCTCTGAGCCAAGAACACTCTCTTATCAAATCACTCTATTTGGACCCATAAGCGCTGACGTCAGACACTTCAAGCCCATCAAAATTTGCCGGATGTTCGAAATCAAGGGTGCGGTATATGAGATCGATCGTAACTGGTCTGCCATTCTGAAAACGCGCCTTTCAAATTACGCGATTGGGTAAGAGCATGAAGCCGCTCGACCTCTCAGAGCCGAAATTCACTCCCCAATCACGAAAACACATTCCAATCACGAAAACACATTGATGCATCTGTGGGCCATAGTTGCCTTGACCTAAACCAATCTTGCGGTGAGTGGCGATGTGGGAAGACTTGACGCGAATTTGCGAGCTCCAACCGCGATATTCATCAGAGAATACTCCAGCCATGCGAGAATGCGGCGAGATCCTTCGCCATCGGGTCAAACCCAACCAGCCACGGCGCATGTTTGGGAATGGCAATGCTTCAGCCTTCAAGTATCAGCGTGACGACAAGAAGAGGTGTCCCCTCAATGATTGCTGAAGCTCAGAAGACACGGTATCAATCAAGGAAAGATTTAGGGTGGCCTCAAGGGTGGATAAATTTCCGTACTAAACTTTATATTATTGTTTTTGTTGTTTTATTTTATGTAACTACGTGCTGTCAGACAAATTCGAACTCGTCTCCACTAGGACAAAGTTACTGCCCTTTATGCCGTGCAGAGACCGCGCCACTCAGCAAGAGCAGCGG
>NZ_FQZQ01000072.1 GCF_900142085.1 Shimia gijangensis
ATGGCGCTCTGGGGATGCGGGTTTGTTGTTTGTGTTCCCGCTGCAGGCCTCACTTCAACTGGTAGCTTCAGCAAAACAAGGGCTATCAGCTGCGAGGTCTCCCCGTCAACAGGCGCGGTCTGGTCTACGGTTTGGTCTACGGTGGCCCTGTCAACTCTTCAACCGCCCCTTGAGATCCACTGCGGTTGCCTGGGCGACTAATCTTGCGCTGGACGCCCCCCTGCAGATCACTTCGACCCACCCTCTGGCCCCGTAAGGTGCTGGGGGGGGAAGTCGTGACCGGTGATATAGTGATAGCGCCTCAGATATTTCACCCCAAAACCAGTCCGCCCCTTCAGGCCACAAGATCCAAAGCTTCATCGACCTCTCCGGTGGGCGGTTCTGGAACCTTGCCTCGAACAACATCAGCGATACCTGCATCCCAAGGAGACGCACGGCAATAACGATTGGCTGCTTGAGAGATTGTGCAGTAGCTTTTGCGCCCTTGGTAGAACAGGTGCTTCTTTGTTGGGTCTGGGCGGATGAGTGCTGGCATGGTCAGTATCTTCCGGATCCGGGGGCATTGTCCGCTTCTTGCAAGCTGAATGATCTCCTCAATGTAGCCCAGGCGTTGACCAGGCGGCATGGTGTAGAGCGTTTCTGCCATTCTCGCGGCCAGTTCGTAGATCTCATGTTGCTCACGTCGTGTGGCGGGACAGCTCTGGGCGTTGACTGGGTTGGCCTTGCGCAGACGCTTCTGGCTCTCGGCCTTCCTGCAAGAGGATGAGCAGAAACGCTTACCGCTCCTGTATGGGAATGCTGTGCCACACTCTGGGCATGTTGATTGACGGGTGCGTGGGGGCATTAAGGCCTCTTCTGATCGTGTCCCTACGCACGACAAAGCGACAGCAATTGGCTGATGCTGCCAATGCATGTTGTCGGGTGGAGACGGGGATGGGGGAATGAGGGCCTGAGACGAAAAAGCGTCGTCAGTACCTATAGGGGGAAGCAGGTGTTATAGCCTCAACCAAGCTTCAGGGAGAGACCACAGGGAGAGTAGCTAGGCGTTGTTCTGGCTCAGCTCTACATCAGGAAGACGCCAAGCATACGAGGAGCCTGTTGCTTGAACATGTCCTCGACAGAGCTATCACGTAAGCTGTTGCGAAGGTTGTTGCGACATCCCCTCCAAGTCGAGAAACTTCATCAAACAAGGAGGAGGTTGCAGCTCAAGCTATCCAGCCATACTGCCAAGACCTCAGATATGCTGGACGAAGTGCATAAGCATCATGGTCTTATCCAGGCCTGGGTCGAGGTCGAACAGGAAATAGCTGGTTAA
>NZ_FQZQ01000046.1 GCF_900142085.1 Shimia gijangensis
GTTGAAGGAAAACAGAGGCATAGCCATGCGCTCGTGCAAGACAGACCAGAGCTTTACGGCATTCATCTCGATTGCGGCAGCAATCATTCAAACCCAGTAAACGTCAACAGCCCCTAGCTACCGGTTGCTGCCTTTGAGGATGAATCTATGGGGTGTCAGAAATTGACACACAGTTCGGCCCCAAAACACTCAAATGTAGGGATCGTGGGACCATTGCAAAAGTGCCTGTCTCTGTTTTGGGGACACAACAAGTCTCCCGGCCAGCAATTCGCGCGGATTTGTCCGGCATGTCGGGCAAAGTTGCGCCGCCTTCGTTCGTTTTAGAGAATGGGTGCCGTAGCCGCTGGGATCGAGACCGATCGCGGTTATCCAATCACGGACGAGCCAAGTATATTGTCGGGTGGCCAGGTGAAGCCAGTCGGGGAACCGACTTGGCAACTGGCAAGTCCTCCCGTGCAAGCCAGGGCGGCAAATCTAATCCCAGTTGGAACCACGCCTATTTTTAGTTGCCTCAAACTTCACAGATCGGTTGGTCTTGCTTTGGATCACGGTGACGAGATCGCGAGCCCTATCAAAGAACAATATTTGTCGATAATTGCTCACAAAGGCTCGTTCATCGTGAACAAGATCGTGACTAGCTTGCAACATTGGCCTATTGAGTGGTCAGACGCCTGACATAATATCTTGGATGGACCTGCGGGGCCTAAGTACGATATCGTAAAATGGAATATTCGCGAGGCAGTGACAATGGTTGATATCAAAGCCCTCGACAGGTCATACTCGGATCTTCCTTGGATTCGTAATGCTCAGTTCGATACCTGGTTCATTTTTGGGCTGTTGACATTGTCCTGCGCTACAGCGCTAGTCATCCTAATTGAGCCTTCGCTATTCTATCCAATTCTTGTCCTCGACTTGTGGTTTTTGGGCTATCACCATGTTATCGCGACCTTCACACGGCTCTGCTTTGACAAACAGAGTTTTGCCGAAAACAGGTTTCTGGTGATCGGATTGTTGCCAATCGTTGTGATCGCCACCTTAGCCGTGGTTTGGATCGCTGGGATATGGGTAATTGTAAGCATTTATTTTTATTGGCAGTGGTGGCATTATACACGCCAAAGTTGGGGAGTGTCGCGGGCGTACCGTGGCAAAGACGCACAAGCGAAATTTCAAGATGGCTGGATAGACCAAGCTATTTTCTACTCCATTCCGGTCTTCGGGATAGTAAGCAGGTCATCAGAGCAACACAGCACGTTCATCGGACTGGAGCTTTGGTCGTTCCCGGTTCCACCTGAAGTGTCCACAGTATCTGGGTACATTGCATTCGCCCTATTCGCATATTGGCTTGCGACACGTATTTGGGCGGCATTTGAAGGGCGTCTGGCGGTTGTACATACAATGTACATGCTGACTCACTTTGCAATCTTCTACCTTGCCTACGTCGCTTCTAAGGACATCACACTGGGCTGGTTGATGATCAACATCTGGCATAACGCCCAGTACATTTTGTTTGTTTGGATGTTCAACAACAAGCGATTCAGTACAGGCATCGACCCAGACGCGAGATTTCTGTCATATATTTCGCAATCCGGTCGAATGTGGCTTTATTTGTTGTCCTGTATCGCGATCACTGGGGTAGTCTACTGGGGGTTCTTGCGTGTGATCGACTGGCTTTTCTTTGCGGGGTTGTCGGCGACTATCGTTCTTTACCAAATTGTCAATTTCCACCACTATATGGTCGACAGCAAGATCTGGAAAATGCGCAAACCCAAAATTCAAGAGATTCTGGACTTAAATTCCGGCGGTTGATCCAGTGACAAAGCAGCAGCTTGTTTCAAAAGATGTACCATACAAAGCTGAATGGCAGTTTTGGCGGCCTTTGTTCTTTTTGGGCTGGCGATGACACAGCAATCGAGCAAACCGCTAACGCGTGCTTGGCTTCGTGCAGCGTTACGCTTGGCCGGTTTATTCGGTTTTTTTTTCTTAGTGTTGTCGCTGGTTGATCTCACACTGGTTTGGACCCACTTGCAATCAGTCTCCGGTGAGACCATCGCATCGATGATTGCACTGCACTTCCTGATTGTTTCTTTGCTCTCTTGGCGATTTGCCATTATCTCTCGTTCGTCGGGTGCACAGATCAATATGGTGGAGGCATGCCGACTCACGTTTGCCTCGACGCTTGCGAACATGCTGTTGCCGACCTCGCTAGCGGGAGACGCAGGGAGGGTGTGGTTGGTGCACCGCTATGGTTTGACCTTCAAAGCAGCGATAGGCGTCGGTGTTTTTGACCGTGTCATAGGGTTGGCCTCTCTTGGTGTCATTGTCTTTGTTGGCGCTACAGCCGAGCCGTCAATCGTTCCCATATCAGTCGTTGTTGTTATCTGCCTTCTCTGTTTTATTGTTGCAGGAGTGGTTGTTTTTCAATGGAACCCGATGCAAATTTCTAAAGACTCGCCAAGAATTTATCCAACTCAACGTCTAAGAACTATCAGCACGTCGGTGGTCCTCTCATTGGCGAGCCACCTCTTTTCAATCGCAATTGCATATTTGTTTCTAAAAGATCAGGGGATATCGTTCAGTAGCGCCCAACTTCTTGTTTTGTTTCCCGCAGTGCTGTTTGCGGCGTCAGTCCCAATCTCGATCGGTGGATGGGGCACTCGCGAATTGGCTGCTACTGCCGCCTTTTCGACGATAGGTTTGCCTGCACCTATTGCAGTCGCGATGGCGGCTCTGTTTGGGCTAACGCAAGTTGTCGCATCCGCTTTTGGCACTGCATTGTTAGTAGTGCTTAATCGCAGCAGTCTTGCCCGATGAAAGGCACACGCAATCATGCGAGTGCGGCCCTGATCGGTCTACTTTGCGTGTCGGCAATTATGATCAACTACCATGATCAATTTTGGTGGCCCGTTGACGAGGGTATTTACGCTTACGTCGCTCAGCGGGCGAATGCGGGAGATGTCATCCATCGCGACTTTATTGATCTGCACGCTGGATATGGAAATCTCCTAAACGCGCTCGCGTTTCGCGTGTTTGGCGAAGATCTATTGAGCTTACGATACCCGTTGATCGCGTTCACCGTCTTGCAATGCATCATTACTTTTGTTTTGCTTAAAGACAGTGGAGCCGCAGTTGCACTTGTGGGTGTAATAGTTGTTGCTGCCTTTTCTTTTGTGCAGTTTCCCAATCCCAGCGCAAACTGGCACGCGCTTGTTTTCTTTTTCTGTCTATGCCTGTGTTTGGAAAAAATTCCTCGTGGATCATTTGCTCGATTACTGTTGGCCGGGACACTTGTTGGGCTGTGTTTTTTCACAAGGCAGTTGAGTGGCGTGTTTCTCGCCCTAGGGTTGGTTTGTGTCCTTTTGGCGGAAGCGCCTCGGGAAAAGGAGGAGCCGCGGGCACCAGCCATTCTGATTGGCGGCGTTTCAATTGTCGGACTATCGGTTTACCTGGCATCTAAACAGCATTTGTTCGGGTTGATCTGGGGTGGAATCTGGCCGCTGGGTCTGTTGATGTTAGCGACTCTGCGCGCGCGAACATCGTGGTCTTATGTTGGCCAGACAGTGGGTCTTGTGACATTAGGCTTTGGTTTGGCTGGATTGCCGCTCGTACTATGGGCTTTGTCAAACGGGGCGTTTTCATATTGGGCGTCCGACATTTTCTTGACTGCTATGATGATCAATGGTCAGGACTTCATATCGCAAGCCAGCTTTCTGACTATTCTTCAAATGGCGTGGCAAAACATAATTTCCCCCACGGGGTTTGTGTCAACTGAGTCTGGCATCGCGTGGGTTTTTCTAATCCTGTCCGTTCCAGCGTTGGGGATTAAAACAAACAGTTATTTCTACCGATTTGGATCGGTTCGCCCCGTAACGATAATGGCCGTATTTTGGGCTATTGGTGCACTTCACTATCAAATCTTAATCTACCTTCTATTCGCTCTACCTGCAGTTCTCATTGGGCTTTTGGTCATGCAGCCAACCAGAATTGTGATGGCGACGCTGATTGTGGTGTCCGGTTGGGCGCTTGTGTTTCAGGCAGGCCAACCACTTGAACGGGGGGTATCCGGTGTCGTGGCTGGCAACAGGAGCGTAGGCAATATCGCCGCTGACATCCCGCGCGTAAGTCTTCAAATTTCACCGAGTGACGCCGCGCTTTATCGCCAAGTCATTGAGATCATCGAGACCACCGCCATATCTAACGAGCAACTCATGACCATCCCCATGGAGCCAGAACTTAACTTCATTACAGGGCGAAAAAGCCCTGTGCGATACTACGGTACGCCTCTGGGATTGCGTACTGAAAGTGACGTTCGCGATACTATTGCGGCTCTTGATGCCGCCGCGCCGCTTTTCGTGATCAATCGGCGCAACGACAAATACCTGACACGTCTCAGCGCACAACTTCTTGAGTTGGTGAAGGCACGCTCTGAGGATCCGGTTCGGATTGGGCCGTTTGATTTCTATCGTTATCAGGCAAGCCTTGCCGAAACTGCGTCTGCTCCCGAACAATAAAATCTGGACGACGCTTTACCTCGTCATAGATTTTGGCAACATAGATTCCAATAATGCCTAATCCAGTCATCAGAATTGATCCAACGATGATCAGCAATAGTATGACAGTGGTAAAGCCCGGCACAGCATTTGCAGTCAGCCAGAGCGAAAAGGTGCGCACGCTTAAAAACAGCGCCATCAACCCGAATCCAGCGCCCAGAAATGTCATTAAATGCATCGGAGTGGTGCTGAATGAAACTATGGAATCCAAGGCCAACCTTAGCAATTTTGTCGATGACCAGTTGCTGTTTCCAACCTTTCGGGGGGCAACATCAAACAAGACTGTTTTTTGCTCAAAGCCCACCCATGCAACCAATCCACGATAAAACCGTTCGCGTTCGGGCAAGGCAATCAGGCAATCAACCACTTCCCGATCAAGCAATTTGAAGTCGGCTGCGTTTCCGATATCTATGCCAGCCAGCCAGTGAAACAGTTTGAAATAGCACCTCGTCAATCCAGCTTTGATAAGCCCTTCATTCTCACGGGTTTGCTTTACAGTATTGACTACTTTTGCACCTGACTTCCACAGCTTGAACATTTCGGGGATCAGTTCTGGCGGATGCTGAAGGTCGGCGTCGATGGAGACTACGACGTCTCCATTCGCAGTTTTGAGGCCTGCCGTGATCGCCGCCTCCTTGCCGAAATTTCGCGACAGGCGAACACCTCTCACGGATGGTTGGGTTGCGGTCAGATTTTCAATTACCTGCCATGTCGCATCCGTGGAACCGTCATCGACAACAATATACTCCACCGCACATAACGCATCCGCGTGACTGCGAATGGTGTTAACTGCTTCGACTAACCCCATAGCTTCTTGGTAGGCAGGTATGATAATCGAAAGCAGTGGCTCGGGTTTCATATGTTGACTCGTTTTTTCGCCTGAAAACTGATGGTAGTCGCTGGCAACGTAACATCAACTCCGTCAGTCCAAAGTGGGCCCTTGATGCCAAATTTTGAAAGTACCAGCGACAAGGGAAATACATGTGGGTATGGCACATTGCCTGTCACCTCCAATCCGGCCCGCCGAAAGAGATCTGGCAGGGTTTTTTGATCGAAGAACGATACATGTTCCGGGTATTTGAACGACGGCCATCGACGCCCCATGATCCGGCGATAAAGGCTGCCCATATGGGGCGCGGCAAGAATAATGCTACCGCCTGGCTTTAGCCGTCGGGCCAGGGTTTCGACAAAGGCAACGGGTTCATAAATATGTTCGATGACATGTGTTGCGACGATGCAGTCAAATGCCGGGACATCGTCAATCTCTTCAATGTCGTTATATATTCTTGCGCCAGTGAGACTGGCTGCCTGCTTTGCCGCCTTGTCAGACAGTTCAACGCCTGCCAGGCTTTCAAAATAGCTATTTGCTTCGTCCAGCAAATATCCAGGTCCACAACCAACTTCCAGAAAGGCCCCGCCTGTGGCAGCTTTCGCGTCGATCGTTTTCAAAAATTTTCGGAAAGTTGCTCGAAGACTGCGTTCTTGGACCGAATAGTCTTCGTACCCAGACTCACCGTGGCCGCCCGCGAAATATGCGTCGCTATGATAAAATTGCTGCGCGTCTTCCTCCGCAAGGCGTGGGCTCAAAAACCACAAAGCGCATGAACTGCAGCGCTTGATTTTAAACGGAATCTGTTCATATCGAGTCGCTTCGGATTCAGCCCTTCCACACATCGGACAAGCGCACTCTTCTACGTACCATTCTGCTGAAACAAACGAGTTTCCCGTCACATCATTCATCCACTTTGCCTCATGCAGTGACCCAATTTTGGAACCAGTCTCTTTTCCAAACATTATAGCTATGTTTGTCTTTCCGCGTCTACATAGGTGTTTTCGACTACTTGAGTGTACTCTGTCCCGCATGATTTTGCTTGTCATCGTGAGTTCCACTGCGGCCAACCCAACAGAAACGTAGCACCGCGCATTTGAAGCTCAACATAGATTGGAAGATATGTCGGCTTCGGGCTCAAGGACTAAGCCGCTCTCGCAGCATGGGCGCTTGTTTCTGATGTATCGCGCCCAGCTGAATGGATCGGATTTTGCGATGTGACAGACCTGCCTGACGATTGAGGTTTCTCAATTGGACAGGAGGTTCCCATGACACAGGAGAAGATGAGCCCGCTGCGTGCGCGGATGATCGAAGATATGCGTATTCGCGGGTTGGCGGAGACGACGCAGAAAGCCCACATCCGGGCGGTCAAGCAATTCACGGCGTTTTTGGGACGGTCACCGGATTCCGCAACACCGGACGACTTGCGCGCCTATCAGCTTCACATGACGGATACCGAGGTCACACCTTCGGTCTACAACGCCCGGGTCGCTGCGCTGCGATTCTTCTTCGGCATGACCTGCGACCGGGAGGATATGAAGAAGTACATACAGTTCCGGACCGAACCGCGGAAGCTGCCGATTGCGCTGAGCTTCGAGGAGGTCTCTGCGGTTCTGGCCTCGGCACCTGGCCCCGGTCTCAAGTATCGGGCGGCGCTCGGCATCGGCTATGGTGCCGGGCTACGAGCATCTGAAGTAACCAACCTGATCGGTGACCGTTATGGTCGCCCCGGCAAGGGGAATGATAAAGGCAAGGTCGAAGGACTGGTTGGCTACGGTCGGCGCAACTTTATGGTGCCGATGCCCTGCTTTGCTGATTGGGATGCGTTCAACGGTTACCTTGAAGAACAATGCCACAAACGGCAGGCGGATGTTCTGCGTGGGCACAAGGTCAGCATCGGAGAACGGCTGCAAGCCGACCTGGCCGCGATGCGAGATTTGCCTTCGGCACCCTTTGAGGCCTGCGATCTGCAAAGTGGCCAAGTGACATCTACATCGGTGGTACGTTATCGCAGCAACGATTACTCAGTGCCGGTTGCCTATGGTCATCGTGAGGTCTGGATCAAAGGCTTCGTGGGTCGTGTCGTCATCGGCTGCGCCGCCGAAGTGATCGCGGATCACCCTCGCTCCTATGACACAGGCGACATGGTGTTTGACCCGGTGCATTACCTGGTGCTGATCGAGCGCAAGATCATGGCCTTCGATCAAGCAGCGCCCCTGCAAGACTGGGATCTGCCTGACGCGTTCACGACGTTGCAGCGTTTGTTGGAAGCCCGACAGGGCAAGGCTGGCAAGCGGGAATATGTGCAGGTTCTTCGTTTGCTGGAACGCTTTGATCTGAATGTACTACATCTGGCAATCAAAGGCGCACTGCAGATGAGGGCCGTCAGCTTTGATGCCATCAAACATCTCCTGCTATGCCGCATCGAGAGGCGGCCACCCCGGCTGGATCTGGATATCTATCCGTTCTTGCCCAGAACCAACATCGCCACAACCTCCGCCGCATCCTACATGAGCTTGCTGGCGGGAGGTGAAGCATGACTGATGCACCAGAGTTGTTGTTGGCCCACCACCTAAAGACCCTGCGCCTGCTTACGTTCCTGCGTGAGCATGACAAGCAGGCCCGCATCTGCGCCGCCGAGGGCGTGGACCATGTGCGCTATCTGGCCCGGCTGACGGAACTGGAGTTGATCGACCGGGAACGGCGCATGGTCGAGCGCCGGATCAAGTCTGCAAAGTTCCCGGCCGTCAAAAGCCTCGATAGCTTCGACTTCAAGGCCATCCCCAGTCTCAACAAGATGATGGTGCTGGAACTGGCCCGCTGTGAATGGATCGAGCGCCAGGAAAACGTCATCGCACTTGGGCCGTCAGGCATTGGCAAGACCCACGTCGCTCTCGGGCTGGGCCTTGCGGCTTGTCAAAAGGGGCTGCCGGTGGCCTTTGTAACTGCGGCAGCATTGGTCAGTGAAAGACTACCGGCGGGTGCCGGTAGCATCATTTGGCGGAATGTAATTCCAGGTACTGCATGATGATATCGTCGGTCACGTTTCCCGATGTG
>NZ_FQZQ01000019.1 GCF_900142085.1 Shimia gijangensis
CTTTCTCATCTTCCACTCCTCAGTGGCTACGATGAGCCAGAAACTCTCCCTTATCAAATCACCCTAATTGGACCCATAGGCGCTGACGTCAGACATTGATTATGAGCCTATGAGACGTATTTTGTCGTTCTTCCTTGGGTACAACATAACGATAAGCATACACGTCACCGCGTTTATGCAGACCTTTGGGAAGATGAGACATTTCGGTATTCCTAGCTGGCAAAGCGTTTCTCCTAAAGTATAACTCAGGACGCTAAGTGCTTGGAAGTGTTGAACGTGGAGCGGGTAACGGGAATTGAACCCGTAACTAAAGCTTGGGAAGCTGCCGTGATACCTTTTCACCATACCCGCCGCTGGGGTTGAGATAACGCGCGGAACTTGGCGGGTCAATGTAGGATCGCCGCTTTCAAAACAATCTCTATGGAAGGTTTGGCGGATCGTAATTTTGGGACGGCGTGTCTCGACGCTGATAGGCGCTGTCATCCACATCGCTTTTGTCTGCAATTTTGCGGGGTTCTTTCAACGGCAGATACCAGATCAACCCACGCCTGAACCAATTTGTCTCTCCTTTTTCCCTACGCTTCAAAGACTTAGGTAGGATTTCTAATATGTGCCAAAGCGGAGCACCCTTGCTATGCCAGAAGGAATTGTGGATCGGCGCCAGGGGGTCTGGTTTGGCATAAGGCAACCCTCCGGGAGTACGGGCGTCTGGATCAAGACCTTTGAGGTCCTTATTGGCGCGACGGGTAGAGAGTTTCAGCCCATAAGACCGTGGACGTGGAAGGGGTGGTTTGCCGGCCTTTTTGCGCGCGGCGTTGTCTTCGGCATCTGCCTGACGCTCGGCTGTGGCCAGTTCATTCAGCGACCACAAAAGGGTCAGCTTGCCAATGCCGCTTTCATTTTCCGCGGGCGATCCGCCAATGTCCGAGTGAAATCCCGGAAACCAGCGTTGGATAAGGTATTGGCGGCGGCGGCGGGACTCGTGGCGAAAGTTGTTGCCGTAATAAACCGGCTGGCCGTCCGCATCCGGTTCCGGATCCCAGTGTTGGGCGCGAAACATTGTCCGACGTTCGTCAATGGACAGAGCATGAGTCACAATCCGTACCGAAACGTTGCTGTTGACGTTGGCATGTGTTCCGATCTCGGCCAGGCTGCCAAATTTCCGAAGGTTATGAAGCGGACGGCGGAACCGGATCAGTGAATTGACCGTGTCAAACAGCATCAGCGCGCGGATTGGAGCTGACTGTGGGCGCATGACCCGTTCATATTCGCGCAACGACTGAAAGACCTTGTCGTCACTGGCACTTTTGCCAAAGTCGGTTACCCGTCTATAGGCACGGAATACCGGTTCGATCAGGTGAATGTGGTTGGCATCCACCAAACCGAAATTATGGATGAATCCGGCCAGAATTCGAGCAGCATAGGCGCCGCGTGAAAACCCGACGATGTAAATCTGATCATTGGCAAAATTGCCCGAACCGCGCTCTTCCTCTTTATCTTCGTGGCTTTGGTAGGTCTCGCAGAGATAGCGATATGCGCCAAGCACATCATCTTCCAGGCCCAGCCCAAAAGTTTGCCCAAGAAAGCCTGTTACAGCCTGCCGAAGGCGACCAAATTTTTGCGACCCGTCATAGGTGCCTATGCCCATGAAATATCGTGCTTTTTGCGTCGTCTTATCGAGCGCACGATACAGTTTTAGCACGTTGGAATCGCGATCGCCGATCTCGTTTCCGGTGCCATCAATACATACGATAATCTTGGCCATAAATACGCGCGCCAATCATTGTTAGAATGGCGCGATAGTGCAGAGCCACAGGTTGTCCTGTCAAGCTTGGAGCAGATGTTGCTTATCCGCGGCGGCGTCTGCGACGACGTCCACCACCTTCGCCATCCGTGTCGCCACCGCCTGTGTTAAAGTTCACATCTGGCAGCGTCACGATCTTGGATAATTCCGGGAACGGGTCCGTCGCATGTGGGATAGCGCTGGCATTGATGAAATGCTCTTGAAACCTTGGCTCAATGGCGGTTTCGACTTTGGTGATCTCGCCAACTGTGGTCTCAATCTCGCGACGAGAGCCGACATTGCACAGCGCGATCCGCGCGCCTGTTCCGGCGGCGTTGCCCGCAGACGTGACCTTGTCCAGCGGTGCGTCCGGGATCATACCCAGCACCATAGCGTGTTTGTTCGAGATATGGGCACCAAAGGCGCCAGCCAGCACAACTCGATCCACGGTTTCGACGTTCATTTCATCCATCAAAAGGCGGGCCCCGGCGTAAAGCGCGGATTTGGCCAGTTGAATGGCGCGAATGTCGCCTTGGGTGACAGAAATCAGGGGCCCACCATCTGCGCGTGCGTCGTGGATCACATAGGCGTGGGTCCGTCCCTCGGGGATGCAGCGCTCGGTGCCAGTTTTTTCGGCCGAGCCTATCAGCCCGCTGGGGTCAAGCAAACCCGCCATGCGCATTTCGGCGACGGCCTCAATAATGCCAGATCCGCAGATGCCTGAAATGCCCGTGGTGGCGATGACATGTTCAAAACCGTCCTCATCGGACCACGTATCTGATCCAATCACCCGGAATCGGGGCTCTTTGGTGACCGGGTCAATTTCTATTCGCTCAATGGCCCCGGGGGCGGCCCGTTGGCCACTGCTGATTTGGGCACCTTCAAATGCAGGCCCCGTGGGGGAGGAACACGCCAGTACACGCTCTTTGTTGCCCAGCAGGATTTCGGCATTGGTGCCGACGTCCACAACCAGCACAAGGTCTTCGGATTTGCCCGGTTCTTCGGCCAACGCTACCGCTGCGGCATCTGCACCGACGTGACCTGCAATACACGGCAGGATGTAGACTTGGGCGTTTTCATTCATCACGTTGAGATCAAGATCCCGCGCATTCATCGCCAGCGACTCTGACGTGGTCAGCGCAAAAGGCGCCTGACCCAATTCCACCGGATCAATGCCCAACAACAAGTGGTGCATGACCGGGTTACACACGAATACGGTTTCCAGAATTTGGAAAGGGCGAATGCCAGCCTCGGTTGAGATGGCCTCGGTCAGACCGTTGATGGCGGTGCGCACGGCGGTGGTCATTTCTTTGTCGCCACCGGGGTTCATCATCGCATAGCTGACCCGGCTCATCAGGTCTTCGCCAAAGCGAATTTGCGGATTCATCACCCCGGACGAGGCTTTAACCTCGCCGTTGCGCAAGTCGCAAAGATGTGCTGCGATGGTGGTTGAGCCAAGATCAATCGCCAGACCATAGATGCGGTCTTCGGTCAGGCCCGGCCAGATTTCCACAACCTTGTGGCAGGTATCCTTGTGGGACTTGTGCAAAGCCACGGTGACCTGCCATTGACCCTTGCGCAAAACGGGCTGTAGGCGGGTCAGGACAGTCAAGTCGGCCGTAATGTGCTCAATGCCCCATTGATCCTGTAACGCACGTTCCAGCCGCTCCAGATCGCCAGTAGGCTCGTGCATATCGGGTTCCTGGACCTCGACAAAGTATAGATGCGTGGCCGGGTCCATAACGATGTTGCGTGATGAGGCGGCTTTGCGCACAACTTGCCTGTGCACCTGAGATTCTGGTGGAACATCAATTACGACGTCACCTTGCACAGCCGCCTGACAGCCCAGCCGACGCCCGTCGATCAGCCCGCGTTTGTCCTGATAGCGTTGTTCGACAGAATTCCATTCGCTGAGCGCGTCTTGGGCCACGGTGACGCCGTGCTTGGAGAATTCTCCATACGACGGTGTGATCTGGCATTTGGAGCAAATACCGCGACCACCACAGACCGAGTCCAAATCCACTCCCAGCTGACGGGCGGCTGTCAAAATGGGGGTTCCGACCGGAAAGTGTCCGCGTTTGCCCGAAGGGGTAAAGATCACGAGGGGATCGCTGCTCATTGATTAGTCCTGTCGTCTTGTTCGCTCGTTTCAACATATCTGGCCTTTGAAGGTGTGAAAGGCAAGGAGCGGCATCAAAAGGTTTACCTGCGGCATGGTAATCAAATTCGAGGCCTTCGGCAGGGGCGTTTTGGCAATTGGGGAGACCGAGATTGTCCGTTTCCCAATGGGTGTGGCGAATTTGGGGGTTTCGCAAAGACCCATTGCATGTAATAGGAAACCGCCAAACGAGGTCATGCCAAGGAGATGTGTGATGGAGATTCGTGAGGCTCTCACTTTTGATGATGTACTGTTGGTTCCGGCGGCGTCTGCCGTGTTGCCTTCTACGGCGGATACGCGCACCCGTGTGACGCGGTCGATCTCCATGAATATTCCTCTTTTGTCGAGCGCGATGGACACAGTGACCGAAGCCCGTATGGCCATTGCCATGGCGCAGGCTGGCGGTATGGGGGTTATCCACAAGAACCTTGATGCTGAAACTCAGGCACGTGAAGTACGGCGGGTAAAGCGGTTTGAATCCGGAATCGTCTACAACCCGGTCACTTTGACCCGCGATCAAACCATCGCTGATGCCAGAGCCTTGGTCGAACGCTATAACTTCACCGGATTCCCAGTTGTAGATTCGACAGGTCGGGTAGAAGGCATTGTGACCAACCGGGATATGCGGTTCGCGACGTCAGACGACATGCCAGTCAGAGAAATGATGACGACTGATAACCTTGCTATTTTGCATGAGCCAGCTGATTTGGAAGAAGCCAAGAGCCTGATGCGCGCACGCCGCATTGAAAAGCTGTTGGTGACCGATGGCGAAGGCAAGCTGACCGGTTTGTTGACCCTGAAAGATACTGAGCAGGCTGTTTTGAACCCAACAGCCTGCAAAGATGATCTGGGGCGTCTGCGCGTCGCGGCGGCATCATCAGTGGGTGACAGCGGCTTTGCGCGGTCTGAGCAATTGATTGATGCGGGTGTGGACATCGTTGTTGTCGACACAGCGCACGGCCACTCTGAGGGCGTGATCGAAGCGGTGCGACGCATCAAGGCTCAGTCCATTGATGTACAGGTAATTGCGGGCAATGTGGCCACCGGTGACGCGACCAAGGCCCTGATTGATGCTGGCGCTGACGCGGTCAAAGTGGGCATCGGACCGGGGTCGATTTGTACCACACGTATGGTTGCGGGTGTGGGCGTACCTCAACTGACCGCGATTGACGACTGTTCTTCAGCCGCCGGAGATACGCCGGTGATTGCGGATGGTGGCATCAAGTTTTCGGGCGATTTTGCCAAGGCAATTGCAGCCGGTGCCAGTTGCGCCATGGTTGGGTCGATGATTGCGGGCACTGATGAAAGCCCCGGAGAAGTCATTCTTTATCAAGGCCGTAGCTTTAAAGGCTACCGTGGTATGGGCAGCCTTGGCGCAATGGCGCGTGGGTCGGCGGATCGCTATTTCCAAAAGGATGCGGCCAGCGACAAACTGGTGCCGGAAGGAATCGAAGGTCAGGTGCCTTACAAAGGTGGCGCGG
The DNA here is from genome assembly GCF_900142085.1 of Shimia gijangensis. GTDB lineage: Bacteria > Pseudomonadota > Alphaproteobacteria > Rhodobacterales > Rhodobacteraceae > Shimia > Shimia gijangensis. The sequence goes on from NZ_FQZQ01000019.1 coordinate 5,423, forward strand.
GTGCCGTCATTCACCAATTGGTTGGCGGTTTACGCGCGGCTATGGGCTATACAGGCTGCGCTACGGTTGAAGAAATGCGCAAGGATTGCAAATTCGTGAAGATCACCGGCGCAGGGCTCAAGGAAAGTCACGTTCATGACGTGCAGATCACCCGCGAAAGCCCCAACTACAGGGTCGGTTGATGACGCCGGCTGCACGCGTTCAAACAGCGATAGAGCTGCTGGATCAGATTCTCGAAGGTACGCCTGCGGAAAAAGTACTGACCGGCTGGGCCCGCAAATCCCGGTTTGCCGGATCAAAAGACCGGGCCGCCGTGCGCGATCACGTTTTCGACGTTTTGCGCAGACGGCGGTCGGTATTGGCGGCTGATACCGTTGAAACCGGGCGGTCCTTGATGATTGGGCTGTTGGCTCAGGATGGTGCGGATCTGGAAGACTTGTTTTCCGGGCAGGGCTATGGACCCAGTGTCCTGAGCGTAGAAGATCGTGCAATGGATGAGGTCATGCAATCGGAACGCGCTCTGGATTTGCCAGATTGGGTACAGCCGTTGCTTCAGGCATCGCTTGGCGACGCCTTTTTGGAGAATGCCAAGGCTTTGCGGAAGCGTGCGCCGGTATTCCTGCGTGTCAATTTGCAAAAAACAACCCGCGAGGCGGCGATTGATCTTTTGCGAACCGATGGGGTTGAAACGGTCGTTTGTCCCTTGGCGGACACGGCGCTTGAGGTGATCGAAGGCCCGCGAAAGGTGCCCAATTCACAGGCATTCAAGGAAGGTTACATTGAAGTTCAGGACGCCTCTAGCCAGGCTGCTATTGCACAATTGCCTCTGCGGGATGGCATGCGGGTGCTTGACTATTGTGCCGGAGGTGGTGGCAAGACACTGGCCATGGGGGGACGTATTGGCGGAACGTTTGTGGCGCATGATGCCCTTCCACAAAGAATGTCTGATTTGCCTGTAAGAGCAGATCGTGCTGGGCTTCAGGTCCAGATTTTTGATGATAATCAACTGACGCGGGAACCAGGTTTTGATTTGGTATTTTGTGATGTACCCTGTTCCGGGAGCGGTACATGGCGTCGCAGCCCCGATGCCAAATGGCGCTTTTCTCCCGATGACTTAAAGGCCCTTTTGGACGTGCAGTCTGAAATACTAGACAACGCTTGCGATCGCGTTAACTCATCAGGAACAATTGCTTACGCGACATGTTCAATGTTGAGAGAGGAAAACGAAAATCAAATAGATCGTTTTATAGCCAGACATAGTGACTGGACGTGCAGCGCAACCCATCATTGGCAAATCACCGAACGTTGCGATGGTTTCTTTCTGGCCCTGTTGACCCGAACCTGACAATTCCTGTATTCAACCTATAAGTGTATTCTGTTTTAAATGCCTGTTAAGGCTTTTGATACACCGTGTTCTAAAGTTTGACAGGAGGGCAGAATGGCGTTCACGGCGCAGGAAAAGCTGCAAGTGGCTAGCGTTGCCCCAACGGTGTTTTTGTGGGCCATGGCTGGGGGGCTTTTGGTGGCCTCGATGGCTTTTGTTCATCCTCAGTTGCGTTTTGCGCTGGGGTTAAGCGGCGGAATTGTTGTTGCGGTCAACTTGATTTCCCTCGCGCGCAGGCGGATGCAAAAACGCAACTCCAGTACCGTTTCGCGAGCGCTTGGCGCAATGATTGCCCGTAGACCGCATCAGCAGTATTTGAGTGATGCTCTCGGTATTGTGCTGGCGTCAAACTGTGACACCAGGGCTGAGGGAAGCCTGATCTCGACGCGGCTCAGGGATGCCACAGCAGATGCAGACGGGCTTGTGGCCTCCTTGCTTCAACAGGCTCGAAAAGAAGGCAAAGCAAGTGACCTGTGTGCGGTTCGCAACGGGCGTCTGAGCGTGCATGTGGCTGAAGTGGCTCAAGGTGTTTTCCAGTGGCAGATTGAGCGTGATCAGGGCGATGTGCGTAACACGCATGCTTCTGGTGTTCCCAGGTTGCCAATGATCACTGTCGGTCGCCGGGAGTCTATTTTGTTCATGAATGCCGCTGCTCGTGATATTCTGGGCGGACGCAAGGCTGTCCTAAGCGAGATTTTCGGTAAAAAGGACCCGGTTTCCGGAGAGGCGAACACGGTTGAAACGCCGGATGGGCGCCGCCAGTGTCTGGTTGCTGAATTTCCTCTGTCTTGCGGGCGGCGTGAAATCTATTTGCTACCCACCGTCATGCCGCCAACAAAAAACAGTGCAGTACAGTTTGACGATTTACCGGTGGCTTTGTTGAAAGTCGATGTGAACGGGCAGATTCAAACCGCCAATCGCGCCGCGCGAACATTGGTGCGCAGACCCATTGAGACGGGCACCAGCATGAGTGACCTGATGGAGGGGTTGGGGCGCTCGATTGGCGATTGGCTAACCGAAGCAGCGGCTGGCCACGGCGATCACCATTCAGAGTTTTTGCTCCTGAAAAACGATGATCGAGAAGTCTTTGTACAAGTCAGCTTGAATCGCATTGTCGAAGGCGAACAGACAACCCTCATTGCGGTTCTGAGTGACGCAACTGAGCTTAAATCGCTTGAGGCACAGTTTGTCCAAAGCCAAAAGATGCAGGCAATTGGCCAGCTTGCCGGCGGTGTTGCGCATGACTTCAACAACTTACTGACAGCAATTACCGGTCACTGCGACCTTTTGCTTCTGCGTCATGATCAGGGAGACCCCGATTTTGGCGATCTCACGCAGATCAATCAAAATGCAAATCGGGCGGCGGCTTTGGTTGGGCAACTTCTGGCGTTCTCCCGCAAGCAAAACCTGCAACCCAAAGTCTTGAATTTGCGTGATACCATGGCTGATCTAACGCATTTGCTGAACAGGCTTGTCGGGGAAAAAATTGCTCTAAACCTCGTTCATGATCCGGTCTTGCGTTCGATCCGGGCCGACAAGAGGCAATTGGAACAGGTTTTAATGAACCTTGTGGTCAATGCGCGTGATGCGATGCCGGACGGCGGGGAAATCACGATCAGAACAGAAAGCACTGTTCTGGAGCACCCACTTGAGCGAGATCGGGTGACCGTTCCTGTGGGCAAATACGTCGGAGTAAAAGTCTCAGATGAAGGGTGTGGTATTGCACCGGAAAAGCTTCAGAAGATTTTTGAACCCTTTTATACAACCAAACGCACCGGAGAGGGTACGGGACTTGGATTGTCAACGGCTTATGGGATCGTCAAGCAAACCGGCGGGTACATATTTGTGGACAGCGTATTGGGTGAGGGCACAACCTTCTCGCTTCTGTTTCCTGTGCACGAACTCTATGAGAAGCCAACGGAACCCCCTAAGCAAATGCGTGAAGAAGGTGATGTTGAAGTCCGCGGTGGGGTGGTTTTGCTGGTCGAAGACGAAGCTCCTGTTCGCAGTTTTGCCTCCCGTGCGCTGCGACTCCATGGATTTAGTGTTCTTGAGGCCGAATCCGGTGAGGAGGCATTGGAAGTTCTTGAAGATCCGGACGCGCATGTTGACTTGTTTGTCAGCGATGTGGTTATGCCGGGAATAGACGGGCCAAGCTGGGTCAGGCGCGCACGTGAAACCCGACCCAACATCAGAGTTGTCTTTATGTCTGGCTATGCCGAAGATAGTTTTTCAGACAAGCAGGCGGCTATAGAAGGGTCAGCATTTCTACCAAAACCCTTTTCTTTGAGTGACTTAACGGGACTTGTTCAAGAGCAGATTGGCCTAGGTCACGACAGGCTTTCATAAAGCTCGAACTCGGCCGGGCATCGGCTTCGTAGTTGTGTTTCAACGCGTGGCGATAGTCGCAATTCCATCGGTGGTGAGACATTCTCGCGTGATAACGCAATTTGGGTATCCAATCTGTCCTGTAAGAAGGCTAGCAACTTTGCTTGATCCTCATAACGAAACAAGTGTTTGACGCTGGTGCCATTTGGTCGAGGCTCAAGGAATTTGGCCTGGCTACCGACATTGGAAAAGCAAGGTCTGACGCCTCTGACATAAGCTTCAACAAACTCGTCAAAACTCACGTCGTGAGTAGAGTTTGGGCGCCCCTTCATAAAGTCCCGACGACGAAATCGATACCAGCTTCCTAACCAGCTTACGGGTTCGCGCATTACAGCGACCGTTTCCATATTGTCTTCTTTACAGGCCTTTTCAAACATTGGCCGGAAAAAGCGATTGTATCGGTAGACTGGCGCATGTTTTAGCTCAGGCGGGTCCGAGACAACTATGGAAGCCAAAGGTGCCAGAGCCTTTTCAAGGGCGGTGGTGCCGGTTTTGGGAACCGAGAGCAGAACTAGTTTTTCTTTCCAAAAAACAAGCATTTGAGAGCCTCAATCATTTTTTGTTTGGTTTCATTCTTTTTCGTAAACTACTCTTTAACGCTTCCGCGAAAAAGTATTTTTGAGAAAATTCTATTGAAATGTTCTTGTTTTGATCTCATAAGGGGTGAGAACAAGACGGGAACACAGGCAATCATTGCTGCCATCGGCGGTGTATGGAATAAGGATGCAAATCATGGCAACGGCAGAGCTATTTGAAATGAGCAGTAAAAAATCCGCAGACAAACAAAAGGCGCTGGACAGCGCCTTGGCCCAAATCGAACGTCAGTTCGGTAAAGGGTCGATTATGAAATTGGGTGCCGACAATCCGGCGCAGGAAATTGAATCCACTTCAACCGGCTCTTTAGGGTTGGATATTGCACTAGGTATTGGTGGTCTCCCTAAGGGGCGTATCATTGAGATCTACGGCCCCGAAAGCTCGGGTAAAACCACTCTGACCTTGCATTGCATTGCGGAAGAACAAAAAACGGGCGGTGTATGCGCCTTTGTGGACGCGGAGCACGCGCTGGATCCACTTTATGCAAAAAAGCTGGGTGTTGATCTGGACGAATTGCTGATTTCGCAGCCCGATACAGGCGAGCAGGCCCTGGAAATTACCGACACTCTGGTGCGGTCCGGGGCTGTAAATATGGTTGTGGTCGATTCGGTTGCGGCTCTCACTCCAAAATCAGAACTTGAAGGCGACATGGGCGATTCCAGTGTGGGCGTGCAGGCCCGACTTATGAGCCAGGCAATGCGCAAACTAACCGGTTCAATCTCACGTTCGAATTGTATGGTGATTTTCATCAACCAAATCAGGATGAAAATTGGTGTGATGTTTGGCAGCCCGGAAACAACAACAGGTGGCAATGCGCTCAAGTTTTATAGCTCGGTTCGTCTGGATATTCGCCGTATTGGCGCCGTCAAAGACCGTGACGAAATCGTCGGCAACGCAACGCGCGTGAAAGTTGTGAAAAACAAGGTGGCACCACCCTTCAAGCAAGTTGAGTTCGACATCATGTATGGCGAAGGGATTTCGAAAAACGGTGAGCTTTTGGATCTGGGTGTCACGGCTGGCGTCGTGGCCAAGTCGGGATCTTGGTTTAGCTATGGTGACGAACGGATTGGACAAGGCCGTGAGAATGCCAAGCAGTTTTTGCGGGAAAACAAGCGGATTGCCTATGAAATTGAGGACAAAATCCGCGCTGCTCATGGGCTGGAATTTGATATGCCCAAGGGCGAGGATGACAATGATGTCCTGATGGATGACGAAAAGTAGACCTGCCTTTTAGGCAAATCTTCTTGGATTTTTCAGAGAAGCGGTCATGTCATGAAAATGACGTGGCCGTTTCAATAAAAAGTTCTAACCTCGCGACCTTAGACAATCGACTTACAAAAAAGGCCGGCGAGGAAATTGATCATTTGGTCCTTCTACGCTTTGACATGTGGACAGGCGCGGGCAGGGGTTATAAACCCTCGTGGAACGTCTGAAACCAGCCGCGAGAGACCAATTTTATGCCCAGTCTGAACGACATCCGGTCCACATTCCTGAATTACTTCGCCAAGCAAGGCCATGAGATTGTATCGTCCAGCCCACTTGTGCCCCGTAACGATCCAACCCTGATGTTTGTAAACTCAGGCATGGTGCAGTTTAAGAACCTGTTTACCGGTGTTGAGCATCGCGACTACCAACGCGCCACGACCTCGCAAAAATGTGTACGCGCAGGCGGCAAACACAATGACCTCGACAACGTAGGCTATACCGCGCGTCACCACACATTTTTCGAAATGCTCGGCAACTTTTCGTTTGGAGATTACTTCAAGGAAGAGGCTATCCCGTTTGCCTGGAACCTGATCACCAAAGAGTTTGGAATCGATCCTAAACGGCTTTATACCACTGTGTATCACACAGACGACGAAGCCTATGATATCTGGAGGAAAATCGGCGTTCCGGAAGAGCGGATTATCCGCATCGCGACATCAGACAATTTCTGGCAAATGGGTCCCACGGGGCCATGCGGCCCCTGCACCGAGATTTTCTATGATCACGGCGACCATATTTGGGGTGGCCCTCCTGGTAGTCCCGAGGAAGATGGTGATCGCTTCATTGAAATCTGGAACATCGTTTTCATGCAGAACGAACAGTTTGAAGATGGTTCAATGCGCGCACTGGACATGCAGTCGATTGATACCGGCATGGGGCTCGAGCGTATCGGCGCGCTGTTGCAAGGCAGCCATGACAATTATGATACGGATCTTTTCAAATCCTTGATCGAGGCCTCAGCAGGCGCAACTTCGACCGATCCTTTTGGCGACAAGAACGTGCATCACCGGGTGATTGCGGACCACTTGCGGTCCACGTCGTTCCTGATTGCTGATGGGGTGATGCCGTCAAATGACGGGCGGGGATATGTGCTGCGCCGGATCATGCGACGTGCCATGCGACACGCCCATCTGTTGGGGGCCAAAGATCCGGTTATGTATCAATTGGTGCCATCGCTGGTCAGCCAAATGGGGGCTGCGTTCCCTGAACTGGGGCAAGCACAAGCCTTGATCGAAGAAACTCTGAAGCTGGAAGAAACCCGGTTCAAGCAAACTTTGGACCGCGGACTCAAGCTGCTGGATGACGAATTGGATGGTTTGGATGAGGGCTCGCCATTGGCGGGTGAAGCCGCGTTTAAACTTTATGACACTTATGGTTTCCCATTGGACCTGACGCAGGATGCGTTGCGCGAAAAGGGCCGTGAAGTGGACACCGACGGCTTTGATGCGGCAATGGAAGCGCAGAAAGCTAAGGCGCGCGCGGCGTGGTCGGGGTCAGGTGACGCGGCAGATAATGCTGTTTGGTTTGATCTTTTGGATGCAGATGGGGCCACTGATTTCCTTGGCTATGATACCGAAAAAGCCGAAGGCCAGATCAGTGCTCTGATTGTGGATGGTGCCGAGGTTGATAAGATTGACGCCGGAACGACCGGTTGGGTCGTCGTAAACCAAACGCCGTTTTACGGTGAGTCCGGCGGTCAGGTCGGAGACACAGGTGTGATCCGTCGTCTTGAAAACCGCAATGAGGTTGCGGTGGTCGAGGATACGCGCAAGTTTGCAGATGCGAAAATCTATGCCCACAAAGTGCGCGTAGAAAGCGGTGCGATGACCAAAGGTGAGCCGGTCGAGCTTGAGGTGAATCACGGGCGCAGAACGGCGATCCGCGCCAATCACTCGGCCACGCACCTGTTGCACGAAGCACTGCGCGAGGCTTTGGGCGATCACGTCGCGCAGCGTGGCTCGCTTAATGCAGAAGACCGTCTGAGGTTTGATTTCAGCCATGCCAAGGCGCTGAGCGCTGACGAATTGCACAGGGTTGGCTTGGATGTGAATGCCTATATTCGCCAGAACACGGCCGTGGAAACCCGGATCATGACGCCGGATGATGCCCGCGGGATTGGGGCTCAGGCATTGTTTGGTGAAAAATACGGCGACGAAGTTCGGGTTGTTTCGATGGGCCGCGCGGAAACTGGCAAAGGCATGGATGGCACAACCTATTCGCTGGAGCTTTGTGGTGGCACACATGTCAGGCAGACCGGTGACATTGGTGTTTGTGTGATCCTTGGCGACTCGGCCTCAAGTGCTGGGGTGCGTCGTATCGAGGCGCTGACAGGCGAGGCAGCTTTTACGCATCTTGAGCGCGAAGCGGGTCGCATGGCAGATGTGGCAGGCGCGCTCAAAGCTCAACCTGTGGATGTTCTGGATCGCCTGAAAGCGATGATGGACGAACGTAAGGCTTTGCAGAATGAGGTTGCGCAACTGCGCCGAGAACTGGCGATGGCCGGTGGCGCCGGGCAGGGTGGTGGCGCAGACGACAAAGAGATCGCCGGCGTAAAGTTCTTTGCGCAGGTGTTGTCTGGCGTGTCTGGTCGCGATTTGCCCCCTTTGATCGACGAACACAAAGCCCGCATGGAAAGCGGCGCGGTTCTTTTGATTGCGGATACCGGCGACAAGGTTGCGGTGGCCGCTGGTGTCACCGACGATATCAAAGGAAACGTGTCGGCGGTTGACCTCGTGCGTGCTGCCGTGGAAGCTCTGGGTGGCAAGGGGGGCGGTGGCCGCCCTGACATGGCGCAGGGTGGCGCCAAAGATGCAAGCAACGCCGAGGCCGCGATATCCGCCGCCGAAGCTGTGATCGGAGGATAAGATATGGGTGCGCTTTGGATTGCTCACGTAACAGTCACGGATGCAGAGGCTTACGGAAAATACGCAGCGCTGGCCGGGCCCGCGATTGCCAAGCACGGCGGTCATTTCATCGCGCGTGCCGGGCGGTTCGTGCAGCTTGAGGGCAAAGAGCGTCCTCGCAATGTTGTCGCAAAGTTTCCGGATGTGGACACAGCGGTGGCCTGCTATCACAGCCCCGAATACCAAGAGGCGCTGGCTCATGCGCGCGGAGCGTCGGAGCGTGAACTGATGGTTGTTGAGACGGACGAATAACCGTTCAGGCTTTTCAAAAATTCAAAATACGTTAACCTTACAAAAATACTTGGTTTTATATTGAACCTTTTGGGAAAACCGTATAGGCGTTCCCCAAAAGGAGTCTGGGTCATGTGTCGTTCGGCCGCCTATATCGGGCAACCCTGTTATCTTGAGGATGTCGTCACCCGGCCAGATCATTCGCTGATCCAGCAAAGTGTAAGCGCAACGGAATGTAAGACACAGACCAATGCTGATGGTTTTGGTGTGGCGTGGTATGCTCGGCGACCCGAACCTGGTTTGTACCGTGACACGCATCCGGCCTGGTCTGATCCCAACCTCAAGTCCCTGACCGCGCAGGTGCGCTCACCGCTATTTCTGGCGCATGTGCGGGCCTCAACCGGGACCGCGACCAGCCGAAATAACTGCCATCCCTTTGTGGTTGGACGTTGGTCGTTTATGCACAACGGTCAGGTTGGCGGGTTCGAAACATTTCGCCGGCGTGCGGACATGCTGATCCCGGATGAGCTGTATCACCAGCGCAAAGGCGCAACGGACAGCGAGGTGATGTTTCTGTTGGGATTGGTCGAAGGACTGGAAGAGGATCCCAAGGGTGCAATGGAAATTGCCGTCGGAATTTTACAAAGAATGAGCCAGGACAAGGGTAGCAGGCCGCATATGCGCATAGGTGCGGCCTTTTCCAATGGCGAGACCCTGTATGCGATCCGCTATGCATCAGACAATCGTGCACCAACCATCTATCACCGCTGGAGCGAGACACGGCAGGGACGCGCCGTGGTGAGCGAACCGTTGGACAAAGGCGAAGCGGGATGGCACGAAATTGCACCCAATTCGTTTTGTACATTCCGTGGACAAAACGTTCGGGTCGAGCCATTCGAGCCGTTGGCCTGACGTCTTAGATCAGATAAAACTTCACTGCCCAAAACAGGAAGCCCGCGTGAATTGCCGGATAAATCCACACCACAAGGTACCTGTCTATTTTGCGCGCCAAAGCTTCACGATCATTGATTTTGAGGCGTCGCAAAGCGATGTTCACCAAAACCATTGAGCCCGTAATGACAAACATGCCGACCAACAGGGAATCAATAAAGGTCAGATAACCCAGTTTTGGCAGAGTTGTTGAAATAGCAAAGTTAAACGCCACAAAAACCAATAGATTGGCCGAGGCCATATCAATTCTGCGGCGGTATTCCTGAAGGAAAAAGGTGGCCCAGCTAACCATCAAAATGATCATCAAAGGAAGCATGAGGCGAAGGACATAAAACACTATGTGTCGGCGTCCTTCAAACCGAAGCGCGATTTGCGATGTTTCGAGCCCAGTAAAGCCAGTGACAAATTTGGTTTCCATCTGGGCGCCATAAAGAACCCATTCTTCTTCGCCCAATAAGCCGCCCAATCCGGATTGATCTTCCAGAGGGAAAAACTCGACAAAGTTACGTGGGAAAAGTGAGGAAATTTCTACGTAAAATGTTTGTTTATCAAATGGGTATCTGCGAAAATTAAAGTGAGGGGCCTGCAGCGTTGCAGAGAACCTCTCTACATAGGCAGCATTTCCGTCACTTTGCAACATGACGATGGCTTGCTGGACAAACCGGCGACCTTGTTGGTTTTGCAGAAGGAACGCGGGCAGGGTAATTCCCTGTTCTGTAGCCAGTTCTACAAATTCATCGGGCCGGTATCTGCGGTAGTCCTGTGTGCTGTCATCATCGGCAAACGCAAGTCTCGGCAAGTTAAGTTGCATCACCAATGTGCCAACGACTCCAAAGTTTTCCTCTTGCTGGTTTACACCGGTGATTTGATTGATTTGGATGCCCACACCAACCTGCAAAGGCCCTTCCGAGGGGGGCGGAAGTCTGGAAAGCTGCGCCATATCAAAGCCGTCGGCGCGCGACTGCTGTGTCATTGCCCCAAAGGCAAAAGTTGCCACTGCGATTACGAGTACAATAGTTGTAAAAAGTCTATTCATTTCAATCGAGCGGCCCCCAAAGTCGGGTTTAACTTACGATCAAAAAACAGGTTGAAACAAGCCCGCAAAGAAAAAGGGCGACCGTTTAGGTCGCCCGATGTCTTACTGCGCTGATTTCGCCATGCGTTTGCGCTCATGAGGATCCAGATGGCGTTTGCGCAAGCGGATCGAGTTCGGCGTCACTTCGACCAGCTCATCGTCATTGACGTAAGCAATGGCTTCTTCCAGCGAAAGCTTGATCGGCGTGGTCAGGCGCACGGCCTCGTCTGTACCGCTGGCCCGCACGTTGGTTAACTTTTTACCCTTGAGTGGGTTCACTTCCAGATCATTTTCACGGCTGTGTTCGCCAATGATCATACCGGTATAGATTTGCTCTTGAGCGCCGATCATCATCTTGCCGCGATCTTCCAGGTTCCAAAGGGCATAGGCCACAGAGACACCGTTTTCCATCGAGATCAGAACACCAGCACGACGGCCCGGGATTGAACCTTTGTAGGGGGACCAGCCATGGAACACACGGTTCAGAACCCCGGTGCCGCGCGTGTCGGTCAAGAACTCACCGTGGTAACCAATCAGGCCGCGAGACGGGACATGTGCAATGATGCGAGTCTTGCCTGCCCCTGCGGGGCGCATTTCAACCAATTCACCTTTGCGGGCACCGGTCAGTTTTTCAATGACGGCGCCCGAGTATTCATCATCCACGTCAATGGTGGCTTCTTCGATTGGCTCCATCCGTTGTCCGTTGTCTTCCTTCATAATGACCTGCGGACGAGAGATTGACAGCTCAAAGCCTTCGCGACGCATGTTCTCGATGAGAACACCCATCTGCAATTCGCCACGTCCAGAGACTTCGAATGCTTCTCCTCCGGGGGTGTCAGCGATCTTGATGGCGACGTTGGATTCGGCTTCTTTCATCAGGCGGTCGCGGATCACGCGTGATTGAACTTTTTTGCCGTCACGACCAGCCAATGGGCTATCATTGATACCAAAGGTCACGGTGATGGTGGGCGGGTCGATTGGCTGTGCTTCAAGAGGATCATCCACCGCCAAGGCGCAGATGGTGTCAGCCACTGTCGCTTTGGACATGCCCGCAATTGATACGATGTCACCGGCTTGGGCTTCGGGAATGTCTTGCTGTGCCAAGCCGCGGAACGCCTGAACCTTGGTCACACGGAATTGTTCGATTTTTTGACCGACGCGGGTCAAAGCCTGAACCGTGGCGCCAACTTTGAGCGAGCCGGCTTCAACCCGACCGGTCAGAATACGGCCCACAAACGGGTCAGCGCCCAATGTGGTGGCGAGCATCCGGAAGTCTTCGTTCTGATGCGCCAGTTGCTTTGGAACCGGAACGTGATTGACGATCAGGTTAAACAGTGCGTGCAGGTCCTTGCGGGGACCATCCAGCTCGGCGTCGGCCCAGCCCGAGCGACCAGATGCATACATATGTGGGAAGTCCAGCTGATCTTCGGAGGCATCCAAAGATGCAAACAGATCAAAGCATTCATCCAATGCGCGGTCAGGTTCGGCATCCGGTTTGTCGACCTTGTTCAGGACCACAATTGGTCGCAAACCCAAAGCAAGCGCTTTGGAGGTCACAAACTTGGTTTGCGGCATTGGGCCTTCGGCGGCATCAACCAGCAATACAACACCGTCCACCATCGACAGAATACGTTCCACTTCACCGCCAAAATCGGCGTGACCGGGTGTGTCTACAATGTTGATACGGGTGCCTTTCCACTCAACCGAGGTTGGCTTGGCAAAAATGGTGATGCCTCGCTCGCGCTCAAGGTCATTGGAGTCCATGGCACGTTCAGCCACCTCCTGATTTTCCCGGAACGCGCCGGACTGTTTCAGAAGTTCGTCCACCAGCGTTGTTTTGCCGTGGTCCACGTGTGCGATGATCGCAATATTGCGAAGGTCCATAGGATAAGCCTTTCCTGTTCGCGCCCGCCCTATATCGCAAGCGCAGAAAAGGCCAGCCCTTTAATGGGACGCTGTATTGGAAAACAGGTGGATCACCAAAATACCCACAACGATCAGCCCCATTCCAAAGACAGCTGGCAGATCGAGCCTTTGATTGAACACGAAATATCCAATGATCGCGATGAAGACGATGCCAAACCCCGACCAGATCGCATAGGTGATGCCCACTGGAAGGTATTTCAAAGTTAGTCCCATCAAATAAAATGAGATCGCATAAGCGACAACAACCATCATAGAGGGCCACAGGCGGGAAAACTGCTGGCTGGCTTGAAGGGCGGATGTACCGATGGTTTCGGTGAGGACGGCTGCGATCAGCAGCAGGTAACCTTTGGGCATGAAGGGTCTTTCGGAGTCAGCGCGTCAGAGAATGTCTGCTTTGCTCCTAAACGCTCTGAGATGGAAATGATGATCGGATTCCGACATCTGGCGTTCAAATTTGAGTAATCATTCAAATACTATGAGCTATTGGTCTGAACTCAATCTGTTCTAGCGCGCGATATATCTGTCGCGGCGATGATTGGTGATAATCATAATGTTTGTGACCGCCGCTCCGATCAAAGAATAGAAAACGGTCATTGGTTCGAACATCATGATTGCCAACAGGAAAACGCAAGCGTCAAAGCTCAGTTGCACCCAACCAGCCTTGATGCCTTTTGCATCCTGAAGCCAAAGCGCGACTATTCCGACCCCTCCGAGGGTTGCCCCGTGGCGAAACAGAGCCAACAGCCCGGCACCTGCGGTAATGCCCGCCAACACAGCACCTGCCAATGGATGAAGGGTTGAAAACCCCATGACCTGCGGCAGCACAAAGGTCCAAAGCGTCATGGTGCCCACAGCGGCAAAGGTTTTGATGGTGAAACGTAATCCCATGCGCAAAAACGCCACCAGATAAAACGGCAGGTTCAACACGAAAAACACTGCCCCAAAGGTCCAGCCGCCCCAATAGGACACCAATAGCGAAAGACCAGCAATTTGCCCGGTAATCAATTGACCTGCCTGTAAGAATTGCACGGACAAAGCCATGAACAAGGTACCGACAAGGATACCTTGAATGTCTTCGTTCAGACTGTGACGGTCTGCGGGTGGGGTTTCTAACAGCATAGCCATGCGCGGCTATTGGATCCAATCTTGCTCCGTGTCCATAGCGTACGCTTTAAATTCCACAGGGTGAGACGCAACGCCGCGATCTGGCGAAACAAGAAAGACGGACCATAGGCCCGTCTTTTATTGTTTTGTTAAAGGGTTTTAACCCGCCAAGGCTTTGTTCAGATTCTCGTCAATCTTTTCAAGGAATCCCATAGTTGTCAGCCATCCTTGGTCGGGGCCAACCAACAGCGCAAGATCCTTAGTCATGTGTCCGCTTTCAACCGTGTCGACGATCACCTTTTCCAGCGTATTCGCAAATTTCATCAGGTCTGCATTATCGTCCAGCTTAGCGCGGTGCTTGAGCCCCCCGGTCCACGCATAGATTGAGGCAATCGAGTTGGTCGAGGTCTGCTCGCCTTTCTGGTGCTGGCGATAATGACGCGTGACCGTGCCGTGTGCGGCTTCGGCCTCTACAATTTTGCCATCCGGCGTCATCAATTGTGAGGTCATCAACCCTAACGAGCCGAACCCCTGGGCCACAGTGTCCGACTGCACGTCTCCATCATAGTTCTTACACGCCCAGACAAATTTGCCATTCCACTTCATGGCACAGGCGACCATGTCGTCAATCAGGCGGTGTTCGTACCAAATGTCGGCCTCTTTGAACTTTTCAGAAAATTCTTCTTCAAAGACTTGCTGGAACAACTCCAGGAAACGTCCATCGTATTGTTTGAGGATCGTATTCTTGGTTGAAAGATACAAAGGCCATTTAAGGTTCAGGGCGTAATTCATTGATGCACGCGCAAAATCCATGATCGACTGATCCAGATTGTACATCGACATAAAGACGCCGGATGCAGGTGCATCAAACACTTCGCGCTCAATCACTTCTCCGTCTTCACCGGTGAATTTCATGGTTAACTTGCCTGGTCCGGGAAACTTCATGTCGGAGGCTTTGTATTGATCGCCAAAGGCGTGGCGACCGATCACAATCGGATTGGTCCAGCCCGGCACGAGCCGAGGCACGTTCTTACAAATGATGGGCGCGCGAAACACAACGCCACCCAGAATGTTGCGAATGGTCCCATTGGGCGAAGGCCACATCTTTTTCAGGCCGAACTCCTCAACGCGGGCTTCATCCGGGGTGATAGTGGCGCATTTGACCGCAACGCCAACCTCTTTGGTCTTTTCGGCCGCATCAATGGTGATCTGGTCATCTGTTCGATCGCGCTCTTCCATTCCAAGGTCATAGTAGAGCAGGTCAAGGTCCAGGTAGGGCAGGATCAGTTTGTCTTTGATGAACTGCCACATGATGCGGGTCATTTCATCGCCGTCCATTTCGACGATGGGATTGGCTACCTTAATCTTGGTCATGGGTACTCTTTCTGAAAACCGAATGATGTTGCCCGATCTCTAACCTATCGTAATGGTGAAGGGAAGAGTTGTATGCAATTGTATACCTAAAATTATTTTACCGATTATGAGCTATCGACCGGCATATCCGGTGGGGCTAAGGTACCACAGAAGATGTATGCTGGAGAAGCCTTGTGCAAACAATGACTGTCATAGAAGCCTATGGTCTAGCTTGGCGCTTGCGCAGGTCGTTTTTCATCTCTCATTTGGTCTTCAATCTTTTGTTGACCGCTTTCGTGGCGCCATTCATGGCTGGGGTCATGCGATTGGTTCTGGCGCTGTCGGGGCAGCCAGCTCTGTCAGATTTCGACATTGCCTACTTTGTTTTTTCACCCGTCGGATTTGTGGCATTGCTGCTGGTTCTTGGGTTGTTTCTGACGCTTTATGTGCTCAACGCCGCGTTCATGATGGCCATCGCGCTGCGCAACAAAACGACAGGCGAACACGGATTTGCAGATGGGTTTGTCTCGGTTTTACCAAGAGTGCCCGCGATTGTTCAGTTCGCAGTGTTTTTTACCTTGCGGGTTATGGCCATTCTGTTGCCCTTTGTGACTGTGTCGGGCGGGTTATTCTGGGTGTTTCTAACCAGTTATGACATCAATTATTACCTACAGAACAAGCCGCCTGAGTTTTTGATCGTGGGCTCTGTGATTGTGTGTCTTCTTGCTTTTGCCGCAGTCCTTTTGTTGCGCCACCTGTTGTCGTGGGCGCTGGCCCTGCCGATGGTCATTTTCGCAAATATGTCCCCTCAAAACAGTTTTGGGGCAAGCAAAGCGGCCATGCTTGGTCGCCGGATGTCGTTACTGAAAAAGATTCTGACTTGGGGCATTGGGTCTGGCATTGCCTTGGCGGTTCTGTTCGGGGCGTTTGGCCTTGTTGCTGACAGAGTCTTGGAAGCGTTTGGAAGTGATCTCAGAGTGTTAGCTAAAGTTCTTCTGGTGTTTGCCAGCGGGTGGGCCTTGTTGAATTTGGCAGCAACGTCTTTGACAACTGGCGCACTGGCCGTTCTTTTGATCGACAAAGCCGGTTGGCCGGACAGGAAGGTGCGGGCCCCGTCAACGACTGCATTGCGGCGTGTACGGCTAAGCATTGGGATCGCGGCATTGGTTGGTTTCGTTTCCGGTGGTCTGGCTTTGATTGATTTTGCCCGCATGAAAGTGCCCGATCAGGTTGAGGTGATTGCACATCGTGGTGCCGCTGGGGTGCGCCCTGAAAACACGATGGCGTCGATTGAAAAAGCCATTGAAGACGGTGCCGATTGGGTGGAAATAGATGTGCAGGAAACTGGGGACGGCCAAGTGATCGTCATACATGACAGTGATTTCATGAAAATCGGCGGAGATCCGGTCAAAGTGTGGGATGCGACCATGCAGGATGTCGCGCGTATCGATATCGGAAGTTGGTTTGACCCGGTCTACGCGGATCAGCGCGCGCCGCTGTTGTCCGAGGTACTTCTGGCGGCAAAAGGACATGCCGGTGTGTTGATTGAGCTAAAGTATTACGGCCACGACGTGATGCTGGAACAAAGAGTTTCAGATATCGTGACCGCCACAGGCATGGACGCACATGTGATGTCGATGTCTCTCAAATACCCGGCCGTGCAAAAGATGAAAGCGATCCGGCCTGATTGGCCATCAGGCCTGTTGTCGTCAGCTTCTGCTGGACGGATCTGGCAGCTGGAGGCGGATTTCGTGGCTGTGAACAAGGCCTCGGCTACGCCAAGGCTAGTACGCGAAATGCGAAAAGCGGGCAAAAAGCTTTATGTCTGGACCGTGAATGAACCGCTTGAGATGTCGCACATGCTGTCGATGGGCGTAGATGGGTTAATCACGGATGAGCCCGCCATGGCACGGAACGTGATCAGTCAACGCCATGAGCTTACGACACCGGAGCGAGCGGTGCTGGCGCTGGCCAATAAAATCGGGGTTGCGCTGGACACAAAAGAGTATCGTGATGAATCTCCTTAAATTTGTGATTTTGAGCGTAGCCACTGCCGCACCGCTTGCTGCGCAGCAATCGTCTGACGGGTTCTCAAAGCGGGTCGAACTGATGGCGCATCAGCGTCTTGAACGACTTAGGATGATGCCCGAAACCGAACTCGCCCCGTTCACCACAGATGGCTGTTCGGGTGGGATGTCGGCAACATGGGATATGGTTGCGCGGTTGTTTCCAGAATTCGCAGAAATGCATATGGAAACCCCACCATGGGAAAGCTGCTGCATCGTGCATGACCGGGCCTATCATTTGGGAGGAGAGATTTCCGTGCCTGAGGCCAGTTTTGACGCGCGCCTCAAGGCTGATGAAGACTTGCGATCTTGTGTCAAATCCACGTCGGAAACCCGTCGAGACCAGTTGAAATCACAATATGGCATTAGTGATGTGCGGATTGATCAGGCCTATGATTTGATTGCGGCCAGCATGTTTGATGCAGTGCGCGTCGGGGGTGGGCCCTGTTCGGGGCTGACATGGCGTTGGGGATATGGTTGGCCGCAATGCGGGATCTTCGCCGACTGGTAGATCAGTTTGCCGCAAACCATTTGGCAATGCGATCTTTCAAAAAGGTCCAGACGGCGGGCGCGCCTTTTTCAACTTTCCAGCCAACTCGATCTTCAAGCTGTTGTCGGGTGACATTGTATTCCGGCCACGTACCACCGCCGGTTTCCAGATTGCAAATCACAGGCTGAACCCGGTCTACGGATTTTGCAAAAACCGCGTCGTCGCTTTCTGCGGCTTCAAATTCGTCCCACAAAATCCGAAACTCCCGGGCCTGATCATCCGGTAACAGGCCAAAGATGCGATCCGCAGCAGCGGCTTCGGCCGCTTGTGTTTCGGTGCTACCATGAGCATCACCGCCCTGCGAATGAATGGGGACATCGCCGACATCAATCTCAACCAGATCATGGATCAGCAACATTCGGATGACGCGATTGATGTTGACGGGCCGGTTGGCGTGTTCGGCCAACACCATCGCATACAGTGCGATATGCCAGCTGTGTTCACCGGAATTCTCGCGCCGGGTGGCATCGAGAATTTTGGTGGCCCGGAGGACGGTTTTCAGGCGGTCCGCCTCGTTCAGAAATGCGATCTGGGAGGTGAGGCGGTCCGTCATATTACTTCAGTGCATAGCCTGCGGCTTTGAGCTTCGCGGTAAGCTGAGTGCGGGCGCGCTCTTCGGCGGCGTAGACACGCACGGCCGTCATGAACGCCTCGTGCATGGTGTTTGACGACGCCTCAAGCGTTTCTGCGATCTCTTGTACTAATTGCTCATCACCCATGGCGTCCTTGGCTTTCAGCACGTCCAACGCGAGTTTTTGAGCAAGATCGTCGAAATAAGCCATGGATTAACGCGTATTTTCGGTCAGGCGGCGTTTCACATAATCGCTGACATTGCCAACCATCGTGTCCATATGCTCTTCGGTTTCAAAGAAGTGCCCCGAACCTTCGATCTCTTGATGGGTGATCGTGATACCTTTTTGCTCGTGCAACTTGTTGACCAACCCGTGCGTGTCAGCAGGAGGCGCTACACGGTCAGCCGTGCCATTGATAATCAGGCCAGACGACGGGCAGGGTGCCAGGAACGAGAAATCGTACATGTTTGCGGGCGGTGCTACCGAGATAAAACCAGTGATTTCCGGACGGCGCATCAAAAGCTGCATGCCGATCCAGGCGCCAAACGAGAAACCCGCAACCCAGCAATGCTTGGAATTGTTGTTCATCGACTGCAGGTAATCCAGCGCCGATGCGGCATCTGACAATTCGCCAACGCCTTGATCGTATTCCCCCTGGCTGCGGCCAACACCACGGAAGTTAAACCGCAAAACGGTGAACCCCATGTTGTAGAAAGCATAGTGGAGGTTATAGACCACTTTGTTGTTCATTGTGCCGCCAAATTGCGGGTGCGGGTGAAGCACGATCGCAATGGGGGCGTCTTTTTCTTTTTGCGGGTGGTAGCGGCCTTCAAGGCGGCCTTCGGGTCCGGCGAAAATGACCTCGGGCATATGATTCCTGTCTCATGCGGGGGTGCCGATGTAATTCTTGACGAATTTACTTGGGCACCTTAGAACGGTTCTAAGATTTGTCCGGCAGATGCCGGAAGCGCTGCAAGCGATTTAGGCGTTTTAGCGTGTAAGGTCAATCAATTGCTGGGGGCATGTTGTGAAACTCTCGACCAAAGGGCGTTATGCCGTCGTGGCATTGACCGATATTGCATTGCAGGACCCCGATAAGCTGGTGACGCTTTCGGAGATTTCTGGGCGGCAGGACATCTCGCTGCCTTATCT
Organism: Shimia gijangensis; assembly: GCF_900142085.1. Classification (GTDB taxonomy): domain Bacteria; phylum Pseudomonadota; class Alphaproteobacteria; order Rhodobacterales; family Rhodobacteraceae; genus Shimia; species Shimia gijangensis. The sequence continues at coordinate 24,938 of NZ_FQZQ01000019.1, forward strand.
GGAACAGCTTTTTGTCAAGCTGCGTCGGGCAGGGCTTGTTGAGTCCGTGCGCGGTCCGGGTGGTGGGTATCGCTTGGCACGCGCAACGTCAGAAATTCGGGTTGTGGATGTATTGGCTGCGGTGGATGAAACCGTTTCGGCATTACATACAGGGGCAGGGGCGACCGGTGGCTCATCCGGGTCGCGCGCTCAGTCTTTGTCTAACCGCCTGTGGGAAGGCCTGTCAGCGCAAGTTTATGTGTTTTTGCACCAGACACGGCTGTCAGATGTTGTTGAAAATGAACTGGCACCTTGTCCCGCGATCCCCGGCATTTTTGCGGTGGTGGATGCAGAATGAAGCCACGGGTCTATCTGGACTATAACGCAACTGCTCCGCTGCGCTTTGAGGCGCGCGAAGCGATGATTTCTGCCATGGATGTGGTCGGCAATCCGTCCAGTGTGCATGCAGAAGGTCGTACAGCCAAAGGGTTGTTGGAGCGCGCACGCGGTGAACTGGCGACTGCCCTTGGGGCGGATGGCGCGGATATCGTGTTCACATCGGGGGCGACAGAGGCGGCCTCTCTGGCGTTAGCTGGTCGCGGGTTTCATGGCGGAGACATCGAACATGATGCAGTTGCGGCTTGGGTGCAGGTGGATTTGCCCGTGAGTCGCAATGGTCAAGTTTCGGTCAGCGATCCGGCGAAAAGCACGTTGCAATTGGCCAACTCTGAGACCGGCATTGTACAAGACCTGCCTGATGGTCTCGCGGTGAGCGATATGACGCAGGCCTTTGGCAAGCTGCCTGTTGCCTTCAACTGGTCCGGCGCAACGCTGGCCTTGTCATCGGCTCATAAACTGGGTGGCCCCAAGGGCATAGGCGCGTTGATCGTCAAGCGTGGCACGGATGTTGCGGCCCAAATGCTCGGTGGCGGACAGGAAATGGGTCGGCGTGCCGGCACGGAAAATGTGATTGGCGCTGCGGGATATGCCGCGGCGGCCACGGCAGCGATGCGTGATTTGACCGATGGTGTGTGGGATCGGGTTGCAAATCTGCGCGATTTGCTGGAAGAGACCCTTGCTGCCGAAGCAAAGGGTACTATTTTTGTCGGGAAAGGCGCAAAACGCCTGCCTAACACGCTTTGTCTGGCCACTGCTGGCTGGAAGGGTGAGACGCAAGTGATGCAGATGGACCTGGCCGGATACGCCATTTCGGCAGGGTCCGCTTGTTCTTCGGGAAAGGTGCGCGCCAGCCGTGTGCTTAAGGCGATGGGATACGAAGATGAAGTCGCCGCAGGGGCGATCCGGGTCTCAATGGGACCAGAGACAACAGAACAAGACGTGATGGGTTTTGCCGAGGCGTGGCTGACCCAACTCGGGAAACACCGCGCTCGCGCGGCTTGAGCGAACAACAGGAGAAGATCATGGCCATTTTGGACCAGACAGACGTGAAAGAAGGCGTTGATCAGGAAACGGTCGATGCGGTTCGTGAAGTCGGCGAAAAATACAAATACGGCTGGGAAACCGAGATCGAAATGGAATATGCCCCCAAGGGGCTGACCGAGGATATTGTACGCCTGATCTCTGACAAAAACGAAGAGCCCGAATGGATGACCGAATGGCGTCTTGAGGCTTTTGCGCGCTGGCAACAGCTCAAGGAACCAGACTGGGCGATGCTGGATTACCCTGAGGTCGATTTTCAGGATCAGTATTACTATGCCCGTCCCAAGAGCATGGAAAAGAAACCTGAGTCATTGGATGATGTCGATCCGAAGCTTTTGGCTACCTACGAAAAGCTTGGCATTCCCCTGAAGGAACAGATGATTTTGGCAGGTGTTGAAGGTGCTGACGCGACTCCGGCTGAGGGGCGCAAAGTTGCTGTAGATGCGGTTTTTGATTCTGTTTCTGTGGGCACTACGTTTCAGAAGGAGCTGAGACAGGCGGGTGTGATTTTCTGCTCGATTTCCGAGGCCATTCGTGAACACCCCGAACTGGTTAAGAAATACCTTGGCTCGGTTGTGCCTGTTTCGGACAATTTCTATGCTACATTGAACAGTGCAGTCTTTTCTGATGGGTCATTTGTCTACATTCCGCCGGGCGTTCGTTGCCCGATGGAGCTATCGACCTATTTCCGGATTAATGCCGAAAACACAGGCCAGTTCGAACGCACCCTGATTATTGCCGACAAAGGCTCCTACGTGAGCTACCTTGAGGGCTGCACCGCGCCCCAACGCGATGTCTCGCAATTGCACGCCGCTGTGGTCGAGATTGTCCTGCTGGAAGACGCCGAAGTCAAATACTCTACCGTTCAGAACTGGTATCCCGGTGATGAAAACGGCAAGGGCGGCATCTATAATTTTGTCACCAAACGCGCCGATTGCCGTGGCGACCGGTCCAAAGTTATGTGGACGCAAGTCGAAACCGGATCGGCAGTTACCTGGAAGTACCCATCCTGCATCCTGCGCGGCGACGACAGTCAGGGCGAGTTCTACTCAATCGCCATCACCAACAATCATCAGCAGGCTGACACCGGCACCAAGATGATCCACTTGGGCAAGAACACCAAGTCGCGCATCGTGTCCAAAGGTATCTCGGCAGGCTTTGCCCAGAATACGTATCGCGGGCTGGTGTCGATGCACCCCAAGGCCAAGAATGGTCGGAATTATACGCAATGTGACTCGCTTTTGATTGGCGATAAATGTGGCGCACACACGGTGCCTTATATCGAGGTACGCAACAATTCTGCGCGGGTCGAACACGAAGCAACGACGTCCAAAGTCGATGATGAGCAAATGTTCTACTGTCGCCAGCGCGGCATGGATGAAGAGGCCGCCGTGGCGCTGATCGTGAACGGGTTTGCCAAAGAGGTGCTGCAGGCCTTGCCGATGGAATTCGCCATGGAAGCGCAACAGCTTGTGGCGATTTCACTGGAGGGATCCGTTGGCTGATCAACACACAAAACCACTGTCAGTGAAGATCGAAAGCTGGCTACCTTACGCTTTGCCCGTCCTCGGCGGCACGATCGGCGTGGCTTATGTCAACATGGTACCAACCGCCTTTTTGAATCCGGTTGCAGGCATTGTATTGGGTGCAGTCGCTGGGCGCATTGCGGCGTTCTTCATTGTCAAAGCAATGCGCAAATCGCGCCGCAAATCCGGGGGGCAATAACTATGATCATCACAACCACGCCATCCGTTGAGGGCCGCAAAATCATTGAATACAAAGGTATCGTAGTAGGCGAAGCCATTATGGGCGCCAATGTGGTGCGTGATGTGTTCGCGTCAATCACCGATATCGTCGGGGGCCGGTCGGGCGCTTATGAAAGCAAATTACAGGACGCACGCGACACGGCACTGCGCGAATTAGAAGACCGCGCCAACGCCGTTGGGGCGGACGCCGTTGTGGGTGTCGATCTGGATTATGAAGTTGTGGGCGGTTCGATGTTGATGGTTTCGGCCAGCGGCACAGCCGTCATATTGGGCTAGGGACCCGGGCAGCCAAGGTTGTCTGTGGATACGCGAAGGAAGAAAAATGCTGGAAATCAAAGACCTGAAGGTCAAACTTGAAGAAGAAAATAAGCAGATCCTCAAAGGTGTGAACCTAAAGGTTGAGCCGGGCACAGTACATGCCATCATGGGTCCGAATGGATCGGGCAAATCGACCTTGTCGTATGTGCTGTCTGGCCGTGGTGGGTATGAAGTCACTGACGGCTCGGCGACACTCGAAGGAAATGATCTGTTGGAGCTTGAAGCGGAAGACCGCGCTGCGGCGGGTCTTTTCCTTGCTTTCCAGTATCCGGTGGAGATTCCGGGCGTGGGCAACATGACGTTCCTGCGCACCGCAGTAAACGCACAGCGCAAAGCACGCGGCGAAGACGAAATGAGCGCGGCTGAATTTCTGAAAGTGGTGCGCGCCAAGGCCAAAACCCTGAAGATTGACGCGGATATGTTGAAACGCCCGGTGAACGTGGGTTTTTCGGGCGGTGAGAAAAAGCGTAATGAAATCCTGCAGATGGCCATGCTTGAGCCTAAGATGTGCATCCTGGACGAAACAGATTCCGGTCTGGATGTGGATGCGATGAAGCTGGTGTCCGAGGGCGTGAATGCGCTGCGTGACGAAAATCGTGGTTTTCTGGTAATCACTCACTATCAACGTCTGTTGGATCACATCAAACCGGATGTGGTGCACATTATGGCCGATGGCCGCATCATCAAATCTGGTGGTCCGGAACTGGCGCTTGAGGTTGAAAACAACGGCTATGCTGACATTCTGGCGGAGATGGCCTGATGGCTTTGGATGACCGCAAACTGTCCGCCACCGAGGAGCGTCTCGCGGCGATGACCATGCCAGAGGTTGGATGCACTGCTGATGCCCGACAGGCCGCTTTGGCACGTGTTCGGGCCATGGGGCTTCCGGGGCGCCGTGATGAGTATTGGAAATACACGCGGCCTGATACTTTGGTGCAGCCAAAGGCGCTTCCGGCTGCAGTATTTGATGGCGATGAAACGCCGCTGTTCGATGCGATTGATCGTTTGAAAATCGTCTTTGTGGACGGTGTTTATAACGCTGGGCTTTCGGATGAACTCGAATTGGAAGGCGTTCAGATCGATCGCCTTGAGGATATTTGCTGTCAGAAAAATCACTGGGCAGAAGACCTTTACGGTACGTTGGAAACAAACGGCCAAAGCCCGGTCGAACGCCCTCTGGCGGCCCTGAATACGGCATTTGCTGGCGATGGAGTGGCCATCCGGGTGACGGGTAAGCCGTCGAAACCGATCAGCCTGATCTATATTCATGACGCCGAAGATTCAGATGTGTTTCTGCATCACGTTGTGCGAGTCGAAAACGGGGCCGAGGCCACCATCCTGGAAAACGGACCGGCGGCTGCTCGATTTAATAAGTGTATGGAAATCGACATCGCAGATCGCGGAGCGCTGCATCACGTGCGTGCGCAAGGCCGGGATCACGAGCGCCGTGCCGCGACTCATATGTTTGCGCGTCTGGGGCAGGAGAGCGTGTTCAAGACCTTTACGCTGACGGCCAATGGCGTGATGACACGTAACGAAGTGGTTCTGGAACTCACCGGTGATGATGCTATTGCACACGTCGCCGGAGCTGCTTTGGGTGATGGTGACTTTCACCATGACGACACAGTGTTTATCACTCATGAAGGCGTCAATTGCGAAAGCCGCCAAGTGTTTAAGAAAGTGTTGTGCAACGGCGCAACCGGCGTATTTCAGGGCAAAATTCTGGTCAAGCAATCAGCGCAGAAAACCGATGGTTATCAGATCAGCCAATCGCTTCTTCTGGACGACGACAGTCAGTTCTATGCCAAGCCTGAGCTTGAGATTTATGCAGATGATGTAGCTTGTTCGCATGGCTCAACCTCTGGCGCGATTGACGAAGATGCGCTGTTTTATCTGCGTGCGCGCGGCGTGCCACATGGCACCGCAACGGACCTTCTGACGTTGGCTTTTCTAGCAGAAGCGGTGGAAGAAATCGAAGACGAGGCACTTGCCGACGACATTCTGACTCGGCTTGAGGGTTGGTTGACCCGCAGGCGCCACGGCTGATGTCGGTGATCGGCGACATGCTGTCCAGCTATGGCGGGCCACATAAAGTTGTGGCGCGTCATCTGGCCATGGGGCCGCGAGAAGATCGCGCCCTGGCCATTCTTATGGCGGGATGTGTGTTGCTGTTTGTCTCCAGCTGGCCTTACAACGCCCGGGTGGCGCATTTTGAAGGGGTAGATATCGGACCTTTGATAGGTGGATCCTTGTTTGGGCTGCTATTCTTAGCGCCACTGGGGTTTTATCTGATCGCTGCGATTGTCAGCCTTGTGCTGGGGCTGTTTGGTTGGACGGGCGGCGCCTATGCTAGCCGTCTTGCGCTGTTCTGGGCCTTGCTGGCATCGTCACCTTTGATCCTGTTGCACGGGCTGACCCGAGGGTTTCTGGGCCCTGGGATGCAGGAACAAATCGTCGGTCTGATTTGGTTTGTCGTGTTCATGTGGTTCTGGATGTCGGGCCTGTTTCAGGCCGGAAAGGATGCCGCATGAAAGAACTTCTACGCGCGCTTTTGATGCAAACCATAGCCCGGCCTGCGGATGCAGCCCGAACGCTAGTCGGATTGAACCTGCCGCGAGAGGCGGGCTGGATGGCGCTCTTTCTGGCGACCATAATCAATACGTTTGCCTATTTTGCCACCCATGCAATTGTCGTCCTGCCAGACGATTTTTGGGTTCCGGTCTTTAATGTTCCGATCATCTATCTGACTCTGTCATTTTCGTTTTCGACAATGGCAATATTTGGCGTGTACTGGACAGGACAAACTCTTGGTGGAAAAGCGCATTTTCCGGTTTTGGTATCCATGTTGGCCTGGCTGGTTTGTGTGCAAAGCCTGGCGGATTTCGTGTTTCTCGGCCTGCTAATGATCGTGCCAACTTTGGCGGGGTTGTTTTCGCTAGCGGCGGGCCTTTACGGCATCTGGATTTTTCTGAACTTTGTAAAGGTCGCGCATGGGTTTACCACCATGGGTAAGGCCATTCTGACAATCACACTGACGCTTGTGGGCTTGATCGTGGGGCTTTCTGTGTTCCTGTCGGTCATAGGGATCACGGCGATGGGAATTAGCTGATGTACGACGTCACCAAAATACGTGCCGACTTTCCGATCCTTGCACGAGAAGTGAACGGCAAGCCGCTTGTTTACCTTGATAATGGTGCCTCGGCGCAAAAACCCAAAGCTGTGATTGACGCTGTTACGCAGGCCTATGAAATGGAATATTCAAATGTTCACAGAGGCTTGCATTACCTTTCTAATCTCGCAACAGACAAATATGAGGCCGTGCGCGGCACCATTGCTCGGTTCCTGAACGCCAAAACCGAAGACGAGATTGTGTTAAATTCCGGCACCACCGAAGGCATCAACATGGTGGCCTACGGATGGGCCATGCCCAATATGCAGGCCGGAGACGAGATCATCCTGTCGGTGATGGAGCATCACGCCAATATCGTACCATGGCATTTCTTGCGCGAACGACAAGGCATTGTGCTTAAATGGGTCGACGTAGACGCGACAGGCGCACTTGATCCTCAGGCTGTGATCGATGCGATTGGCCCGAAAACCAAATTGGTGGCGATTACACAATGTTCCAATGTTTTGGGGACAATGGTCGATGTGAAAACCATCACCGAGGCCTCCCACACCCAGGGCGTGCCGGTGTTGGTAGATGGCTCGCAAGGCTCGGTGCATGCACCCGTCGATGTTCAGGACATTGGTTGTGATTTCTATGCGATCACCGGCCACAAACTCTATGGCCCCTCCGGCTCAGGTGCGATCTTCTGTAAATCCGAGCGGATGGCCGAGATGCAACCCTTCTTAGGCGGTGGCGACATGATCAAAGAGGTGTCAAAGGACACCGTGATCTACAATGATCCGCCGATGAAATTCGAAGCCGGCACGCCCGGTATTGTTCAGACCATCGGCCTGGGCGTGGCTCTGGAATACCTTATGGAACTTGGCATGGACAACGTGGCCGCACATGAAGCGGGTTTGCGTGATTATGCCGTTCAACGTCTGAGCGGTCTGAACTGGCTTCAAGTGCAGGGCACCACACCAGACAAGGCCGCGATCTTTTCGTTCACGCTGGATGGTGCTGCGCATGCGCACGATATCTCGACGATTCTTGATAAAAAGGGTGTCGCGGTACGGGCAGGGCACCATTGCGCAGGTCCGCTGATGGACCATTTGGGGGTCACAGCAACCTGCCGCGCGTCTTTTGGGCTTTATAATACCTCCGATGAGATCGACAAATTGGTTGACGCGCTGGAACTGGCCCACGAATTGTTCGCTTGACGACATTTACAGATTGCGGGGGATGGTTGCTCTGGCTATACCCCCGCTCAGGCACCTGTAGCTCAGCTGGATAGAGCGCTGCCCTCCGAAGGCAGAGGCCAGAGGTTCGAATCCTCTCAGGTGCGCCACTTTATTCCAACATTCGGACGTCGATTTCATGTCTGTGATTCAGACAGGCATCCACTAACCCCGGCAACATGCGTAAACAGCCTCCTTAGAAAACCTAAAGGGCCTGTTGCAGCGTTAATTGTTTGGCCACTTTTAGCTTAAGGTTTCACAAATTTTGGAACGCTCGGTCCAGCGCTTCGGCGGTCTGGTCCACATCATCCATCGACAGGCATAGAGGCGGTACCATACGCAAGACAGATTGGTCCGCTCCCGACTTGGACAAGATCAACCCTTGCTCGCGACACGCCTCAAAAACGCTGGTGGTTGCGTCGCGATCCGGGGTTTTAGAGGCGCGGTCGCTGACGATCTCAATCGCAAGCATCAGGCCCTTGCCACGCACATCCCCGATCTTTTCGTGACGGGTTTGCAAGTCTTTCAGGCGTTCCAGAAGCGCTCCGCCAACACGTGCAGCATTCTTTTGCAGGGTTTCTTCTTTCATCACTGCTAAAACGGCTCGCGCCGCGGCCGCCGAGGTCGGATTGGCACCGTAGGTGTGGAACATGAATTTTTCCGCCATAGGAGCGGCAACATGCTTGCGCGCAACCACGGCGCCAATGGGAAATCCATTGCCCAAACCTTTGGCCATGACCACGATGTCAGGCACCACGCCGTCAGCTTCAAAGCCCCAGAAATTCGCACCTGTCCGACCAAAACCAGACTGCACTTCGTCGGCGATATATAGACCGCCTGCTGCCCGGACACGCTCGGCCGCACCGGACATATATCCGGTTGGCATTTCGATGATACCGCCATAACCCTGTACGCTTTCCACGAAAATGCCTGCGACATTGCCAGAGGTGGCCGAGGCGATGGTGCGATCAATTTCATCAAGGTAAGGCTGGGTGCCGGGGCCAAAAATACCCCGGTACTGGTTGGGTTCGGGAACAAAGGCGACATTGCCGGGCATGCCCGGGTGACGCCAACCTGAGATCCCTGTGATAGACTGGGCCGCAGCGGTTGGACCATGATAGGCCGTCCGCAAGGCCAGCAGATCAAGGTTGCCAGTGAAGGTTCTCGCCATGGTCATCGCCAAATCAACGGCTTCGGACCCAGAGTTTGTCAGATGCACCACCCATTCGTGGCCCTTGGGCATCGTCGCGGCCAGTTCTTCAGCCAAATGCGCAGGGGTAGGGTGGTAGAACATGGTGGTACAATGGGTAAGCTCTTGCGCCTGCTCCATGGCCGCCGCCACCACCTTTGGGTGAGAGTGGCCAACCGAAATACAAACGTTCATCCCCAGAAGGTCGGTATATTTGCGGCCTTCGGTGTCCCACAGATATTGCCCTTGTCCTTTACGGAACACGATTGGGTCGCGAAACGGCGTAAAGCGGGTCAGCGATGAGGCATAATACTTGTCCCGGCGTGCGGCAGTTTTGTTCAGGTCCCATTCGTTGATGGGGAGTTGATCTGTCATGAAAGTGCTCCTTTGGCGCGCAAACGGGTATTGTTTGGATCAAATGGTGGTTGGCTTAGTATTTGGGCTGGCCGCTTTTGACCAAGAACGGATACGTGAAGCCCGTCGCGTGCGGTTGCATCGCGTAAATAGGCAAGCGCCAGAACTTTGCCGGTGCGGTGGCCATAAGCGCCAGATGTTACAATGCCAACACAGCGGCCGCCTTGCCACAAACCGTGGGCGTAAAACGGATCAACGTCACCGCCTTCAAGCTCCATCAACACCATATCCCAGTCATTGGCACGCGTCTCTAGGGCTTCACGCCCGACAAAGTCGCGTTCTTTGGGTTTCACGAAGCCGCCCAGACCAGATTCAATTGGCGAGCGTTCTGTGGTCAGATCGCTGCCCCATCCACGATACCCTTTTTCAAGGCGCATCGAGTTGGCGGCATACGCCCCGTAGTATCCAAGGCCCAAAGGTTTTGCCGTGTTTTCGAGCAGAGTAAACAGCTTTGCTGCATCAGCGGCCGGAACGTGCAGCTCCCAACCGGCCTCGCCAATGTAAGACACCCGCATGGCGCGTACTTTGATGCCGTTGATATCCACAGATTTCACTGTCAGCCAGGGAAAGTCTTGGGGTGCGATATCAGTCAGTGAAGCCCAAACTTCCGGGGCTTTTGGCCCCATCAATCCAATCACAGCGATCTGATCAGTGACCCTATCGACAGTGACGTCAAAGGCCGTGGCATGCGCGGTCAGAACGTCCAGATCGATTTCCTCAGCTGCCGCCGCAGAGGTGAGATAGCCGTGGTCCTCTCCCAAACGGGCAATGGCGAATTCGGACAGAACACCACCGGCGGGGGTCAGAACCTGGTTCAGCCCGATCCGACCCGTTGCAGGTGCGGTGTTGGCGCCCATCGTACCAAGGAATTTGGCTGTATCCGGACCCGAAATTTCGAACTTCGAAAACACAGACAGGTCTGCCATGGCCACGCGTGTGGTGGCGGCCTCAACTTCAGCGGCGACTTTCGGGAACCAGTTTGCGCGGCGGAAGGTTTCATCGGCGATTTCGTCCGACGAATCCGAGAACCAGTTCGGGCGCTCCCAGCCATAGGCGGCTCCCATGATCGCGCCACGTTCGATCATCAGATCATGCAGCGGCGACAGGCGTTTGCCACGTCCTGCCGGGCGCTCTTCGTTGGGGTAATGTACGCCAAATTGCAGGCCAAAACACTCGATGGCCTTTTCAACGCGGTAGTCCCTGTCAGCCCATGAGCCAAACCGACGGCTGTCGACAGCCAGGGGATCCATCGGCGGTGCGCCATGGGTCATCCAATGGGCCAGGAACCAACCGGCTCCGCCACCCTCCATCACACCCATGGACGAACCGGTCAACAACCATGCGTTTTCAAGCCCATGTGCCGGGCCGATCAACGGGTTTGCGTCAGGTGTGAACGTGATCGGTCCATTGATGACCGATTTCACGCCACCGGTTTCCAACGCCGGGATACGCTCCATCGCGGCCATAATGATCGGCTCAACCCGGTCCAGATCAGGTGGCATCAAATCCGCACCAAATTCGGGCGGAACCCCATCGACAGACCACACCTGCGCATCTTTTTCGTATGGCCCGAGGATGAGGCCATCGCGTTCCTGACGCACATACCAGCTTTCCTCGGGATCGCGGATCATGGGCAACTCATCCAGACCTGCGGCCTGCCTGTCTGCGACGGCCTGTACGGTGTCTGTCACCAGATACTGGTGTAGAACAGGTACGGATGGGATGTTGAGACCCATCATGTGGCCAATTTCCCAGCCCCAAGTTCCGGCAGCGTTCACAATGTGCTGCGCGTGCACGACGCCTTTGGCCGTGTCGACCACCCATTCGTCACCGTCTTTTCGGATTTCCGTGACCGGGCATTGCCGCCAGATTTCGGCGCCTCCGCGTCGGGCCACATCGGCCATCGCGTTGGTTGCAAGACTGGGATCCACATGGCCGTCATCAGGTTCATATATTCCGCCAAGCAACCCATCAAGCTGAGTTAACGGGTGCAATTCTGCAATGCGTTCTGGCGTCAGAACCTCGAGTGGGTATCCGGTGAATTCTGACAGGCCCGCTACATGGCGAAACTCGTCCATCCGATCGGGATTGCGTGTGATACGCATAGCGCCTGACGCATGAAACCCGCAGCTCAGGCCTGTTTCCTTAGGCAACGTATCACGATAGAGACGGACAGAGGTTGCCCGCAGTTCCTGAATGGTTGGGTTATGAGCAAAATGCGTGCACAGCCCCGCGGCGTGCCAGGTCGATCCATGTGTGAGATCGTTTTTCTCTACCAGCAACACATCTTTCCAGCCCTCTTTGACCAGATGGTACATGAGCGATACACCCATCACCCCACCACCAATGATCAGAACTTGCGCTTTTTTCATGTGCGCATCCTTTCGCCTTTAGGATCAAACGGCGGGCGGCGCAGCGGTTTCGCCGCGTAATCCTGCCCGGCAACGCGCACGGTGAACTGGCGCGCAAACAAAGTATCCAGAGTGTCGCCAGGGCTCACAGAAATCAGCCCAAATGCGAGGTTCAGCCCAGTGCGCGCGCCAACAGCACCACTTGTGGTTAACCCGATATGATCTGTGCCCTCGTAGATTGGTTCGTCGTGCAGCATCAGGGCATTCCCGTCTACCTCCAACAAAACCATCCTACGTTGAAGGCCATCGCTGCGTTGCTGTTCAAGAACAGATTTGCCCAGAAACGCCTTGGTCCAGTCAATGGTAAACCCAAGTCCCGCTTCCAGTGGCGTGATCTCAGGTCCGAGATCATGTCCCCAGTGTTTAAAGCCCTTTTCAATGCGGCACCCATCCAGCGCATAGTGCCCAAGCGGCTCGCCGCCTGCGGCCACAAGTGCTTCAAAAACAGGGGCCGCCTGAGACGCCTCAACGGTCACCTCCCAACCCAGTTCCCCAACAAAGCTGACCCGCGTGATACGACATGACACTCCGGCAAGGGTGATATCTGTTGCATAGCCAAAAGGCACATCGGTCCAAGAAGGTGTCAAGCCTTTCAGCATTGTGCGGCTGCCCGCGCCCATTACGCCGATCGTGCAATAATCTTCGGTGCGATCCAGAATTTCCACATCACCTGTAAGATGACGGCGCAGGTAAGCCAGATCGCGCATCCGCGTGGCAGCCCCCGAGGTCAGATGAAAATCCGTTTGTGAAAGGCGGGTGATGGTGACGTCCATCTCGATCCCGCCATTCTCGTTGAGAACCTGTGTATAGACCGCACGACCCACAGCCACATCCATCTGAGCAGTGGTTAGCCAGTTGAGGGCTTCCAAGGCGCCCGCACCAAAAACATCCAGTTTGGCGAATGGTGACAAATCGATCAATACGGTTCCTGTCGCCATCACCGCAGCTTCGCGCTTGGCAATAGGCAACCATGGTTGCGGGCCAACGGCATAGGGTAGGTTGCTCTCGGATGGATTGACCGCATACCACAGGCCGCGTTCCCAACCGGCTGTCAGGCCAAAGACTGCGCCCTTTGCGGCCCAATGGTCATGCAGCGCTGACTGGCGAAGATTACGCCCCGCCTTGGGTTGTTTGTAGGGCCAGTGCATTGCAAACAGATCCGAAACAGTTTCCTGCATCCTTTCAGCCATATGAGCAGAGCCAGCGGTGCGTGGGTCAGCGCGTGCAATATCGACTTCCCACATATCCATCGGGGGAACACGGTCCAAAACCCAATCCGCCAAGGCCCGGCCAATCCCTGCAGAGGACATCACGCCGACCGAGTTCATGCCCGCCGCCACAAACAATCCGTCAACCTGTGGCGTCTCACCGACAAGGGGCCTGGTATCCGCGGTAAAGCTCTCGGGGCCATTCATGAAGTGTTGAATACCGGCGATCTCAAGAGCTGGAATCAAATCAAGTGCGGCCTCCATAAAAGGCGCAAACTGATCCCAGTCCTCTGGCAACTCCAGAAACGGGCGATCCCCTTCGGGACCAAAAGCGTTCCAACATTTTGCATCCGGTTCAAAGCCACCGATCACAAGTTTGCCGGCATCGCCTTTGATATAGATACCCCGATCCAGATCACGGATCACCGGAAACGGCTCTGGCAAATTCGCCATTGGCTCGGTGACCACATACATGTGTTCAACAGCCTGTAAGGGCAGGGCCACACCTGCGGTCTCAGCAAGCGCCTTGCTCCATGCCCCGGCACAAAGGATCACAATGTCGGCTGCAATTTCTGTCCCATCAGCCAATTGAACGCCGCAGGCTTGACCGTCTTGTGTCAGAAGCGACGAGACTTGCACATTTTCGTGGATTTCCACGCCGCCTGACCGCGCGCCGCGTGCATATGCCATGCACAGGTCGACCGGATTGACGTTGCCATCTTCGGGCACATAAAGCGCGCCAACATGGTCTGACAAGTCCAACCCGGGCACGTGGACATCCTTCGTAGACACAACTTGAGGCGTCAGGCCCTGCGTCAAGCCCAGGTCGGCAATCCGGTGCAGCTCGTCCAGACGTTCGGTTTCTCGGGCCAGCCAATAGCCGCCTGTTTTTTTGTACCCCGTCGAAAGGCCGGTTTCCTGCTCAAGTTGGGGAAAAAGTTTCAGCGCATGCGACGCAAGCCTGGTCATATTGGGGGTTGCCCGCAATGGACCAACGATCCCGGCGGCATGCCACGACGTACCTGACGTCAGTTGATTGCGTTCAAGCAGCACAACATTTGACGCGCCGCGCTGTGCCAGATGGTAGGCGACACTTAGGCCGATCACACCGCCGCCAATAATGATTGTTTTGCTCATCTGAATTGTCCCGCTACGAAGCCGGGCTGCGGCTTTGAGACAACAGAGCTGCCCGCAATCCCGTCTGCCAATCTGTGCGTGAAGCGGCCCATCAGAAGTAATCCATATCTGGCGTTTCGGACTTGCGTTGTGCCATATAGTCCTTCAGTTCAGCATCTATTGACGGATCCAGACCCGGGTCATTGTACCCTTCCAACGTTTCTTTCCAAATTCGATTGGCACGCGTGGTGGTGTCCTGAGAGCCTGCCGCCTGCCATTGCTCAAACGCCGAGTCGTCAGGTGTCAGCGGGCGGAACAGGGCTGACATAAAGTTGGATTGAGTGTGTTCTGACCCCAGAAAATGCTGGCCCGGTCCGGTGGCGGCGATCGCGGCCATGGCTTGTGCGTTTTCGCTCAGATCAATGCCGTCAAAGAAACGTCCGACTTTGCCACACAGATCATGATCCATGATCGTTTTCTCAAACGATGTGACAAGCCCACCTTCGAGCCAACCTGTGGCATGGTTGATCACGTTTGCCCCGGCAAACATTGACATCAACAACCCCCATGCGGCCTCTTGCTGGCTTTGGGCATCTGCGATTTTTGACGAGGACAGTGTGCCAACCGTATGGAGCGGTACGCCGAGGCGCCGGGCCAGCTGTCCGGCCGCGAGCACCAAAAGCCCTGCTTCGGGCGTTCCAAAGGTTGGTGCGCCGGTTTTCATGGACATTGTCGACGCAAAACTGCCCATCAGGCAGGGCGCGCCGGGGGACGCGAGCTGCACCAGCGTCAACGTTGCCAAGGCTTCAGCCAGCACTTGGGCCAGTGTTCCGGCAACCGTGGTTGGCGACATTGCTCCTGTGAGAACCCAAGGCGAACAAGCCACGGGCTGGCCCGCTCTTGCGTAGGTTTTGAGGGCGCCAGACATATGTGAGTCCATCACCAAAGGCGCGTTGGTGTTTGAGACACAGTAAAGCACCGCGTTTTCAGCCATGAAATCCGCGCCAAATACGATTTTCGCCATATCGAGCGCATGTCCGGCGCGCTCTGCTCCGATAAAGGCCCCCATGAAGGCCCGATCTGAGTGGCGGATGTGGGAATACAGCATGTCCAGATGCCGCTTGTTGGCGGGCAGGTCGACCGGCTCACAGACGACCCCACCGGAATGATGCAACCAGGGCAACGAATGGTGAAGTTTAACCAGCGTCTCAAAGTCACCATGGGTCGCATAGCGTCGACCTTTGTCCAGATCATGCACAAATGGCGGCCCCCAGGACGGGCACAAAACAGTGGCGTCGCCTCCCATTTGTACGTTGTTCGCCGGATTGCGGGCATGTTGCACAAACTGAGCAGGCGCAGTGACCTGAATGGTCTTGCGACAAAAGCCGGGTACAAATCGGACGCGCGTTCCCTGGACGTCACAACCCGCTTGCCGAAATAGCTCGAGACATTCTGGATCGTCGTGAAACTCCATGCCTGTTTCGGCCAGAATTTGATCTGCGTTCGCTTCGATCAGGCTTAAACCTTCTTCGTTCAGCACATTAAAGGTGCCAAGCTTACGCTGAATAAACGGTGCACGAGGGGGTGCACTGGGTGCGGTTTGTGTTCGGCCGCTGCGGCGGCGATTTTTACGACTTCGTTCCATACTGTGAACCTTGCAACTGACTTGACATTTGCCAATCAAAATCAATTAGTATTCACAATATTTATACTCTTAGGTTGCCTATGCCGAATTCGCGTCCACCTCACAGCCGTCCGTTGACACCGCGTCTAATCCGTTCACTGGAAGTTCTTGTGGCGGTTGCGGAAACAGGCCAGATGCGTATGGGGGCCAAGCTGCTTGGGCTTTCTCAACCCGCCGCGTCTCAGCACATTGCGAATTTGGAAAAAGAGTTTGGCACGCGGCTTGTTGACCGCAGTACGCGACCGGCCCGGCTGACACACGCCGGGCTTAGGCTGCACAATCGCGCGCAAAAGATCCTGAACGCTTTGTCCGATATGGAATCTGAAATGCGCCACATTGGGCAGGCATCGATCAATGTGTTGCGTGTCGGCATTCAGGCTTCAATTGCGACCACGATCACGCCGTCGCTGATCGCATTGGCACAAGAGCAATTTGGCGTTGAAGATATTATCCTGCATGCTGGACAAAGCGGCGACCACGAACATCTTCTCAGGACAAAGCAAGCTGATCTGGCAATTACGTCAAACCCGTTTTTGGATATGGACGGTCTTGAACGTCATCACATTATGAAAGAAGCGTATCTGCTTGTTTTACCACCTGATTACGCGGGGCCTACTGATAGCTTAGAGGCCGTTCAGGAGTATTTACCGCTGATCCGTTTTGGGGATACCACAAATGCCGGACGTCAGATTGCCCAGCATCTGCGACGATTGAGGTTTGAGCCCAAAAAGGTCATTCAGGCCGATCGATCCAGCATGGTCACATCCAGCGTTGCCGCCGGGCAGGGATTTAGCTTGTTGACGCCGACATTGCTGATTGATGGCATGGTGGAAGACATGCGGATGAGCTTGCGCGTCCTGCCCGTGACAGGGTTGTCACGCACATTGACGGTAGTCGCACGAAAAGGAGAACTGCGTGAATTGCCTGCAAAGATCGCAGAGCTGACAACCAGGGAACTCACGCGCAAGATCGAAGAGTTTGTTGGGGGGATTGGTTTGGAGGCAGTGACGCTCGGGTAGTGGCAAACGTGATGCGGACCGAAGTGGGTATTCCTACGAATTGCCGCGCTGCGGCGGTCAAGGCGGCTTGCCCGACTCAAAGAATTCGGTTCACGTGCTGACAAACAGTACAAGGATACCGGCATGACCGTGACGTTTGACCAGTTTGCAGCCAATCTGACCTACACCGATATTCCACAAGATGTGCTGGCCATTTTACGGCGTAGCTTTACCGATACGATGGGAGTTGCGGCTGTTGGCAGTACCACTTCGATGTCCGGCCTGGCACGCAAAGCGGCATTGGCAGTGTTTGGCACCGGAACAGCAGGCAGTTCGCGCATGTTAATGGATGGCCGTTCAGTGAGCCCGGCGGGCGCGGCGATGGCGGGGGCCTTTCTGGTCGATAGTATTGATGCACACGACGGGGTAACTCCGTGTCAGGGGCACGCAGGCTCAGCCGTTTTTCCCGCGCTGATCGCGATGGCACAGTCGCGGGGCAAACCGATGTCCGGCGCTGAGTTTGCCACATATTTGGCCGTTGCCTATGAAGTTTGCTACCGCGCAGGGGAAACCCAACACGCCACTTGTGAGGATTATCATACCTCGGGTGCATGGACTTCCGTTGGCATTGCGACCTCCGGGGCACGCATGTTGAATTGTGACCCCGAGGCCATTCGCCATGCTGCAGGAATTGGCGAGTATCATGGGCCACGCAGTCAAATGATGCGTTGCATTGATTTCCCCACCAATGTTCGGGACGGTGTTGGCTGGGGCGCGCCTTCGGGAGTGACGGCAGCCTATCTCGCATCCGAAGGCTTTACCGGTGCGCCGGCGCTGACTTGTGAAGGGGCCGGGTCGGAAACCTTTTGGCAGGATTTGGGTCAGGGGTGGCGGATCACTGATTACACCCACTACAAAGCCTATCCTTGTTGCCGGTGGTCCCATGCAGCGATCGATTCCGTATCCTATCTGATTGCGGAACATGGCTTGACCCATGATATGATCAAGAGCGTTGAGATACGCACCTTCCACTATGCGACCCGTCTCGCGGGTCAGGAACCCGCCAACCTCGATGAGTTTACTTATGCGATTGCGTTTCCAGTGGCGGCAATGATTGTGCGGGGTCAGGTTGGTGTGGCCGAACTGACGCCGGAGGCGTTGAGGGATCCGGATATTCTACGGATAAGTCGGGCGACCAAACTGATTGACGATGACCATTTCACCGAAATCAGCCGCCACAAACGGTGGGCTCAGGTGACCTTGGTTCTGAAAGGTGGTCGGCGTATTGAGGATATCCCCCGCACGCCGCGAGGGGATGCAGATTTGCCGTTAAGTGACGCTGAAATCTCTTCGAAGTTTCATTTGCTGGCTGATCCGGTGCTGGGGTCAAGCCGAGCCAATGAAATTGAACAACTATCAGGTCAGTTTGACAAACTATCCGCGACTGACTTGCAGCGGCTGTTCACGCTTTGCACGGATGCGACATAAAAAAACCGGCCTAAGACAGGGCCGGTTTCGTTGAAATGCTTGTTGGATAAGGAGTTAGCGACCCCAGGTGCGCACCGGGCCGCAATCCATATGTACAAAATTTGATCCCGAATACCGGCCAACACCGCCTGCACGACAGGCTGACGCGGCGCGTGCCATCTGGCTGACGGACCGTGAGGCCAAACGCAAATCGGCGGCTTGTCCCTTCATGTGCAGAGAGTTCTTGGCGACACCGCGTGATCGTGACCGCAGCATGGCATTGGTCTGCGGGCTGCGGTAGCCCGACAACAGCATATAGGGTTCGCTCACATCCATCATGTTGTGTGACGCGGCCATGATGTCGATGGTGCGCAGATCAATTTCTTTCACGCCATCAGTGCGCCAGTCGCGCATGAATTTGTGAATTTCTTTGACGGCGTCTTTGATATAGTCGCCTTCGATCCAATAGATCGTGTCCAGACGTTCGCCTGTGCGGCCTGAATACATGCGGATACGGCGAATATCACCAGAACCGCGCAAAAAGCCTGCTGCATTGGAAAAAGTTGGCGCTGCCACTAGAGTGGTTGCCGCGAAGGCGCGCAGAAGTCCGCGCCGTGTCATGCTCAAAGAGCTGGATTCGGTCATAGTCTAAGCGCCTGTCCCGTCGCTACCTCATCCGCGATTTCTGCGGGTTTTTTGTTACCATCCCCAAGTGTGCGCAATGTATGCCACATATCGAATCGCCGACCAAGTGCTGTTTTGTCACGCATCAAATTATCAAGAGATTTAGGCGTAATTATGCTGAAAGCCGAAATGTGTGCCCGATGAGCCAAGAAACTGCGCCCTGACCGCATCATGGGTCTCGGGAATGTTGCATCTAAAGCATTTGTGAATAGACAGGGCATGGTTTTCCGGGAAAAAAGGGGAAACGTTATTTTTTCGGACGGAGTTAGACTAGATGATGCGTCCTTACTTTTCAGTTAAACGAATTCTTGGGGTCGCTGGACTCTGCGGACTTTTGCTGGCCGCGCCTCTGACAACGCCAGCTCAGGCACAAGTGACAGCCTTTAAGCAGGCTGTTGCAGAGACTGCAGCGCGAGATGACGATATCGCTGCGTTCTATCGCGAAAACGGATATCAGCCGATTTGGACCGTTGAAGGCCCCAAAGGGCTTGACCGACGCAAAGCCTTAATGGCGGCCCTTCAGGACGCTGATGACCACGGTCTTCCGACGGATCGCTACAAATTTGACCTGCTGTTTCAACAAATGGCAGAGGCCCGTAGCCCGCGTGACTTGGGCATTCTCGAAGTTGAAATGAGCAAATCCTATCTGGCGTATGCACGTGATATTCAGACCGGAATGTTTGTTCCCGCGTCACTGGACGGCGGCATCCAACGCAAAGCACCCTTGCGGGATCGCAAATCCTATTTGACCGGGTTGGAAAAAACGTCGGAAGCAAAAATCTATTTCCGCGCGCTGCCACCACAGAGCGCAGATTATCTTCGCCTGATGAAAGAAAAAATGCGTTTGGAACGCGTGGCTTCTCAGGGCGGATGGGGCCCAAATGTTCAGGCTAAGAAACTCAAGCCCGGTGACACTGGTACAGCCGTTGTGGCGATGCGCAATCGCCTGATCGCGTTGGGGTACCTGAACCGCAGTGCAAGCCGCAGCTTTGATGCGCCCTTACAAAAGGCGGTTCAGGCATTTCAACTGGATCATGGCCTTGAAGCGGACGGAGTTGCCGGTGGTGCGACGATCACCGAGATCAATCGCCCGGCTACGCAGCGCTTGCAATCGGTCATTGTGGCAATGGAGCGGGAACGCTGGCTGAACCTGCCTGAAGGCCGTGGCGAACGCCATATATTGGTAAATCTGACAGACTTTCATGCCCGTGTTGTCGATGATGGCAAGGTAACCTTCAAGACCCGTTCGGTGGTGGGGAAAAACCAACATGACCGCCGCAGCCCGGAGTTTTCGGATGTGATGGAGCACATGGTCATCAATCCAACGTGGAATGTACCACGTTCTATTGCGACCAAGGAATATCTGCCGATGCTGCAACGCAACCCGAATGCGGTCAGCTATCTTAAGGTGATTGATGGTAGCGGTCGGGTCGTAAACCGTGCCGATGTTGACTTTACCCAGTTTTCAGCGCGCAGTTTTCCGTTTGATATAAAACAGGCACCTGGCACGCGCAACGCTTTGGGACTGGTTAAGTTCATCTTTCCCAACAAACACAATATCTATCTGCACGACACCCCGTCCAAAAGCCTGTTTTCCCGCGAAAGCCGCGCTTTCAGCCATGGGTGCATTCGTTTGCAGCAGCCGTTTGATTTTGCCTATACGCTTTTGGCCGCACAGGAAGACGACCCCAAGGGCGTGTTTCACAAGCATCTGAAAACCGGACGCGAAACGCAGGTTGATCTGGAAAAACAAATTCCGGTGCACATCATTTACCGCACCGCTTTCACCAATGCCAAAGGTCCGGTGCAGTACCGACGCGACGTCTATGGACGCGACGCTAAGATCTGGAAGGCAATGGCCAATGAAGGGGTGGTCTTGCGGTCGGTTCAGGGCTAAGTATTTCTCGCAACTCGCGGGGGAATTATGGTTTATTCGATCCAGCAGATTGCCGACGCCATCGGGGCCGAGGCCTTTGGGAATACCGATCTCATTGTTGAACGGGTGACAGAACCGGCAATGGCAGGTGCAAATGATCTTGCGTTGTTGACGAACCCTAAATTTGCGGGTGGGCTTGCGCAAGGTTCTGCGCGTGCAGCGATGCTCTGGCCGGGGGCTGACTGGCAGGAGTTGGGTCTGGAAGCAGCGATTGAATCCCCACGAGGCCGATATGGCCTGTCTGGCCTGTCTGCACTGATGGATCCCGGTCAGCATTTTGGAGCGGGTATTCATGCTTCTGCGGTGATTGATCCGACCGCCGAGATTGGCGAAAACGTTGCGATTGGCCCGCTCGTGGTGATTGGTGCCCGAGCTAAAATTGGCGCCAACAGCATTATTGGGCCACAGTGTTCGGTAGGCGCCGACGCGACCCTCGGCGCAAATGCCTATTTGCGGGAAATGGTTTCGATTGGCGCCCGCGCAACAATTGGCGCGCGGTTCATTGCACAACCGGGGGTTCGTGTCGCGTCAGACGGATTTTCCTTTGTGACTCCGGAAAAGTCTGGTGTCGAAGCAGCCCGTGAAACCCTAGGGGATCAGGGCGACGTAAAATCGCAAGAATGGACCCGTATTCACAGCCTTGGGTCCGTGACCATTGGCGATGATGTCGAATTGGGCGCAAACACCTGTATCGACTGTGGTACAATTCGCGACACCCGGATCGGCAATGGCGTAAAAATGGATAATCTGGTCCATATCGCCCACAATGTGGTGATTGGTGACAACACGATCCTTGCCGGGCAATGTGGTATCGCCGGGTCAACCGTGATTGGTAAAAACGTCGTCATGGGCGGTCAGTGTGGCGTAACGGACAATACGACCGTGGGCGACAATGTAATTGCTGGCGGGGCCACCAAAATGATGTCCAAAGTACCGGCCGGTCGCGTGGTTCTGGGCTCTCCGGCTGTCAAAATGGAGACTCACCTGGAGATGTATAAAGGGCTACGCCGCCTGCCGCGCCTGATCGCAGATGTCGCGAAGCTGCAGAAAACCATTTCCAAGCCGGACACGAAGGACTAAATGACAGCCAAACCTGTCGAAAGGATTACAACATGAGCGTCAAGGACAAGGTCATCGAGATCATCGCCGAACAGGCTGTGCTGGAGCCTTCGGACGTCACCATGGAAAGCACGCTTGAAGACCTGGGCATCGACAGTCTTGGTCTGGTTGAGAGCATTTTTGCGATTGAAGAAGCCTTTGATATCTCGGTGCCCTTCAATGCCAATGATCCCACCGAAAGCGATTTTGATATCTCTTCTGTCACAAGCATTATTGCTGGGATCGAAAAACTGGTTGCAGAGCAATCCTAACACGGCACGCTTAAGGGGCCCAATGTCATGAAACGCGTCGTCATCACAGGGGCAGGGACCATCAATGCCCTGGGCCAAAACGTGGAAGATACGTTTGCCGCAATGAAAGACGGCCGATGTGGGATTGGTCCGCTTGAGATGCGCGATGTAGACCGGCTCACGATCAAGATCGGCGGGCAGGTGCATGGGTTCGAAGCGGAAGCCCGCTTTAACCGCCAGCAAATTGCCCTTTATGACCGCTTTACCCAGTTTGCGCTGGTGGCAGCGCGTCAGGCGATCAAACAATCCGGGCTCGAGTTCTCTGGCGAGATGGCGGCAAAGTCCGGCGTTGTTCTGGGAACGTCGGGTGGTGGTATGCAGACTTTGGATGAAAACTACCGATCGGTTTATGAAGACGGCAAAAACCGCGTGCACCCGTTTGTGGTGCCCAAATTGATGAACAATGCCGCTGCCAGCCATCTGAGTATGGAATTCAACCTTAAAGGGCCCAGCTTTACTGTGGCGACAGCCTGTGCATCCTCAAACCATGCGATGAGCCAGGCGTTTCAGCTGGTGCGCACGGGGATGGCGCCCGTGATGGTGACGGGCGGGTCTGAATCCATGCTGTGCTTTGGCGGCGTGAAGGCATGGGAAGGTCTGCGCGTGATGTCCAAAGATGCCTGCCGCCCGTTCAGTGCCAATCGCAATGGCATGGTTCAGGGCGAAGGTGCAGGGGTGTTTGTGTTTGAAGATTATGATCACGCTCGTGCACGTGGTGCGGATATTCTGGCCGAGGTCGTCGGATTTGCGATGACGTCGGATGCGTCCGATATTGTGATGCCTTCCAAACAAGGGGCCGCGCGGGCGATCTCGGGAGCTTTGGCGGATGCCAAAGTGAACCCGGAAGAAGTGGGCTATATCAATGCGCACGGCACTGGCACAGCCGCCAACGATAAAACCGAATGCGCTGCTGTGGCAGATGTGTTTGGTCCTCATGCGGACAATCTGATGATCTCATCGACGAAATCCATGCATGGCCATCTTATTGGTGGCACAGGGGCTGTGGAACTTCTTGCTTGCATTATGGCGCTGCGCGAAGGGGTGATTGCGCCGACCATCAGTTACGAAGAGCCCGACCCCGAATGCGCGTTGGATGTGGTGCCCAATGAGGCCCGTGATGCCAAGGTCGACGTGGTTTTGTCCAACGCCTTTGCCTTTGGCGGTCTCAACGCTGTATTGGCGCTGCGCAAGGTCTGAGCCAATAGAAAAAGCCGCCCCGAAAGGCGGCTTTCATTTTGTTCACTCGTTTGGCCGCTTAGTTTGGAACGGGGTTCGACTTTTCATAGGCTTCTTTGAAACCTTTGAGCGACATGTTCACAGTCACGACCTGATCTGGCGCCAAAGCAGGAACCAATGACACGGTGACATTGTTGCCGCCTTTGTATGCTTCAGCCTCAAGCGCCGAAAGCCCCATGCGGGCCAGACATCCGATTTGCAGACAATAGGCATAAGGAATGCGGTTGGCAGGGACACCGTCCAGAGCCAGTGTCAGCTGTTGTGGCAGCAAGGTCTGCAAAGGCACAACAAATGTGGCTCCTGCAGCCGCCGGAGCGCCGGCGGGAAGACGGTATACGGTGACTTCGGCAATTGAGTTGCCATTGTTGTCTTTCAGCAGCTGATACATCCGGCATGGACGTGGTTCAGGGCCGGTTCTGGCGCACTGTAGATCCCAATCCCCGATAATTTCCGATGTGGTGTCATCACCGCTGGCGACACCCTCAGAAGTGCTGGGCTGAGTGTTCAGCAGCGAGCCGTCTGACAAGGAACCCACCTGAGCCGAAAGAGGCGCGGCAAGCAGCATGACAGATGCGGCTGCAATAAGATGACGAAATTTGTACATAGTGGGGTCCATCCCTAAAATTCTCGATTCACGATCCGACTTACCATGCCTTTTAAAGGTTGTCATTGAGGCTGGTCAGTTTCTGAAGATTGGTAGCAAAATATTGCTGTCGGGCCAGACAGATAGGTCAAAAAAAGAAAAGAGGCCCGAAGGCCTCTTTTCCATTTTACTCCCCGTCGGACTGGCCGACTTATTCATTGAGGGAACGTTATGAAGAAATGTCGCACCCGTCAACAGGAAAAATACGCTCTTTGCGTTTTGTTTTTACACGAAAAATGGGCCGTGCAATACGCAACGGCCCAATTCGACAGGGAGGAAGTCTGTCTGTTCGAACCCTTTGATCCGATCTAATACAATCAACACTGGCAGAGATTGGTTAAGAATGTATTTTGATCTTGTTCTGGTGCGTTTTTGAAAAGGATTTGGCTGTTTGGAAAACTCGATTTTCATTGGTGGGGGTGGTGAAGACTATGCCACCAAACAAGGGCTGACCCTGAAATACGCGAACCGCCATGGGCTGGTTGCGGGCGCGACGGGTACAGGCAAAACCGTGACCTTGCAGATTCTCGCAGAAGGGTTCTCCAATGCGGGCGTTCCGGTTTTTCTGTCGGATGTCAAAGGTGATTTATCCGGGCTGGCAGAGGCAGGCAGCGAAGCTTTCAAACTGCATCAGGCTTTTTCGGACCGTGCCACCAAGATTGGTTTTGACGATTACACCTATGAAAGCTTCCCAGTGACTTTTTGGGATTTGTTTGGCGATCAGGGCCACCCTGTGCGCACCACAGTGGCCGAAATGGGTCCCTTATTGCTTTCGCGCCTGATGGAGCTGAGTGACGCGCAAGAGGGCATTCTGAATATTGCCTTCCGACTGGCGGACGAGCAGGGTTTGCCACTGTTGGACCTCAAGGATTTGCAGGCGCTCTTGGTCTGGGTTGGCGAAAACCGTCAAGAGCTTGCCCTGCGCTATGGCGCGATTTCAGTGGCCTCAGTCGGGGCCATTCAACGCCGTCTTTTGATTCTTGAAAACCAGGGTGGTGCCAAACTGTTTGGTGAGCCTGCGCTTGAGCTTTCTGACATTATGCGCACGGAACCTGACGGACGCGGGCGGATCAATATTCTGGCCTCGGATAAATTGATGAGCGCACCGCGGCTCTATGCGACGTTCCTTTTGTGGTTGTTGTCTGAATTGTTCGAAGAGCTGCCCGAGGTTGGCGACCCGGACAAACCCAAACTGGTGTTTTTCTTTGATGAGGCGCATCTGCTGTTTGATGGGGCCCCCAAGGCCTTGGTCGACAAGGTCGAACAGGTGGCGCGTCTGATCCGATCCAAAGGCGTCGGCATCTACTTTATTACGCAAAATCCCGCGGATGTGCCCGAAGATGTTCTGGGCCAATTGGGCAACCGTATCCAACATGCGTTGCGGGCCTTTACCGCGCGCGATCGCAAGCAGCTTCGCATGGCGGCAGAAACCTACCGCGAAAACCCAAGGTTTTCCACAGAACAAGCCATCCGAGAGGTCGGCGTGGGCGAGGCCGTGACCTCGATGCTTTTGAAAAAAGGTGTGCCCGGCATTGTTGAGCGAACTTTGATCCGCCCGCCGTCGTCCAAGCTTGGTCCAATTGACCCGGCTTTGCGAAAACAGGTTATCAATACATCTCCGGTGGCAGGGAAATATGAAAACCTGCAAGATCGTCGGTCAGCCTATGAAATCCTGAAACAGCGCTCGGAAAAGGCTGCCTCCGAAGCTGCGGCTGCTGAAGAGCGCGAAGAAGAGATGAGCACTGCAGAACGCGAATACAGCGCCGGGCGCCGGTATTCAGGCACGCGTGTTAAACGCTCCAGTTCGCGCACATCACGGCCCTCGCGGCGATCATCGCGCAACGACAGTTTTGGCGAAGCCATGGGCAAAATGGTTATGAAAGAACTCAGCGGCACCACAGGGCGGCGACTTGTGCGTGGTATTTTGGGTGGGCTGTTCAAAGGGCGGTGATGCCCGGACCCAAGATCACAAAAAGAAAGGGCGCCCCGTTAGGACGCCCTTTTTTGCTACTTCTCTGGGATCAGCCCCCTTGGACTGAACCTCAGGACCATCAACAGGATCACGCCCATGGTCAGCAAACGCATGTGAGCTGCACTGGCGATCAGATGCTCTTTCAGGGAACTGTCATCCGCCATGCCAGAGGTCACCAGTTGCATCAGGTCCGGGCCCCAGACCTCTACCTTGGTGTAGAGGAAGTAGATCAGAAATCCGCCCAGAACCGCGCCCAGGTTATTGCCGGACCCACCAACAATCACCATCACCCAGATCAGGAAGGTATAGCGCAAGGGCTGATAGCTGCCCGGAGTCAGTTGTCCATCCAGCGTGGTCATCATCGCACCGGCAATACCGCACACAGCCGAACCCAGCACAAAGATTTGCAAGTGACGTTTGGTGACGTGTTTGCCCATGGCTTCAGCCGCCACCTCGTTGTCACGAATGGCGCGCATCATGCGGCCCCATGGGCTGTGCAACGCCAGTTGAGCGGCGACAAGGATCAGGATCAGCACGGCCGAGAACAAAAGTGAATAACCCAGCTTCACGTAAAGCGTCGACGCGGTGACCGGGTCAATACCAAGAGACTGAGCGGAGGCCACAAAGCTTTCGCTTTTCTGCAAGTCGATTTCGTATGGCATCGGGCGGGGCAGGCCGGACACGTTTTTCACGCCTCTCGCCAGCCAGTCTTCGTTTTTCATTACCGCGATGATGATTTCCGCAATACCCAGTGTTGCAATAGCCAGATAATCCGAGCGCAGGCCCAAGGCCGTTTTACCCACAAGCCAGGCAGCCCCAGCGGCCAACAGGCCGCCAATTGGCCAGGCCATCAACACCGGCAAGCCAAGCCCGCCGAGGTATCCGGTTGCAGCGGGGTTCACAGCCTCAATTGCCTGTGCGGCCGGGTCAAAAATGAACCGGTACAGAACAAAACCAACGATCAGGATCGCAACAATGGCAGCGGCACGCGCACGACCACGCAAGCGATTGTTGGCGATAACAGCGACAACAATGGTTGCCGCCCCAGTCACAAGTGCCAAGATCATGCGCCCACCACCAGCGGACCATGCTTCACCAATGGGCTGGGTCGATGTCAGCACCACGGCCAGACCGCCAAGGGCCACAAACCCCATAACACCGACATTAAACAGACCGGCAAAGCCCCACTGTAAGTTTACGCCCAGTGCCAGAATGGCCGAGATCAAGCCAAAGTTCAGGATACCAAGGGCCGAGTTCCACGACACCAACAACCCTTCGCCCAGAATCAGCGAGGCCATGAGCAGGAACAACAAAGACGTTCTCAAGGAATAGGTCATACGGATTTCCCCTTGAAGATACCTGTGGGCTTGAACAACAAGACCACAATCAGGATCACAAAGCTCACCGCGAATTTGTAATCAGTGGACAAAAGCTGCACGAGGCTGTCGGGTTCAAGTGATTCCGGCAACCAGTATTTCAGAACTTTCTTCCAGGCGTAGGTAATCGTCACCTCGGAAAAGGCGATAATGTAACCACCGGCAATAGCGCCAAGCGGATTGCCCAACCCGCCAACAATGGCCGAGGCAAAGATCGGCAGTAGCAGCATGAAGTAAACAAACGGCTTGAAGGATTTATCCAGCCCATAAAGCGTGCCCGCGATGGTTGCCAAAGCGGCCACAATCATCCAAGTGTACATCACAACCCGTTCCGGGTTGATGCCCGAAAGCAGCGCCAGATCTTCGTTATCTGAGTAGGCACGCATGGATTTCCCGGTACGGGTTCGGTTCAGGAACCAGAACAACAAGGCCACACAGACCACGGCCACGATCACCGTGATGCCTTGGGTGGTCTTGATCGCCAGGCCTTCGCGCAAGCCGGTCATTTGTTTGAATTCACGTACTGAAACGATGAACCGCTCACCATCCGAGAATCTCTGATCATTCACACCAATGATAAACCGCACAAGGCCATTCATGATGAACATGACCCCCATCGACACGATCACAAGGATCACCGGCTTGGCCTTTTGCTCCCGGTAGAATTTGTAGACCATCCTATCCGTGAACAGCACCAAGGCCATGGTTGCGACAATGGCGACTGGCAGCGCGAGTAGTGCCGTGGGAAGAGGCCCAAGGCTTACCCCCATTCCCTGCAACCACCAGGTCACAAGTACTGTGACCATGGCGCCAAAGGCCATCGTGTCACCGTGCGCAAAGTTCGAGAACCGCAGGATACCGTAGATCAGCGTGACGCCCAGCGCGCCCAAGGCAAGTTGGCTGCCGTAAGCAATCGCCGGGATCAGCACAAAGTTTGAGAGGGCCACGAGACCGTTTAGAAAGTCTATCATGTTTTAACTCTCGGAGTTTGGAAGGGGAAAAACGTGTTCGGTCGCGTGAAAACGCGAGTTTGCAGGCTCATCATCGCATCTCTTTGCATTTGTATTCGATCACAGACCGGGCTTTGGTCTTGAAAACAGTGGGTGTTTCCAATTTTTGCGTCTGGGTTTGAAATATTTGATAGGAAGGTTCGGCTGCGGGGCTTCCGGCCTTACGGGCCACTGGCAATTCTGGTCCGAACCACCCTTCAACGCGTTCTTCAAAATTGGCTTTGCGCCAGACAGCGTCCGCGCCCAGAACCTTTGACAATGTTCGATACGTCGTATTCACCTTAGAGGTGACTTCGCCGCGGCCAGTCACAACCACCGCTCGGGGCCAGGCTTCGCGCTTTGGTGTAAACGGCGCATACGAGGACCGATAGACCGCTTCTTCAAAGCTAAGTACCACTTTTCTCGATGTATCGACTGCGCAGGTGCCATTGGTCTGGCATGTCTGCACGGACTGGCACTGCAAAGAAATTTCGCGATAGGGCGTCACGACGATGGCTTGGGCCGCTACCGGTGTAAGCATGACTGCAATGGCTGAAATGGTCAGTCGCATAGATTACCCTCCCAAGAACGATTTGCGGACTTCGGGGTCGGCCAACAGTTCCTTGCCGGTGCCCGTATAGGCATTTGCACCCTGCACAAGAACATAGCCTTTGTCTGCGATTTCAAGAGCTTGGCGCGCATTTTGTTCGACCATCAGGATCGGGATGCCTGTGCGGCTGACTTCAATGATACGATCAAACAGCTCGTCCATCACAATAGGTGATACACCGGCGGTTGGCTCATCCAGCATCAGGACTTTGGGTTGGGTCATCAAGGCGCGGCCCACCGCAACCTGTTGGCGTTGTCCACCGGATAGCTCACCGGCATGCTGATGGCGTTTGTCTTTCAGGATCGGGAACAGATCATACACCTGCGCCATGGTATCGCTGAAATCATCAGTGCGGATGAAGGCACCCATCTCAAGGTTTTCTTCCACCGTCATAGATGTAAAGATATTGCTGGTCTGCGGCACAAACCCCATACCCTTTTGTACACGTGCCTGTGGGCTCAGTTTGGTGATGTCCTCGCCATCCAGCGTCACGACCCCGGAATGCACATTGAGCATCCCAAACACCGCCTTCATCGCAGTTGATTTGCCAGCACCGTTTGGCCCGACAATCACGGCAATTTCGCCTTTGTCGACCGCGACTGTGCAGTCATGCAGGATATCCGGCCCTTTGCCGTATCCTCCGGTCATGTTTTGTCCGTTCAGAAAGCTCATGCTCTCTCCTGTTCTTGTCTTTGACGTCGGCCAGTCCATTGGAATGGTGCCGCCAGCGCGCGTATGGAAGGTTTCGGGTGCCGGGGCACGCCGTTTAGGCTTCCATCATGTCCTTGTTTTTCAGCCCGGTACCGAGATAGGCTTCGATCACCTGCTCATTGGCTTTGATCTCTGCCAATGTCCCTTCGGCCAGTACTTTGCCCTCGGCCATGCAGATCACCGGGTCACAGATTTTCCCAATGAAATCCATGTCATGCTCGATCACCACAAAGGTATAGTCGCGCTCTTTATTGAGGCGCAAAATTGCGTCGCCGATGGTGTTGAGCAGGGTTCGGTTCACCCCGGCGCCAACCTCGTCCAGAAACACGATCTTGGCGTCGACCATCATCGTGCGGCCCAGCTCCAGCAGTTTTTTCTGTCCGCCCGAGACCTGACCCGCTTTGTGATCGGCGAGATGCTCAACCGTCAGAAATTCAAGCACTTCATCAGCCTTGGCACGCAAAGCACGCTCTTCGTCGGCGATGCGTTTGCGTCCGAACCATGTGTTCCACAGGGTTTCACCCGATTGCGCACCGGGCACCATCATCAGGTTTTCACGGCAGGTCATCGAAGAAAATTCATGCGCGATCTGAAAAGTTCGCAGCAGACCTTTGTGAAACAACTCGTGTGGCGGCAATCCGGTGATGTCTTCACCATCCATTGTGACCGTACCTGACGTTGGCTTAAGAACGCCCGCAATCACGTTGAAAAGAGTTGTTTTTCCCGCACCATTTGGGCCAATCAACCCGGTGATCGAGCCGGGCTCAATCGATAGGGTGGCTCCGTCGACGGCATGAAAACCGCCAAAATGCTTGTGAACGTCCTGAACGACGATCATATGCTATCCCCCGTGTTGGCGTTTTTTTTACGCCCTTTTAGATGTTGAAACAGCCCGGGAAAACCCGGGCTGTTCAATTTTAATCAAAGTGGATCGATTAACGATACTTCGCGGTTGTGATTTTGCCGCCTTTGATGACGATCTCACGATAGCCCCCGGCCGCTTCACCACCACCGATCAGCTCAACCGCGGTTGCGCCAACATAGTCGATTTCGCCGCCAGCCGCGAGGATTTCGAGACCCTTGGCCAGCTCGCCAGTGTTGATTTTCTCGCCCGGTGCGTTTGCGACGTCCATGATTTTACCAGCGTAGTCGCCAGGGTTGCTCGAACCCGCGGCTTGCATGGCCAGCATGATCAGCGCCGCGGCGTCATAGCTTTCACCAATGTAGGGGCCAGATGCATCAACTGTTTCCGAAGAAATCGCTTCGACGATCATTGTCGTGTTGGCGCTTTCCGAACCCGGAACCGTGCCGATCGAACCTTCGATCTCGTCGCCGAATGCCTCTTCCAGCGCACCACCGATCATACCATCTGGCAGGGCGAACGTGTCAAATGCACCTGTGTCCAAAGCAGCGCGGATGACACCGGGGCCACCTTGGTCGACATAACCGGCTACGATCAGGATATCGCCACCTGCAGATGCCAATGAGGCAACTTCGGCCGAGTAGTCGGCTTTGCCATCTTCGTGTGCGAATGTTGCGGTGACTTCACCACCGGCCGCCGCGTATGCGCTGGCGATGCTGTCAGCCAGACCTTTACCATAGTCGTTGTTGGTGTAGGTGATCGCAGCCGATTTAAAGCCCTGCTCCATCAACACATCTGCCAGAACCTGACCCTGACGGGCGTCCGAAGGCGATGTGCGGAAGAACATGCCGTTGTCTTCAGCGGCCGACAATGCCGGAGAGGTGGCCGAAGGCGAAATCATGACCATGCCGTTTGGCACGGCGACGTTTGCCAGAATGGCACCGGTCACACCAGAACAGTCCGCCCCAACGATGCCTTTGACACCTTCAGAGGTGATCAGACGTTCCGCCGCAGCAGAGGCAGCCGCCGCATCGATACAGGTCGAGTCACCGCGCACCGAAGACACGGTCGCGCCACCCAAGAGCTTGCCCGAGTCGGACACTTCTTTCATGGCGTATTCGCTACCGGCAGCCATGGCAGGGGTCAGCGATTCAATCGGGCCGGTAAAGCCCATGATCACACCCAGTTTGATATCTTCAGCGGATGCGGCGCCAGCCAGCAAAGCGGTGGCAGCAGTCGCCATCATTAGTTTTTTCATTGTTATCTCCCTAGTCAGTTTATTTTTCTGTCCAGCCCAGACCCTATTCGGGGTTTTTTCAAAAGAAAAGGGGGGGGAAACGGGAATTGCCGCCAGGAAAGGCCGGAAAATGGTGATCTTCGTGCTAAATTGCCAGTCACTAATCCAAAATGGAGAAATCAACCATGATCCTTCGTCTGTTTGTTGGTCTTGTTCTGGGGGTACAGCTGAGCATCGCCCAAGCCCAGACTCTGGAGACATCACAAGGTAGCGCCCGACTTGAGGTCATGGCTGATGGTTTGGCAACCCCTTGGGCGATAGGGTTTCTTCCGGACGGTGGCTTTTTGATTTCCGAACGCGAAGGACGGCTTTGGCGCGTTGACGATCAGGGTGCCAAGTTCAGAATTTCGGGATTGCCAGATATTCACAGCAAAGGGCAAGGTGGTTTGCTGGATGTGATGGTGCCCCGGGACTTTGCGCATAGTCGGGAGGTTTTCTTTAGTTTTGCCAAGCGTTTGAAGGGGGGAACGGGGACAGCTGTCATGCGTGCTACGCTCAATGCCGGGTCAGATCGTCTGACCAATCAGACCGTCATTTTTGAAATGAACACAGGTGTCTCAGGTGGTCGGCACTATGGAAGTCGTATTGTTGAGGCCCGGGATGGCACGTTGTTTGTGACTCTGGGAGAGCGGGCGGACCGCGATCAGGCGCAGAACCTGGCTTCGCACAAAGGAAAGGTCATTCGCATTACCCGGGACGGCGCAATTCCCAAGAACAATCCATTCCTGAAAACTGACGGGGCCTTGCCGGAAATCTGGTCCTACGGGCACAGAAATCCACAAGGCGCGACGCTGGATCGATCAGGTAAGTTATGGGTTACCGAGCATGGCGCCAAGGGAGGAGACGAGGTCAATCGCATCCAGAAAGGCGCAAATTATGGCTGGCCAGTGATTTCCTATGGAACCCACTATTCCGGTTTTAAAATCGGCGACGGCACCAGAAAACCCGGCATGCAGCAACCCAGCCATTACTGGGATCCATCAATCGCACCCTCTGGATTGTTGATCTATTCCGGCAAGCTGTGGCCACGTTGGAAAGGACATTTCTTTGTCGGGAGTTTGAAGTTTGATTATATTTCAAGGCTTTCTGGTTCAACTTTGACGGAAAAAGAGCAAATAAAAGGACGCGAAACAGCCCGTGTGCGCGACATTCGCGAAGCACCAGATGGATCGATTTGGTTCATTGCTGAGGACGGGGGGCGTGTTTTTCGGATGTCGCCAAAAAACTAACCTTCAAACCGCAAATTTTGGCAAATTGGTGTGAATGCAAACGCGCTGATCCAAGCGTCTAAATTCGCCCCTGCTTGCTAAAATTGCAGTTTGGTAGCAACTTTAATGCGATAAATATGTTGTTTTAAAATGTTCAGTCCAATTTGAAAGGGTATGCCAATGCGTTTTTTAGCCATTATTGTGGGGCTTTTCCTACCGACGTTTGCTGCAGCGCAAGTGTCTGACTCTACCTTCAGAGATTACGCTGAATTCTCGGCTTTTGTGGATACACATTCGCAGTCCAGGGACATAACAAAGCTTTTGACGGTCCTTGGGGGACGAGACGAGTACACCAAAGAACAGATGGCAAACCTGCAGGCTCAGGTTTTCAATCTCTACCCAGACGTGCTTCCGAATAAGACAATTTTTCATGAAAACGATTTGGGTGGCGGGGTTCGACAAGAGGTGCGGGCCTATTGGACGGGTCTGTCGTATCTCTACCTGTATTTCCTGTTACACGAACGTGACGACGCACTAATCGTATTGCGATTTGCGTTCAACTCTAGTGCCGAGAAAATAATGGAAAACCTGTGATCAGATAGACAGTCTGGCCGCCTGTGTGCCACGCTCGCGGTAAGGCGTCGTGTCGTAATGAGCACGGTAGCATTTTGAAAAATGGCTGGGCGAAGCAAAGCCACAGGCCAGTGCCACATTGATCACGCTCATATCGGTTTGCATCAACAGGTTGCGCGCTTTTTGCAGACGCAGCTCCATGTAATAGCGCTTGGGGGAACGATTCAAATATCGACGGAACAGGCGTTCGAGCTGGCGGGTGGACATGACCACGTCCTTGGCAAGGATTGAGGGGCTGATCGGTTCTTCGATGTTGTTTTCCATCATCTGAATAACCTGGCTCAGCTTGGGGTGACGTACCCCAATGCGCGTTGGCACAGACAGGCGTTGTGTGTCCTGATCCGTGCGAATCGAAGAGTAAATCTGCTGGTCCGCCACCCAATTGGCCAGTTCTTCACCATGATCGTCGGCGATGATTTGCAAAAACATATCAATCGACGACGTGCCACCTGCGGTGGTCATACGGTTTCCATCGATGCAAAACACCGACTTGCCGAGATCAACTTCAGGGAATTCTTCGGAAAAACTATCCCGGTTTTCCCAGTGAATAGTGGCTTTTTTGTTATCGAGCAGCCCAGCCTTGGCCATGATATATGCGGCTGTACACAATCCTCCAACGGTCGCGCCTTTGCGGGCTTCACGGCGCAACCAGTTCAACAGTTTTTTAGAGGTCGCGGCCTGAATATCGATCCCACCGCACAGAATGATCGTATCATCGCGGTGCAACTCAATTAAATCATCGTCCACCTTTAATTCTGTGCTTGTCGAGCTGGTCGCCGAGTCACCACCCTCGCCAATCAGAATCCAGTCATACCGCGGAACGGTGGCACCACGGTTTGCCAACCGCAGGCAATCCAAGGCGGATGCAAACGACAAAAGCGTGAAGTTCTTCAATAGAACAAAGACAAAGCGACGTGGCTTTGTTTGGGGACCAGCAGAGCCATTGTCGCGTGTGACTTGAGACATCGAGCGAATTCCTGAACCGTTTGAGTGTCAAAACACTCTTGTCGAAAATGTTAGCGCCTTTTCATAGCTACAGGTCAAGGCCGTTAATTCAGTTATGGCCCTTGCTCAAGAGCTTTTGTATAGAGGGGCCTCAAACTTTGTTACCGGAGAAAGACAATGGCAGAATGGCTCAAATCTGGCTGGCGCAACAAACCGCGGATCCAGATGCCTGATTACTTGGATGGAGACGCGCTGAAGGCCGTAGAGGCCCAGCTTTCAAGTTATCCTCCGCTGGTCTTTGCGGGCGAAGCGCGCAGCCTGAAGGCCAAGCTTGGCGCTGCAGCGCGCGGCGAAGCGTTTCTGCTGCAAGGTGGTGATTGTGCCGAGAGTTTCGAGCAGTTTAGCGCCGATGGTATTCGCGATACCTTTAAAGTGATGCTGCAAATGGCGATGGTGCTGACCTATGGCGCCAAGGTGCCGGTTGTTAAAGTTGGCCGCATGGCAGGTCAATTCGCTAAGCCACGGTCTGCACCCACTGAGGTTGTAGATGGTGTGGAATTGCCAAGTTATCGTGGCGACATCATCAACGAACTGGATTTCACCTCGGCGGCACGTATCCCTGATCCTGCAAAAATGTTGCAGGCCTATACCCAGGCCGCCGCAACACTGAACCTGTTGCGCGCGTTTTCGACCGGTGGTTACGCCGATGTAAATCAGGTGCACGCCTGGACTCTTGGGTTCACCGAAGGTGAAAAAGCCGCAAAATACCGCGATTTGGCGAACCGGATCAGTGACACATTGGATTTCATGCGGGCTGCTGGCGTGAACAACGAGTCGACAGATTCGTTGAAAACAGTGGACTTCTACACAAGCCACGAAAGCTTGTTGTTAGAGTATGAAGAAGCGCTCACCCGGTTGGATTCCACCAGTGGCAACTGGCTGGCCGGATCGGGGCACATGCTTTGGATTGGCGATCGTACACGTCAGCCAGACGGTGCCCATGTGGAGTTCCTGAGAGGTGTTCAAAACCCGATTGGATTGAAATGTGGCCCGACAACCACGGCTGAAGATCTGAAAATCCTGCTTGAAAAGCTGAATCCGGAAAATGAGTCGGGCCGTCTAACCCTGATCGCCCGTTTCGGTGCCGGGTCCGTGGGCGAGCATCTGCCGCGACTTATCAAGACCGTTCAGGAAGAAGGCGCAAACGTGCTTTGGACCTGTGATCCGATGCACGGCAACACGATCAAATCGGCCACTGGGTACAAAACCCGGCCCTTTGACAGTGTTTTGCGTGAAGTCCGCGAATTCTTTGGCGTGCACAAAGCCGAAGGCACTGTGCCGGGTGGCGTGCACTTTGAAATGACCGGTCAGGATGTAACAGAATGCACCGGTGGCGTGCGCGCTGTTACCGAAGAGGACCTTTCGGATCGCTATCACACAGCTTGTGATCCACGTCTGAACGCATCGCAATCGCTGGAGCTGGCCTTCCTTGTCGCCGAGGAATTGTCTGCACTTAGACAAGAGCGTCACGCAAAAGCCGTTTGATAACGCGCTGGTAAAAAATAATAAAAAGGCGGGGTGCCATGTCCAGTGGCCCCGCCTTTTTTTGTTAGATCACTCTTTACGCACCAGTCACCACCAACCGAAGGTGCGGCGCCTTTGTTGCCACGGTGCGGGGAAATGACGACAGCACAGCCTCTGGAATGGTAGAGGGTTCAGGCCGTGTCCGAGAGGCAGGCGCCTCGGCGGCGCTTTCCTTTTTCTGTTCCCAGTGCAACTCGCGCAGAAAACTGCTTTCAAGAAAAAATCGCCGGGGTCGAGACCCGACTTGACCCCTTGTCTCAAGCCCCCCAGAACGCGGGTCACATCGCCTTTTGAGGATCGCAGCGGCAGCAAAAGCAGTTCACCTTCCAGGGTAGGGCGACCCAACCCACGCTCTCCGATCAGGCTCAGGCGCGCTTTGGCGGGTCCCCTGAACACATCTTCCAAAGCCAGACGGAAGCTGTTGCGCGCGTCATCGCAGATCAGAGAGGAAATAGGCATGCCACGCACGTCCATTCCCATCACATCATTCAACAGACTGCCACCAATCCGAATGCGGGCCATTCCGGGTGCCATCCGCTCGAGAATAAAGGCATGTCGTAACGCAGATTGAAATCCGCGCGGATCCAATTCGGTCCTGCATGGCATGTCTCTGTCTTCTCGCAATGCCTCCCAATAGGCCTCGATTTCGCGCAAAACAGCACCCGCTCGGCGTTCTGGTTTGCGGCCCAATCCATTGTCAAATAATCCCATATCGCTCACCCGATATCTCTGCGTTTACCCCGTCACGACGGTTTCCCCGAATGGCATCTGGTTTTGTTAACCTTTTGCTCATGAGTGTTACCGCAACATTAACATCTCACATTTTCCCTAAATGCAGGGAAAAACGTTGGAAAATGGTTAATCTTGTGAGCCCTCCGCTGGCGCCTGTCTTGCGTGGCACCCCGGAATAGCTTTAGGTGTCGCCAAAGCCGAACAAGGAGAACTGCGTGCTTCATTCGATGACAGGGTTTGCCGCCCACAAAGGGATGGCCAACGGGTACAGCTGGGGCTGGGATTTGCGCGGCGTGAACTCCAAAGGCTTGGATTTGCGATTGCGGGTGCCGGACTGGATCGAAGGGCTTGAAGGCGTTTTACGTGCCGAGTTGAGCAAAAAGCTGTCCCGTGGTGCTGTCACATTGTCGTTGCGGGTTCAAAAAGACGACGAAGACTCTCAGCAGGCGTTGAACCTTGGACAGCTGTCCACCGTGCTCGAGGCAATGGCCGAGGTTGAAACACAAGCCATGGATCGTGGTCTGTCGCTGGCACCATCGCACGCCAGTGATATTCTGGCTTTGCGCGGCGTCCTGGATACAGCCAGCATTGAGACCGACACCAAAGCGTTGCGCGCGGCGATTGTGGCAGATCTGCCAGACCTGTTGACCAGTTTTCTTGAAATGCGACGCAATGAAGGGGAAGCGCTGGATTCTGTGATGAAGGATCAGCTGAACCAGGTTGAAGCATTGACCGAAGCCTCGGCAGAGGCCGCCGAGAAACGTCGCGATGATGTGGCGGCAAACCTGCG
Source organism: Shimia gijangensis (assembly GCF_900142085.1). GTDB lineage: Bacteria > Pseudomonadota > Alphaproteobacteria > Rhodobacterales > Rhodobacteraceae > Shimia > Shimia gijangensis. The sequence goes on from NZ_FQZQ01000019.1 coordinate 62,892, forward strand.
CGCCAATCTGGCGAGGGTATTGGAAAACGCCGACAATGTTGACGAAGGCCGGGTGGCTCAGGAACTGGCGATGATTGCGGTTAAAACCGATGTCACAGAAGAACTTGATCGTTTACGGGCCCATGTTGTAGCTGCGCGCGATTTGCTGGCCAAAGGCAGCCCGGTGGGTCGCAAGCTGGATTTCCTGATGCAAGAGTTTAACCGCGAGGCAAATACCCTGTGTTCAAAGGCACAATCAGTTGACCTGACCGGGATTGGTCTGGACCTTAAAGCGGTGATCGACCAGATGCGCGAACAAGTTCAGAATGTGGAATAAAGTGACAAAATGACTGACATGTGCAACCGACGCGGTCTTCTTATTATTCTGTCTTCACCCTCTGGAGCGGGCAAATCAACGCTGGCCCGTCGTTTGATGCAATGGGATGAGGGTCTTAGTTTTTCGGTTTCGGCCACCACTCGCGCTCCGCGCAAAGGTGAAGAGCACGGTCGCGAATACTTTTTCCTGAGTGAAGATGAGTTTAAGAATCAGGTGACAGACGGGCAGATGCTGGAACACGCCCATGTGTTCGGTAATTTTTATGGCTCTCCCGCAGGTCCGGTGAAAAAGACCATCGAGGCAGGCAATGACGTGTTGTTTGATGTTGACTGGCAAGGCGAGCAGCAGATCCGCAATTCTGACCTCGGCAAACACGCGCTGTCGATCTTTATTTTGCCGCCTTCGATCACTGAATTGCATCGCCGTTTGGTCAGCCGGGGACAGGACAGTGAAGAGGTGATTTCTAAGCGTATGCTCAAGAGCTGGGACGAGATCAGTCACTGGGGCGCCTATGATTACGTGTTGATCAATGACGATCTGGATGAAACCGAGGCAGAGTTGAAAACCATCATTGCGGCCGAGCGTATGCGCCGTGAACAACAGCCAGCCCTGCAAGATCATGTGCGTGTCTTGCAAACCGAGTTTGAGGAGATGTCCTGATGTCAATTTATGAATTGGATGGAAAACGCCCGCAGGTTGATTCGGATGCCTGGGTTGCGCCGGATTCAAATGTGATCGGCAATGTTGAGGTTCAGGCAGGGGCGTCGATCTGGTTTGGCTGCACCGTTCGCGGTGACAACGAACCGATTGTGATCGGTAAGGGCTCGAATGTGCAGGAAAACACGGTGATGCACACAGACCCTGGTTGTCCGTTGATCATCGGCGAAGGGTGCACTGTCGGCCACAAGGCCATGCTGCATGGGTGCATCATTGGCGACAACAGCTTGATTGGCATGGGCGCCACAGTGCTGAACGGCGCCAAGATCGGTAAGAACTGTCTGATTGGGGCAGGCGCATTGATCACAGAAGGCAAAGACATTCCTGATGGGTCGTTGGTCATGGGGGCGCCGGGCAAGGTTGTGCGCACTTTGGATGAGGCCGCGATTGAAGGCCTGCGTCGCAGTGCCTTGCACTATCAGGACAACATGCGCCGTTTTCGTGCGGGTCTGAAAGAAGTTTGACGATCTACGAATACCGCTTGAGAAGTGGCCTGTAAGTCTTTGCAAAAAGATATAAATAAAACTTTACCAGGCTGGTGAAAATCACGAGATTTCCATTTACAGGCCATCGTTGCTAGAAAGTCTTGGGGCAACACAGACAACCGGACCTAAAATGACCCAAGATAGTGCAGTTCAATCCATTGTGGACGCCATTCCGCTCCCGTCGGTGTTTGTGGGGTCCGATTTGCGCATTGAAGGCGCCAATGCACGTGCCGTCGCGCTGAATGCGCAGGCGGCTGAAAACCGCCCATTTGTTCTGGTGTTTCGCCAACCGGCGCTCAGCGCATCAATCGAAGTATGTCTGAACAGTAAAACGCCTCAGAAAACCGTCTATCGGCACGACGAAGGTTCAAATGCGGTGCGGTATGACGTGACGCTGACCCATATTCAGAACCCAGCATTTCAAGGGGTTCTGTTGTGTTTTACTGACGTGACGCATTTGCGAACAGCCGATCAAATGCGTCGTGATTTTGTCGCCAACGTCAGCCACGAGTTGCGCTCGCCTTTGACGGCAATTCTTGGGTTCATTGAAACATTACAAGGCCCTGCTCGGGATGATTCCGCAGCCCGTGATCGGTTTTTGTCTACTATGGCTGCAGAGGCCGAACGCATGAACCGTTTGGTGGGGGATTTGCTATCACTGAGCCGGGTCGAAGAAGAGGCCCGTCGCCGTCCTGCATCGCAGGAGGATATGGATAAACTGATCCGCTCGGTGATTGGAAACCTGCAAACCCTGGCTGACGAAAACGGTGGAACCATCGCCTATGAGCCCGCCAAGTCACCAATCATGCTGCGGGCCGATCCAGACCAGATGCGACAGGTGTTCTCCAACCTTATTGAGAATGCGTTGAAATACGGGGAAAACGGTACGGATGTTCATATTTCAGTGCGAAACATTCCCCGGGATTCTTCCCTGAAGGGCCCCGCTGTGGCGTTTGATATTTCCGACAACGGGCCTGGCATTGACCCGATCCACATTCCGCGTCTGACCGAAAGGTTTTATCGCATCGATTCTCATCGGTCCCGCGAAAAAGGCGGAACAGGGTTGGGGCTTGCGATCGTAAAACACATTCTCAATCGCCACCGGGGTCGGCTGGTGATCAAGAGCACGCAGGGTCAGGGCAGTATTTTCAGCGCGGTTTTACTTCGGGATTGAAAAAACGGCCCTGCAGCAGGGTTTGTCATGAAACCGTTACATACCTGTCACAAAAGCTTAGTCAGCCACCTTTAGCACGCTCCTTGAGACTGCCAATCGGGTGGTCATGACCAATGGAGTTACAGAAATGTACGTCAAACTGACAGCCTCGGCTTTGGCTATCGCTGCCGTTTCCACCACTGCTTTCGCGCGCGATCAGGTGCAAATAGCGGGGTCTTCGACCGTGCTGCCATATGCGTCAATCGTCGCAGAGGCCTTTGGTGAAAACTTTGATTTCCCAACCCCAGTTGTCGAATCCGGCGGATCGTCTGCGGGTCTGAAACGGTTCTGTGATGGCGTCGGCGAAAACACCATCGACGTGGCCAACGCCAGCCGCAAAGTCAAGGAAAAAGAGATCAAGAAATGCGCCGAAAATGGCGTAACGGACATCATCGAAGTCAAAATTGGCTATGACGGGATCGTCTTTGCCAATGACATCAATGGTAACGGCTTTTCCTATACCCCAACCGATTGGTTTTTGGCCTTGTCGGACAAGGTCATGGTGGATGGCGAACTGGTTGCGAACCCTAACAAGACCTGGGCTGATGTGAATGTAAACTTCCCGGCGCAGGACATTCAGGCCTTTGTTCCCGGCACCAAACACGGCACGCGCGAAGTGTTCGAAGACAAAGTGATCCTGGAGGGCTGCGAAGCCACTGGCGCGTTTGAGCACATTCTGGCGTCTGCCGAAGGTGACACTGCCAAGGCCAGGAAAAAAGCTGCCGAGAAAGCCTGTATCGCCCTGCGCACAGATGGCCGTTCCGTCGACATTGATGGCGACTACACCGAAACATTGGCGCGCATCGACAGTAACAAAGACGGAATCGGCGTCTTTGGTTTGGCGTTCTATGAAAACAACACAGACAAGCTTCAGGTCGCGACCATGTCCGGCATCGTGCCTTCGACCGAAAGCATTGCATCCGGCGAATATCCTGTGTCACGCCCGTTGTTCTTCTACGTCAAAAAGGCCCACATCGGCGTGATCCCGGGTCTTAAAGAATATGCAGAGTTTTTCGTAGCAGAGGAAATTGCCGGTCCCGACGGTCCTTTGGCCGAATACGGTCTGGTGGCTGACCCCGAGTTGGAAAACACTCAGAGTTCCGTTGCGGACGAAGCCATCCTTGGCTCTAACATGTAAATCCCTCGCGGGTGGCCTGAAATTGGGCCACCTGCACCCTCAAATGATGGCGGTTTGCCAATGCCTTTGACATGGCTTGTTCTGATCCTCCTGACCCTTGTAGGGTTGGGTTTTATTTTGGGTAGAAGACGCGCACTTCGCTCAGCGAACGGTGATGCGCGCCTGTTGCATTCGCGTCCGCATTTTTACGGGGCCAACGTGGCGCTATCCACGCTGGTGCCAAGTCTTGGTGTTCTGGTGATCTGGCTGTTGCTGCAGCCGGTTCTGATTGATCGCTCCGTTTCGCATATGATCCCGCCAGAGATGGTGCCCGCGGATACCACGCTTGGTCTTGTGATGTCGGATGTGCGCCGTGTTGCCGAAGGGCTGGATGTGGCCGTGGCTCGGGGCGTGATGAGTGAACGTGACTCCAACACCCTGCGCACCGAACTGACCGACCTGCGCGCACGCCTTGGTGAAGTGGGTGTTGCTCTGGGCCAAGATGTGCGCCCCGAGGTCCTGAGTGCCGCCCAAAGCTATCGACGTCTCAGCCACGCGGGCACAATGGGCATGACGTTGGTTGTACTGGCCGTCGCGATTGCCGGTTTTGGATTTTCCCTGATCCAGAGCCGTAAGGAATTCCGTGCTCGCAATGTCGTAGAGCGCGGCATTCTCAGCCTTCTTATTCTCGCCGCCTCGCTGGCTATTTTGACAACCGTGGGCATTGTTTTGTCGATGCTGTTTGAAACCATCAATTTCTTTGGGCTTCACGACTGGCGGGATTTCTTCTTTGGCAACACCTGGGCTCCGAACTTTCGCGGAGAGTCAGAACTGTCGATCCTGCCGCTGTTGTGGGGCACGATTTATATCTCGTTGATTGCCCTTTTTGTGGCCGTACCGGTTGGGTTGTTCGCCGCGATCTACCTGTCTGAATATGCCGGTCCCAAAACCCGGTCATTTGCCAAACCACTGCTTGAGATCCTCGCAGGCATCCCAACCATCGTTTACGGCCTGTTCGCCCTGTTGACGGTGGGCCCGATGTTGGCAGGCCTGTTCGGGCAGGGCGGTGCTTTGGGTGTGTCGTGGATGGCGGGCGCGACCTCGGTTCTGACCGCAGGGCTGGTTATGGGCATCATGCTGATCCCGTTTGTCTCATCCCTGTCGGATGACATCATCAACGCGGTGCCGCAATCCATGCGTGACGGCTCGCTTGGGCTTGGGGCAACCCAGTCTGAAACCATCCGTCAGGTGGTTCTGCCCGCTGCTTTGCCGGGCATTGTCGGCGCTGTGCTGCTCGCCACCAGCCGCGCCGTAGGCGAAACCATGATTGTCGTCATGGGGGCAGGGGCCATCGCCAAGTTTTCGGCCAATCCGTTCGATTCCATGACCACAATTACCACACGCATCGTGAGCCAGCTTACCGGTGACGGTGATTTTTCCAGCCCCGAGACGCTGGTGGCCTTTGCCTTGGGTCTCAGCCTGTTCGTGCTGACCCTCGGCCTGAACGTTCTGGCGCTTTACATCGTGCGCACCTACCGGGAGCAATACGAATGAGCGACGCAAAGCTTTTGACGCCTAAGACGTCGATTCACACCCAGTCGCCGCGCACCAAACGCCGTAACGCCGCCGAAACCCGGTTCAAAGTATTTGGCATGATCGCCATTAGCATTGGTCTTTTGATGCTGGTTGCGCTGATGGGCACAATTCTGAGCAAAGGTATCGGCGCTTTTCAACAAAGCTTTATCACCATGGAGGTGGAACTGCTTGAGGCTAAGCTGGATAAAAAAGGTAATCGTAATCTCTCGGATATCAAGAAAGTCACGACTTTTGGATACACACCTCTGATCAAGAACGCGTTCGCAAAAGCCGTTAAAGATCAGGGGATTGAGACCGATCTTAAAACCAAAGACATGGCCAAGATGCTGTCGAAATCCGCCGCCGCCCAATTGCGCAATGTGGTGATCGATAACCCGCAGAAAATTGGCCAAACCATCAAGTTTCGCTTTCTCGCCAATTCGCGCATTGATGGCTATCTCAAGGGTCGCGTAAGCCGTGAGTCCATTGCCAACGACAAGAATGTTTCGGTGGCGCAGTTGGACTTCGCCGATCAGTTGCTCAAAGCGGGTGTTTTGAAGAAAACCTTCAATATCGACTTTATCATTGGTGCCGATGCGTCAGATCAACGTCCCGAGGCGGCCGGGATCGGCGTGGCTATGATGGGCTCCTTGTTCATGATGCTGGTGGTGTTGGGTCTTTCCCTTCCAATCGGCGTTGCAGCTTCGATCTATCTCGAGGAATTTGCACCAAAGAACTGGATCACGGATGTCATCGAAGTGAATATTTCGAACCTCGCTGCGGTGCCGTCGATTGTGTTTGGTATCCTCGGCCTGGCGGTGTTCATCAACTATATGCATCTACCGCAGTCAGCGCCGCTTGTGGGCGGTTTGGTGCTGACTTTGATGACGCTCCCAACCATCATTATCTCAACGCGCGCATCACTCAAATCCGTGCCGCCATCGATCCGCGATGCGGCGCTGGGAGTAGGGGCCTCAAAAATGCAGTCAGTGTTCCATCATGTCTTGCCTTTGGCGGCACCCGGCATTCTGACAGGAACTATTATTGGCCTTGGTCAGGCGCTTGGGGAAACCGCGCCTCTTTTGTTGATCGGCATGATTGGTTTCATCGCTTCGAACATGCCCACAACCATTGGGGAAGGGTTGTTGTCGCCCAACTCGGCCATGCCTGCGCAAATATATGAGTGGGCCAAACGCGCCGACCCCGCCTTTTATGAACGCGCATGGGGGGGCATCATTATCCTGCTCGTCTTCCTCGTGTCGATGAATACACTCGCAGTGATCCTGCGCCGGCGCTTTGAACGTCGCTGGTAAGCTTAGAGGTTTGAGATATGTTTGACGCACCAACCATAGGGTCCACAGTGGAACTACAAGACAGCAAAATCACAGCTTCGGGCGTGCATGTGTTTTATGGCGATACCCATGCCATCAAGGACGTGAATGTGAATATTGCCGCCAAGACCGTGACAGCCTTTATCGGTCCTTCCGGTTGCGGCAAATCCACTTTTTTGCGCTGCCTGAACCGGATGAATGACACGATTGATACCTGTCGGGTTGAAGGCAACATCCATCTGGATGGCGAAGACATCTATGACCGCCGTGTGGATCCGGTGCAATTGCGCGCCAAGGTCGGCATGGTGTTCCAAAAGCCCAACCCGTTTCCCAAGTCTATCTATGACAACGTTGCTTATGGCGCGCGTATTCACGGGTTAGCTCGCAACAAGTCAGAGCTGGATGCCATTGTCGAAAAAGCGTTACGTCGCGCGGCCTTATGGGGTGAAGTTAAAGATCGTTTGGGAGCGCCGGGTACTGGATTATCCGGTGGCCAGCAACAACGCCTTTGCATCGCTCGTGCCGTGGCAACCGAGCCCGAAGTCTTGCTGATGGATGAACCATGCTCTGCGTTGGACCCCATTGCCACAGCGCAAGTCGAAGAGTTGATTGATGACTTGCGGACACGGTTTTCGGTGGTGATTGTGACCCACTCGATGCAACAAGCCGCCCGGGTCAGCCAGAAAACCGCGTTTTTTCATCTTGGGCATCTTGTGGAATTTGGCGACACGCCAACAATTTTCACCAATCCCAGTGATGAACGCACCGAAAGCTACATCACGGGACGGATCGGTTAGGCCGGATCGGATAGGAAAGAGCAGACCAATGAATGAACGACATATCGCTTCGGCTTTTGATTCTGATCTGGAACAGATTCAAACCCAGATCATGAAAATGGGTGGCCTCGTGGAAGAGGCCATTCTGGACGCCTCCAAATCGCTCAAGAACCTAGACGAGGAACTTGCCGAACAAGTGCGCGCCAAAGACAAGGTTATCGACCGGCTGGAAGAGGTGGTGAATGAAGACTGCGCGCGTCTTATTGCGCTTCGATCGCCAACGGCCGGTGACTTGCGAATTGTGCTGTCCGTCATGAAGATCAACAGCAACCTTGAGCGAATTGGGGACTATGCCAAGAACATGGCCAAACGCACCAGTGTTCTGGCGCATATGACGCCGGTTGATGGTGCCAGAGGGGCGTTGCGCCGTATGGCGCGCGAGGTGCAGCTGATGCTGAAAGACGCGCTGGATGCCTTTGTTCAACGCGACGCGGAACTGGCGCAGGATATACTGGAACGCGATCGTGACATTGATCAGATGTACAACGCTTTGTTTCGCGAATTTCTCACCTTTATGATGGAAGATCCACGTTACATAACCCCTTGTATGCACTTGCATTTTATCGCCAAAAACACCGAACGCATGGGGGATCATGTGACATCGGTCGCAGAACAGGTGATCTATCTGGTGACGGGATCCATGCCGGACGATTCCCGTCCCAAAGGTGATCATTACACACGCGAGCTGAGTGAGCTGGATTAGGGTAGGGGCATAGGCAATGGCTAAAGATCAACCAACGGTTCTCGTCGTCGAGGATGAAGCCGCACAGCGTGAAATGCTCTGCTACAACCTGCTATCCGAAGGATTTGACGTCATCCAGGCAGAAGATGGTGACGAAGCAATCCTGCTTGTCGCTGAAACCAATCCGGACCTCATTGTGCTGGATTGGATGCTGCCCGGTATGTCCGGTATTGAGATATGTCGGAGGCTGAAATCCCGTGCCGAGACCCGCGCGATTCCGGTCATTATGCTGTCAGCACGATCCGAAGAGGTCGATAAAGTGAGAGGACTGGAAACAGGTGCGGATGACTATGTGGTCAAGCCATACTCAGTCAAAGAGTTAATGGCGCGTGTGCGCAATCAACTTCGCCGCGTTCGGCCCGCCAGTGTGGGTCAGGTTCTGACCTATGACGATATTACACTGGATGGAGAAACACATCGTGTGACACGCGGGGACCAGCCGATCAAACTCGGGCCAACCGAATTTCGGCTATTGGCAACTTTTATGGAAAAACCCGGGCGTGTCTGGGCGCGCGAGCAACTGTTGGATCGGGTTTGGGGTAGAGATATCTATGTCGACAGCCGAACGGTCGATGTTCACATTGGTCGCCTGCGAAAATCACTTTGTTCCAATGGTGGGACAGATCCATTACGTACGGTTCGTGGCGCGGGGTATGCTTTGGGGTGAGGTGTTGGTTAAGTTGACTGCTTAAGCTATTGAAAGTGAATTATTTTTTAGACTACAGAGTCGGGAATTAGTGGAATCTCAAGGGTCGTTGCGACGGTTTCCGCTATCTCAATTTCATCAGTTCTTCCCTGAATGTTTCTGTCGGGGTGCGCCAGCCAAGGCATTTTCTAGGCGTGCCATTCAAGCGATCACAAATCGACTTCATATCTCGATTTGAGAGCGCGGCCACGGGCGCATCTCTAGGTAAATACCGACGTGCACGCTTGTTCAGGTTTTCCACCGAACCCTTTTGCCATGGCGCCTGAGGATCGCAGAACCAAGCTTCTGTTCCGATCCCTGGTTTGAGCTTGCGCCATTTCCTAAACTCAATTCCGCGATCAAAGGTGATCGATTTGCGAGCTGGTTGGGGTAGGGGCTCCATCACGTCCATCAGCCGGTTCATCAGATGCGTTGTGCTGCGGTCGTTATTGCGGAACAGCACGGCGAAACGGGTCTTACGTTCGACCAAGGAAGCAACGTTTGTCTTGCCCTGAGCCCGCTCAAAAATCATCAGATCGCCCTCCCATTCGCCGAATGTCTCACGGGTTTTGACATAGTCAGGGCGCTCATGAATTGACCGATCGGCCGGAAAAACAAGGCCACGCGGTGTGCGCCGCCGTCTTGGCTGCCGCTTCTTGCGCCGGTGCGGCAGGTAGCGCGCCAATTCTTCAGACTGACCATCTGGGCCGTAAACATAGGCGTAGATCGTCTCGTGGCTCACGCGCAGAGATTGACCATCATGCTGCAAACGACCGGCAATCTGTTCGGGCGACCATCCAATCTCCAGTTGCTTGATCACGTGTTGCCTCAGATCCGCGAACCTCACCAGTTTGCGTCGACGTGCACGGCGCTGCGTCGCTGATTTCTGCGCAGTCATGCCATAGTAGCCGTTCAGATTAGGCAGCTCGTCATCGCAATATCGGTTCCGTTTGATCTCACGATGCACCGTAGAACGGTGCCTGCCGATCTCTGCCGCGATCTTGCTCACGGGCACTTTCGCGTTCAACATGTCTTCAATTGCGCGTCGTTCACGCAAATCCAGCTCTGTGTGGGCCATTTCCGTTCTCCTTGCTTTCCAACAAGATAGGGGATTTGTCGCAACGGAGTTTAGAATGTGCCCCAGTTAAGTAACGCATATCTCATAATCAGTATTATGTAATTATAGGTGAAGCTCACGAACCCACAATCTGTACAGTTGCCGCATTGGCACATCCCTAATGTTGGCGGAGTTGACGCTAGACAGGACCAAACTATCGGGCGTAATATCTCCTCTGAAAGTACTGGGGAAATCAATGACATCGCTACTGGTTTTGAATGGCCCAAATTTGAATTTGCTTGGGCAGCGCCAACCCGAGATTTATGGAACCGAGACTTTGATGGATGTCGAGGCGTCCTGCCTTGCGCATGCTCAAAGACTTGGATGTGATGTCAGCTGCTTTCAATCCAATCATGAAGGTGCTCTGGTAGATGCAATCCAGGCTGCCAAAGGAACCCACGACGGTATCGTTCTGAACGCTGGCGCCTATACGCACACGTCGATTGCCCTTAGGGATGCAATTGCGTCGGTTGAGATTCCGGTCGTGGAACTGCACCTGTCAAATGTGCATGCGCGTGAAGAGTTTCGACACAGGTCCTATATTGCGGCTGTGTCTATTGGATTGATCTGCGGTTTCGGATCACACGGCTATCTTCTTGCGATGGATGCCTTGAAAAAGCATCTGGATGTTCGCGTATGACGCTGGATTACATTGAAAGCCTGACCAAGGCTCAATCACTCGAATCCTTGTGGAACATGCATACTGACTGGATGTCCGGTTTTGGTTTTGATCGTTTGATTTACGGCTACACGAGCTTTCGGACACCTGGATCTTTGGGAGATTCGGATGATTTCATGGTGTTGTCCAACCATGATCGCGATTATCTGCACCAATTTCTAAGCGAAGGCATGTACTTTAATGCGCCAATGATGCGCTGGACGTTAAACAATATCGGCGCTTGCAGTTGGTCCTGGGTTACGGATCGTGCTGCCAAGGGATTGTTGACCAAAGAAGAAAGCCTGGTGCATCAGGTCAACGAGAAAATGGGCGTAAGGGCGGGCTATACAATTAGCTTTCCAACCATTTCAACACGTTCCAAAGGGGCAATTGCGATCACCGGAAATCGCAGCATGTCTCAGGACGAGATGGATGAAATTTGGAGACAACATGGTCGGAACATTGAACTGGCCAATAACGTTGCGCATCTCAAAATAATGTCCCTGCCCTATGAAAATCCCAAGCGCGCGCTCACGGATCGGCAGCGCGAGGTTCTGGAGTGGGTTGGAGACGGCAAGACAATTCAGGATATTGCCCAGCTAATTGAACGCACTCCGGCAACGGTTGAAAAGCATTTGCGACTGGCCCGCGAGGCATTGGACGTTCAAACCACGGCTCAGGCCCTTCTAAAGGCGTCTTTTTTGAATCAAATCTATCAACCAGAGTGAAATTTGACGCAGAAAAGCGTCAAAAGTAAGGTTTCCCTGACTTTCCTTCCCCTACGTAAATAGTGCAAATTGAACAGGTTCCGTGAGTGGTGGCTTTTGCCTTGGAACATACTTGATGGAAACTTTTTTATTATAAGGCTCTTCCATTGGGTTCCGGTTTTCCGGATGCTGGTCAAGGTTCGTATTTCTGTTCTGCGGCTGGCGCTTTCGATCGCGTCTCTTCATCCCCATGCTTAGGGGCGCACGAAGTAAGACGGCGCTGTCAATTCCCGGATGGCGCCGTCGTTCTGTTTCAGATACGTGTTTTTGTTTCGGACCTCCAAAGACGGACGCTATGCGAAACAAAAAAACGCCGCCTGTTTTGACACAGACGGCGTTTCGCAATTTTTCAAAGAAAACAAACTTAGCCTTGGGCTGCCTTGGCAACTTCTGCCGCAAAGTCTTCTTCTTTTTTCTCGATGCCTTCGCCAACTTCCATACGGACAAACGCAACAATCTCGGCACCCGCTTCTTTTGCGGCTGCCTCAACGGTCAGGTCTGGGTTGATGACAAAGCTTTGGCCCAGCAAAGTGACTTCGGCCATGAACTTCTTCATACGGCCAACGATCATTTTCTCGATCACTTGCTCAGGCTTACCTGATTCACGAGCGATCTCGATTTGAACGCTTTTCTCTTTTTCGACAATGGCCGGATCCAGATCAGCTTCGGACAGAGACTGCGGGTTGGCGGCAGCAATGTGCATCGCGACCTGCTTGCCGAAACCTTCGTCTCCGCCTTTCAGGGCAACCAGAACACCGATTTTGCCCATGTCGGTTGCCACGGCATTGTGCACATAAGACACAACAACGTCACCTTCGACCGACGCCATGCGACGGACAGACATGTTTTCACCAATGGTTGCAACCGCGTCGGTCACAACTTCAGAAACAGTTTTGCCACCCATGTCTGCGGTCAGCAAAGCTTCGGTGTCTGCAACTGTGGTTGCAACACCAGCAATGCCCGAAACCATGGCCTGGAAGTCAGCATTTTTACCGACAAAGTCAGTTTCAGAGTTGACTTCAACGGCAACACCTTTGCCGCCTGCAACTTGAACAGCCACAAGACCTTCGGCTGCGATACGGCCAGATTTCTTAGCGGCTTTCGCCAGACCTTTGGTACGCAACCAATCGATGGCCGCTTCCTGGTCACCGTCGTTTTCAGTCAGGGCTTTTTTTGCATCCATCATGCCTGCGCCTGTCATTTCGCGCAGTTCTTTGACCATTGCTGCTGTGATCGCCATCTCGGCTCTCCTCGTCTCGAATGTATGAAACCGGGGGCGGGACGTCCCTGCCCCCGTAAGATATCTTAGGCTTCTGCTGGTGCAGCTTCGGCTGGTGCTTCTTCAGCAACAACTTCTTCAACTGGCGCATCGTCCAGTTCGCCAAGATCGATGCCAGCAGCACCCATCTGAGCGGTCATGCCATCCAGAGCAGCGCGGGCTGCCAGGTCGGTGTACAAAGCGATCGCACGAGCAGCGTCGTCGTTGCCTGGGATGATGTAATCAACACCATCAGGCGAACAGTTGGTGTCGACGATGGCCACAACAGGGATACCCAGTTTGTTGGCTTCGGCGATGGCCAATGCTTCTTTTTTCACGTCGATGACGAACAGCAGATCAGGAACACCGCCCATTTCGCGGATGCCGCCCAAAGAGGCTTGCAATTTGCCCTGGTCACGTTCCATGCCCAGACGCTCTTTCTTGGTCAGTCCTTCAACGCCATCAGACAGTTTTTCGTCAATCTCATTGAGGCGTTTGATCGACTGCGAAACTGTTTTCCAGTTGGTCAGCGTGCCGCCCAGCCAGCGGTGGTTCATGTAGTACTGCGCACATTTCTCTGCGGCGTCTGCGATCGGCGCTGCGGCCTGACGCTTGGTACCAACGAACAGAACGCGGCCGCCTTTGGCGACGGTTTCACGGATCGCGTTCAGGGCTGCGTCCAACATTGGAACAGTCTGTGTGAGGTCCATGATGTGGATGCCATTGCGCGAGCCATAAATGAACTCGCCCATACGGGGATTCCAACGCTGTGTTTGGTGACCAAAGTGTACGCCTGCTTCCAGCAGCTGGCGCATGGTGAACTCGGGAAGAGCCATGCTTGTATTCCTTTTCCGGTTTACGCCTTGGTGGGGAGGATGATCCCACTCATTTGGGACAACCGGCGGACCGACAGGGATGTCTCCCCTGCCCGACCCAAACCCCACCTGCGGGTTTGAATGACGCGCATTTATATGAGGAAAATCCCGGGCACAAGCCCTGTACGGCGGGATTTGGGGCATTGAATCGGAAAATCAGCACCAAAACGCAATATTAGTAGTATAGCCTGTAGATTACGCCAACGGGAGGTTATGAATGCCACGCAAAGCCCTGTTTTCCTGTGTTGTGGCCGGGATGTCGATTCTGGCCGGATCTGCCTGTGCCGAGCGCAATACCTATTTTTTGGCAATGGCAGCACATTCTCTTGGTATGGCTGGTTGCACTTTGCGCAGCAGGTGTTTGACGACGGAGCGCACACCACATCAACTCTTGTGGATGTAAGCAGTGCCGGCAGCCGTTTTGGGTTCTATTTGCGGGGCAGCAGCCCGGTGTCCTTCCAGTTCGAAACCGGGCTTGGATTTCGCCCGTCTACCAAAACCAGCCAGACCACCACACCGGACTTCTGGGACTGGAGCCGCCGCGACCTGCGACAGGTGCAGGTGATCTATGACAGCGCAATTGGCAGGTTTCGCTTTGGTCAGGGCAGCATGAGCATGGATGGCGGCGCCGAAGTTGATCTGGGCGACACAGCGATTGTTGCCAAATCCAACATCAACGAACTTTACGGGTCTTACCTGTTCACCGACGGCACCGGGGCGCTCACGACCGTAAATATCGGCGCCGTGTTTGACAATTTCGACAATGGACGTCGCTTTCGCCTGCGCTATGACAGCCCGGAATTTGCCGGATTTTCCATCGGCGGCGCTTATGGGCAAGAGGTTCTGACATCGGGCGTGAATGACACTTACTATGACGTCGCTCTGCGGTATGGCCGCGCATTCGGGCAGTTTGAGGTCAAGGGCGCGGTTGGCACGGCCTATACCGATGTCGCCGGTGGCAGCACTTTGCAGGAATCGGCGGGATCGATCTCGCTCCGCGACCACCAGACCGGGCTGGATATCACCTTTGCAGGCGGTCAGAACAATTCGGCCGGCGGAGATTATGTCTGGATCAAAGCCGGATGGCGCGGGCAATTTCTGGCCGTCGGAGATACGCGTTTTGTCGCCGAGGTTTTTCGCGGATCGGATTACCTGAGCATGGGGTCTGCGTCGGATATGTGGGGATTGTCGCTGATCCAGAACTTCGACCGGGCCCGCATTGAAGCGTATCTGGGCTACAAGGACTTTTCTTACTCTGACAGCAGCGCAATATCCTACCGCGACGCCGTGACCTGGCAGATTGGCGCACGCTGGACGTTTTAAAGCGGCGAGCTTGAAAGCTGAATCATGGGATTCCCATTTGGTTTGATTTGTGATTCATCCTGATTGGGAGGATGTTTTATGTCAGCAGCGCT
>NZ_FQZQ01000012.1 GCF_900142085.1 Shimia gijangensis
CATTGGCCGAAGTCTGCGACATGTTCACACCGCAAGAATGCTGGAACTACTTTTGCGAGGCCGGGTATGCATCAGGTTAAAAGCGCGTAGCTTTAGCTGTCCCATGAAATCCCTTCCTCGCTGCCTCCCATGGCAGAAAGAAAATCCGAACGGCATTCCTCAAGGATCGGGAAGCGGTATTTCCATGGCCTCCTTCCATCCTCGCTGGGTCGAAACGGAGAGACGCGCGAACACAGTTTCTTGATAGCCTCACCGAACTCAGCTGGCCCCAAGGCCTCGCCTTGGAAACGATGCTGTTGCATCCAGTTTTCGTATACCCTGCGAAGGTCGTCTCTTCGGACGACCAAGGATGCGTTCTCCCATGAGGTTTCCTCAAAGTCGGTGTCACTGAATGACCCCTCACCTTCGCAAAGAACTTCATACCACCAGCGATCGACCCCACGTAGTCCAGAAAGTTTCTGCTCCATCAACCCTTTAGTTTGAGGCGGGTTGCGAATTTCTATGTTCGAGGGCGTTACCCAGCTTTCTAAAAACGCCAGAAACCCCTTCAATCCACCATTTTCAATTTGGCTGTATAGGGCGCCAAAGTACTTGCGATCATTGCGATGGCACGGCGATACTTCAAATACTGCATATCTCCGCTCATCAGCAGTTGCAGGAACCGCCCAGGATTCATTTGTCGAAAAGAGAAGTCTGCAGAAACTATCGACCTGAACCGTATCAACGTTCTTCCTTTCCAACGGCATTTCCGGAGACGTTATCAAAGATTGCACGACACCCTTGGATTCTCGCTGACCGCCCCAGATCGCTTCCTCAACATGGATCAGAATAGCCGTGGCGAAGGCTGAGTTAAATCTGCCAGTCAGACGCTCTGTTGCAGGAACATGCGCACAATGACGACGGCCGATAATCATTTTCATGATTTCTGCGAGGGTGTCTTTACCGACGCCCTTCTTTCCCTTTAGCACCAAGGCCACTCCCGGCTTCTTCGCAGGGGTTTGGACAATATCGGCAAGCCAAGAAAAGATATAGTCTGCGTGTTCCTTGTTCCCAGCGGCAACGACGTCAGAGATGTGGTCGATGATGAGTGAGCAATCAGCCGCAGCGTCCGGTTGAATACGCCAACCAGTCCATAGATTGAGTGTGTCAGCCGGAACATTTCCATCTGGTTTGAACACCAAGCCACCTTCGTAGGTCCGCCGCTTTGGATGCGTGATCCAGGCCGATCCCAGTGCCGTTCTGCCGTGTTTTCGATTGGAATACAGTTCTCGAAACGCGTTCGTTGCCAGGAAATCGATGTCACCTGAACGCTTAAACTCCGCGATCACCACTTTGCTGCCCATACGTACTAAGGCGTAACGGTCATTCAGCTCTTTGATTCTTCTGTGAATCGTCTCATTGGTGGGATCATCCTCGCCATCGATTTCTTCGAGGTCATCGTCAAGCATGTCGTCTATGTCGCCATTCCAACCGTGTTCATTTGCTTCCGCGAACAGGCTGGCGACCGTGATGCCCCCTTCCCTACTGGCCTCAATGGAATTCCACATCTTGGCTACTTCTTCAGGGTCATAGCCTGGGTAATCCGCACACCACTGTTGAACGATCGTCAATCCCTCACTGGATCCGCTAAACCCAGCTTTGCAGGCCATTATCACCCTCATCCAACTGTCATAGCTCTGGTCATTTGGAATGAATGACAACGCTCGGCGAATTTTTTCAGGATCCTCGATGCCATGCGCCATATTGCTAAGGCGATCTGTTTGGGTCTGCGGGAGAAACACTTCAGGCAACTCTACGTCCACCATTTTAGCAATTCCCAGATCCCCGGAAACAAGCTCATATTCTCCGGTATTGCTAACGGCTCCGGGAGCGATCACGTAACCCCCCTCACCTCGCACGTCGATTCCAGGGGCGACTTTGTCCTGTGAATTCCTGACGCCATCAGCATGTAAAAAATAGAGGTGGAGACCGCCGCCAGCCGTTTTGACGGCGGCGCCAGCGTCGTTCTGATTCAAACCCAGACGTTCAAACTCCTTAACACCGTTTTTTCCGTTCTTCACGTCCAGATCGACAACAGTGAAACCACTGGCTGCTCCGGTTACCAGACCCGGCATGGCGCCAGGATACTTGTCCCAGAGCTTGAAAATTTCTTCCTGATCAGTGGTGGCCGCAGTTTTCCATTTTACAAATGGCGATTTGTCTTTGGGATTGCAGGGAAACACAGGGCAGCCTGCTTTGGATGCACTAAGAGCGGCGACCAGGTTTCTAGACTTGCGATTACTTTGCTTAATGGGAGTATTTGTCATCCTTAAACCCTATGATTAGGCGCCAAACGAGGCTTTTCCTGATGGGTGCCGAAAACGGAAAGTTTTCTTGTCCCCGACACCCGAAACGAAAAAAATGGACTATTAGCTGTCAGCGAAAACCGCGAAACGGCATTTCTTCCAAGTTGTGCGGCGGCTCATCATATTTGAGCGAACACCAGTAAGCGTTCTGGTCCGAAGTACGGACCAACCGCGCTAAGAAGGCGCGATGGGGGCCAATTTCCAAGGCAAGTGCCTTGCGATGCTCAATCTCCAGCATCGCCATTAAACAGGCAGTCCGCTCATCGTGCCCAAGATCCTGGAGTTCGACGACTCTGGCCCAATGAAAATCAATCAAGAGACTGGGGAATAGTTTTTCTATTGGCGCGTACTGGCGCCTTTCTGCATTGTCTTTCATAATCATCTCCTTTGGTTTAAATTCGGTAGCGCACGCCTATTGAAGCTGGTGCCGATGAAGCACCGCACGAACGACATCGGATCTGCGGGGATTGAGGCTAAATGAGCCGCTATGGGAACTGTCGGCCCCTTCATAAACATCCGACAGTTAGGTTGGTTGTTTAAAGTGACTAGACGTTAGTGGGCCGAAGCGTCTCTGCTCGTCAGCTCCAGTCCCAATCATTGCTTGCGACCGCACTGACTTCTTTCAATGAGCGGCAAAATGCAATCTGCTGCCCGCCGGGACCCGATGCAACAAGACGAAGTTCGTTCTGATCCAGGGCGTCGAAATCCAGCCTTGCGGCAATCGCGTGAACAAGGTCACCGGCTTCCGCAATTTCAGCACGAACGTGGTACTCGCACTTCGCTATCATTTCGACGCGCCCAAAATCAGTGCCTGCATTCAGAAGCTGGGCACGCGTCGCTGAGACAATCTCGGGAACAACAAGTTCCCAAGATTGAGTAAGGCGGTCGAGAATTATCTCTGCATCTGCGTCAGCCTCTCCTTCACTAAAAGGCGAGTGGTCTGCATTCCGACCAAAAAAACCAATTTGTTTGAAAGTCATAGTGCTCTCCTTTGCTTTCGTATTCTTCAAAATTGCGTAACCAAGCACGAAGCGGCCCTTGGCGCTAAACAAAACCTGGCATGTTAGATCGCGGCAAAGTCATGAATTTCCGGGGCCGAAATTCAACGACATCGATTGAGTTTAGGAGCGTCATGAGGCGGCCATCTTGGCCATTTTTTGAGCGGCAGAAATTGCGATTTTTTCACAGGTCCAAACAACATCGATCACGACCCCGAGCCCTTGGTCAAAAGGGATCACCCCTGCCTGAAATTGCCCTTCAGCGAGCTTGTAGACCACAGGCATCCAGCGTCCACCGCCATCACAGATTACCTCGCCTTTGATCATGGGGTTTTGTTTACGGTCCGTTGCTGAGTACATTTTTGCAAAGTTCAGCAAGTGGTCCATTGCGCTCACGATTTCAGTGCTACGAGTCGTCGGCCGCGATTTCATCGATCCGGCGATCACGTGGGCGTAAGCGCATCGGAAGGTACTTGCCATCGGTCTTTGGCTTGCGGGCTTGGTCTTTTAGGTACCCGCGGACATCGTGGCCCAACACAAACTTTCCAAGCACCCGCTCCGCTCGAGACAGAGCCGCTGGAGAACTTTTGGGGCTGGTTGCGTCAGAATAGAAGTAAACCTCGCAATCGCCACCAATGTAGTGCCGCTTGGGATGAACCGTCACCTTCCATGGTTCATCAATGGGCCTGCTCGCCAGTCCACAATACCCCCTGTCAAAGATGTGTTCTGTGCGACCTTTGCGATCAATCCAAAGACCATAGGGAAGTCGCCCGGCGTAGTTCGTTTGTTTAAAAGACATAGATTCCTCCAAATTTATTAACTTTGATGTTCCACGAAACCCTCACGATGCGGGCTTTTCTTCCTTGCAGCGCGAGCCGACACGGTGCTGTTCAAGCCACGCATCGAGATCCTTGCGGCGGTAGATCACGCACCCACCGGATTTAGCTCGAATGAACGGCGGCCCGATATCCTGATTATGTGGCTGTCGCCAACGCGCCAGCGTCGGTTCTGACACATCTAAATACTTCGCCGCCGATTTAGGCCGCATGTTGTCTTGTGACAGTTCAGCGCTCCGCTGCGAGCAAAACTCATTCGGAAATTTGATCTCCGCCATCAATGGCTCCTTTCGTTTCAACACCTTGCTCTACAGGCTTACCAACCACACAAATAGCCAGTCAAGTTATTGTTTTTGTTGCTAAAGTTGATTATTCACCTTTCGAGTGAAGGTCTTTGGTTTTCAGTTGTTCCCAGCACTTTTTTTGCCATCTGACACCAAATTTGCGCCACTGACGAGCGAGGTGGGACGCCAAAAGCTCGATAATGAGGAATGCTGTATTTGGTTATTTGCCCGAATCAGTGGCTTCCAAAAGAGTTCTCTCTCACCCCTGCGGACTCGGGTTCATGACGGGTTTCAGGGTCTCGAGTTGCACGGGCAATGCTGAAGGAACAGAGCATCGTTCCTACAGAGACGGCTAAGTTGACCTCACTAATGGTCGAAACTTTGCTCAAGAAAACTGCAACAAACAATCATGCTAAGACGACTGCCGTCTCACGAGCTCGGCACAGACTGCTTCCATCGCTGGTCGTAATGCATCGAGAGATGGGCGCGTATAGCGCTGGCCAGTGATCGATAAGGGTGTGTGGTTCAGAAGTCGCCCAACGATCTCTTCCAGAACACCCGCCTCCATCGCGACCGTCGCAAACGTCCGTCTGTGCGCGTGCGGGCTCCACTTCAGCTTCTCAGGGCCAGTAATGTGGCCGGACGCCGACTTGGGTGATGGAAACACCCACTTTGAATCAAGAGAACGTAAAGGAGCCAAAGTTTCGTGATGCAACTGGAGAATTGGCAAATCAAAGCTGCGGCCGTTCTTTGTCATGGGAAGGTGTATGCGATCTTCCCGGATATGCGACCATTGGAGTGTCAGGGCCTCTGTTTTACGAAGGCCTGTGATTAGAAGCATCTCATAGAATATTTTGTGGATAGGATTGTGCATTTCCTCTACGGCCTGGCGCCACGCGGCAAGGTCTTCAATGATCCTGCCATCTGGTTGTTCTTGGTACCACTCAATTGCCATCGTCGGGCATTCTGGCAGATCGTACGTTCGGCGCGAATGGTTGTAGATTGACCGGAAATAACGGAGCGCGTGATTGGCCGTTGACGGGTATGAGGCCAGTTGCTGATGGCGGCGCACCACCATGGGCTTGGTGATTTCGTCCAATGGCAATCGCAGCCAATCTTTCAACTGGTTTTCCATGTAGGTTCGAACGCCATATCTATACCGCTCCGATCGAAGTTTTGGACGGGCTAAGTAAACTTCCATCGCGACTTCAAGGCTGGGAGCCCCTATCTGAACCACTTTTCCAGCCCCACGGCCCATCTCTAACGCTAAGCCCATAGCCGTCTGACGAGCCGCCTGAGAAGAGATTGTTGGATACCGGCCAATTAGAATGCGTTTGGTCTGACCGCCCACGTCCTTCTGGAAATACCAAGTCTTTGACCGCTTACCGACGAAGAGCACCAAGCCCTTAACCTCGTTGTCCCAATGCTTCTGCGTACCTTTTAAGGAGTACGGAAGTTTCTTTGCGAAGGTCTCGGTAAGCTTTGGCATTTTGCAGGCTTTTTGTAGGTAACAGATAAAATCTCTTGATACCTAGTGAGATCCCAAAACCAAATTAAGTCAATGAAAATAATAAGATGATATGAAATGAGATGTCATGGAGTTCAAGATTACCAGTTTGGAAGGCTGAGGTCTTACCATTACACAACGCCCACTCAACAGATTCACCTGATAAATCATCAAAAATCTGAGGTCAAGGCTACTACCGAATTAGTTTGCCCCCAGCAAACCAAGTTGGATTTCTGCTCAAAGCCGACCTAAGCGAAGCATGATACAAATGGTCGGTCGATCTCATTTAAGACCCAGTCGCGTTGTCTCGGGGATACAGTGATACAAGAAACTTTTCCCGATCATTCAAACACATCGATGGAGTGAACCCAACGTGCGACAAACGGATGAAAGTAAATCGATCCCAATGTGACTCTCAAAATGTTTAAGTTCCTATTTCCCTGAGACACATGATGTTCGACAGCAGAGTCAAAGCGGTTAAAGAGGGAGGCTCAGAGTTTCTCCTCGCGGCACCCGCCCAAAACCCCCGCGAACTCACCAAGATCCTTCTTACACGACAACAAATCCGCAAAGGCTGACAAGAAAACGCCTGCGCTGCGTTTAGACTGTGCTCTTCTGCGCCCTCAGCCCATTGCTTCCCCACAGAACAGACAGTTTGAAGACCTTCGTTGCGAAAAAACTAAATGGCTTTTGTTTTGATAGTCTACTGTTTGTTTTGATAGTCTAATTGAGTCCATCTGCCAGCGACCAACGCAATCGGCTTACCTTCGGACGCCTCACTAGATTTTGATGCACATCAGGGTCAAAATTTCAGAAAGGCTTTAAACTCCGCCTCAGCATTCGCCACGACAAAAGTCGGGGAGCGGATTGGTTTGCCCAGGTTTCTGGGTTCGTTGGGAGGGAACGGATGAAAGCTAAAGATTATCTGAAAATTGAGAGTGCAGCAGATCTGAGCCGAACCGAAGTGGGACGCTTGGGCTCGGCCATTTTGTTTATCGTTGCTGTCATGATTTATACGGGCGCGTCATTTGCCCATGTTGAAAATCTTTACCTGCTGGTTGCTGCTGCAGTCATCGGCGCGTACATGGCGATGAACATTGGCGCAAACGATGTTGCAAACAATGTGGGGCCTGCGGTTGGTTCCTATGCACTCACTCTTACCGGGGCGATCATTATCGCCTCAATTTTTGAGGCGAGCGGTGCCATCATTGCGGGTGGAGATGTCGTTTCAACCGTTAAAAAGGGCATTATCGACCCTGCCAATGTGGACGATCCCGATGTCTTTGTCTGGGTCATGATGGGTGCTTTGATTGGGGCCGCTTTATGGCTCAACGCCGCAACGTGGCTTGGTGCGCCGGTTTCGACGACACACTCGATTGTTGGCGGTGTGATGGGAGCCGGTATCGCTGCCGCTGGCTGGGACATCGTGAACTGGAACTCAATGGGCAAAATTGCGCTGAGTTGGGTGGCGTCTCCGGTCACAGGCGGAATTATCGCAGCCATTTTCCTCTATGTTTTGAAGCGCACGATCTTTTTCAAATCCGATCCAATTGATGCCGCGCGCAAGGTCATGCCGTTTATGATCGGCATTATGACTTGGGCTTTCACTACGTATATCGTTCTGAAAGGCATTAAAAAGCTGGTCAAAATTGATTTTACCAATGCGCTGCTGCTTGGACTTGTTGCGGGACTGGTTGTCATTGTGATTGTTCGACCCATCATCAACAAAGCCGCGCCGTCACTCGAAAACAACAGAAACGGCGTTAACAAGCTGTTCACCATTCCTCTGATTATTTCTGCGGCTCTCTTGAGTTTTGCGCACGGCGCCAACGACGTCGCCAACGCAGTTGGGCCGCTGGCTGGCATCGTTGATGCTTTGACCGCTGGTGAGGGCGGCAGCTCGAAAGTGGCAATACCTCTTTGGGTGATGGTTATCGGGGCTCTCGGGATTTCGATTGGCCTGGCTCTTTTTGGTCCCAAGCTCATTCGAACCGTCGGTTCCGAGATCACTGAACTGGATCGGTCACGGGCGTTTTGTATTGCCTTGGCCGCGGCGATCACAGTGATTATTGCCAGCCAGCTTGGCATGCCGATCAGCTCTACACATGTCGCCTTGGGTGCCGTGTTTGGCGTTGGATTTCTGCGCGAGTTTATGGAGCAGCGGGTTGGAAAGGTCGTTGAGGATGTCTTGGTTCAGCACAAGGACGACAAAGACTTTTCAAAAGTTGAAGAAGTCCTCATGGGCTTTCAGAACGCGCCATCTGAAGACAAACTTCGCATTCTGAATGACCTCAAGAAAATGGGAAGTGAAGCTGTCATTGATGCTGTCGAACGCAAGGAATTGCAAAAGGCATTAAAGCGGCAACTGGTTAAAAGATCCTCGCTGCTCAAGATCGTATCAGCCTGGATTATTACGGTTCCTGTTTCAGCTTTTCTCGCAGCATTGTTCTACTTCGTGCTGCGGGGCATGATGTTGTAGATGGGCCGTAACATGTTGAAAAGGCTTCTTTTTCCCGTCATATTGTTGCTCTTGGTGTTCGGGCTGTCCATCAGCCCGGACTTTCAGGAAATATCCGCAGGCGTCGCCATTTTCCTTTTTGGCATGTTGATGCTTGAGGACGGGTTCAAGCTGTTCAGTGGCGGCTTTCTTGAGGCCGCGCTTGAAAAGGCAACAGGATCCGTTCCAAAGGCGCTGGGTTTTGGCATCGTGACCACAACCGTCATGCAATCCAGCTCTCTTGTTTCGGTCATTACCATATCCTTTTTGTCCGCAGGACTAATCTCACTCGTGGCGGGTGTCGGGATCATCTTTGGCGCCAATATCGGGACAACAACCGGTGCCTGGCTTGTGGCGGGGTTCGGGCTCAAGGTCAAAATCTCGGCCTATGCGCTTCCTATGCTGGCCGTTGCCATCGTTATGGTTTTTCAGAAAAACAAATACTGGCGGGGTGCGGGTTTTGTGCTCGCGGGTCTCGGCTTTTTGTTTTTGGGAATCCACCACATGAAAGAAGGCTTTGAGGCCTTTAAGGACCAGTTCGACCTGACACGCTTTGCCATGACAGGGATTTTGGGGCTGGTGGTTTACACGCTTGTCGGCACTGCTGCGACCGTCGTCATGCAATCCAGCCATGCCACGATGGTCCTGATCATCACGGCGTTGGCCGCGAGCCAGATATCCTATGAAAATGCCCTGGCGCTGGCCATTGGTGCCAACATTGGCACAACGATCACAGCAATCATCGGGGCGTTAACGGCCAATTTTCAGGGCAAAAGGCTGGCGCTGGCGCATCTGATTTTTAATCTGGTGACTGCGGGCGTTGCTTTGGCGTTGATCAGCCCCCTTAGAGAGGCCGTTGATTTTATCAGCTCCTTCGTCGGCATTGCTGACGACGACTATGCTTTGAAACTTGCCGTGTTCCATACGATTTTCAATGTGCTGGGGGTCGTATTGATGCTGCCCATGTTCAATCGGCTCATCGCGTTTCTCATTCGTATGATTGCGGAACCTGCAGAAGACCTCAGTCAGGCCAAATACCTGTCGGAAGCCGTGGATGAGTTCCCTCAGACGGTCAAAGTGGCGATGTATAAAGAGGTCAGGCATCTGTATGACAATGCCGTGGAACTGATCATGCATGGTCTGAATTTGCATCGACACGAGGTGTTTGAAAGCAAGGACATTGCGGCATCCGTCGAAGCCAGTCTTGCACCTGTCGAGTTTGATATCGACCAAAAGTATGAAGCTCGGATCAAGACGCTCTATTCTGCCATTGTTGATTTCGCAACCAGGGTCGGCTCAAAGGATATGCCCGAAGATATCATGAATGATATCTACACCATGCGGGATGCCGCGGGGCGGATCGTCAAAGCCGTCAAAGCCGTTAAGCATTTGCGGCGAAACGCGACCCATTTTACCGAGCAACCGCAGGGCTCAATTTCGGATTTGTATAACGAGTTGCGCACGGAACTTGCCCGGATCCTGGTGGAAATTCGCAAACTGGACATGGCAGAGGCCGAGGACAGATCAAGCCTCTGGCTGGATCAAGAGCGCGTGCAGGTTGAACAGGATGCAAAGAACACCAACGCTAACATTGAAACCTTAATCCGTGACCAAAAGATCGACGCTTATATCGCGACATCATTCCTGAATGACTCGGGCTATGCGTATGAGGCAATGCGCGATCTTCTGTCGGCTGCCCGCTCTTTGTATGTCGAATCCGCCAGTGCGACGGCGGAAATCGAGAGCATTCTGGCGCTGGATGACGAAGATGTGTCAGACATGGCGGGCATAAATGCCGGGCGATGACAAAATGCGAAATCTATCTTTTTTCAACGACCCGCGATGCGCGCTTTGGCGTGTGGCCGGTTCAATTTTGATGGCGGGGGTAAAGAACCTTGGGACTTGAGAAATCCATTCAGAAACTTGACAAATATCTTGAGCGGCTAAGCCAGGGCAAGGCGAAGAAAATTAAGCCCAGTGACCTGGCGAAAGTCGAGAGAAAGCTGCAGGCAAAAAAGGAATTGCTGACAGCTGAACTGGAGGAGGCGCAGAAAACCTCTAAGAAGGAAAGACTTGCTGGCAAGCTTTCCGTGGTGAACAAACAACTTGAGAGGGCAAATTGGCTGCGCCAAAAACTGTCTGGTTCAATTGAAGATGCGCATTAATGGTCGGCTGCACCTGTGAATTGGGACATCAAACGGTGGCAGCATTCTTAACGAAGAAACCAAGATTATTTCTTTGGTAGAGCGGGCCTTCTGGACAATTTGGCCCAAGGTCAGGTTTAGTCGAATCTTACACCGCTCGGAGCTTCAAATGGGAGAAGCCAACCACCTTGGCTCAACGGGGTATCCAGAGTGCTTTAGAAAAGCGGAAACCGGTCTAGTCGTTCATTTCCGCTACTGGTCACCAAGACTTGCGTCTCTAGTTTGATGCACTCGCTGCCTTTTTCACCGATCAGGCTTTCAACGCAGATTACCATGCCTTCTTCGATTTCTCCAGACATGGCCGTGACGTCAAAATCCGGATGCAACGGCACCACGGGCCACTCATCAGCCATTCCAACGCCGTGTAGGGCAAGGGAATAGCGATAGGGCTCGTATGCCTCAGGGATTTTCCAGCTTTTGGCGTTAAACTCAGCAAAACTCATGCCCGGCTGCACCAATTCCAGATTGTGCTGCACCTGATCCACGGCGGCCTGATACAGTCGGTTCTGGGTATTGGTCATGGCCGTATACCCACAAGTCCAGCTGCGAGACAGGTCAGCGCAATAGCCATACGGCCCGATCATATCGGTATCAAAACTTATCATCTCGCCAATCTGACAGGGCCTGTCCGAACATTCCTGATACCAAGGGTTGGTCCGAGGTCCACAGGTCAGCAGTTTGGTCTCAAGCCATTCCCCGCCTGAGCGCGCATTTTCAAAATGCAGATGCCCCCAAAGTTCACGTTCCGTGACACCCGGCAGGGAATGCTCGTAAATACGTGCCATTCCCGCCTCGCACACCCGGATCGTCCAGCGCATCAGGTCAATCTCTTCGGGTGACTTGATGGAACGTGCCACTTCGGTCAACTCGGTGCCTTCAACATACTGCAACCCGCGATCCTGAAGCGCAAAAACACCGGGCCCATCCAGTTTGTCGATGGCAATGCGGCGGTTGCCACCACCATATTCCTTGACCAGATCGGCAATCTCATCCGCCCAATCCTGAACCGCCCGTCCCGATTTGTCGCCACGGGTCATGAACATCCAAGCTGTCGATTCTCGCAGTTCGTCGATCCCAGGCAAACCTTCGTTCAAGTGGCTACACCCTTTGAATTCCCATAGGATTGCTGGACCATCGGCCAATATCATCGCATAGCGGATCGGATTATGCGCGGTCCAGACCATCATATTGGAGCTGTCCAGAGCATAGCGGATATTGATCGGATCATAGAGCAAAAGCGCCGCCACGTCGTGCTTTGCCATCTGGTCGCGGAACCGGTTCAAACGATAACGGCGCGCGCAGTTCAAAACCTTATCAGAAATGGGGCTGATCAGGGGCTTGTCCGCACCTTCTGCGTTTAGATACGTCGCCTTTCGGTCATCTTTGAAAACACTGTCCATCGTATTGCTCATTTTTTCTTCTTAGGCCTTCATCCGGGTGCCTCTGGGATCGTACGGCGACATGGCAATGGTTTTCGCACCGCGCCTTTCACCCATGACATCCACCGCCAAATCATGCCCCAGAGCGGCCAAATCGCGATTGACCAGCGCCAGCGCATAGCTTTTGCCCAGACGATGGCCATAGCCGCCGGAGGTGGTGATGCCGACGATTTCCCTCCCCTTCCACACAGGCTCATACCCCGCGCAGTCTGCGTTGGTGGCCGTAACTTCCAGCATTGTCAGAACTCTGTCAGGGCGCGCAGCCGCCTGCGCAGCCGCCTTGCCGACAAAGTCGCCCTTGTCCCACGCAATCCAGCGATCCAGGCCGGTCATCGCCGGTGTGTAACCTTGAGTAAACTCAGCGTTCCAGATGCCAATGCTTTTCTCAAGCCGCATCGACAGCATTGCCATGAACCCAATTTCCCTTAGGCCAAGATCAGCCCCGGCTTGCAGCAATAATTTGCGTAAAGACGCATGTTCATTCGCCACACAGCTGATCTCATAGGCCATATCACCAGACAGTGAGAGCCGCGCCAACCGCACCCGATGCAAGCCTAAATCAGCAGTCATGCACTGCATCATTTTTAGATCATCAATGTCAGTGTCACTGATTTTCTTAAGTATTTTCCGCGCATTAGGCCCGCTGATCGAAAATCCATTCATCACGTCCGAGATGTCCTCAATCTGAACATCCGCCCCCATATGATCTCGGAACCAACGCATATGAAATTCACGAAGATAAAACGATCCCATCAACCAATAGCTGCCATCCCCCCAGTTGAAACAAGTAAGGTCTCCCTTAAGGCGACCATCTTCCGCCAGCATGGGGGCCAGCTTGACCTTGCCCGGCTCTGGCAGATTACACGCGAGCAATTTGTCCAGCCATGCCTTGGCCCCTACCCCTGATATCCGGAATCTGGAAAACCCGCTGATATCCAAAAGACCCGCAGCATGTTCAACGGCTGCACATTCTTCGGCAATGATCGGAAAGGATTCTGGCCGACGCAATGTGCCCGGTTCTTCGAAAGTCTTATCAGCAAAGTAAAGCGGCACCTCAAGTCCCCAGACATTGCCCCAGCGTGCCCCGGCAGCATCCATATCCTGATAGGCCCCAGAAAGTTTCACATGCCGCCCCGCCGGGAGCTGTTCATTAGGATAGGTCACCACAAAGCGGCGTGCATAAAACTGACCGGTGGTCTGGCGAATGTATTCCTTGTTTGACTGGTGCAAACCAAAGCGTGCCACATCCATGCCAAAGATGTCAGCCTGCGCCGCACCATGTACCATCCATTCCGCCAGAGATTTTCCAACACCACCACCCTGACTGAATCCGGCCATGACACCGCAAGCCACCCAGTACCCTCGCGGCCCAACCGGGCCCACCAGCGGATTGCCGTCCGGCGCAAAGGTAAAAGCGCCATTCACCCAACGCTTGATTCCGACATCGGCCAACTCTGGGTAGCGTTTAAAGCCAATCGACAATTCATCGCCAATACGATCCACATCCTCAGGGATCAGCTCCATCCCATAGTCCCATGGCGCGCCTTCCATGTTCCAGTGTTTGGGATTGCGTTAGTACACCCCCAACAAAAGGCCCTTGGCCTCTTGGCGGGCATAGGTAAAACCATCAAGGTCGGCGGTCACAGGAAACTCATGGGACATCGCCGTGATACTGGGCACAGTGTCGGTCACCAGATAATGGTGCTCCATCGGAGTTACCGGCAAATCCACACCGGCCATACGGCCGCATTGCTTGGCCCATAGGCCACCTGCGTTGACCACGTGTTGGGTATGAATTGTGCCTTGCTCCGTGACGACATCCCAGGTTCCGTCAGCACGCTGTTTCAATTCCACCACCCGGTTGCGCAGGATCACATCTGCACCCCGTTGCTTTGCCGCGCCGGCAAAGGCATAGGTGGCCCCATTAGGATCTAAATAACCTTCATTGGTGTCATAAAGCCCGCCCAGAATGTCCTCGGTCCGGATCACGCCACCCGTCATTTCTTCAATTTCCCGACGATCCACGAGGCGTGCGGTCTCAACACCAATCGCTTTGAACGTTGCAGCGGCCGCCTTCAATTGTTCCCAACGGCTTTGGTTGGTGGCAAAATTCACACCACCCGTCATATGCAGCCCAACGTCCTGTCCGCTTTCGGCTTCTATCTCTTTGTAAAGGTTGATGGTGTAATCCTGAAGCGCCGCGACACTAGGATCACCGTTCAGAGCATGAAACCCGGCAGCCGCATGCCATGTGGAACCGGCTGTTAGCTCGGCTCGTTCGATCAACGCCACATCCGTCCAACCAAGTTTGGTGAGGTGATACAAAACCGACACCCCGACAATGCCGCCTCCGATAACAACCGCTCGGTAAGATGTTTTCATCGCCGTCTCCTTCACCACTTTTCAAAAGAGCCTAGGCTTGGGTTCCGATTCTGTCCATTTTTTTGTACAGCACTGTACATTAAAGCCAAAAACAGATGACACCACAATATCGTGAACATTAATCCATCAAATCATTCAAACTGTAGCCGGTGAGACCAACAATGGCAGTGGACTCCTCTGTGGTCGGGCGCACCCCAGTCAGACAAAACAGATAGTCATCGCCTGTTTTGGCCCGTACCAGATCACTGTCCCGCGTATCCAGAGCCTCATATCCAATCTGGGTGAAATAGACGATTTTGGCGCGGGTCGCGGCCTCAGATTCGACATAGCCATAGCGTAGAAACATCCCCTTAAGCGCCAGAATTCGCGCATCGTCGGAGATATCTAATGCGCGTCGGACAGACCCATCACGACGCGCCCAATCCCTGACCGCGAAGTCCAATTGCGTATTGAAATAGCCCTTTTTGACCCAACATGAGAACACATTTGTCAGAGCCAGATTGATGGTTTTAGCAGGGCGCCCTGCCATCGTCACGATCGCTTCAGTATTTGTGCGTTGCCAGTGATCCAAAAGCGCGTCCAACAAATCTGTTCGGTTTTCAAAGTACCAATAGAAACTTGAACGCGCGCAATCGAGCTTGGCAGAAAGCGACGACACCTTAACTGAGTCGACACCGTCAGAAATCAATGTATCCAGCGCCGCCGTGACCCAATCGTCACGAGAGGTGCGTTGTGGCCCGCGCACATTTTTCTTTGTCATGTTGTGCCCTCAGAGGTGCCGAATGGTCCGCACAGTAAGGGATACAATATGTACAACAAAGTACATTCTTTCCAGCACAATCAGCGTGCTCGCGAACCAGTCAGCCGGGCCCTGAAGATAAACCAGGTCAATTCTCAGGGCAATGTGCTGCCAATTGCGTCAACTGTCTGACAAAGTGGTTTCAATTTCGCTGGAGCGTTCTAAAGTGCGATGCACAGGGCATTTGTCGGCAATTTCCAGCAACCGTCCGCGTTGATCCGCACTGAGATTGCCGACTAGGACGATCTCTCGGTGAAAGGCATCAATCTTTTCATTCTTTGAGGTTTCCGCGTCCTGAGCATGAACTTTGGCATGGCTGACATCCACACGAACGTGCTCCAACGGCCAGCCTTTGCGGCGGGCATACATCCGAATGGTCATCGACGTGCAGGCCCCTAACCCGGAAGCAACAAATCCATAGGGCGACATGCCCCGATTGGTGCCGCCATAGGCCAGCGGCTCGTCCGCCAACGCATGATGGCTTGGCCCCGAAACCACATCCTGCATAAAACCTGCCGGGTCGGCTTCGGATACGCGGGTGATACCTTCTGGCACGCCGGGTGGCGGTGCAGGTGGTGTGAGGCTCAAATAGCGCGCCGCCCAGGCCGAAATAACATCGGCGGCATATTCGGCATCTTCAGCCCGCGAGACCAAGTGATTGGCATCGTCTAGTGTGACAAAGCTTTTGGGGTGTTTGGCAGTCCTGAAAATGTCGGCAGCATTGTCGATGCTCACAATCTCATCACGCGGAGCGTGCAAAACCAGCAAAGCTTTGCCAAGACCCGCCACCGCCGAGGTCAGATTATGGGTTGAAATATCATCCAGAAATTGCCGTTTGATGGTAAACGGGCGTCCGCCCAAATCCACCCGGGCCTCGCCCTCTTTGCAGACTTGGTCAACGACATCGCCAAAATTATGCGTGACATGCGCCGGATCGAACGGCGCACCAATCGTGGCGACTGCCCTGACAGAGGTCATGTCGGTTGCAGCTCTCAATACTGCGGCCCCTCCAAGGCTGTGACCAATCAACAAATCTGGCGGAAAACCGCGTGTTTCGAGATAGGCCGCGGCCGCTTTGAGATCACTCAGATTCGAAGCAAAAGATGTGTTGGAAAATTCGCCCTCGGAATGACCCAGCCCTGTGAAATCAAATCGAAGAACTGCAATACCCTGTGCCGCCAGTCGGGCCGCGATACGACGCGCGGCGGGGATGTCTTTTGAACAGGTGAAACAATGCGCAAACAGAGCCGTTGCAAGATGCGGTCCGGCTGGCATATCCAAGCGCGCGGATAGAGTATGACCATCGTGGCCAGAAAAAGTTATGCGTTCGATGCTCATAGTGTGCACTCCTGATGTCCCTGCCAAAATTGGGGCGGTTCAGCGCACAAGACAAGTCATGTGACATCAGGGTCACGCGGGTGTGAGGCAGGCGTGTGGCATTGTGAGATCGATAAGGCACATCAGTTGAATTCGGCGCAAACTTTACGACAAGGGACCTGACCTGCCATGTCTGGAAGAGATATCCTCGCTCAATTCAGAAAGCGTTTCGGTGGAAGACGTTATGCTGGCGGCAATGTTCTCCAGATCCGAAGCAAACTGGAACTGTGCCCGTCCACCTCGTTTCGAAGCATAAAGTGCCGCATCAGCCGCAGCCATCAAGCCTGCGTCATCAAGCAATGGGAAATTGCGTGATAGCGCGATGCCAATTGAGCTGGAAATATTGCAGACGATTGCCTCAAACGGGACAGGCACTTCGATACGCTGGATCAGTCGGCGCGCCAGATCGGCCAGAGCGCCGCGGTTGGTAAACCCATCAAAGATCAGCACAAATTCATCCCCGCCAACCCGGGCGACGCAGTCTTCGTCCCGTGTTTCTTCTACCATGATCCTAGCTACATGCTGCAACACATGGTCCCCCGCCGCATGTCCGTGGGTGTCATTCACCGCTTTAAAGTAATCCAGATCCATCTGCATCAAGGCAAAGCCGGTCCCCTTTTCGATCAGGCGAGGTAAAATGAAATCAACCGCGCGACGGTTTTTGAGCCCCGTGAGTGTGTCGGTAAAGGCCTGTTCTTCAGCGGCAATCATGGCCCCCTGCAACCGCAAATTCAATTTGCGTGAAGCCTCCATTGCCGCAGACTTCGCCTCAATCAGATAGAGCATTTCGATGGTTAGATCTGTTGCTGCAAAATCTGTACTGGTTAGCGCATAGTCGCGCACCCCATCCATGATAGAAATGCCGAACGACAGGTTTACGACTGCCCCTCCGGACACCGAGGAAGGCATCAACACACCTTTTAAAGTTGTTTTGGGGTCGGTCCTTTTGCGGACATGCAATTTGTGCCCGGTGGTCGCAAGCAAACTGGGCATGTCAGTGACAGCTTTGGGGCGCAGTACCTCGAACATTTCCAGAAATCGTGTGTTCTGATATCCCTCGCCCTGCCACAGTTTTGCGAGTGTGGGTCCGGCGTGGATGATGTCGCCATTGCTGTTCAACATGACATGCATCGGACAGATTACATCCATCACACCACAAATATCGTCAAACACGTCCATAATTATCCGGCCCTTGCCCCCAGTTCGAAACTGCGCCCTGCGGAAAATGCGGTTTCAATCAGGGTGATTTCGATCACTTCAATACCGGGTTTGCCACCAAGGTGTTCAAGAAACACCAGCGCGCCATAGTCATCCGCCAATGTGCGCAACACGCCCATCATGACATGGCCAAATCCTTTGTGCGGCGAGTGGCATGTCAGGCTAAAATTGTTAACGCCGAATTCATGCAGTTCCATTTGCGGCAAAATCAGGTCATCGACGGCCAACCTGGCCCGGTCAGGCAGTTCATCCAGAGAATGCAGGAATTCCACAAAGCTTACCCCACCAAACCGCAGCAGCCGCCGCAAGGCTTCGACGTTGGGGTGAGACACAAGATATGTGCCCAGGTCTTCCAGAACAGTTTCACGAGAGACGCCAAGCGTACGTGCAGCAGCTTTGAGAACAGCTTCGGTCACGGCATCATCATAGTGCAACATCACCTCAAAGTCGGTGAACCCGAGATCCGCGAGATGCGTCACCTCGATCCATCGCTCGCGCCCATAGCTGTCGCGAATGAAGCATTGTATCGCCCTGTTGATCAGCCCGTGCATAGTACTTCCCTGATTTTGGAACACTATGACCGGCAGAGGCTTAACAAAGCCCCAACATGATCAATTTTCAGGATGTATTTCCAAGCCGCCAATCCAAAGTGAATTTCGACTGCTGGGCGCGATACGATAGTCACCGTCAAGCAAACGCTGAACATTTGCATTGGACACTTTGATGTTCTGCCCGCCACGCATATCCCGCAAATACTTACCTGCGATTAGAATGTCGTCTTGCAGACGTACAGCAATCGCTTCGTAAGTGTCATTTTGCTCAGGTAAAAACAGCACACCTTCCTGACCGGGACTGGCATTAAAGTCAGCCAAAATCAGAATGCACTTTTGAATTTCGGAGGCAGAACATGCCTCATGCCATTCATCCAACCGATACTTGGGCAACCGGCGGAGAGCTTCGGGGTCTAAAACGGTCTCTTCGGGCAGGACCCGAAGACTGTTTAGAATTTGCGTAATCTTGGAATCCCGTCCGCCGCTGAGGCGTTGCTCAAAGGCATGGCGTGAATCCTCGCGCTCTGCGAGATCCAAAATGCGCTGTAGCTCAGCGTGATCAGCATCCGGCAGAGCGTTCAACTGATCAACACTGCTGCGCCCGGCTTTACCCCATTCATGTGTCAGCTCCCATGCGGCCACATGGTCGGCAACGGTTTTGCCCGACAGGTAACGCGATGCCTGGCTGCGTGCAGATATTGCTTCGGGGTTGAGGATAGGTGACAGCCACAATACGCAAAGCCCCAGAACGATGCCCGCAACCCACAGATTGCTCGCCCGAATACGGCTCATCCAGTCTGTGCCAGCCAGCACAGCCAGAAAGTACAACAGCGCATAGACCGAAACGATGCCAGCCGCGACCGCAGCCGCCAGCCGATCCGGTGTCCAGCCATATTGCACAACCCGGAGCCAGACTCCGTAACAGGCCAGTGCGGCCAGAACTGGCAAAAGCAAAGCCATCGCTTTCACCACAAGCTGCATCCAACCGGCACGCGTTGCATCTGCATCAGATTTATCCAATGCCACACTGATCAGGCCAATTCCGCCCAGCGCGACAGACATAAGGGTTGCTGCCGGTGACAGGTTGCCGAACAGCTTGGCCGGATCGCTAAATGGCAATGCCAGGACGAAAATGACGACGACAACCAGAAATACTGGCAACAACAGACGCAAAAGCCGTAGCAGCAAATAAGGTGAGAGGTACTCGCGCATTTCGTAGACCACGCGCAGCGCCAACCCAAGAACGGCACCGGTCAGCACCTGAGGCACCGGTTCGTGATCTATCAGATCGTCAATGATGGTGATTGATACCAGTGACAGTAACGCATCCGACAAGAACAATGCGGCCCAGAACACTCCGACAAAAAGCCAGGCTGCAGCGTAGCGTACAACAATGGACCACGAGACATCAAACAGGTCCAAATAACTGTTCCAATAGTGGCGATCCCACGACCAAACCGCCAGAAACGGCGTACCCAGAGCCAAAATAAGACACCAGGCCAGAAGGGAAAATCCTGTATTAAACAAGCCCTCAGAGGTTTCAAATCGCAGGCTGGCCCAGCCCAACAACAACGCCGCAGGAACCGCCAGAACCGCAGCCCCCAGAGCCGCTTTGCCCAACGGTACCGGACCATTGATCGCCAATAGCACAACAAAATACCCTGCAATTGCGGCTGACAGAACCACCAACACGTGTGGGTTGCTGATCACGTCCGGGATCACATCGACCAGAATCCAGGCCGCAAGCCCGGCCACGCCACCGATCAGCGCCATACTGCCCCGGTCCACTGCCATTTTGGTGTCATTTGAGGTCATGTCGGCCTCCCGTCAAATTACCGCGATTTAAGAACCCACGCCAAACGCCATTGCGCCACACAGCGCCTTGGTGCCAGTTTAAGCCTGTTTTGAGGCCACGGGTAGTCTGGAATTCCTGACAATACGCGAAGTTACCTGGCCGCGGAACTGTCTTGCAACCTGTCGGAAGAACACCAAAGCACCCAACGCATGTGCTCCCGCCCGCGAAGAAAAGCCATTGGCAATGCCAATGGCTTTTTACGGGGTTGGGCATGGCCCGCGCAAGGCGCGGGCTGGCACACCTGATCCATGCTTCCTAGAAATCGGTAGGGGCACCGCCCTCTTCTTTGCGCCTTGCAACAAAAGCTTCCAGCTCTTCGCGAATTGCCTCGTCCAATGGAGGAGCTTCAAAACTTTCAATGATCCGTTCGAAAATGTGATGGGCCCGTTCGGGCGTCCATACACTCCCGGCTTCTTCCCAAGCTTCGTAATTGCGCCAATCGGAAACAAACGGCTGGTAAAAGGCCGTGGCATATCGGTCCTGGGTGTGCTGAATGCCAAAAAAGTGGCCTTCATTGCCAACATCCCGGATCGCCTCAAGAGCGATCTCATCTGGTCCGGTTGCCCATAATTCGGGCTCCATATAGCGCTGGATCATTTGCAGAACTTCACAGTCCATGATGAATTTTTCAGGTGACGCAATCAGCCCACCTTCAAGCCAACCGGCTGCATGATAGATCATGTGGGCCCCTGACTGCACGGCCGACCAAAGACTGTTTGAAGTCTCCCACATGGCCTGACCATCGGGAACATTGGCGGCACACACTCCGCTGGCGCGCATCGGTAGACCGTAGAACCGGGCCATCTGTCCGGTCATCTGTGTCGCGCGCATATATTCCGGTGTTCCAAAGGCTGGCGCGCCGGATTTCATGTCGACGTTCGAGGTGAACGTACCAATCGCACAGGCCGCGCCGGGGCGGATGTATTGCGCCAGAGCCACCGCGCACAACCCCTCAGCCAAAGACTGCGCCACAGCCCCGGACATGGTCACAGGTGCCATCGCCCCTGCCAACGTAAAGGGTGTTACCACCAACCCTTGATTTCGCCGCGCCATGCGCATCCAGCCGTCCATCATCGGCTCATCATGTTTAAGCGGCGACGTGGAATTGATATTGGTATAAAGCTTTGGGCTGGCCTGAAACTCTTCTTCGCTCCAGCCACCAGAGATACGCACCATCTCCATCGTGTCCTCGACCCGCTCGGCCCCCAACGAATAAGTATGCGCCACTTTGTCTGTGAGCGTGAGCTTATCATACATCACATCCAGATGGCGCACGCTGGCGTGGATGTCTTGGGGTTCAACCGGATATCCACCGACAAAATGGATACAGTTGAAATACTGAGACAGTTTGAACAGGTTGGCGCACATCTCGCGGGTGCCGGGCACTTTTCGACCAAGACGCATGTCCCAATAATTTGGAGGCGACGACACATTGCCAAACAGCATGTGATTGTCCCCAACGGTGATCTTACGATCTGGGTTGCGCGGCGTGAGCGTCCAGCTGGATGGCGCCTTGGCCACCATCTCCATGACAAAATCACGTCCCATGCGCACATTGTCACCGCGCACTGTACAACCGGCTTCCTGCAAAATTCCGCGCGCTTCGTCGTTGTAGAACTCAATGCCAATCTCTTCAAGGATACGCATGGCGCCTTCATGGATCGCCTGCACGCCGTCTTCGGTCAGAGGTTCAACCGGTTTGTCCTGATTGACCGGAACCCGCCAGGGCATTTGCTCAATCACCCCCAAAGAGCCACGCCGGGTTGCATTGCCTGCGCGCCCGCCACCGCGCCGTCTGCGTCCTGATGTATCACTCATCGTGGTCTCCTCATGCTCTGGTCCTTTGAGCAAACACGAGACTGCATTGCGGAAATTGCAGCTTTGCGACAATTCATGTCGCATTTAAATTGAAGCGCAGCCTGACAAATACGGAAACCGTGCGCTGATGCGTCACCGGTTTTGGTATTTCTAAGCTCTGGATCAGGTAGGCAGTACCTAGGACTTAAGCCAATCTGCGATATAGCCAATATTGGGGAAAACCACATCGGCGTAAGGGGTAAGTTCTTCTTCACCAGCCACACCGGTCAGAACCGCGATGGTTTGCATGCCTGCTCTGCGCCCTGCCACAAGGTCATGTGTGCTGTCCCCGACCATGGCGACACGGGTTGGATCCAGGGCGAACTGATTAGAGAACGCTAGAAGAGGTTCAGGATCAGGTTTGGCTCCATGGCCACTATCAAAGCCAAGGATAAGATCAAACAAGGTGTCGACCCCTGCGCCACTCAGATGAGCTCGGGCGCTGTATTCAGTATCGTTTGTCATTACCCCAAGGCGCAGGCCGTGCTCTCCAAGGTTACGAAGAAACGGCTCTAACGGGACCGCTGGTGACAAAGGCGCCTCTGCGGCAGAATACATAAGAGCATTCTCAACCTCGGTTAGATTCTTGTGCGGCATGGCGCGCACGATGGCTTCAGCTGCATCGCGATTGGTGCCTGCAATGATGATACTGTGCGGCAGGAATTCTCCCGCATCCAGATCAAAATCCAACTCGTCAGCCAAACGGCGAGCCACCGCCATATCGCCTTCTGCCAGTTTCGGAATCATTTCGGCAGTCCAAGTGTTCCAGGTTGTGCCGAAATCGAACAGTGTTCCGTCTTTGTCGAATAGAATTCCATCAACGCGCATGAGAGCCCTCTGAATATGTCAAATGCACCCTGCCTGCCGATTTTGAGCGGCACAAGTGCAGAAAAGCCTCAATCACGTCCAGTGACGCCTGCTTTGCCCGGCCAACACCTGCGCGGCTTCCATTGGCGCCTCATAGGCTTGCGAAACACTATCACAAAACGCCATGACCCAGGCATCATCCATCGTCAGGAACTCAAGAACTGAAACTTGAAAATCGCTGGTTGCAGCCTGTGTCTTCAAGTCCCCCACCGAAGCGCCTGTACTTCCAAGAAACACCGGCAACAGCTCATCATTTGTAACCAGCCAGGCCAGAGCCTTAAGTGCCAGAGTTTCAGCGACATCTTTGGTCATTACCATTTTTGCGACTTTCGAAATCTTTTCTTAACCAATCCGAATACAAAATGAATAAACCCGATTGCAAGCTTCAGGTAGGCTCATGCCCGGCAAAATATTGATAATAGACAGTGTACCGACCAATCGCATTGTGATGAAGGTCAAACTGTGCAGCGCGTTTTATCAGGTCGTCCAGGCTGGCACCCTGAACGAAGCCCTGAACATTATCCGCATTGATGAGCCGGATCTTGTCGTTGTGGGCTCTGAAAATGCCCGAGATAACGAAGGCTTGAACCTTTGCGCTTCGTTAAAGGCGTCAACTGAATCTGCTTCGATACCGATGCTTTTGTTGACCGCGCGCACATCCCGAGAATTTCGCATGAAGGCTTTGCAAGCCGGCGCTGACGATGTGTTTGCAAAACCAGTGAAAGAAGCCGCTTTGCTGGCACGCATCCGGTCACTGTTGAGGACCCGAGACGTGAACGAAGAGTGGCGCCTAAAGGATCGAACATCACGGGTGCTGGGATTTGCCGAACAGCCAATATCGCTGTTTGAAAATCAGGCCACGATCCTGTTTGCAACACCTGACAAAAGCACAGGATTGAGGTGGCGCACCCACATTAAGCCGCTTGTGCCTTTTGCCTTGTTGCAAAAGCCGCTGTGCGAGACGCTCAGCGCGATGGCCAAGATCGCCACGCCGGATGCCTTTGTGATAGCGTTGGATGCATCAGCGCCGGAAGAGGGTCTTCGGCTCTTGGCGGAAATTCGCGCCCGCGCGACGACACGCCATTGCGGCGTTCTGGTGGTTTTAGAAAACGACAGATCGGATACCTTGATCGACGCTTTGGACCTTGGGGCCAATGACGTCATGGCGCATGGGTTCGACCCAGAGGAAATGGCCGTTCGTCTATCGAGTATTGTGAAACACAAGCGGTTTCGTGACGGGCTGAGACGTAACGTTCAAGAGGGTCTTGAGGCTGCTGTCACTGATCCCCTGACCGGATTATTTAACCGTCGCTACGCATTGCCCCACCTCAAACGCATCGCCGAATTTAGCAGCCGCACCAAACGCGACTTTGCAGTTATGGTGGCTGATCTGGACCACTTTAAGGCCATCAATGACCGATATGGTCACGTCGCAGGAGACAGGGTTTTAGAGGTTTTGTCCGGACGTCTGCGCGATACATTACGCCCGGTCGATCTTTTGGCGCGAATAGGGGGCGAAGAGTTTCTGATCGTTCTGCCTGCCACAGACCGCGCAACCGCCCGCAATATGGCAGACCGTTTGTGTCGTGTCATCAACCGAGAGCCGGTGCATATTCAGAAATCGGACATTCAAATTCCGGTAACCGTCAGCATCGGTGTTGCCATGGCCAGTGACCACAGTTCAACCGGCGAAATTAGTGGCACCGCATTGTTGGATCACGCAGACCGCGCATTGTACGGTGCCAAGTCCACGGGTCGCAATCAGGTAACCCTAGAGGCAGCCGCACGCCCGGTTCTGAACCACACTGCGCGCGGTCACTAAGGCATCTTGACGTTCGGAAACTAAGGCCTGCTGTCAGGACACTTACGATAACAACGTATTATGAGCGTATCGAGACAGGTTAATGAACCCAGACAATCGCCAGGCACTTTAGTCCGTTTTTGGCCCTCGATCACGGCGACTTCGGCGCTCGTTCAAAACCTCGCGAAGTCTTTCGGCATAGTCCTGACGTTGCTCCACGCTCATTTTTCCAACATGGGTCACCCAGATGTCATAAGCAATTTGTCGGCGATCCCAACTTGCTTGATCCAATGCTTCGCGCGCCATCGACACAGCATCGGGATCATAAGGATCGCCATTCAGCGCCGAAATAAGAGTCTCGTATCGAATTTTTTCGACCTTGCGATCAGACGCATGTTTGCGATGCGCCGCGCGGATTTTTTTACCCACATCGCGGCGTTCTTCCCATGACAAGGCAAGAGCGATCGGTGACTGCGGACCATCACTATAGGCATCAGGTCCCCGTCCCTTGCCGCCATGACTCAGGGCAGCACCAAGAACCAACCCGATTATGATTAAGTTCAGAGCCAAAGAGACGATCAACAGAATTCGCACACTGCGTCGCATGCGTGGCTTTTTGGTAGCTTCGTCCGACATTTCGATCACTCCTCAAGCCCGTAGTTGCTTCCACCTTCGAGGTAGGCAAGGTAAATTTCTGTATCTGCACCGATAAGACTGGCCACTCCATTGGGCAACAGCTCGGGTGTCGCGACAAATCCGACCCAGACCCCCGCCACAGTGGCTGCCGCCAGTCCAGTCACGGAAGGCCAGCCCCCCAACGCGCCAAAGAGCTGCGCGAAAACACTTTTACGAGGTTTGTCACGACGTTTCAAAGGGTCAAGCGTGGGTTGTAGTGCCTCAGCGTCAGCCAAAACCCGTGCCAACAAATCAGGGCGCGCCGCGGCCCGGTCATCCGTTCTGGCAGCTTCAAAAAGTGCGTCCAGCATATCGTTGTCCTGATCAGACTTAGTCATCCGTGTACCCCAGTTCTTCTCGTCGGCCGCTCAAGGCCTTGGCCAAAGCCCGTTTTCCCCGCGCCGTCAGGCTTTCAACCGCCTCGACGCTAATCTCCATGATCTCGGAAATATCGGGATTCCCAAGACCATCAATGTGGCGCAGGACCACCGCTTCACGTTGCCTGTCTGACAGGCTGTTCAGCGCCTCTTGCAAAGCATCCATGCGTGCCCGGTTCTGAAG
Source organism: Shimia gijangensis (assembly GCF_900142085.1). Lineage (GTDB taxonomy): Bacteria > Pseudomonadota > Alphaproteobacteria > Rhodobacterales > Rhodobacteraceae > Shimia > Shimia gijangensis. The sequence goes on from NZ_FQZQ01000012.1 coordinate 26,054, forward strand.
CATTTCGACAGCCGAAGCGGCATCGTCTTCAGGCTCTGGCACTGCATCCAGCGCAACACCGCGCGTTTTGCGCAAACGATCTGTGCACAGGTTTGCGACGACACGATATAGCCAAGTTGTGATCTTGGCCTCGCCCTGTCGCCAATCTGGAGCGATTTTCCACAGGCGAACCAAGGCTTCCTGCGCCACGTCTTCGGCTTCGGCACGATCTCCGAGCATTCTGTAAGCGTGACTGAACACCCGAGGCGTCAGGCGCAAAGTCAACACCCGGGCGGCCGCAGAATCTCCGTTCGCGTAGAGAACAATCAACGCGTCGTCTGAGATTTCATCTTGTGCATCCAAAGGCATGCTCATCGCTCCCAATGCCTAGCCCGTCCTCGCTGTCGTGACAATCATGCTGGGCGGCCCACCGTGGCAGGCCGCCCGAGTTCCAATCAGTTCTGTTGCTTTTTGTTTTTTCGGTGGTCGCGCATTTTGGCCTGGGCTTCTTCAAACTCAGCCTGAGAAATCGCGCCATCACCGTCTGTGTCGAAACGACCAAACATCTTGTCTGTACGTTTTCCGTTGGGCTTCATTTCTTCAAAACTCAGCTTACCGTCACTGTCGGCATCTTTTTTGTCGATCATCCGCTTGCTGACTTTAGGCGCATATTCTTTGGCCATTTCGATCATGTGAGCTTCCATCTCTTCGGCATCCAAGAACCCGTCACCATTGGCGTCAGCTTTGTCAAACCGCGCTTTGCCCATGGCCGCCATCTCATCCTGAGTGACTTTGCCGTCGCCATTGACGTCCAGATCTTCGAAATTCATCATCGGCATCATACCGCGTGGTCCGCCCATGCCCCAACCTTTGGCCGAAGCAGCAACACCTGTGACACCAAGGGCTGCCACAACAACACCAGTGATAAAGAGTGCACGTTTCATAATCTTCTCCTGTTACTTGATGTAAACCACGCCATTTTGGGCGGCTTTCAAATGTAAAACGCAGGAGCCGTGAATTTCCGTCGAAGTTTTTCTGGCAAGCGGGCCAACCTTTTTGCGACATCGGGACGCAAGGCGGTTTTGCCCACTTTCAAAGACCAGCCGGGGAACTCATCTTGGGTGCAGGAAATGCGAGGAAACGATGACTGAAACCATAGCCGAGACCGACGAGCGCCCATTGGGTCCGGCCCTGTTTAAGGGATGGCGACGACGATGTCCAAACTGCGGAAATGGCCCTTTACTCAAGGGATATCTAAAGGTGCGTGAAAGCTGTTCTGTTTGCCGCGAGGATTTCACGCCTCAGCGGGCGGATGACGGCCCGGCCTATCTGACCATTTTGCTGGTTGGACATCTTATGGCGCCGATGCTGCACATCGTGTTTGTCAACTTCCGTCCAGAGCCTTTGATCATGTTTACCATTTTTGCGGTTGGCTGTGTGGCACTCTCACTCTACCTTCTGCCAAGGTTCAAGGGCGCAGTGGTGGCGTTTCAATGGGCCCGGCACATGCATGGGTTCGGCGCAAGTAAGCCCTGACCCCAGATAAACAGAGGTCAGAATGAGCGAAGATAAAACCGCAATCCGCAATGCAGCCACGGTGATCGTGCTGCGCGACCGGGAAAGTGACCCCCAAATTCTGATGGGGCAGCGTGGTGCCAAGGCAGCCTTTATGCCGAACAAATTCGTTTTTCCCGGAGGCGCAGTGGACGCAGCAGACGCTGAGATTTTTCTGGCGCGACCATTGCCTGATCTCTGCGCCCAACGCCTGAGTGAGCAATCTGACCCGGCGTTGACGCATCCGCTGGCGGTGGCGGCAGTGCGTGAATTGTGGGAAGAAACCGGTCAAATTCTAGGCCAACAGGGCAGCTGGCAACAAACACCCCCCGAAGATTGGGTCTCATTTTCGCAAACCGGTCATCTGCCCTCTGCCCATGCGTTGCAATTTGTTTTTCGCGCTATTACCCCTCCCGGGCGGCCAAGACGGTTTGATGCAAGGTTCTTTCTTTTGGATGCAGAAGAGCTTAACAGCGACATCGACAATTTCGATCAGGCCTGTGACGAGCTTTCACATCTTCAATGGGTTCCATTGCGAAAAGCCCGCGAACTGGACCTGCCTTTTATCACCGAGGTCGTGTTGGCCGAAGTCGAGGCGCGCGTCACTGATGCAACCCCTCCCGAAGTTGTTCCGTTCTTTCGCAATGACGACGAAAGCAGCCTTTTCATGCAGCTGAAGGGCCGCACACCTGACTGGCGTGACGATTAAGACGAACAATTGGGTTCTGGGTCACAACGTCAGCATAAGCGCCATAATACTTGTGGCCAGTAAAAGCATACCAACCCATTCCCGTGAGCTGATTTTTTCGCGGAAGAACAGGACCGTGCCAATAATCCCAAAAATCAGCTCAATCTGACCCACTGCCTTAACATAGGCCGCATTCTGCAGGGTAAACGCAGTAAACCAGCTGAAGGATCCGGCCATACTTGTCAGGCCAATCCACCCGGCAGTTTTCCAGGCGCGCAGCACGCGACCAATCTGAGGCCGATCACGAAGGTAAAGCCAGACCGCCATCGTAAGCAATTGCATCGATGTCACCGCCGCCAAGGTTACCAGCGCCCGCAACAATGGATCGTTCGCAGACACGGCCAATGTGGCCCCGCGATAACAAACGGCCGACACGCCAAACAAGGCCCCTGCGGATAACCCAAGCGCTGCGGACGGGCTGAGAAGACGGCGCCACATTGGGCCGCTGCGATCCATCGGTCCTGACAGAACCAGAACCCCACCAACCCCAACAATAATCGCAACCAGACCAAGCGGTGATATTCCTTCGCCCAGCACCACCAGACCGATCAGTGCCGTCAGTAGGACTTCGACCTTGATAAAGGTCTTCCCACCGCAAGATTACGGCGACCAAACAACATGACCGTGCACACTGTGGCCGTGATCTGAGCCGCCCCCCCAATCGCTCCAAAAATCCAGAAATCGAGCCCTGGTGCAGGCAAATTGGGCGCGCCAAAGCCAAGCCAAGCCAGTAAAGCAGCAACAGCCAGAGGGGCCGAGTACACAAAACGGGCGAACGTCGCCCCCGCCGCAGACAAGGCGACCTGACTAAGGTGCTTTTGAAGCATGAACCGCACCGTCTGAAACAGTGCGGCCGCAATCGACGCGGCAATCCAGAATTCCATGCCGCCGTTAGATCACGTGCCTAATCGCGAGGCCAGAGAGGATGCGGCACCGGATCTTTGGCTTTGAAAAAGTAGCGTGAAAAGATTTCGCCATACGAGCGATAATAGTAGCTGTCGTTGCGGCTTAGATAACGCTCGCGGTGGGCGCGAAACAGTTTGGGAAGATTGTACCAGGCCACCTTGGGGTGCATGTGATGCACCACGTGCAGGCTGTTGTACAAAAATATCCACGCCAAAGGACCTTGATCGTCTATAATCACGGTGCGCGCCCGGCAACGCTCATGGGCTTGATGCTCAAGGAACGTGCGGATTTTCAGGATCGACAGGGCGGCGTAAGCTGAAAGCAAATAGGCCCAGATCGGCAATTGGGACACAGACATCATCCACCAAATCGCGATCATCAACATCGGAATATGCCAAAGCCAGCCACGCAATACCGCTCCATCCCCAGCTGCAATTTGCCGCCAGTCAGCAGTCATGAAGCAAACCTGCCCTAATGCAGGCCCGACCAGCAAACGTCCGACCAAAGTATTGTTAAAGCGGCGCACAGCACGTTTCCAGCCGGGCATGTCGTCCCACACGGCCGGATCCAGATAGTTGGTTTCGGGATCATCGTAAGGGTCTGTCAAAATGGAATCGCAGTGATGCGCCAGATGCGTGTCTCGAAACCGATAGTAGGGAATGGCCAAACCTATGGCTGGAAAAACCATCAGATCATTCAGTCGTTGATTGCGAAACGGATGGCCATGCAAAACTTCGTGGGTCAACGACGAATGCAGCGCAATTGCCAAAGTGGTCAGCACAATGCCCAACGGTAGGAACCACGTCGAGACCCAGATCGTGCCGACAACGAAGCCCCCGTAGCACAACCCAAACATGGCCAACGTTGGCCACTCGATCAACGGGCGTGTGTGGCGCAGATCAGACATGACGCCCCCAACGGATACCAGCCCAGACACGCTCGTAGATAATGTACAGCGTCAAACCGATGGCGGTGTTGATCAGGGCCATCGCCCCTCCGACCGCCATCGATCCGGTTGCAATCAGGCCCACCAAACTCATCATGGCGAGCCCCATCGCGTTCCAGATCACCGCTTTCAACAATGAGCGTTTCCGCGTTTCCATTTTGTCCCCGTTCTTTTGATCTTCACAAATGTGTTACCAACCCAAAATCCATCGCGGAACTCTGAATGTAATTCACAAAAACCTCAGATGGTGATATTAATCATCATATGACCCATAATATCGACAAACGCCTTCGGGCAGACCTCTTCCGCCAGCGTCTCTCAGCCGCGATGCGGGACAAAGCCACAACGCAAAGTGCCTTGGCACGAGACATTGGTGTCGACCGTTCGACGATTTCTCAGCTACTCAAAGATCAGGGCGCGCGTCTGCCCAATGCGCAGGTGGTTGGAGAATGTGCTTCCGCCTTGGGGGTTTCTGCCGACTGGCTGTTGTCGCTGACTGATCGCCCAGAAAGTGCTGCAGACATTCTTGCCAACTCGCTGACTCTTACGGCGGCACCTCGTGCGCTGGTGGATGAACAGATTTTCAACTGGCACCTTGAAGCCGCGGGTTTCAAAATCCGTCATGTACCCGCTGGCCTGCCAGATATGCTCAAAACCAAAGACATTCTCGAATGGGAGTATTCACCGCATCTGGGGCGCACCACGGAACAGGCCATTGGTGCCTCAGAAGACAGGCTGAACTGGATGCGCGCCAGCCAATCGGATTACGAGATCGCTCTGCCCCTGCACGAACTGGCCAGCTTTGCAGCGGGCACCGGGTATTATGATGGCGTCCCAATCGAATTGCGCCACGCGCAGCTCGATCATCTGATCGCACTTAGCACCCAGCTGTATCCGCGCCTGCGCATCTACCTGTTTGATGCACGTCAGCTTTTTTCGGCTCCGGTGACGGTATTTGGCCCACTTCTGGCTGTGTTGTATCTGGGACGCAATTATTTGGCGTTCCGTGACAAAGAGCGAGTGTTGGGTTTCACCGAACATTTCGACAATCTGGTCCGGCAGGCCACCATCACGGCGCGCGGCCTTCCGGCCCATATCGCCACTCTGCAAAAGGCGCTGTAAAGATTGTTTTTGACGGTGCCTTTGCTGGCAAAGGCACCGTCATTGACCGCACGCCCGACCTTAAAGGTTCAGACTTTGGGGTCCGGGTTGACTGTATGGCCATCCACCGCAATCACCTGTCCGGACACAAACCGCGATGCATCCGATCCAAGGAATACCGCCATATCACCAATGTCGCGCGCTTCAACAAAGCTGCCCATCGATGTACCGGACGCATAGCCTATGTACACCTCATCCCGGGTCATACCCTTGGCTTCAGCCTCACGCGACAGCACACCTTCCATACGGTCGCCTTCGACAGATCCGGGGCAAATCACGTTGCACCGCCCGCCAAACGCACCCAGTTCCATCGCCAGCGTCTTGGCCAGACCAATCACCGCCCACTTTGCCGAACAATAAGGCCCGCGGTTGGGGTAGCCATGCTGCCCGGCCGTCGATGACGTCACGATGATGGAGCCCGCTTTGGCCTTTTTCATCATCGGCACAGTATATTTCGCCGCCAAGAACGTGCCATCCAGATTGACACTGACACAAGAGCGCCAGTCGTCCAGCGCGATGTCCTCGATCTGTGCGGTAGGGCCTGCGACACCTGCATTGGCGCAAAGCACATCCAGCCCGCCCCATTCGCGTTTGATTTCAGCAAACATGGCCGCCATCTGGGGTTCATCAATGACATCGACATGACTGGTACGCCAATGCACCGGCACTTCGCCCAGGGCACGACCGTTCAAATCACTGACCCACACCTCATAGCCGGCCTTGTCAAAGGCCTCGCCCATGGCGCGCCCAATCCCCGAAGCGCCCGCGGTCACCAAAACCCGCCCGGTCATCGTGGCGCTCCGACGTAACGACCAACACCATCTGGCGCAGGCAATATAGACTGAGCCTCGGCAATCATGGCCAAATTGGCGGTAATCTCGGCGCTGGGAACGGACGGTTTACGGGTTTCCAGGCTAACATGGATGAGCACCTGCTCACCCGTGGCCAGGAGCTTTTCTCCTGCATACATTTCGCTCCAGATATGCATCTTCTTGCCCTCACCATTCAGAACTCTGGTACGCACTTCAATGCGCTCGCCCAAAGTGGCCTCATCAATGTTTCGGATATGGGTTTCAGCCGTGAAATAGGACCCGCCCGTTGCAATATAGTCTTGATCACACCCAACAATTTCCATCAACCTGTCCGTGGCTTCTGAGAACGCCTGCAAATAGCGGCTTTCGTTCATGTGACCGTTGTAGTCCAGCCAGTCGACCGGAACGGCACGCCGCCCAGTGACGATGGGTTGCGACAGATCAACTATATCCGCAGCCTTACGTACCATTCCCGCTTCTTTGGACAATTTGACGTCATGGGTGTTCATTAGGGCTCCGGCACCCCAGTTTTGCCCCTTGAGCGCGCGCATCATCGCGACGAGATTGTCGTCGCGGATACGTTCCATTTCGCGAATTTCAATATGGCCAGATTGCTCATCAGATTGACCGGCAATCAGATCCACCAGTTCATCGTTGAACTCAGGAACATCCATCAATCTGGTCCAGGGCCATTTCAGACACGGACCAAACTGCTCCATAAAGTGTTTCATACCCGCTTCGCCACCCGCCACGCGAAACGTGTCAAACAGACCCATTTGCGCCCAACGAATGCCAAAGCCCATACGGATCGACTCGTCGATTTCTTCGGTTGTCGCCACGCCATCTTTGACCAGCCAGAGCGCTTCGCGCCATACGGCTTCCATGAAACGGTCAGCAATGTGGGCATCGATTTCTTTGCGTACATGCAACGGATACATGCCCAGACCGGAAATGGTCGCCTTGGCCTGCGCAATAATGTCGGCGCTGTTTTGTGCTGTGGGCACCAGCTCGATCAAAGGCATCAAATAGACAGGGTTAAACGGGTGCGCGACCATGATCTGACCCGGACGGGGTGCGTGTTCCTGCAACTCGCTGGGTTTAAATCCCGAAGTCGACGACCCGATGATCGCATTTTCAGCACAATGTGCCTGAATCTCGGCATAGACCTTATGCTTCATCTCAAGCCGCTCCGGCACACTTTCCTGAATCCAGGTAGCACCTGCAACCGCCTCGGCGATCGTGTCATGAAACGTCAGCGAACCCTCTTGGGGCATCTCGGTGTCGCTCGTTCCCGGCAGCGACCGACGCGCATTATCCAGCACTTCACCGATCTTGCGCTCAGATTCTGGGTCCGGATCAAAAACCCTTACATTCCAGCCATTTAACAGAAATCTCGCGGCCCAGCCGCCACCAATCACGCCACCACCGACGATCGTTGCTGTTGTCATCACTTCATTCCTATTCGCACCGAACGCAGGTCCCTTTGCGTCCCGAATTTCATCTTGCCAAAAATACTTCGGGGGTTTGGGGGCTGGCCCCCAATCCGCCCGTGTTCGCAGGTCACTGCTTTGCGACTGGCGCCCGCTTGGTCAGACCCAGTTTGGCGCGCACCTCATCAGGGCCAATCACCTTGGCGCCCATGTTTTCGATGATCGTTACGGCGCGATCAACCAGTTGATAGTTCTCGGCCAGCACACCCTTGTCGAGCCACAGATTGTCTTCTAGGCCCACCCGCACGTTACCACCCGCCAGAACCGAGGCGGCGACATAGGGCATTTCTTCACGACCCAGTGCAAAAGCTGACCATGTCCAGTCAGACGGCACATTGTTGACCATGGCCATAAAGGTGTTGAGATCCGTTGGTGCCCCCCAAGGCACGCCCATGCAAAGCTGTACCATTGCAGGAGAGGCCAAAATGCCTTCGGCGACCAGTTGTTTGGCAAACCAAAGGTGACCGGTGTCAAAGGCCTCAATCTCGGGTTTCACGCCAAGATCGGTCATCATCTGCCCCATGGCGCGCAACATGCCGGGCGTGTTGGTCATCACGTAATCGGCTTCGGCAAAGTTCATTGTGCCGCAATCAAGCGTACAAATCTCGGGCAGGCATTCAACGATATGTGCCATACGCTCAGTTGCGCCAACCATGTCGGTACCAGCAGCCACCGGCAGCGGGTTTTCAACATCGCCAAACACCATGTCGCCGCCCATACCAGCCGTCAGGTTCAGCACCGCATCAACGTCTGCGTCGCGGATACGATCCGTGACTTCGCGGTAGAGCCCCAGATCACGGCTGGGTGCACCGGTTTCAGGATCACGAACATGGCAATGCACCACTGCAGCGCCGGACTTCGCGGCGGCAATTGCACTGTCTGCGATCTGTTTGGGTGAACGCGGTACGTGCGGGCTGCGGTCCTGAGTGCCGCCCGAACCGGTTACGGCGCAGGTGATGAAGACTTCTTTGCTCATTTCCAAAGGCATGGCGATTCCTTTCAATCCATTTGCGCCACTATCTCTGAGTTGATGTTTTCTAATTTACATTTTACGAATGTTATTTGATGAAAACCGCAAAAAACATCTTTCTGCCCAATGATCAGGCGCTGAACACGGCCGTGCTGGTTCTGGATCAGTGTAACACGCTCAGCTTTGCGGCGGCCGTAGACCCGATGCGCGCCGCCAACCGTCGGGCTGGTCGGCCGCTGTTCAACTGGCGATTTTACACTGCAGTGGGCGACTCTGCGCATCTGACCAGCGGATTGAAAATTGATGGGCCTCCCATCGCTCAGCTTGTTTCTTGCGACCTCCTTTTGGTGATTGCAGGATTTGATCTGGAAGAGCACGCAACCCCCCGCCTGCTTGCCTCGCTTCGGCGCATCCACGCCATGGGCTCAGCGATTGCAGCGCTGGATGGTGCGCCATGGCTGTTGGCACAGGCGGGCCTTTTGGATGGGCATAACGCCACCACACATTGGGAAGACCTCGAAAATTTTGCCACCCGCTTTCCTGCCGTTCTCACTCACAGGGACCGGTTCGTGATTGATCCACCATTTGCCACCTCTGGCGGTGCGGCGCCGGGCATCGACATGATGCTGCATCTGATCAGCACGCGTTTTGGTACATCTCTTGCGACCCGCGTGGCCAGCGCTTTTGTCTACGATCCCTTACCACCCGGTCAACAAGGTCCCGGCCCGGGGGCAGCCCCTCGTCAAGTGCGGCGCAATCCACAGATCGTGCGTGCATTGGATTTAATGGAAACTCATATCGACGACCCCCTCTCGATCCCTGAAATTGCGCAGCGTCTTTCGGTGTCCACCCGCAGTCTTGAGCAACGCTTCAAAACCCACCTGGGGCAATCGCCGCACAGCTATTATTTGCAATTGCGACTGAACGAGGCCCACCGGTTGGCGATTGATACATCAATGTCTGTGCAGAACCTCGCGGCCGCGACGGGGTTTGGCTCGCAAGCCAGCTTTGCGCGCGCATTTCGTCAGGCACATGGTTTATCTGTACGGGCATTGCGGCGGCAACTTGGGCGTTGACGACGTCAAACTTGAGTATTTTTAAATTTTATAACAATGACTTAGCACGCCTGCTTCAAAAGGCCGTCAACATCAAGGTGGGCTTCCATGTGATCTGCCAAAGCTTCCAGAGTGGCCTCGACAGTACTGTCATAGCCCCCCTTTGCGGCCTCAGCCCCAAGGCCTGAAAGCCAAGCCGCGCGAAAGGCGTCGTCGCGAAACATGCCATGCAGATAGCTGCCCGCGATACGCTCATCGGCGCTAAGCGCGCCCTCTTCGCGATTTCCGACCAAGGCAAAGGGGCGCGCACGATCGGCGCCCTCTGTCCGTCCAATATGGATTTCATAGCCGTGAAACGCCGTATTTGTGGACGCATGCACAGCCTGCGTTTCGGTCAGGCGCTTGTCAGGTGTCATCAGGGTTTCTACGTCCAGAAGGCCAAGACCAGAGGTGTCTCCGGGCGCGCCTTCGATGCCTTCTGGATCGCTGATATTGCGTCCAAGCATTTGATATCCCCCACAAATTCCCAAGACATGGCCACCGCGCCGAACATGAGCATAGAGGTCAATGTCCCAGCCCTGTTCTCGCAAAAACGCCAGATCACCGCGGGTGGATTTGCTGCCAGGAATAATCACCATGTCAGTGTCACCGGGGATTGGTTGACCGGCACGCAGCATCGTCAGGCTAACATCAGGTTCCTGCGCCAAAGGGTCGAGGTCGTCGAAATTGGCGATGCGAGACAGACCAAGGCAAACAACCTTGAGGACGCCCGTGCCTTTTGCGTCCGAGATATCCAGCGCATCCTCGGCGGGCAACCTCCAAGCCTCTGGAAAGTAGGGTAAAACACCGAAGCCGGGCCAGCCTGTGTGCTGTTTGATCATGGCATAACCGTCGTCAAACAGGCTGGGATCGCCGCGAAACTTATTGACCATAAAGCCCACGATCCGACCTGAATCTTCTTTGGAAACAACGGCTTGAGTTCCCACGATCTGAGCAATCACGCCACCACGGTCGATGTCACCGGCAAGGATCACCGGCACATTTGCGGCCTCGGCAAAGCCCATATTGGCGATGTCGCCGGGGCGCAGGTTGACTTCCGCCGGGCTGCCCGCGCCTTCGACAATCACCAGATCATTGTTTGATTTCAGACGGTTGAAGCTTTCGAGTACTTTCTCCATCAGTGTGGGTTTCAATGCCGCGTACTCGCGTGCTTTAATTGTGGTGAGGCGTTTTCCCTGCACCACAACCTGGCTGCCGACATCGGTTTCGGGTTTTAAAAGAACGGGATTCATGTCTGTAATCAAAGGCTTGCCGCAGGCCATCGCCTGCAAGGCTTGCGCGCGACCAATTTCACCGCCATCCGAGGTGACGGCGGCATTGTTGGACATGTTCTGCGGCTTGAACGGCGCGACGGAAAACCCACGACGTTTGGCGGCGCGGCACAGCCCCGCAACCAGCATCGACTTGCCGACATTCGAGCCTGTGCCCTGAATCATCAAAGCGCGGCTCATGTGCGCAAAATCCGCAAATTGTCCGTTTTGTACAAAACTCTACCCCCCGAATACCCGTTTTGTACAAAACGGATTTGGTCCCTATTTGTGCCCCTACCCCAGCTTTGGCAAGAAGGCTTCGACCGCTGCAGAGGCGATCACCATCACGTTGCCATTATCCGGGTTGGTGACATTGAGACCACCAAACACGGCTGTGACTGTCGCCAGCCCGCGCGGCAATCCGGTGCGCAATGCGTCGCAGTCGACCTGATCCGGCTCTTGCGCCCCGACGGTGACCTGCACGCGCATCTGTTTGTGGTCCATGCCCAGTGCGTCGAACATCGGGATGGATGAGTGGCGAATGGCGTCTTCAATCGCGCGTTTGGCGGCCTTGGTATAGTCTTGCCCGTACTGGTCATTGCCCATACCCATTTCGATAATAAACCGCTGATCGCTCATGATGTGGCCTCCAGATCAAGCGCAACAGAGATGGCGACATTGGCGATGACCGTGGGGTTGCCCAAAGGCCGTGGCACATCCAGCCCGCCCGCGACGGGCGTGACGGTGACTTGGCCGTAGGGAAAAATTGCGGCGACTTTGGTGATGTCAATCCGGTCGGGTTGCTCAACGCCGACTTCGACCGTGATCAGCATGTCGTCTTTGTCTTTGCCGAAAAGTTCGGCGAGGTTGATCGAGTTGTGCCACAGCGCGTCTTTGACCGCGCGACAGGCGGCTTCGGTGTAATCCTGACGGCGCAAGGATGACCCCATGCCGAATTCGGTGAGAAGGCGTTTTTTCATTTCTCAAAGCGCTCTTTTGTTGACGTGTTGAGGACAGCGCCCGTCCCGAGGGTGGGCGTGACGCGCCCGCCCTGTGGGGCGGATCGGATGCTGACCGGGCGGGTCGCCCGGTGGATTGCTTTGCGTGGGTGTATCAAAACTCCACCCCCTTCTGGGCCTTGATGCCATCCCTAAAGGGATGTTTCAGCAGGGTCATTTCGGTGACGAGGTCTGCGGCTTCGATCAACTCGGGCTTGGCGTTGCGTCCCGTCAGCAGGACGTGGGTCATGTCGGGTTTCTCGGTCAGCAGAAAATCGACCACGTCGTCGATATTCAGATAGTCGTTGCGCAGGGCAATGTTGATCTCGTCCAGCATGACGAACTGATTGGCGGGGTCACGGATCAGGTCTTTGGCCAGTTCCCAACCGGCCTCAGCCTTGGCGATGTCACGGGTCCGGTCCTGGGTTTCCCAGGTAAAACCTTCGCCCGAGACGTGAAATTTCACTTCATCGGCAAAGTGTTCTTCCAGAAAGGCGCGTTCGCCGGTGGCCATGGCGCCTTTGATGAATTGCACCACGGCGACGGGCATATCGTGGGCGATGCAGCGCATGATCATGCCGAAACCAGAGGAAGATTTGCCTTTGCCGGGGCCGGTGTGGACCATAATCAGGCCCTTTTGATCGGTCTTGGTGGCCATCATGCGGTCGCGTGCGGCCTTGATTTTCTTCATCTTTTCAGTGTGGCGGGTGTTTTGGTCGGTCTCGGACATGGGGGCCTCGTGGGGTCGCGGTTTCGAAGGGCACAGAACCATAGGGATCGGGAGGGTGCAAGGTGGGGGTTGCACGGAACGTCAGGAGTTCCTTGTGCCGCTGAAGACCGGGCGCACCACGGGGCCGGCCAGCGCGGGCAGGAACAAGAGCGCATAAAGCAGCCAACCGGAACACCAGAGCGTAGCAGCAAGGTCAAGCGCGTCGACCATTCGGGCCCATGTGGCGAGCCAGATGAGAGCAAAAGCGGGGATGGTGCCACGGCGCGGGCGCAGGCCGGTGGGTGTGCGGTGCGCGATGGACCGGGCCGAAACCGCGAAGATCAGCCCGCCCATAGCCCCCATGATCAGGGCGTGGAGGGATTGGGGTTCACTCAGGGGACCGGTTTCGGACAGCGACGCGCCCCAGAGATAAAGGCCAAGCGGCAGCCAGAGGTAAGCGAGGGTGAGCATCGCCAGCAGGCGGTCGCGCAGGGCCGAACGCAGCGACCAAAAGGCCATGCGGGCAATCAGGGCAAGCGCGGCAAAGCGCAGAAAGCCTCCTGCTGTGGCGGCGTGTTCGGTCAACAGGATCAAAGTGGCCATGACAATCGAGAGCAGCGCGACAGGGCCAAGCCAATCGGGTTCCTCCGCCGGTTTCCTCCCCCGCCAGATCGCCGCACGAGAGAGAAAAGCGGGAAGGATCTGGCCGCCGACCACGATCAGCAGGAGGCTAAAGCCTATGACAGGAACGTAAGGTGCCCACATGGGAAGCGCGTTGTTGTAGAGCCCGGTGATCCAGAAGGCAGAGCCGATACCCGCGGCGAGGCAGAACAGAATGAACCCCGGGCGCCCCGGCTTGCCGCTTTTGCGTGTCTCACCCCACAAGAGCAGCGCAACACCCCAGAAAAAAGCCACTGAAGTGATGGCACCGAAGGGCAACCACAACGCAACCAGCGCGACCCGGGTGGCGATCCAGAGGAACGCCAGCACCATCAAGGGCCAGCCCGAGGGTGGCGCGCGCCCTGTCCAGCTGGGGCACGCCGTCAGCAGATATCCCGCCAGCGCGGCCCCGGCAAAGCCAAAGGTCATTTCGTGAATGTGCCAGTCCAGGGTCAGATCAAAGGGTAGGTTCAGATTCGCCTGCCATTGCCAAAGCGCCACGCAAAGTGCGGCCCAAAGCGCCGCCAAGGGGAACATCACGCGAAAAGATGCAGCCCAAAGGCCGGTTTTAGGCCAAACCCTGTCGGAACTGGTCGGGTTGCTCGTCAAGGGGCACTCTCTTGCTTGACAAAGGGGGGTGGGCTGCCTCAGTTGGGCGCGCTGGTGCCTGTTTTAGGACAGGTGAATAGGGAATGCGATAAGGGATTGTGACACACCCCGAAAACGCAGCCGCCCCCGCGACCGTGACCGGAGAGGTTGCCCGCTGCCACTGGACTATTCCGGGAAGGCAGGGCCACCGCAGGCGACACCGCCGAAATCCGCAAGCCGGGAGACCTGCCAGCGTGTGAGTAGACGTGAAACCGGACGGGGTGCTTTCGGTGTCGGGCTGGCCAATCTGGCATCCCGCATTTCCCCGTTCCTGATAAGGGACCTGAAAATGAGCGACGCGCTTCCGCCTGTTGAACTGTTGGTGTGCACCACCTGCCGTGCGGGCCAGCCAACTGATATCGAAGGTCCCCGCCCCGGCACGCAACTGTTTAATGCGCTGAAGGCATCTGATCTGCCCGCGCATGTCACCGTGAAACCGGTGGAGTGTTTCTCGAACTGCGATTTTGGCTGTTCGATCACCGTGCGCGGTGGCGACGCGCGCTGGACCTATGTCTATGGCAATTTCACCGGCGCTGATGACGCCGAACTGGTGCACGACGGCGTGACCAAATATGCCGCCACCACGGATGGGCTTGTGCCATGGCGCGAGCGTTCCATCCATTTCCGCAAAAACTGTATCGCGCGCATTCCGCCGCTGGAGATCCCCGATGTCAAATCTTGAAAAACTTCCCGTCACTGTGATTACCGGCTTTCTTGGCTCGGGCAAAACCACGCTGATCCGCAATTTGATGCAGAACCCGCAGGGCAAGCGTCTGGCGATTGTGGTCAATGAATTTGGCGACGTTGGTGTAGATGGTGAAATCCTGAAGTCCTGTGCCATTCCCGATTGCCCGGAAGAAAACATTATGGAGCTGTCGAACGGCTGTATCTGCTGCACGGTGGCCGATGATTTCATCCCCACGATTGAGGCCTTGATGGCGCTGGAACCGCGCCCGGATCATATCGTCATTGAGACCTCGGGGCTGGCACTGCCAAAACCGTTGCTCAAAGCGTTTGACTGGCCGGATATCCGCTCGAAAATCACCGTTGACGGTGTGATCGCTTTGGCCGACGCCGAGGCCGTGGCCGATGGCCGGTTTGCCCCGAACGTGGCGGCGGTGGATGCCCAGCGCGAGGCGGATGATAGCCTGGATCACGAAACACCCCTGTCTGAGGTGTTCGAGGATCAGGTGTCTTGTGCCGACATCGTGCTGTTGACCAAACCCGATCTGGCAGGTCCGGAAGGTGTGGCCAAAGCCAAGGCGATTGTGTTGGCCGAAGCGCCGCGTGCCCTGCCTGTGGTTGAGGTGGCCGAGGGCGAAGTGGACGCGCGTGTGATCCTTGGGCTGGAAGCGGCCGCCGAAGACGATATGGACAACCGCCCCAGCCATCACGATGGCCACGACGACCACGAGCATGACGATTTTGAAAGCGTTGTGATCGATATTCCTGAACAGTCTGACCCAGCGGCTTTTGCGGCCAAGATCGAGACGCTGGCGAAAGAACAGAACATCCTGCGCATCAAGGGCTATGCCGCCGTGGAAGGCAAACCCATGCGCCTGTTGGTGCAGGCAGTAGGTGCACGGGTGCGCCATCAGTTTGACCGTCCTTGGAAGCCGGAAGAGGGCCGCAGGGGCCGCATGGTCGTGATCGCCGAGCATGATGACGTAAACGAGGAAGCGATCCGCGCGGCGTTGGTTGATTAACCCAAAATGCATGTCGTCTTTCGTGAAAGCCATGGGTTAGAAGAGACCGAGACCCCCACCGATCTGGGCCAAAGCCCGGGCGAATTGGTGGTCTTGTCGTTCTCGGATTCTGACCTTGGGGCTTTTGCGGCGGGCTGGCATCGCGGCAAGGACGATCTGCCAACTTTGCGGCTGGCCAATATCTCGGGCCTGAAACATCCGCTGTCTGTGGACACTTACATTGAACAGACTTTGATCGGGGCCAAGGCGATCCTGATCCGTCTGATTGGTGGAATTTCCTATTGGTCTTATGGCATATCGCAGATCGCGGTACTGGCGCGCGAAAAGGGCATTGCGCTGGCGGTGTTGCCTGCGGACGGGCGGCCCGATGTGCGGCTGGACGAAGTGTCGACATTGCCGACATCGACTTTGCATCGACTGACCAATCTGTGTGACACGGGGGGGGCCGTAGCGGCGCAGGCGGCCTTGGCGCAGCTGGCGTTGGCGGCGGGGCTTTATGCCAAACCCGTTATGGGCAAGAAAACCCTGCCCGAAGTGGGTGCATGGACGCCGCAAACGGGTGTTTGTGATCCATTGAAGATGCGAGATCCGTCCCGCCCGTTGATCGCCATCACGTTTTACCGCGCCTATCTGAGTGCGGCGGACACACACCCGATTGAAGCCTTGTTTACCGAGTTTCGAACCCGTGGTTTTGATGTGATTGGCCTGTTTGCGCCGTCCCTGAAAACGCCTTGTGCACGGACCTGTCTCGCGATCCGGCTGGCGGCGTTGAAACCTGCGGCCATTGTGAATGCCACGGCGTTTTCTGGCAAAGGCAACGATGGTGTGTCGCCATTGGATGTGTCGGGCGCGCCAGTGTTTCAGGTGGCGTTGGCGACATCGTCTGAGGAGGCATGGGCCGAGGCAGAGCGCGGCTTGTCGCCTGCCGACCTGGCGATGCATGTGGTGCTGCCCGAGGTGGATGGACGTCTGTTTGCAGGAGTTGCGTCCTTCAAAGAAGCGGACGCGCGGGATGAGGCGCTGGAATTCGCACGGGTGGCGCATAGGGCGCAACCTGCACGGATCAGGGCCGTGGCCGATCACGTGGCGGGCTGGGTGCGGCTTGCGGCAACACCCGCACCAGACAAGCGCCCGGTGTTTGTGCTGTCGACCTATCCCGGGCGAGACTGGAACATGGCGCATGCGGTGGGATTGGACCCGCTGGCAAGCGTTGAAGCGATGCTGAGAGATTTGGGCGCGGCGGGTTATCAAACAAAAAATCGCGATGCGGATCAGGATAATAACCTGAGCGATGCCCTGTTAAATGAGACGGTTTCGTGGAGTTTGGATGCCTACAAGGCGGCCCTAACCACCCTGCCCCCATCCCTGCGCGATGATCTGACCGAGACATGGGGCACCCCCGAGGACGATCCGGCCTTTCATGACGGCGCCTTTCATTTTGCCGCCACAAAACGCGGCAAGGCGCTGGTGGCCCTGCAACCCGAACGCGGCACGCCCGAGGCGCGCGATGACGAATACCACGACCTCAGCCGCACGCCACGCCATGCCTATGTGGCCTTTTATCTATGGCTGCGGCAATCGCAGAGCGTTGATGCGCTGATCCACGTCGGGGCACATGGCACGCTCGAATGGCTGCCGGGCAAATCGGTGGCCTTGTCAGATGACTGCTGGCCCGAGGCCCTGATCGGTGATCTGCCCGTGATTTATCCGTTCATCGTCAACGACCCCGGCGAGGCCGCACAGGCCAAACGCCGCATTGGCGCATTGACGCTGGGCCATGTTCCACCGCCCCTGAAAGCCAGTGCGACACCCCAAAGGTTTGCCCGTCTCGAAGGCATTCTGGACGAATTTTCAAACGCAGATGGTCTGGACCCAAAACGGCGCGACCGGCTGCAGGAAGATATCCGCGATGAGGCGCAGGCCTTGGGGTTGAGCGAGGAACTGGGGTTGGATGCGGCGACGTCGCTGGCGGAAACGATCACCCGCATCGACACATTTGTTTGTGACATCAAGGAAAGCCAGTTTGGCGACGGTTTGCATATCTATGGGCGCACGCCCGAAGTTGCTGGCAGCTTTGATGTTGGACCATCTGCTGCATCTGAGCGCAATGGATTGTTGGATGCATTGGCGGGCAAACGCATTGCGGCGGGCCCGTCCGGGTCGCCGTATCGCGGGCGCACGGATGTGTTGCCGACCGGGCGCAATCTGTTCACCACCGACCCACGCTCTGTGCCAACTCGCGCGGCTTATGCCCAAGGTGTGAAGCTGGCCGAAGAACTGGTGCGCCGCCATTTGCAGGATGAGGGCGATTACCCCAAAAACCTGATTGTCGACCTTTGGGGGTCCGCCACCATGCGCACGGCCGGCGAAGAATTTGCCATGGCGCTGCATCTGTTGGGGGCAAAACCTGTCTGGGACGAAGGCAGCGAGCGGGTGAGTGGTGTGGAAGTCCTGCCGATCACCTTGTTAGAACGTCCCCGGATCGACGTGACGCTGCGCGTCTCGGGCCTGTTCCGCGACGTGTTTCCGACCCTGTCTGCGCTCTACACTCAAGCCGTTAAGGCCTTGGCAGAACGGGACGAGGCCGCAGACTGGAATCCCTTTGCGGGCCGGGTCACCGCACCACGCGTCTATGGACCTGCGCCGGGCAGCTATGGTTTGGGCATGGGACACAGTCTGGAAGATTATTCCGACGAAGGGCGCAAACAGGCCGGAGAAGCGTGGCTGGCGGCATCGTCTTTTGCGCTCGATAGCGATGTGCCGACCCGTGACCGCGCCGGGATCACTGAACGCGTCGCCGAAGCCGACAGTTTTGTGCATCTGCAAGATATGCCTGAAACCGACCTGTTGCTGGCCAGTGATTATGCCGCCCATGAGGCCGGTTTTGCCGCCGCACAAAAGATCACGGGCGGCAAGGAAGCCGCGCTTTATCACGTCGACAATACCAACCCCGACAGCCCGCGTGCGCGCAGCCTGCCCGAGGAAATCGCCCGCGTGGTGCATGCGCGCGCCACCAATCCAGACTGGCTGGCGGGTATGATGCGGCACGGGTTCAGGGGCGGCGCGGAAATCGCCGCAACACTGGATCACATGGCGTCCTTTGCCCATCTCGCAGGCGCAGTCCCGCCGCAATTGTTTGACGCCTATCACGATGCCACCCTTGGGGATGAAGATATCATCGCCTTTCTCGAACGAGAGAACCCGCAGGCGCTGGCTGCGATGCGTGAGAAATTTAACGCCCTGCACGAGGCAGGCCTGTGGAACACCCGTCGCAATTCCATTCTCGCCGATTTGGAGCCCCTGACATGACCCGCCCTGATCCCAAAGGATGGTGCCCCGGCGCCTATCGCCCTATGATGTCGGGAGACGGGCTGGTGGTGCGTGTGCGCCCTATGTTGGCGCGGCTGACCACGGAACAGATCAACGGCCTGTGTGATCTGGCGGATCGTTATGGGTCGGGGTTAATTGATCTGACCAGCCGCGCGAATTTGCAAATCCGGGGCGTCAAAGAGCACGACCACGAGGCGTTGTTGCAGGCGCTCGCAGAACTGCAATTGCTGGAAAATGATCCCGACCTTGAAGGCCGCCGCAACATTCTGATGACGCCGTTGTGGCAAGCCGGTGATGACAGTCACGTAATTGCCCAAGACCTGATGGCGCGTCTGGCAGACCTGCCGCCTCTGCCCGCCAAGATGGGGTTTGCGATTGATGCCGGCCCTGCCCCAATGTTGCAGAACAACTCGGCCGATTTTCGCATTGAGCGCGACGCTGACGGGCACCTCGTTCTACGCGGCGATGGCAGCGCGAACGGACGTCCGGTCACCCGCGCCAATGCAGTGGATGCGATCCTTGAGATGGCGCATTGGTTTGTCAGCACAGGTGGCAATGCCAACCGTCGCATGGCCGCGCATCTCGACAAGGTGACCCTCCCGGCGGATTGGTCGAACACGCCCCCGGCAAGGGGCCGTGAGACTCTGCGCCCCGGGGCGAATGATCTTGGCGCAGTCTATGGTGTCGGATTTGGACAGATCAAAGCGCGGGCGATGCGCGCGATATTGGCGCAAACCAAAGCCGAGGCAATTCGTGTCACCCCGTGGCGGTTGTTCCTTCTGGAAGGCACAAAAGCGGTTGAGGGCGATGACTTTATCACCGACGCCACTGATCCGTTGTTGCAGGTCAATGCCTGCCCTGGCGCGCCATATTGCACCGCCGCGTCCGTCAACACCCGCGCTTTAGCGCGCGAACTGGCCGGGCGCATTGACGGCCCCTTACACATCTCAGGCTGCGCCAAAGGCTGTGCCAGCCCCCGCAAATGCCGCACCACGCTTGTTGGCCGGGGGGGCAAGTTCGATCTTGTCCGCAATGGCATGCCGTGGGATGAGCCGTTGCTGACGGACCTGAGTCCTGACACCCTTATCGACCGCATCGGAGACGATTGATGCCGTATGAATACGAACAAAACGGACAAGCGATCTATGACGAAAGCTTTGCCACCATCCGCCGCGAGGCCGCCTTGGGTGGTTTTGACAAGGACGAAGAACAGGTTGTGGTCCGCATGATCCATGCCGCGGGCATGGTGGGGCTTGAGAGCCACGTCAAATTCACCCCCGGTATGGTGGCCACCGCCCGCAGGGCGATGGAAGATGGCGCACCGATTTTTTGTGACGCGCGCATGGTGTCAGGCGGTGTCACCCGCCCCCGTCTGCCCGCCGACAACGAGGTGATCTGCACGTTGCACGCGGATGGCATTCACGAACTGGCCGCCAAAATGGGCAACACACGTTCGGCCGCTGCGCTGGAACATTGGCGCGACAAGCTGGGGGGCGCAATAGTCGCCATTGGCAATGCGCCCACGGCGCTGTTTCATCTGTTGAACATGCTCGAAGACCCGACCTGCCCACGTCCGGCAGCCATTATCGGCTGCCCAGTGGGATTTGTCGGCGCGCGTGAAAGCAAGGATGCGCTCTGGGCGGATCAACCGGTGCCCTGCATGATCGTCGAAGGCCGTCTGGGTGGCTCTGCCATGACCGTCGCTGCCATCAATGCCATCGCGAGCCGTAAGGAATGACTATGGGAAAAATCTATGGCCTTGGGCTTGGCCCCGGCGATCTCGATCTGATGAGCGTTAAGGCGCATCGTCTGCTGACGGGTGCCAAACACGTGGCCTATTTCCGCAAGGCGGGCCGCAAAGGTCAGGCCCGTAAAATGGTCGACAGCCTGTTGCCCGAGGGCGTGATTGAATTTCCGATGGAATATCCGGTAACCACCGAAATTCCGGTCACTGATCCGCGTTACAATGAAATCCTGTCGGCGTTTTATGCCGAGGTCGCAGCCCATCTGCGCACTTTGGTTGAATCCGGCGAAGATATCGTGGTGCTTTGCGAGGGTGATCCGTTTTTCTATGGGTCCTTCATGCATCTTTATACCCGCCTGAACGAGGTGGTCCCAGTTGAGGTTGTCCCGGCCATCACCGGCATGAGTGGGGCCTGGACCGCCACAGGTCAGCCGATCACATGGGGTGATGATGTGCTGACCGTGCTGATGGGCACGCTTGAGGAAAAAGACCTTGTGCGGCACATGGATGACACCGACGCGCTGGTGGTGATGAAGATCGGGCGCAATTTCGACAAAGTGGTGCGCGCGCTGAAGGTGGCGGGCAAATTTGACGACGCATGGATTGTGCAATTTGCCACCATGCCCAACCAAAGCATGTGCAAACTGTCCGAAATGACCGAAAAAGTGACACCCTATTTCTCGATCATCGTGGTGCATGGTCAGGGGCGGCGCCCGTGACAGGCTGGGTTGTCATCGCGGGTCTCGGGCCGGGCAATGATGCGCTGGTCACGCCTGAAGTGCAGGATGCATTGGCCGAAGCGACGGATATTGTCGGCTACATCCCCTATGTGGCCCGCATTGACCCCCGCGAGGGTCTGACACTGCACGCATCAGACAACCGGGTTGAGATTGACCGCTCGCGCCATGCATTGGAAATGGCCAGCGAAGGCAAACGCGTGGTGGTGGTTTCATCAGGTGATCCCGGTGTTTTCGCGATGGCCGCAGCTGTTCTGGAAGCGGTGGAACATGGCGCGCCTGCGTGGCGCGATCTGGACATCCGGGTGTTGCCGGGGATCACAGCGATGCTGGCCGCGGCAGCGGCTTGTGGCGCGCCTTTGGGCCATGATTTCTGCGCCATCAACCTCAGCGACAACATGAAACCGTGGGCGTTGATTGAAAAGCGCCTGCGCCTTGCGGCCGAGGCCGATTTTGCCATGGCGTTTTACAATCCACGCTCAAAATCGCGCCCCGAAGGTTTTGGCAAGGCGTTGAAAGCGCTGCGAGACGCCTGTGGTGACAGCCGCCCGATGATATTTGCCCGCAATGTGTCCCGCCCGGACCAAACCATCCGGATCGTGCCGTTGGATGAGGTGACCGAGGATATGGCGGATATGCGGACCGTCGTGTTGCTGGGGTCGTCTACAACACGGATTATTGAACGCGACGGGACGCCGCTGGTGTACACGCCGCGATCGGTGAAGGACGTATGAGATTTTCAGGGATGCGCGCGCCCGAGGGGGCTGCGAATGCGCCCGCCTGGGGCGCGGGCGGGTGTATCCCGGGCCGCAAGCGACCCAGGGAAGACTTAGTTCCCTTCCAACCAGTCAAACACACCTTCAACCGTCGCCACGTTATCGCGGGTGGGCAAGTCAGGCCGGTCGATCATCACAACCGGCAGGCCCAAGGCGCGTGCAGCGTGCAGCTTGGCCTCGGCACCGGCCCCGCCTGCGTTTTTGCAGACCACCATGTCGATGTTGTGCTGTTTGAACAGCGCAGTGTCGCCAACGACGCTAAACGGGCCACGCGCCACCACGACCGTGTGATGCGGCACCGCCGGTGCAATCTTGGGCGCATCAACAAGCCGCAGGACATAATGGTGTTGGGGCTGCGCGGCAAAGGCATCCATATGAAGGCGACCCAGCGCCAGCATGACGCGTTGGGCCGAACCATCAAGGGCTGCAACGGCGCCTGTCATGTCCGGCACATGGCGCCAGTTGTCTCCGGTTTGAGCACCCCAAGGCGCGCGCGTCAATGCCAGCAACGGCGTGCCTGTTTGCCGACAGGCATGAAACGCATTCCAGCTCATCTGCGCGGCAAAAGGGTGTGTGGCGTCAATCACATGGGTGATGTTATGGTCGCTCAGGTAGGTGGCCAGTCCGTCGACCCCGCCAAAGCCCCCGACACGATGGGGAATGGGTTGCGGACGCGGGGTTTCAACGCGCCCTGCATAAGAAAAGGTCGCCTGAACGCTCCGCTCGGCCAGGGCCCGCGCCAAGGCGGTGGCTTCGGTTGTGCCGCCAAGAACAAGGAGGTTGGCACCCATGTCTGAGACTCCGTGGCTGACCATTGTCGGTTTGGGCGAAGATGGACCGGATGGCCTGTCGCCTGCAAGCCGTGAGGCGCTGGAAAAGGCAGAAATCGTCATGGGGGCAGCACGGCATCTGGCATTGCTGCCGGAATTGACGGCCCACACCGTCACATGGCCCGTGCCATTCGCAGAAGGCATCCCTCTACTGCTGTCACAGAAAGGCAAGCGCGTGGTGATGCTCGCCTCGGGCGATCCGTTCTGGTTTGGCGCGGGCAGCAGCGTGACCAAACATTTGCAGACCGGGGAATGGCTGGCCTTGCCGTCGCCCTCAACCTTTGGGCTAGCCGCGTCCGCGTTGGGCTGGGCCTTAGAAAACACTGTGATTGCAGGATTGCACGCCGCGCCATATGCCAGGATCAGACCGCAACTGTTTGACGGTCAACGCATATTGGCGACGCTGCGCGACGGCAAGGCGGTTGCTGAGATTTGTGCGTGGCTGAGCACTGAAGGCTTTGGACCTTCGACGGTACATATACTCGAAGCCCTTGGTGGGCCCCGTCAAAAGGTGCGGCAGACCAAGGCAGACACTCTTGAATTTGAAGACATTCAGCATCCGGTTTGTATTGGCATAGATGTTGCAGGCCACGGGGCCGTTATCCCCCTGACTGCAGGACGTCCTGACGACCTGTTCGACAATGACGGCCAGATCACAAAACGGCCCGTGCGGGCATTGACCTTGTCGGCGCTTGCGCCCCGCCCCGGCGAACACCTTTGGGACATTGGCGGGGGATCGGGATCCATCGGGATCGAATGGTTGTGGGCGCATCCAACGACCTCGGCCAGTGCCGTGGAAATCAACCCGGAGCGCGCGGACCGTATCCGCGAAAATGCCGCGCGGTTGGGTGTGGATCGTCTGAACGTCGTCACAGGCAGCGCTCCCGAAGCTCTGAGCGATCTGGCCACCCCTGATGCAGTTTTCATTGGCGGTGGGATCAGTCAGGACATGTTGGAAACTGTTTGGGCCGCAATGCCCAATGGCGCACGACTGGTGGCTAACGCAGTGACTCTTGAAGCCGAAGTTCTGCTGGCCAACTGGCATGAGGCCAAAGGCGGAGAGATGCTTCGCGTTGAACTGGCGGCCTCGCATCCTTTGGGGCGCAAACGTGGCTGGAAATCCTCCTATCCGATTGTGCAATGGAGCGTTGTGAAATGATCGTGGCCGGGTTTGGATTTCGCAGAACCGCGACCGTGGCATCGTTGCGTGCCGCCCTGACGGCCACGGCTCCAAAGGGCGTTGAAATGCTGGCGGCCCCTGTCGACAAGGCCTTCGCAGAGTGTCTGCAGACCCTTGCGAGAGAGATGTCTTTGCCCGTGCAACCGGTCCAGGATGAGGCGCTGCAAGCCGTCGAAACCACGACCCTTTCAGAGGTTAGCCAAAGTCATCGCGGCACTGGCAGCGTGGCCGAGGCTTGCGCTCTGGTTGCGGCTGGGCCACAAGCCGAATTACTGACGACACGACAGGTTTCGCCCGACAGAATGGCGACCTGTGCCATCGCAAAAGGACCGCGCGTATGACCGTGCATTTCATTGGTGCCGGACCGGGCGCTGCCGACCTGATTACCCTGCGTGGGCGCGACCTGATCGCGGCGTGCCCGGTGTGTTTATACGCAGGTTCACTGGTACCCGAGGAAATCCTCGCCCATTGCCCGGACAGCGCCAAGGTCATCAACACGGCCCCTTTGGATCTGGATGCAATCATCCTGGAATGCAAAGCCGCGCATGACGCGGGGCAGGATGTGGCGCGCCTGCATTCCGGCGACCTTTCGGTCTGGTCCGCCATGGGCGAGCAAATCCGCCGCTTAAAAGCGGAAGGCATCGATGTGTCCGTCACCCCCGGCGTGCCAAGTTTTGCCGCTGCCGCAGCGGCTTTGCAGACCGAACTGACCCTGCCAGGGTTGGCGCAATCGGTGATCCTCACCCGGACACCGGGGCGTGCCTCGACAATGCCCGAGGGGGAGACGCTCACAAACTTTGCTGCCACCGGCGCAACGCTGGCGATCCATCTGTCGATTGGCAATCTGGACAATGTGATTGCCGATCTGACCCCGGCCTATGGCGCGAATTGCCCTGTGGCAGTTGTGTATCGCGCCAGCTGGCCCGATCAACAGGTGATCCGCACCGATCTGGCGCATCTCAAAGACGATGTAACCGAAAACATCACCCGCACCGCGCTGATCCTTGTGGGGCCTGCGTTGGCGGGCGAAGGATTTGACGAAAGCTGTCTTTATGCCAGCGAATATGACCGCCGCTATCGTCCGCAAACCGCCGATAGCCCATGGTCCAGCTGGAGACACGGCGATGACTAAAGCAACTGCCCCCGGACTTTTGATTTCTGCGCCTTCGTCGGGCACCGGAAAAACAACCGTGATGCTGGGTCTGTTGCGGGCCTTGGCCGAAGATGGCCTGAACGTGCAGCCATTCAAATCCGGCCCTGACTATATCGACCCGGCATTTCATCGCGCCGCTGCGGGCCGCCCGTCGTTCAACATCGACACATGGGCGATGAATGAAACCTTGATTGGTGGCATTTCCGAGCAATCTGCCGGTGCCGACATCATCATCTCCGAGGGTTCCATGGGCCTGTTTGACGGGGTGGCCACACGCGGCGAAAGCGGCTTTGGCTCCTCGGCGGAAACCGCGCTCAAAATGGGCTGGCCTGTGGTGTTGGTGATTGATGTGGGCGGTCAGGCACAATCTGCTGCTGCCACGGCACTGGGTTTCAAAGCGTACAATCGCGATCTGCCTTTTGCTGGTGTGATCCTGAACCGCTGCGCCTCGCCGCGCCACGAGCGGCTGGCCCGTCTGGGTATGGATCATGCGGGCGTCAAGGTTCTGGGCGTACTGCCGCGCCGCGGCGACCTCGCCCTGCCGGAACGCCATTTGGGGCTGATCCAAGCGGTTGAACATCCTGATCTGGAACAAGCCATCAAAGGCTATGCCGCCTTCCTGCGTGAAAACGTCGATCTGGAGGCGATCAAGGCGGCTGCCAAAGCGGGCCCTGCGGCGACCGGCCTCCTGCCCAAACCGCCTGCACAACGCATCGCTCTGGCACAGGACGCGGCGTTCAGTTTCACCTATCCACATGTCCTGACAGGTTGGCGCAATGCCGGCGCAGAAATCTTGCCGTTTTCGCCTTTGGCGGATGAGGCTCCGGCGGCAGATGCTGATTTGGTGTGGCTGCCCGGCGGATATCCGGAATTGCACGCAGGCACATTGGCTGCGGCCTCTAACTATCTGACGGGGCTTCGTAAACACGCCGAGACAAAACCGGTGCATGGTGAATGCGGGGGCTACATGGCATTGGGAGAGGTTCTGATCGACAAAGACGGCACGCGCCACCAAATGGCAGGTTTGCTTGGTCTTGTAACCTCTTACGAAAAAAGGAAATTCCACCTTGGGTATCGTCAGGCTTCCCTGATGGCGCCGATGCCGGGATTTGGCCGTGGCGCGCGCCTGCGGGGCCACGAGTTTCACTATTCCACCATTCTGGAAGAACCCGACGCGCCGCTGGCGCAAGTGGGCGATGCCGACGGCAATCCGGTGCCTGAGACGGGCTCGATCCGCGTCAACACCACCGGCACATTCTTTCACCTGATCGCAGAGGCAAGCACATGAGCGGTTTCGTCAGTTTTGTAAGTTCCGGTCCGGGCGACCCCGAGTTGTTGACCCTGAAAGCCGTTGATCGGTTGAAAAAGGCAGGCGCCATCCTGTTCGATGACCTCTCCTCTGGCCCGATCCTCGAACACGCCTCCCCCGACGCTGATCTCGTCGGTGTCGGCAAACGCGCCGGACGCCCCTCGCCCAAGCAAGACCACGTCAGCCGCCTGCTTGTTGAGTACGCCCAGACCGGCGCGCATGTGGTGCGTCTGAAATCCGGCGATGCGGGCATCTTTGGCCGCCTCGAAGAAGAGATCACCGCGCTCACCGAAGCCGGCATCAAATTCGAAGTCATTCCCGGTGTCACCTCGGCCTGTGCCGCCGCTGCCGCCGCGCAAATCCCGCTCACGCGCCGCCTGATGGCGCGCCGCGTCCAGTTTGTTACGGGTCACGATGTGGCTGGTGCCCTGCCCGGTGATCTGCACTTGCAAAGCCTTGCGGATCCCGGTGCGACCACGGTATTGTTCATGCCCAAACGCACCTTTCCGGCGCTGGCGGAAAAGCTGTTCGAAACCGGCCTGCGCCGCGATTGCCCTGCATTGCTGGCCGAAAACGTCAGCCACCCTGATCAAACTCTGCAACGCACCACTATGGAAGACCTGGCCACTCAGCTGTCCCAGGAAATCTCAACCGCTCCGGGACTGATCCTGTTTGGCGAACTGGCCGAAAGTCCCTGATCTTCATCTTGCCCTAAATACTCCCGCCGGAGGCGTCCTCATGTTTCAGCTTTCCCTTGTCGGTATTGGATCTGGTAACCCGGAACATCTGACCCTGCAGGCGATCCGTGTTCTGGAAAGCGCTGACATCATCCTGCTGCCTCGCAAGGGTGATGCCAAAACCGAATTGGCCGATCTGCGCCGGATGATCGCCTCGGACGTCCTGAAAACCCAGCCGAAGATCGTTGAGTTTGACTATCCGGTGCGCGATGCAGACACGCCCAAATATCTGGATGGCGTCAACACATGGCACGACGCATTGGCAACAATCTGGGGCGGTCTGATCGATGCCCACGCGCCCAAAGACGGCCATATTGCCCTGATGGTCTGGGGCGACCCTTCGCTGTACGACAGCACCTTGCGTATTGCCGACCGGCTGTTGGCCCAGGGACTTGAGATCGATGTGCAGGTTGTGCCGGGCATCACCAGTTTGCAAATGCTGACTGCCGCACATGCGATCCCTCTTAACACGCTTGGCGCGCCGGTGCAGATCACTACGGGGCGCCGCTTGCGCGACTTTGGCTGGCCCGAGGGTGTCGACACAATTGCCGTCATGCTGGACGGAGAAAACTCATTCCAGAGCCTTGCACCAGAAGGCTATGACATCTGGTGGGGGGCCTATGTGGGCATGCCGGGACAGATCCTGCTGGCAGGCGAACTGGCCACCATTGGGCCGGAAATCATCCAGACCCGCGCTGAGGCACGCGAGCAGCATGGCTGGATCATGGATATCTATCTGATCCGCAAACGCTGAATTGCTTGGCCGTACGGCAAAAAATTAATTGCTTAGTTAATCAACTTTCACTGGATTTCCACCCCTAGTTGCCAACATAGTTGGTTCAACCAAACGGGGGACATCATGACCAAAGCAAAGAACATCCTGTTTATCATGTTCGACCAGCTGCGCTGGGATTACCTGAGCTGTTATGGCCACCCCCACCTGCAGACCCCTCATATTGATCGCCTGGCGTCCAAAGGCGTGCGATTTGACCGCGCCTATATTCAGTCACCGATTTGTGGCTCGTCGCGCATGTCAACCTATACCGGGCGCTATGTGCATTCGCATGGGGCCAGCTGGAACAACATCCCGCTTAAGGTCGGCGAGCGTACGATGGGGGATCATCTGCGTGACAATGGCATGGGCTGCTGGCTGGTTGGGAAAACCCACATGAAGGCCGACGCCGAAGGCATGGCGCGGTTGGGGTTGGAGCCGGACAGCATTATTGGCGCACGCGTTGCGGAATGCGGATTTGACGTTTTTGAACGCGATGACGGTATGCGCCCCGAGGGCCCGGACGGGTTTTATGACAATGGCGGTGCGTTGAAATACAACGAATACCTACGTGAAAAGGGCTATGACTCGGACAATCCTTGGCATGACTTTGCCAATTCGGGACTGGATGATGAGGGCAACGTGCTGTCGGGATGGTTCCTGAAATATTCCAATCAACCCGCCAATATCGAAGAAGACGATTCCGAGACCCCTTACCTGACCCGTCGCGGTATGGATTTCATGGCCCGTCAGGATGGGCCTTGGTGCTGCCATCTGAGTTACATAAAACCGCATTGGCCCTATATCGTGCCAGAACCCTATGCGTCGATATACGGCCCCGAGCATGTTTTGCCAGTGGTACGCTCAGACGCGGAACGCGATCAGGCACATCCTGTATTAAAGGCGTTTATGGACACCAAGGTCGGCAAGGCGTTTAGCGAACAACATGTGCGCGACGCGGTGATCCCGGCCTATATGGGCCTGATCAAACAGATCGACGATCAGATGGGTGTGCTGTTTAATTGGCTTGAAGACACCGGCCGGATGGACGACACGATGATTGTGTTAACCTCGGATCATGGGGATTTTCTGGGCGACCATTGGATGGGCGAAAAGACGTTCTTTCAGGATGCCGCCACCCGTGTGCCATTGATCATCTATGATCCCTCGCCCGAGGCTGATGCCACGCGCGGTACGGTTTGCGACGCCTTGGTCGAAAGCATCGATCTGGCCCCCACCTTTGTCGAAGTGGCCGGCGGCAAAGTGCCGGGACATATTCTTGAAGGCGAGTCGCTGTTGCCGATCCTGCATGGCGCGCGTCAGGACACGTTGCGCGACTTTGTGATCTGCGAATACGACTATTCCGGCTCGCCCATTGCGACCAAGTTAAACGCCGATGTGCGTGACGCGGTGACGTTCATGATTGCCAACAAAAAGTGGAAGATGATCCATTGCGAAGGCGGGTTTCGCCCGATCCTGTTTGATCTGGAAAACGATCCGCAAGAGTTGGTTGATCTGGGCGACAGCAACGCGCATTCCACTGTGATTTCAAAGATGTATGACCATCTGTTCACCTGGACACGCCGCGCAGCACAGCGCACCACACGGTCCGAAGAACAATTGCTGGAGATGCGCAGCAAAAGCGGTGGGCGTGGTGTGATGATCGGCATCTATGACGAAAACGACGCGCCTCTGGAACTCACTCCGAAATATCGTGATCGGGTTGCTCCGCACCACAGCAAACGTCATGGCAAAACGGCCGGGCCCAAGACTTAGCCCCCGACGTCCTGCGGCGCGATCGAGACGGTTTTGACCACAGCGTAAACTTCGAGGTCCTCGGCAAGGGACATGGCGGTGACAGAGCGCCGTGTCAGGCGCGCCAGCACCCGCCCCGCGTTGGTATCCAGCGACACGATTGCACCGGGGCCGTCACCTGCACGTATCTGAGAGATTCGACCTTTCAGGATATTCAGTGCCGAAATGCCTTCTGGTCTGGTCAAAGACAGCATCACGTCCTGTGCGGCAATGCGCACCCGGACCGGCGCACCGATTTGCTGAGGAACGCGGGGGAGGAACAATGATGCACCCTTGGCATCAAGTTCGCTCAGCCCGTCGTCATGATGGCCGACCACCTGCGCCTCGATCACCGCCCCCACGGCGCGCACGCCGGATGGGGTGAACATCGGATCACCCAGAACCTCAATCGCCGAACCTTGACGCACCACCTTGCCACCTTCGAGCGCCACAATGGTGGTGGCCAGTCGAGCGACTTCGGCAGCCGAGTGGCTGACATAGAGGATCGGAACATCGCTTTCGTCGCGAAGCCGTTCAAAATAGGGCAGGATTTCTGCTTTTCGTGCCTCATCCAAGGCAGCCAGGGGTTCGTCGGCGAGGATCAGGCGGGGACTCGCCAGCAAGGCGCGGCCAATCGCGACGCGTTGCTTCTCGCCGCCCGAAAGCGCGCCGGGGCGGCGTTCGAGCAGGGGGCCGATGCCTAACATGTCGACCACGCGGGTCATATCTTCGCGCGGAGCATCCTTGGGGGCGAACCACTGACCAAAGCGCAGATTTTGGCGCACGGACAGGTGTGGAAACAGGCGGCCCTCTTGAAATACATACCCAAGGCGGCGGCGATGCGGCGGCAGCCAGAGGCGCTGATGGGTGTCGCACAAAACTTGGCCGTTGACCGAAATCCGACCCTGATCCGGGCGCAAAAGACCCGCCACCGCGTTGATTATGGTGGTTTTACCGGACCCGGAACCGCCAAAAAGAACCGTCAAACCGGGAGAGGCCTCAAAGCTGACATCCAGTTCAAGCGCATCGAGGCGGTGCTGTAGGGATACGCTCAGCATCATGCACCCCCAACCCGTTTGGCCACGCGACGTGCCAGAATTTCAGACAGCAGCAAGGCCGCCATCGCAATGACGACTGACACCAGCACCAAGCGCATGGCAGAGTTTTCGCCGCCCGGCACCTGCAAAAAGGCATAGATCGCCGAAGGCAGCGTTTGGGTCTTGCCGGGAATATTGGACACGAAAGTAATGGTGGCGCCAAATTCCCCCATCGCCTTGGCAAAGGCCAGAATGGCGCCGGTGATGATACCGGGCAGGATCATTGGCAGGGTCACGGTGGCAAAAATCCAAAGGCGTGAGGCCCCAAGGGTGGCGGCGGCCTGTTCCAGTTTGGGGTCAACCGCTTCGATCGACAGGCGCATGGCGCGCACCATCAAAGGGAATGCCATGACACCCGCGGCCAAAGCCGCCCCGGTCCAGCGAAAGGCCAAGACGATGCCGATGTCTTGGAGGAAACCGCCCACAGGCCCGCGTGTGCCAAATGTCATCAGAAGAAGATAACCTGTTACAACCGGCGGCAGGATCAGCGGGAGATGCACAATTCCGTTCAAAATTTGTTTGCCGGGAAACTCCCACCGGGCCAACGCATAGGCCACAAATATGCCAAGCGGCAAACCCGCCAGAGTTGCCCAAAACGCAACCCGTAGGGACAAGACCACAGCCTGCCATTCTTCTGGTCCCAGCCAATCCATGGTCTAATTCCCAGCCATAAGAAATCCTTGCGCGGCAAAGATGGCTTGCGGGGCGGGGGTTTTCAGAAACTTGAGAAAAACGTTTGATAGTGAGATGTTGCCGCCGGAAGTTCCAGCGGCGGGATAAACGATGGGCGCATGTGATGACGTCGGGATATCGGCCACAACCGCCACATTTTTATCCGCCAGTGCATCAGAGGCATAGACGATGCCCAAGGGCGTTTCGCCTGCAGAAACCAACGCCAGCGCCGCGCGCACATTGTCCATTTGGGCGATGTTGCCATTCAGGCCTTGCCAATGACCAAGATGCTGCAAAGCCTCTTTGCCGTAGATGCCCGCTGGCACAGCCTGAATCAATGCCATGGCAATTGGTTTGCCTTGCAGCCGTTCCGTCAATGCACCAGCTTGGGTCACATCCAAAGGGGCTGCACTGTCGACAGGAGCGATCATAACCAGTCGATTACCCACAAGATCATACCGCGTTGAAACTTCGATCAATCCATCGGCCTCAAGCGTATCCATCCATCCGACATTGGCTGAAATGAACACATCCGCAGGGGCGCCCAATTGAATTTGCCGTGCCAAGGCCGAAGACCCTGCATATGAGATCGTCACGCTGTGGTTGGAGGTTTCGGCAAAAGCCACTGCGACCTCATCCAGTGCGGTTTTCAAGCTTGAGGCCGCAAACACGGTTAGAGTGTCGGCCCAGAGCGTCACAGGCATGACAAAGCAGGCGCAAACTGCCCCCTTGATCGCTTTACTCCAACCAATAGACGAGATCATTCTCTGCAAGCCTCGATATTTCCCGATGGATATAACGCTTTTGCGGGGTCACCGGCAAGCGTTATTTTCCGTCAGGAATATCGGTCAGCATTTCCTGAAGTCGCTCAATGTGCTTGGCGCCGGCGGCTCGGGCGGTGTCTTCGAGCGCACGAAATTCAGCCAGAACAACCTGCCCGGCGTCAGTCAGTACAGCGCCGCCACCCTTTGCCCCACCACGAGAGCTTTGGACAAGCGGGGTGCGAAACATGGCATTCATAGTATCAACCAACTGCCACGCGCGTTTGTAACTCATGCCCATGGCCCGTCCCGCCGCCGAAATAGAACCCGTCTGTTCGATGTGTTCCAACAACTCGGCCTTACCCGGCCCCATCCATTCGTCGGGGCCAAACACAAGACGCAGTCTAAAGCGTGGGCTATCTGTTGGATCGCTCATGGTGTCAGAGTGACGCCCTCGCCGCTGAGGCGCAAGTCAGTCTACCGCGACCCATTCGTCATCCTGCCGCAAACGATGGGTAATTTTGTTTTTTTGCCCGAGGGTTTGTTCAATAAAACAACCTTTTTTGGCGGCCTCGATCAGCGCCAGCTGGGCTTCAAGTGGATCATCGCTATCGAGAAAAATGTCTATTTCAAAGGACCTTGGACCGGTTTCATAAACCTTTCCCTTGGCTTCCCAATCCCATTGCACGCGTACATCGACCTTTAAGTCCGCAAGCGCCACGTTCAGTCTTTTGGCAAAGGCACGAATCTGGGTCATGATGCATCCGGTGAGCCCGCCTACGAACAACGCCAGCGGCGGCGGTGCGCTGGCGTCTCCGCCATGGAATGCGCCCTCATCGGTGGCCAGCTCAAACCGCTCTTCAAAGGGCTTGACCATGCGCACGTCCAGATCGTTGCGCATTTTGCCCACGGCCTGACCGGTGCAATTGAACTGCACGACAGTGCGCTGTGGCATGTTGTCGGGTGTTATGCTGTTGGGCATGGTTGTTTCCTGTTGAGGCCGCGCTTTAGAATGACACCTTGTCAGCCCCCTTGAGGCCCAGAATTTTTCGTGCCTCGTCAGGCGTGGCCACCTCATTGCCCTGATCGCGCAGGATGCTGACGATTTTCTCGACCTGTTGGGCGTTGGATTTGGCCAGAACGCCGCGTTCGATAAACAATGAATCCTCAAGGCCCACACGCACGTGCCCGCCCATGCTGGCGGCGGTTGCGGCCATTGGCATCTGGGCGGCCCCTGCCCCAATCACCGACCACTGATAGCTGTCGCCAAACAGGCGGTCAGCTGTCTCTTTCATGTGCTTCAGGTGCGCCTCTTCTGCCGGAATTCCACCCAGAATGCCCATGACGAATTGCAGAAAGATCGGGGCCTGGAACATGCCTTGCTTTAGGCAGAACGCGAGGTTGTGCAGGTGTCCGACATCATAACATTCATGTTCGAATTTGGCATTATGCGCCGCGCCGCCCATTTTTTCGGCCACCAGTTTGATGTCGGCAAAGGTATTGCGGAAAATGCCGCCTTCGGTGGCGCGAATATAGGCTTCTTCCCAGTCGAATTTCCATGTGTCGTAACGGTTCGCCAGAGGGTGGATCGAAAAGTTCAGGGATCCCATGTTCATCGAGCACATCTCGGGCGAAAAGGTGGTTGCGGGCGCCAGACGTTCGTCAATGCCCATGGTGATGCTGCCGCCGGTCGAGATATTCACAATCGCATCCGTCTCGGCGCGGATTCGGGCCAGCATGTCTTCGAAATGTGCCGGGTTGATCGAGGGCATGCCGTTTTCGGGATTGCGCCCGTGCAGGTGTAGAATAGTGGCCCCGGCATGTGCGGCCTCAATGGCCTGCGTCGCAATCATATCCGGATTCCACGGCAGGGCGTCTGACATGGTCGGCGTGTGGATGGCGCCGGTGATGGCGCAGGTGACGATGGTCTTTTGCATCAGATTAGTCCTCAAATATGGCGACGGCGCGGGTGAACCCGGCGCTGGCCGCCTTGATTTTGTAGGGGAAGCAGGAAATCTCAAAACCAGTGGCGGGGAGTGTTTCCAGCGCGGTCAGTTTTTCCATGTGGCAATAGCCGATCTCCATCGAGGCGCGGTGGCCTTCCCAGATGATCGCCGCATCGCCGGATTTGGCATAGGCTTGCGCGGTTAGCGCAAAAGGCGCATCCCAGCTCCATGCATCTGTGCCAGTGACCCGTACGCCGCGTTCCAACAGATACATGGTCGCCTCGCGTCCCATGCCGCAGCCTTTGATGAGATAGTCAGGCGCGCCGTATCGCGCGCCAGCGGAGGTGTTCACGACAACAATATCAAGCGGTTGCAGGTCGTGATTGATGCGCTTGAGTTCAGCCTCAACATCGGCGGCGGTGACGATGTACCCATCGTCAAAGTGGCGGAAATCCAGTTTGACGCCGGGGTTCATGCACCACTCCAGCGGCACCTCATCAATGGTGATTGCCCTCTCACCGTTGCTCATCGTGGAATGGTGGTGATAGGGCGCGTCCAGATGGGTGCCGTTGTGGGTGGCAATGGTCAGTCGCTCAACCGCCCAGCCTTCACCACCGGGCAGGTCGTCTTTCTTGAGGCCGGGAAAGAACGACATCACCTGTTCGGCGGTTTGTGCGTGGGACATGTATTCGATCTCGGGCAGCATGATCGGCGGATCACTGACGATGCCAGCTTCCAATGGGACCGAAAGATCAACAAAACGTCTGGGCATGGAAGGCTCCTTTTTTCAAATAAGGGCGGTTGTAAGTTGTGGAAACACCAGCACAAGGGCCAGCAGAAGAAGCATCAAGAGCGCAAAAGGGGCTGCACCGCGAAAGATGTCCCCCAGCGTAATGTCGGGGTTATCCAGTGCGGATTTGATGACAAAAACAGAGATGCCAAAGGGCGGGGTCAACAGGCCAATCTCAACCGAAATGATGGTGATAATGCCGAACCAGATCAAATCGACCTGCATGGTGGCCAGCACCGGCAGCATCAGGGGCACGAGGATCAGCATGATGGATGAGCTGTCCAATATGGTGCCCATCACGATAACGAGGCCGATGTAGGCGAGGATCACACCCCAGTAGCCGATGTCAGCCCCCGCAACAAAAGCGCCAAATTCAGCAGGCACGCCAGAAAGCGCCAGCATGCGCGAATACATCTGCGCCGATATAATCAGGAAGCAGATCGACGCGGTGACCAGCCCGGTGTCATTCAACACCTCCCAGAAGTCCCTGAGCGACAGCGTGCGTCTGGCCAAACCAATAAGGATCGCCCCAAGGCAGCCCACCGCCCCGGCCTCGATCGGGGTGAAGAACCCTGCATATAGACCGCCCAGCACCAGACCAATCAACAGACCCAGAGGTACGCCTTTTTGCGCGACTTCGCGGGTGGTGAGTGGTGGTGTGGTGTCGACATCAATTGCCGACCCTAATGCGCCGGGTCTGAGGTGCGCGGTGAGCCAAATCCCTCCGCCGAACAGCACCGCCAATGTGATGCCCGGCAAGACGCCTGCTATGAAAAGGTCCCCCACCGATTGTTCCGTGAGCAGTCCGTAAAGGATTAGCAAAAGGGAAGGTGGGATCAGCATGCCCAGCACCGAAGACCCGGCGACAACTCCGACCGAGAACCGGGCAGAGTATCCGTGGCGCATCATTTCAGGCACGGCGATACGCGTAAAGACAGCGGCAGAAGCGATTGATATTCCAGTGATTGCTGCGAAAATGGCGTTGGCCCCAACGGTGCCGATACCAAGGCCACCTTTCAACCTTCGGAACATGTGGTTGGCTACGTCAAAGGCATCCCGCCCCATGCCGGACACCGAAACGATGTAGCCCATCAAGACAAACAGCGGCACCACGCCAAAGAAGTAGCTGGCGATGGTTTTGCTGGCCGCGAGCGCCAGCAGCTTACCTGCCAGAACAGGCGAACCTTTGATCATCCAAACACCAACGAAGGACGATGACATCAGTGCAAACGGCACCCAGATGCCGATATACACCATGACGATCATCGCGCCAAAGGACATCATGCCAATCTCAAAGGGGCTCATGACTCGGGTCCTTTGCCTTCGATCAGCCGAAACAGGGCTGAGGCCGCGAACAGGACCAATTGTACCAACAGGGCCGCGCAACCGATCAGGATGATGAGCTTAACTGGCCAGACCGGTGCGGTGAAATCACCCACTGTGCCCTCAAAGGTGCCCCGCACCCAGGCCTTGTTGAACAACGGCAACGAGGCTGCAAACAACTGCCAGATCAACAGCGCAGAAGCGGCGGCAAAAATCAGGTCCAGAAGCACGCGCAAGCGCGGCGCGCGACGTTCGAGATAGCCCAGAACGGCCTCGGTTCGCGTCAGGCGGCCTTTGCGAAACGTCTGGGCAATCTGTAAAAACACGATGGCGACAATCGACATCGACACCATTTCCGGCACCCCGGAGATCGGGCTGGCAAAGAAGTTTCGGCCGATGACATCGAAGTTCACCAGCAACATCACCAGAAAAATCAACAGCGTGCCCGCGACGTTCAGGGCCACGGTCACGCCGTCCACACCACGGCGCAGCTGACGAAACCACGCCGGGCCGGCCTCATCCGGGCGCAATTCGGGCGACAAGTCAGTCATAACCGTTCCAGTTCAGGAAAAGGGTGGTGAAAAGGGGGAGGTTGCGCCCGCCAAAGAGGTTCGGCAGACGCAGTTCTTACTTAGGACGTGGAGGGTTTACTCTTTGTCCCAGTCACGCACCGGTGTGGCACCGGCCGCGCGCATGGTGTCCATGTAGTCCACCAGAACGGCATTGCCGTCGACGCCCGCCGCATTCAGTTTTTCAACCCAAAGCTTGGCAACGTTGTCCATGCCGTCGGCCCATTCCTTGCGGAATGCGTCATCGACTTCGGTCACGGTCGCGCCTTGCGATTCCATGATGCCCAGGAACTTGGTCACAGAGGCGTCCAGATCAGCATGATAGGCGACCCGGTCGGCTTCTGCTGCGTCGCGCAAGGCCTGCTGAACCACAGGATCAAGGCCTTCAAACCAGTCCTTATTCACTGCAATTCCGCCCGCATACTGCGCGCCAAAGCCAACCTTGGTGATGTAAGGGGCCACCTCGTGCAATTTGCCGGGCAGTGCCGCGCTGGCAAAGACGATCACACCGTCATACACGCCGGTCTTGATCTCGTTGTAGTAGGTGGTGAGATTGCCCGACACGCCAACCGCGCCTGTGCCTTTCAGCCAGTTGACCGCAGGACCCGGAGCGCCAATTTTATGACCGTCAAGGTCCGCAATCGAGGTGATCGGGAAATTTGTCATCAGCAAGTAGTCATCAATGCCGATGGCACCGCCCAGATAGACCAACCCGTTCGCATCCCAGGCCGCCTGCATATCCGCATTGCTGGCCTGCAGTTTGTCCATCCATTCGCCAACCAATGTCGAATCCGAGACGACGAACGGCGTGAAATAGGTCACGTTTTGTGGGGCCAGCTTGGCTGGATCGAACAGAGAGGACACCAGACCAATTTCGGCCAAACCTTCTTCGACAGCTTCCAGTTCCTCGCCCACTTTGGCCAGCGACCCGCCATATTGTTCGGACCAGTTGATCGTGTGACCTGTTCCTTCAAGGGCGGCATTCACCGCCGGAATGAAGGTCTGGCTGGTGTGTTTGACCCAGCGAAAAACCGGCGGGTGCCCTGCAACCACAGTGACATTCATCGTCTCGGCAAACGCCATTGGCGCAGCCGTGAGACCTGCCGTAGCGACCGCAGCCACCATCAGACCCTTTTTAAAAATATGCTTCATCTTTTCCTCCCAAATGTTTGAATTGATGCACGCCCCCTCCTCAGGTCAGCGCACGTATTCCTCCGCAGACAAAGGGCACAATCCGCCCCAGAATCGCTTCGATATTTCCGTCATCACAGGCGCCGTCAGACAAACGATTGGTCCGTCCGGTCTGGGCCATCATCGAAACCCCAACCCCGATCGCGAACATATAAGCCCAGACGGCATCCGCATGGCTGAGGTTGGGTTGCACTTTTTGCAGGGCGTCAATGTAGGTATGCGCAATCGGGTCATAGTATTTTGCTGCCAAAGCCTGATCCCGTCCATCTGCCGAATTGGCCACCGACGCCAGAATGCGGGCATAAGGCCCTGAATCGCTCTCGGCATCACGACCCACTTCGAGCGCCGGGCGGAACAATGACTCGACCAGTTCTTCGAGTTTGGTTTCGACATCGCGGGCCAGCAAAACGTCGACAGCAATCGCGCGAGCATCATTGATCTGACTACTGCGACGGGCGACCATGGATTCAAAAAGCTGCGCTTTGTTTTTGAAATGATAGTGGATTAATCCTTGAGCCACACCGGCCTGCACCGAGATTTCTCGCATCGAAGCCCCATCATAGCCTGAGGTCGCAAAAATCTTTTCCGCCGCATCCAGAATGGCATCAAACCGGCTTTCGCCGGGTTTTTCTACGCGGGTTGATTTTGCGGGTGCCATGAGAAAACTCAAAACTGACTGATTGACCAGTCAAAGCTAGAGTGGAACTGACGATTCTGTCAATCCCGGACCGTTGCACGTGCAATTCGCGTTGGGGTGTGCCGCTAATCGATTGAATAATTGGATCAAATTAAGTCCTGAAAAATTCACGCAGTCACAACGCGAAAAGGGTCGCCAATATTTGGCGACCCTTTTCAATGAGACTTTAGCCTGTGAAAGCTAGGCAGAGAATTCCAGTTGTGCGCCAGGGAAGCTCTCAATCATGATCCGCGCGTCTTCCATCGCAAACATACACAAGGTCGTCGAAAGCCCGTCCGCCAAAGCAGCGTTTGAAGCGGAAACCGACACGACGCGCCGCAGTGGCGCCTGCGTTGGCGAGGCCGCAAAGATGTGTCCTTGGCCGGAATCTGCGCCGATGCGTGTGCCCATTGGCGCCGAGGTGGCCAAGGCGCGATCACTCAGCTCAAGACGGTGAACAACCGTTCCATCGGTATCCTCAACTCCAGCGGACCAATTGCTGCCATCCGTATCGTGGCCCAAAGCGGCAATTTCGCCCATATCGACCAGCACGTCGCGCAGGCCATGTGACTTGAGCAGTGATGCGATTTTGTCAGTCACAAACCCTTGCGCCACGCCATTAAGAGTGAGCCCACGCCCTGCCCCGTCAAAGCGAACCTCAGAGGCATCGAACCGCAGCGCAGTCCAGTCAACAAGTGCGCGCGCCTGTTCGATGGCGGCGGCACTGTGACCTTGGGCAACCGCAAGCCATAGCGGCTGAATTGTGGGGTCAAAGGCACCGTTGCTGGCGCGGTTCAGGCGATCGCAGAGGCTCAACACTTGCAACAGTTCGTGTGACGGGTTGCGCAGAGCACCATTGAGGTTCAGTCGGGTCACCTCGGAATCGGTACGATAAAGGCTGAAAATGCCTTCGAGACGCATGAGTTCCTGCTCGACCGCAGTAAAGATCTGTGCCGCCGTAGTGGCATCAATTCCGGCCAGCTTCATGGAGACACGTGCCCCCATGGCGCGACCGTTCCAATGGGCAACAGTTGGTGTTGCAGCCATGGCTGGCAGCGCAGCGCTTGCGGCGGCGATGGTCAGAAAACGGCGGCGGCTCAGGTCACTCATGAAGGTGTCTCCAGTTTCTGCGCGAAGTCGACAGCGCCCAGCGCGGCCTCGTCCGGAATGTCTTGTAGGGGCATCGATTGCCCACCGTATTGTGCGATAAACCCGTCGGCATCCGCCGCTTTGGCAAAGGGCACGATTTCAGGCGCGCCCATGCCACCGGCCACCGGAGCCCCGACGACGAACAAGGCAGCATCGGCAATGATCCAGTTGGATTTGCCCGGCAGTTCCCATGTTTCGGCCACCCCCATATCGCTGACGTAGACGGCGGTTATCCGGGCGTCACGCTCGGGGCTTTTGAGATAGGCCACCAGATCACGCACTTGGGCAAAAAACAAAGGTTGCGGAAAGCCTTCAAGATGAATTTGACCCTTAGGGCCACCGTGATCGGCAATGTCCATCTGGCAGAAAAAGCTGAGCGCGCTTTCTGTCAGCTCCACCGGAGGTGGTGGCGCCTTGGCGCTGTCTTCTTTGCAGGCGGCCAGACCGAACGCCAAGGCGACGATCAGGAGCGGTCTCATGGCTCGACCCTCCGGAAGGCTGCGCGCGCGGCGGCGAACCCAAGGAACGGCCAGAGCAGAAGTGACAACGGTGCGGCCCATGCAGGCAATGCCTGTGCCACGCCGGTCATACCGCTGGTCAGTGCAACACCATCCGAGGCAGCGACATTCCACAGACGGAAGGCATCAGCCGGATTGGCCACCATGACCCATGGGAAAATCTGGCGGGTAAACACGCCGCCTTCGTCAACAACCACAGCGCCAAGCAGGCCCAGATCGTAAAGCACCACAAAGATCAGCCAGAGACCTGCGCTCATCCCGGCGGCGGCGGTGGCGCTGCTGGCCAGTGAGGACACAAGATAGCCCAGCGTCAGGAAAACCGCGCCAAGAATGATCGAGGTGGCAATCAGGCGACCAAGGGCGATCAGGCTCTCAGCGCCTGCGCCGCCAAACCATGCGGCAACTGCCCCAGCCGAGCCAAATCCGATCAGCATGGCAAAGGCCAAAGCCGCCAGATGGGCGGCGAATTTGCCCAACAGGACCTCACCGCGCCCTGCAGGGTACGACAAGAGAAGGCCAAGGCTGCCCCGGTCGGTTTCCCCGGCCACGGCGTCAAAAGAGATCATCAACGCCAGGAGGGGCGCGAGATAGACGGACAGCGTGGTCATGGAAGCCACAGAAACCGTCAGCATATCGACACCGAGCGATCCGGTGGGGGCGCTGCCTGCGAAGGTCAGGGCAAGGGCGAACAGCACCATGATGACAGTGGCCATCAACAGCCAGCGGTTGCGTTGCAGGATGCGCATTTCGGCGCGTGCGATTGCGAGGAAACGGATCATTTCAGCTCCTCCCGCGCGTAATGGCGATAGAGGTCTTCAAGGCGAGGCGGTGTGATGTCGACATCAGCCACTGCATCGCCCATCGCCGCGATGCGACGTAGTTCGATCATTTTTTGATCCGGCGTGCATAGGATTTCCACCGAAGCGCCATTAATGCGCGATCCACCGATCTGGGCGGCAATGGCGTCAGCGTCTTGCGCCGCACGTACACGCAGGCGGGTTTTCAGGCCAGCCTTGGCGCTCAGGCCTGTCAGCGTGTCATTGGCCACCAGATGGCCTTTGGACATGATGGCAATGCGATCTGTACGCGCTTCGACTTCCGTGAGTGCGTGACTGGCGATCAGCACGGCGCAACCGCCGGCTGCCAGTTCGTCGATAATCGCGTACAGATCCTGTCGTGAGATTGGGTCAAGACCACTGGTCGGTTCATCAAGCAGCGCCACTTTCGGGTGCCCGAGCAAAACCTGAGCCAATCCAAGACGTTGGCGCATACCCTTGGAATAAGTGCCAATACGGCGATCTAAAGCATCGGCAAGACCGACGCGTTCCAGTAATCCCGGCACGTCGGCGCGTTCGCCGGACAGGCGGGCAAAAAGGCTGAGCTGTTCTCGGCCAGTCAGGGCCGGGTGAAAGCTGACGGCTTCGGGCAGAAACGCTGTGGCCGAACGGGCAGCGCCCTTGCCGGGCCTGTGACTGGCCACGGAAATGCTACCGCCTTCTATTGGGATCAGGCCAAGCACGGCCTTGATCAGTGTGGATTTTCCAGCCCCGTTGTGGCCCAGCAGTGCTACGCGCTCGCCCGGGGAAACGGTCAGCGAGACGTCGTGCAGAACGCGGGTCTTGCCGCGGTCCTTACACAGGCCTTCGATTTTGAGGATATTATCCGTCATGGGGAACCTTCTCGCTCACCTTTGGTTTGGTGGGCTTCATCAGGGGGTGACTGTCGATCACGCCACCCGGCAACAAGGCCGGAAAGGCAGATTGGGACCAGCGCACCAGCTGCACGGCGGGTGAACCGAGCAATAGTTTTGCCGAAGGCTGAGTCCACAGCACGTGATCCATGCTGTCATTCGGGCGATAGGGCGCATCTGCAATCCCATCACCATTTACGTCATAAGCGGCGTTGTCGCTCCAATAGTTACCACGGCCACCTTCGGACCATTCATGCCAGTTGGAGGAGACAAATTTCACCTGCGTGCGATTGCCGATAAAGGCATTGCCGAGGATTTTGTTATTCTTACTGCCCGCAGTGAAGTGGATGCCAATGCTGCATCCTTCGAACCAGTTGTTTTCAAACAGGTTCTTGTGGGAGTTATACAGAAACGAGCATTTCTCTT
Organism: Shimia gijangensis; assembly: GCF_900142085.1. Lineage (GTDB taxonomy): Bacteria > Pseudomonadota > Alphaproteobacteria > Rhodobacterales > Rhodobacteraceae > Shimia > Shimia gijangensis. The sequence continues at coordinate 68,876 of NZ_FQZQ01000012.1, forward strand.
TGGCGGAACGCACATAGTTGCCGCTGATCTCGCCCTTATTGGTGTAATTCAGCGCAATGCCATGTTCGCGGTCATTGATCGAGACGTTGTCGACCACGCGCACATTGGTGGAAAACATCACCGCATAGCCAAGGTCATTGCCGATCGACACGTTGCCAGACACTTCGCTGTCGTCGGCGTACATGTAGTGCACCGCAAAGCGCAACTCGCGAAACAGGTTGTCACGGAAAGTGTTTTCACGGCTGGAGTTCACAAAGATTCCATCGCGGCCAAAGCGGATGTCGTTGTTTTCCACAATCGCGCCGGGTGCGTTCCAGACGTAGACGCCGTTGCCACGGCGGTTTACGTGGCGGTCAAGGCGGCCTTCGATACGGTTACCAGACACCAGCGCGTCGCGCGCGCCGTGGATGTCGATGCCATAGAGGTTGCCCAGAACCACATTGTTCAGAATTTGCGGCGCAGTCGCCGTCTTGGTCAGCTGGATGCCGCTGTCGATGGTGTCATGAGACGAGCCTGAGCCAATCACGGTCAATCCCATCACGGTCACATCGGGGCCGGTCACAGTAATAACGCTGCCGGATTCCTGACCGTCAATCGTCGCGTGACCCTGACCATCCAAAGTCATCGGACGGTCAAGAACAACGTTTTCGGCGTAGGTGCCGGGGCTCAGGCGAAGGGTGTCTCCATCCGCCGCCTGAGCCAGTGTTTCGGAAATGGCCCCTGCCCTGTTGGGCACGTCCCAATCTGCCGCCGCAACCGCGCCAGCAAACAGAATTCCCAAAAGTGACAAGGACCATTTCATGTTTTCAATTCCTACCGTGGCTCAACGAACATACGGCCGCGCATTTCCATGTGCAGCGCGTGGCAGAACCACTGACAATAGAACCAGTGTACACCAGCACGCTCAGCAACAAAGGTTACCGACGCAGTCGCCTGCGGACCAATTTCCATGGCAACGCCATAGTTGGCCATACAGAAGCCGTGTGTCAGGTCGTCGATGTCATCCAGGTTGGTGACATAAACAGTGACCTCATCACCTTGTTTTACGCTGAAAGATTCCAACGCAAAGTTCGGTGCCTGGCTCGACATCCAAACGCGGACTTTGTTGCCATCACGAATGACGGTGTCCTGATAGTCATCGATATCGATGCCATCGATTTCCGCTTGTGCACGTGCGTCGGCCCACATTGGGTCGTTACGGTCCCAAACTTCTGAAGGGTTCACCTTCGAGGCGTGAACGATGATCGAGTCGTGTGGTTCGGCGAAAGTTGGGCCATCGTGGACCACTTTCATTTTGTCACCCGAGATGTCGATCAGCTGCTCGTTCTCTGGTTTCAGAGGACCAACGTTCAGGAAACGGTCTTTCGAGAACTTGTTCATCGAAATCAGCCATTTACCATCGGCTTCTGCTGTTTCCCCCATCGAGGTCGAGTTGTGACCGGGCTGATAGTGCACGTCCACTTTGTCCAGGATCGGATCAACGTCTTTACCGGCATAAGCTTCAATAGCTTTTGCGATGTCCCACTTCACAACTTGTGAGTCGAGGAACAATGTGGTGTAGGCGTTGCCCTTGTTGTCGAACGCAGTGTGAAGCGGGCCAAGACCCAGCTGAGGCTCTGCCACGATGGCCGAACGCTCGTCTGCATTGTCGCTAAACAGTGCATCCACTTTTTCCACGTCGATCACAGAAACTGTTGGAGACAGTTTACCGGCAATCATGATGTGCTTTTTATCAGGAGCCGCGTTCACGCCGTGTGGCGAGTTCGGGATCGGGATATAGCGTGTGTAGTTTTTGTTCTGACCTTTACGGCCGTCCAGAACTTTCACACCGTTCAGTTCCTGATAGTCACCAGCAGCCACACCGGCTTCGATTTCTTTCAGGTTGAACACAACAACGTGGTCCATTTCGCTTTCGGTCATCTCGGCCAGGTTCATACCCATTTCCGAGTTGTACGAAGTCGAGAAGGCGTATTTGCCTTGGTAGTCACAGTCTGTGTTGTCGAGGTTGCCCGACACCATAACCTGCCACGCGACTTCCATCTCGTCGCCATCAATGGCGGTGAAGATGTTAACGTACTGGCTTGGATCGTCCAGAATTGTGCCGTCGTTGACCAGTGGTGCTTCGTGCTCACCGTTGGCAAAGACGTAGCCTGTGCGTGGGAACTTCTGTGGACGCAGGCCGTGGATGTCATGCGCGTTCGGAATCTCGATCATCTTGTCGCATTTCATCACGTCAACACGAACACGTGCCACACGGGTGTTAGCCTTGTCGTTCATGAACAAGAAGCGACCGTCGTAGGTGCCGTCTGTGAAAGACATGTGTGGGTGGTGAAGGTCACCGTTGTCGTAGTTGTCTTTACCGTTTGCCGCCAACATAGCTTTGGTTTCTGGCAGCAGGTTTTCGGTCATGATCTTTTTGGACTCGTTGGTTTGACCCCAACCAGTTGCCGAGCAGCGGTTGAACACCGGCACACGCATCAGTTCGCGCATGGACGGAACGCCCAGAACACGCATTTCGCCCGCCTGACCCGAAGACCAGAAGCCATAGTATTCGTCCAGTTCACCTGGCTCCAGGCTACCATTGCCTGACGCCTGTGCTGCACGCGCACTAAGCATGGTTGAACCAACACCGGCAGACGCCAGAACGGCCCCTGTGGCTGTCGCGCCCATCATGCCGCGACGGGTCATGGACAGGCCTTTTTTCGTTTCTTCTGTCATGGTTTCCTCCTTCAAGAAGCCTTAGGTAGTTTTTGCATTCGGGTGATTTTTCGGCGCAGTCCCGGATGGGATTTTGATCTCCGCCGAGCCGGTTTTCTCGCGCCGCTTAAGTTGGCGGATAACGACCGGACATTTCGCATCAGACTGATAGAGCACCTGGCAGTGCAGACAGTTGACACATTCGTTGGGGTTAATTTCCCCGGTTGGGTGGATGGCCTGTACCGGACATTCATTGGCACAGGTCTGGCACGGGCTGCCGCATTCTTTGTAGCGGCGCAGCCAGTCAAACATGCGAATTCGGGCCGGGATCGCCAGCGCCGCACCCAGCGGACACAGGTAGCGACAATAGAAGCGTTCGATGAACAGGCCCGCAAGCAAGAGGACCAGTGCAAAGACCACAAACGGCCAGTCACGCATGAATTTCAAAATGATCGCCGTTTTGAAGGGCTCGATCTCGGCATAGGTTTCAGCCAGCGGGATCGACACCATCGACAGGCCAAAGAGGCCAAGGAAGATCATGTATTTCAGGGGCCAGAGGCGCTCATGCAGGCCCCATGGCAGTTCCCATTGCGGTACTTTGAAAGCACGCGCAATCTTGTTGGTGAGTTCCTGCAGCGCGCCAAAGGGGCAAAGCCAGCCGCAATATGCACCACGGCCCCAGAACAACAGGGCGGCAGCAATGGCGAACCATTGGATGAACACCAGAGGGTCCATCAGGAAAGCATCCCAGCTGAAGCCGCTTTTCAGGCTCGCGGCCAGCGCCATCAGGTTCACAACAGAAAGCTGCGCATTCATGTACCAGCCGAGGAAGAACAGCGACATTGTCAGGTAGCCAATGCGGAACCAATAGAAGACGCGGGCATTCTTGGTGGCCTGAAACTGGAAGAAGAACACGCCGGTCAGCACCAAGAGCATCACGCCCAGCACACCGATTTCAAAGGTCTTGTCGTTCCAGATGCGCTTCCAAAGTGCCGATTTTGCGGCTGCTTCGCCAGTGGCATCATCCACCACAGACACGGCCTGTTTGGGCATCAGGTAATACTCGGGCAGTTTATAGCCCAGATCCCAGGTCAGAAAGACACGATCCAAAGCCCCAACGGTGCGTTGCACCAAGAGTTGCAGGCGGAACGGCTGTGCTGGGTCAAATTCTGCGTCAGCTGGAATTTTAAAGAGGTCAAGTTCAACAAAAGACGGGCTGTCGCCAGCGGCCACTTCACCAAGACGCAATTGTTGCTTGTCAAAGAAACGGACCGAGTTGTCGCCTTGGATCAGCTGGATACGGTCAAAGATACCGCCCCGCACATACCCAGAGCCTTTAAAGCTGTAGTCGCCGCGCCCCAGCACCAGAATGGCGTGTTCGCCGGTTTCCAGCCATTTTTCAAGGTTGGCATATTCAGCGTCGCCCAAAAGCGAACGACCAATAGAAGGCACAGATACCAGCGCCATATGCATATCGATAAATGTATCACCGGGCTCACCAGAGGCGGGCCGCGCAATAGCGCGCTCATCGCCGGTTTCGGCAAACGCCTGATTGACCTGCCCTACGTCCAACGTCATGCGCCGGACCGAGCCATCACCGGACAGTTTTTCCCAACTTTCCACGCTGTTTTGGGCCATATCCAGTTCGCGCTTGGGACCAAGTTCAACAGGAGAGAGATCGCCAAGACCCAAAGCACGTGACACTTTGATGCCACCTCGCACAAGGCTGTCGTCGATGATCATGATGGTCACGGTCGCGCCCGAGATAATATCAAGGTCGTGCCCTTCGCCGCCGGTGGCGGCTTCGATTTTCAGGTCCAGACCAGCATAGCTTTCGGTCAGGGCCACCATTTTCGAGTTGGGAATACCGATCAGAACAATCGGTTCGGAGTGTTTGACCAGCTTCACGCCGGTCAGCACCGCATCAGCATCAATCGCGGCAACCACATGGATTGGTTTGCCCGAATAGCCGGTGGTGCCAACAAAGTCTGAGGTCAGAAACGCCCAGGCAATCGTTTCGCCGGCCTTCAAGACCGGGGCCACTTTGACGTCTTCACGAATTGGACCAAACGCATCTGCGCCGGGGGCCAGTTCGGAAGGCTCTAAATCGGATAGAAAGCTCGCGAGGCTGTCTGCATGCGCTTCATCGGCGACAAACGCCGCAAGAATGAAAGCTACTGCACTAAGCCAAGAGAAGATTGCGCGCTTTACGTCCACAGCGCACCTCCTTTTTGATAGGGTGACGCTTGGGACGCGCGGGAATTGCGCTCCGCATTTTTTTGTTGGGTCCGGACTGGGGGTCCCCGGCTTTCGGGCCATTGATATCTCTGCGCCTGTGCGTCAACGGGCTCCACCCACCGGGTCGTCTGTCCGGCATAAGCCGAGGACAGCTCGAATTCCGATCCGATGGGTGGGCTCATTGGCGCCGCAAAGGCGCAAAAAGTGCAATCTTCGCAGTCGGTATGCTGTGGGCCTGGGGAGCGTTCCCCTTCGGACAGATCAACCTGTTGCAGAACAATTCCATATTCCGAACAGATTTCTATCCAATCCCCTTTTGCTGCACTGGCAAGGGACGGCGCCAGCAGTTGCAGCATCAGGAACACGATAGCCACCAAACCCGAAATTTTCCGCACACAGGCACCACGCGCGAGCGCGGTGTTGAGGCGATCAGGATTTGATGTCCGAAAGGCAGACATACGCGACTCCGAAGTTGCGGTATGCCAAAAGGTGTATTGAGGATTCGCTGTTAGCGACTTGACTTTAATCAACGTTGAAGCAGGAAATTTTCCGATTTCAGGCACAACTATCTGAACATATTAAGAAAGTTTCTGATCCAATTCTGGCTTCCATCCCCTGGCCACAGGCGCTCCGAGGCGCAGCATATCAACGGCCCTTGCGGCAATCTGGGTGACAATATCTTCGACCGATTTCGGCTTGAGATAAAACGCGGGCACCGGGGGCAATATGACCCCGCCCATTTCGGTTACAGAGGTCATGTTGCGAAGATGCGCGAGTGTCAAAGGTGATTCTCGGGTCACGAGCACCAATGGGCGACGTTCTTTGAGCTGTACACCTGCCGCGCGTGTCAGCAAATTGTCATCCATACCGTGGGCGATTGCCGACAGGCTGCGCATGGAACAAGGCGCCACGATCATGCCCGCGACAGGCACAGAGCCAGAGGCGATTTCTGCACCAATATCGCGGCAATCCTGAACTCGGGTGGCAAGACCTTGAAGTTGCGCCAGCGCCTCTGCTCCGCATTCTTCGGTCAGGGTGCGTTCCGCCGCAGGGCTGGTCACCAGATCAATCTCGACGTCAATTTCTGACAGCTGCCGGGCGACCGACAGGCCCAGCGCCGCGCCAGAGGCGCCCGCCACCCCAAGGATCACGCGCGCGATCATGACATCACCTCGGGCAAACAACGGGCCAGTAGATCTTCGGCAAACTTGGCATCCTTTGCGGCAGTGTGCATGACGTCTCCCCAATCTCGCGTTGTTTCCGAGCCGATTTTGTTGGTGGCATCAATGCCGATCTTGCCCGCAAGCCCCGGTTCTGGCGAAGCAAAGTCGAGATAATCCATTGGCGTGCGTTCAAGCGTCATCACATCACGCGACGGGTCCATCCGGGTGGCCAATGCCCAGGCAATGTCATCCCAGTTGCGTGGATCAATGTCATCGTCCACCACCACAATCATCTTTGTATAACTGAATTGCGGCAGCATTCCCCATAACCCCATCATGACCCGTCGTGCCTGACCCGGATAGCGTTTGTCGATGGAAATCACCGCCATGCGATAGCTACAGGCGGCAGGCGGCAACCACAGATCACGAATTTCCGGGATTTGCGCACGGATCACCGGCAGGCTGAAACGGTTAAACACTTCGCCGATAATCGCAGGTTCATCCGGGGGGCGGCCAGTGAAGGTCGATAGATACAAAGGGTCTTTGCGATGGGTAATGGCGGTGACCTGCATCACCGGAAAGGGCTCGGCTGCGTTGTAGTATCCGGTGTGATCGCCAAAGGGGCCTTCAGGAGCGAGGTCATCTGGATGCACCCAACCTTCGATGACAATCTCGGCGTTGGCGGGCACCATCATAGGGATGGTTTTGGCAGGCACCACACGGGGGCGTTTGCCAGCAAGAGCACCTGCAAAAGTGAGTTCCGACACGGTTTCCGGCAAAGGCAGGGCCGCAGACAGCAATGTGGCTGGATCCGCCCCCAGAACAACGGCCACAGGCATGGCTTCGCCCTTGGTGTGCCAGCTCCGCATATGAGCAGCCCCACCACGATGCTGCAACCAACGCATAATCAACTTGTCGCGATCGATCACCTGTGCGCGATAAACGCCTGCATTGTAACGATTAACTTCGTTTGCTTCGCCGCCATGAGGGCGCGTCAGCACCACCGGCCATGTGACCAGAGGCCCCGCATCATCCGGCCAATGGGTTTGCACCGGAATACGCCCCAAATCGACATCGTCGTCTTTGAAAACCTCGGCTTGAACGGGCGCGCGTTTCATCACCTTGGGTCGGGTTGCCAATGCGGCCTTGAGCATCGGCCAGCGTGACAGCGCATCACGCGCCCCTTCAGGTGGTTCTGGCGCGCGCAAAGAGGCAAGGAATGCACCTAGTTCGTCCAAACGATCCAGCGTGACACCCAGCCCCGCAGCGACCCGTTCGGTGGTGCCAAACAGGTTGGTGACAACTGGCATGTCAACATTTTGCCCCCCCGACAAAGGGTGATCAAACCGCAGCACCGGCCCACCGCGCTCTAAGACGGCGCGATGCACCGCGGTCATGGCATGCTCCAAAGCCACGGGTTCTGCGATTGACGCATAGTCATCCCGCGCCTCGCACCACGACAAAAAGCCCCTGAGATCGGGGAAGACAGGCATTTCGCGCATGGAGCGGCCTCAGCAACTGGTTTCTTGGGGGAATTAGCAGACGGACACCCGTCCTAGCTTGACGATGGTCAAGTTGATTGCAGGCACCGGCGTTTAGAACAGCCCGAGGAACAGCGCCCCACTAGAACACGAGTCCCCGATTGGATCATTTCTCAGAAGCCCCGATCCCGCGATTCCCGTCGCCATTGGCACGCGCCTTGCGGTTCATGCCGCTGGCACCTGTGTCGCTGGCATTGACGCGGTTGACCCGCAATATGGCCACCCGTCACGCCTCAATGTTTCGCCGTCTGGGTGAGCACGCGGATGCGCGGTTTTTGCTGGACCCGACCGACCTGCCTGTCACCTTGTGCCTTGAGCCAATGCAAGGGCGCCCAAAAATCACGCTGTATCGTAGCCCACCTCAGGCCGACGCTCGCATTGCCGGACCATTGGCAGCGCTGATCGGCCTTGTTCATGGAGCCTATGACGGCGATGCGTTGTTTTTCTCGCGTGATCTGGTGATCGAAGGCGACACTGCGGCGGCACTTGCGTTGCGCAATGCAGTGGATGACGCCGAACTGGACATCGCCACCGAAATCGAAAACCTGTCGGGGCCCTTTGCGCGCCCGTTGCACAAGCTGATTGAACTTGCTGAACGGCGTACTGGCGTCGCACTGACCCGCCACGAGGAGGATCTTTTGTGGTAATGGAAATCGTCTGCCCTGCAGGCACCCCCGCCGCCTTGCGCGCCGCTGTTAAGGCAGGCGCGCACACGATTTATTGCGGCTTTGCAGATGAAACCAACGCCCGCAACTTTCCCGGACTGAACTTTAGCCGTGAAGAAATGGCCGAGGGCATCGCCTTTGCCCACGCACGGGGTTCCAAAGTTCTGATCGCCATCAACACTTTTCCGCGCGCCGGATCAGAAAACCTGTGGCACGCGGCTGTCTCAGACGCCGAAACCGCGGGTGCTGACGCTGTGATCCTCGCTGATATGGGGCTCTTGGCTTATGCGGCCAACAATCATCCCAATCTGCGACGCCACCTGTCGGTGCAGGCCGCTGCCGCAAACGCAGAAGTCATCAATTTCTATGGCGCAGAGTTTGGTATTAAACGTGTGGTCCTGCCACGCGTGCTTTCGGTGCAAGAGATCACAGCCATCAACAAGGAAACCGACATCGAGACGGAAGTCTTTGTGTTCGGCGGCCTGTGTGTCATGGCCGAGGGGCGGTGTTCGTTGTCGTCCTATGCCACAGGGCTTTCGCCCAACATGAACGGCGTGTGCTCTCCTGCGAGTCATGTGGAATACATCGAAGACGGCGGTGCGCTGTCGGCCAAATTGGGCGGATACACGATCCACTCGGTGGGCGAAGGTGAACCGGCCCCCTACCCGACCCTTTGCAAGGGCTGTTTCAATGCGGGCGACAAAAGCGGGCATTTATTTGAAGACCCGGTCAGCCTGAATGCCGAACAGTTGATCCCTCAACTGGCCAAGGCCGGTGTCACCGCTCTCAAGATCGAGGGCCGGCAACGGTCGCGCTCTTACGTGGCGCAGGTGGTGAAAAATTTCCGCGCGGCGGTGGAGGCCGTTGATGCAGGGCGCCCGTTGCCCGAAGGCATGATGGCCCGCCTGTCCGAAGGCCAGGCCGTGACCACCGGTGCCTATAAGAAAACATGGAGGTGACCCGCATGACCCTTGCAAACATGCAGCTGACCGTCGGCCCCAATCAGTTTTTCTGGAAAGCCGAAGACTGGAGCGCGCTTTATGATGATCTGGCCAACGCACCGGTTTCCCGTGTGGTTCTGGGCGAATTGGTCTGTTCAAAACGCCTGCCGTTTTATCAGGACGCTATCCTGCCAGCGATCGAAACCTTGATGGCCGCAGGCAAAGAGGTTGTTTTGACGTCACTGGCCTTGGTCACCCTCAAACGCGAATTGAAAGCCACAGCAGCACTCGCTGAGATTGGCGTTGAGGTTGAAATCAATGACCTCACAGCCTTGGCGCATCTGCCAGAAGGCGCAAAGTTCAGCGTTGGACCCCTGGTCAATGTCTACAATGAAGGCACCCTGGGCTGGCTGGCCAAACGTGGTGCGACGCGGATTTGCCTGCCCCCGGAATTGCCATTGTCGTCAGTAGAAGCCTTGTGCCAAGCCGCGACGGACGCCGGGATCGCGATTGAGGTCTGGGGCCACGGACGCATTCCATTGGCCATTTCAGGGCGCTGTTATCACGCGCGCATGCATGGTCGGATGAAGGACAATTGCCTGTTCGCCTGCGAGGACGACCCGGATGGGCTTGAGGTGGACACCAGCGACGGCACACCATTTTTGTCGATGAACGGGGTGCAAACCCTGTCGGACAGCTGTGCCAGCATGGCCCATCAGGTTGAGGCATTAAGTGAGGCCGGGGTGTCGTCTCTGCGATTGTCGCCGCAATCCAAAGGGTTCGTGGAAACCTGTGTGCAGTATCGTCAACGGTTGGACGGCGTGATCGACGCGGATACACTGTCAACGGAATTGGTTCGGGTTTCAGGCGGTATGCGCCTGTCGGACGGGTTCTTGACGGGTGCACGCGGAGCGGATTGGTCTGGCAAGGCTGCTTAAAAGTAAGGAGACGAGATATGAAAATCGGTATCGTGAGCGCAGAGGGGCGTGGTGAAACAGATCGGCTGATCTCGGAATCTGCAGCGGCTTTGATGGCAGGCGGCGCGCAGCTGTCTGGCATCATCAAGGTGCTGGATGAAGTGCAACCCGAAGGCAGCCATCACTGTGACATGAGTGTGCAGGTTCTGCCCGGAGAAGACACCATCAAGATCACCCAGACGCTGGGCGATGGGTCAGAGGGGTGCCGGTTGAATCCGACCGCAATTGTTGAGGCTGTGGCCGCGGTTGAGAAGAGCGCTTCTGAGGATACCGGATTGTTTGTGTTGAACAAATTCGGCCCCCAAGAAGCGGACGGTCACGGGTTCCGTGACGCCATCGCCACCGCGTTGGAACGCGACGTGCCAGTATTGGTGGGTGTCACACCGAGTACACGAGCGGCCTTTGAAGACTTCACTGCAGGCATGGCCGAAGTGCTGCCGGCAGACAAAGATCAGATCGTCGGATGGTGTCAGGCCGCGATGCGCAAAGCCTGAGATCACCCAACCCAGTCGTAGAATTCAAACACCGCAGACGCCGCGCATGTGCCGCAGCCGCCGGAAGGTTTGCAGCCACCACAATTGTCGCCAAAATCCTGACGACGGATCACACCTTTGCGGATCCAGTGATCAAGCATGCCGCGCAAAGCCTCGGGCGAGGCATTGAACCGGTTGGCAATATCCGTAAGGCTAACCGAACGGCGTTCTTCTACATAGGATTTGACTTGCAATAACAATGCCATGATCAGCCAGCCTCGGCCATGCCTGAAGGATCAGACGGTTGGCGTTTGCCCATGCGCCAAAGGGTCAGGAATACCAGTAGAAGCGTGCCTAAAACTCCGGCAATCCACCAGGCCGAGCTGGTGGGATGGCGAGCAAAAGTGGCTGACTGATAAAACAGAACGGACGCACCGTAAGCCAGCCCCATGGTCCAACTGCTGGCAAACAAGGCCCATTTCCACCCGGTTTCGCGCCAGATCGCACCAATCGCGGCAACACAGGGCATATAGAGCAGGATCATCAGCAGATAGGCGAACGCGCCGATCTTGCCGTCAAACTTCTCGACCATATTGCCAAAGGTGTTGTGCGAAACCTCTTGTTCTGCGGCGGCAGCGTCAATGGAACTGACGTCCCCGATGCTCAATCCGAGGGGGTCATTGGCCATGCCAATAGCATCGCGCAGGTTCGGGCCAATCGTTGACACCGCATCCCCGATACCGGCGATGATGGAAAACGGCTCGCCAGTGCCATCGTCTGGCACAGCATAAAGCGTGTTCAATGTGCCCACCACAGCCTCTTTCGCCAGAATACCCGTGAAGATGCCGACGGTCGCGGGCCAGTTGTCTTCATCAATGCCTGTGGGCGCAAAAATCGGGGTCAGCCCCCGACCGATCTCGGCCAGTACCGAGTTTTCGCTGTCTTCATTGCCAAAGCTGCCATCGGTGCCCCAGCTGTTGAGGAAGGCCAGAACGGCCACCATAACCACGATAACCTGCCCCGCCTCGGTCAGAAAATCACGCAAACGGTGCCAAGTACGCGTGAACAGTCCGCGCACCGTTGGCATATGATATGGCGGCAGCTCCATCACAAAAGGTTCCGGTTTGCCTTTGAGGATCGTCACTTTGAGCATCAGGCCGGTCATCACTGCGGCCAAGAGCCCCAAGAGATACAGACCAAACACAAGGTTCTGTCCGCCTACCGGGAAAAATGCCGCTGCAAACAGCGCATAGACCGGAAGGCGCGCACCGCAAGACATGAAGGGTGCCATCATAACGGTCAGGGTTCGGTCACGTTGGCTGTCGAGCGTGCGCGTGGCCATAATCGCGGGCACGTTGCAACCAAAGGCCACCAGCAAGGGCACAAAGCTTTTGCCGGGCAGTCCGATCATGCGCATGAAGCGGTCCATCACAAAGGCAGCGCGCGCCATATACCCGGAATCTTCGAGGATCGATAAGACCAGAAACAGACAAAACACGATGGGAATAAAGGTCGCGACGGTTTGGATGCCTCCGCCTATGCCATCCGCCAGAATGGTAGTAACCCAGCCCGGAGCCCCGATGCCCGACAGTGCGGCACCGATACCGTCAACAAAGATCGTTCCGGCAAATATATCAAAGAAATCAATAAATGCGCCGCCAATGTTGATGGTAAACATGAACATTAGATACATCACGAGAAAGAAGATCGGCAGCCCCAGAGCCCGGTTTAGGATCAGGTGGTCAATCCGGTCGGACATCGACTGTCCCAACTCACTTTGACGGGTTTGCACTGTTCCGACCAATTCGGCCACACGGTCATATCGTCCGCAAGCAATCAACGTGTCTGCGTCCATTCCAGTGGTCTGCTCCAACGTTGCACGCTCTTGCTTTGCGACGCGGGCCACTTCGGGGTCGGTCATGGCGGGACAAAGCTCATCCCCTTCGAGGTGTTTGATCGCCAGCCAGCGCGGGTCGCCAAATTCAATCGATTGCGCCACTGAAGCTTCCAGACGCTTGACTGCCGCTTCCAGCTCCGGTGCAAAATATGCGCCCGCGCCGGGGGCAATACCGGCTGCGGCATCGCGCAGGATGTGGTCTTTGAGATCACCCACCCCTTTATCTTCTGCCGCAATCAGGGTCACGACAGGGCATCCCAATTGCGCTGACAAGACATCAATATCAATGTGGATTTGGCGCGCCTTGGCCACGTCCATCATGTTCAGCGCCACAATCAGGGGTGTGCCCATTTCCAATAGCTGAATGGTAAGATAGAGATTACGCTCAAGATTGGAGGCGTCGATGACGTTGACCACGAGGTCGGGTTTTTCGGACAGGATGTAGTCGCGCGCCAACCGCTCGTCCACCGATCCGGCCCCGCCCGCAACGCTCAGAGAATAGACACCCGGCAAATCTACCAGATCAATCAGAACGCCGTTGTGCGATACCTCGCCAATTTTTTTCTCAACCGTCACACCGGGCCAGTTGCCAACCTGCTGGTGGCGCCCGGTCAACGCGTTGAACAGGGTGGTCTTTCCGCAATTGGGGTTGCCCGCAATTGCAACTGTCAGATGGGTCATCTGCCGACGCGCCTCACATCGATGGCTTCGGCTTCGTGTTTGCGCAGGCTCAGATTGTAACCGCGAACCCGAATTTCCACCGGATCACCCAAAGGCGCCAGACGGCTGATGCTGAACTCGGTGCCAAGGGTCAATCCCATCGATAAAAGCTTACGTCGGTACGCCCCGGACCCGCCACAAAAACCCGCAACAGTCGCGCGATCTCCTATTTCAAGATCTTTCAATTTCGTCACCATGACGGGTCTCCGAAGGTTCGCCGAATTAATTCCGACTAATTTACTTGGATATTAACGGCTGACTATCCCCTTTCCTTGATCTCAGTCAAGTGACTGCAATTCATTCGCATCTGAGACACAGGTTTTCAGGGGTTTGCACGTCGGGCATGGACCCTCGGGCGGCTGTCGGATAGGACTCTGATCTGGGAAATGCTACATAAACGCCGGAATCACCCATGATCCTGCGGACATTGTGCGAGGGACAATCGCTTGCCACACGAGATACACAAGACCATCGCACGCAATTCGTTGTTGATGCGGTCACTGCCGGAACAGCATGTGGAAGTGCTGTTGTCCAAGGCAATCTGGCGGCACTATGAACGCGGTGAAACCCTGTTTTTACAGGACGAAGCCGCAACGGCCATCCATATTGTTCTGGATGGTTGGGTCAAACTGTATCGCATGACCCCCAATGGCAGCGAAGCGGTGGTGAGTGTGTTTACGCGCGGCGAAAGCTTTGGCGAAGCGGTGGCCTTGCGCAACATGCCCTACCCGGTCTCTGGCGAATCTGCGACCCAGAGTGAGGTCATGCACATTCCTTCCAGTGTGTTGATTGATCTGATTAAGAGGGATGCCGAAGTCGGGCTGTCGATCCTGTCTTCGACCTTTAACCATCTGCATTCGCTGGTGTCTCAGCTAGAGCAACTCAAAGCCCAGACCGGCGCACAGCGCGTGGCCGAGTTTTTGCTGGCTCTGAGCAACAGCGAGAGCGGCGGATGCACGGTCACCATGCCATATGACAAAGTGCTGATCGCCGGCAAACTGGGCATGAAGCCCGAAAGCCTGAGCCGCGCCTTTTCCCGATTGAAGCAGATCGGTGTCACGATTGAAAAGAACCACGCCCAGATCAAAGATATCAACGCCTTGCACGCCTACGTCGAAGACGACGGCTAAGATCACATCATGAAACAACAACTTGCCCAAACTCTGGCCGCAATTGACGCGGTTAATGCCGGCGATCCCCGTCAGGATGAAGGCCAGCCCGAAGCCTTGCTCTATGGTCAGCGGATGAGCCAACAATGTGACCGGCTGTTTCCAGATGCGGCCGACGTGTTGCAGATTGCGGCACGTGGTCAACATATTGAGCGCTGGATTCTAAAGCGCGCCGACTATCCCGAAGGGCGCACCGGATATCTGACATGGCGCCGTGATCTGGCCGCGCATCATGCGGCGTGTGTCGCCGGGATCATGGCCGATCACGGTTATGCAGAAAGCGATATCGATCAGGCCACCAAGATGCTGCGCAAACAAGGTATCAAACGCGATGCGCTGGTGCAGGCTCTGGAAGATGTGATTTGTTTCACCTTCATTATCTGGTACTTCGCGCCATTTGCGGCCAAACACACACCTGAAAAAGTGCAGCGAATTGTCGAAAAGACAGCGTCAAAAATGTCGGATGAAGGACGCATGCGGGTTTTGCGGGAATTCGATTTACCTGAAAGCCTTGCCGCTGCCTTTAGCTAACCGATCCACCAATCAGATAAAGCCCGAGCAGCACGACGCAGTAAAACGTCAGCACCATGTTAAAGCCACGCCGCCACGACGGGGCCTCGGACAGGCCCAGATAGCGCGACAGGATGGTGCGCGATTTCAGCAAAGCCAGTGCCAGTATGACGCTGCCCGCAATCCGGCGATCCATGCCTTGTTCGACAAACACCGCGACAACGGCTGAGCCTCCGCTAAGGGCAATCAGCCAGATCCAGGCTTTGCTGAGAGTGTCTGTTTTCATGACCTCACCCCAACAAATACACAACTGGAAACAGGATCACCCACACCAGATCAACCATGTGCCAGAACTGGGCCCCGGTTTCGATGTTGCGGGGGTCATCCTTCCATGTGACCAGCAAAAGGATCACGATTCCGGCCACCACATGCGCCGCGTGGAACCCAGTCAGCAGGTAGTAGAAAGTAAAGAAAGCATTGGTTTCCGGCCCGATCCCCAGAGCGGCCTTGTCAGCGTATTCCATGCCTTTGATAATCAGGAAAACCACACCCAAAGCTGCAGCGCTTATAAGCGCGAACCGCGCTTTTGCGCGCTGCGCAACCTCACGCCAATGCAAGGCTTTGGCCGCAAGAAATCCGCTGGTGACCAAAACAATGGTATTCAACGCAGCGCCGGTGCGGTGAAGATGATCTTGCGCTTCTGCAAATCCGATCGGATCGGTCAAACGCACGGCAAGAAAGGCGGCCAATCCCGCACCAAACACCAATAACTCGCTGATAATGAGAACCCAAATCATCAACTCGCCGGGCAATTCATCCAGCAAGGAAGGCTGTTCGTTCATCCGGTGACAAGCTGCCTGTAAATTTGGGGCAAGGCGTAAATCAGTTTGTCGGGGTCCGGCACAATGGAAAACGCCCCCTGCCCGAACATGCGCGCGAACCATGATTTGCCGTCGCGATCGACCGTAACTCCGTAAACCGCGTGCCCCGCCCGGCGGGCTTCACGCACGGCCATGGCGGTGTCTTCGAT
The DNA here is from genome assembly GCF_900142085.1 of Shimia gijangensis. Taxonomy (GTDB): domain Bacteria; phylum Pseudomonadota; class Alphaproteobacteria; order Rhodobacterales; family Rhodobacteraceae; genus Shimia; species Shimia gijangensis. The sequence goes on from NZ_FQZQ01000012.1 coordinate 84,897, forward strand.
CCCGTGGCGACCTTCGTAGTGGTCCAGATCATTGGGTTTGCCATCAGTGATGACCAACAGCAGACGGCGTTTGCGGGTTTGCGTCGACAAATCTGCCGAGGCATGACGAATTGCGGCACCAAGGCGGGTATAAAACCCCGGCATCAGGCCACCAATGCGTTGTTCGACCACTTTGCTCATCGGCTCATCAAAAGCTTTGCATTGCTGGATATAGACGCGGTCCCGTTTTAGCGACGAAAACGCATGGATCGCAAAATCGTCACCACAGGCATTCAGCCCCCACGCCAAAGCGTCCAGAGCCTCGCGTTCGATATCGATGACAGCGCGGCCAGTTACGGCACTTTCAGTTGAACGGCTGACATCCAACAGAATGGACACGGCCAGGTCACGAGCTTCGGGACGGCTTTGCAACCAAACGCGGTCGGTGCCTTCGCCGTCTGCAATGCGGTCTACCTGAGAGCGCACGGCTGCATCCATATCAAGAGCATCGCCATCCAAATGGCCACGTGTGGTCACGCGACCGGGGCGCAGGGCTTCGAACTGGCGCTTTACGGCGCGGATTCGACGGGCGGCTTTGGGGTCCTTTGCGTAGGCCTGATTTTCTTCTTTGGCTTCGGCCTGGCTGGTCAGAACACAGCAGTGATCTGGTAGGTATTGATGGGTACGCACGTCCCATTCAGGATACATGACTTTACCGGAAAGACGTTCACGATCGACATCTTCCGGTGCCAAATCAAGATGCAGTTTCAACCGTGTCGCCGGGGCCTTGGAAATCTGGCCAAGGCCAATTTCATCGACATCATCAGCGGCTTTTTTGGCGTTATCCGGATCGTCATCATCCACCCGGCGATTGAGGTTCAAAAACTCAGCCCAGCTGAGGATCGCCTCAAATTTATGCAATATCAGGCTGTCATTGCGTTCGGCCTGATCGGATTTACGGCGCTTTGCACGACGAATTTTACCTTCGGTGTTGCTCTCTTCCGGGGGACCGTCGGTTTCGCGGCTTTCGATCTCGTGACCAATGGAAAACTCGACAGGGCGCAATTCAGGCCACAGAACCACAGGACGGAAAGTGTGGTATTTACGGGGGGCATCGAGCACACCCATGTCACCGCTGATCATCGCATCCCAATAGGAATTGGCAAATGCGGGCAAATCTTCACCCAGCATATGGCGAATAATCGCTTCCACTTCGGCCTCGCCTTCAGGCAAGTCGGGCGTGGGGCGATAGTGAAGGATGCCCTGGCACAGCGCATCATATAGATCACGCATACCGGGTGCATCTTCGAGCGTTTCGGCAATCATCTGGCGCGAGGCATTGAGCCCGCGCAGGTCTGCCTGAAGCGCATCTTCTGCTTCGACCCTTTCGGGTGCATGCGCGGCCACGGCAGCCAGCCAGACATAAAGCGCGCCATTGGCTTCGCGGGTTGGCAACACGGCCAATCGCGATGGCAGGCGCAGGATTTCACCATCAAAGCTGGTGCGCGGCATCAACTCGGCCTCGGCACCAAGGCGGCGCCGCCAGCTTAGTCTGTGGTGGGACATTTCGTCTGAGATGGGGCGCAGCTCAACACTTGGGCTGCCCCCCAATCCCCTGAATAGAACTGCCAGCCGCCCGCCAACCTCAGTAAGGTCGACTCCGGCCTCATCATGCGCTTGTGGCGCATCAAGGCGACTGGCAAAATTGTGCCACAGTTTCCCGACCGTTTCTTCGGGTTCCCATGGCTCAAACTCGATCTTAGTCATTACCGGCCTCACCCAAAGACAGCAGTAACAAGATCGAAGAGGCCGCGTTTGATGTCCTCGTCATCAGTCAGCGGTTCGACCATCGCCGCACGTACGGCGCGATCAACATTCATGCCTTGCGCAATCAAGGTCGCGGCATAGACCACAAGACGGGTCGAAACCCCCTCTTCGAGATCCTGCCCCTTGAGGCCACGCAATTTGTTGGCCAGACGCACAAGCGGTTTCACCCGCTCAATGTCCAGACCACTTTCCTCGGCCACGACCTTTTCCTCGAGATTAGGTGCGGGGAAATCGAATTCGACCGAGATGAAACGCTGACGTGTAGAAGGTTTCAGCGTCTTGAGGATATTCTGATAGCCAGGGTTGTACGACGCGACGAGCATAAAGCCGGGTGCAGCTTCGAGTTCTTCGCCGGTACGATCAATTGGCAGGATACGACGGTCATCGGTGAGCGGGTGCAGTACCACAGTCACATCTTTGCGCGCTTCGACCACTTCGTCGAGATAACAGATCGCTCCTTCGCGCACAGCGCGGGTCAGCGGTCCGTCGACCCAGACAGTTTCTCCGCCTTTCAGCAGATAACGCCCGATCAAATCAGCCGCTGCCAGATCATCGTGGCAGGCAACTGTATAGAGGGGACGGCCCAGTTTTGCAGCCATGTGGGCAACAAAGCGGGTCTTACCACAACCGGTTGGTCCTTTCAGAAGTACCGGCAGGTTATTGGATGAGGCAGCTTCGAAAACTTCAATTTCGTCGCTTTGGGCGAGGTAGAAGGGGGCGTCTGCCGCCCCCTTCAGTTCGGGGTTCATTGAACCATCCATTTTCATCACTCCGCCGGAGCTTCTGAGCCGGTTTCGATGATCTCTTTACGTGGAACTGCCATCGCATAGATGAACAGCAACGCTCCGATAACAACGATCACGCCTGCGCCGAAACGCATCCAGAAGAACAAGGCAACCTGATCCTGAACGTCCATGAAGTATTCGCCCATGACGCGTTGCAGGTGAGTTTGGATTGTACCCGCGAATGTCAGAACAAAGGTCATGAAGACCATGCCGGAAGACATCAGCCAGAATGAAACCATGTTCAGTACCTGGTTGTAGGGATCACGGTTGCGCAAGATTGGCAGCGCGTAGCTGATGATTGCCAAGTTCAGGCAGACATAAGCACCGTAGAAGGCCAGGTGACCGTGGGCTGCAGTGATCTGCGTGCCGTGAGAGTAGTAGTTCACGCCGTGCAGAGTGTGCAGGAAGCCCCATACGCCCGCGCCGAAGAACGCCAGTGTACCACAACCGAGCGACCACAGCAGAGCTGCTTTGTTCGGATGGTCACGACGACCTTTCCAGACCATGACAAAGGCAAATGCCATCATAGCGAAGAAAGGAACAATCTCGAGCGACGAGAAGATCGAGCCGATCCACTGCCAGTAACCGGGTGTACCGATCCAGTAGTAGTGGTGACCTGTACCAAGGATACCCGAGAACAGCGCGGCGGCGACGATGACATAAAGCCATTTCTCGACGACTTCGCGGTCCACACCGGTCAGTTTGAGCATCAGATAAGCCAGGATAGAGGCCATAATCAGCTCCCAAACACCCTCAACCCACAAGTGGACAACATACCACCAGTACATTTTGTCGAGTGCCAGGTTTTCCGGATTGTAGAAGGCAAACAGGAAGCACAGTGCCAGACCCCAAAGACCCAAAAGCAGGATGTTGGTGATCGCGGTTTTCTTACCCTGCAGAACCGTCATAGTGACGTTGTAGAGGAAGAGAAGCGCGGCAACGACGATGCCTGCTTTGACCCATTTGGGTTGTTCGATGAACTCACGGCCTTCTTTACCCAAGAGCCAGTGACCCTCGAACAAGTTGAAGACGTAAGTCACAACTACACCCAGCGTACCGATAACAAGAATGGCCAGCTGGAGGTAAGCGATTTTTTCGCTGTGGATTTCGCGCTCGGATTCTTCCGGGATAAGGAAGTACGCCGCCCCGAAGAAGCCCAGCAGAAGCCAGACGATCAGCGAGTTGGTGTGCAGCATCCGTACAATGTTGAACGGAAGCAGTTCCGACACGAAGTTAGGCGATACGTAGATCCAGCCAGCCAAAAGGCCACCCAGAACTTGGATCGCGAAGAGGCCTAGTGCGACTGCAAAATAGACCAGAGCGATTTTTTGAGATTTATATTTCATAGGTAGACCTCCTTAACCCGCATCATTCGGTGGCCAGTCCTGCGTGTCGATCGTGTTGATCCACAAGAAGAAATCAGCCAAGTGACGGACTTCTTCGTCTGTCAGGTTGAATTGGGGCATTTGGCGGCGTCCTTCGATGCCTGTCGGCTGAGAATCCATCCAGCCTTTCAGAACTTCGAAAGCAGCCTCTGGGTCGTCTTGGACATCCCAGCGGGTCATAACATTCACGAGTTCCGGCGCAAAGTATGCACCCTCGCCCATGAGCGTATGACAGTTGATACACGCTTTATCTTCCCAAACCCGTTTACCCAGAGCGACCTCTTCTGTGAGGGTCTCCGCGTTTGTCGAGGTTGTGACGATGTAGCGATGTGAGTGGAACGAAAGTCCCAGGAAGATGATGATGAAGAACAGTGACCCGCCGTAGAAAATATTTCGGGCCATGCTCTTGGTCATGACTTCGCGCATTGGGCGACTCCTTTGCGCCTGGTTTAAGGTAGCTTGGTTATCGGCGGAAGGTCGCTCAATTGCCTTAACCAAAGTCAAGAAAACGTGATGAATGGCCGGTTTGTTAGGAAATGATGAAAGTTTTTCAAGGCGCTGATTTGAGCAGCTCACTGGGCAGATCTGATCGTAATTTTACCGCAATTTCACTTGATCTTTGGCTGCGTAAGTGCCGACCAAAGCGACATCGTGAATAGTAAAAAAACCAAGGCCCACAAAAGACTTATACCACCCATCATCACAAAATAAGCTTCGGTATCAAGCGACGCGGCCACCCATCTTGCGATCGCTGTTATTGCGATCAGCCCGTAGGCAAATGACACCGCCCGAGGGGCAATCAGGGGGCGCCCGGAGTGACCGAGCGCGGCGCGACTCATCACAGCCAATGTCATGCCGCCGACCCCCCCGATTCCCACCAGATGTACGGCGGATATTTCGTCGCCAAATCCAAATGCCGCTGCCCCCCAGAAGATCAGGCCAAAGGCGAGCATCGCCAGCCCAAGATGCAAGGCAAACAAAATCGGCTGTTTCCAGGCCCATCCACCACGCCAGCGCGCCAAGCGGACCAGTTGTACGAGCCCCAAAGCAATCGCCACCGCGCCAGGTGCCTGAATTGGGACCTGAAACAACACCAATACAGGCAAAGAGAGCGTCAAAATAAGGGCTGCCTTTTCTATGCGCGGCACAGACACAGGCCACAAATCCTCTTCCACGCCTTCGCGTTTCATCGCGTTGCGGGTGAAAGCCGGCGTAATGCGGCCCCCCAAAACAACAATCATGGCGCAAAGGGCGAATAGCCCGACACGAAGGCCGGAATTGGCACTGTCCTCAAGCACGCCGGTCCATTCCAGATGCACCGACAGATTGCCAAGCCACAGCAGGGTCAGAATGAGCAGGAACATCATGTTCTGAGGTTTGGGTCGTTTAATGAGCTGTGTCGCAATCTTGAGGGCAAGGATTGGCACGAACAAGAGATCAATTGCGGCAACACTCCAAGGGGGCAAGCCCCCCGAGAACCACATGGCCAGCCGTCCAGCCAGCCAAATTCCTGCGGCGACCGACAAGAAAGACATGCGTGCAGCGGGCGTGTTGGTCCAATTGGGAACCGCCGTCAAAAAGAAACCACCCATAGCGGCCCCAGCATAGCCAAAAATCATCTCATGAGAGTGCCAAAGCTGGGGGTTGGTCACGTTAAGAAACGAGTCGCCATCCGAGCTTTGGGCAAATAGCCAAGTGGCCCAAATCAATCCGGTGAACACTCCGTATAGTCCCGCAAAGAGAAAGAAGACCCGAAAACCCTCACCCAGAATACGTTTTATTGCCAACACTCTACCATCTCCAAGGACACAGGCCGGGACGAATCGGGCCGGTTGAAATTTATTGGCAGACCTTGGCGGGCGATGGCAGGCGCGGTCCGCACTTTGCTCTTGTAGGCAGAATAGGAAGAGAGCGGCCAAAGAACTTAACATATGTCAAACACGCCAAGTATTTTTTCGCCCCCTGCTTCACGAAATCGCGAGGACCGTTGACGAAAGTCAAGGATCAGATTCGCGAAAGAGCGTCTATTCCCACTGCCTCACCAGCAAACGGAGAGTGATCATGTCGCTTGGAATCACCTACAAAAAATCCCGTCGGGCAATGGGAGTCGGCTTTGCGCTTTTGCTTGGCTCGTCTGCAGCGCCCGCATTTGCAGAAGGACCCTCACTGAGTGAGGAAGCCTTCGATGCGTCCAAACAACTTTATTTCGAACAATGCGCAGGCTGCCACGGCGTTTTGCGTAAAGGCGCCACAGGTAAGAACCTGCTGCCATATTGGAAGAAAACTGCCAAAGACGGCACAGTCACCGAAGGTGGCACGCTGAAACTGGGTCAGGAACGCCTTGAAAAAATCATCGCTTGGGGAACCGAAGGCGGGATGAACAACTTTTCGGACATTATGACCGAAGAGCAAATCAAAGACATGGCGACTTACATCCAATTGGAAGCGCCAAAACCACCAGAAATGTCTCTGGCTCAGATGAAAGAGACCCGCAAGGTCTATGTTGAAGAAGCTGACTACCCAACCGAGCCGCTCCACGGCCGCAACTGGGAAAACTTCTTCGTCGTCATCGAGCGTGACGCCGGTAAAGTTGCTGTCATCGATGGCGACACCAAAGAAGTTCTGGTTCACATCCCAACCGGTTATGCTGTGCACGTGATCAAAGCATCCGAGCACCACAAAATCACCGAGCCTGAGAACCCTGGCCGCTTCTGGTACACAATGGGTCGTGACGGCAAGATGACCAAAATCGACCTCTGGCAGACTCCAGACAAGATGTTGGTTTCGGAAGTTAAAGTTGCTTATGACGCACGTGACGTAGCCGTATCCGGCGACGGCAAGTACATCATCGGTGGCGGTTACTGGCCTCCTCACTTCGTCATCTCTGACGCTGTGACAATGGAGCCGCTGAAAGTTGTTTCGACCCGCGGTGTTAACACCGAAGGCGACTATGTAGAAGAAGCCCGTGTGGCCGCGATCTACACCACTCCAAATGAGCCAACATGGTTGGTTGCCGTTAAAGAGCTGGGCCAAATGTGGCAAGTTGACTATTCGGATCTCGACAACCTGCGTATCGACAAAATCGACACTGCACGTTTCTTGCACGATGGTTTCTTCGACCCAACAGGTCGTTACTTCCAAATCGCCGCAAACGCGTCTAACCAGATGGTTGTTGTAGATAGCCAAGAGCGTAAGCTTGAAGCCATCATCGACACAGCTCCGCTGCCGCACCCCGGCCCCGGCGCTAACTGGAATGACCCGAACTGTGGTCCTGTTGCAGGTACAACCCACCTTGGTGTTGGTACTGTGACTGTCTGGGGCAACGACCCAGTTGGCCACCCAGACCAAGCATGGAAAACTTGCTACGAAGTCGAAACTGATGGCGCTGGTCTGTTCATCCGGACACACCCGAACTCAGACTACTACTGGGCTGACCAAACTAAGCACCCAGAGCCTGAAGTTCAGCAATCTGTTCAAGTCATCTCGAAAGAGACTGGCGAGATTGTGAAAACGATCCGGATCACCGAAGAAGACGGTAACGCAGCTGTTCACTTCGAATTCAACGCTGATGGTACTGAAGTTTGGGTTTCCAAATGGAACCTGTCGACTTCGCTTGAACCAAACGGCGAGATCGTAATCTTCGACGCCAAGACACTTGAAGAAATTGGTCGTGTGAAAGGGCTTTATGCTCCGACCGGTAAATTCAACGTCTACAACCGTTCGAACCACGTCACTTAATGTGATCTGACAAGTCTTGAGAAGGGCGGGCCCAGCGCCCGCCCTTCTTTTACTAGCGGTGCCGGATTGTGGCGACCGGAGGACACTCCGGCAAATCCAAGAAGACCCGGAATTGCCCCCCGCTCCTCACAATCCGAAACAGGACCCTGACTAACAGGGCGACACTATCCAAACGGAGCCTGGACAGATGACCCAGACCAACGAAACCAAAAAGCCCCTCTGGCGGCGCTATGTCCTACTGGGCATGCCGATCGGTGGTGTGCTTGTGGCCTTTGTGGCCGGTATTATCTTCTGGGGTGGTTTCAACACCGCCATGGAAGCCACCAACACCAAGGATTTCTGTATCTCGTGCCACGAGATGGAAGATTATGTGTACAAAGAATATCAGGGCACCATTCACGACGTAAACCGCTCGGGTGTTGGCGCGGTCTGTTCAGATTGTCACGTGCCCAAAGACTGGACACACAAGATCATCCGGAAAATCAAAGCCTCAAAAGAAGTCTGGGGTAAGATCACCGGCAAGATCAACACACCTGAAAAATTCGACGAACACCGCCTGCAACTGGCGATGAACGAATGGCAGCGGATGAAAAAGACAGACTCGGTGGAATGCCGCAACTGTCACCACTTTGATTCGATGATGCCAGAATTCCAGAAGCCGCGCGCACGTCGTCAGCACATGAACGCGATGGAAGCAGGTCAAACCTGTATCGATTGTCACAAAGGTATTGCGCACAAAGATCTGCGCGATCGGGCTGATGAGGAATATTTGGAAGCTCTGGAAGCCCCGAACCCGAAATTTGCGCGCGAAGTACCGCAAGCTTACATCGACAGCCTTGCCTATATCGAAGCCAAGGAAGCTGAAGAAGCTGCAGCCGCGAAATCCGAAGAAAAGGCCAAACAAGAAGCTGTTCAGGCGCAGATAGCCTCGGCTGTGGAAGCCGCGGTTGCCGAAGAGCAAGCCAAGGCTGCCGGTGAAGCGCCCGCAGCTGCCGCAGGTGGCAATGTAGCCGCAAACGTGGACTGGAGTGCAGTATCAGGCGCTGATTTGACCTTGTTCTACCCGGGTCAGGCCTCGTTTGAGTGGGTTCAAAACGGCAAGACACACGGTGGTGCACGGCCGCTGACCAAAGGTGGCGACGCGTGTACAACTTGCCACGCAGCCGAGTTGGACACTATTGGCACCAAAATTGTCAAAGGTGGCGGTGGTAAAGCCGACGAGCTTGAGCCAACTCCGATCCCTGGAAAACGCGGCCTTATTGGCGCGACAGTTCAGGCGGCACATGATGGTGAAAACTTGTATGTTCGTATGCAATGGCCTGACGCGCCTCATGCCCCTGCCCCATTTGTGGACGGTGGCAAGATGGACCCCGAAAACCAGATCAAAGTGGCGATGATGATCACCGGCACTGGTATCGAAATGGGTGAGCAAGTGGGCTGCTGGGCAACCTGTCACGCAGACAACACTTATATGCCATTTGATCCGGGCGCAGATGCCATCGCGGCAAACGCTGATGTTGCTGGTCAACTCAAAGCGACCGGCACGATCACCAAATACCTGACCGAAAGCCGCACCAAGGTTGAAGTCAAAGGTCGCCGTGGCAAAGCCCAGGGTGGTTGGGATCAGCTGAAATCTGCAGATGAGATCGAACAGTATCTCGCAGATGGCACCTTTATGGATCTGATGCGCGTCTATGCGGACGGTAGCGGTGAAAACGGCTACCTGCTGGAAAACCGGATGACCAACGAAGGCGAGTTTGCCTCGGAAGCCAGCCTGTCGGGCGGTATGTGGACAGTTGTCTTCTCGCGGCCTTTGGCAGGTGCACCCGGCGATGTTCCTCTGGAAGCAGGCAAAACCTATACAGTTGGTTTTGCGATCCATGATGACTTTGCCGATGCACGGTTCCACCACGTCACTCTGAACACCACAATGGCACTGGACAGCGCTGATGCTCAGATCAACGTGACCGGCCAGTAAGTCACAAACATGTCACTTGCGGCGGCCGGAACCTTCCGGCCGCCGTTTTTTTTGGTAAGGAGTTCAACATGATGTGTATTAAAACCCTCCTCCCCGCTGCGCTTTTGATGCTGGCAACCTCTGTCCCTGCCCTCGCAGGCGACGATGATCAGACCGCCCTTTGTGGCGAAGCGGAAGAACGCTATGTCGAAATGTTTGGCCAAGCCTCCTCCGAAGAAGAGGGCGTCACGGTTGTGACAATGTACAAATATAATTTCTGTCCGGCCCAAATTACGGTGCCAGTTGGCACCACGGTGCGCTGGGTCAATGTCGACAAACGCACCAGCCACAGTGTTTTGGTCAAAGACTTTGGCCAACCAGAATCGGATCGTGCATTTCCCGAGGAAAGCATCGAATTCACGTTTCTTGAGGCTGGCGCTCTGGATTATCTTTGTGGCCCGCACTGGGAATCTCACGACATGATCGGGATGGTCACGGTCGAACCGTAACTCCCCGTCTGCACTTTACAATCATTCTAAAAGGCGCGTCAAAAAGTGGCGCGCCTTAACTTTTGTCAAGGCAACCAAACTGGGTTCGGGGCAAACATGAAATCATGAAACGCCAGGATTCCCCAGCACGGTTTTCACCCGACAGGTGCTGCCCCACGCCAAAAGCGAGTGGCCGTGCCGTGCCGTCCGGAATCCTGATCCAGACAATCAAAAGAATAAGCGAGATTTCCCATGACCGGTAAAGTGTTCCTGATAGGAGCCGGCCCAGGCGACCCAGACCTGATGACAGTGCGTGCTGTCAAAATGCTAACGTCTGCGGATGTCGTGGTGTACGACAAATTGGTCTCGGCGGAAATACTCGATCTGATCCCCGACGGAGTCGAAATGATCGCGGTTGGGAAATGCCCCAAGAACCACCCTGTACCGCAGGACCGGATCAACGAAATTCTGCACGAACAAGCCCTAATGGGCCGCAAAGTCGCCCGTCTGAAAGGCGGCGATCCGATGATTTTCGGGCGAGGTTCTGAAGAAGCATTATACCTGATGACACGCGGCATTGAGATCAAATATGCCCCCGGCATCACGGCAGCGCAAGGCGCGTCTTGTTCAACCGGGGTTCCATTGACCCACCGTGGCCTTGCAACCGGTGTTCAATATGTGACCGGGCACAGACAAGCCGACAAGGTTCTTGATCTCGACTGGAAGGCCTTGGCTGATCCCGATACCACTTTGGTTGTCTACATGGGCGTGGCCAACATTGGCCGGATTGCCGTGGGTCTGATGACCGAAGGCCTGTCCACACGCACACCTGTCATGGCCGTGGCCCAGGCGACATCCGCAAATGAACGCCGGATGATCTCAACTTTGGGCAAAATCGCGCAGGATACCCGTGACGCTGGTCTCAAACCCCCCACCCTTTTCATTATTGGCAAGGTTGTCTCGCTTTATGTCGAAAAACCTGAGGATCTTGCCGTGGAAGCGGTGAGCGCTCATGGCTGACACGAAACCCATCTTTGGCGCCGCCGTCGCCTTCGCGCTGGCCCTGATGTCCACAAGTGCTTTTGCCGAGGCCGTTAATCCAGCCGAGTTGAAACGTCTTGTGCATCAAGACTGCGGATCATGCCATGGATTGACGCTGAAAGGTGGTCTTGGCCCCGATCTGCGCGCCGAAACCATTAGCCACTATGACGTCGATATCCTGAAAACAGTGATCCTTGACGGCATCCCCGACACCGCAATGCCACCCTGGCGCCCCCTCATGACTGAGGACGAGGCCGACTGGGTTGCCCGCTATCTTCTGAGCCCGGAGGAAACCGAATGAAATCCCTCGCATTGTCCCTGATGGCAGCTTTGCTTGTTTCAACAGCTTCTGCAGAACCCACCGCCACGGGCGATCTGGGTTTGGTGATTGAACGGGCCAATGGCTCGGTCCTGCTGGTCGACCAATCTGAACGTGCCGCATTGGCGCGGATCGAAGGGTTGGGTGACCTCAGCCATGCATCATTGGTCTATTCGCCCGACGAGCGGTTCGCCTATGTGTTTGGACGCGATGGCGGGCTGACCAAGGTTGATATCGTGACACGTTCAATCGCCAACCGCGTTGTACAGGCAGGCAATGCCATCGGCGGAGCAATTTCAGACGATGGCAAACTGGTGGCTGTGTCGAACTATGAACCGGGCGGCGTGCGTGTGTTTGACGCCGACACGCTTGAGATGGTTCTGGACATCCCGACCGGCAGCAAAACAATTGGTTTGGTCGACGCACCGGGCCGCAAATTCGTGTTCACCATGTGGGACACCGGCGAAACCTGGATTGCCGACATGTCCGGCGCGGAACCTGAGATCACCAAAATACCCGATATGGGCGAAAATCCCTATGACGCGCTGATTACCTCAAATGGGCGGACCTATATCACTGGCCTGTTTGGCGAAGACGGTCTGACCGCGTTGGACCTGTGGGACGAGAACCCCCAGCCGATCCGCGTTTTGCCAAACTATGGCCGCGGCCAACAGGAAATGCCGGTCTACAAGATGCCTCACCTTGAAGGCTGGGCGTTGACCGGGCCGGAATTTGTGCTGCCAGCGGTCGGCCATCACGAGGTTCTATGGGTTGATGCCAACACACTGGCCGAGACCGCACGCACAAAAACCTATGGCCAGCCGGTGTTTGCCATGGCGCGTCCCGATGGACGTCAGGTTTGGGTCAATTTTGCCCACCCGCTAAACGACACCATTCAGGTGATCGACACTGTCTCAAAAGACATCATTCACGAGTTCAAACCCGGCCCCGCCGTGCTGCACATGGAGTTCACGCCACGTGGCCACGAGATCTGGATCAGCGTTCGGGACGCCGGGAAGGTCATGATTTACGACACCCATACCTTTGAAAAGCTGCGTGAGATCGATGCAGACAGCCCGTCCGGCATCTTTTTCACCGCACGCGCACATAAAACGGGGCTTTGAACTATGAAGATTGTTGCCGACCCGATTGACCGCCAGCTTCTGGACAACTGGCAACGTGATTTTCCGATCACACCCGAGCCCTTCGTCAAATTGGCCGATGCTTTGGACATCGAAGAAAGCGACGTACTCGAACGTCTGACACGGATGCGCAAAAGCGGACGCATCACCCGCGTTGGCGCCACGATTGCCCCGAACACGGTTTCCGCAAGCACATTGGCTGCCATCGCTGCCCCCGCTGATCGAATTGACGAAGTCGCCGCGATCATTGGGTCTGAACAAGGTGTGAACCACTCTTACGAGCGCGAAGATCACTGGAACCTTTGGTTTGTGGTGACTGGCCCCAACCGGGGCTTTGTCAACGCCGCGATAAAACGCATCGAACAACGCACCGGGCTTCAGGTCATGGATTTGCGCCTTCAGCGCCCCTTTAACGTTGATCTTGGGTTTCGTCTGAATGGCGGCGATGCGCCGGGCATTCCGCCTGTGCCGCGTCCTGCCAACACAGACGTGCTGATGGCCGGCGACACAGACCTCTTGCAAGCCCTGACCAAGGGCATGCCGATGGTCTCGCGCCCCTACGAGGCGCTTGGCACGCAACTGGGTCTCGAAGAAGCAGGGATTCGTGATCGCATCACTGCTTTATCAGACGCAGGTATCATTTCCCGGCTGGGTGTTATCGTCCGGCACCGCGCCTTGGGCTGGCGCTCAAACGCCATGGTGGTTTGGGACATTCCCTCGGACCAGATCACCAAGGCGGGGCCGGTATTGGCCGCACAACCGGGAATTACGCTTTGTTACGAACGCACTCCGGTTGAGGGGCATTGGCCCTATCGTCTATACTCCATGATCCATGCGCGCAGCCGTCTGGAGGCGCTGAAGCATCTGGCCAACGCTGCCAGCTTGCCCGAGTTAAAAGACGTGCCGCACAAAGCGCTGTTTTCGACCCGCTGTTTCAAACAAACCGGGGCCTTGGTCGCGGCGAAGCCTGAGGTGGCAGCATGAGTGATTTGAGCCAAATTGATCGCGACCTGATCAATACGCTGCAGGACGATCTGTCTTTGGACAGCCGACCTTTTGCGACTGTTGCCGACAAACTGGGTATCAGTGAAGATGATGTTCTGGAACGCACCAAGTGGTTGAAAGAAAACGGATACCTGACACGATTTGGTCCATTCTTTGATGCCGCAGCCATGGGCGGCGCATTTTGCCTCTGTGCCATGGCCGTGCCGGAAGACAAATTCGAAGACGTGTTAACCAAAGTCAATGCACATGCCGAGGTGGCGCATAATTATGAACGTGCGCACAGGCTGAACATGTGGTTTGTTCTAGCTACGGAAACACCAGACGGGATCACCGCAACAGCTGACGCAATTGAGCGGGAAACAGGCATCACAGTGCATTGTTTTCCTAAACTGCAAGAGTTCTATATCGGGTTTCGGGTCGCCGCATGACATTGGACACAACAGATCGCCAAATCATCGAAGCGCTGCAAAGTGGGCTGCCGCTTGTGGCCGAACCCTACGCCGAAGTGGCCGCCTCGCTGAACCTCAGCGAAGATGTTCTGACTACGCGCCTCGCAGCCATGAAAGCCTCGGGCGTCATCCGCCGGATTGCCGCTGCCCCGAACCATTACAAACTTGGCATGACAGCCAACGGGATGACCGTCTGGGATGTCGAAGATGACAAAATTGCCGAGTTGGGCGCACTCATCGGCGCCCTGCCCTTTGTCACCCATTGCTACGAACGCCCCCGCGCCCTGCCTGATTGGCGCTATAACCTGTTTGCCATGGTACACGGATCATCGCGGGAAGAAGTCGAAGAAAAACGCGCAAGGATCAAAGACATTCTGGGAGACGCGCTACATGCCAGTGATGTTCTTGTCTCGACGCGTATCCTGAAGAAAACGGGGCTCAGGCTCCGCAAACGGGGGTAATCCCATGTTTCGCCTCACTGAATATATGCATCAATTGGTCAACCCGACCCCGGTTCGTGTTCGTCGCGGATCAGGGGGCGTCAAACCTGTGGTCATCTGGAATCTGACCCGCCGGTGCAATCTGAAATGCCGCCACTGCTATACGGTCTCAGCCGATGTCGATTTCCCCGGCGAACTCTCCCACGAGCAAGCTATGGAAACCCTTGAGGATCTGGGCCGCTTTCGCGTCCCGGCCCTGATCCTCTCGGGAGGGGAACCGTTGGATTGCAAATATCTAACGCCACTGGCCAAGCGGGCCCGTGAATTGGTGCGTGTGTTGGCCCTGTCGACTAATGGGACCAAAATTCACGGGGCAGTAGCCGATGAAGTGGCCGAGATTGGCTATGATTATGTGGGAATATCGATCGACGGAATAGGCAAAACCAACGATTGGTTCCGTGGTGTAGACGGCGCGTTTGACGACGCCGTTCGCGGTGTGCGGGAATTGAAAAAGCGCGGCGTGAAGGTTGGTTTGCGGTTTTGTCTGACTGAAGGCACCCAGCACAACCTGCCTGATTTGTTGAAGCTCTGCGATGACGAAGGGGTCGACAAGTTTTACCTGTCCCACCTTGTTTATGCGGGCCGAGGTGACAAAAACCGTGGTGAAGACGCCGAACATCAACGTACCCGTAAGGGCATGGACCTTTTGCTGGAACGGTCTTGGGAATCCGTGAACGGCGGCCATCCGCTGGATATTGTGACCGGTAACAATGATGCTGATGCGGGCTATTTCCTTGACTGGATTCGCCGCAACTTTGACGAAGAAAAAGTCGCGCATGTACGCGAGCACCTTGTCGCCTGGGGTGGCAATTCTTCCGGGCTTGGCGTTGCCAATATTGATTTTCTTGGTGACGTGCACCCGGATACGTATTGGTCTGACTATACCGTTGGAAACGTTAAAAAGGACGCGTTTTCAGAACTCTGGACCAGCGATGACCAAATGCTGGCCACCTTGCGCACGCGGCCTCGTCCGCTGGAAGGGCGCTGTGGGGTGTGTTCTCTCAAGGATGTTTGCGGCGGCAACACCCGCATCCGAGCGCTGCAACTTACCGGCAACCCATGGGCCGAAGATCCGGCCTGTTATCTTTCCAATGCAGAGATCGGCATCGCAGATGCAGATCGCCTGAGCGTCACACCGTTTCGAGGCAAAAGCCATGACCCGCAGCACAAATTTTTCTAAGATCGCAAGGCTTGCGACCGCAGTTGTCGCCCTGTCCGGCAGCCTTGGCTTTGCTGGGCCAAACGAGGACTATCAGGAACACTGCGCGTCGTGTCATGGCGAAGACCGGCTTGGTGGCTCTGGCCCTGCGTTGATCCCTGAAACACTGCGCAAAATTCGTGGCCCGAATTTGGCTGAAGTCATTCTGAATGGACGAGTAGCCACTCAGATGCCCGGATTTAGCGAGTATCTGGATCAGGGTGGCGCCGATGCCATCGTCGAACTGCTTCAAACGCCGATCGAAGTGCTCCCGCCTTGGGGAGAAGAAGAGATCAACGCAAGCCGCGACATGAACCCCGATTATATCCCGGTGGATGCACCGGTCTGGGACGCAGACCCGATGAACATCACTGTGGTGGTGGAAACCGGAGATCATCACGTGAGTGTGCTGGATGGTGACACGTTTGAAGTGCTCGACCGGTTCCCGACCCCCTTCGCCGTGCATGGCGGGCCAAAGTACGACCCGACCGGGCGTTATTTGTTCATCATGTCGCGCGACGGCTGGGTGCAGAAATATGACATCTACGCGCTGCAGACCGTAGGTCAGGTGCGCGCCGGTCTGAACAGCCGCAACATCGCCATGTCCAGCGATGGCAAATGGCTCGCCGTGGCCAGCTACCTGCCCAACATGCTGACAATTTTGTCGACCGAAGACCTGACCGTCGCCAAAGTGCAAATGGTCAAAGGCAAAGATGGCACACCCAGCCGGGTTGCTGCCGTGTATCAGGTGCCTCCGCGTGAAAGCTTTGTGCTGGCGCTCAAGGATGTGCCCGAAATCTGGGAAATATTTTACGGGAAAAACCCACCTCAATTCGGCTTTGCCCATGATTGGCGCACCGAAGGCCTCGCGCATACCGACATTCCCTTCCCTGTGCGCAAAATTACCCTGCCCGACTATCTGGACGATTTCTTTTTTGACCAGACTTATGAATACATCATGGGTGCTTCACGCGATGGCGCCGAAGGCACTGGCGGACAGGTTATTGATCTGGTGATCGGCCACAAGATTGCCGATCTCGACTTGCCGGGCATGCCTCATCTGAGTTCTGGAACCACGTGGGAGCGCAATGGCACCACGGTTATGGCAACCCCGCACATGCGCGGCGGCGTCGTCTCGGTTATCGACATGTCGACCTGGGAAACAATCAAGCTGATCGAAGCCAAGGGACCTGGGTTCTTTGTGCGCAGCCATGAGAATTCAAAATATATCTGGGCGGATGTCTTCTTTGGCCCCAACCGTGATCTGATGCATGTCATCGACAAGCAAAGCCTTGAAATCGTCAAGACACTGCAGCCGGCGGTTGGGAAAACCGTCGCCCACGTGGAATTCACCAAAGATGGTCGCTATGCGCTGGTCTCGGTGTGGGAAGATGATGGCGCGGTGATTATCTATGATGCCGAAACGCTGGAAGAAGTCCGTCGCCTGCCGATGCGTAAACCCTCGGGAAAGTACAATGTCTGGAACAAAATCACATTTTCCGAAGGTACAAGCCACTGACGCACTGATCGTCGCGCACGGCCAACCTTCGGACCCGGAACCGGCAGAACGCGCTTTGGCGCAGCTGACGGCACGGGTGCAGGCATGCCTGCCCGAGATGCGCCTTGGGTCTGCAACAATGGCCAATGGCAATCGTTTGGAAGAGGCTTTGACAAGTCTGCCGACTGACGGATTGGTTTATCCTTTGTTCATGGCCAATGGCTGGTTTGTGCGTACGAATTTGCGAAACCGTCTTGGGGATGGAGCCTATCGGGTTCTGCCGCCCCTTGGGCTTGATCCTGCCCTGCCAGAATTGGCAGCTGGTCTTGTTCGGGCATCTTTGAAATCCAAGGACTTTCAGCCTCAACAAACCCAGTTGCTGATTGCAGCACATGGGTCCGCCCATGGTCAGGCTGCAGCGGATTCGGCCCGCGCTTTCGCCTCGGCTCTTTCCGCTTTGTTGCCGATGGCCAAGATTGAATCCGGCTTTGTCGAACAGGCCCCGTTCTTGCCAGAAATTTCGCGCGAGATCGACGCCCCTTGCCTGTGCCTGCCATTCTTTGCAATGGACGGCGACCATATGAAAGAAGATGTGCGTCAGGGTCTGGGCGATGCAGATTTCGCCGGGCATATTCTGCCCGCCCTGGGCCAAGCCGACGATATCCCGGAATTGATTGCCAATGCGTTACGGGCGAAGATGACAGAAAGAGAAGCCGCATGACTGATGCTGAGGAAAACCGCTGGCCAGTGCGCAAGCTTGCCATTCTGTTCTACCCGTTCAGTGCAGCCGCGGTGGCCATCAACTTGTTCTTACTCGGCCTGCTTTGGCAAAACATTGGCTGGCCTGTCGTGACGCCGATCAATGCGATCCTCTGGTCTGTGCCTTTGGGAATTCCCGCCACATGGTGGGTCGCCAAATGGATCCGAGGCCTAATGGATGAAGCAGACGGCGTCTAATTCCCTAGGCTTCAGATATGGCGCCAGGCTTGAGTGCGCCGCAACAAACCTCGGCTTAGCCCCAGATGAACAAGACGGGCCACTACGTTGGTGTAAAAGATCAACATGCCCATCGCTGCAGCCGGGGCAATATCACCGGCGTCATCCATATTCAGGATCGCAACAGAAGCCAATGAGGTCTTGGGCGCGTAGAGAAACACAACCGCCGACACCGTGGTTATGGCATTGACGAACAAATAGATCGAAATGTCCAAAATGGCCGGGAGACACAATGGGATCGTGACTCCGAACAGAACCCTGCGGCGAGGTTGCCCTAAAGAGTCCGAAACCGCTTCAAACTCGGGATCGATCTGTTTCAAAGCAGTCAGAGCTGTCAAATGCGGAACGGTATAGAAGTGCGTCACGGTACAAATCACCAAAATGGTCATGGTTCCGTAAATCGAATTCAGAGGATTCCCCGGCGCATTGAAAAAGAAAATATATGCCAGTCCCAGTACCAATCCGGGCACCGCCATGGGGAGCATGGCCGCAATCTGTAGCGTTCCCCGCGCCAGTCGCATGTCTTTTGTCTTTTCAACCAGATACGCCCCCAAAAAAATCACCATACAGCCGACAATCGCCGTCATCACACCCAGCTTGAGTGAGTTGAAATAGCTGGGCCAACCACCGCCATCGACAAGGTCGAACCGGAAATGCATGAACCCAAGACTAAGATCATAGGGCCAAAACTTGACCAAGGCCGCGAATTGGCAAGTAGCCAGGAGCCCAACAATGAAGAGCGACAAAGTCAGGCAATAGATCATCCAAAGCCTGTCTTTGGTTTTGGAAGGTTTTGGCACCAGAGGCACGGTGCGGGCCGAAACCTGAGCCACTTGCCGTCGCCGCACATGCGCGTCTACGGCAAAGGCCAGCACAGCGGGCAACAACAACACCACGGAAACAACCGCTCCCATCTCAAAATTCTGCTGCCCGATGACCTGTTTGTAAATATCGACCGCCAAAACGTTGAACTGCCCACCAATGACTTTCGGCAGACCAAAGTCCGCAATCACCAGATTGAAGGTCACAAAGGCCGCCGAAATAAGACCGTACCGGGCGCCGGGCAACGTCACCGTCAGAAACACTCGCCACGGAGGTGCCTTGAGGCTTTCTGCGGCCTCGTAAAGACGTGCATCAGACACCGCCAACGTGGTGGAAAGGATCACAAAGGCATGTGGAAACGTAAAAAAAACCGATCCGATAACAATGCCAATAGGCCCATAGATACTGGCCCCCATCATCAATTCCTTGAGTATGCCCTGATTGCCAAACAAATAGATCAACGCAATTCCGGGCAGCAACGAAGGCACCAGAATTGGCGCCATGGCAATCAGACGAAACGCCCCTTGAAACCGCAGGCAGCTTCGGGTCAGAGCATAGGCCAGACCAAACGCCAAAGACACGGTGATCACCATTGTGATCGAAGCGATCAGCAACGAGTTTCCAATAGAGCGCACCAAGGCAGGCGTTTGAAAATAGGTCGTGAAATTTGAGATTCCAAATGTCCTCACCGGGCGCAATTGTACCCTGCGAAATTCATTTGATGTCAATTCGACCCAAGCGGTTCCTTGATGTGGCGTTGATCCGACCAGAAATCGAGCATCCGGGTCGTTGCCGCGCACACGGTAAAGCACCGGACTGCGGAAACTGAAATCGGGGAAAAACTGCGCAGCTGAAAGGCGTCCATTTGCGCTGGTCGCCAATTCCTCCAAGAGCGGGGCACTCAGCCGGTCATTCAGGTCGCTGGCCCGTGCCTCCGAAGTTGAAAACTGCCCGTCTTCGTTGCTCGCCATGAAGGAAAATTGTTCAAGATCAAATTGATAGGTTGATATTGATTTTGAAAGCATCACGCTCAAAGGTAGAACCAGAGTCACCGCGAGGTACACCAGAATAACGCTGATCCACAGACGTGAAAGCGATCGAGTTCGGTCAACCACCGCTCGACGGTCTGGCACTGCATTTGCTGCTGTCATCATGCCCCTCTGATTGACCATTCTGGACAAGTTCTGCGCTATGCCCTTATAGACACAAAACTTGGGAAGGGGTGATTTTTGCGGGCTATTTATCGGAAAATTCACCCAGACAATTACAAACCGCGCCCCGATCGCTTGTCCCCTTGTGAAGGGCACGCATTCGACCGATCTGTATTGCTGGAGGGGCTTACTTTTGGTGGCGCAGACCCTGCGCCTTTCGAACCAATTGGTTTGACCAGCCCTTGGAATCGCATGCGACTGTTTCGTTTTTGACAGAGCGGGTCACAACCCGAGGCGCGAATGTTTCTATGGGCTTTGCTCAAACTATCCCCTTCAAACCCGTTTTGCATTTTTACATCTTGCGCAGACCAGAGTAGGTTCTGCGGGAACAGCAGGAGAAACCCCATGGCCCTTGGGATGAAATCGGTGGATATCGGGAAGTCAGCATCGGCTGCAAAACTGGTTTTTGAAGCTGTACGCAAAGCAATCATCGAAGGCGAGCTTCGCGAGGGCGAACCCCTTCGTCAGGATGAATTGGCGCGGCTCTTCAACACCAGCCGCATTCCGGTGCGGGAAGCGCTGACAATTCTTGAGCAACAGGGGCTGGTCAAAACGGAACGGTTCAAGGGGTCCGTTGTCGCGGGGCATTCGTTGGAGGAAGCCAGCGAGATTTTTGATTTTCGCGCCTTGCTGGAAACCGAAGTCATTCGCCAGGCAGTACCCAATATGACGCCAGAAACTCTGGAAACCGCGCGCGCTGTGATCGAGCGGTTTTCAAGTGCCTCTGATCCGATGATGTATGGCGATCTGAACCGGGAATTCCACGAAACATTGTACCGCGCCAGTGGCCTGACTTATCACATGGGTCTGATCGTGAATTCCTTGGATCGGATTGACCGCTATTTGCGGGCGCAACTTGTGATCAGCGAAGGTACGAAACGCGCCACTCGCGAGCACTTGGATATCCTAGCGGCCTGTGAACGTGGCAACGCTGAACTGGCCAGCCAAATCACTGCAGAACATATTCTTGGGGCCAAGCAATCCTTGGTCAGACACATACAGGCCGTGACCAAAGGCTAATCGGCCGAGTTCAAGCGGTGCTGAACCCGGCCTCATTCCATTTACAGCGGATGCAGGCAGGCCACCTTGTGATCTGTACCTTCTAAGTTCGGCACAGACTTGCGGCAGGCCTCTGTGGCCAACCAACAGCGGGCGGCAAAGGCGCATCCCAGAGGGACATTCATTGGCGACGGCAATTCGCCTTCTAACTTGATCCGCTCTTTCTTGCCCTCGGGGTCCGCGTGCGGCGTCGTGGACAACAACGCTTTGGAGTAAGGATGGCGCGGGGTTTCAAACAGCGTTTCTTTCGACGCCTTTTCTACCGCGCGCGCCAGATACATTACGATCACGTCGTCAGCAAAGTGTTTCACCACGGACAAGTCGTGTGAAATGAACAGATAGGCCAGATCAAGACGGTCCTGCAGTTCGACCAACAGGTTCAGAATTTGCGACTGGATGGAGACATCCAATGCCGACACCGGCTCGTCCAAGACCAAAACCTTGGGATCCAGCATCAGGGCACGAGCGATCGCAATCCGCTGGCGTTGGCCACCAGAGAACATATGCGGGTAGCGATCATAATGCTCGGGGCGCAAACCGACCATTTCGATCATCTCGCGCGCAGCGGCTTCTCGGTCGGCCGCCGACATGTCGCGACGGTTGATGACCAGTGGTTCTTCAAGGATCTGACCAATACGCTGGCGTGGGTTGAGCGAGCCATAGGGGTCTTGGAACACAATCGCCACGGTTTCACGCATGTCAGCCCAGACCGACGGCGTGATCTCGGTGCCATCGATATTCAACGTGCCTTCGGTGGGTTCTTCGATCATGGTGATCAGCCGGGCCAGTGTGGACTTGCCACAGCCAGACTCGCCGACGACGGCCAGTGTTTTTCCGGGCGACAATTCAAAATCCACCCCCGCAAGCGCCTTGACGGTTTTGGGTTTGGACAGGAAGCCATCTTTGACTTCGTAGAAACGGGCCAGATTGCTGGCTTTGACGATGGGTTGAGTCATGCCATTTCTCCTGCTTCAATCGCGTCCACATGGTGGCACAGCGCGCGGCCTTGCTCTGGGCCACATGGAACAGGCGGCGTTTGCGCGCATTTTTCATCTGCAAACTGACAACGAGGCGAGAACAGACACCCCTGAGGCCGGTCAAACTGTCCCGGGACCACACCCGGGATAGTCGGCAGAATTTTCGACGTCGCACGCTCGGGTAAAGCGCTTAGCAATGCCGAGGTGTAAGGGTGATAAGGATGCCGGAACAGGTCTTTGACGGGCTGCTCTTCGACCTTTTGGCCGGCGTACTGAACGCTTACGCGTTCCGCAGTCTCGGCGACCACCCCCATATCGTGGGTGATTAAAACCAGCCCCATATCCTGCTCATCACGCAACCGGATCAACAGATCCAGAATTTGCGCCTGAATGGTCACGTCCAATGCCGTTGTCGGCTCGTCCGCGATCAGCAGCTTGGGGTTACAAGCGATTGCCATCGCAATCATCACGCGTTGGTTCATCCCGCCTGACATTTGGTGAGGGAAGGTGTTGAGGCGGCTGGCCGCATCAGGGATGCCCACCTGATCAAACAGCTCCACTGCGCGATTGTTTCGTGTGGCGCGGTCCATGCCCATGTGAATGCGCAAGGCTTCCTTGATCTGAAAACCAACAGTAAAGCACGGGTTCAGAGACGACATTGGTTCCTGAAAGATCATCGCCATGTCTTTGCCGATGATTGACCGACGCTCGCGCGGGGTGATCTTGGTCAGGTCACGCCCTTCAAAGCTCATCTCGTCAGCGGTGATTGTGGCGGTCCAGGGCAACAGGCCCATCACCGCCAGCATCGACACGGATTTGCCCGAGCCGCTTTCGCCCACGATGGCCAACAGTTCGCCCTTTTCAAGGGTCACATCCACACCATCCACGGCCCGGAATTGACCTGAGGCGGTGGCAAAATCGACGGAAAGGTTACGGATACGTAAAAGGCTCATCGCATCAGCTCCTTTTCAGCTTGGGATCAAGGGCGTCACGCAGACCATCGCCCATCAGGTTGATGGCCAAAACTGTGACAAGGATGGCAAGACCCGGGAAGGTCACAACCCACCACGCCCGCAGGATAAATTCGCGAGCTTCGGCCAGCATGGTGCCCCATTCCGGTGTGGGCGGCTGCGCACCCATGCCAAGAAAGCCCAGTGCTGCGGCGTCCAGAATAGCGGTCGAGAACGATAGGGCCCCCTGTACGATGATCGGCGCCAGACAGTTGGGAAGAACCGTGACAAACATCATGCGCCACAATCCAGCGCCTGCAATACGCGCCGAGGTCACATAATCCTTTTGTCGTTCTGCAAGCACAGAGGCCCTTGTGAGGCGCACATAGTGGGGTTGGAACACAATCGCGATGGCGATCATCGCATTGGTCAGGGACGGTCCAAGAATGGCCACCAGAACCAACGCCAGCAACAACGATGGAAAGGCCAGAATGATGTCCATGATCCGCATAATGATTGTATCGAGCCACCGGGGCGCAAACCCTGACAACAGGCCGATCATAACGCCACCGCTTACGGCGATGCTGACCACGATCACGCCAACAAAGAAAGAAAACCGCGATCCGGCAATCAAACGAGACAGCATATCTCGTCCCAATGGGTCAGTGCCCAATGGAAAGGCCCAGCTGCCACCTTCCTGCCAAACCGGCGGCTGCAAAATGTGGTCGCGGAATTGTTCGGCGGAATCATAAGGCGCCAACCAAGGCGCCAATGCGGCGCAAAGCACAAAGGCGACAAAGAACCAAAAGCCGTAAACCGCGCCCCGGTTTTCACTGAAGTAATACCAGAATTCGCGCAAGGCACTTGGGCGCGTTGCGGCAGCGGGAGTTGCTTGATCAGACATCAGCGTTTCCTGATCTTGGGGTTGATCACGCCATAAAGCAGATCAACGGTAAGGTTCACGATCATCACGATCACGGCAATCAACAACAGACCTCCCTGCACGACCGGATAGTCGCGACGGAAAATGCTGTCCATCATCCACTTGCCGATACCCGGCCAGCTAAAGATCGACTCGGTCAGGATGGCGCCGCCCATCAGCACACCGACAGACAGGCCGATCACGGTGATTACCGGGATCAGCGCATTGCGCAACGCATGCACACCGTTGATACGTGTCGGCGACAGACCCTTGGCGCGTGCGGTGCGGATATAATCTTCACCCAACACCTCGAGCATGGCAGAGCGAGTCTGACGTGCGATCACGGCCAGCGGCACAGTGCCCAGAACGATTGTTGGAAGAACCAGATGGTGCACCGCAGATTTAAATGCCCCCTCTTGTCCCGACAAAACGCTGTCGATCAGCATAAAGCCCGTAACGTCGTCAAAATAGTAAAGCAGATCTAATCGTCCGGACACGGGCGTCCAGCCCAAGTTGCCCGAGAAGACGATGATCAACAGCAAGGCCCACCAGAAGATTGGCATCGAATACCCAACCAACGCGGTAGACATCAACGCCCGATCAAAGAATTTGCCTCTGTTCACAGCTGCGATAACGCCCGCCGGGAGCCCCAATGCGATTGCAAAAATCATTGCGCAGGTTGCCAATTCGACCGTGGCCGGAAACAGAGCAAAAAACTCGTCCCAGACGGGTTTCTTGGTGACAAAGCTGTTGCCCAAATCCCCTTGCAGAACGCCTGTCAGATAATCCCAGTACTGCTGGATCACCGGCTTATCAAAGCCCAGCTTCACCACCATTTCCTGATAGCGTTCTTCGCTCATTCCGCGTTCGCCCGCCATCACGATGATGGGATCGCCCGGCAACACCCGGATGAACATGAACGAGATCAGCGTGACCCCGATAAACGTCGGGATAAAGGATCCCAGCCTTGTGAAAATATAGCGTAGCATCAGCGGCCCACAATCATGAGGTCTTTTGGAAAACTTGTCAGCGATATGCATCCGGTCTCGGTGACAAGAACGTCATCCTCGATCCTGACACCGAAATTGCCAATTTCATAGAGCCCGGGCTCGTTGGTATAAACCATGCCTGCGCGCATCACCTGATGGTTGCCGCGCATGATATAGGGGGCTTCGTGTACATCGCGCCCCAGCCCGTGGCCGGTTTTGGTGCGAATGCGATCTGCATAGGGTGACGCTTCGAGCACACCAATGACCGTGTCGTCAATGTCATGAGCGGTCACGCCATCGCGGGTCATTGCGAGCCCAGCCTTGTTGGCCCGCAGCACCGTGTCATAGACATCACGACCTTCGTCCGAGACGTCACCTACAAATACTGTGCGGGTGATATCGGCGGCAAATCCGTGTTTGCGGGCACCGAAATCAAACAGCAGGGCGTCGCCGGATTGGATCTTGTAATCAGGTCGAGCTTTGGCGTGCGGACGGGCTGAGTTATCGCCCGCCGCCACAATCGGGGCAAACGCCTGATCTTCGGCACCTTCGGCGAACAAAGCCTGGATCAACGCCTGTTCAACCTCTTTTTCAGTCTGGCCAATACGCACACCCTCCAGAACCCGCGTCAACGCGCGCTCGGAAATGTCGATGGCCGCCTGCATGGCGGCAATATCTTCTTCGGTTTTGATGATGCGCAGACCGGAAATCTCTTTCTCGGCGTCCACAATCTTTAACTCAGGCATCGCCTTTTTCAGGGCGTGATGCACAAAGACGCGCATCACCTGACCTTCGACAGCCAGTGACGTCAGAGGCATATGCGCGCCCAGCGCGGCAAAGGCTTCATCATAGCCAGTTTGGTCGCGCCAGTCGAACACAGGCCCGTCAAAGTCTACCAACGCCCAAGAGCCAAGCTCGAGGTTTGGGACAATGGCGGCGCAGGGACCGCTGACGGGGATCACGGCCAGAAACGGACGTTCGTGGCTCATGAAAGGTTTGCGAAAGGCACGGATAAAATTTGGGCCGGGAACAAGGGCAATTGCGTCCACATTCAGATCGCGCGCCACTTGCCGGTATTCGGACAGGTCCGACATTTTGAGTTTTCTCCGGGGAAAAAAAGAAATGCCGGGGCTGCGATCGGCAGCCCCGGCATGTGATTTGGTCTTACTCGACGCTCACACCATAGAAGATGTGGCCGCCCAGTGGGTGGACTTTATAGCCCTTCACCTTTGTGCTCATCGGCATGTAGACAACCGAGTGTGCAATGGTGGCCCAAGGCGCTTGGTCTTTGAAAACGACTTGTGCTTCTTCATAGAGTTTCGCGCGTTCAGCTTGATCGGTCACGGTCTTCGCTTTGACGATCAGGTCCTGGAACGGCTCGTGGCACCATTGTGCGCGGTTTGACGCTTCGCGACCGTCACAACCCAGCAACACGGCCAGGAAGTTATCGGGGTCGCCGTTGTCGCCGGTCCAACCCAGAAGAACAGCGCCATCACGGCTCAGCTCTTTGGAACGCGACAGATACTCGCCCCACTCGTAGGACACGATCTCAACGTTTACGCCAACCTTGGCAAAGTCTGCTTGCAGCAGTTCAGCCATACGACGGGCGTTGGGGTTGTAAGGACGCTGAACAGGCATCGCCCAAATTTTCATTTCCAGACCAGAAACGCCTTCGGCTTCCAGCGCGGCCTTGGCAGCTTCTGGATCGTAGGCGTCGTCAACGATGGCGTCGTTGTAGCCCCACATTGTCGGTGGGATCGGGTTTTTGGCAATTTGGCCAGAGCCCTGGAACACAACGTCAATGATAGCTTGCTTGTCGATCGCCATGTTCAGCGCTTTGCGCACTTTGGCATTATCGAACGGTGCAACCGTGGTGTTGTAGGCCAGATAGCCAACGTTCAGACCCTCTTGCTCCATCATCACGATGTCGCTGTCTGCTTTCATCGCTTCGATGTCAGCAGGGTTTGGATAAGGCATCACGTGACATTCGCCCGCTTTCATCTTCTGATAGCGTACAGACGCATCAGGTGTGATGGCAAAGATCAGGTTGTCGACGTCAGCGGGTGCTTTCCAATACTCAGCGTTGGCTTTGTAGCGGATCACGGCGTCTTTTTGGTAGGCCACGAACGAGAATGGACCAGTGCCGATAGGCGCGGCGTTCACCATTTCAGGCGTACCGGCAGCCAGCATCGCTTCGCCGTATTCGGCAGATACGATAGACGCAAAATCCATCGCCATATTGGCGACAAACGGAGCTTCTGGCTTCGACAGTGTGAATTTCACGGTGTAGTCGTCGATTTTTTCGATTGATGTGACCAGCTCACCCATGCCCATGCCACGGAAGTATTCCCAAGTACCGCCAGAAACGGCGTTATATGGGTGATCTTCGCTCTGCTGACGCTCAAACGAGAAAATCACGTCGTCGGCGTTGAAGTCACGCGTCGGTGTGAAGTCCGCACTTGAGTGGAACTTGACGCCTTTGCGCAGGTTGAACGTGTATTCCAGACCATCGTCGCTGGCATCAACAGACTCAGCCAGACCCGGAACAACATTGGTGGTGCCGGTTTCGAACTCGAGCAGACGGTTGTAGATCGGATGCGAAGACGCATCGAACGTTGTGCCGGCTGTGAACAGGGCTGGGTCAAAGCCTTCGGGCGAACCTTCGGAACAATATACCAGCGTGTTAGCAGCAACAGCTGTGGTCGCGGTCAATGCAAATGCTGCACTTGCCGCAAAAAATCGAGATTTCATTTCTACCTCCCGGGTTGAAGTTGGTTGCGGCTCTTTTTTTCCCTCGCTCCGCACAGGTTGAATTCCCGCGCATCCTTATGGGTGAGTCCGCACTCAACTTGATATTGTATCCAATCCGGGAAGGCCAGAGACAACGTACGGAAATCGTCAGGGATTCCAAAACTGAACCCCATACAAAAAGCCCCACTGCAATGGCACCTCTCCAAGGAATGCACCGCCATGAGCTGCCGCAATCCCTCCGCATTCGCGCCCCAACTCTACATGCTTTGGTCCAAATGTCGCCATACCGATGGATATTCTAAAACGCAGAGTGACAGGAGTGACTATGCGAGTATTTGGTTTGGTGAGTGTTTTATTGCTGTCGACAGCAGCCCCCTTAAAAAGTGAGCAAACACACAACCGCTCAAACTGGGAAGCTGTGGGCCGGCTAAACATTTCTGGCCGCACCATGTGCACAGGCGCGCTTATCGCACCTGATCTGGTGGTCACCGCCGCCCATTGCATGTTTGACCCGACTTCTGGCAAATCCGTTGCTGCGACAGATATCGTCTTTGACGCTGGATTGCACAATGGTCACGTCAAAGCCCGACGCAAAGTACAGTCCGCAACTATCCACCCTGCTTATCGTCACAAGCCACGCGGTCAGGCTGATGTCGGAAGCGATCTCGCGGTTCTGAAACTCAAGAAACCGATTTCGGCACATCTGATCCGCCCCTTTGCCACCGATGCACGCCCCAATCGTGGCGACACGGTCGGCGTGGTGTCCTACACCATGGATCAGGCCACGACACAAAGCGTCGAGCATCCGTGTCAGGTTCTTGCCCGGCAACACGATACGCTTGTGATGTCTTGCAAGGTCGAATTCGGAGCCTCTGGAGCCCCTGTCTTTGCAGTGCAGGGCGAAAGCGAGCCACGGTTGGTTTCGGTCATTTCTTCCAAAGCGCAAATGGGAAATCGGCGTGTGTCTGTGGGCACGGCAGTCGATGATGCTTTGCAGGTGTTGCTAAACGACGCCTCGTAAGGCCCGCACCTCTAAGGTTCGCGAAAGGCATCCCGGGATTTGTAAAGCGGTTTCAGCAGGTACTTCAAAATAGACTTTGACCCAATTTGCAATTCAACCTGCGCCCGCATGCCGGGGCGAATTTCGATATTGCGCTGCCGGTCCGTAAAGGCATCCGTATCGACGCGGACGGAAACCCTGTAGTATGGCTCGGAGTTGGCGCGTCTTTCATCTTCAAAGGTATCAGCCGAGATGAAATCCACCTTCCCCTTCAGCGTCCCAAAAATCGTGTAATCATACGTCGTCAATTTGATAGATGCGGCCTGCCCCGGCACCACACTGGCGATATTCTCTGGCTTCACGCGGGCTTCGACAAACAATTCTTCGCCCAGTGGAATAATCTCAAAAATCTCTTCTCCTGGGCGTGCCACCCCACCAATTGTCGTCACGGCAAGGCTGTTGACGATACCTTTCATCGGTGCGCGAATAATTGTCCTGCTCAGTTGATCTGCTGCCAGCCGTTGTTCGCGCCTGCGGGAGGCAAGATCCTGCAGGGTTTGCGAATATTCTTCGGCGCGTTGCAACTCGGATTGAGTGCCAATTTCATTGTAACGGATTTCAGCGTCATTAAAGGCTTTGCGGGTGCGGTTAACCTCAATCAGAGCAACAATCTGTTGTTTGTACATGGTCTCCATCATGCTCAGCTCTTCTGCCGCCTGCTGCATGATTTCGCGCGCGCCTTCCCGGCGGCTTGCAAAATCGGTTTGACGCGCACTGAGCAGTACGTTTTCAGACGCCAGAATATGCGGTGATCGTTGCATCAGTTCGTCCGGCACCAAGAACTCATGCGCACCTTCAAGCTCAGCTTCAAGCCGGTATCGTTTGATTTCCAGCGCATCAATCTGGTCCTGCAAATCCCCCACCGCAGTGCGAAACCGCGTGTCCTGAAGAGTTGCCAGCACCTGACCAGCTTGCACAGTATCGCCTTGCTGGACCTGCAATTCCTTTAGAATGCCGCCTTCGAGGTTCTGAATGATCTGCGCTCTTGAAGATGAAACAATCTCTCCGTCTGCCCGTACAATCTCATCAACCCAGGCAACCGCTGCCCAGCAGAGGAATGCCAGAACAACAAGACCCACGACCCGAATAATCCGCCCCGGAAGCAAAGTGGCTTCTGCAAATCCGGTTTCCACGCTGGCCATGCTTATCCCCTCGCCGCAAGATGCGCGAGAACCTGATCACGCGGCCCATCCACAACCATCCGCCCGGCCTGAAGGATCAGGGTCCGGTCCGTCAAAGACAATATCGGCATTCGATGGGTGGCGATCACCGCCGTACGACCCACAAGCCATGTTTCCAACCGGCTGACCAAAGTACGTTCCAGCGCTTGATCCAAAGCCGCGGTTGGTTCGTCCAGCAAAACCACCTTTGGGTTTTGCAACCACAATCGCGCCCATCCAATCGACTGGCGCTGACCAATTGATAGCCCCTCGCCTCCGTCGCTCACTTCAAGATCCAATCCTTTGGGGTGGCCCCGTACAAAGGCGCCAAGGCCCGCGAACTCCAGAGCTTTGAGCAATCTTTCATCATCACGTTCCAGCATGGTGAGGTTGAGGTTGTCGCGCAGGCTTCCAGCAAACAAACGCACATCCTGCGACAGATAACCAATACCGCGACGCAGATCCCGCGGATCAATCTGAGACATATCCGTACCGTCCAGCAAAACCCGCCCCTGTGCGGGCGCATAAAGACCAGACAGGACCTTGAGCATAGTAGACTTTCCCGAGCCATTGGCACCCAAAACAGCGATCCGTTGTCCTTGCTTTATGCCAATACCCGGAACGTCCAAAATAGGCGCGCCATCGTCTGTGTATTGAAACCGCAATTCTTTCAGCTCAAACTGGCCCGCCAGGTTTTCGCGACGCAGATAACTGCGCCCCTCTTCTTTTTCCTGATCTGCCCCGATGATTTCATCCAGTCCATCTAACGCACCGCGCACATTGCTCCAGCGCGCCAAAGTTCCGGCGAACTGCGTGAGTGGGGCTAAAGTGCGGCTGGTCAGGATACCAGTTGCAAAGATTGTGCCAACGGTGAACTCGCTTGCGAAAACAAGGTAAGTACCTGCAATCACAGCCAGAACATAGGTGCATTGCTGAATGCCCTGAGACCAATACGTCAGAAAAGCCGACAGGCGGCGTTGCTCTGCCGAGCCATAGGACGACGCCATGTTCAGTTCATCCCACAAGCGCAACACCCGCTCTTCGCCGCGTTGGGTTTTCAAAGTGTCCAGCTCTGAGATCGCCTCGTGCAGCAACCTCCCGGCCCGCGCCGATGCGCCTTGGGTTTGGCGTGTTAATGCGATCATGCGTTTTTGCGAAGAATAGGCAGGCAACACCATTAGAATGCCGCCCAACACGATCAGCCAGACCAGGTTTCCAGCAATCGACGCCACAAGAAGCAAGAACACCAACACAAAGGGAATGTCTGCCAGAGTGGCAATCGTGGAAGATGTAAAGAATTCACGCACAGACCCAAACTCCCGCATCGCCGCAAACAATCCCGAAGTCGGCATCGGTTTGCGATCTGAGCGCATGCCTAACAATTTGGTCATCAGCCGCCGTTGCACCGACATTTCAATCTGACGCCCAGCCGTATCAGTCAACCTTGCGCGGGCCATTTTCAAAATCCCCTCAAGCGCAATGGCCATCATGGCTCCGATAGCCAAAACCCAAAGGGTGGCTTCAGATTGATGCGGGATCACCCGGTCGTAAACTTGTAATGAAAACAAGGCGACAGCCACGGCCAGAACATTTGCCACAAGTGAACCCAGAATGATTTCGCCCACTTGCTTGCGATAGCGGGTGAATTCGCTCCAGAACCAGTGAGAGGACTGCACGTTTGGCGTGTGACGATCTACAATTTGTCTGAGTGAACTGCGACCCAACAACAACGTTCCAGTGAACACCGACTGAAACTCGGGCACCGGTACTTCGGCGCGGTTGTCCGGGCAGCTTGTGTCATACACTGTCAACACGTCGTCATCCTGAGAGATAACCAGAACAAGCTGACCACTGCTCATCATTGCCAGCGCGGGCCAACGGCCGGGATCAAGCGTGGCCTTGTTGGCGATACGTGGCTTAGTTCCGGTGCTTTCCAGCGCCTTTGCCAAGGCCTTGGCGCTGACATCTCCGGGCGTATTGCTCCACATGAACTCAGCGATATCCGCGGCAGAGGTTTTTACACCGCTTAGCGCGGCCAAGGTCGAAATCAGATTGGCACGGTGTTGGATACGTTCTGCCGTATCCTCAATCATCGCGCGCAGCCCTTCCGGCCTGTCGGTGGTGTTTGCGGCAGGGACTGGAGTTTCTGTGGGCGCCGACTTCACCTCAGCCGGCCTGACCTCAGGCTTGGGCGCCAGAGTCAGCGTGACTGCACGCGGCTTTGCCGCGCTGGGTTTGGCCATCTTTTGAGCGGACAAAGTCAAGGGTGTCTTACCTCGAGTCAAATCTTATCCCCGTCGGCCAGCGCACCAAGGTCACGTGCCAATTCAAATTCTGTGAGATAAGTCTGGTATTTTGCCCGCACATAGGCCTTTTCCCGTTCGATTAGTTGCTCATAGACATTGACCACATCCATGACGCTACGCTGCCCGGCCTGGAACTGGCGCTCAAACAATCGAAAAGTCTCTCGGCTGGCTTTGGCGAGTTTTCTGGCCTCAACCTCCTGACGGCGATAAGATACAAGGTTTTGACGCAGCCGGCTTTGGTCGCGACGCGCATTTTCGCGCGCTTCGTCGATTTGACGGTGTGCAATATCCTTGCTCGCTTCGATGGCCTTGATCTGAGACCCGGTTCCCAACCCCAAAGGTTGATCCAATTTGGCCCCCAAGGCGCCGATCGTGTTATTGTTGGTCACGCTGGCCGAAGCGGTGAGTGTGGGCAACAGGCCTGCACGCTCTGCGGTGGCCCTTGCAATGCTACGGTCTGCTTCGGATTGCGCCAGAAGGATCGAAAGATTTTCCGCATCGCGAAGCGGAGGCGCCATCACCAACGGTTCACCTGTCGCCGCAAAGGACTGTCCGGTCATTGCACTGAGTTCAGCACGCGACGTGGCAGCCGCTTCTTTTGCGGTCTGAACAGCCCAACGCATGTCATTGACTTTACCTTCGACGACCCGTTGGTCCGACTGGTCACCAACACCGCCCTTGACCCGCCCCACAACGATCCGTTCAAATCCCTGCATCCGCGTCAAAGCAGTGCCGGCAAGTGCCGCCTGCTCATCCGCCTGAGCTGCCGAGGTATAGAGAGACAAGGCCGTGTAAACGCGCTCATTCATATCAATAGAGAGATTGGTTGCTGCGACTTCAACATCTGCAGCAGCAAACGCTCTTTCAGCCTTGCGACGACCATTGTCGAACAAAACCTGTTCAATCAGAATGCCCGCAACCAAATCACTAAGGCTTGTCAGGCTGACATTTGGGCCGAGTGTTGGAAGCCAGTTCTTATTTTCGGCGTCGGCCCTGAGACGCGCACTCCGCAATTCTGCTTCTGCAGCCCGCGAACTGGAGGCCAAGGCTGCGGCTGCCACGGTTGAGTATGCGCTTGGATTTTCGAGCAAGGATCGACGGGCCAGTAAATCTGAGATCACTTCAGATTGAGGAGCTTCGGCATCTTGTGTGAAACTGCCATCAGCGCGCGACACCTCTTTGGTTTCGCGGGTCGAAAGAAACGTTGAGTTGTCCAGCTGTGGCAACGATTGCATGCAACCGCTCAGGCCCAAAACTACCAGCAATCCCGCCAGAGTCACCCCAGTTTTCACCTTATGCCTCCTTCCAGTTCCGCCCTTTTCTTTGAGAAAGGGTCAGATTTCCGGTGCGGCAAAACTGTCGCTCCGGGGGTGTTCAAGATCAAATAATAACCGTGATGTCCTGCTCGATCATAAGCGATGTACCGGTATCGCCGACTGTATACACATTGTAATTTTGCCCATTCATCTCAACTACTTGCGATGTTTGAACGGCACCGGCGACAGTCACGGTGTCATCCGCACCGCCGTGAATGGCCAGTGCATCATCTGGCCCCGTCAGGCTTTGAATTTGCGCTTCGGTCAGAACAATGTTGGTATCCGAGGCGTAATCCAGTTCAAGCGCACTGATGTCAAAGTTGATCAGACCCGGGTTGTCAATGGTTCCGGCATTTGTGGCATTGTCATCCAACACAACCAACGTTCCGGATTCATTGCCCGCAACGTCGGTCGAGCTGATGACCAGATGAGTGCCGTCAAAAACCGGCGTGTCGAACGTAAACTCTGTTCCAAAAACTGGGTCTGTTGATTCACTATAGCTGGGCGTTCTCACAGCGCCGTCATTTTGGAATGTTGAAACCGTGGCTTCATCGGTCGCACTAAACGTGCTGATACGGCGAACATCTTCGCCCGTATAGGTCACCGAGTCGATATTCGGAGCGTCCACTTCGGTATCGACCTGAAAGGTTTCATTGAAAGTTTCGATGTTGCCTGCAATATCCGTTGCCGTGATTTCTGCATTAGCCGTGTAGGTGCCCTGAGCCAAATCACCAGCTTCAACTTGAACGCTCCAATTGCCCGCGGCGTCTGCAACCATGGTGTAGATTTTGCCTTCCAGATCAACCTGAATGGTGGATTCAGGCTCTGAGGTGCCTGACAGTTCAAAACCGTCGTCCATTTCGGCCGCGTTGATAATGTCATCCGCGGTTTGGCTGGAAACGATGCCCAGATTGTCAACGACCGTATCCAGTTCGACCGTGCCTGACACACTTTGAGTATTGCCTGCAGTGTCAGAAATCGACGCTGTGATGGGCAAGGTTGCAGTGCCAGTTGGGACCTCATGCGCCTCAAAGGTCGTGGTCCAGTTGCCGCTGCCATCGGCAATCACCGTGTGACTGGCATCCCCAAGCTCAACCGTCACAGTCAGCCCCGGCGTCGCGGTACCTGAGATTTCAACACCTCCGTCACGCTCAACGGCGTTGATCGTATTGTCAACTTCGATCGGGTCTGTGGACAAATCCACTTCGCCCAAAACAATGTCCACCGTGACCTCCGTCGAAGTGGTTGGCTGTTGCCTGCAGAATCCGTTGAAACCACTGTGGCGGTTGAGGTGTATTCGCCAGAAGGAATACTGCCCGACTCGAATTCGACCGCCCAATTCCCGGCTGAATCTACAGTAGCGGTACGTGTCACTCCGGCGAGAGTGACCTGAACCTGCGATCCGGCCTCGGCCGTGCCGGCCAGTGTAACGCCAGCATCAGCCTCGGCCGCGTTCACTATGCCGTCCCCCCCGCCCCACCCCGGAGCAAGCGTGACAAAGGTTTCGGTGTCTATTGCGACGGATCCGGTTGTTGTCTCTGTGTTTCCTGCAACATCAGTGGCGCTTACCGAAACCGCGGCATCGTATTCCCCCGCGGGCACCTCTGATGCGGCAAAGACTGCATTCCAGCTTCCGTCCGTCTCAGCTGTAACCGTTCGCGTCACACCAAGCATGGTCACACTCACTGTGGCACCGGGCTCGGCTGTGCCGGTTAGTGTTGCGCCAGCGGCCTGTTCTGCCGCGTTGATGACACCATCCCCAGTCTGATCTGCATCCATCGTGACAAAGGTCGTCGTGTCAACATGGAGTGTGCCAGTGGTTGTGGTGCTGTTGCCATATGCATCCGTGGCTACGGCCGTCACCTCTGCATCATACTCACCCTGCGGAAGCGTTGCGGGATCAAAGCTGAAGCTCCAATTGCCGTTGCCGTCAGCGACAACAACCCCGGTGACGCCCTGCATTGTCACCTCGACCGAAGCACCGGCTTCTGCAGTACCGGAAACTTCCAGCACATTTGCCGCTTCGGCAGCATTGACCACATCGTCTTCTGCGGTCACGCCAATCGCAAGATCAGGCGCCACAGTATCGACCACCAACGTTTCGGTGATCGTTGTGCTGTTGCCACGGGCATCCGTGGCGGTGATGATGACGTCTGCTTCATACTCGCCAGTTGCGATTTCATCGGACGTAAACGAGACGGTCCACTGACCAAGATCATTGGCGGTCGTGGAATAAGTTGTTCCTTGAATTTCCACGTCGATTGTCGCCCCGGCTTCGCCAGTACCTGCGATAACGACCCCGTCCTGATGACCCTCAGCGTTTTCAAAGCCACCAACAGATTGGGTGCCTTGCAACACCTCAACGTTGGGTGGTGTGGTGTCGATATCTACGGAAGGTCCCTCCAGCGAGGTAACGCCGCCCGAAGGATCCGTTACCTCCACAACCGCTTCATAAATTCCATCATCAGGTAATTCGTCGGGCCCGAAGGTCACCGTCCACATTCCGTCATCATCAATGATCGGTTCACGGGCCACTCCGCCAATTGTCACTACAACGCTATCCCCGGGATCACCATCACCTGCAATCACGACGGTGTCCGCAATATCCCCTCCTACGACCCGGTCGACATCCGCATCAAAAACGGATGGAGCGGCCGAGCCACCATCTGACCCGCCATCATCGCCCAGTAGCACGCTTCCGACTAATGCCGCGCCGCCGGCGGCCGCGCCCAGACCAGCAAAACCGCCCAGAAAAGGGGCCACCAAAGCGGCCACAACAGGTTCAATCCGCTCCAGATCCAAAAAAACGAGATCGTCGTAGGCGCTCCACTTTTCATCCATGGCGACAGCATCATAGCTGGCCAGCAAAGCATCATCACCCCCATCCACAAGGCGAACTTCATGCAACTCACCATGCGATCCGACAAAGAGATGCCGGCCACCCTCTGGAGCACCATCTGCGAAATACCCCGTCAAAATAAGAACTTCTCCAGACGCCAGCACGACATGCAAATCGGCACCGTGTCGCTGATATGCATGCACATCAGACGCCTAGAGGTTCAGGGAGACATCCTGAATTGCGGTCACATCGATGGAAGAGGATACGCCTGTTTCAAAGTTACCTTTATGCACAGACCCGCCCGGATTACCCCGCCCGGATTACCCCGCCCGGATTACGGACGGCAAAGCCGATCGCACTCATAAAATTCACCACTCGTTAAACGGACCGCGATTATCGGCCTCTATTGTATCTGGCCGTACGTTAACGAATTCGCGAATCACTCGCTAGTTCTTTTTCGCCCTGGTTACACAAAATGTTGCAAAACTAGCGCGATATAGTGGTGTTTCAGGCCAAAACCTCGCTCTTTTCCGCAGGCAAAGAGAAAAACCCCCGAGCACCACAAGGCGCGCGGAGGCTATTATTTTTCTAAATTCATGCCCACTCAGATCAGCACTTAATCTTTTGCATGCCAGCATCGTAAAGAGGCTTCAAGGAAGCGGTGGCCTTAACCTTAACCCCTGCAATTTCCACCTCCCAGTCGCCTTCATTGACGATGGCTGCTTTCAGAGGTTCATCAATCCCGACAAAGCCGATCCCTACCGCCCCACCCAGAGAGTGGCCGTAGCCACCGATTTGCATGTGGCCAACTTCTTGGCCGTTGAGATAAATACACTCACTGCCATAGAGCAGCGGCTCTGGATCTTGCAGCAGGAATTGCAGCATGCGGTTCTTGGGGATGCCTTGCTCTTTGATTTCGGCCAAGGCGTCTCGACCGATAAACCCACCCGGCTTGTCCAGCTTCACTGCAAACCCAAGCCCTGCTTCAATTGGGTTGTCGGTGTTATCCACATCAAGGCCAAAGTCACGGTACGCCTTTTCTAACCGCAGAGAGTTCAATGTTTGCATGCCCGCATCGCGCAAACCGAATTGTTTTCCGGCCTCTTTCAAAAGATCATAAATCTGATTGGCCGCATAAGACGGCACCTGAAGCTCCCAACCCAACTCTCCGACAAAGGTTACACGGAAGGCTTTGATAACCCAGTATCCGACATCAATGTCCTGCCATGTCATGAACGGAAATGCGTCATTGGACATGTCTGCGGACGTGACCTGCTCCATCAACATCCGGGCCTTGGGGCCGTGAATATTGATCTGCGTAATGGCTGGCGTCAGATCGGTGATCACCACCACCTCGCCGTCTTGAATGTGACGTTTCATCCGCATCAGCGTGTGGCCATGGCTGTTTTCCCCCACAACCACCATGAACTTGTCATCGGCCAGACGTGTTACTGTCAGGTCGGCCTCGAACCCACCCTTTTCATTGACCCACGCCGTATATACCAAGCGGCCGGGCTCTACATCGACATCGTTGCAGGACAAACGGCTCATAAGGGAGAGTGCGTCAGGGCCTTCGACGTTGAACTTGGACATGGTCGACATATCCATGATGATCACGTCTTCGCGGGCGGCGCGATGCTCTTCTGCGTGCCAGTCCCACCAGTTTTGCCGGTGCCAGCTGTAGTTTTCAATCTTGGCTTCTTCCGGCGATGGCGCAAACCAATCCGGCATTTCCCAGCCGTGCCCTTCGGCGAACCATGCACCAGATGCGGCCAGACGATCATGCAGCACCGAACGCTTCAGGTCTCGCGCAGTCTCGTATCCGTCGTTATGGTAATGCTGTCCGAACATCTTACCCAACAACTCGGGTCCGCGATCTCTGCGGAAGGCTTTTGTGGCTTCGTGGCGAGTAAAGCGGTTCACATTAATGCCAGTGACATCGATCGGCGGATGGCCGTCATAAATCCATTGCGCCAGTACTTTGCCAGTCCCTGCCCCATTCAAAATGCCCAAACTGTTCATGCCACATGCGACAAAGCAATTTCGCAGTTCTGGCGTTTCACCGACCAGCGGCGCGAGGTCTGGCGTGAAGCTTTCTGGCCCACAAAACAGTTTACGTACGCCGACATTCAACGCATCCGGTACCCGCGAGTATGCTTTTTCCAGATGTGGGCCAACGCGATCCCAATCCGGTTCGATTTCACCGAAGGAGAAATTTTCAGGGATCGAATCCAGCTTCCAAGGGGCGGCACCGGGTTCAAACAGACCCAGCATCAGACCACCAACTTCTTCGCGATAATACGTATAGGTCGAAGGGTCTTCCAAAACAGGCAGATTGCGGCTTAGGCCAGGGAGATCTTCTGTTATCAGGTAATAGTGTTCTGCCGCTTGCAGTGGCAGGTTGATGCCCGCCTTGGCGCCAAGCTGACGTGACCACATCCCTCCACAGATCACGACATTCTCGGCTGTGATGATCTGGCCATCTGCCGTTTTGACACCCGTGGCTGCGCCATTTTTGGCCAAAATTTCGGCAACGGTCACGCCTTCAAAGATCTGTGCGCCCCCCATACGTGCGCCTTTGGCCAACGACATAGTCAGGTCAACGGGGTTCGCTCGGCCATCTTTTTCAATGTAGAAACCAGCCAGAACGTCATCCAGATCGCCAATCGGAAACAGGTCTTTGGTCTCCTGCGGCGAGATTTCCACAATATCGATGTTATGACGACGCATGAATGGCGCAAGGCGGCGCATTTCGTGCACACGCTCTTCGTTGTTGGCAATTTGCAGGTATCCAACATCGGAAAAGCCCGTGGAAAGACCTGTTTCTTTTTCCAGATTGGCATAGAGATCGCGGCCATGGGTATAAATTTCGCACTCTGCCTCGGACTTCAAAAGCCCGGCCACAATCAATCCGGCGGCATGCCAGGTGGTGCCGCAAGTCAGTTGATCCCTTTCCAGCACAACCACATCGGTCATCCCCAACTTGGTCAGATGATAGGCCGTATTCACGCCGATTGAGCCGCCCCCAATAATGACGGTTTGCGCGTGTGTCGGAAGAGGTTTGCTCATGGGATTACTCCATCAAAGATTCGAATTTTGATCAAATTAATGAATTGACTTTGACCAAAAGGCAAGCAATTGATTGAAGGACCATTCAGTGGAATAGATTAATGCCTGGAATTAAAACAATAAAAAAACCAAGAACCTTACCATCAAGACTGCGAAAGGTGCAGTTAATCGAGGCGACAATCACCTCAATCAGCAAGCACGGCATTTCCGGCACGACACTGACCAGCGTGACCAAGGAAGCTGGACTTTCACTTGGGTTGGTGAATTTTCACTTCAAAAGCAAAGAGGTTTTGCTAACCGAAACCTTGCGATTTCTGGCCGAAGAACACCGCACGCTTTGGATGTCCAAGCTTAGCAAATCAAACCTTAGTCCGCGTGACAAACTGTTTGCGATTGTGGATGCACAATTCGATCCCAGCGTCTGCAGTCGCAAAAAGCTGGCGGTCTGGTTCGCCTTCTTTGGAGAAACCGCTCAGCGGAAATCTTATCGCACAACATCCTCGGACATTGACATGGAACGGCAAGATGTTTGCGCCGATCTGTTTCAACAGATCATCACTGCCGAAGGCCATGAGCAACGCGATGCCGAAGGCTGTGCTCGTGCCCTCGAAGGACTGTTCGATGGCTTGTGGCTCAATATGCTTCTGTACCCGGCAAAGTTCACCCGCAAAGATGCCGCGGTACAGGTTCGGACGCACATCAACGCGATTTTACCTGCAAGCTCA
This sequence comes from Shimia gijangensis, assembly GCF_900142085.1. GTDB lineage: Bacteria > Pseudomonadota > Alphaproteobacteria > Rhodobacterales > Rhodobacteraceae > Shimia > Shimia gijangensis. The sequence continues at coordinate 125,360 of NZ_FQZQ01000012.1, forward strand.
ACCTAAGACTCTCAGGATTTGGCGTCTCTTTTCAACATTTTTGACAGGATGGTCATCACAACGACGGTGACGGAAATCCGAAACACGTGATGGGCCGCCACAACAATAGGTCCTACACCCAGACTGAGCGCAATCAAGCTCATTTCAGTGACCCCGCCGGGGGCAAAGCTAATGAACAAGACATCACGCGCAATGGGGGTTACTTCTGCGACCATCAACGCCAGGCTCAACCCAAGCGCCAGATAGATCACCATGGCAACCGCCCCCAACATCAAAGACTTAACAAGCTGCTTGCGACTGATGTCCTGAAACGCCGCACCCAACCCGACACCAATCACGAGTTGTGCGAGATTCAAAAGCCAGCTCGGGGCATGCAAAGGCATCACGCCGGAAATCTGGATTGCGGCCCCCAATACCAACGGGCCAATCAATGCTGGCGCTGGAAAGTGCAGCCACTTGCCCACGAACATGCCGACAACGGCAATCACGGCGGTCAATCCAACGTCCAAGGCCGAGTACCCGGCCGCCGACATCTCGGCTCCCGCCGCGCTGCCCACAGTTTGTCCGGTCCACAACCAAAACAGCAAAGGCACCACCACAATGACAAGGATTACGCGGGCAAAATGTTGAACTGTGACGATGGCAACATTGCCCCCTGCCTGCTCTCCAAAGGTGATGGCCTCGACCAACCCGCCCGGAACGGAGGCAAAAACCGCCGTTGGGCGGTCGTATCCCCCCAAATGACGGTAGACCATGTATCCAGCGCCGTGCGCGAGAACCACGAACAGAGCAACAGCGCCAAGTGACACCCAAAGAGACCCAAGCAACCCGGTCAGTTCGGGAGAAAAGTTCTGCCCGATCATCACACCAACAACCGCAATGAAACCTCGCCTCAGAAATTCAGGGAAACTGTTTGCAGGATCCGAGGTTGTTGATCGAGCCATGGCGATTGCCGCCGTTACGCCCAAGCTGCCCAGCAAAAACGGCATCGGCACACCCAGAAAATAGGCGACCACGGCCCCGGCAAAACCGATCGCCAACTGCAAAAGCACATTAAAGGGTCGTTCGAGCATCAACTGCGTCCTAAACAAATCACCAACTGAACCCTCCCCTTGCACAGAGAATGCGATGGGACATTGTCCTGAGGAGCGGATGTTGCTTTTGTATAGTCATCTAAACTCGACCTCCGCCAGAGCTTGTGTGACTTCTTAGACTCTTATCGATTTCAAAATGAAACGACCCAAACCAAGCCAAAAGGTGCCCGAAAAACGGGCACCTTCGATCATCACACTTGATCGATGGTCTTCGGCCTAACCGCTTTGCGCTGCCCTGAACCAATTCACAATGGTCGCACGCTCTTCGGGTTCCATCCAGCTGACATTGGCCGGTGGCATCGCAGTGGTCACTCCAGAGTGCAGAAAAATCCGCTTAGCTTCTGCTGCAATTTCCTGCGGCGTTTCAAGCAACACCTGCTTTGGGGCATGCAGAATACCATCATATCCGGGTTCACGGGCGTGACACATCGAACAACGTCCCAGCACAATATCAGTCACATCTTCAAATCCTTCGGCACTGGCATAAACCTGCTCGGCCGGAGTAAAGGCGCGCGCTTCTTCCTCTTCCAAATCGCTATACTCAGGGCCAGCTTGGCTTAGGAAAACAATCACAACAAACAAAGCGGCAGTCGCACCCCATGTCCACCACTTCATTCCACCGCGCGAATGCATCGTATTAAAGAAATGCCGGATCGTGACCCCCATCAGGAACACCAATGCCGCAATCAACCAATTGTATTCAGTCGCAAAGGCCAGCGGGTAATGGTTCGAAAGCATCAGGAAAATGACGGGCAGTGTCAGATAGTTGTTATGCGTTGACCGAAGCTTGGCGATCTTGCCGTACTTGGGGTCAGGCGAGCGCCCGTCTTGCAAGTCTTTCACGACAATGCGTTGGTTCGGCATGATGATAAAGAACACATTTGCCGTCATGATCGTCGCAGTAAAGGCCCCCAGATGCAGCATCATGGCACGGCCAGTGAACACCTGAGTGTACCCCCAACCCATCACCACCAAGAGTGCAAAAAGGAGAACCATCAACAGTGTTGGGTTCGACGCAAGGCTGGATTTGCACAAACGGTCATAAACCAACCAGCCAATCGTCAGAGACACAGCAGACAAAGCGATCCCCTGCCACAACGCCATTTCAGTTTTGGTCGCATCAATCAGATACAACTCGCCGCCCATCCAATAGACGATCATTAAAAGAGCCGCCCCCGACAACCATGTCGAATAGCTCTCCCACTTGAACCATGTTAAGTGATCCGGCATCGCCGCAGGCGCGACCAGATATTTGCGCACGTGGTAGAACCCACCGCCATGCACTTGCCACTCCTCGCCATCTGCCCCTCCAAGATCGCCCTCTCGGCGCAATCCAAGATCCAGCGCGATGAAATAGAAAGACGAGCCGATCCATGCAATCGCAGTGATCACATGCAACCAGCGCACAGCAAATTCCGCCCAGTCGACAAGAAAGATAATATCCATAATCCACGCCCTTGTTACGTTGTGCCAGGAAATTAGCGTGACACTCGATTATCTTCTATTGTAGAAAAAACCCGAACAGCTTCAAAGAAAAATTGATAATCAGCATGTCCTACTTTGAAAACATCCGCACTTTTGTCCGCGTTTACGAACTCGGCAATATGTCTGCTGCAGCGCGGGATCAACGCATTTCCGCTGCCGTCGCGTCATCACGGATTTCACAATTGGAAGATTATCTGAACGTCCGGCTGTTTATGCGCACCACCCGTCAACTGAACGCCACTGAGCAAGGTGAAATTTTCTATACCGGTGCCTGCAAAATTCTCGAAACTATCGACGAAGCAGAAGCCGCGGTCAGCTCAATCACGCAATCGCCCCGTGGTACTTTGCACGTAGCCGCCCCGTTGGGGGTTGGACGTCGGTTGGTCGCCCCTTATGCACCTGATTTTAAAAATGAATACCCCCTCATCAACTTGCGATTAAGGCTATCAGATCGCAAGCTGGATTTGACGGCAGAGGGTTTGGATGTGGCCTTCTTCCTCGGGCTTCCCGAGGACAGCACCCTTCGCATTCGCAAGATAGCCGATTGCGCCCGCGTGCTCTGCGCCTCGCCTGACTATCTAAAGGAACACGGCACTCCACAGTCCCCTGTTGAACTGTGCGATGGCACCCATGACAGCCTGAACTTACGCTACCCCGGCGCACCAGAATTTCAATGGTCTTTGCAAACGTCGGCGGGGGTTCAGAAATTTGCGGTTAAAGGCCCATTTGAATCCGATGACGGTGACGTACTGACCAATTGGGCTCTGCAGGGCTATGGAATCGTCTTGAAACCCATGTTCGAGATTGCCGAGCATTTGGCATCCGGCACCTTGGTGCCCGTTTTGGAAAACACGCCACCTATCCCGATTCAGATGGCTTGTCTCTACACCCACCGCCGCCACCAAGATCCCAAGACCCGGCTGTTCATCGACTTTATGGTCGACCGGGTGCAAAAGGAACTGCAATCCCGTCAACCCTAAGGTACCTTAACTGCCTCTGTATGTAGAGAATCCGAATGGGGATAGGAGGAGTGGGACGTGGTAGTGGCTGTGTTCTGACATGCCAAAGC
>NZ_FQZQ01000002.1 GCF_900142085.1 Shimia gijangensis
CCGCTGCTCTTGCTGAGTGGCGCGGTCTCTGCACGGCATAAAGGGCAGTAACTTTGTCCTAGTGGAGACGAGTTCGAATTTGTCTGACAGCACGTCCAGATTTTCTCTTTTCCAAATTCGTTTGGTTGGGTCATCATCGGTTTTCTTCATTACTCACCTCCCGTCACATGATCGGCCCACCTCTGCATCAAGTCGCGGCGCTGATCGAGATAGTCGGTGCGGCGATAAGCTTGTTCAACTTTTCCGCCAACGGAATGCGCCAAAGCAATTTCTGCAACCTCGCGCGGCGTGTCCGTCGCTTCTGCACACCATGTCCGGAAGCTTGAACGGAATCCGTGCGGTCGTTCCTCCATTCCCCGACGTTTCATGATGCTGGACATGGCTGCGTCAGAGATTACAGCACGCCGGCTCCAGAAGAAGAAGCCGCTTCTCCGCCACATCTGGGCTATCTCAAGCAACTCCAGGGCCTGACGGGGCAGGGGGATCCGGTGTTCCTTCCCAGCTTTCATGCGATCCGGTGGAATTACCCAGACATCATCCTGGATCTCGCTTTCGTGGCAGTACCGTATCTCACTTGTTCGTGCCGCGGTCAGGATTAAGAGCCGCAAGGCAAGGTTGCCAACCGTTGGCTCAGATAGCGATGCGTAGAAGGCAGGCACGTCCCTCCAGTGCACTGCGGGAATGTTTCGCGTGACGTGCCTTTGCGTGCCCAGAAGCGCTTTGGCTTTTTCGGTCACTTGAATATCCACATCAAGATCCATCGCGGCTGCGTAACGCATCACGATGTTCAGGCGGTTCATCGCCTTTCGAGCTGTGCTAACTTTATCATGCCAGATAGGGGCAAGCGAATTTTTGATATCCTGCTGGTCGATCATCTCGATTGGCACTCTACCAAGCTTGGGCAGTATGTGCATGTTTAACGGGGACATCCAACGTCCCGCTTTACCATCCCCCTTCAACTCGGCCTGCCGAGCTCTGAAAGCTTGATCTGTAATACTTGCAAGGGTGTGGTCATCACGTTCGAGCTCACGCCGAATGCGAGCACGTTCCTTAATCGGATCTTTGTTGGCTCGGACCACGGATCGCCAGCGATCAGCCTCTTCCCGCGCCTCGGCAAGACTTACATCCTGCAACCCCCCCAGACCCATCTCACGACGGCGCCCATGCACTGTGACCCGAAGGAACCACTGGCCTCCTCCATCCGGACGTATTTGCAGCCAGAGGCCGCCGCCATCATTGTACTTACCCGGCGCAAGATGCCGGATCTGTAGCATTGTGAGTTTGTTTCTGGCCCGCATTTCACCCACCCAATTATCCACCTTCAGAGCGTAGATTGTATCAGTCTAAAAGGGAAGATATGGGAGGAGAAAATCTTATAGGCATCTGTTATAAAACGATACTTCATACTATATCGGATTACATCAGATTAGAGCGCCGTGCTGTCTGACAGCACCCAACACTCTGGTCACAAAAGCTTTGGGCGCTGAGCATAACAGTCGGGTACGCCATGCGGTTGCCACGGGACGGATTTATGAGGAAATTCTGCACCTTGCAGAGAAGTCGAACGCATCCCTGATCGTTGTTGGGGCGCACAAGGCCGATCTGAAAGACTATCTTCTGGGCCCGAATGCCGCGCGTGTTGTGAGGCATGCGAATTGCTCGGTATATGTCGTTAGGTAATGCACCAACCGCTAAGGGGGCTTAAGAGGACGTGAGTGAGGCCGTTTGAAACCAGCTAGGTGACAGGTACGGCCTGCTGTGATCCAGGCAGGTGGTATCGGGCAATGAGAATACACTCATGTTGAAGACCTAAGGCCCCAGGGGCGATTTGAGTGGTCTCAGGAAGATCCGAATTTCCTGTTGTCACGCGCCGTTTTGAGAACTCAAACACTTGCTGGCAAGTGGGGGAACTGACGCCCGTGCGGTTTCCAACCGTGCGGGGTAGGTCAACGGGTTTGCAACTCATTGATCCTAGCCAACTGTGTTAAGCAATGTGCCGATACCTGACACCGTCATGCTGACTGTATCGCCTGTTTTTAGGTAACGCTTGGGTGTCCGGCTGCCTCCGGTTCCATCAGGCGAGCCGGTTGCAATGACGTCTCCCGGACGGAGAGCAAACAAAGAAGACACATAAGCAATTTGTTCACCCACTGAAAATATCATCTCATTTCCTAAGGCAGACTGTACCTGAGTGCCGTTTAGGGAAACGCTCAAATGCATCTCTTCCGGTGGAGGAAGGTCATCGACCGTTGTAATCCAAGGGCCCCATGCGCCTGAATCGGCAAAATTTTTGCCTGCATAAATCGAGTGCCTTTGCCAATCTCGAACGGACCCGTCGTTGAAGACCGAGTACCCCAGAACATAGTCCATCGCAGTTCCTACGGAGACATTGCGGGCAGATTTGCCGATCACTACGGCGATTTCACCTTCGTAGTCAAAGCTGTTTGCCGGGTCCCCTGCGGGGATTTCAAGTGCCGCATTATGTGCCTGCAAAGTGTCCCGTTCTTTTCCAAACAAAATAATGTTTTCAGGATTGGGAGGGGCGACACCGTCAACCGGATAGGGTTTGGGGTAGTTCATGCCGACACAGATAATCTTGCGCGGGTTCGGGATTGGGGGCAGAAACTCTATGCTGTCGCAATTGATGCGGTTTGTATGGTCTTTCGCATCTTGAGCAAGCCTTTCCAGCGCGCCTGCGTCCAACGCGTCTCGCAGCGTTGGAAAATCTGCAAGAAACTCAGCACTGACGGGCGAAACTTGTTCCTCGTCGAAGACGCCATAGAAAGCTCTGCCATCATAGATAAACGAGCCGATATTCATGTCAGGATGCTCCAAAGGCTGCTTCGCGCTGGCGCAAAATTGCGGCAAGCGTGTCGTTAATCGGCGTGGGAATTCCCAATTCGCGTCCCATCACGGGAACGATTCCATTGATAGCGTCCAGTTCTGAGGCTCTGCCAGCCATGTGGTCCAGCAACATGGACGGGCGCGCATTAGGCATGCCACCGCCGAATTGCGAGACATAGGCGATGGGGTCGTCAAAGGATAATGGCACATCCTTGGCCCGAGCGATCTCGTAGGCTTCTGACATAGCTCCCAATGCGATTTGCCAATGGTCGGGGGTGGACATCAATTCGCCAACGGTCTGGTTAAAGGTTGTACAAGGCGCACTGAAAGTCACATTGCACAGGAACTTTTCCCAGATCAGTTGTGTGATGTTTTCAAAAGCCTTGGCGTTAAAGCCTGCGCCCTGCCAGACGGCTTCGACTTGACGTAATCTGTCTGTCAGGCCGCCATTGATTTCGCCGATACGGATCAGTTTCATGGCATTGTGATGCGCGTGTCCCGGGCCTTTCATCGAGGCGCCAAAACCATCGGCAACCCCAAGCAACACATTTTCAGCCGGTATGTGTTGGGCGATGCGCTCGCCGGCGCCTAGTCCGTTTTGGATCGTCAAAACAAGCGCATCGGGGCCGATCACTTTGGCCGCCTCTTGTGCGGCAGGGCCGACACCCGACGCCTTGGTTGCAATCAGGCACAGATCACAAGGCCCAACGTCTGCGATTTGTCCTGTGGCGCGCAAGGTTTCAACGGTTCGGTCACCGCTGGCCCCCTCGACCCTTAGACCATTGGCATTTATTGCGTCCACATGGTTTGCCCATGTGTCGACGGCCCAGACCTCGTGGCCTGCATCTGCCAGCAACGCCGCATAAATCGACCCCATGGCCCCAACGCCCATTACAGCGATCTTCATGAGTTCTGCGTCCTTGTGGCTGTGAGGCGTATGTCAAATCGCGCCCGCAATTCTTGTTCTGTTTCTGCCGATATGTGGCACGGGAAATGCGTGGCCAGAATACGACGCGCCGCTTCTTTTGCAGTGGTGTTGATTGTCGGGGCACCGCTCGCGATCCACGCCTCAGGCGCCTGACGATCGGCGTGTTCCGGGTAAACAAAGTCCGATTTCATACGGGCATAGGTGTCTGTATGTCCCAAAAAGTGGCCTTCGCCTTGCACCGCCTCGGCAATGGCATTCGTTGAGAGGGTCGTGGCATTGACTTCGACTGGGCTAGCTGATCGGAGAATGGCTCCAAGCATATCATTATCGACGACATAGGCCTCCATGGACGTAGCAAGAAGCCCGGCCTGAGTGCCCGCAGCCTGAGTGATCAGATTTGCGCCTGCCTGCACGGCCATGGTGATGGCCATGGACTTTTCAAACCCAGATTGCGCGTCGGCAAGCTTGCTGTCCGTCGCCCCCGCGATTGTTGAGTTTGGCAAATTATAAAACCGAGCCATTTGGGTCGCGGCCGCAGTCAGGATTGCTTGTTCTCCGCTGCCGCCTGCCATGCCGCCTGTGCGCAGATCTGTCACCATTGGGCGCGCTCCGTAGATCGCCCTGACATCAGGATCGCGCGCCCAGGCAAAAACCATGCCAGCCAGAGTTTCCGCATTGGTTTGCGCCAGACACCCCGCGATAGTTACCGGGCTCGAGGCGCCCATTTGCCCAAAAGTGTTAACCATCACTGGCAGGCCAAATGTAATGGCTTCTGTCATGACGTCACATGCATCGGGGTCAAATCGTAAAGGGGGTACAACGTGATTGATGTTCACGGACAGAAACGGACGGTCTCGAAACGCTCCTTCCGATCCTGCGATTGCGTAACATATTTGTGCGATGTCGTGGACGTGGGACGCATGGCTAATGCTGACGATGACATGTTTGGAAGTCCCGGCGAGAGAAGCAAAAGCTGTGTTCAGATCCAGTGATCTGGAGTCCGGCATATCGCTTGCGATCATGGATCGCGAGAAAAACTGAACATGCTCCAAAGTATCGACCAGTCGAGCCGCATCATAAAGATCGTTCAGTGTCGCAGCGCGGTAGCTTCCGCTTTCAAGATCAACGACCTGAGGCGACGCCCCCCCGGACCCCGTGTGCACTTTGGCTCCAGACAATTCAATATCCCGGCCTGGTGCGCGTCCACAGAGCGTGATCTTCCGTGTTATCTGTTGTAATGCCGTTGTCACCAAAGGGCGTGGAAAAGTTAAGCGACCATCACTCGTGTGCTTTCCTCCGTGACGACAAACGATTTCGATCACGCCTTGGGGCGCATCGCTAAGACCTATATTTTCGAGGATATCCAGCGACGCTTCGTGAATTTGCGCGACATCGCTATCTGTCAACGGCTTGAAGCGCCCCGCTTCAGGAGCCGTGCGGGAGGCGGGCAGTTTGTGTGCCGCAACGCTTTTCTTTCTACGCCCTCCAGATTGGCGGGGCCGATGAGAAGAGGCTGACTCAGTGTTCATAGGCGCAATCCAAAGCTGATGACTCGACATTCAACGTTGCGTTCTGGCTCGACAAGCAGTTTGTGAGATTTTGTATTAAGAAAAATGTTGCTATAGGGTTTCTCATTGTCGCGACATGTTCCCAAAAAATGTTCAACTGACCACTTTGCGGACTTTTGAGGTTGAAACAAGACGACTAATCTCAAAAGAGGCTACAGAAGAACTGAGCGTCAGCGTAAGCGTATTGATGCGCACTGGCCAATTGGGGTCTTTTCGAAGCCAAAGAATGAGCCATGCGCAGTTCTCAAAGAATGCACGGTCTACTCCGAAGGGTCATTGTTCATGCGGCCATTTTCGATGACTTCTTTAGCAACAATCGGCAGGAAAAGTGGGAAGCAGCCTGTGTTCTGGCAGAGAGGGGTGTGTCTCTGCCAGGGCATTGCTTTCGGTCGATTACTTTTTGATCCCAGCCGGGTTTTCGATATCCCGGCCTAGGGCCGCCAGGTCCGAATACCGATCTCCGATGCGATGGTGCGGACGCCCGCCTGTTGCGGCCCCAAGTGCAACGACCAGCTCATTTTCAGCAGGGGCATCATAGATCGAGAACTGCGTTGTCAGATAATGCGAGCGTCGGCCTGTGTCGTGCTTGTCCATCAACGGAATTTGCACTTGGGAGTTGGCAGGCCCACGCGTGTTGGTGAAGCCAAGATAGCTTTTGGCACCGACGGCTTCGCGGTAAAAATTACCAAACTGCAGCGTGTGTATCAGCGCCGAGGCATGTTCCAATTCGCAGTTTGCACCTGCGATACATGCTTTTCCGTAAGCTTCGATCGCGTCGCCAGACCCGGCCAACGCAATCAGCCGATCCGTCAACATCTTGCCAAGCGGAGGCGCCATGCGTTGAATTTCGGGTTGCAGGTCTTCGACATAACCGCGCCCGGCCCAAGGGTTGGCGACAACCGCCGCTACACCAATCACCCGCAAAACCGGGTCCGCAGCGCGTTCACCATCGCGGTATATGTCTTCGTCAAAAGTTACGACTTTTCGTAGTTCAGGCAGCATTACGCGTTCCTATTTGTTTAGTGTTTCGATTGGTGCATTCCGGCAACCTTGTGGACAAGTCCCGAGGCCTCGTCGCCTTGATAAATGCCAAAGCTGCCGTGTTTGTACTCGTCCCGGTAGCGGCTCAGCATGCTGCGTTCCGCCGTACTGGGGATGTTTTCCAAGGGAAGTTCGGAAAGTTCAAAATATGCCATGTTTTCAGGGGCATTTCCTGAAACTGTACCATGGTAATAGATCCCGTGGTGGCCGGTCTCGCTTTCGCTGTAGATCGCATAAAGATAGTCCAGCTGAGCAGTCAGACCTTTGGTTTTCAGCATGTCTGTTAAGCGATCCAGACTGCTGTTGCCTTCTACCGTATGTGGCACGCAAAAGTCGCCGTCAGGAAGTTTCTGCAATAGGATTTTCTGGTCGCGTTCCATGACGGCCCCGATTGAAACTTTGCCCCCGGCGCCAGCGGCATTGACCAGCGGTTCCTCCAGGCCAATCGAGAAGTACGACCCCCCGAAATATCCCAAGGGCTGGCTGTCGCTTTTGGCGTGTTCTTTCACGAGGCCGATCAGGATCAGGTGATCCCCTGCATCCACTAGTTTGTGACGTTCGCATACAAAACTGCCCAGAGACCCGTCGAGTACCGGCATCTCGGCATATCCAGGATGCCAGTCAGCCTGTTCGAACTTGTCCGGCGCACGTGAGGCAAAAAGTCCTGACACTGCTTTTTGGTCTTCGCTCAGGATGTTCACCGCGAAATGATCCGCTTCGGCAAAGGTGTCGCAGCTAAAGGCGGATTTTGCGATGCAGACCAACAAAAGGGGCGGGTCCAAAGAGACAGAGCTGAACGAATTGGCCGTGAACCCGCGTGGCGTGCCGTCTTTTTGGCGTGTGGTTACCACCGTAACGCCGGTGGCAAACGTCCCAAAAGCACCGCGCAGAGATCGCTTTTCCTCGTCGCTCATTGGGGGCGTTTCCGCGGCGTTGAGAAATGTCTCCGTGTGCTCGCCCAATCGGGGGGGAGACGCAAATGCCGTGGGCGGATGCCCACCAAACCTAAGAGGGTTTGCCGCCACGGTCCAAGGGGAGCGAGATGGATCCGGGTGGGGCACATGCGTGAGCATCTTACGAGCCGCAACATGTGGGTCACGAAAGATATCTTCGATGGTGTTCAGCGGGCCAAAAGGAACGTTCCCGCCTAGTATTTCAGTCAGATCAGCCTTGCTGCGCTGGGCCGTCCAGTCCCCAACCATTCCATTGACTTCTGTCGCATTTCCCGAGCGCGCCGCGCGGGTGGCATAGCGCGGGTCTGTGCCTAATTCTGGTTTGCCCATCGCTGTTGCCAGAACTTGCCAAAATGAGTCATCCACAATACCAAGCGCGACCGAGCCGTCATTGGTTGGGAACAATCCAAACGGGGCCAGCAATGGGTGACCGTTGCCCTCAGGTTTCGGAATTTCACCCGTCATATCATGCAGGTAAACTGCACGTTCGCACAACGAGATCATCGCGTCATACATGGCAACGTCAAGGAATTGGCCCTTTCCTGTGGCCTCCGCTTCGCGAAGCGCTGTCATCACTCCAAAGGACATCATCATCCCGGCAAACACGTCGCCAATTCCGGGGCCAACTTTGGTGGGGGTGTCTGCATCTGGGCCGGTCACAGCCATCAATCCACCCATCGCCTGCGCCACCACATCGTAGGACGGCCATTTGCCATAAGGGCTGTCGCCGGTGCGTGGATCACCAAACCCTCGAATGGCGGCGTAGACTAAAGCCGGATTGGTTTCGGCCAAAGATTCGTAGGATAATCCCAAGCGGTCCATCACGCCGGGGCGAAAGTTCTCGACGATCACGTCTGCAGAGGCTGCAAGTTTGCGAAATGCCTCTTTGCCGGCTTCGCTTTTGAGGTCCAGCTGAACGCTTTTCTTGTTGCGATTTAGGCTGACAAAATATCCGGCCCAGTCGTGTTCCGGATCATCATCGCGAAAGGGGCCGTTGTTGCGACTGGTGTCGCCGCGCTTGTCTTCGATCTTGATGACCTCGGCGCCGTGATCGGCCAGCATCATCGTGCAGTAAGGGCCAGATAGCATGCGGCTGAGATCCAGCACGCGCAGCCCTTTCAGAATCTGAGTGCTCATGTTGCGACTCCTTGGGTATGGGCGTGCAGAAAGCGACGGATTGGGGCGTTTACCGCGACAGGATCCTCGGCCAAAGCCATATGTCTGAGACCAGGTAAAATCAGAGCTTCTGCGCCGTTGATTTCGGCGGCAATTGCCTTGGTCATTTCAGGGCCATTGCCGTAATCTTCATCCCCTGTGATGACTAGCGTCGGGCAGGAAATTGCTGGGGTGGGTGCTGTGATTTCGTCAATCCCGTCGGCCAAAACCCGGTAGATCGTGTGGTAAATCTCGATCTTGTTGGCCGTGACCCAGCCCCGCACCAGTTCCATCATTTGGGGGTTGGCTAGTCGAAAGTCTTTTGTAAACCAACGATCTAACGCGGCTTCTACAGTGGATGATGGGCCTTGTTCGCGTGCCATTTCAACACGGTCCAAAATTGCAGTCTGGGCCGCCTCGGTTCTTTGATGGGGGGAATGCAGAATGACCAAAGAAGTCGCCCTTGTTGGCACATCCTGTGCAAATCGACGGGCTATCATTCCACCCAAAGAAAAGCCCGCAATCGACGCTGTTTCTGCTCCAAGGTAATCCAGAAGTGCCGCCAACTGACGTGAAAACATCGCCAGCGAGGGCGTTTCGTTTGGAGCAGGGCTTTGGCCGTGGCCAAACAAATCGTAAGCCACGACGCGATATTGATCTCTTAGTGCTGGAGTTGTCCATTGCCAGCAGGCGCGGTTCAGGCCAAGCCCGTGGATCAAAACCACCACCGGCGCAGTCTCTGGCCCGCTGACATCATAGGCGGTTCCGTCAGGTGCAAACTGGGTCATATCACACGCCGCTTTCCAAAGGGCGATAGGCGACGACCTCGATTTCGACCCGGATATCCACCAGAAAATCACTGACCAGAGCTGAGCGCGTCGGGGGCTCAACAGGGAAATACTCGCCATAGACTTCATTGAAGCCCGGGAAGTCCGCTCGGTCACCAAGCCAGACCATGGATTTTACAACATCGCTCAACTCACAGCCCGCTTCGGCCAAGGTTGCCTGAATGCCGTCAAGAACTGCGCGGGTCTGATCTTCGATGCTTCCGGCGGTCATTGGAACCCCGTCCTGCATCGGAATTTGCCCGGTCAGAAACACAAAATCACCGGCTCGAATTGCCCGGGAAAGGGACAAAACTCGCCCCCCGATTTCGAGCGGTTTTCCTACGATTTGTTTTTTGTTCGCCATTTCGCTGTCTCCCTTATTGAAAGGTTAGACGGCGTTTTAGGGCATTTTATTCCCAAATTTCGACATAATACGACGAAATTACGCATGTTAAGTACGTTGAACCCGTAAGAATGAGAATCACGGGACCAAAAGGAACGGCGATATGAGCGACATCCGCACTTACAAAATGTTGATAGACGGCGACTGGGTTGATGCGTCTGACGGAAAAACCTTTGACAGTATCAACCCGGCAACCGGTGAAGTCTGGAGCCGCGTTCCGGAAGCCACGGCCGGTGATGTCGATCGCGCCGTTCGTGCCGCATATCGGGCGTTTGACACCGGGCCTTGGGCGAAAATGACCCCGACGGATCGGGGCCGTTGCCTTCGCAAACTGGCGGATCTTCTTGCCGACAAATCTGAAGATCTGGGACGCACCGAATCCATCGACAGTGGCAAGATGTTCAAAGAAACGCGCTGGCAGGCGAAGTATATCGCCGAATATTTTCATTTCTATGCGGGCTGCGCCGACAAGGTCAGCGGCGAGACCCTGCCCATCGATAAACCCGACATGTTTGTCTTTACCAAACGCGAGCCGCTGGGCGTTGTCGCAGCCGTGGTTCCTTGGAATTCACAGCTGTTCCTTGTGGCGGTCAAGATCGGCCCGGCGCTGGCGGCAGGCAACACTGTTGTTTTGAAAGCCTCGGAACACGCCTCTGCCGCGATGCTGGAATTTGGCGAACTCATCGAAGAGGCGGGGTTCCCGCCCGGTGTCATCAACATCGTTTCAGGGCACGGCGACCCGTGCGGCAAGGTGCTGACCAGCCATCCACAGGTGGCGCGGATTTCCTTTACCGGCGGGCCCAATGCGGCGCGTCTGGTGCTGGAAAACTCCAAACAGAACTTTGCTGAAGTCTCATTGGAACTGGGCGGCAAATCGCCCTTCATCGTCTTTGACGACGCCAATATCGAAAGTGCGGTCAATGCATCGATTGCGGGAATTTTCGGGGCCACAGGGCAAAGCTGTGTCGCGGGATCGCGGCTCTATCTGCACGAAGACATTGCGGATGAATTCCTTGAACGCATGACCGGCATGGCGCGCAACATCCTGATTGGTGACCCGCTGGCTGAGGAAACCCAGATGGGCCCTTTGTGTACGCAAGGCCAGCTGGATCACATCCAGCGCGAAGTGGCCTTTGCCCGGGAAGAGGGCGGCAAAGTCCTTGTGGGTGGCAAGCAACCCGAGGGGTTGGAAGGTCTGTTTTACGAGCCGACAATCATCGAATGCCCGCGTCAGGACATGCGCATTGTCGACACGGAACTGTTTGGCCCGGTCCTGAGCGTTCAACGCTTTAGGACCGAGGAAGAAGTCCTGGCGCTGGCAAATGACAGCGAGCACGGACTTGCCGCCGGGATTTTCACCCAGAACAGCGCGCGAAGCTTGCGCATGTCCAGCGCCGTGCGCGCCGGCATTGTGTGGGTCAACACCTATCGCATGGTGTCACCGATTGCCGAATTTGGTGGCAACAAAGGCTCGGGCTATGGCCGCGAAGCCGGCTTCCAGGCGATTTACGACTACACCAGACCGAAAACGGTCTGGATAAACACATCGGATGAACCGATGGCCAACCCATTTGTCATGCGCTGATTTCAGCGAAACACGGAGTACGACCTATGAAGTTCCAAATTGCAGTCAACATGGAGCGTATGGATGCCAGCCTTGATATGAAGGCGGTCCGCGATCACACTCTGGACATGGTTAAGATGGCTGAACAGGGCGGTTTTGAAATCGCCTGGGCGGCTGAGCACCATGCCATGGAAATGACTATTGCGCCGAACCCGTTTCAGATTTTGACGTGGTGGGGTGAGCACACAAGTAAAATTCGCTTGGGCACCGCTGTGGCTGTGGCGCCATATTGGTCTCCGATCCGTCTGGCTGGCGAGGCGGCCATGACCGACCTTCTGAGCGATGGTCGTCTGGAGTTCGGAATCGGATCGGGCGCATATCAACGCGAGTTTGATCGGATGCATCCCGGGCTCAAGCAAAGCGACGCATGGCGGTACATGCAGGAAATGCTGCCTGCAGTGCGGGCGCTTTGGGCGGGCGATCACGAGTTGGACGGTGATTTCTGGAACTATCCAGTGTCAACTTCGGTGCCGAAACCTGCTCAAAAAGACGTGCCGATCTGGGTGGCTGCCCGCTCGCCGATTACCTTCGATTACGCAGTGAAAAATGGCTACAATATCCAATCTTGGCCGCTCACCCGCCCAATGAGCGAAGCCGAGCTTTATATGGAGCGCCTGCAGGAAGCGGTTGACGCCAATCCGGGTTGCAAGCGGCCAACGATGGCGATGATGCGTCACACGGCGGTTTATGACAAACCCGAAGACGTGGATGTGCCTTTGGCCGCAGCTCGGACCCAGTTGGGGCAGTTTGAGAATTATTTCAAAAACTTAGGTGATGTGGAAAACGGATTTGCGAAACCAATTCCACTGGAAAGCCTGGAAAACCGCGCGGAATACGATGCGGACATGCTGACCGAGAACCTGATGTTTGGCACGCCAGACGTGGTGATCGAAAAGCTGAAAAAGTACGAGGCTATCGGTGTCGATAGCTTCATCTACTACGCCAGCCTGGGTCTGGGTCACAAAGAACAGAAACGCTCGCTCGAGCTGTTTTGTGACAAGGTCATGCCAGCCTTCTCGTAAGGCTGGTTTCGGAAACGCACGAATTACGTAAGAACAGGAAGACAACATGACTGAAGGTGTCACAACCCGTCGCGACGGGCATGTTTTGGAGATCACTCTTGATCGCCCAAAGGTCAACGCAATTGACGTTGCCACGTCTCAGGCCCTTGCTGCGGCCTTCAAAGAACTGCATGACGACCCGGAGCTTCGGGTCGCCATTCTCACCTGCGGAGGGGACAAGATCTTTTCCGCAGGCTGGGATCTCAAGGCGCTGAATTCGGGTGAAATGCAGCTCGATAACTGGTGGGAAACCGATGATTACGGGGATGGCGGGTTCACTGGCCTGACCGAGAACTGGTTCCTGAACAAGCCGGTGATTGCCGCAATCAATGGTCTGGCCATTGGCGGCGGGTTCGAGATGGCGCTGGCCTGTGATCTGCTGATCGCCGCCGATCACGTTGAATTTGGTCTGCCGGAAATGCCGCTTGGTATTGTGCCGGACGCAGGTGCATTGCAACGTCTGCCACGTCGCATCCCTCACAACATCGCGATGGAGATGTTCTATCTCGGGCGTCGCATGCCTGCGGCTGAGGCTGCGCACTACGGGCTGGTCAACAAGATCGTGCCCAAGGATCAACTGATGGATGCTGCCCGCGAGTGGGCGGCGTCGCTGGCTTGGTCTGCACCTCTGGCTATGCAAAGCGTCAAAGAGGTTCAGCGCACTATCGAATGTGTCCCTTTGGAGGATGCGTTCCACAAAATGCGCACTGATCCCATGCCAACCTATCGCAAGATGCTGAAATCGGATGATGCGGCCGAGGGCGTGGCGGCATTTGTCGAAAAACGCGAACCCAACTTTAAGGGTGAGTAACATGTTCAAAGCACCGAAGGACGTTAAGCGCGTCGCCAGTATTGGCGGCGGGCCCATCGGGGGGGGCTGGACCGCGCATTTTCTGGCGCGCGGCTATGACGTCACCACCTATCTGCACAGCGAAGCGGAAATTCCGGCCTTTCGTACCATTTTGGACACGGCCTGGATCAGCCTGACCGCGCTGGGCCTTGCCGAAGGCGCCTCGCTGGACCGGCTGACGATTGAGACGGATATCGAAAAGGCTGTTGAAGGCGCTGATTTTATTCAGGAAAGCGCGCCTGAGAACCTTGAGATGAAGCAAGAGCTTTATCGCAGGCTGGGTGAGGTTGTGCCAAAGGATGTGGTCATAGGGTCTTCGACCTCGGGTCTGATGATGAGTGACATTCAGGCCAAATGTGCAACCCCTGAGCGCACGGTGATCGGGCATCCGTTTAACCCGCCCTATCTCTTGCCGTTGGTCGAGATCGTTGGTGGAGACAACACTGTGCCCGAAGCGGTTCAGTGGGCCGGAGAGTTCTATCGCATCGCGGGTAAAGCACCCCTGATGATGAAAAAGGAAATCCCCGGTTTTGTCGCCACGCGCCTGCAAGAGGCTTTGTGGCGCGAGGCGCTGCATATGGTGGCCAATGGCGAGGCAACGCCCGAAGACATCGACATTGCCCTGATGAACGGTCCCGCACCGCGCATGATGGCGCAAGGTCAGTGCATGGCGTTCCACGTCGCCTGTGGCGAGGGCGGCATGGCGACGAACCTTGATCAGTTTGGCCCGGCGCTCAAGCTGCCATGGACCCGGCTGGAGGCACCGGAGCTGACGCAAGAGCTACGGGACCGTATGGTCGAGGGCTGCAACGACATCGCGGGCGACCAGCATTTCTCGGATATGGCCACGCAGCGCGACAAAGAGATCGTGGCGTTGCTGAATGCGCTTAGGGCTTCTCGCGACGACGGGTGACCCTCTTAAGCAGAACCAAAACGCCCTGTGCCCACACCCGGTTACAGGGCGTTTTTCTTTTGTTGTTTGAGCTGTAGGGACGCAATGAATTCCGATAGCGTTCCCGGCCAGCTAGGTGCGGATTCGTCCTGGGGCCAGGCTTCGCGATACTCGGATGGCCGCCTGTCGAAGAATTTGCCGAACGAATAGGCAAAATGCGACAGGGTGTTGAACCCAGAAGCTGTGGCGATCTCACGGACACTCAAATTCGTTGAAATCAAAAGCAAACGTGCCCTTTGCAGACGGAGTAAAAGGCCAAACTGAACGACGGTACACCCGATCTGTTTTTTGAAATTCCTCTCTAGCTGGCGTTGTGACACGCCCAAAGCTTCTGCAATCTCAGGTACGCTTAACGGTTCCTCGATGTTGCGTTCGATCAGCGCGATTGCCTCGCGTATGACAGGAGGCAGGGTCACGGTGCCATGCCCCATTGTGCGCCGCTGTGGTGCGGATTTTTCGCGGATCGAATGCACCATCATCTGGTCCGCAATTTCACCTGAAAAGGCGCTACCGTGAATAATCTCAATGATGTAAAGCATCATATCGACAACGGCCATCGCGCCGGCACAGGTCAGAACGCGATTGTTGGTGGTAAAGACCTGTTCCTTGACGTCGATATTGTCAAAAGTTTCCTTGAATCCATTCATCCAGGACCAGTGGGTTGTTGCTTCTTTTTCGGCCAGCAAACCGGCCCTTGCAACCGGGTAACAACCCAATTCGACAGCGCAAATCGTTTCCCCCTGACGAGACCGTCTGCGCAGCCACGATACCAGATTTCGGTTGTTGTAATGCTCGGCCCCCCAGCTCGCCAGAACGGACACATAATCCGCAGAGCGTATATTTTCGGTGTCCGTCGAAGCTGTCACCGAAAGGCCGCTACTGGCGATGACCTGTGCGCCGTCAAAGGACACGATCTCCCACGAAAAAGATTTTTGCGACGACAGGTAGTTGGCGATGCGCATGGTCTCGATCATGTTGACCAAAGTGCCCAAATTGAATCGGGGTATGACCACAAACACCATGTGAGTCTCGCCGCGCTCCATGGGCTGATCTAGTTTCAGGTCCATTTTATTCTTTCTGCAGAATCATCAAATTGGTGCATTATTTCGTCACTATTAAGCAATATGAGGCGAATATTCGACAATTTTTTTGTTGTCTCGTTCACAACAATGGAGGAAAGAACAAGGAAACGCGCCAATGAACTACGATGTTGTTGTGACCTGTGCGGTCACGGGAGCAGGGGCCACTACTGATCGCAGCCCGCATGTACCTGTCACACCAAAAGAGGTGGCGGATGCCGCTATTGAAGCCGCCAAGGCCGGAGCAGCGGTGGCGCACATCCATGTACGTGACCCGGAAACAGGGCAGGGGTCGCGAGATCCGAAGTTGTTCAAAGAGGTGGTGGATCGGGTCCGTGACAGCGATACAGACGTCGTGATCAACCTGACCGCAGGTATGGGTGGCGACTGGATTCAGGACGCTGATAACCCGGCGATGCCCGGTCCCGGTACCGACATGATCAGCGCCGAAGAGCGCCTGATCCACATCGAAGAATGCCGCCCTGACATTTGTTCTCTGGATTGTGGTACGCTGAATTTTGGCGATGGCGACAATATCTATATCTCGACCCCGCCAACCTTGCGCTACATGGCCGAAAAGGTGCGGGAATGGGGCGTAAAGCCCGAGTTGGAAGTGTTCGAATTGGGCCACATTCGCTTTGCGCGTCAGATGATCAAGGAAGGCCTGATCGCGGACCCACCCATGTTCCAGATTTGTCTGGGTATTCCATGGGGCGCGGATCAGAGCGTCGACACGATGAAGGTCATGAAGGACCACCTGCCGCATGACGCCAGCTGGGCCGGGTTTGGCATTTCGCGCATGCAGATGCCGATGGCTGCTGCTGCGGTTGCAATGGGTGGCAACGTGCGTGTCGGTCTGGAGGACAACCTGTTCCTGGATCGCGGCGTTCTGGCCACAAACGGTCAACTCGTTACTCGTGCGGTCGAGATTATTGAACGTATGGGCGGTCGCGCGATCACACCACAGGAAGCGCGCAACAAACTGAAGCTGCGCGGAGCAGAGATCTAACATGTTTGAAGCCAATAGCGACAAAGGCAGCCTTCAGGTTCGCGACGTATCCAAGTTTTTTGGCACGTTTTGCGCGGTCAACGGGGTCGACCTTGAGATTCAGCGCGGCGAGTTCCTGACCCTTTTGGGCCCATCAGGCTCCGGCAAGACAACGCTTTTGATGATGATTGCCGGATTTCTCGACATCACCTCAGGCGATATCGCGCTCGATGGAACCTCGATCTCGGGCGTACCAGCTGAAAAACGCAATTTTGGTATGGTGTTCCAGGGCTATGCTCTGTTCCCCCATATGACCGTGCGGGACAACATTGGGTATGCCCTGAGCGTGCGCAAACGCCCCGAAGCAGAAATCCGCGAAAAGGTCGATGAAATGCTCGATCTTGTGCAACTCGTTGACTTTGCCGATCGTAAGCCCGGGCAGCTCTCGGGTGGTCAACAGCAACGTGTCGCCCTTGCGCGCGCCCTGTGCTTTGAACCTCCGGTGCTGCTGTTGGACGAACCCCTTGGGGCATTGGACAAGAAGCTGCGCGTCGAAGTGCAGGATCAGCTGAAAGACATCCACAAGCGCGTTGGAACCACGTTCATCTATGTGACCCACGATCAGGAAGAAGCCCTATCGATGTCTGATCGCATCGTCATCATGCGCGACGGCGCGATTGAACAGGTGGGCACACCTTATGAATTGTACGAGAAACCGGCCAATGAATTTGCCGCGGGTTTCCTCGGGAAAAGCAACTTTTTGCAACGCGCAGACGGCGTCTATGCGCTGCGCCCAGAGAAGATCGACATCCGCGCCTCCGGTACAGGAGAGGGCGAGCCACGTCTTAGCGGCACAATCCAGTCGATTACGTATTTCGGCTCGATGCAGCGGATCATGTTCCTGACCAATGGCGGTGAGGAGCTAGAGGTCGATATCGATTCTTGGCGCAACCGGGATCCTCTTGAGGAAGGTCAGAGTGCTGACCTCTACTGGGATAAGGGCGCAGCCGTAAAACTTGAGGGATAACCAGAAGATCACCCAATAGAGCGTCAAAAAAGGCGTCATATTTCAAATGCTGGAAAAGAACCGGCACACCAACAAGGAGACTGACTATGCAAGACAAGCAGTTTATGCGCGAGACACTCGTGGATGGCGCAAAGGCCTTTAAAGAAGGCAAGATGAAACGCAGGACCTTTCTAACGCTTTGCGCGATGACCGGATTTTCTGCCGCGGCAAGCTTTCCGGGCGGTGCCGAAGCCGCAGCGGATTACATTGTAATGTGGAACTGGGGTGGCCAGTCCGAAGAATGCCATGGCGGCGCGATCGGCAAGCCGCACGAAGCTGCTGGCGGCCTGCCACTGCGCTTTGACACATCCGGCCCTCTGCAGGGCAAAATCAAAGAGATGGTCGACAGCGGTAATGTTACTGCCGACGTCTGCGATGCCGACCTGTTTGACGCTGTTGCGCTTGGGGCGTCTGGCCATCTTGAGGCGATCGACTACAACGTGGTCAGCAAAGACAAAACCCTGCCGAACTATGCGCTGGATCACGGCGTTTCGATCATCCTTTATGGCTATGCCTTCGTTTATGACACCGAAGCTTATGGCGACAATCCACCCAACTCATGGGCTGATTTCTTTGACACAGCCAAGTTCCCTGGCAAGCGGTCGCTCTACAAATGGGCCAACGGTTCGCTTGAGGCAGCTCTGATGGCGGATGGTGTTGACAAAGACGCGTTGTATCCACTGGATATGGATCGTGCCCTGAACAAGATCAAAGGCATGAAGGACGACAGCCTGTACTGGGGCTCTGGTTCTGAAGCGCACTCGATGTGCGTGAACGGCGAAGTTACCATGGGTATGGTTTGGCAGAACCGTGGCCGTAACATCGAAGAAGATACTGAGGGTCGCTACAAATTGGTGATGAACCAAGCTTTGGCAATGCCGGGTGCGTACATCGTGCCAAAAGGCAACCCAGCGGGCCGCGAAGAGATCATGAAGTTCATTGCTCAGGCGCAGGACCCGGATGCTCAGTTGCAGCTGCTCGATTGCCTTGGCATGACGCCTTCGAACCCGGCAGCCTTCGATGGCATCCCAGAAGGTCAGCAACCTTATGCCATCACCTCGGCTATGAACATCGATGGCGTCGCCTTCAATGACCCAACATGGTGGGGCGAAAATGGCGGAGATGCTGTAAACGCCTTCCTCGAAGCGATCAGCTGATCGCACCTCGGCCTGCCCGGGAGTAATTCGGGCAGGCACCTCTTTCCTTAGATTGCGGATCACGGCCCTCATGAGTGCGCTAAGAAGACATATTCATCCCGGTTGGGCCCTTGTGGCGCCTTTCCTGTTGCTGGTTGCGGCTCTTTACCTCGGCCCAATCCTCAACATTCTCTGGCTTAGTGTGACTGACCCCGAGCCGGGTTTGGGCAACTATCAAAAGCTTTTTGAAAGCGACTCTTTGCTGCGCATCTTCTGGACCACGATACGCATTTGTCTGATCACTACCGTCGGCAGCGTGTTTCTAGGCTACTCGATCGCCTATGCGATGGTTCACTGCCATGAAAAGCAAAAGAGCTACATGCTGACACTGCTGTTAGTGTCCTTTTGGATATCTATTCTGGTACGTACCTTTTCATGGTTGATGTTGTTGGGCCACCGTGGGTTGGTCAACAATGCGCTTGAGGGAATGGGCGTTATTGCCGAACCAATCGCGTTCATGCGCAACGAGTTGGGCGTTTTGATCGGTATGATTCACTACATGATCCCTTATGCAGTGCTGCCACTGCTTGTGAACATGCAGTCGCTGGACATGCGCGTCATGAATGCCTCGCGCAACCTTGGCGCCACGGGTTCTCAGACGTTCTGGCGGATCTATCTGCCGCTCACGACGCCAGGCATTGTCGCCTCATCCCTTTTGATTTTCATCCTCAGCCTCGGGTTCTATGTCACACCGGCAGTTCTTGGTGGCGGCAAGGTATTGATGATCGCAGAATATATCTCTGTGCAGCTTCTTGTGACGCTGAAATGGGGCACCGCTGCAATGCTGGCCGGGCTGATGCTCTTTGGCGTGCTGGCCATGCTCTACATCATGTCGCGGTTTATGAAGCTTAGCACCGTCTTCGGGGGGAGTTCGTGATGAAAACCGGATTGTTCTCTCACTTTAACCGCGCAGGCGCTTGGGTTCTGCTGATGTTTCTGGTGACTCCGGCTCTGATCGCGATCCCAGTTTCGCTGACGCCCAAACGCTTTTTGTCGATGCCGAAGGGCGAGCTGTCTTTGCGCCACTTCGAAAAACTGTTTAGCAGCCCAGAATGGATGTCGAGTTTTTTCCAGAGTGCTGTGATTGGTGTCTCAACCGCCTTGTTGGCCACAGCACTTGGCACACTCTGCGCGATTGGCCTATGGCGGGTGTCTTCTAAATACAGCGAGGTCGTGCGCGCCTTTTTGCTCCTGCCGCTGATCATCCCGCAGATCATCTCGGCGATGGCCTTCTATCGCTTATGGATACCGATGGGGATCATCGACAGCTATATCGGCCTTATTCTGGCGCATACCATTCTGGCCACGCCCATGGTTCTGATCACGGTCAGTGCGTCACTGGCAAACTTTGATCCCAAGCTGGAGCAAGCCTCCAAAAACCTTGGTGCGTCCAACTGGACCACCATGCGGCGGGTCATCCTGCCGTCGGTCAAACCGGGTGTTTTTGCCGGAGCCTTGTTCGCGTTCATCCTGAGTTGGGATGAGATTGTTGTGACGCTGTTTATCTCCAAATTCAGCGTCTACACCCTGCCGCGCCGCATGTGGAACGGCATCCGGGAAAACACCGATCCGACCGTGGCCGCCGCTGCCGTGGTTCTGATCGCCATCACCATCCTTGCGTTTGCGTTCTCGGCTTACATGTCGCGACGCAACGCCAGCAAAGACACCGCTTAACCGGAGACCGAAATGAACATGACCATTTCGCATGAAGACGAGCTTCTTCAAAGCACAGTACGTAGTTTTATCGCCGACGTCGTCATCCCTCACGAAGAGGTGACTGATACATTGGGCGAGGTTCCCGAAGAGATTGGCCGCGAGATTGAGGCCAAGTCCAAAGAACTTGGCCTTTATGCATCGAACCTACCCGAAAACGTTGGCGGTGGCGGTCTGAATTATACGCAGTCTTCCTTGGTCGAGCGTGAGTTTGGCCGCACCAGCCATGCGCTGCATTCGTGGATTGCACGCCCTACTGAGCTGTTGATGGCTTGCGCGGGCGATCAGATCGACACTTATCTGGCGCCCTGCGTCACTGGTGAAAAACGCGAGCTGTTTGCACTGACCGAGCCTGAGGCCGGATCAGACGCGATGGGCATGAAAACCAATGCGCGCCGTGATGGCGACGACTGGATATTGAACGGCTCCAAGCATTTTATCTCGGCCCCCACGATGGCGGATTTTGCGATTGTGTTTGCTGTCACGGGTATGGACGAAACCCCGCGCGGTAGCCGCAAACGGATCACCGCGTTTCTGGTAGACCGCGACATGCCCGGTGTGGTGTTCCGCGAAGGCAACAAATGTGTGTCGAACCGGGGATACAAAACCTATGAGCTGATCTTTGAAGATGTGCGCCTTGGGCCAGGCCAGGTCTTGGGTGAAGAGGGCAAAGGGTTCGATCTTGCCGGGCAATGGTTGGGTATGGGTCGTATTTGGGTTGGTGCCACGTGCTGCGGCAAAGCCGAACGCATGCTGGAACTGGCCACCGACTGGGCTGCGAACCGTAAACAGTTTGGCAAACCGATTGGTAGTTTTCAGGCCACGGGTTTCCGGCTGGCGGATATGACCATCGGTCTGCGTACCGCTGACCTTTTGGTGGCCGATGCGGTACGACGCGCTGATGCGGGCATGATGGAAGATCAGGACGCGGCGATGGTCAAAGTTTATTGCTCGGAGATGCTGAACAAAGTGGCCGACGACACGGTGCAGATCTTTGGTGGCATGGGGCTCATGGAAGAGCTGCCGATCCAGCGTTTGTGGCGCGACAGCCGTATTGAGCGTATCTGGGATGGCACCAGTGAAATTCAGCGCCACATCATCACGCGTTCGATCCTCAGGCCACTTGGCGCATGACCCCCGCTCAGCGCCGGAATTTTGACCGGCTTTTAAGCCCCGACCAGATTGCCTTTGTCGGTGGCAGTGACGCGATCACTGCCATTAAAGAGGCCCGCCGGCGTGGCTTCAAAGGAAAGATGTGGGCGGTTAATCCCAAACGTGAGACGCTGGCGGGGCTGACTTGTTATCCGACTTTGGATGATTTGCCGGGCGTGCCTGACGCGGTATTTTTGGCTATTCCGGCTAAGGCTGCGGTTCCAGCGATTAAGAAATTGGCTGATATGGGGGCAGGTGGCATTGCCTGTTATGCGGCAGGTTTCAAAGAGGCCGGCGGCGAAGGTGTTGCGGCAGAAGAAGCATTGAAGGGTGCCGTCGGAGACATGGCCCTGATCGGCCCCAATTGCTACGGCGTTATCAACTACCTCGGCAATTCCGCGTTATGGCCTTTTGAACACGGTGGTTCGTCGCCCGGATATGGCGCGGCGATCATCACGCAGTCTGGTATGTTCTCGTCTGACATCACCATGAGCCAGCGCTCATTGCCAATGGCCTATATGATTTCTGCAGGAAATCAGGCGGTTATGGGGCTAGAAGACTATTTGGATGTGCTGAGCGACGACCCGGCTGTGCGGGCTATTGGACTGCACATTGAGGGTTTGCGCGACATCCCGCACTTTGAAAGGGCTGCGCTGAAGGCGTTAAAAAATAACACGCCGGTTGTCGCGTTGAAAACCGGGACTTCCACCATTGGCTCTGCACTGACCATCAGCCACACCGGATCGCTTTCAGGATCAAACGAACTCTACGAGGCGCTGTTCGACCGCACTGGGGTGATCAGCGTATCCAACCCCTCGCAGATGCTCGAAACGCTCAAATATCTTTGCGTTGTCGACGCACCCAAGGGGACAAGAGTGGCAGGATTTACGTGCTCCGGGGGCGGTGCCACAATGCTTGCGGATCATAGCGAAAAGATTGGTCTGAGCTTTCCACCCATTGCTGAACAGACCTTTGATATACTGACGGAACTACTACCCGACATTGCGACTGTGTCAAACCCTCTGGACTATACAACGCCGATCTGGGGGCAACCTGAAATTACCTATCCCGTCTTTCTGGAGGCGATGAAAGACTCTGGCGTGGAGATGGCGGTCTTGGTGCAGGATTATCCCGCTGCGAGCATTGACGACTCTAAAATCTACTACCAAAACGATGCTGGCGCTTTTGCTCGCGCCGCACGCGAATTGGGAATTCCCGCCGCGATTTGCGCAACACTTCCGGAAAACATTGATCCCGAAACCCGTGAGTTCCTGATTTCCGAAGGTGTCGCGCCGATGCAGGGCATCCACGAGACGCTGAATGCCATGCAACAGGCCGCGCAATGGAACCAAGTCAGACAGCGCATTCTGCAGTCGCCACCCGAACCGTTACAGGCTGCAGCTGACGCTAAAAACCTCGTCATGATTACGGAGGACAAAGGCAAGGTCTGGATGGCCAATGCGGGTGTTGCGGTGCCCGCTGGACGGTGTGTCAGCGCCAATGAAACGGCAGAGGTCGCCGGTGAGATTGGTTATCCTGTTGCCCTTAAAATGATGAGCCCCGACCTCGCCCATAAGACCGAAGCGGGCGCCGTTACGCTGGGTATCGAGGGTGAAGCCGCGTTGGAGAAAGCCGTTCAGGACATGCGAGCGAGTGTCACCGCTTTTGCGCCCAAAGCTGTGACGGACTGGTTCCTTGTTGAACAAATGTCAGCCCCCCCACTGGCCGAATTGATTGTTGGTTTGCGCAGGGACCCACAGTTCGGTTCCGCACTCACCTTGGGAAGTGGCGGTATTCTGGTTGAGCTGATCGCAGACGCACAAACCCTGTTGCTGCCTTGCTCAGTTCAAGACATCAAAATCGCGATCACCGGCTTGAAAGCCGGGCATCTTCTGAATGGGTTTCGCGGACGTCAAAGTGCCGATTTGGACAGGATTGCCGCAAGCCTGCACAATTTGTGTCAAGAGTTCCTGAAACACAGTGATAGTTTGGCGGAAATTGAGGTGAACCCGATGTTTGTCTATCCAGGTGGAATTGTCGCGGTGGATGCTCTGATCCACGAAGTGACCCGGTGATGTCCGAACAAGACGTCCATGTGAACCCTGACCTTCGAGTCGGTGAGGATAACAAGCAGCGTTGGAACCAGCCCGCGCGTCGCCGCCACGGGTTTCATAATGCCCACAAGCTCATGCGGCGTATGCATATGGTGCGATCGCGCCATGTGATGGAGCTGATCGACGATCCACAAGACCTCGTAAACTGCGTAGAAGGGTTGAATGACCTCATCAGTCACCCGGCGTTTTCTGCGTTGATCTGTGTTCAGGGCAATCGCGTGGTGTTCGAACGATGCGCCTCTGATTTTTCGGTGCTCCAACCTCACTCGATCCAGTCTGTCACCAAACTGCATATCCATTTGATCGTTGGTCGTCTGGTGGCGCAGGGGCTCTTGGATTTAGAGCAACCCGTCAGCCATTATCTCCCCGAGATCGGCGCGGGATATGCGGATGCCCCGGTGCAGCGGCTTTTGGATATGGCCATCGACAACGACTTTTCCGAAGACTACAGCGATCCGCTTTCGGACTGCTACGCTGAAGAGATCGCGCTGGGCTGGCGGCTGCCAGAGGACGGTGTGGCCGAGATCTCTTTGTCCGAATTCGCTTCTCGTATTTCGGGGTATCGGCCAGAGACGGCGATGGAGACTATTCAATACAAGTCGGCCAACACCGATGTTCTGACCCTGATTTGCCACAAAGTTTGTCCACATGACCTGAAGGTTGAAATCGAGGCAATCGCCGATGCTGCGGGTTACGAAGGGGCCTTCCACATCAGTCTGTCACCTGATCAAATGCCTGCGTTCTCCGGTGGGGGGTGCCTGAGCGCGCGCGATCTCGCACGATTTGGGTTGCTCTTCGCGCGCAAAGGCCTGGACGTTCACGGCAAGCCATTTGCAAACCAGGCATTTCTGAACGCAACCTTGGGGCGGGCGGCTTTGCCAATGTCGCCTCCGAAAGACTGGCTAAAGTACTCCAACCACACCATGACAAACGGTCAGCTTCTGGGCCACGCAGGTTACGGCGGGCAGTTCCTTTTGGTGGACTGTGAAAATGAGATTTCATGCGCCTTCCAAAGTGTGTTGGAGAACGAAGCCGGGTATGACGACGACTATATGGCCGATGTTGTGTTGGCTTTGTCGAAGCTTTGTGAGGCGATTTCACGCTGATATCTTTGGATGTCGGCTTGAGGAAATTCAGACTATGATGCCATACTAGCAGAGGGGAAGCTGATCTCTGTGTTGGTAGGGGTTTTCTGGAATTTGGCGTCAAGTAATTGATTTTATTCGATTGCTCTTTGACCACTCTGATACGAGTTTGGTACAAGAATAGAACTTGACAGCTAAGCCGGTAGTTAACTAATATCATTTTAGTTAACAAGTTAAATAAAGATCAATTGGAGTTATGCCGAGATTACCTGCACTTGTTTAGGTCGTCATAGAGCATCGCTCATCCCGAAGCGGGCCGGATAAAAGCACCGTTGAATGCGATCTTTGTTTTGAATCCAAACGCCCGTTCTCATCTGGAGGCACCTGAATGGCCGCACTGAGCGCCAATATCGAAAAGTTGAATGGCTACTTGAGCCGTTTCAAGAACACCGGCATCATGAACCGCATTGCCGGAGAAGACTGTGCTGGATCAGCAGGTGTATTTCAGTCGATCTCGCCGGTGGACAAAAGTGTGGTTTGCGATGTAGCGCGCGGCGATGTGTCTGATGTCGACGCGGCGGCCAAGGCGGCGGCGGATGCCTTTCCGGCGTGGCGCGACATGCCAGCACTTGAGCGTAAGAAGATTCTGTTGAAAGTGGCCGATGCCATTGAGGCGCGCGCCGAAGAGATTGCACTTTGTGAGTGCTGGGACACAGGCCAGACATTGCGTTTCATGTCCAAGGCTGCGCTGCGCGGTGCTGAGAATTTCCGCTATTTTGCCGATCAGGTGACAGCGTCCCGTGATGGTCAGCATCTGCAATCGCCAACGCTGATGAATGTTACCACGCGCAAGCCTATCGGCCCCGTCGGTGTCATCACGCCGTGGAATACGCCGTTTATGCTGTCTACATGGAAGATCGCGCCCGCGTTGGCGGCGGGCTGCACGGTTGTGCACAAGCCAGCCGAAGACAGTCCTTTGACTGCGCGTCTATTGGTTGAGATTGCTGAAGAAGCAGGTTTGCCGCCCGGTGTTCTGAACACAGTGAACGGCTATGGCCACGATGCAGGCAAACGTCTGACTGAACATCCCGCGATCAAGGCGATTGCTTTTGTTGGAGAAAGCCGCACGGGATCGATCATCACCAAGCAGGGCGCCGATACGCTCAAGCGCATGCATCTGGAACTGGGTGGGAAAAACCCTGTTATCGTGTTTGACGACGCTGATCTGGATCGTGCGCTGGATGCGGTGATTTTCATGATCTACTCGATTAATGGAGAACGCTGCACGTCATCTTCGCGCCTGTTGATTCAAGACACGATCCGCGAAGAGTTTGAAACCAAACTGGTTGAGCGCGTGAACAACATCAAGGTCGGCCACCCGCTGGACCCAGTCACCGAAATCGGCCCGATCGTAACCGAGGAACACTACAACAAAGTGACCTCGTATTTTGACATCGCCAAAGAAGACGGCGCGACCGTCGCAGCGGGCGGCGTCAAAGTCGGTGATGAAGGGTATTTTGTGCGTCCGACCTTGTTCACCAACGCCAATAACAAGATGCGTATCGCTCAGGAAGAGATATTTGGCCCGGTTCTGACATCGATTCCCTTCAGCACAGAAGAAGAGGCGTTGGAAATGGCCAATGACACTCAATACGGGCTGACCGGCTATGTCTGGACCAACGATCTGACCCGCGCCTTGCGGTTTACGGACAGTCTTGAAGCGGGCATGATCTGGGTAAACTCGGAAAACGTGCGCCATTTGCCAACCCCGTTCGGAGGGGTGAAGGCCAGCGGCATTGGTCGTGACGGCGGCGATTGGAGTTTTGAATTCTATATGGAACAAAAGCACATTGGATTTGCCACCGGCCAACACAAAATCATGCGCCTCGGCGCGTAAGGTTAATAGGGAGGAGAACACCATGGGAGAACTCGTACTTGCGGCCAAGATGACCCACGTGCCGACATTGCTGATGTCTGAACAAGAAGGTCGGGTCAAAGGCAAGCGCCAGCCAGCCATCGACGGTCACGCTGAAATTGCCCGTCGTGCCAAAGAGCTAGGCGCAACCACGGTTGTCATCTGCGACACCCATTGGGTGATCAACGCAGGCTTTCACATCAATGCAAATGACCGTTTCAAAGGGTTGTTTACGTCCAATGAATTTCCGCAATTCATTCAGGATATGCCCTATGAATACGATGGCAATCCCGGTTTGGGTGATGATATTGCACGGATCGCCTCGGACAAGGGAGCCTATACGCTGTGCCACCATCTCGACAGTCTTGAACTGGAATATGGCACCCTGGTGCCGATGCGGTTCATGAGCCGTGAACACGACATGAAGGTCGTGTCGATCGCGGCCTGGGCCACGGTGCATGAACATGATGAAAGCCGTCTTGTAGGCGAAGCTATCCGCGAAGCGATTGAAGCCAGCGATGAAAAAGTTCTCTTGGTCGCGTCAGGCTCTCTCAGCCACAAGATCTGGGCCAACAAAGATTACGCCGCCAACAATGGCACTTTCACCATCAGCTCAGAATTCAATCGCCAGATGGACTTGCGTGTGCTTGAATTGTGGGAAAACGGCGACCATGCTACTTTTCTCAAGATGCTGGGCGACTATGCGGAACTGTGCTGTGGAGAAGGGTCCATGCATGACACGGCAATGCTATATGGCGCGTTGGGCTGGGATAAATATGACGCCAAATGCGAAGTGGTGACACCATACTTTCCATCCTCTGGAACCGGCCAGACAAATGTCATTTTCCCGGTTTTATAATTCCAGGGCCACTGCGGGGATTTTGGTCTTTGCGGTGGCAAAATAGCCTTCTGTTTTACGTCGGTAAAACGTCGGTGTCTGATGGCCAAGGCGTCATGGCCCCGAAATATCTGTGCAGGGGTGGCATTGGGCCCACCGACGAGGAGTAAGCAATGCGTTTTGCAACCTACACCGCTAATGAACAGACCTTTTATGGTGCGGTCACTGACGAGGGCATGATTGCCCTGAATGACGCCTTTCCACAGTGGACCACGCTGTATGATGCCGTGGCTGCAAATGGTCTGGTGCAATTGACCGAAGCCGCTGAAGGGCAGGCGGTCACACATGTCGATTTTGTCTATGAGATGGTGATGCCGAACGCGCCACGCATCCTTTGCGTGGGTGTGAATTTCCCGGATCGTAATGCCGAGTACAAAGATGGGAGTGCTCAGCCGAAATATATGTCGCTGTTCCCTCGTTTTGCCAGCGGGTTCACTGGGCATGGTCGCAATCTGGTACGTCCTCCGGAAAACCATACATTAGACTATGAGGGCGAAGTGGCCATCGTCAT
The DNA here is from genome assembly GCF_900142085.1 of Shimia gijangensis. GTDB lineage: Bacteria > Pseudomonadota > Alphaproteobacteria > Rhodobacterales > Rhodobacteraceae > Shimia > Shimia gijangensis. The sequence continues at coordinate 27,924 of NZ_FQZQ01000002.1, forward strand.
TGGCAAGCAAGGCCGTCGGATCAGTCAGGAAGACGCCTATGATCATATCGCTGCGTTAACACTGTGTAACGAAGGGACCATTCGCGATTGGGTGCGCCATGCCAAATTCAACGTCACCCAAGGCAAGAACTGGGATCACTCGGGCGCGATTGGCCCTTGGTTGGTACCTTTCACTGAAGCCAAACAGCTGGATGACGCGCGCATTGTGACCCGTGTGAATGGCGAAGTACGCCAGGACGATACGCTGAACCGGATGATGTTCCCGATCCGCCGCGAGATTGAATACATCTCGACTTTCATGACGCTGGAACCCGGCGACATCATTGTCACCGGCACGCCAACCGGCGCAGGCGCGCGTTTTGATCCACCCAAGTATCTGAAACCCGGCGATGTGGTCGAGATCGAGGTCGAAGGCATCGGCACGCTGCGCAATGGTATCGAGGACGAAGTGGTATGACGCCGGAAGATCACGCCCAAGCTGCCGTTGATCTTTTGGCGGCAGAGCAATCTGGCGAGCAGATTGGCCTGTTGACATTGCGCCATCCGGACATGAGCATGGACGATGCCTATGAGGTGCAAAACGCGATCTATCGCGCCAAGCTTGCCGCGGGGCAAAAGGTGATTGGCTGGAAAATCGGGCTGACCTCAAAGGCGATGCAATACGCGCTGAACATCGATATTCCTGACAGCGGTATCCTGTTTGATGACATGCTGTTTGAGCATGGTGCGATCGTGCACGCTGGGCGCTTTGTCCAACCCCGGATCGAAGCTGAGATTGCCTTTGTGATGAAAGCACCCTTGGGTGGCGAAAACATCACCAGAGCGGATGTGATCGCTGCGACAGACTATGTGGCGCCGTCGATTGAAATTCTCGACACACGTATTCAACGGCAAGACCCCAAGACAGGCAAGGTGCGCACCGTCTATGACACAATCAGCGATAATGCCGCCAATGCGGGTATCGTTCTAGGGCGTGAAAAACACGGTGTTGAAGATCATGATCTGCGCTGGGTCGGTGCGCTGACCTTCCGCAATGGAGAGATCGAGGAAACCGGGCTGGGTGCAGGGGTGCTGAACGATCCGGTGGAAAGTGTGGTCTGGCTGGCGCGGCGCATGGCGCAGTATGGCCAAAGCATTGAACCCGGTCAGGTGATCCTGTCAGGCAGCTTTATCCGCCCGGTCGAATGCCCGTCCGGGACAGACATCCACGCGGATTTTGGAGCTTTTGGGTCCGTTGACATACGGTTTGCATAAATCGGAAATCTGACTGTCAGGGGGCCAAAAACGTTCTCGGCCTTCGCCGTCGCCCATGCGTAAGCGAAGCTTGCGGTGCAGGGTGCCTTCTGCTTAATAGAGGTCACCATTTTCCGGTTGTACTTTTGCTTTGCAACCCCCTCAAGAGGCCCATGCACTCATGCTGATCGTGTCACTTTCTTCCATCCCTACACGGTTCGACAAACTGGGTCCGACTTTGGAATGTTTGCTAAGTCAAACGGCCAAGATTGACCGAATTATTCTATATATTCCAGAGAATTACAGGCGGTTTCCAGATTGGGATGGAACCTTGCCAGAAGTGCCGGAAGGCGTTGAAATTCGGCGGGTTTCGCAGGATCTGGGCCCTGCGACCAAGGTGCTTTATGCCACCAAGGAATTTCGGGGCGTGGATTGCGATATTCTGCTGTGTGATGATGATCGGCGTTACAAGTCTCATTGGGCGCAGGCCTTTTTGGATGCGCGGGCTGAACACCCCGACACCTGTATTGCCATTGCCGGTTTCGAGGCCGATCGGTACGGCCAAAGCCAGATGCTGAATCGTCCCCAACCTCGCGCAAGGCGCAAACCGCGGGCATTAGATTTCAAGTTTAAGGCCAAGATGATTTGGGAGTTTCTGTTCCCGCCTGTTGAACGCAAATATTTGCGTGAGCCCACGCGGGTGACCTTTAGCCAGTCTGGCTATGTGGATTGTTTTGAAGGGTTTGGCGGCGCATTGATGCGGCCAGAGTTCTTTGATGATGCGGCCTTTGATATTCCCGAAGTGATCTGGGCCGTGGACGATGTATGGCTTTCCGGTAATTTGGCCCGGATGGGCGTGCCAATTTGGGCCTTGGCGGATCAGCATGACACTCAACACACGCCTGCAGGCATTTCTGATGCTTTGCACAAGGCCGAAATTGAGGGGGCTGATCGCGACATTGCCAACAAGACCTGCATTGCCCATTTTCGAGACACCTATGAGCTTTGGCCATAAAGCAGGACACTGTTGATGCTGATTATTTCTCTTACTGCTATTCCGCCGCGCTTCGAAAAAATGCGCGCCACGCTGGACAGTCTGATGACGCAATCGGCCAACGTGGACAAAATTCTTCTTTATATTCCGAATGCATACCGTCGGTTTCCCGACTGGGACGGGACGTTGCCGGAGGTGCCGGACGGTGTCGAAATCCGCCGGACGGAAGATGACTTTGGCCCCGGGACAAAGGTGCTTTGCGCAGCTAAGGAATTTAAGGGTGTCGATTGTGACATCCTGTTTTGTGATGACGACCACATCTATGCGCCGCATTGGGCACAAAGCTATGTCGATCTTAAAGCCCGCCATCCCGGATGTATCATTGCCCAAGGTGGGATTCAGGCGCATGTCGTGGCCGGAGGAACCGGAAAACGTGAACTACAGCCCCGTGCTGTGAGACGTTGGCGCATCACGGATATCGGCTTTCAACTGCGGTATCTGTGGCAGGATATACGTGCTGGAAAGCGGCGGCACGAACTGACGGCGCCGCCGCGCTGTGTGTTCAAAAAATCCGGCTATGTGGATGTTTTCGAAGGCTACGCTGGAGTGTTGGTGCGCCCTGAAATGTTTGACGATGAATTCTACGACATCCCGCCTGTGCTTTGGGGGGTAGACGATGTGTGGCTGTCAGGCATGATGACCCGGCGCGGCATACCTATCTGGCTTGAGGGGCGCCTTTTAGATCCGCGCGATAGCGAGGCAGAACGCCATTCGCCATTGGCGCTCTCGGTGATTGATGGAGCGGACCGTCAAACCGCCAATCGCGAAGGCATGCTGTATTTCCGTAAACACTTTGGTTTGTGGCCCTAGGCTATGCTGATTGCGACGCTTTCTTCGATCCCGCCAAGGTTCGCCAAAATTGGTGCAACTTTGGAGTGTTTGAAGCGCCAGAGCGTCCCTTTTGATCGAATTATCCTTTATATTCCAAAAAACTATGCACGCTTTCCAAATTGGGATGGGCGTTTGCCGGATGTGCCAAATGGCGTGCAAATTAGACGCTGTGAAACGGATCTGGGTCCGGCCACCAAGGTTTTGCCCGCGGTTCGTGACTTTGCCGGTCAGAACGTACAATTGCTGCTGTGCGACGATGACCGGGCCTATACGCCGGAGTGGTCCACGCGGTTGTTGCGCGCCAGCCAGACCAAACCAAAAGCTGCAGTTGCCGCCCTTGGATTGCATAGTGAATGGGTAGATGGAGCCTCAACTCAACGGTCTCTAAAGCCCCGTGCGATCCGGCGTTGGCGGATCACAGACGTTGAGTTTCAGCTGCGATTTTTTGCCAAACAAATAGCCGCGGGGCGCAGTTGGCGCGATGTTCAGGCCCCGCATCGCCGTGTGTTTTGTCGCTCGGGTTATGTGGATATTTTCGAAGGCTGTGGCGGTGTTTTGCTGCGCCCTGAAATGTTTGACGATTTGGCGTTTGATATCCCGGATTTGGCCTGGAGCGTGGATGACGTGTGGTTGTCAGGCATGTTAGCGCGGCAGGGTGTGCCGATCTGGGTGCCCGCCAATATGTATGAACCGGATCACACCGAAGCCGAAGTGTTTGACCCATTGGTCACGTCATCGGTAGGTGGGAATGATCGCAATAGTGCGAATAGAGCGGCGGTTGCCTACTTGCGAAAAACTTACGGAATTTGGTCTTCCTGAAATACACTGCGAGCGTGTCGTGGAGTCAATTTTTTGGTTATGAAGACCGAGAGCCTTTGGGCAGGGAACGGCGACGCGCACGTGCCGCACTTGGGGACATTCCAAACTCGGACCGATATGCATTTGAAAGCGTGGCCGCAGATCCAAACCCGTTTGCCAATGCAATTTCGACAAGGCTCAATTTGGTTCCGGTGACCAGAATATGGGCACGCTTTACGCGCAAATGTTTATAATATTTGCCGGGTGAGGTGTCTAACTTGGTTTTAAATAGTCGCTCAAGCTGACGGACTGAAATGCCAACACGGTCCGAGATGTCAGGTATAGGCAGCGGATCGGCGAGGTTTTCTTCCATAATCCGGATGGATTGTTCAATTGAAGGCTCAAATAGATTGCCGAGAAAGCCAACACCTTTTGGTTGCTCGGCAGCACCATCGCGCAGGGTCTCGAACAAAAGATGGCTGCCCAATTCCGTCAACTGACCGGGATCGAGCAGGTCTGATATCAAATCCAACACCAATTCCATTGTGAAACTGAACCCAGCAGAAGTGGTGACGCCATTTGCCGGCATTGAGTAGCTTGTGGTGAGATGCGGGAAATAGCCTTCTTCTTTGAGAATGCACACATCGCTCCAATGAGTTGCGGTCGGCCCTTGCGAGCCGCCCAATGATCGGACATAGGCGGTGGCTGCGTCGGAAAAGATGACAACAGGCCGTTTGAGCCGCTGCATCGCCCGAACCCGTGCCAGCCAGCCTTGTGAATTGCATTTTTCGCCGCCGGTGATCACCAGAAAATCGGCCAGCTCATGGTCAAACACGGCAGGCGCAGCCCGCGCGATTGTCCCGCAGGCTCCGTTCACCAAGCCCGGCGTATCAGACACAATCCGCCAGCTGAATGCCGGTGCCGCGCAAACTTTGTTAGCAAATTTCAACGTTGTCAGAACCGAGGACAGCTCAAATTCAGAAAATCCGGCCTGCACGAAAACTTCAAAGACCACTGGCGTGGTCTCCTTTGGCTTTCGGGGGGCAGGTTTTGGCAAGACAGTTCTCCATTGCAGAGACGATACAGGAGTCAGTGTTGGCCGTGCCTGACAAGGATGTCTCTAGGGCGGGCCTTTTACTGCAAATATCAGTTGCGGCGGCCCGGCCACAACCGGAAATCTCTAATAAACCCTCTGCGCGATGTTTGTCGCGGCATCAATTCCGGTCGTGCCAAACATGTTGCACCAAAAATATTGGCGTCACAGCCTGTCGCCAAGCCGGCTCAGCATCGTCAAACATTGAGATAGCTGATCTAGTGAAAGAAATTCGTCGGCTTTATGGGCCTGCTCGATCGATCCCGGCCCACAGACAACGACGTCTGTGCCAAGCGCCTGAAAAATTCCCGCTTCGGTGCCAAAGGCCACAAGGTCTGCTCCATTGGCCCCTGTCAACTCGCTGACAATCTGGCGGGCTTCGTTCTTGTCTGTCGGGATAAGACCCGCAACTTCGCCAATCGTCTCCAATTCTATTGTGGCCTCTGGGTGAACGGTCCGCATTTTTGGCAAGAAGTCAGTTTCGCAAGTCTGGCGCAGCGCTGATTTCACAAACTCAGCATCTGACGCCTGTACAGGGCGCATCTCCCAGTCTACCTGCGCTTTGGAGGCGATGACATTATGAGCGACGCCGCCATTCATGGCTCCGACGTTGACGGTGGTCCAGGGCGGATCAAAGGGGCTGTCGGAAGGGGCCATACCCTGCAACGCCTGTTTGAGTTCCAAAAGCCGAGCCACATATTTCACGGCAAATTCGACCGCGTTCACGCCAAGATCCGGTGCCGATCCATGACCTTCGAGACCTCGAAAATGGGTGGAGTATTCGTAACATCCTTTGTGACCTTCGATGATTCGCATCTGTGTAGGCTCACCAATGATCGCGACACCGGGCGTCAAGCCGCGATCCTGCAGCTTCTGGGCCAGATGCTGGGCCCCGAAACAGCCAACCTCTTCGTCATATGTAAAGGCAAAATGCAGCGGGCGAGCTTTGATTTGCGCCGCAAAATACGGTGCCATGGCAAGGGTCGCGGCAATAAAACCCTTCATGTCGCACGTGCCACGCCCGAAAAGGTGCGTGTCGCGTTCCGTCAAAGCGAAGGGATCGGAACTCCAGTTTTGATCAGTGACAGGCACCACGTCACTGTGGCCGGACAGCAATATGCCACCATCCACTTCGGGGCCCAAAGTGGCGAACAGGTTGGCTTTGTTCCCACACGGGGCGGTGATCACATCCACTGTGGCACCGCAGTCTTGCAATAGGTTAGCGATATAAGCGATCAGGTCCTGATTGCTGTCGCTGGACACGGTGGGAAAAGCGACCAGGTCGCGCAGGATTTCGATGGTGCGGGCAAGTGTGTCCATGGTCTAACTCTTGACGAAAAGCTTGCGTTCAACATCGCAGAGCGCCTCGGCAGACCCATTTTCCGTGATCAGAATGGTTTCCGTGGTCTCAAGCCCCCAGGTGTCCATCCACAAAGCAGGCATAAAATGAAATACCATACCCGGTTGCAATACGGTCTGGTCTTCGCTGCGGATTGACGCACTACGTTCGCCCCAATCGGGCGGGTAACTGAGCCCGATGGGATAGCCACAACGCCCTTCGCGGTGGATGCCGTGTTTCTGCAAAACACCGATAAAGGCATTGGCAATGTCACAGGTGCGGTTTCCGGCGCGTGCGGCCTCCAGTCCGGCAGAGATGCCTTCAAGCTGGGCTTGTTCAGCGTCCAACATTTCCTGGGGTGGGGTGCCAAGAAATATGGTCCGGCATAGGGGGGCATGGTAGCGGCGGTAGCAGCCGGACAGCTCAAAGAACGTCGCCTCTCCCTCGCGCATCGGAGTGCCGTCCCATGTCAGGTGTGCTGCTGTGGCGTCCAATCCGGACGGGGTGAGTGGTACAATCGCGGGGTAATCTCCCCAAATCTCGCCCACGCCGGTGATTCCAGCGTGGAAAATTTCGGCGACCAAATCGTTCTTGCGCACCCCGGGCGCTGCCTTATCCAACGCGGTAGCCATGATTTTCTCAGAAATTCGGGCGGCCTTGCGGATAAAGCCAATTTCGTCTTCTGACTTCACCAATCGCTGCCAGTTGACCAACGCCGTGGCATCCTTGATTTGTACTTGTGGCAGTTCCTGAACCAAGACCAAATGGGCCTTGGCAGAGTAATAGTAGTTGTCCATTTCAACACCGATCCGGACGCCTTCAAAGCCAAGCGTACGAATGTGTTTGGCCAAATCCTGCATCGGGTGGCGTTCGGTTGATTGCACATAGTTGTCGGCGTAACCGTGGATGCTCTCAGCCTCCATCCAGCAGGTCCGATTGGCCCCGACGCTGTCCATATAACGCCCCCACCAGATCGGATCGCCCTCGAGCCCCAGAAGAACGCCTTGATGTACATAAAACGACCAGCCGTCATATCCGGTGAGCCATGCTTGATTGGATGGGTCGGTGACAAACAGCAGATCCAGCCCAGCGTCCTGCATGGCTGCGCGGGTCATAGCGATGCGGCGGTCATATTCGTGGCGGCTAAAGGGGGCGTTTTTTGCGGGCAACGGGCCATCCTTTCACAGGTATGAGGGTTTGTGATGTGAGAAACATCAAAAATACATTGGAGTCTTTTGAGAAATTGCGCCAGCCTTTCGTCTCAGGCGAAGCGATTCAAATTGTGCCGCGACGAAACAAACAAAACAGACAATGCAAAACGGGATGGTAAGATGCTGAAGAATGATCAACTGGACAGCTGGGACCGCGAAAACTTCTTTCATCCCTCGACCCATCTTGCGCAGCACGCTAGAGGTGAAAGCCCTAGCCGGGTGATTAAAACCGCAAGCGGCGTGCATATTGAAGATCGCGATGGCAACAAACTACTGGATGCGTTTGCCGGCCTTTACTGTGTCAACGTGGGCTACGGCCGCCCAGAGATTGCTGAGGCGATTGCCGATCAGGCCAAAGAACTAGCTTACTATCACTCTTATGTCGGGCACGGGACAGAGGCATCGATCACTCTGTCCAAGATGATCTTGGATCGCGCGCCTAGCAATATGTCCAAGGTCTATTTTGGTCTTGGTGGATCGGACGCCAATGAAACCAACGTCAAATTGATCTGGTATTTCAACAACATCCTCGGCCGGCCGGAGAAAAAGAAGATCATTTCGCGCTGGCGTGGCTATCACGGCTCGGGCTTGGTGACAGGATCGCTGACCGGGCTTGAACTTTTTCACAACAAATTTGACCTGCCGGTTGAGCAGGTGATCCACACGGAGGCGCCCTATTATTATCGCCGCGACGATCTGGACCAAAGCGAAGAACAGTTTGTGGCTCATTGTGTGGCTGAACTGGAAGCGCAAATTGCCCGTGAAGGGGCGGACACGATTGCGGCCTTTATCGGCGAACCGGTGTTGGGAACAGGGGGTATCGTGCCGCCTCCTGCAGGGTATTGGGCGGCTATTCAAACGGTGCTCATGAAACACGACATCCTTTTGATTGCCGATGAGGTGGTGACTGGCTTTGGCCGGTTGGGAACGATGTTTGGCTCAGATCATTATGGGATTGAGGCCGACATTATTACCATCGCTAAGGGGCTGACGTCGGCCTACGCGCCCTTGTCCGGCTCCATTGTGTCCAGCAAAGTTTGGAAAGTGTTAGAGCAGGGGACAGATGAAAGTGGCCCGATTGGCCACGGATGGACCTATTCGGCGCACCCCATTGGGGCCGCAGCGGGTGTGGCCAATCTCAAGCTGATTGATGAACTTAATCTGGTGGAAAATGCGGGCACAGTTGGAGCGTATCTTAAGAAGACGATGCAGGACGGGTTGTCAGATCATGCAAACGTTGGAGACATCCGCGGCGAAGGTATGTTGTGCGCAGTTGAGTTTGTGAAGGACAAGGACAACCGAATTTTCTTTGATGCTCAGGATAAGGTCGGGCCGCAAGTTTCTGCCAAACTGTTGGAGCAAAGCAATGTTATTGCTCGCGCCATGCCGCAGGGCGACATACTAGGTTTTGCACCACCATTTTGCCTGACGCGTGCCGAGGCAGACACGGTGGTTTCCGCAACGCTTGGGGCTGTGAAGGCTGTCTTGGGGTAAAACAAACACGCCGGTCAAAAACGCAGATCTACATAAGAATTCGTTTACGCAAAGGGTCACTACTTAGCGGATGTCGCTGTTTTCGAGGCTCCCCTACACTCTGAAATGTTCAGGGACGCAAAAATAGGAACGAAAAATGGCAAGACGCTCGAAAAGAGCACGTTCGAGGCGTGGCACGGAACGGCTGTCAGCACCCGCGATAATGATGCCGGGTCCGATTATCCGCGATATCCCAACATATGAGTTGGTTAGCGAACACCAGTTGGATGCCGTCCACGCCGCCTCAATGCGCATATTGGAAGACATCGGAATCGAGTTTCGCGACGCTATGGCTTTAGCGACCTGGCGCGAGGCTGGTGCCGACGTTATCGGATCACGGGTTCGCATTCCGCGCGAGCTATTAATGAATAAAGTCGCCCTGGCCCCTTCGTCTTACCGGTACCACGGGCGAAATCCCCACCGCTCGGTTGATATTGGTGGACGTTCCATGGGGTTCGCACCGGTATACGGCTCTCCATATGTGCGCACGCTGGACGGTGAGAGGCGATACGCAACGCTGGCTGATTTTGAGGCGTTCGTTAAGCTGACCTATCTGTCACCGGCCCTGAACATGTCAGGTGGAACCTTATGCGAGCCCGTCGACGTGCCGGTCGCGCATCGACATATGGACATGATCTACAGCCACATTCGGTATTCCGATAAACCGTTCATGGGCGGAGTGACGTCGCCCGAGCGTGCCGAAGACTGTTTGGCGATGTGTCGAATTCTTTTTGGCGGGGCCTTTCTTGCAAAAAACACAGTGATGACCTCTCTGGTAAATTGCAATTCGCCGCTGGTTTGGGACGAAACCATGTTGTCGGTGATACGTGTGTATGCCGAGGCCAATCAGGCCTGCATCATTTCACCTTTTATCATGCAAGGTGCTAACACACCCATCACCACCGCCGGGGCCTATGCTCAGTTGAATGCCGAAGCGCTTGCCGGGATCGCCTATGCCCAGCTGGTTCGTCCAGGCGCACCGGTCGTCTACGGAGCCACGCTGTCGACGGTTTCGATGAAAACCGGAGCACCAATGTATGGCACGTCAGAAACGCAACAGTTGATGTTCTTGACTGGTCAAATGGCCAGGAGATACAAACTTCCGATGCGGACTGGCGGCATGCGCACCGGGTCAAAATCGACGGATTCTCTGGCGGCCTCAGAATCCTTGCAAACTATGTTGCCGGCCATTCTTGCTGGTGGGAATTTTTTTCTCCACTCCGCCGGGTGGCTGGAAAGCGGCCTGTCAGCTTGCTTTGCCAAATTCATGCTGGACACTGATCAGCTGACTGTGCTCCAGCGTTTGGCGCGAGGGATGCAGTTTGAAGCGGAAGATCTTGCGTTTGAAGCCGCGAACGAAGTTGGTCCGGCGGGTCATTTCCTAGGCTGTGAACATACGCTGCGACATTATTCCACTGCGTTTTTTACCCCCGAAACCGCTGATCTTGGAACGTATGAACAGTGGTCGGAGGAAGGCAGCCAGGACGCCTTGGCACGTGCATCCACGCTCGTGACTCAAAGGCTGGCCGATTACGAAGCGCCACCTTTGAATGAGGCTATCGACGAGGGACTTCGTGACTTTGTTACCCGTCGAAAACGCGAGCTGCCAATGGATAGCCTGTAAAGGCGTTGCGCTGAGAACGATGTGGTGCCTCGTTTCCCTGAGAGGCCGCATACGACGGGAAGCTGCCTGCCGCGGCAACCGACAAAAGGTGGAAACTTTGCATTTACCTGCAGACAGCGAGGTGTAAAAAATACTTTATGGCCAGATTGCGCTTTAAACTCCCGTCACCGAACCACCTTGTAACTTTTGAGGCCGCTGGTCGTTGCTTAAATTTCACCAAGGCGGGGAAAGAGCTCAATGTAAGTCGGGTATCGGTTAGCCAGCAGATTAAGGCGCTCGAGGAGCGCCTGGGTGTGAAACTCTTTCTGAGAACCCACAAAACGCTCAAGCTGACCATCGCTGGAGAACGGTACTATCATGTTGTTTCAAGCGCTCTGAATGACATTCTTGAAGGCACCAGTGAGATTCAAAAGGGGCGCTCATTAAATCGGTTGACTGTCACGACAACCACAGGGTTTTCGGCGCATTGGCTTTTGCCCAGAATTGGGCTGTTTCGAACGCTGCATCCGGATATCGAAATTCGGCTTCTGGTATCGGATCAAAATATCGATTTCAGCAGCGAAGAGGCAGATTTGGGGGTGCGCTATGGCAATGGTGAGTGGCCAGATCTTTACTGCGAGCCATTGTTTTACGAAAAGATTTCCCCGGTATGCAGCCCGTCGTATGTGCAAGACCACCGCATGCCGTTGGGCCCCCACGACATCCTTAAAGAAACCTTGATTGGCCTAGAAGGGGCGTATGATTTGCAAACGGGATGGTCGTATTGGTTCGAAGCGAACGGAATTGCGCCAGAAAGCCTTACTTATGCATTGTCCGTCAATACTTACACAAATCTGGTTCAGGCAGCGTTGGACGGGCAGGGGATCGCCTTGCTTGGTCCGCCGCTGATTGAGCAGTATCTTGCAGATGGGTCTTTGATAAAAATCATTGAGTCACAACCGGTTGAAAGGCGTGCGTTCTACGTTGTCACGCCTAAGCACAACCAGAAACCTCCGGCGCTTGAGCTGTTTATCGATTGGTTGCGCAGTGAGGCGTCGCAATCGGAGGTTTTTGCCGATCAGGCTGCATTGCTACAGGGCTAAATCGAATTGCTTAACCGCGCCGCATCCAGAATGGCGGAATAGATATTCCGGCTCGATACAGCATCGCCAATTCGGTGCAGTTGAAACGCAGCATTGGAGGTTTCACTACCAGGCTGTGCTTTTCCGGCAAGCAGGCATTCGATGTCCGTAACGCCATCATTCGCAGAAGCCGCGCGAAGTTCTTGGTATAGGTCGTCTGCTGGCAGTGTGCCGCGCTCAATCACCACCTGATCTACGGTTTTGGTGACTTGCTTACCTGTTACTTCGTTTGCAAAAGTCACCTGCAATTTGTCTCCTGATTCCTGCACCGATTTCAGGAGAAGATCAAAGCTGGCCGGGATGTCCAAATCATACAATCTCTGCTTCCAGGTGACCTGCTCTGAATAAGTCATTTCCGGACCAAAAGACCCATCCAGCGCGACCAGAGACACTTGCGCACCAGCCACAGCTGCGCGTTCTGCACAGGACATTGCTGGATTACGCCCGGTACCATCGTATACAAGAATGCTTTCTTTGGTGGGTGCCGCACCTGTCAGAAAATCCCAGGATGTAGTGCAATGCTCTGCGCCGCTAATCCAGTCAATATCCGGCAAACCACCCGTTGCAATAATCACCACGTCAGGGTTTTCAGCCTGCACCTCTTGGGCCTCGGCAAAAGTATTCAATCGCACTGTGACCCCAAGTTGCTCCAACTCTTCTGCACGCCAGTCGACAATGCCTATCAGGTCCTTGCGCCAGGTTGAGCCGCTGGTTGCGATTAGAATTTGTCCCCCAAGGCTGTCCCCGCTTCCAGCAATACCACGTCGTGGCCGCGTTCCGCACAGATGCGCGCCGCCTCAAGACCGGCCGGGCCGCCACCGACAACGACAACTTTTTTGCCGGGGCTGGTCGCCTGACCCGCCACATGCGGCAGCTTATTTTCCTGCCCGCTCGCGGCATTATGCAAACAGCGTGGTCGAAACCCGGTCATACAATGCGTGGCACCAACACAGGGACGAATTCGGTCCTCTTCACCACGCATCAGTTTGGCGACAATATGAGGATCAGCGATATGCGCGCGCGTCATGGCGACGAGGTCAAGCAACCCTTCTTTGATCGCGTAGCGCGCGGTCGCAATATCTGCAATCTTGGCGGCATGGAAAACTGGCAGGCTGACTTCTTTCTTGAATGCGCCAACAGCCTGTAACCACGGCGCAATAGGCGAGGCCATGCCCGGCATATTGTCCATCGCTAGCCCACGATATGTGTCCATTTTTCCATAGATTGCGTTGAAAAAATCGATCTGCCCTTCGCGCTCTAAGATATGGGCGATCTTCACGGCGTCTTCGAACGCCAAGCCTTCGAATTCCTCATCCACGACATAGCGTATTCCGACAATGAAATCGTCACCAACTTGACGTCGAATTTCTTCGTGTACCATCAGCCCAAACCGGCAGCGGTTTTCCAGAGATCCACCGAATTCATCGGTGCGTGTGTTGGTAAATGGCGAAAGAAACTGGCCGATCAGATGTGAGCTGGCCAGAGTTTCAATACCATCAAGACCACCGTCTTTACACCGCCGTGCGGCAGCACCATAGGCCTTCACTACGCGCTGGATATCGTGCTTGTCCATTTCTTTTGGAAAACTACGATGCAGTGTTTTCCGAATTGGCGATGGCGCGATGGATGGCAACCAATTGTCCGCATGTGGATCCCCTCTACGTCCCAGATGGGTGATCTGACACATCAGCGCCGAGCCGTATTTGTGAACCCGTTCAGACAGTTGCTGCAAATGCGGAATTATTTCGTCGGTACCGACATCTAATTGTTGAAAAACCGAAGGTGAATCCGGGGCCACGTTGGACGACCCACCGAACATTGTAAGCCCAATGCCGCCCTTGGCTTTTTCTTCGTGATATCGTTGATACGCATTTTGGGGAAACCCGTTAACTTCAAGTCCGCAGGCATGGCTGGTGCTCATTACCCGGTTTCTGAGTTGCAAATGCTTCAACTTGAACGGTCTCAGAAGGGGGTCACCCTGAGCTTTGTTCTGGCGCGTGTCGGGGGAGGCGGATTTAGGCATATGGGTTTTTCCGTCAAGCTATGTCGATTGGCGCAGTGACCGCCTGATTTTTCGGCGACTGATGAAAATGCTAAGTCGACGATTTAGATGTCTCAATAGTGAAAATTCTGACGGGGGGCGAAAGGCTGCGTTTACAACAGAAAGGAACACGGGTGCGCTGGCGTTGTTTGAGGTGCAATATGCTCTCTTTCTTGACCGACCGGGGTGTGAGGTGACAATTGATTGTTCAAGGGCCCTGGCGACCTTCAAAATACGAATGCACCTTTTAGTATGCCTTTGAAGGAAGCCCCAAATCGAAAGTAGAAATGTAAACGTTGATGGTAAATTCAACTCCGAACGCCCGCATTCGACGTCCGGAGCCTTGTTTCCGGTTAAGGGACATGCCAGCAAAACAAATCCAACGAGACTAGCAGCCTAAATGAAACCATGATCCATCTTAACAAGGCTGCAAACTGGTCGAAAATCTAGGACCACCTCTCAAGACCCATATTGCGGGTATAAAGGTCTTGGTAATCGAGAAAGATCAGCGCTTGTGAATTACCGCAACCTGATCGCGTCGCCGCTTTTGAAAGCGGGCCGGCTCTACAATACAACCCGAGATGTCTGGTACCAATGCGTTGAATTCCGCTTCAATCGCCGGATCAGAATGGCTGAATCTGCGATCATTTTGAAAACTGCGGAACAGAGCCGCGGTTTTAGTTATTCCCGGCTGCTCATACGAAGCCGGCTGCCATCGCAAATCTTCAATCACATAAAGCCCACCAGATTCCAGGCGCGGGAAAATCTCAAGGAATGCATTCTGCTGATGATGCGACGCATGACTGGCGTCGTCTATAACAATGGTAGGTGCCGGGGTGATTTTCTCTGCCGCCCTTGCGATTTCAAGGCGGTCATCCATATCACAACGATGGAAGGTAAAGCGTGGGTCCTTGAACCACGAAAAGTCCGAGATATCTATGCCATGGATGTTGGCTTTAGGAAAATACTCCAACCACATCCGGATTGACGGCGCATCGTCCGTCTTGCGGTCGGCATCAATGTTATGCTCCGGTCCGCCAATCAACAGTCCCATTTCAAGGAAGGTAATCTTACGCTGACGGTAGGGGTGAAAAAGCATGTGATAAAGCTCAGTATATCGGTGCTTGGCTGATCCCTTGTCTGACCCGACCCGATCGGCCAGATCGGTCATGTTAACACCTCCCTTACCCGCGCCCAAGCTCGGAGCTGCGGGTAATGCCGCCGCTGGTTTAACATCTGCCTTCACGATAGACTTTGCCTTCGCAATTCCTGCTTTCATCTCGCGCGACAAAACAGGCGCGGCCGCCGTATTTATTTTGTGTTTTTCTAGCAGCATTTCCAAGTAGCTGTCGGGCTCTGGCAATCCGCCGATATCAGCCAGGATTTCACGCACCCTCCGCCCATAGAAATGAATAGAATACGTATCTGGCGTCAGAGCCTCTTCAATCTTGTGTTGCAAACCACTGCGCATTAACTGCTGGCGATTTCGAAAACTCATCGGATAGAGACCCTCAACCGGAAAAGCGTACTTGGCCTCGCCGGTTTTTTGAAGGTAGTGCGTCACCGCATGAGGTCCCCACACGCCCCAAACCATATCACCCACATGCACCGGGTTCCCCTGATCCTTCAGTATTTTTAGCCGGTCGCGTTCCTGTTCTGTAAACCATTCAGGAATTCCATACTCGTCCTCGGTCATTTCCAGCAATTGGCCCAGTGCTTCGCTGTCAGATGGCAGGCCTAGCACACCGCCATTAATATGCTTGGAGGATTCCCAGCCAAAGAAGTGACCAGTTTTGGATTGAAAGGTCTTCACACAATAGGCATCCAGATCAGCCCAGATCATCCGATCCCGCTGTTTCAGCAGATGATATCTAAAGACATCTGAGAAAAGTGCAAAACTGCCAGTGCGCCTGTGTTGAATAAACTTGTCGATTTTCAGGATGGTGTCACCATGGATCAACTCCACACCCTCGGGTACGTTCTGTACGTCTTTATAGTGATACAGCTTCACATGATGGCCAGCATCCATAAACGATTGAGCACATAGCGTTTCAACATAACTCAGGGGGCCTTCGATCCACAGCATCCCAATCTCATATTCGCCACTCATCGTATTTCCTTTTTTGTACCTACTAATTCATTCACTTTTAGGCGCACATCCGATTAAAGCCTGTCAATACAAAGTAATTACAAAGCCTAATTTCGAAACGCGCTAATATCCAGATTAACCTTTTCACTTTTATGCGGCTCTTGGAAATGGGGCTGAACAGACTCCCAACGGCGGATACTGTTCAGGCTCGTTACCACGAACCGCAGCATGAAAACCATGGTCGTTACGCCTAGGAAACGTTGCAAATCTATCTGAGACAAGGGTTGCTTCAATCAAACGATCGGAATGTCTCAAAGAGGGAGATTTGATACCTACCTTCAAAACCTGCTAGCTCCTCCAATTCGTTCTACAGAGTGCCTAATTTTCCTGAGAAGACAGTCATCAATCGGGGTTTTGGTTTTTTCAAGGCAAGACATGATCTTGTTCACCCTTGTTACGGTGGCATCTAACAATCTGGCCATACAAAGCGTACTTGTGGGTTCTCTTCGATAACACCAAGGTCGCGCTCATACATTCGCCCCAAATGAGCCCTTTCATGGTGCGTCCAGGGATCGTAACTGCCAAACTGATCTCCTTTTGGGAATTGCTCCTGCAACTCCAGCCTGTGCTCCAACGCCGATTCCACCCCATCCTTGTGCATGAGTTGCAAAAGCTCGAAAACAGCCCTTCCTGATGCGGTTGGGCGCTTGTTTTTATCTTTTGGCTGTTTGAGGTTTTTCACGTTGATTTCAGGGCCACAAATATTAGACAGCACGCGACCTTCTAACGTGCGAAAATCCTCGTACTTCCAAACAAAAATAGTTGCATCTGGAAAGCACTTACCCATCGATTCAATAACGCTGTGCCAAGCGGGCACATTCTGCATTACCTGTAATCGCATAAGGTTTTCATCAATGATCCATGTGCTCGACACGGACCGAAGATATTCGACGTAAGCAGAAGCAAAAAAATCTGCATAGTTTCGAACGCTTAAATGCAGTTCCTTCACAGTCCACGGAATCTGCGAGGCAAAGGTCTTCAGAAGCTTTTTGTGCCAGCGATAAAGCAGACCTCGTTTGACGCAATGACCGCAGTGGCCAGCTAAGTTTTCGTCTGACAATATGAGCCTGGTGTTGTCTGGCACATTCAGACCATCAAAGAACTCTGTTGTAATCTGGACGAGTTCTTCATCGGAGATAACCGGATCCCACTTCATACCCAACTTAATGTACGTATTGAACTGTGAGGGAACAGTCAGTTTTTTTCGCGTGTCTCTGTGGTGAATGTAATAGGTGCCCTTGCGTTTCAGCATGTTAGAGTTTCGAGCGAGAATTGACTGAATGTGACTGGTCGCCGTCTTGTGGAACCCGCCATGCAAGACAACATAAGGGTCACTCATTCTGTGTTTCCTCTTGGAGTAGTGCCTCCCGATCTACTGGTTGTTCGCCTAGACGATTAACCGTACTCAGCATATCGTGGAACTGTCGCCAAGCTGCATCAGCTTTCAGCGTGTCAATCTTACTGCGATGCCATTTGCATGCATCTTCGTGCAGCTCTGCCAAAACAGGATCAGCCAGTAGTTTTTCAAATTCGTCTTTGGCAGGTTGTAACCGTTTCAAAAGGGACGTGTCTTCAGCCATATTCAAATTCAGGTCTGCCCAATATGCTAAGCCTTGGTCGCGATCAATGTGGTTGGTTCGCCCTCGATCTCTTTTCACCAAAAAGCTTTCTGTAGACCGAACGGCGTAATGGTGTAGCCGAGCGTATGTGTGGCTGAACGCTTTGTGTGCCGACCAACCGGCAGCGAAATACTGCTTTGGCATGATTTGACCGCCTGCGTCTTTCCAAAGAAAGCTGTCGGGTTGTTCGTGAAATTTGGGGCGATGGACGCCTATCTTGAAGATAGCCTCAGAAGGCCTAAATAGCGTTTTCAGCCCCAGTGCTTTGTACTTGGCGCGAAAAGCCTCTTCGGCAGCCCAGGTGAATTGCTCCGTGACAAATTTGTCTTTGTACTCCACCTGCCCACCACAGCCAAAAATCTTCCAACACAGGGAAATGGCATCTGAGTCTCCAACGGCTTTAAAAAGATCGTCTAAATGACCTTGTCCAACCCGAATATTCAGAAATTCATCGCAGTCAGCGCACAATGCCCAGTCGCTTTCTTGATATACCGGCTGCGCAAGCGCACGGCGCAATGCCACACGTTGCGGGCTTGCGCCTTTTTTGAAAACGTTGTCAACGTGTTGCGCGACTCCCAATTGCTCCAAGCGCTTGGCAATTGCATCCGTGCCATCATTGCAGTCGTTCGTGTAAATCAAGAAATCAGTAAATCCAATCGACCGATGATACGCGATCCATTCTAACATGAACGGACCTTCATTTTTCATAGTGGTGACAATTAGCCGTTTGTCGTTCTGGTGATAGTGCGCGGCCGTTATTTTTGGATCCTCGACGTCAGGGAGAGGTGCTTTTTCATCTTCAGTCTCTGTTCGACTATTCAGTTTCCTTTTGCGTTGCATAAACGCACTCGAAACTCTTTCTGCCATTTCAAAGCGCCCAAGCTCTGAATAGTAACTTGCTAAAGCGCCCCTAAACCAAGGTAGTTTTTGTCTTTCACGATATAAATTGTAAAACTCCGTTTTTGTTAACTCGTCAAAAACAGCATGTTTCATTATCGGCTTAAGCGCATCAATCTTTCGCAAGAACACTGCCGTTTTGTGATTTGAGTATCGGCAATTGAACACCCGGATGTTGTCCCCGGAAAAACGCGCAACATGTTTCGAGTCCAGCTCGTGATAAGGGTCATAGAAGATATTCAAGCGTTCCAAGTCAGAAGTATCGCTGGCGGCATCAGATCTGGGAAGTGTCCAATCCTGACGTCGTCCCTTGCTATATCTTGTTTCCCAGGGGACCAAATTGGTGTCGAGCGTACTCTGCGGATTTATTGCGACAACGTGGGCAGACTTTACCAGAGACCCAAATGTAATCGCGGCGAATCCTCCCATGGAAACACCAGCAAAAATGACTCTGTCATAACCGTCAAAGAAGCCATCATCGACTAAGGTTTGCATGCGGTCTATTAGATCGGGATCACGGTACCAATCTCCGACATTCGCCATAATCCCAAGATGAGACACGTTAATGTCCCGAGCAAACTTGAAAGCCCATGGCTCTCTTGCGATGGATGTGTCTCCAACGTTCGAAAGGTTGTCAAATGTAACAAGCAAACGATTTACTGGGCGCTCAACAAACATCAGGGTGTGTCTGAGCTGTTTTTCAATAAACCCGCGCCCAACAACGCCCGGTCTTAATTCATCAATCCAATGCGGATTCCGTAATTCACTAATACTCTTCGGCTGCTTATCCGACATCTTTTCTTACTGCTCCAGCCGTCAACTAAGAATTTTATTGTAGGTGATGAATTTCAAATTAGGTAGAGTGAAGTACAGCCATCCCCCATAATTTGAAATGAAAACAATCTAGGATGAATCGCCCCAGTTTTACCGGAGACCTATAGCTTCATTTTACGCGACCAATTCGAGCACGTCGCGCTGTGCATAGAGGTTCTCTTCAGCCTCTGCTGGCGGGATGTTTCCGATAGGGCCAAGCAGACGTCTATTGTTGACCCAATCGACCCAGCCGAGGGTGGCCATTTCCAAGTCCTGTATGTTGCGCCAGGGACCTTGCTTATGAACCAGTTCGGTTTTGTAGAGTCCGTTAATCGTCTCAGCAAGGGCATTGTCGTATGAATCCCCGACGCTGCCGACCGATGGTTCAATTCCAGCTTCAGCCAAACGCTCTGTATAGCGAATGGACAAATATTGCCCGCCGTGGTCGCTATGATGTATCAGCCCGCTTTCCTGAACAGGTCGTCGATCATGCAAGGCTTGTTCCAGAGCATCGAGGACAAAGTCAGTCTTGGCTGACCTCGATACCCGCCAGCCCACGATACGATCAGCGAACGTATCGATCACGAAGGCCACATAAACAAAGCCCTGCCAGGTTGACACATAGGTAAAATCGCTCACCCACAACAGGTTCGGCGCTGGTGCCCGAAAGATGCGGTTCACCTTGTCACGAGGACAGGGCACTGACGTGTCAGGAACTGTTGTCTTCACCACCTTTCCACGCACGGCACCACGTATGCCGATTTGTTTCATAAGGCGCTGGACGGTGCATCGCGTGACATCAAAGCCCTCGCGCTTCAACTGATGCCAAGCTTTTCGAACACCATAGACCTGATAATTGTCATCCCAAACCCGTTGAACCTCGGGACGCAGCTCAGCGTCTCGCTGGGCACGCCCAGAGGCTTTTGAAGGATCAGCGTAACATGCCAGCCGGTGGTAATATGTCGACGGCGCAATCGGCAGAACTCTGCAGATCGACTCGACGCCGTAAACAACGCGCTGATCTTCAATGAAGGTGATCATCGCTTCAGTGGGCGGTCGAGTTCCGCCTGAGCAAAATATGCTGACGCCTTACGCAGTATTTCATTGGCCTGGCGCAACTCTCGGTTCTCGCGTTCGAGGGCTTTGATCCGGTCCCGTTCCTCGGTCGTCACGCCGTCGCGCATGCCACTGTCTTTTTCGGCCTGCATGACCCATCCCCGCAGCGTTTGCGGAATACAGCCAATCTTGGGTGCAATCGCCGCGATCGCGGCCGCCTGCGTTTCATATGAACCTTGGTGCTCAAACACCATCCGAATCGCACGAACCCGAACCTCAGGCGCATAGCGATTTCCCATTTTGCTTTTTGTCATAACCATCATCCTTTCTTAAGTTGACGGTCTCCGACAAACTCGGGGCGATTCAGACTGCCCATTGTGATGACATTGAGGGAAATGGCTCTCGATGTTCCCGGATTGTTAATCAACAAGGGGCCTCTAGTTTAGTGAGCTGACTGGATCGACCAAGGGCCACCCGGTTTGAAGCTTGTTGCTTTTCCCCGGTTTTTCCAAGAACACTATGAAAAATTTGCGCATTTTGATTGTTATGTCTTGCAGTGTTGAACCCGTTGAAAACCCAACGTTACAATTTGGCCGAACCTAATAATCTGGCGCTCAAAATGATGGCAATTTGGGACATCCCGGATTATTGTATTTACCTTCGGTCCTACTGAGGCTCTTTATGCTGCGATAGGCGAAGGTCACTCGGGAAAGAGGCAAGCACGAACATGGCGGATATTTGGGACGGGCTGTCCCAGGCTTGGTTGCTCCTGATAGGGCTTGATCCAGACCTCGTTGAGATCATCTTACGGTCGCTGCATGTGACCCTCACCGCTTTGGTGATTGCGTCGGCAATCGCCTTGCCACTTGGGGCCTTGTTGGCGGTTCGCCGCTTTCGAATTCGCCGCCTGACAATCGCGGTTTTGAATGCGTTGATGGGCCTTCCTCCGGTTGTTGTCGGTTTGATCGTCTACATTTGTCTGAGCCGATCCGGCCCGTTTGGGGTTTTTGGACTTTTGTTCACACCGACAGCGATGACCATTGCACAGGTCATAATTATTGTACCGCTGATTGCTTCAATCGCCCATCAGGCCTTGCGCGAATTATGGTCGGACTACCACGATCTGTTGATCTCGTTGAACACCACCCATTTTCAAAGAATGATGGCTTTGCTTTGGGACGGCAGGCGGGCATTGCTGACCGCGTCTCTGGCTGGTTTTGGGCGCGCAATCGGTGAAGTCGGCGCCATTATGGTGGTCGGCGGCAATATCGACCACCACACGCGGGTTCTGACCACGGCTATCGCTTTGGAGACAGGCAAAGGCGATTTTGCACTGGCGTTGGCGCTGGGTTTTGTTCTGATTGGAATGGCCATCGCTGTAAACCTGACGATCCACTGGTTGACGCAAACCGAGCAGGAGGGGCGCTGGTGAGCGAACTGTTTCCTATGATTGCACAAAGTGCGATCTCTCGCAGGCGTGGCAAAGTGCTGATCGGCCCGGTTGATCTGACCTTGGAGGGCCATGGTATCACGATTGTTATCGGCCCAAACGGGGCGGGCAAAACGTCATTGTTGCGGATGTTGCATGGTATCGCGCGCCTGAACGAAGGCAGCATCGTTTGGGCCTGCGACCAGGAAGAGGCGCGGCAAAGGCAGGCATTTGTGTTTCAATCGCCCGTCATGTTGCGTCGTTCTGTTCGTGATAATCTGGCCTATCCGCTTCGGCTGATTGGCGAGACGCGGGCCGAAGCCGGGAAACTGGCCGAAGGCATGGCTGAAAAGGTTGGTCTGACCTATGCGCTGTCACGACCTGCAACGGTCCTTTCAGGTGGTGAGCGGCAAAAGCTTGCGCTGGGGCGTGCTTTGATCCGTTCGCCGGATGTGCTGTTTCTGGATGAACCTTGCGCGTCGTTGGACGGACCTGCCATGCGCGACGTCGAAACCATTCTGAAAAATGCCGCAAATGATGGCACACGTTTGATTATGTCGACCCACGATATGGGGCAGGCACGGCGTCTTGCCACCGAAGTTCTGTTCTTACTTGGCGGCAAGATTCACGAACAAGGCGACGCTGCACAGTTTTTTGAACAACCCAAAACTGCGATGGCAAATGCGTTTTTGAATGGGGACATTGTCGAATGAGAGCATTTTTTACTGGCATAGTCGCCGCGGCCGCAATCTCCGGAGCCTGCTGGGCTGATGACATGAAAATGGCCGTTACAACCTCATTTCACAATTCAGGCTTGTCTGACGTCCTGCTGCCGGCAATCAAAAATGATCTGGGCCTTGAAGTGCAACTTCTTGTTGTTGGCACGGGGCAGGCATTGCGTCTGGGAGAGGCCGGGGATGTGGATGCCATTCTGGTGCATTCGAAAAAGGCTGAAGAGACCTTTCTGGCAGGTGGCAACGGCACACATCGCCGCGAAATCATGTATAATGATTTTGTCTTTATCGGCCCTAAATCGGATGTCGCCGCTGTAGGGCGCGCGGATAATGCGATCGATGCGCTTCAGAAAGTGGCAACCGCCGAGGCAAATTTTGTTAGCCGGGGAGATGACAGCGGGACTCATAAGAAAGAGCTAAGCCTTTGGGAAAATGCCGGACTTGTGTCTGAAGAGTTCGGAAGCTGGTATCGATCTGTGGGTGCAGGCATGGGGGCCGCATTGAACACGGCCTCGGGTATGAACGCCTATATCATGTCAGATCGGGCAAGTTGGTTGAACTTTGGCAATCAAGGTGATCTTGCACTGCTCTATTCGGGTGACCCGACTTTGTTCAACCAATATGCCTATATTCCGGTGAGTCCTGAAAAACATGGCCATGTGAAAAACGATCTTGCTTTGAAGTTGGAGAATTGGTTGGTTTCCGACACAGCCAAAGATCTGATAAACACATACACGATCAATGGCGAAACGCTGTTTGTTTTTAATGCCAAACAGTAAACCAGTCTAACTTTGGACCAATCTGCCGGACACCACGTCACGCCCATGGTTGTGTGACGGTGTGCCCTAAGCCCTTTGATATTTAAACAATGCGCCGTCCCAGCGCCCTAGGGCAATGCTTAGGCGCTTGCGTGCGATTGTGTCCGGGTGTTGCGGCAAGCCAAAATCATTCAGGTTGCTCTTTGCAAGTTTTAAACAGGCTTAGTGATTTCTGCGAAGGTTGAATTGCTTTGTCAGACCAAAGGCAAACCGGGTGTCGTCTTGAGAGACCATTGTACCGTGACCATAGCGCCCAATCGCGTTCGTTGCTGAGAGATCAAGACTCCACCCGGCGTCTGCCAGATCGTACCGCAAACCCGCTGCCCAGGCCGGAGTGCGGCCATCCGATACAGGGGTGACTTCACCTATCAACTGAAGACCATCTGCTATCTCATAGTTTACACCCAGTCCCAGGCCCAGAATGGTTGTATTTCCGAAAGCAGCGGCTTTGGGTTCTACATGAAACGTCAAACGGTCATCGACGTCAAAGCTGGCTGGTGTCGCAAAATAAAGTACGCCAACATCAAGTGTCTCTAAATCGCGGCCACCGAGAACTCTGAGCGACCAGGAAAACGGACTGCCGTTGTTCTGGTCAAGCACACGAATACGCCCTCCGAGCATCCAGCGCGCAGAATTCGGCGTGGGGTCATCGACAACAGTCAAAGACCCATCGTTAGAATAGTCTTCGATTATGGCGTCGATCTGAAAATCCTGCTCCAGACCAATAGATGCAACAAGAGCATAATTTCCATCCGTACCACCAGAAGCTGACAGCCTCAGCGCGCCAGGTTCAAGTACGCTGCCAGTGCCAACTGTGAAGCCGTCCTGCTGCAATCCCAAATCGCGCAAGGTCACCGGTGCAAGCGGTGTCGGGCGGTAAGTATTGCTTAACTTCTGGCCCGGCGTGTAGAGAACACGCAGGCCGAAAAGTGGTTCATCGCCGTCAGGATAGAAGGTCAGGATGCTGGTTGCCGGTGATACGCCGATGCCGTTGGTGACATAGCCTTCCAGCGCAACTTTGGGGGTGAATGCATAGCGCATGCCCGCAGTGTAGACGAGTTCCTTGGTGATATTTCGGTTGGAATCAATCGTATTGCCACCGCTCAGAGGTGTGGAAACCTGGGCAAATGTCTGCAGCCGGTCCGAGTTTTTCCAAGTGAATCCGGCACCGACGCTGGCAACGGTCCCGTAATACGGAATACCGTTAAGGTCGTCTGGAAACACCGATACGCCGGGCGTCAGGTGAAATTGCAAATTTGGTCTAGCAGTATAGGTGATCGGCATCTGGAAAGATCCGATGAAATTGCTGGCATCAGATACGTTCGTTCCAAAATGCTGAGTTCGAAATTCCAAATACTCAAGCGATGCCTGCGCAGCAATCTGCCATTGAGAGGTGTTTACAAATCGATATTTGACGCTGGCGCCATAGGTGAGAAAACGCGTTGGGTATTGGACACCTAGGATTGGCTTTTCAGTGATGTCCTCGATTACCTGAGTTGTAAAGCCAAGTTGGAAATCATCCGTGATGGCATAGTCCAGCGCCCCGTAATACAGTTGGCTTCCGGTTCCGCTGCCGCTCCCAATCGTCTGGTGGGTGCCCGCGTGAAGCAAAAAAGTATTGTCCGGCAAAGTTTCGGCGGTCTCGAAATTCACGAACCGGGTGCTGAAGCCTTCCAATGGCGTTTGGGCCAAAACCAAAGACGATGAAAACAACAAAGAAGTGGCGGCTGTAATAGCCGTGCGGCGGATCGTTGAATTCAAGAATGTCTTCGGCATTGAAATGGAAACTCCAAAAAATTTGCAGACCTCGTCCCGATGAAAAACTATGGGTCCGATCTCTGTGTTCCTTTATTGCCCTGAACTTATCAAATACCGCAAGCATTGTGTGCCACTTCACCAAAGAAAATGGCCGATGTGACACTGTGAAATGCGAAAAACTGGGCGCCTTCCAAGATGTCCGTGCCATGGGATTGGGTGGGGCGCGACAGATTGATCTGACGGCATAATTCCCCAAGAAACCGTGTCTTGGCTTGCAATGTCGGTCGGGCTGTCAGATAGATTTGTTAACATAGGCAGGAGGGCCCATGTCGCAATTAGCTGAGCCAATTGACCTGGTCTATACATGGGTCGATGATAGCTTTCCGGGCTATCAGGAAACGCTGAATGACTATGTGTCTGACAAGCATGACAGCAACCCCAATCGTACGCGCGACAATCTTGATATTATCCGGTATTCCTTGCGGTCCACTGCGAAAAATCTAAAGGGTATCCGTCGAATTTACTTTGTCAGCTGTCGGCCACAAGTCCCAGCCTGGCTCAATGTGGATCACCCTCAGATCGAAGTGGTGCATCACGACCAAATTATGTCGCAAGATATCTTGCCAACGTTCAATTCATTCTGCATCGTCAGCCATTTACACCTTCTGCCGGGCATTTCACGGCGATTTTTGTACATCGAAGACGACATGCTGGTGATGTCGCCTGATCTGTTGCCCGCGCTATTTGCCCCCGACGGCATGCCTTATGCTCATTTTAAGCCCTTGCAGGTTCAGACGCTGGACAAACTGGATCCTGTGAAATCAAGCCCTTGGAACCTGTCTCTGGCAACCGCTAACCAGGCGCTGTCACAACGATTTGGATCTGAGCCGCGCAATCACATCATTCACGGCCCTCAAATTATGGACACCGAGTCCTGCGAGGCGATGTGTCGGAACTATGCAGAGCTCATAGACAAAACCCGCCATTCCCGATTTCGTGCCGGAGACAACGTGCCGCCTGAATGGTTGTCGCGTCATCTCGCGGTTGAGATCGGAGCCGCCGTTAAAGCAGATTGGTCGCTCAGCCGGAAGATCCAAGGCTATGTGAGCCTTGAGAATTTTGCACCTTGGACCTGGTGGCAACTGAAGTGGGTCAACAGGCGCAAACCCTTGAGCATAACGTTGAACGACAGTTTTGAAAGTACGCCGAACCCACGAGTCGAGGCGATGGTGCGCACGCAGCTTGAGCAATGGTTTCCGGAACCTTCTCCCTTTGAGATAGAAGACTCGGTCTAATTCGGATTGGCGATTTGCAAATGCTGGCTCAGGCGTAATTTGCAAACTTTGAGCCAATATGGATTTGGGTCGGTGTGAACCTGAATGCAAAGTAGAGTGACAGGTCACAAAAAATCTGTGGTGGTTCGTTGGTTGATCTTCTACCGTTTTCACCGGAAATGCAGCCGATCTCAAAGTGCCCGGTTTGGGGTGCAAGCACGGCCGCTTCACCGGAACTTCGGACACTGAATTTGATGGATTTGAACGCCCGCATTTTTAGAAGCTGTTTTTGCTACCTGGAAAAGAAAAATAGCAAGGACAAATCCCAAATGAAACAGCGCAAACTGGGTCTAGACGGCCCCTTGGTCAGCGTGGTTGGTTACGGATCAATGCCATTCACGAACTTCTACGGCCCCGCGACGGATGAAGGCTCGGCGACCATTCCGGGTGCCTGTGTGGACCTTGGCATAACGCATGTCGATACGGCCAATATCTATGGAATGGGACGTGCAGAGACAGTAATCGGCGATTGGTTGAAGCAACGCGTTGGACCTCCGCCCTTTACAATCCAATGTCCGGTTCCAACAGAGCATCATTGCTCATTAGCTGACCCTCAAGTAGCCAGCCCGGTCAAGGGCTCAACCTTTGCAAAGCTCAGACAATAGCCAAACGCGAAAATCTTCGACGACCTTAGAATATGTAGCACCTTCAGGTTGGCACAAATAATAGCCGTGTTGAGGAAGCGGTTCGGTATCCAGGGCAGGCACCAGAATTTTGCTATCGATGAACTGTTGCATCAAAGGGGCCCCGAGCAGGCCAACGCCCTGCCCATCCAAAACCGCCTGAACAAAGTTGATGTAGGAATCAAATGAACTCATCCTCAGCCCGGTTTTCAGGGTTTTGCCCATATCCCGAAAGTAATTTGGCCACGAAGATGATGGATCATAAGCGGATTCGAAATCCAACAAGGGGGCCTTGGTCAACTCTTCGATGTCTTCGAACGGTCCGTGATCCTGCAGAAACTTTTGACTGCACAGCGGAGAAATCATCTGTCGACGCAATAGGGTGCTTGTCGCCCCAGGCCAGTTTCCAGTGCCATAACGAATGGCCAGATCAACATCGGATTTGGCAAGGTTGATCACATCCTGTGAGACTAGGAGCCGGAAATCCACCAAGGGCTCTAACAGGCGATAGCGACCGATGTTGGGCATGATCCAATAGGTCGAGACCCCAGACGTGGTGGCCAGTGTCACAAGCTGATCGTCGGTCGTGTTGTTAATCGCCTGAATTTCTTCGGCAATTGACTGAAACCCATTGAAGATAACTCGTGCCAGCCGACGCCCGGCGCGGGTGAGTTCTATGCGGCTTTGGTGACGCAGAAATAGCTGGATGCCTAAAAAGCTTTCTAACTGGCTAACCTGACGAGAAACCGCGACCCGTGTGACATTCAGTTCTTTTGCCGCTTCGGTAAAGCTGAGGTTGCGGGCAGCTGCTTCAAACGCCAACAAGGACCTTGGAGAAGGTAGTTTTCTGAAACCGAGTGCCATGGGCCATCCTTGCGACGAGAAGTTTCTGCGGTAAATCGGAATACCCAGCGTAACTCAGGGTTACGCCAAGCGCGACTTTTATTAAGTCGTTTGATCCAGAATACTATGCCAGTGTTCGGCAACCACGATGCCTGAAGCAAGCCCCAAAGCGGTGCATGGCCGGACATCGATACGCGGATCAACGCCCGGACGGCGGTTTGACGGAACATTTTTAGCGCTGGTTCATCAGTCAAAGGAAAGAACAACCAATGGCAATCTATTTTCACTGGACTGGATCGTCGATTGATCTGTGGCAATCTGTTTTGCAGGAAATGGGCATCGAATCACCATTTTATACGTCGGATCAGACGTTTGATCCTGCTGAAATCGAATATGCAATTGCCTGGGCACCTCCGGCGGGTCAACTCAGTCGGTTTGACAATCTGCGATATGTTTTTTCTGTTGGGGCTGGCGTGACACACATCACTGAAGATCCCACGTTCAACCCGGAAATTCCGGTGGTCCGACTTCAGGATGACATGCTGGTGCAGGATATGTCAGGGCACATTTTGCATTGGGCTCTGCATTTCCATCGCCACTATCATCGTTACGCTCAGTATCAGAGACAAAAGAAATGGTTGCGGCATGGCTATCCGGAAAACAGCGAACGCCGCATCGCGATTTTGGGGCTGGGGCAAACCGGTTTGGATGCCTGCGTTCGCCTCCGGGATCTTGGGTTTTCTGTAACTGGTTGGAGCCAGAGTCCTAAAACACTTGATGGAGTTACCTGTTTGCATGGTGACGCAGCACTTCAGACCGTTGTGTCCGGTGCTGACATTCTGGTCAATTTGCTGCCCCTTACACCAAAGACCACAGATCTTTTGAACAAGGCCGTTTTTGACAAAATGCCGGCGGGTGGCTTTGTCATCAACTGCAGTCGGGGCGCCAGCATCACCGACGAAGACCTGATTGCCGCGCTGGACAGCGGGCATCTTGAAGCGGCGGCATTGGATGTGTTTCGCACCGAACCATTGCCGGAAGACAGCCCTTATTGGATGCGTCCAGACGTGCATGTCACACCGCACGCAGCTGCTCCGACCAACGAAAAATCCGCCGCGCGTTTCATCTTAGGCAACATTCGCAAAGTGCTGGATGGCGGCATCCCGGCCCCAATCGTTGATTTGTCGCGCGGATATTAATGATGTTGCAGGCCAAGGTTATTCCCAAACACACCGACAGTAATGGCTGGTGGCATATCCTGCCAGCGGTGGCGGCCCCCAATGTTCTGCAAGGGGCGCACAAGGTCCGTACCGTTGTGATTGGTGCAGGTGTTTGCGGTATCGCGACGGCTTTTCGATTGGGCGAAATATGCCCGAACGATGAGACCATTCTTCTTGAAGCAGAACGCGCCGGTTTCGGAACTTCGGGGCGTAATGCTGGGTTTATGCTGAATGTTCATTCGCATGGCCCCCCCAAGAGGTTGGAAATTTTGCGTCGCAATATGCAGCTTTGGGCGTCCGGGCTGGAAGACTTGCGCCGCCGGGTTAATGAATTTCAGATTCCTTGTGACTGGAGCGAGGCAGGAAGATTCTATGGAGCTGCCGGGCCAGATGGTGAAAAGCACATTGACGAGATCGCCGAGACCCTTGGCCAGCTTGGGCTTGAACACCGCTGGCTGGATCAATCTGAAATGCAAACCCGTATTGGGACAGGTTTTTATCAACGCGGGTTGTTTACTCCGGGAAATGCGCTGGTGAATCCGGCGGCTTTGATGAAGGGCTGTGCCGCCTATCTGCCGCGCAATGTGACGATGTTCGAAGAAACACCTGCTCAGTCTATTGCTCGACGGGGGGACGGGTTTGTCGTGACCACGCCCAAGGGTGTTGTGACTTGCGATCGGGTGGTTCTAGCGACCGGCGTTTTCCTGCGTCACTTTGGGGTGGCCAAAGGCCGCTATGTGCCGATGGCAACTTATGGCAGCCTCACCGGCCCTTTGACGGATGAGCAATTGGCGCAGATAGGAACATCCGAGCCATTTGGCTTGCTGGGTGGCTCCGAGTATGGCGCCACAATCCGGCTTATGAAGGATCGACGGTTGTTCGTGCGCAACCATTTCCACCATGCCCCCAAAAAATCGCTACCTGGGGGAACGGTTCTGGGGCCCATTGCCGATATGCATCGTCGCTCTATGGCCGCACGCTGGCCGGGGCTGGCGGACGTGCCCTTTGAGCACAGCTGGGGCGGCATAATGGCCTTTACCTGGAACGATGGCGCCATTTTTGGAGAAGTTGACTCGGGTATTTTTGCGGTCTTGACCAACGACGTGTCACCGATGACGCGTGGCACAGCCAGCGGTCGGCTGCTGGCGGACTACATGGAAGGGCGTGACAGTGATCTGCTGCAACTCCAGCTTGGTATAGATGAAGCCAAACGCCTGCCACCACGTCCATTTCTGGATGTCGGAATCGCTTATGAACGGGCCAAACTGCGCTGGGTCGCCAAACAGGAATTCTAGGAAATCCCATTCGCGCTCCAGATTTAGTCAACCGGTTGCAATGCGGCTTCGATCAGAACCGGGCCGGGTGTCGCCAGCCCTTTGCGCAATTCGAAGTCCAGTTCCTCGGCTGTTTCGCAGCGCAAACTGTCAACGCCATAGCCTTTTGCCAGAGACACCCAATCCAAACGAGGATCATCCAGTTCCAAAAGCGGATTCCTTGGCCCGTCTGGCTTCATTGCGCCAACGCGGTACATTTCACCCTTTAGAATCTGATAGCTGTGGTTCGCACATATCACGATGGTCACATTCAATTTGTGGCGGGCCATGCTCCACAGTACTTGATGGGTGTAAGATGCGCTTCCGTCGCCGCTGATACACAGAACGGGGCGATCAGGGCAGGCAATCGCGGCACCAAGTGCCAGAGGCAGGCCTGCTCCGATGGATCCACCAACATTGGTGAGATAGTCATGTTGTGGGCACCCGCCGATTGTGGCCAAGAGCGCGCGTGTTGTGGTGACGCCCTCTTCGGCAAGTATCATCCCTTCCTGCATTGCGTTGGCGACCGTTCGCATCAAAGTATCTGTGGTCAGTGGCCCGGATGCGGGGTCGGGGACCGGGGTGGGGTCTTCGACAATGGCATCGCCGCCAGTCTGGTCTGCGATGTAGTGTAATGCGGCCAAGACATCCTCTCTTGGAGTTACTACATTCAAAAGATCTGCCGTTTCCGGCACCACGCAGCTTGGCTTGCCGGGATAGGCGAAAAATGCGACCGGTTCGACCGCGCCAATCATCAGCAATTGTTCATAGGAGGCCAGCATCTCAACTGCGGCTTCGACAGGGAAAGGAATGCGCTTTGTCGCTGGCAAGCCAGCGCCGCGCTGAACCCGGGCCGAGGCATAGGGGAAAAACAATGTGGCCCCTGTGGCCGCAGCGATTTGCCCGGCGAGTTTCAATCCTTCACCATAAAGAGCTTCGCGTCCGACAATGAGGCCGGTTTTGCGGCCATTTTTCATAACCCCTATTGCGGCATCAAGAATTGCCGGATTGACCTTTTCCCGCTCGACCGAAAAGGCAGGCGTTTTGCCCTTGCGATCGCTCCAGGCAATATCTGCGGGGA
This sequence comes from Shimia gijangensis, assembly GCF_900142085.1. GTDB lineage: Bacteria > Pseudomonadota > Alphaproteobacteria > Rhodobacterales > Rhodobacteraceae > Shimia > Shimia gijangensis. Next base: position 59,489 of record NZ_FQZQ01000002.1, read on the forward strand.
CAATCAAAGAACTGATCTGACCACCATGCGAAACGGCAGCTGAAATCGCCTCGCTGGTGTCCGTGCCAAGAGAGGTCGGCTCTGCCACCGTCCGGATCCACTGGGAATAGGGTGCTGCGGTCCCTTCGATGTCAGAGTTCAGGGGGGCGTCATATTGCTTGTGAAACGTGGTGTGGTCGCCGATGACGTTGATCATTGGTGTGCCCGCCTTTTTGGCGTTGTGAATGTTGGCCAGACCATTGGCCAATCCGGGCCCAAGATGCAGCAAGGTGGCCGCTGGTTTGCCCTTCATCCGCCCGTAGCCATCAGCGGCCCCCGTGGCACCGCCTTCAAACAGGCAAAGTACTTTTTCGATTTCGGGATAGTCCGCTATGGCCGCTGTCAGGTGCATCTCGGAGGTTCCAGGATTTCCAAAAATCGTGTCCACACCTGCCTCGAGCAAGGCGTCCAACATCAAATGAGAACCGGTTTGCTTTGTCATGTTAGTATCCTGCTTGCACATTCACACTGTGCGCCGGAACATCGCCTTGTTCCAGTCGCAAGATGTCGTTGGCGATTTGCCGCGGTGCGCTGTCCTGATTTGTGGGGCCCGCAGCATGAGGCGTCATGTTGATTTTGGGGTGATTCCAAAAGGGATCGTCCAGGGGCAGGGGCTCAGTGTTGAACACATCCAGCGTCGCTCCGGCCATTCTGCCGCTATCCAAAGCAGCGATCAGGGCGTCATTGTCCAACACATCTCCGCGGCCCATGTTGATCAGCGCTGCGCCCGTGGGCAGCATTGCCAGGTTTTCGGCGTCCAAAAGGCCAGCAGTTTCATTGGTTGCGGGTAACATATTGATGAGGATTTCCGACCGGTTCAGCACCTGATCGAGTCCCTCTGAGCCATGAAAGCATTTCACATCGACGAGGTTTTTGGGCGAGCGACTCCAACCGGCGACATCAAATCCCATGCCCGCCAATTTCAATGCAATTTGACCGCCAATGGCCCCCAGCCCCAAAATACTGACTTTGCGCTGGGCTGGCGTCAGAACAGTTTGTCTGTCCCATGTATGTTGCACCTGATGGATGCGGTAGAGATCAAAATGGCGGTGATAATGCAGAACCCAGTAACAGGCATAAAGCCACATATCCTGAACCGAGACGTCATCTACCAAGCGCACCACAGGTACAGCTGCGGGCAGATCAGGGTCACGCAGAATATGCGAAGCACCGGCCCCGATGGAAATGATCCCTTTGAGGTTCGGGTACGTCTGTAACTCTCCCAGCGGAGGCAACCAAACCAGCGCATAGTCTATGTCCGCTTTGTTCGGGACGTTGGGGTATACATGAAACTTCACGTCGCCCAGATGCTTGGCCAAATCTGCGGCCCAACGGTTCGTATCGCCGCCTTCCCAGACAAATAGAATGTCCATTGTCAAAACTGCCCTGCGTTGATCTCTGTTTCGCGACGGCCGACAAAACTGCGCAACTCTTCGCGTTTGGCCTCATCAAGGGTCGGTGGCTCTTGCTCATAGCGATCCAGCATTGAGCGGCACCAGTCGCGACCACGTTCACCGACAGTCTTGGACCCGGTTGCGATCCAGCTTTCAAAGCGTTCATTGTCTTGCACTTCGTCCAGAAAGGGCAGATTTTCGCGGGTGTAATCCTCGTTAAAGAAATGTCCACCGGGCCCAATCTTGGCCAAATCGTCCAGCACAAGATCCATGTCATCAAATCTGACACCTTTGAGCATGGTGTAAAAACTTTGCAATTGTTGGCCATCGGCGGCCAGCTTGCCCAGCGACACACACAACGACCCTTCCAGAGTGCCACCGCAATGAGTGAGTAGATTGCACCCACCCAAAATGGCCGGATAAACCTTGAGGATCGAGTCGTAACCGGCATAAAGGTCCTCTTGTTTTGCGCCGGTCTTTGCCCCGTTAGTGCGCCATGGAATGCCATAGTAGCGCGCCATTTGACCGTAGACATACATGGTCAAAGCCACCTCAGGAGAGCCAAAGGTCGGCGATCCGGTTTTCATGTAGACGCCCATTGGGGCCACCCCCATCACAGCGCGCGAACCGGGACGGATAATTTGCGTAAAGGCCACGCCCGCGAGCGCTTCGGCGACAATCTGGGCGGTTCCTGCCAAGATATGAACCGGGCTTGAGGCGCCATAAAGAACGAACGGCGATAAAAGCATCGCTTGGTTGTGGGCGGCGTAGATCCGAAGCGCCTCAAGCTGAGTCTGATCCCAAACCAAAGGCGAATTGCAGTTGAATATCGCCGTCATGGCGACGTTCTTATCCAAATAGTCCTTACCAAAAACAATCTTTGCCATCTCCAGGCTATCACGCGCCTGATAGGCGGATTGCGGCGATCCCATGATTGGCTTGTCTGTGGTGTTAAAGCTGGATTCGACCATATGCAGATGGCGAACCGGCACATCAACGTCCATTGGTTCCAGCGTGTAGCCACCGTTGTAGTGGATCGCTGGATTGACCTGATGCAACTTCATGATGGTGCGCATGTCGTCGGCTGTGGCCTGACGGCGAACCCCGTTCAGGTCAATCAGATTGGGGGTGCCATAGGCGGGGCCAAAGATCATGTTTCGGCCGCCCACTTTGACCGAACGATCCGGGTTGTGCGCATGATAATCAAATTCTGACGGCACTGTAGCGATTAGCTTGCGGATCAACTCGCGCGGAATGCGTACCCGATGGCCGTCGACATCCGCACCGGCATCTGCCCAGATTTTGGCTGAGATGTCGTCGCGAAACTCAACACCAATTGTTTCCAAAATCCCCATGGCGTGATCGTCAATTGCCTCCAGCCCGTCTTGCTTAAGGATTTCATAAGTCGGGATATTTCTGATCGCATTTGGCAAATAAACAACCGGCCCCCGAAGGCGGGATTCACGTCGGGCAGCAGCGCCGCCACTCCTTCCGGAACGCTTGCTGCGGGGTTTAACTGGGTCTGCCATATGATTTCTCCCTATGGTGCCATCCTTTCTGGTTACGGGTCTGGCCACAACGTCACTAATACTTGCGGCTTAGCGTAACGTGAAGTTACGAGCGACGGGAGCAGGTTAGTCCCGGCTTGGATTTGGGGGCACCGTGGGTTCGACATTGCTCTTACACAAGGAGAATGGCATCCTTGTCTCATGAGTATTTTGAAAAAGCTGATTTTTTGGGTGGCTGGCCTTCTGGCGGCTGCGTTCTGTGTGGCGTGGCTATTACTTTCGTCTTCGGTTTTGGCCGGACCACGCGCCACCCTGACAGAGTGGTTGATCAGCCGTGAAACCGGTCAGACAATCGAAATCAACGGTGGTGTTTCTATCGATCTGGGGTCGATTGTGCGCGTGTCCGCAAAAGGTCTGAGAGTGCCCGGCAAAATGGGTGTGGACGATGATCTGGCCAATGTCACATCTCTGGATTTCGATGTCGCGTTGAGCGAATTAGTCATGGGTGATCTACAGCTAAGCCAGGTTGTGTTGGATGGTGCTGATATCATGCTTTCGGTCGACAAAGACGGAACTCCGTCCTGGCCAATTGCCCAACAACCTCAGGACATGGCGGAGAAATACAAGCAAACTGGCGCACTAAATCCCGGCGCTGCCCTATCCAACATTCTTTCAGATCATAGACTTCAGATGTTCAACTCGGGCATCAGTTTCCGTGATGCAAAGTCTGGATTTGAATTTGATTTACGTTTGACGGACCTTGGCCTTAGCAGGCAATCGGCGTCAGCACCGATTGATCTGAAAGCAACTGGCATGCTGAACGGTCAGGCTCTTGATCTGAGCGGGGAATTTTCGCCAAACGCACCTTTCAAAGGCCAGCTGTCTTTTGAAAGTATCCAGATTGATGCCACAGGAACTCCGGATCAGCAGGGGTACGAGGCCGGTTTCCGAACAGCAATAAACGCATCGATCGATGACTTGCAGCAGTTGCAAAAAATCCTGCTGCTCGATGATGTTCTGGAAGGTACGGCGCATGCCAATGCGGAAATTGTCTATGAAGACGGGAAGCTGTTCGTTGGCAATGCCGATGCGCTGATATCTCTGATCGGCGGACAAAGCGTTGTTCTGGCACGCACTTTGGGCCCATCAGGCGGTCCGGGCGATGCTACTTTGGACACGACAATACGGCTTTTCCCAGAAGACAATGAGCCACCCGCAACAACCGTACGTCGGGACTTGAAGTTGGTCAGCATCTATATGCAGCTTGCTAATCGCATTGATGATGTTCCTTTGCGAAAAATGGTCATCGCAACAAATGGGATGGTGATCGACACCGCTGGGGTTGGCCCCCCACCCATCACAGTTTCGGATGTTTCACGCAGTCAGGATGGATTGCTTCGCCTTGGGGATGTGGTGTTTCGGATCGGCCCAACGGATGCACCCTTTTTGGTCCTGCAAGGGGCCGTCAATGACGCGCTTCAGATGGCTCAGGTTGATGTTGAAGGGGACTTAACCTTACCTCTGGCCAGCTTGCTGTCTCCTGAAATATTTCAGGAGTCAGGCGTGCTTGGGCAGGTTTCCGGGGGGTTTCGGCTGACTGGCAGCAGAGACATGCTTGTTCTTTCGGATTTGAAAGGTGATTCAGGTGATGCCGATCTTTGGCATTTCGATGTCAGTGGGTCAGTTGGCGACATACTCACATTGAATGATATCAATGTTCAGGTGACAGCCAGAGTACCTTCGGGGTCTGACTTACTGACCGCTTTGGAACTCGAACCGATTGATACCGGGGCTGTGAAAATTGACGCCAGCCTTGTCAGTCAGGAAGCCGACTGGGACGCGTTGGCAACTGTTGCAGTTTCTGACTCGGAATTGATTTTTGATGTGTCACTGGATGCCGCAATCCCCAATCCGATCGTGCGGGGCAGCGTGACAAGTGACCTGATCCAAGTGAACCATATCCGCGATATCGTGGCCGCGGTACTTCAGATTGGTCGGCTAGGTGATATTGAAAGCCAGTCGAAACAAGCCGCCGATGCGGACGGCAACGAAGATCAAGCGGGGCCGGTGACCTCGGGCAGTGGGCCGTTTCGCGACGTGACTTTGCAGCCTCTGGGGCGGGCCATCTTGTTGTCGGGGATGGACTTGGCCATCGGAATTGATCTGAAGAAAATCGAAGGCGACAAAGGCTCGACCAGCCTTAAAAGCGATCTTTTGCTGGATGGCAGCAAAGCCCAGCTGGGGCCAGTGGAATTTGCCTATGGCGGAGGCCAGTTTAACCTGACAGGCAAAGTGGATCTTAAGGAAAATCCGGAGATATTACAGATCGCAGGGTCGACGGGTGGCTGGGATTTGGGAAAAATCATGCAGTCGTTGAAATTCAAAAAAGGTGTCAGTGGAATTCTAAACGCCAACCTTGAACTGTCGGGGGATCATGCGTCGGTACAAGATTTCATGAAAACCGCGCAAGGTTGGGCGACGGTATCGATGCGCAAAGGTAGTATCGAAACGCAACTATTGGATATCGCCGGGCTTGGCGTTCTGCCTTGGTTGTTTTCCAAGGGCAAAGGCGACCGGGCGCCAATCGTTTGTTTGCGCGCCCCTATGCATGTTTCCAATGGCAGGGTGTCCTCAAAGGAGATTGTGGTTGAAACCGACATGGTTCAGATCGTCGTTTACGGTGACGTCAATCTCGGTAAGAAAACGTTGGATATCCATGGTCAGCCCCGCCGTATTGGCAAGCCTCTGTCGCGTAGCCCATGGCCGTTTTCTGTTTCAGGCGCGCTGGCTGATCCGAAAGTCAAAGTCAAAGACGGTCCACGCAGAGTCAAACGCAAGGACGGGGCCTCGACCATGCCCGCGCAGCGCAAGCTGTGCATCGCTGATATTTTGCAGTTGAAATAGGGCCCAATAGCCATCGGCGACCATCTGGCCCGCAACTCTACGGCAAAGCCAGATGACCGCATTGCCGGCTAGGATTTGACAATGCCTTCTGCGACCCACGCATCAAAGGTTGCAAGAACCCTGTCACAAAACTCGGCGTCGTTGATGTGACAGTCTAGGGGGATGTAATTCACATTGTCCGGCATCCGGCGTTCAATTTCGTCGACAAAGGCCGCAAGACCGTCGGCGTCGTGCAGGTCAGCATTGGGGCGATCCCACTCATTGCACCCGCCCTTCGGCATAATGAACACTGTAGGACCTTCGGCCTGGCTCAGCTTATCCGCATGTGCACGGGCAACCTCGCGTCGTTCGTCGGCATCCAAAACAACAGCTTTCAACAGGCGGTTATGGTCGTGGGTGGGTTTGCCAGCCATGCGCTGTGGCAAGGGCTTCCAACCGACCAAATCGACCAAGTCATAGCAGGCAGGTGCCACGATTTGGGGCGTCGCAGTGGCGCCCGCGTTAGTCAGGCGATCTGCCCCGGCTGAGAGGCCCCCCATCAGATGGTTGCCGACCTCTTGCGTAGCGAAATCCATCACGCAGGCAAAGGCCCCTTCGGCGGCCAGAGATTCAAACGCCCGCCCGCCCATGCCGGTGGCGTGGAACACGGCAACTTCAAAGCCGCGTTCTTCCAGTGCGGGTTTCAGAGTGACCATGTAGTGCAGGATGGTTTTACCAAAAGAGGTCATACCGATCAGTGGCTTGTCACCCGCAGGCCTTTCAACAGCACGGGCGGCCCCCAGAACGGCGCCAGCCGCTTGGCTGAGAGAGGATTTGCAGACCGAGTTCAGGCCATAGAGCCCGCCCGCCCAGAGGATCATCTGGATATCTGCCGCCAGTCGCTCGGGGGGCAGAAGATGTGAGAAGCTGACAGTCGAGGCCACATATTTTGGCACGCCCAGCGGCAGCGCCTGACAGATGTCCAGCGCCACGTCGGTGCCCATCGTGCCGCCAAGAACCACGACTCCGTCCACTTTGCCCTCTCTGTGCAAACGCAAGGCCAGCAGCGCACCACCACGGGCCATGATCTGCATGGCGTGGTTTTCGTCGCCTGAGTCGATGGCCTCCTGAATGGAAGAGCCGCCCTCTTCGGCGACGGCGTGTTTGGAGTAATCTGTCGGCTCGGACGGGTCGCCCAGCACGCTGATATCCATCGACAAGACATTGCCGCCCTGGCCCTGGATGCAGTCACACATGTAGTTCAGTTCGTCGTCTTTGGTGTCATAGGTTCCGACAACGAGGATGGTTTTGTCCTGGGTCATGAGGGACTCCGTTCGAGATAGGATTGGGCAAGCCGCGTGGCGTGGGCAATCATGCGTTTTGATCTGACGTCGCCACCGGGTTCCTTGCGGCGTGGGATGATCCAGCCGACGTAAGTCAGGGCTCGTAGCAGCAGGGCGAGGTCAAGTTCGGGTGCGTCAATACGGCGACGTGCGGCATAGCCGTCGGTGAGTGCTGCGCAAAGGTCGGCGAAGTCAGGACGCTCGCTATAGCGCAGCAGGAAGGTTGCGAGTTCAAAGGCGCGGTAGCCTGTGACGCTGTCGTCAAAGTCCAGCAGGCCCAGACGATCGCCATCGACCAGCAGATTTTCGGCCAGCATGTCGGCATGGATCAGGCCGGTGTCATGGTCGAGGAGGGCACTGTCACGCCGGGCAGCAGCGCGGGCCTGTTGTAGCAGTGCGACCTGATCCGACGTGAGGTCGGGGTGCTCCCAAAACGGTCCCCAGAGGGGAGTGTCGCCGACAAGTGCATCCATGGCCCAGTCGGGGCGAGTGAAGGTGGCGGGGCGCTGCCAGAGGTCGGTGATCTGGTGTAGGCGGGCCATTTCCTGTCCAACCTGACGCGCAAGCTGCTGGGGATCCCCCGTGATCTCGGAGCCTTCGCCGATTGGAACGCCAGAGAGCCACGGCAATACGCTGACGTATGTTTCACCAATTTGGCGCAGGAGGGCTCCTGTCCTGTCAGGCTGGGGGCGTGGGACGGTCAGGCCCTGATCCGCGAGGTGTTGGCACCAGTGCAGTTCCGACAGCAACTCATCTTCGGTGCGATAGCCGGGGCGGTGAAAGCGCAGGGCGCAGGTCGCGCCGTTGTGATCCACGCGGTAAACGTGGTTTTCGCGCTGGGCCGCCAGGATCGTGATTGCGCCCTCCATGTCCCAGAAAGCCAGAGCCTTTTGCACGTGCGCGTTCATCACGGTTCCAACGGTGTTTCGCTTAGTGCCTCATTCAATCTTTCCAGCATGTGGTCGGCATTGGACTTGGAAAACGGCAGCGGCGGACGGATTTTCAGGGCGTTGTAGTGGATGCCAAGGAAGTTCAGCAGCACGCCCTTGTTGCGCATGGCGTTGGCGATGCGTTTGGTGAAATTCGTGGCAGGGTTTTTTGCGTCGGGGTCCAGCACCATCTCGGCACCAAAGAACAGGCCGGAGCCGCGGATGTCGCCGATACAGGCGTGGTGGCTAGCCAGTTGGCGCAGGCCTTCGCGGGCATAATTGCCAACCTCTGCGGCATTCTCCATCAGGTCTTCGTCCTGCACGACCTTTAGTGTGGCGAGGGCTGCGGCGGCGGACACAGGGTTGCCGCCAAAGGTATTGAAGTAGCGAAAGTTCTGGCGAAAGGCGGTCATCGTCTCGAGGCAGGTGACCACGCCGCCAACCGGGTGACCGTTGGCCATGGGTTTGCCCAAGGTGACCACGTCAGGCAGGAAGCCCGCCTTTTGATGGCCCCAGAAATGCGTGCCAAGGCGGCCAAAGCCGGGCTGAACTTCGTCCGCGATGATGATACCGCCCGCTTTGCGCACTGCGTCGATGGCGGATTGCAGCCAGCCTGCGGGCAGGTCCGGGAAGCCTTCGTTGGCGAAATAGGGGCAGATGATGAGGGCCGAAAGCCCGTGGCCGCGTGCCGCCAGCTCTGCGATAGCGCGCTCAACTTCAGCCGCAAAAGCGCGTGCGTGGGCGGCACCCGCTTCGCCACCAAGCGGGCGATAGCTGTCGGGGGCGGGCACATAAGCCACGTTGTCCCAGCGGTTGGGCGGTGGGTTGGTACAGCTCAGCTGCGACACGGCCATGGTGTTGCCGTGATAGGTGTGGTCGCTGGCGATGACGCCGGTGTTGCCAGTGACGGCTTGTGCCATGCGTAAGGCGATGTCGTTGGCCTCGGACCCGGTGCAAGTCATGATCGCGGTGTTCAGCGGATCGGCGAACGTGTCGGTCAGGGCCTCAACATAATCAAGGATGCCTGCGTGCAGATAGCGCGTATGGGTGTTGAGCGTGCCGGCCTGCTGACAGATCGCCTCGACCACTTTGGGATGGCAATGGCCGACGTGTGGCACGTTGTTGTAGCAATCAAGGTATTTGCGCCCGTCCGCATCCCAGACCCAGACACCGTCGCCTTTGACGAGATGCACTGGGTCTTCGTAAAACGTGCTGACGTTGGGCCCCAAAAGCTGGGCTCGCCGATCAATCAGGGTTTGGCTGTCTTGCATCAAAGTTTGATCCAAGTGGTTTTGAGGTCGACGTATTTTTCCATCGCGTGCAGGGATTTGTCGTGGCCGTTGCCGGATTGTTTGACGCCACCTAACGGTACCGTATTGTCCGGCCCGCCATAGGTGTTCACATGCACAACGCCGGTGCGGATACCGCGGATCATCTTGTGCGCGCGGCTAAGGTTTGAAGTCCACACACCGCCCGCGAGGCCATAGATCGAGTTGTTGGCAAGCGCGATGGCCTCGTCATCTGACGAGAATGGAAGCACGCCGAGCACCGGGCCGAACACCTCTTCCTGTGCCAGCCGGTCGGTGGGTTTGACGTCGGTGACAATGGTGGGTTCCATATAGTAGCCGCCGGTGTCTTCGAGGATGCGATTGCCACCCAGATAGATGGTGTTGCCATCGGCATGCGCGCTGTCGATGAAGCCAAGGTTGCCCTGTAGCTGGGTCAGCGAGTTCACCGCACCCACGTCATTGCCCAGATCCAGCGGATCGCCAACCTTAAGCGCGGCGGCGTATTTGGCGACCTGTGCGACGAAATCGTCGTGGATCGACGCTTCAATCAGAAGGCGTGAGCCCGACACGCAGACCTGGCCTGAATTGCGGAAGATGCCCATGGCCGAGACCTTGGCGGCCTCATCCAGATTGGGGGCGTCGGCAAAGATCAGATTGGGGGACTTGCCGCCAAGTTCGAGATAGCAGCGTTTCATGTTGGAACGGGCCGAGTATTCCAGCAGGCGGCGGCCTACGCCGCCAGAGCCAGTAAAGACCAGAATATCGACATCCATTGACAGCGCGATGGCCTCACCCACAACGGATCCTTGTCCGGTGACGACGTTCAGCACGCCGTCCGGCAGGCCAGCCTCAGAGGCCAGTTCAGCGAGTTTCAGCAAGGAAAGCGAGGCGGTTTCCGCAGGTTTCAGGATGACCGAATTGCCCATTGCTAGTGCGGGCGCCAGTTTCCATGAGCCGATCATCAGCGGGAAGTTCCAAGGCACGATGGCGCCCACGACGCCAACCGGTTCCTTGTGGATCATCCCAAGGAAGTTGGGGTCGGTCGGGGCAATCTCACCGTACACTTTATCCAGCGCTTCGGCGTAATAGCGGAAGGTACCAGCGGCGGATCCACTTTCGGCTTTGATAGCCATGTTCAGCTCGGTGCCGTTGTCGCGCACGCCCAGAACTGCCAGTTCAAGGGCGTTTTTCTCGATCAGGTCGGCGAGCTTGTGAAGTACCTTTTTGCGTTCCGCAGGGGCCATACGACTCCACCGGCCATCGTCAAAAGCAGCGCGCGCCGAAGCTATCGCGCGATCCGCATCCGCAAGAGTGGCACGGGCAATGGTGGTTAGCGTTTGTCCGTCGATCGGGGATTGTACTTCAAGTGTTTCTCCCGAACCTTCCTGCCACGCTCCCTCAATAAATAATCCTTGCGGCGGGACATGTGCATTCCGAAGTTTGTTGACGCGTGCTTGGTCGACCATTTGGCCTCCTTGAGTTCTTTATGATCCTGCCAGACGCGCAGGAAATGGATGATAAGAACGCCCACGATCATCAAAAATAGAATCATGGCGATGGGGCGGTCGATAAAGTCGAATGGTGTCTTCACCCGCGCCATACCTGCGCGCAGCTTGACCTCCATGATCCCGCCCAGAACCATGCCAAGGATGATCGGCACAGCGGGTATGGACAGACGTTTCAACACAAAGCCGAAGATACCGAAACAGGCAGCGATCAGGCAGTCGGTGAAAGAATTTCGCAAGCTGTAAACGCCGACAAAAGACAGCACGAGGATACAGGCGCCCAAGAAGCGGTTTGGAATATTCACCACTTTGATCAGCTGATTGGTGGCGAACAATAGGAAGACCAAAACCAGCACGTTCAAAATGAGCAGCGCCAGATAGAGCGCGACCACAAAGTCCATGTCGTTTTGAAACAGCTGCGGTCCGGGCACCACGTTGTGCACATAAAACACAGACAGCATCATCGCGGTCAGCGCTTCGCCAGGAATACCCAAAGCCAAAAGCGGCACCATGGCTGCGGCGGGTACGGCGTTGTTGGAGGTTTCGGCAGCGATCAGCCCTTCAGATGAGCCATGGCCAAAATCCTGCGGTCGCTTTGAGCTTTTTTGCGCGTAGGTGTAACTCAGGAATTGCGCGGTAAATTCGCCAACGCCGGGGATCATGCCCATCAGCACGCCAAACGTGCCCGAAACACCAGCCACGCGCGGGTGGCGTATCAGCTCTCGCAGGCCTTGAAACATGCCGCCGCGCAATTTGGTCAGGCGGGTTTTCTCATCTTCGCCCTGCAACAGGTAAAACGCTTGTGACAAAGCAAACAGGCCGAGCACAACCACAATCAGGTTCACACCACCAGACAGCCAGCTTTGGTCAAAGGTGAAGCGTTTTGAATACTTTACAGGCTCGAGCCCCACCGTGTTGAGGAAGATACCAAAGCAAGCCAAGGCCGCAGCAATCAAGGTCTGACCACGATGGGCAACGACCACAAGTATCAGGCCGAGCAAGGCCGCTAGGAATATCTCGCGGCTGCCAAACATCGGTGCGATTTTAGCGAGGATCGGGGCAAAAAGGATCAGGCAGATGACTGAAAAGATACCGCCAAAGAAGGATGCGCTATAGGCCAGAGACAAGGCACGCCGCGCCTCGCCGCGCGTGGTCATTGGGTAACCATCATAAGTGGTCAGCGCGTTCACGGCCGTGCCCGGCGTATTGATTAGGATGGCTGGGATTGAGCCGCCATACATTGAGGATCCGTAGATACCCAGCAACACAGTAAGACCCACAATCGGGTCCATCGAAAACGTGGCGGGCAAAAGGATCGCAATGGCCACGGCAGGGCCTACGCCGGGAATCGCGCCGATCAAGACACCGCCGACAGAACCGGCCAAAAGCGCCAGCAAGACATCCCAGCGGGCCAAAATGTCGATTGAGGAAAGAATAAGGTCCATCAGGCGTGCCCTAGAAGTTCAGGATAAAAAAGCTGCGCAGCGCACCGGGCAGGTATTCATAGGTGGCACCGCCTGGAATTTTAACGTCCAGCAAAGCCTTGAAAAGGATCACAACGGCCACGCCAAAGAACACGGATATCCAGAGCATTTTCTTGCTGCGATACCCCATGCGCCACATCAGGATCGGCATGAAGACCATCGTTACGGGCAGATAACCGATGATTGGTACGAGGATGACGTAGATCAGGAACCATAGCACCCATTCGATCGTAAAAAGCCACACGCGCCATTCGACAAAGTCGGCGCGATCGAACTTGCGACGTGGCAATTTCCAAAGGTGCAGGCCGCCAAACAGGACCATGCCGATGATTGAGACCGCAGGCCAGAAACGCGGCTGAGCAAAGAACTTGGTGCGTTTTACCCATTTGGTCTGGTCGCCCAACTGCGACAGCAGCAACAGTGCCGCGACAAGAAACACGATAGCAAACAAAAGCTGCCCTCGCAGAGGGCCTTTAAAGCGTTTTTCTTCGAGTGAGCTCATGTTGCCGGGCCTCTGAATACAGAAAAAGGCCGGAGGCATTTGCACCTCCGGCCCGCATTTTTTATATTACTCGAGGATACCCGAGATCACGGCACCAGTGGCCTTGTCTTTGGCAATGATCTCGGCTGAAGCAGCCGCATCAGCCCAATAGACCTGAGCACCGGTTTCCTTGGCAATCGCCTGTGCGCGGTCGCTCATCACTGTTTTCGACGCAACAGCAGCCAGTTTCTCGCGAACATCGGCCGGTGTGTCCTTGTGAACAAACAGGCCGTTCCAAAGTGCGATGTCCAGTGACGCGTCCAATTCGCCAATGGTAGGCGCATCAGGTACCAGAGGAATACGCTCGCCAGTGATCGTGGTCAAAACCTTGACCTTGTCCAGACAAGGCAGGATCAATTGCAGCGTGGTGTTGATCACGTCCGCATCGCCCGAAGCCAATGTGTTGCAGTCGAGCGCGTCAAAAGCCGCGTCTGAACCCCACTCAAAGCCTGCATTAACGGCATAGGCCATGGTGACTTGGGTTGGCGTCAGAACCTGACCAAAGTGACCCAGTGCAACGTCATTGGATTTGGCATGTTCCGCCAGTTCCGCCATCGATGAGTACGGCGCGTCTGCTGAGGTGGCGATCACGAATGGGTAGGTCAGGAAAATTCCGACCGGCTCAAACACTTCGCCTGCCAGCTCATCAATGCCAATCTCGTGGCCGATGACGGGCACCGCTGGGACAAAGGAACCGATGGTATAGCCGTCAGCTGGAGCTGTTGCAACTTCGATCGCACCGGGGAAGGGGCCGCCGCCGCCTCCGGGTTTGTTTACCACCGCTGCCGAGACGCCATATGCCGCCTGAAAGTCTTCGGCAATCATACGGGTTAGCACGTCTTCGAGATCTCCGGGGGGCCACGGAACGATAAAGCTGACGGGCTTTTCGGGGTATTCTGCCAAGGCAGCTCCGGAAACGGAGGTCATGGCCAAGGCGAGCGTGCCGCCGATAAGTGTTTTGAATTTCATTGTTGTCTCCCTGTGCGTCCTGTGGTTCACTAAACAAACCAAGGGTTCGAAAATAGATTGACAGGTTAACTATATTTCTGTCAACACTTTTAGAACGTATGGGCCAAATCATTTGGTTTCATATCGCGGAAAGCGCTTGCGGAGAATGTGGAGTATCGATGGGGACGGTTTCTAAGGGTTTGTCATTGCTGGGTTATTTTTCTCGTTCTCGTGCCAAAATTGGCCTGAGCGAGATGACGCGCCTGTCTGGGATGAACAAGGCGACAGTGTACCGATTGATGACAGAATTGGCTGAACAGGGATTCGTTGAGCAGATTGGCACAGGTCGAGAATATCGTTTGGGGCCGGTTTTCCCCCGACTTGCTGCGTTGCGCGAAGCGGCCGTTCCCATGCGTGAAGTGGTGCAAAACCTTCTGAGACGTCTTAGCGAGGCCACCGGAGAAACGGCCCATATGTCGATCCATCAGGGGGATCGATTGACGGTTGTCAGCTATTGTTACAGCCCATTGCACGGCACACGGGTGACAATGGAAGACGCTGAGCAAATCACGTTTCATTCGACAAGCTCAGGGCATGCGGTGCTGGCTTTTGGGGCGTCATCACTGGTGGACGATGTGCTGGGACGCCCCTTGGAAAAGAAAACGGATCTCACCGAAACTGACCCGGATGTGATCCGGCAGCGCCTTAGAGAGACGCGCATTCAAGGTTTCGCAGAATCGATAAGTGGCCATGAAATGGATGTGCATTCTCATGCCTGCCCAATTTTTGATGCACAGCAAAATTGCTATGGCGCGGTCGCCGTTGCTGCCCCTGTTGCGCGTATGACACCAGAGTTAAGGCACACTATCCGGCGCGAACTCATGCTTGCGTCGCTTGAAATGACCCGCTTGTTGGGCGGATTTATCCCCGAAGAATTCAAATTAAAGCTGACCGCGTTTGAGGCAGAAACCGCCAACGCATGATCCGAAAGGCCTGAACCGATGAAAGACAGCAATTTCCTGAAAGAGAAAAACGCCCGCTCTTTGTGGCATCCGATGACACATCCGGCAGATAGTCTGGCGAATCCGCCGGCCATTATCACTAGCGCCCAAGGCGTACGAATTTCGGATGTGGACGGCCACGAAGTAGTAGATGGTGTTGGCGGGCTTTGGAATGTGAACCTTGGCTTTTCATGCCAGCCAGTCAAAGACGCCATTGCCCGCCAATTGGACGTGTTGCCGTATTATTCGACTTTTCGTGGTACCACCAATGATGCGGTTATTGAATTGTCCGAAGAACTTCGTGACTTTTACGAGCCAGACGGCCTGACCCGCGCATTTTATACATCTGGTGGCTCGGACTCGGTGGAGACTGCGTTGCGATTGGCGCGCCAGTACCACAAAATTCGGGGTGATGAGGGGCGTACCAAGTTTTTGAGCCTGAAAAAGGGTTATCATGGCACGCATATGGGCGGAGCTTCGGTCAATGGTAATGCCAACTTCCGCACGCAGTACGAGCCGCTTTTGCCGGGCTGTTTTCATATCCCCGCGCCATATACCTACCGCAACCCATTTAACGAGACCGATCCGGAAAAGCTGGCCGCACTGTGTTTGCAGGCCCTGCAGGACGAGATAGCGTTTCAGGGGGCTGGCACAATTGCCGCGATGATTATGGAGCCGATCCTCGGGGCAGGGGGCGTGATCCCACCACACGAAAGCTTTATGCCCGGCGTGCGCGATATCTGTACCAAGAACGGTATCCTGTTGATTGCTGATGAGGTAATCACGGCCTTCGGCCGCACCGGGAGCTGGACTGGCTCACGCCATTGGGGTGTTCAGCCCGATATGATGGCCACCGCCAAGGCTATCACAAACGGATACTTTCCATTCGGCGCGGTGATGATCGCCGACAAGGTGGTTGAAGTGTTTGAGAGCGACACCAGTGGCAAGGCGGCCATCGGCCATGGTTACACCTATTCCGGACACCCGGTTGGGGCAGCGGCGGCTTTGGCCTGTCTGGCCGAAACCAAACGCCTGAAAGTCAACGAGAATGCCGCGGCGCGTGGCGCTGAGATGTATGCGGGGTTGCTAGCCTTGCAAGAGAAACACGAACTGATTGGCGATGTGCGTGGTGGGCATGGGCTGATGTGCGCGATTGAACTGGTCAGCGATCGCGCCAGCAAAACGCCAATCGACAAAAAATCTGGGGGCGTGGTTCAGGACGTGGCCTATCGCAGCGGTGCGATTGTACGCATTTCCGGGCCCAACATTATCCTGTCTCCCCCTTTGGTGCTGACCTCGGAAGATGTGCAGGTGATCTTGTCCAGTCTGGATGCGGGTCTGGAAGCGGCGGCACAATAAACCAATCAAAGTCTGGAACAGGAAATGGCGCCGTTGACGGGCGCCATTTTTTTTGTCGTTTTTCGGGGCGGGCGTTACGGTTGTGGAACCAGCAGAACAATGCCGTCGAGGGCGTCGCTGGCCTCAATTTGACAGCTGAGGCGACTGGCGTCGGTTCGTTCGGCCTCGGCGACATCCAGCATGGCATCTTCAAAATCGTCCACGGACCCGGATTGTGCGATCCAGTTTGCATCAACGTAAACATGGCAGGTAGCACAGCTGAGGCAGCCGCCACATTCGCCGACCACTCCGGGGACATTGTTGTCCACAGCCGCTTGCATCATGTTGGTGCCGTTTGCGATTTCGGCAGTGATTTCGCTGCCATCAGACAGTTTCCAGGTGGCTTTCATAATTTGTGCTCCTTGAGCCAAGGGTGCGTCGGGACAGAGTGCGGGAGCCTCCGGCGGGAGTATTCTTGAAATACTGAAAGATGAGGATCAGACAAAGTAGACGTAGAAATCACGCAAGGCATCGCCTTCGAGGTTCTTCGTTTTCTTGACTTCCTTTTCTTTCATGAAAACGTGGTTGTCGACCAACATGCGGCCCACAGCGTCGCTCAGAACAGTGTCGGACTTGAGATCAGAAACTGCCCCGGCCAGGTCCATGGCGCAGCTTTCCTTGGCGTCGTTGTTCTCAAACCCGTCACCGGTTTCAATCGGTTGCAGTGGATAGCTGTTCTCGACCCCAAGCAATGACGCCTGAAGTACTGCAGCCACAGCAGTATAAGGGTTTGCGGTGCCGTCTGCCATCCGGTGTTCTAGTCGCGATTTGGGCCCCCCTTCAGAGCTGATCCGTGTGGTGACATTGCGGTGATCGCCGCCCCAATTTTTCCAAAAGCCCGACAGTGAGCCCGGTTGCAGGCGCTGATAGCTATTGGCGGTTGGCGCGATCAGACCGGCCAGCGCTTTGTGATGATACAGCAGACCGGCAAGGCAGCCCTTGGACAGGTCATTCAGCGTTTCGGGCATATTGCGCGGGCCAGAAGACACGGCGTTGCCGCCCGAGGTGTCGGTAAATGAAAAGTTGATGTGCATGCCTGACCCACCGGCTTCGGCAAGTGGTTTGGGCATAAAGGTCAGGATGATGCCATGTTCCAGCGCGATTTCCTTGGCCATCAGGCGGAACAAAACGATGTCGTCCACCGCCTGAACGGCGCTATCAAATGTCAGGGTGTATTCAAACTGAGGCGCGTCAAATTCAGCTGTGATCATATCAAGGTGAAAGCCCAGCTCGTCGGCTTTTTCCCAGATCGCATCGTTAAACCGCATCGGGTCAGTCATTGGCCCGGTGCCATAGACCACAGCCCCCGGCGTATCATAAGGGCGCAGGTTGCCATCCTGATCCGCCTGCATTGCAAAGGCTTCCAGCTCGATGCCAACTTTGGGGGTGAGGCCCTTAGCCTCCCAGGCGGCAACGGCACGTTTCAGGGTGCCGCGCGGACACAACGGCAGAGCTTCGCCGCGGTCATCATAAAGATCACCAATCACAATTTTGGTGTGTGGATCCCAGCTATCGCGGATGTCGTCATGCTTCCAGCGCAGCTCCATATCGGGAAGGCCCTCCATCATCATCGCGCCGGGAGCGGGCAGCAGGTCCTTGTCGTAGTGAACACCAAAGGTCGAGCGGCAAAAACGGGTTTCCGAATCTGCCAGTTTCGAGGCCGGCAGATATTTTCCCCGTATGATGGACAGGTGGTCGCAGAATACAGCGCGTAGGCGATCTTTCATCTGAGGCTTCCTTATTTCAGTTGCACGCGGACGGGCAATTCTTTGATGCCGCCGACAAAGTTAGAACGCAGAAATTTGTGTTCGCCATTAGCTTCTATGCTTTTCAGGCGTTTGCAAAGCTCTTGGAACAGTACACGCACTTCCAGTCGTGCCAGCCACATGCCCAAACACAGATGCGGGCCGGATTGACCAAAGGATAAATGCTTGTTTGGGCTGCGCATCAGATTTACGCGCATCGGGTCTTCAAGAACCGTTTCATCGCGATTGGCAGAAATCCACCAGAACAGCGCTTTGTCGCCTTCTTTCATGATTTTGCCATGGGCTTCGAAATCGCGGGTCAGTGTGCGGCGGAAATACAGAGCAGGCGTGGCCCATCGGATGATTTCATCGGGGGCGAGTTCCCACAGGTCGTCACCTCCGGCCTGCATCTGACCAAGAAGTTCCGGCTGGTGACACATGGCCTGAAGGCCCGCTGCTATTGAATAGCGGGTGGTATCGTTGCCCGCAGCGACCAAAAGGCAAAAGAAATTGCGGAACTCTTCTTCGGAAATGGTGTTGCCATCTTTGTCGGGTTGCAGGATCAGATGCAGTACGCCGTTGGTGTCGCCGGTGGCGTTCTTGTGGGCCATCAACTCTTTGGCATATTGAAATAATTCGGCCCCGGCCGGAGAGTTGAATGGCATCATGCGGAACTCGTCCGTAGTCATTTTGTCGAGCACATGATCAGTGAAATCCGGATCCGTGTTGGCGATCAACGCATCGCCTTTTTCGACCAGCCAAGGCAGGTCTTCTTCCGGTGTGCCAAGAATACGTCCAAGCATGAGCATGGGCAATTGGCGGGCGATGGCTTTGGTTGCGTCGAATTCAATGGTCGATAAAGCCTCATCAAGGATCTGATTCGAGAGATCCCGCAAATCCTGTTCAAATCCAGCGACAACCGGTTTGGAAAACGCCTTGGCGACTTTGATGCGGGTTTTCATGTGATCTGGCGGATCGGTTTCCTGAAAAGTGCGCCGGGCTAGGTATTCTTCGTAGGTCTGATCCTCCATCCGGATTCCCCGCGCCGAAGAAAAAACCTCAAAGTTACGGTTCATCTCGGTGATGTCCTGATGCCGGGTGATCGACCAGAACCCTTCACCCTGGTCCCAATCTGTCCAGCTGACCGGGTCTTCGTTGCGCAAACGCTGAAAGGTTTTGTGCGGCGCGCCATTAGAAAAAGTGTCATGGCTTGTCAGATCGGCAAAGCCGTCATCGGTGGGTGTCCAGACAGTCATACGAGCCGCCTCCCTTGCTGGCTTGTTTACTTGCTTTGTTATGTATATATATGCAGATCATAAATATGCAAAATGAAAAATGCGCGGACTGTGGATATGAAACTTGCGATCCTGATGACAAACACGGATGAGAGCGCCTTTGCCCAAGCGCGACCAAAGGACGGCGAGAAGTTCTCGGTTTTGGTGCAGGAACAACGTCCGGACTGGGAGTGTGTGACTTTCTCGGTTAAGGATGGCGACTTTCCTGAGGATATTCAGGCGTTTGATGGGGCGATGATCACCGGGAGCCCGGCGTCGGTGTATGATGACGCACTATGGGTTGGGCGATTGTTCGACCTGATCCGCGCGATGGATGCATCTGAACTGCCTGTCTTTGGCGCGTGTTTTGGTCACCAGGCGATCGCCGTGGCATTGGGCGGAATCGTTGAACGCAACCCAGATGGGTGGGTGCATGGGTTGGCAATGACCGAATCGGTTGGTGAATTGCCGTTTGACGAACGACCCAATCAGGTCGGTCTCTATGCGAGCCATATTGAGCAGGTGACGACGTTGCCCAAAGGTGCTGAGGTTGTGGCCTCTGGTCCGGGATGCGCGGTGGGGGGCTATCTGAAGGGGCGCCATATTTTTACGACTCAGTATCATCCTGAAATGACGGATGCATTCATTGCAGACCTCGTGGAGTTTACGGCGGATTATGTCGGGGATGAAGTCACGCAAGCTGCGCGCGAGTCACTAAAAACCACGGCGGATCGGGATGATTTTGGACGTCAGATCGTGCAATTTTTTGAGTGGGCAAGGCGCGATTAATCCAGAGGCGCGGCAATCCACCAGATATTGCCGCAAGGGTCTGTCAACCCCGCCATGCGATCCCCGTGTGGCCTGTCGTTGGGTTCCATAAGGGACTGAGCCCCCAGCGACAGAGCTGTCGAAAAGGTTGTGTCGACATTGTTTACGTACAGGTGAATCTGCGACACATTTGCTTGGTAATCAGACGAGCTCTGGTTGAGCATCAAGATTGAATCTCCAACCAAAAGGCGTGCGTGTTGGATACGTCCATCATCGTATCGGCTTTCTCTGATCACTTTGGCATGAAAAGCCTGCGTTAGAAATCTGATCAATAGGTCCGCGTCTTGGACGGTGAAATACGGGGTCATGCTGTGGAGCGGATGTATCTCGGTTTCGGCAGGCTGCATTTTACGGGGCTTTCTCTTCAGCTGAGGACGGCGAGCAAATCCATGGCCGTGACCTGGTCAAACTGCACATGTCGCGCCATGCGGTTTTCGGCGGCTTCGGCGTCGCGGGCAGTGATCAATGTGGCAATCTCACGGTGTTCGCTGGCGCTTGCAGCAATCGCGCCGACGTATTGATAACGGGCGCGGTAGTAGGCCATCAGCTTGCGTGCATTGGTTTTGATCATCTCAAGAAGGAACGGATTTCCGGCTGCGATGGCGACGATCTCGTGAAAGCGCATATTGAGCTGATAATAGCCGTCCGGATCGGCATCACCTTTTTCGGCCGCATGCTTTTCACAAGCTGTGACAACCTTTTCAAGCTGATGCGCATCCTGCGTTGACAGGCGCCGCGCTGCCAAACCTGCGGCCTGACCTTCCAGCTTGGCGTGCACTTCGAGAATCGCGAGGAATTCTTCCAGCGTGGGTTTGAACACCACCACCCCTTTGCGGGGTAGTCGGGTGACAAGCCCTGCGGTTTCCAACTGGATCATGGCTTCGCGCAAAGGGGTGCGGGACACGGCCAGACGCTTGGCCATTGCAGCCTCGTCAATTCCGTCACCGGGGTTGAGGATACCGGCTTCGATATCGTTTAGGATTGCGGAAATAATTGTTTCGGTCTGGCCTGCCATAAGGTCTTTATCCGTGGCAAGACCGGCAATTGTCCAGCCCAATTCAGCGCAAGTCGACCAGAGCCATTTGGCCACCGTCTTGCGTGATCCGGGCAGCTTGGCAAAGTTTGAGCTTTGATGCCGTTCTGCGCGCCTGATCCGGGTGTTGCCATTTTGCAGTCTGAATGGGGGGTAATCGTTCATCCCGCTCGCCTTTGGTGAAGTCTGCTGGGTGGCTTTGAGGGTGTCCACGGAAACACTGGAAGGTGTCGTTTCGCTTCTCATTCAGGCAGAAGATGTCGCCAATGTTCAGGAAGGCAAAAAGAGACGTTCAAATACCAAAATTGTCTGAATTGTCTTGGACAGCCGTATTTGAACTGTGGTTGATGGCTTCAACGACCAAGACCAAGGCGGCTGAGTAAAATGAAAGGCCTATCCCGATGAACATCGACAAGAAGATCACCGATGATCTTGTCGCCAACGACGTCTCATTTGTCACCACCGTGCCTTGCAAGCAGCTGGCCGGGGTGATCGATGAGATCGATGCGCGCGACGAGATTTTTCACATCCCCTCAAACAAAGAAGACGAAGGTATGGGGCTTTGTGCCGGGGCCTTTATGGGCGGCAAACGCCCGGCGATCATCATGCAGAACACCGCCATTGGAGTCACGATCAACACGCTTGCGACGCTGATCCAATACTACCGGATGCCGCTGCCGATGTTGATTTCCTACCGTGGCGAGCTGCGTGAACCTGTCGCCTGCCAGGTGGAAATGGCCGTGCACACCAAGGCGCTCTTGGCCGAAATGAAAATTCCCACTTACCACTTTCATCATCAAAAGGATGTGGAGGAGTTGGATGCGATCCTGAAATACACCTTCATGTGCAACAAACCGGTCGCCATCCTGACCGACGCCAACTTTTGGGGAGGCTACGGAGACCAATGATACGTTCTGAAATCCTCAAAGAGATTGCCCCGATCCTGCGGGATCATCTGGTCGTTTGTAATATTGGCCTGCCAAGCCAGGAACTGCATATGATCGACGACCAACCCACCAACTTTTATATGTTGGGCACCATGGGGCTGTCGTCATCGATCGGATTTGGGTTGGCACTGGCCCAAGACAAAACCGTGATCTCAATCGACGGAGATGGTTCGGTTCTGACCAATCTTGGCACCCTGCCGACCATCGCCAACAATGAAACCGACAACTATATCCTGCTGATCATCGATAACGGATCGTACGGCTCAACCGGGGATCAACCAACCTATGCGGGCAAGAAAACCTCGCTGTCGGCGGTGGCAACGGCTTGCGGTTGTGACACTGTGATCGAAGTGCAGGACAAAGACCTTGGTCCGGTTTTGCAATCGGCCATCGACAGCAAAAAGATGACCGTGATTGTCTGCAAATGCGACAGCGGCAACATCAAACTACCGGTGATCACAATGGACCCCGTGGTGATCCGGGATCGCTTCATGAAAGCGGTACAGGCGTAACAATGACGCCCGCTGCACAGCCTTTAGGTCCGCCAGTGGATATCGGCGGAAGCAGTTGGACGAAATAGCCGGCCAAAGAAAAGCGGCGACCTTTTTAAGAAAGGTCACCGTTTTGGAATTGAGTGTTCTACTTTTCTCAAAGACCGGTCGGGATCACCTCATAGCCGGCCTCTTCGGGCTCATCATCCAGCATTTCTGATGGGAACCCGGGGGCACGGATGTCCAGACCGGTGGCTTCTTCCAGGCGGCGGATGATGTTAGGTGACAATTCGCGGTCGCCATAACGCTCGATACCATCTTCAAAGATTTTGACCAGCATGGGTGAAATCTCGAGTGGTACGTTGTTGCGGTCGGCGACTTCCTGAAACAGGCCAGCGTCCTTTTTTACCAAGTCCATGGTGAAAGAGATATCACGCGATCCGTTCAGGATCACCTGGCTTTCAGTTTCGTGTACGAACGATGTACCTGACGAGATTTTCATCGCCTCATAGGTGGTGTTCAGGTCCATGCCAGCGGCTTTGGCCGTCACCAGAGCTTCGCAGCAGGTGACGAGGTTGGCTGTGGCAAGGTAGTTGGTGACAACTTTGAGGATCGAAGCTGAACCCAACTCACCGGTGTGCAAAATGCGCCGACCCATGGTTTTCAGGAAGGGCGCAATGCTTTCGAAAGTGGCGCGGTCGCAGCCGGCAAAGATCGAAATGTTGCCAGTGTCCGCACGGTGACAGCCACCCGAAACCGGACAATCCACGGCAGCACCACCGGCTTCCATGACCATCGCGCCCAGACGACGTACTTCGGCTTCATCCGTGGTGGACATTTCCATCCAGATTTTGCCTTTGGTCACTTCGGGCAGCATTTGGGTCATCACAGCATCCGAGGCCGCGGGAGAGGGCAGGCAGGTGATGACGGCGTCGCAGTTACGCATCAACTCTGCAGGGCTGTCGGCCTTTTTGGCGCCGCGTTCTACAAAGTTCGCCATCAGGTCTTCGTTCAGATCGTGCACAGTCAGGTCAATGCCATTGCGCAAAAGCGAACCCGACAGTTTGCCGCCGACATTGCCGAGGCCAATAAATCCAACTTTCATTTCTATTCTCCAGTCATGCGAGGCCTACAGGCCGAAAAGATGTTCCTGCGGATAGCAATATGTGAGTGGTAAGCAGGTTGTAAAATGAGTAATAATACGGATAATCACAAAAATATTTTGGTGATAAATTGAGTAAACTACCAAGTCTTGTCTGGTTGCGGTCTTTCGAATGCGCAGCCCGCCATCTTAGTTTCACCGCTGCTGCCGGGGAGCTGGGGATCACCCAAAACGCGCTCAGCCTGCATGTGCGCTCGCTGGAAGCCAAATTGGGCTGCAAGCTGTTTACGCGCGCCGCACGCAAACTGGCGTTGACCGAAGTGGGGCAGGCCTATGCCTTTTCGTTACGACGTGCGCTTGGGGATATTGCGCTCTCAACCTCCAGCCTGTTTGGCGCAGGCAGCGCGCAGGTGCTGACGGTGCGGGCACCAATATCCACTGCCACTCTGTGGCTGTCGCGTCGATTGCCAGAATTTGTTGAACGCCACCCGGGGATCACCATCAAGCTTGTCTCAAATATCTGGGCAGAATCAATCGGGCACGAAGATGTGGACGTCGAATTGCGCCTTGGGACAGGGGGATGGGACGATTTTGTGTCTCGCAAAATTTCTTCCGAAAAAATTGTGCCGATTGCGGCGACTTCGATTGGCTCTCAGCAGGCCGTGATAGATGTGTTGAAACAGGGGCCAATGGTTCAAATTCTTGGCTACGAAGATATGTCACAACTCTATCTCTCCGCCCATGACGTGATCCTGTCCGAGCAAACCTCGCCCTTTTCGGTGGATACGACGATTGCCGCCATTGAGATTGTTGCGGCCGGGGGGGGATATGCTGTCGTTTTAGAGCGGTTCGCCAATTATGCAGTTGAATTCGGCCATCCAATAACCATCGTCGGCGAGCCGATCCCCTTCAATCAAAGCCACTATCTGATCGTAGGCTCTGCTCCGGAAGTAAACGATACGTCCAAGCAATTGTTTGAGGCCTGGGTCGAGGAGATTTTTCAGTGAAGCATCAAGGCCAACACGTTCTCTAAGCCTCGACTTTTGCCAAAATCGAAAGATACCTTGTAAGAAATGACTGCCAAAACTTGGAATGCCAGAATGTTAAATGAAACAGAGGTGTGAAAATGACTTTTAATCAACCGCTTGGTGGAAACGATATGCCACGGTTTGGTGGCTTGCCCACTATGATGCGCCTGCCATTTCAAGACAATGCTGCCGGTCTGGATGCCTGCTTTGTGGGCATTCCGATGGACATTGGCACCTCGCATCGCTCGGGCACACGTTTTGGGCCACGCCAGATACGCGCCGAAAGCGCCATGATCCGCCCCTACAATATGTGGACCAAAGTGTCGCCGTTCGATTCGCTTCAGATTGCCGACATTGGCGACGTGGCCATTGATACGTTTGATCTGAAACGATCGGTGCAGATCATTGAGGAAGCCTATGACGAGATTCTGAGCCATGGTGTGATCCCCCTGACGTTGGGTGGCGATCACACACTGAGCTATCCGGTGCTCAAAGCGATTGCCAAAAAGCACGGACCAGTTGGGTTGATCCATGTCGATGCGCACGCCGATATCAATGACCTGATGTTTGGCGAAAAAATTGCCCATGGCACGCCGTTTCGCCGCTCTCATGAGGATCAATTGTTAGACCCGTCGCGTGTGTGTCAGATCGGTTTGCGGGCCACGGGCTATGAGGCAAGCGATTTTGACTGGCCGCGCGAGCAAGGCTGGCGCGTCGTTCAGGCCGAAGAAATCTGGTACAAATCGCTGGCCCCTTTGATGGAAGAAGTGCGCGCGCAGATGGGCGATGGTCCGGTTTATGTGACCTTTGACATCGACAGCTTTGATCCAGCCTATGCTCCTGGTACGGGCACAACCGAACCGGGCGGGCTGACGTCTCATCAGGGGATCGAACTGATCCGGGGGCTGGCAGGCCTTAATATTGTGGGCTGTGATCTGGTTGAGGTGTCGCCGCCATATGACCACACCGGGGCAACGGCCAATCTGGCGGCCAATATCCTTTTCGAAATGCTTTGTGTTTTGCCGGGTGTGAAACCTCGGGGGTAATGCGGCCGCTGTTTTAGACGATTTGAGCAATACGCATGTGACGTCTATCGCAATTTTTCTTGAAGCCACCAAACGCACCGCACTACTGTCACGCAAAAGGAGCCAACAGGCCGATGGCAGAAATGACGCCTACCGATACGCCGCATTGGCCACGGATCAGAACGGCCGGGTACAAGGGCTTTCTGATCAGTTTTGCTGATCGGCTGAGCGAGCCTGCAAATCGCGCGGCCTTGGCTTTTCGCGATGCGCTGGAACAGTCTGGCATGCCCGGGATCGAGGAAACGTCTACTTCGCTTGTCTCTACCTACCTTCGGATTGACGCGCTTTGTTTGGACCACGCTGCCATCCGTAGCGGATTGTACAATCTGTTGAACAGGCAGAATTGGTTTGATGCTGCGCTGCCTGCCGGGCGCAAGCTTTGGCGGGTTCCAACAGTCTTTGGAACCGACCTTGCGCCGCAACTTGAAGAGGCAGCGCGCGCCGCTGGCATGACCCCGGCGCAGGCCATCACATCAATCTCGTCGTCTCGGGTGCGAGTTCAAACCATTGGTTTTGCGCCCGGAATGCCGTATTTGGGGGAATTGCCTGCTGACTGGAACATTCCGCGTCAAACAGGGCTGACGGCGCAAGTGTCCGCCGCAGGACTTTGTGTGGCCTTACGTCAATTGGTTCTGTTTCCCGTGGCCACGCCAACCGGGTGGCGCCAGATCGGGCAAACCGCATTTCGCCTGTTTCGTCCCGAAGCAGATCATCCGTTTGTTTTGCGACCCGGTGACGAAGTGTTGTTTGAACCTACGACCCCCGAAAAACTGACTGTGATGAACAAAGACGTTGATGGCGGTGCTCTGTCCGAGGCCATTTCGTGAACCGCGCCTTGATTGTTCATCGCGCGGGGCCGGGGGTAACCGTGCAGGATCTGGGCCGCTCAGGATATCTGGCTTTTGGCCTGTCGCGGGGCGGGGCGGCTGATCGGCTGGCGTTGATTGAAGGTGCTACGCTTTTGCAGCAGGACGTGTCCAATGCGGCCTTGGAGCTGGCAGGCATGGGAGGAGAGTTCGAAGCCAGCGAAGAAATGCGTATTGCTTTGACCGGGGCACCGATGAAAGCCACGATTGATGGCGCCCGGGCTGTGTGGAACGCCAGTCATATCCTTCCAAAAGGCGCGCGTTTGTCAATTGGTGCGGCAGAGGTCGGCAGTTACGGCTATCTGCATCTTGGCGGAGGGTTACATCTGCCCGAACAGTTGGGCGCACAAAGTACACATCTGGCCGCCGGAATTGGAGCCACTGTGCAGGCCGCAGACAGATTGCCTGTTGGCCCGGATGATCTGGCGACAACAGGTCTGACACTGGACCGGGATACGCGATTTGACGGCGGAACAATTCGTCTTGTCCCCAGCCTGCAAACCGAATTCTTCGACGCCAGGGAAATCACGCGATTTGAAGCGACCGAGTTTCTGCGCGACAATCGAGCTAACCGCATGGGGGTGCGTATTGTGCCTCAGGGCGAAGGGTTTCATACAGAGGCGGGCCTTACGATCCTGTCCGAAGTGATAGTGCCCGGGGATGTTCAGATCACTGGCGACGGAACCCCTTTCGTATTGCTGAGCGAATGCCAGACCACCGGCGGCTATCCCAGGATTGGATCGGTTCTGCCGACGGATTTGCCTCGTGTGGCTCAGGCCGGACGAGGCGCGGCTCTGCGGTTTCGGTTTGTGACGCTGGAACAAGCGGTTGAAGCTGAGCGACGCGAGGCCACCCGGTAAAAGACCCTGCGCAATCACCTGCGCCCTCTGATCCGCGATCCCCATTCGATCTCAGATCTGCTATCTTATCAATTGATCAGTGGAACAACCGCTGGCGACGATCTTGAAAAGGACATTCCATGAGCAAAACCGTCGATTTGAATGCGGATATGGGCGAAAGCTTTGGTCCATGGACCATGGGTGATGATCTGGCTTTGTTGGATGTAATCAGCTCGGCCAATATTGCCTGTGGGTTTCATGCGGGTGATCCCGACGTGATGGCGAAAACCATGCGTGCCGCCAACAGGCGAGACGTTGGAATTGGGGCGCATCCGGGCTTTGCTGACCTTCAGGGATTTGGTCGTCAGCGCATGTCTTTGCCTGCTGAAACCCTTGCGAATATGGTGCAGTATCAACTGGGGGCGGCTTTGGCGGTGGCGCGTGCAAATGATGCCAAGGTTCGCCATCTGAAGCTACATGGCGCAATGGCCAACTTGGCGGCGGAAGACAAGGCGATGGCGCTTACATGTTATCAGGCGGCGCTTGCGGTCGACCCGGATATCATCATCATGGTTCTGGCTGGTACCGCGCAACAAGCCGCGGTTCACGAGCTGGGATGCCATGCGGCTTGCGAGATTTTTGCAGACCGCGCTTACAATGATGATGCCACTCTGGTGGATCGAAAATTGCCCGGCGCTGTGATCCATGATCCGGAACTGGCGGGTCGCCGGATGGTCGAGATGTTGCAGGTCGGGGCCATTATCACCGAAAGTGGCAAACACATTCCAACCCGGATCGACACGATATGCCTGCACGGGGATACGCCAGAAGCCGTGGATATCGCCAAATCCACGCGCCGCGCATTGCAAGCCAATGGCATCTCTGTGGAACAATTCTCCGGTACGCGTATTTAACTGTCAGCCGGGTTGCGTGGTCTGAGTTACGTCTAAAAGGACCTGAACACATCCTTGAAGGGCCGCGGCATCTTCCTCAATAAGAGAAACTGAAATTTTCGCGACATCTACAACACCCAAATCTCCGCTGGAAAACGCCCGTTCAAAGTGCACAAAACCGTCGGATTTCAAAACGCTGCGCGCTACGCTGCCAGCAAAGAACAAACCCGCTCGGGGCATGTATTGATAGACCATTTGCCGCCCGAGCTTGCCAAGTACCTGTGCAAAAACTTCAACGGACTGGGTGGCGTTCTGATCTGAATTTACCTCGAAACGTTGCATGATTTCCCGGCTGGGCAACGACTCGCCCGACATCAATTGGTAAATCCGCTCAAGTCCCGATCCACACATCCAATCCTCAACGCGAGGGGTGTTCGAGATCGAACAGCCAAGGTGATCCGCCAGCATGTTCGCAATTGGGCTGGGCAGTGCCGCATGCCCCAACTCGGCTTCAAAGGCAACTGTACTGCTCTCTGATGTGCGCTTGGAGAGGCTAACATTGAACCCGGTGCCCATGCCCACTATCAGACTTTGCACTTCGTCCGGTGTCGACTTGGGGCCGTAAAGCCGAGTTGGGTTTAACTCGGAAAGCGCATAACTAAGAGCCGCCAGATCGTTGATGAAAACGACTGAATCGGTTTTCAGGGCCTTGCCAATACGGGCAGCATCAAACGTCCAGTCTCGGTTTGTCAGGCGTGCCGCTGCGGCCCCCACGGGTCCCGCAATTGCCAAGCAGGCCGCATCGATCCCGGTGGCGCCGGCATCGTCGCGAAACTGCTCGAGCACTTCATCAAACGTGCCAAACAGATCGTTTTGGTAGTGCCGCTGCGTTCGAGAGTTCACACCTGATGGGTCTGCCAAAGCCAGACGCGTATTGGTGCCGCCTATGTCGCCAACCAGATATTTCATCAACCTAGCAATCCACGCCTTCTGGTTTTTTGCCAAGGATGATCATGCCCAAAAGATCGTCGTCTGTAACATCATCGACATCAACCACGCCAACCAGTTTGCCGTTCTTCATCACACTGGCGCGGTCGCACAATTCCATCACGTCGTGAATGTCATGGCTGATCAGAAAAATCCCGATACCATCCGCCTTGAGCTGCTGAATAAGCTCGGCCACCATTTGGGTCTCATGCGGCCCAAGGGCGGCGGTCGGTTCATCCATAATCAGGATGCGGGCATTGAAGTAAACCGCCCGGGCGATGGCCACAGACTGACGTTGCCCACCTGAAAGCGCCGAAACTGGTTCGCTGAACTTTTGAAAGTTCGGGTTAAGCCGCGCCATGATCTTGCGGGTTTCGGCCTCCATTGCGTCGTCGTCCACCAACCCAAAAGGCGTCACCAGTTCGCGTCCAAGAAACAGGTTTGATGCGGCATCCAGATTGTCGGCCAAAGCCAACGTTTGATAGATTGTTTCGATCTGATGAGATCGCGCGTCGCGCGGATTGTGAATCTCAACCTTTTCGCCATTGATCAGGATTTCGCCGCTGTCGGCCTGATAGGCCCCGGACAAAATCTTGATCAGAGTGGATTTCCCCGCCCCGTTGTGACCCAACAGGCCCACTACTTCTCCGGGATGAAGGTCGACGCTGACGTGGTCCACGGCATGTACCCCACCAAACGAGATACAGATGTCGCGCATTTCTACGAGAGGAGTGGTCATCAGGCACCTCCAGTGCGTTTGCGATAGATGATGTCGATCAGGACAGCCAGAACCAGAACCGCTCCGACCACGATGTTTTGCAACGGCGCGTCAACGCCAACCATGGCCATGCCCGATTGCAAAGATTGCATAATCAGCGCGCCAAGGATTGCACCGTGAATGGTGCCCACACCTCCGGCAAGGGCTGTTCCGCCAATCACTGCGGCGGCAATCACCCGCAATTCGTCCAGCGTGCCGATGTCGTTAGAGTGGTTGGTCAACCGGGCCGACGCGACAATTGCCGAGATCGCACACAAGGCGCCCATCAGGGCGAAAATCTTGACTGTGAGCAATCGGGTGTTGATGCCCGACAGCTCTGCCGCATCCGGGTTGCCCCCGGTGGCAAAGATGTATCGTCCCAACCGGGTGCGGCGCGCCAGAATGGTCATGCCGATGGCAATGGCAATCAACACCAGAACCGAGATGGGGATGCCATAAGATTGCGTGAACCCCTCAGGCATAACCTCGCCTCTGGCGTCAAACAATCGCTGTAGCTTGCGGGTTGGCACGTCATAGGCATTCAACGTTGCGACAAATCCCAGGATCGCGCTGGCCGCAATGCCGCCCAATACATATTCGGCCCACAAGGGCTTGACCGCAAAACCATGCTTTAGCTTGTTGCGACGTGCGTTGAGCAGACCAAACAGGGCGGCCGCAGTGGCCAAGGCGCCCACGATCCAGGACCCCGAAGCGCCCAAAGTGCCATTGATGCCGCCGAATTTCTGAAAGGTTGTGTCCAATGGACCGATGGTTTTACCGCTGGTCATGTACCACGCAACGTTGCGCCAGACCAATAACCCGCCAAGGGTCACGATAAAGGCTGGGATGGTCAGGTATCCCACAAGAAAACCGTGAAAGGCACCAATTGCTGTGCCCGCGATCACGCCGATAACAATGGTGATCCAAGGGGTGAGCGCGTGGTCGAACCCAAGCCCCAAAACTTGTGGAAGGAACTGAGTTTGTGTCATCGCCATAATCGCCGAGCAAGTGGCCAGCAAAGCGCCAACGCTCAGGTCGATGTGGCGGGTGACGATCACAAACACCATGCCGGTTGCCATGATGGCTACGGAAACGGTCTGGATCGTCAGGTTAAAGATGTTGCGGGGGGTCAGAAACCGTCCGCCAGTCGCGAAATCAAACCCGATGCACAGGATGACAAACGCGCCAACCATGCCAAGTAATCGAAGGTCGATCTCGAGCGTTTGAAAAAATCCGCGTTTCTGCGCCGTCGGCAACGCGTTGGTATCATGTTGGGGCATGGGAAAACCTTGTGAAAAGCCTGGGTCAAAAGGCTGAAGTAGCAGCCGCCCATCCGAGATGCGGGCGACTGCAATTGGTGTGGCTTAGTTACAGGGGGCAGGGCCGCCGCTGACACCCTGACACAGGGCGTCTTTTGCAATCCAGCCCGCGTCAACAACCACAGTCAGATTGTCTTTGGTGACCGGAACCGGTGCCAGAAACTTGGCTGTCATTTCCGTGCCAGCCGGAGATGTCCAGCTGCCCGCGCCGTCCACGTCAACCATGGCCGATCCACCGGCCAACGCGACAGCAATTTCGCCAGCCGCTTTGCCCAATTCACGCGCGTCTTTCCAGACAGACACGGTTTGATGACCCTTGGCCACACGGTTCAACGCCGCGTGGTCGCCATCCTGACCTGATACCGGAATGCCTTCCATGCCTTGGGCTGTCAATGCTGCCACAACACCACCGGCTGTGCCGTCATTTGAGGCCACAACAGCGTCGACACCGTTATCGGCGGCTGTCAGGATTTGCTCCATGTTGCGTTGGGCATTGGCAGGCAGCCAGCCATCGGTATAGGCCTCGGCCACAATCTCAATGTCACCCGCGTCAACTGCGGCTTGAATGATCTCTTGCTGGCCACCGCGCAGGAAGTCTGCGTTTGGATCGGTGGGCGAGCCCTTGATCATGACATACCGGCCTTTTGGCATCTCGGCGAACACGGCACGTGCTTGCATGCGGCCCACTTCAACGTTGTCAAACGTCAGGTAAAACGCACGTGGGTCTTCGATTAGGCGGTCATAGCCTACAACGGCCACGCCTTCGTCGGCAGCGGCCTGAACCGCAGGACCAATGGCCTGCGCATCCTGTGCCAGAATGATCAGCGCATCTGCTCCCTGCGCAATCAGGCTTTCCACATCCGAAAGCTGCTTGGCCGATGAGCTTTGTGCATCTGACGAGATGTATTTTGCACCTGCGGCGTCAAGCGCTGCTTTGATGGCGGCCTCATCGGTTTTCCAGCGTTCTTCCTGAAAATTCGACCAGCTCACGCCGACGATCAGATCATCCGCAAAAGCCGCAGCACCCATAAACGTGCTCGCGACAATTGCAGCAGCAGTTGTAAATAGTTTCATGATTCTTCTCCCTCATATTCAATGCTCATCGTTCCATCCAAGGATGAAACGCGTGCTGCTTAGATGTTACCTGATTAAATTTGCAAATCAAATTAAATCGAATAAGCTAGCAAAAAGGGACTCTTCGCGGCACTCTGAATACCACAAGGCGACACATCACAATCACGGGTGTGGTTGCGCTAAGATACGGGAATATTTGAAATAATGGCTGGAGAGATTCGCAATAATGGTCGGCGCGCCCTGCTGGCGGAAATCCGACGTAATAAGCGGATTCCGCGCATTGACCTAGCTGAACGGACGGGTATCAGTCGTGCAACGGTGACGACCATTACTGCCGATCTTCTGAAAGAAGGGCTGATCGAAGAGGTGCGAGAAGACGTAACTGGCAAAGACAACCGCCGCGGACGTCCCAAGGTTGATCTCAAAATTCGGGGAGCAGCGCGGCATGTTGTCGGCATTAAGGTCGCCAATAAAACGATTTCAACCGTGCTGCATGACTTTGAAGGCGCGCAAATTGCAGACCACGACCTGGCACTTGAGAAAAGTGTTTTTGGTGCAAATGAGCTGGCTGAAAAACTGGCTGAAGTCATTGCCGGCCTGGTCGACAAGGCCGGACTAGATGCTGAGGATATTTCGGGCGTGGGGGTTGGAATCGCGGGTACGGTCGATGCATTGCAGGGGTTTGTTTATTGGTCGCCCTCGTTAGTCGACCGAAATCTGGCGCTGGGTCAGGTGTTAAAGGATCACCTTGGAGTTCCGGTTTTTATTGACAACGATGCCAATCTGGTGGCCGTCGCCGAGCGTTCTTTTGGGCTGGGGCAGGAACATTCGGACTTTATTGTTGTGACGATCGAAAGCGGTGTCGGCATGGGAATTGTCATTGGCAATGAACTATACCGTGGCAATCGCGGCTGCGGTGCCGAATTTGGTCATACCAAAGTGCAACTCGATGGGGCCCTGTGCCGCTGCGGCCAACGTGGTTGTCTTGAGGCTTATGTCGCCGATTATGCGCTGCTGCGCGAGGCGACCGTTGCTGGCGGCAACCCAGCTGATGACAAGGTTGAAAACTTGCTTGGTGCAGCACGGCACGGTGATCCTCTGGCCAAATCCATTGTGGATCGGGCTGGGCGCATGTTCGCCATGGGGCTGTCTAACATCGTCAATATATTTGACCCCGAACTGATCATCCTGTCCGGTGAGCAGATGCAATCAGATCATCTTTATGCAGAAGACGTCATCGAAGCGATGCGCAAATCAGTTGTGCAGATCGACAAGGCCGGCCCTGAAGTGGTGGTGCACCAATGGGGCGACCTGATGTGGGCGCAGGGTGCGGCGGCTTATGCGCTGGACGAGGTGTCGGAACTTGCCGTTTCAGGAATTAAGCCGAATGCAGTTTGATTTCAGGGTCTGTGTGATGTCTGCTTTGGTCTGGGCGGGGGCGACCAGCGCTGATCCCTTGTTTCTGCCCGAATCTGTCCCCATGCATGTTTATGACGGAGGATGGGAACATTTTGTCGGCGGAGGTGTGGCGGTATTTGACTGCGACGGCGATGCCCTCCCCGAGATGTTCGTCGCCGGAGGCAGCAATCCGGTGCAATTGCTGCGCAACTATTCTGAGGTTGGCGGGCCATTGCGCTTTGAATCTCACACGCCCAGGCACCTTGCGATGAGCGGTGCAACGGGGGCTTATCCGCTGGATATCGACAGTGATGGTCACATGGATCTTGCGGTTTTGCGGGTTGGTGACAATCAACTGTTTCGTGGTCTGGGCAATTGCGCCTTTGAACCCTATGCGCCGAATGGGTTTCTGGGCGGCGCTGGCTGGACCACGGCGTTCTCAGCGACTTGGGAAGCGGAGCAAAACTGGCCTACTTTGGCGTTTGGGAACTATGTTGATCGTGACGATCCCAAAGGCCCCTTTGGCAGTTGTGATCGCAATTATCTGTTTCGCCCTTCCGGGCTATCCTACGTTCGCGGTGAACTGGCACCGGCTTTTTGCCCGTTGTCTATGCTGTTCAGCGATTGGAGCCGCACAGGGCGCGCTGATCTGCGCATCAGCAATGATCGTCACTACTATGTTTCCGGTGGCGAAGAGCAGCTTTGGCAAATGGCCTCGGCGCCCCGGCTGTTTAGTCCAGAGGAAGGCTGGAAACTGTATCGCCTTTGGGGCATGGGCATCGCCTCGCGGGATCTGAATTTTGATGGGCTGCCTGAAGTCTTCTTATCGTCCATGGGAGATCAGAGACTGCAGAGGATGTCCGGGCAGCGGGTGCCGATGTGGGAAGACGTGCCCTATGAAATGGGATCGACGGCGCATCGGCCTTATGTCGGGGACGACGGGCGGCCTTCGACTGGGTGGCATGTGAGCTTTGGCGACGTGCAAAATGACGGGCTGGATGACGTATTCATTGCCAAGGGCAATGTGGAACAGATGCCTGACAGCGCTATGGAAGACCCCAATAATCTATTGCTGCAAAACGCTGACGGATCATTCACCGAAGCGGGAAATCTGGCGGGTGTTGCCAGCCTGCATCGAGGTCGCGGCGCAGCCATGGTTGATTTCAATAAGGATGGGCTACTGGACCTTGCGGTGGTCAACCGTCGTTCCGCGCTTGAGGTCTATCGCAATGTGTCAACCGACACTGGCAACTGGCTGTCGCTGCAACTTCGCCAAGATGCGCCCAACGTGAACGCCGTTGGCGCGTTCATTGAACTGCGTGTCGGTGACAAAACGATGGTGCGCGAAATCACAGTGGGCGGAGGTCACGCGGGCGGCGTAGCAGGCCCCGAACATTTTGGTCTGGCCAAAGCCAAACAGGTGCAAGTGCGGGTGATCTGGCCGGATGGACAGGCTTCGGATTGGACCGGGCTATCCATAAACCAACGGCTATTAATTGGTCGCTCTGACCTAGCCTTGCAAGTGACGGCTTACTGATCCACAGGCAGCCCGCTTGGCACAGTGACGGGAACGCCCAGCCGTCCGACTACGGCCACTGGATCACTCAAAGCTGCCAAGAATGACAAGATATCCTGCACCTCTTGATCGCTCAGCATCACTGGGGCCAATTCATTGGCATCAGCGATGGCTGCAACTTCTTCGGGGATGGTCATCAGCGCATCATCGGTCTCAAAGGGTTGCCCGGGTAAAATGGCTTGGCTGACATCATATGCTTTCAACGCGGCAACAGGATCAAGATGGTGGCGCACCACGGTTTCAAGACTGCGATATGCTCCGCTATGCCCATAGGGTGCGGTTTCGGTCACGTTGCGCAAAGAAGGCGTGCGAAAGCGATAGGCGTCGTCTGGATCACCCGTCACACGCATGCGCCCGATATCGCGATTGTGTCGCTCAAACCTTGCTGCCTTTCCGGGGCCAATCTGAGGCATTGCGATCGCGTGATATTGCTGATCCGTTTGGAAAATTCCAGAATGACAGGTATCGCATTCTGCCTTTCCATAAAACAATTCCATACCTGCGATGGCTTGTTCTGGCATCGTGTTTTCGCCGCGCAGATATAGGTCAAACAGGCTTTGATCGGCACGCCATTCAAAGGCAATGAAATCCGCAATGACATTTGCAATATCCGCGAAAACAACCGGATCAGACGAGGATTTCAGACCCTCAAATGCCAGCCCATAGTCGGGAATGGCCGTGACCCGCGCCGTCAAAATGGCCCAGGCGCCGCCTTCGCCCGTCAAAAAACCCTGACGCACCGCCTGGGCCACATCACTTTCCGAATAATGCCCGGCCATTTCGTCGCCCGATAACACAGGAAACATTGCCTGAGCGGCTAGGGCGGATTTGAAACCCTTCTCCATTTCGCCGCCCAACGGCGTACGAATGCCCGAGGGCCGGGTGTTGTCCTGCTCAAGCCGTCCATCATGGAAAAACCGGGTAAATTCAGTTGCACCCAGATTGAACAAGGCTGGTGCATTGCGTGGGATGCGCTGTTCCGGCGGATTGTCAGGATCAAAGCGACGATCAGGCCCAAGCCCGATGCCCCCATCCCCAATGCCAAGCGACACGCCGTCCGAGGTGCCAAACCGAGGATGATGACAGGTCGCACAGGACACATCGCGATTGCCGCTCAGAATGGGATCGTAAAACAGCTGTTGACCCAACCGCACAGAGCGCATGTCCAAGTCAGGAAATTCAGCGTCGGGTGTTGGCAAAGGTCCGGCAATGGCAAGACTTGGAACCAGGCAGATCGCCACCATCAGGTTGCGAATTTTTCTGCTTAGTCCTGACATATCGTGACTTTCAACTGATGCCGGTATGGGCGCTCTGGGGTGACGATTGTTGACGCAAAGGCTGGGACGTTTACTGCATTGGGAAACCCCTGTGTCTCAAGGCAGAACCCGCAATAGGGCGCATGGAACTGCCCGGCCAAAGGTGTATGCAATGCACTCAGGTTTCGCGCGGTGTAAAGCTGAACACAGGGCTGATCGGTTTCCAATGTCAATCGCAGACCATTTGGGGCTGTGACCGTTGCGGCCGTTTGCTGGGTTTGGGATAAAACGTAATTGATATCATATCCGTCGCCCGCCGAATCCGCATCGCGAAATCGTCTGGGCGCTGTGAAATCATACTGCGAGTCGGCGACATCGCACAGAGGCCCTGTGGCAATGTTGTCTTTGTCCAAAGCGGTGATCCGGGCCGCGTTCAAATCAACCACATGATCGCGCACGTCAGCCTTTCCCATCAGGTTGTAATAGGAATGCTGGGCCAGATTGATCGGTGTCGGTTGATCTGCATCGGCTCGCATATCATAGGTCAGGCTGTTTTGCGACAATGTGATTGTGACCTGAAACGCAACGGTCCCCGGAAATCCCTGATCTCTGTTCTGCGAGGTCAGGTGCAAACGTACTGATTTGTCCCCATCCGGCGCCATGGTCCAGAACCGCGTGCCGATGCCCTCAGCACCGCCGTGCAGGCAGTGCGCCCCTTCATTGGCGCTTAGGTCATGACGTTGGCTGTGCAACGTATACCGGGCATTGCCAATACGGTTGGCGACACGGCCCACAATAGCCCCCATGAAATAAGGGTTTTGCAAGTAAGATTCCGGATCAGAATACCCCAACACCACCGGTATGCGGCGATCTTCAACCGGCACACGCCAGTCCTGTGTGATACACCCCAGATTTAAAATCGAAACCGACACATCGCCGTCCGAAAGCACGTGTTTTCGAACCTCTTCGTCTGATGGTGACCGGACCCGATTCATTACACAAATCGGTTGACGTAATTCTCCAGTATTTCCTGTCGGCCTGACTGAGGTTTTGGATCAACTTTGCCCGTGTGAACCTGCTCAAAAATCGAACCCAGATCACCTTGGAGCATGGCTTGAGCTTCGGGCGTGTCCCAGCCTGCGTAACGTGCTGCAAGCGCTTGGTCCAACCCACCATCTTCCAACATCGCTGCCGCAGCTTTGAGCCCACGCGCACAGATGTCCATGCCGCCAACATGCGCCGCCACAAGGTCTTCGGCGTCTAGTGATTGGCGTCTTAGTTTGGCGTCAAAATTGGTGCCGCCAGATGTGAACCCACCGTCCTTCAGGATGTGATAATAGGCCAGTGCAACTTCGGGTGTGTTGTTGGGGAACTGATCGGTGTCCCAACCCGACTGATAATCGTTGCGGTTCATGTCAATTGATCCAAGCACCCCAAGGGCCGTCGCCGCCGCAATCTCATGCTCGAACGAATGTCCGGCCAGAATGGCATGCCCCTGTTCAAGGTTCAGCTTGACCTCATTTTCGAGACCGTATTTCTGCAAAAACCCATAGCAAGTGGTCGCATCATAATCATATTGATGCTTAGACGGCTCCTGCGGTTTTGGCTCCACCAGAATAGCCCCTTTGAAGCCAATCTTGTGCTTGTAATCGACCACCATGTTCAGGAAGCGACCCATATGATCCAGTTCCCGGCCCATGTCGGTATTAAGCAGGGTTTCATAGCCTTCGCGACCGCCCCACAGCACATAGTTCTCACCGTTTAACCGGTGGGTCGCATCCATGCAGGTTTTCACAGTGGCCGCAGAATAGGCAAAGACATCCGGGTCCGGATTGGTTGATGCACCAGACATCCAGCGCCGGTGGCTGAACATATTGGCGGTCCCCCACAACAGACGGGTTTTGCGGGTCGACATTTTCTCTTCGAAATAGTCGATGATGGTTTCAAAATTGCGCAGCGAGGCGGCAAAACTGTCCCCTTCGGGCCGAATATCCGCGTCATGCCAGCAAA
Organism: Shimia gijangensis; assembly: GCF_900142085.1. Lineage (GTDB taxonomy): Bacteria > Pseudomonadota > Alphaproteobacteria > Rhodobacterales > Rhodobacteraceae > Shimia > Shimia gijangensis. Next base: position 98,259 of record NZ_FQZQ01000002.1, read on the forward strand.
AATAGGGCTGTCCCAGAATGTCGAACAATTCAAAAGCGGCGTCTGCTTTGACTTTGGCGCGGCCAATCTCGTCCTGGGGGTGCCAGGGGCGCTCAAACGTTTGGCCACCAAAGGGATCCCCACCTTCCCAGGCAAAAGAATGCCAATAGGCGACCGCAAAGCGCAGATGGTCTTCCATGCGTTTGCCCATGACAACCTCGTCCGGGTTGTAGTGGCGAAACGCCAGCGGGGATGTGCTGTCCGGGCCTTCATAGGCAATTGGCGCCATACCTTGGAAAAAATCGGTCATGAGGAAAGTCCTTTTAGGCTCGGATATAGGTTTCGATACACGGCATAGGCCTCTTGGTAGCGGCCTGTCAGTTCAGTACGGGGCATAATCGTCGTGGAAATCTGTGGCTTGGTCATCACCACCTCCGGGCTTTGGCCAGTGACACCACAGATGGCCAGACGGGCGGCCCCCAAAGCGGCGCCAAACTCGCCCTTTTCGGGCAGGTGCAGTGGGGTTTCCAGTACAGTCGCGACCAGCTCCAACCAATAGCGCGATTGCGACCCGCCACCGATGGCAAACACACTGTCCAGCGACGCCCCGGTTGATTTCAATGCCTCAAGGCTGTCGCGCAAGGCAAAGCTTACGCCCTCGATGACAGCCCGGGTGAGGTCAGCGTGATTACTCGAGATGTCCAGACCAATCAGGGCGCCGCGAATGGCGCTGTCATTATGTGGGGTGCGCTCACCAGACAGATAGGGCAAGAAATGCACCGTTCCGGGGGCGCCCAACGTATCGCCCAGCAATGTCGTCAACTGCTCTGGGCTTTGTTGCAGGTTTCGCGACAGCCAGTTCAGGCTGTCGGTTGCTGCCAGTATGACCCCCATCTGGTACCATTTGCCGGGGACGGCATGACAAAACGTGTGCACCGCACTGGCCGGTTGCGGGGCAAAGTTGTCGCGTGCGGCCAGCAATACGCCAGATGTTCCAAGTGAAACAAAACCGTCGCCTTCGCTGAGCGCACCAATCCCGCAAGCGGCAGCAGCATTGTCTCCGGCGCCTGCTGCAACGGCGACATCCGACGGCAACCCAAGTTCCGATGCCAGATCAGATCGGATGACCCCGACAAGGTCAGTGCCTTCAAACAATCGCGGCATCTGGTCTTGGCGCATGTCTCCGGCCGCAAGCAACGTTTTGGACCAGTCGCGTTTGCCAACATCAAGCCATGCGGTTCCGGCACTGTCGGACATGTCAGACGTGAACGCACCCGTGAGCCAGAAGGTCAGATAATCTTTGGGCAGCAGAACTTTTGCGACTTTTGCAAAAATTTCCGGTTCATTTTCGGCAACCCAGGCCAGTTTGGGCGCTGTAAAGCCGGGAAACACGATATTTCCACTCAGATCTCGAACACTCTCAAAGCTATCCAGCTTTGCAGCCTGAACGGCGCTGCGTGTGTCATTCCACATAATGCAGGGGCGTAAAACGCAGGCATCTCTATCCAGCAACGTCGCACCGTGCATATGTCCCGAAATGCCCAAACCGCGTAGCTGGCCCATCTGGCTGGGCATGCGATGACGAAGATCTCTCAGCACTTTTTGAGAGGCACTCACCCAGTCTTCGGGGTCTTGTTCGCTCCAACCAGAGTGCGCATGGGTCGTGTCGTACGATGCCTCAGACACGGCTATGGTCTGCTGGTCATCATCGACCAACAGGGCGCGCAAGCCCGATGTGCCCAGATCAAGTCCTATAAACAATTTCGTTCCCCCAGCTGTGTATTCACAGGTGCTTCGGATTAAATTTTAGACACAAACTAAATAGGAAATCAATCAAAGGATATCGTGGGCCGTCATAAAAACCCAAATTGCTTTTCATGCGGCATGTCCTGAGATTTGCGCAAAATCACAGTTTTGGGTTTGTTTTCAGGGGGGCGTTCAGAGCGACGCGCCGAAGGATACCACGGGATGAAGCTCAACAACAGTATCAGGCCGGGTCTCGTCTGATTGCTGGTTCGCAAGAATGATTTCGGATGCTTTGAGCCCAATTTCGAATCTGTGGGCGTCTGTTGTGGCCAGCTCAATCGGCAGACCGCGCAGCAGCTCCAGATTGTTAAATCCGCACAAGGCGATGTCGCCGGGCACCGAGAGACCGTTGCTAAGGCAATGCATCATTCCGCCGACAGCCATCAGGTCACTCGAATAATAGATGCATTCAATGTCGGGTGTCCGCGCCAACATCGTTTCCGTCAGCTCGCGACCGGTTTCGATCGACGATTGCCCGGAGTACCGTTCGAGATCTGCAACCTCGAGGCCGTTGGCCTGCAGATAATCCTGAAATCCTGTAAGCCGTTTGTTCGCGCGATAATCCTGCTCCATCTTGGTGCCGATAAAGCCAATCTTGCGATACCCTTTGCCCAGTATTGTGGCGGCCATTCCGCGGCCTGCCGAAAAATGAGAAATGCCAACGCAATGTGCGACCGGGTCGCCGTCAACGTCCATAATCTCGACCACGGGGCAGGCGGCTGCAGCCAGCATTGCTCGGGCGGCGTCAGTGTGCTCCAACCCTGCCACAATAACACCAGAGGGACGCCAGCTCAGCATTTCGCGAATGACCTCTTCCTCTTCATTCAGATCATAACCTGTCACGCCGATCACCGGCTTCAAAGGGCCTGACGATAGCCCTTTGGTGATCCCTGATAAGACTTCGGGGAACACGAAACTGCTAAGAGAAGGGACAACCACGCCAACAAGTCTGACCGATTGTGAGGCCAGTGACCCCGCGATCCGATTGGGTACATACCCCAGTTCAGTCGCAATTTTCTGTATCTTTGCACGCGTTGCCTTGGCGACATCCGGGGCGTCGCGCAATGCCCGGCTCGCGGTCATTTCACTGACACCGGCCAATCGCGCGATATCTTTCAACACAAGGGGTTTGGTCATGGCTTGATCGTCCTGCACATAAGCCCGCGCTTCAAGCGATTTTCACACCCATTTCAAACAATTCTTCGCGCGGGTTGAAAAATCGGATGAATGACTCTATGATAGCGCTAACGGTGGCGATACCAAAATGTCAGCCACACTAGGGAATTGATCTTGTGGCGGGTTAGGCGGAGATAAGAAAATGACACTTAAAATTGCAATTAATGGATTCGGACGGATCGGTCGCGGCGTTTTGCGCGCTTTGCTCGAAAGCGGCGCGAACGACATCGAAGTGGTGGCGATCAATGATCTGGCGCCAGCCGAAACAATCGCGCATCTTCTGAAATACGACAGTGTTCATGGCCGTCTTAAATGTTCTGTTAAGGTTGCCGGAGACAGTCTTCAGGTTGCTGGCAAGACCATTCGTCTTACGGCCATCCGGGAACCCGAAAATTTGCCATGGGGTGACGTGGACATTGCCTATGAATGCACAGGCCTTTTTACCACCCGTGAAAAGGCAGCTTTGCATCTGAAAAACGGATCGAAACGGGTTTTGATTTCTGCACCCGGTCAGGATGTGGACCGCACTGTGGTTTTTGGGGTGAATGACGCCGATCTCACAGCGGATGATCACATCGTGTCCAATGCCTCCTGTACGACCAACTGTCTGGCCCCGGTGGCTTTGGTTCTGGATCGCGCGTTTGGGATTAAGACCGGCTATATGACGACGATTCACTCATTTACTGGGGATCAGCCCAGCCATGACACCAGCCACCGCGATCCTTACCGGGCGCGGGCGGCATCCCTGTCGATGATCCCGACATCAACCGGCGCAGCCCGGGCAATCTCACTTGTGTTGCCACAGTTGGCAGGCCGTCTCGAAGGCTCTGCAATTCGCGTGCCCACGCCCAATGTGTCTTTGGTTGATCTTAGCTTTGTGCCGGAAAAACAGGTGACAACTGCGCAAATCAACGCCGCGATTGCGCAAGCCGCCCAAGGTGAATTGGCTGGCGTTCTGGCCTATGAAGAAGACCCGATGGTGTCGATTGATTTCAACCACGACCCGCATTCGTCCTGTTTTGCCGCCGCACAGACAACGGTGACAAAGGATGGTCTGGTGCGTGTGGTCAGCTGGTATGACAACGAGTGGGGGTTTTCCAACCGGATGATCGACACAGGCCGACGGATTGGCGAGCTTCTCTCACTGGCGCAGCCGATGAAATTGGCGAGCTAACGTTTCTGGACTGCGACGGATTGGCCAAAAGCGCGGCTGGCCTTTGACAAGTCGTGCAATGCGCGTCTTGATGCGGCGCAATTGGCGGTGACTTCTGTGGTTTCGCCAACTCTGTTGGCAGCTTACGAGGCACATCATGTCAGATCGTTTTGCAACCCGTCCCGGCGAGGTCGAACTGGGATTTGATCCCGCCGAACGTCAGGACGCCTTGGTGCGTTTCATTGGTAAGCTGCGCACACCATGGTCCGAAGGCAATTGCCCCAAGAACGTCCGGGCGGCCCGTGAAAGCGGTCAATCCGCACGGATCGAGCTTGAACCGGATTTCGCCCCCGGCCTTGAGGGGGTAGAGGTTGGGCAGGGTGTGATCCTGATTTACTGGATGAACCACGCGCGTCGTGATCTGATCCGGCAGGCCCCGCGGCACGTAGAAGGCACTCGGGGTACTTTTGCTCTGCGCTCGCCTGTTCGCCCGAATCCTCTGGCCATGTCGGCCGTGCGGATTACCGGCATCGACATGGAAAATGGCGTCGTGGAAATTGACGCCATTGATTGTTTTGATGGCACGCCGCTTGTCGATATCAAACCATGGATTCCAACCGTTGATATGCCCGCCGAGGTCTAAAGCCGGGGCAAAGGTGAAATCAGCAGGTCCACAGGTGGCTGACGGACCAGTTCAGCTGCAAAGCCACCCAGCCGACGAATGGCGAAACCCGAACGGGTGTGGGCGCCAATTGCCAACAGGTCGGGTTTCAACTCCGACAATTTTTCTTCCATCATAAACCGCACCGACCCAGTGACGATCTTAGGCTTGGGTGTCCCTTCGGGAAGCGTGACTGCCGCCATCCATTGGTCCCGCATCTTGCTGGCGTCTTGCGTCGCAGCGCGGGCCATGTCGGTATCGTCCGCCCCTCCGGTTAAGCCCGCAAAAGGGACGTGAAGGGCGTGAAAGGCCGTGACATCTGCCACAGGGGCCAGCTGTTTCACAGTGTGAATGGCCGCGGCGCAGGCGGGTGAAAAACTGATTGGGATCAGAACATTTCGGTAAGGTGCATCCGGCGCGTCCGTCACAAGAAGCACCGGTACCATGCTTGAAGCGACCAGACGTTCCATTGTGGTCTCACGCAACCCATCAAGGAAAATCCGGGGGCGGTGTAACCCCAGAACCATCAGGTCAGCTTCGTGCAACGAAGCAAACCGCGTCAACATCTCAATTGTTTCACCACGCAAAACAGTCACTTCGGTATCTGCATCCGGAGCCTTGCCATCCAAAAGGCTAAGCAAACGCTCGGAAATACTGTCCGCAAGATTGTTAGAGATTTCCACAGGAAGGGCATCGTCCACGACCGACACAACATGACACTTGGCCTTTTGCTCAGAAGCAATGCGCAAAGCCCGTTCAATCGCCCGGTCCGAACGTTCGGAAAGGTCGGTTGCAACAAGAATGGTATCCATGAAATCCTCCCAATGACAGGCGATGCTGCCTGCTCTTTCAAAGATAGGGAGGCAGGATGAAAATAAAACGACGCCATTGCGAAAATCGCCCATCTGCGACGCCTTGCCTTATGCTGGATCACCCTCAATACCTTTGGGCGCACTGTGCGGATGAATTCCGTACCCGTATCACGTCAGCCGGGTTTCAAGTCCAAAAACTGTCGCTGGCTGATGCATTCGGTTGACGGCGGGGGTGGGGTCGTCACAATGGCTGCATGAAACGTAAAGTTGTCTCTTCCGCCGAAGCTGCTGCCCTTGTTCAGGACGGCGATACCATCACCACATCTGGCTTTGTCGGCATTGGCGTGCCGGACGAATTGCTGGCAGCGGTCGAAGCCCGTTTTCTCGACACCGGGCATCCGCGTGATCTGTCGTTGGTGTTCGCGGCGGGGCAAGGTGACGGCAAGGATCGGGGTCTCAACCGACTGGGTCACGAAGGTCTGCTGAAAAAGGTTGTGGGCGGCCATTGGGGATTGATCCCCAAGGTGGCGAAACTGGCAACGACAGGCAAAATCCAAGGGTGGAATCTGCCACAGGGCTGCATCAGCCAGCTTTTCCGCGACATCGCAGCGGGCAAACCGGGGATGCTGTCCAAGGTCGGGCTCGAGACTTTTGTTGATCCTCGTCAGGGGGGAGGCGCGGTGAACGACATCAGCACCGACGCTCAGGTTGAACTCACACAGATCAATGGCGAAGACATGCTGTTCTATCCGGCGCAAAAGCTGACAGTTGCGCTGTTGCGCGGCACAACGGCGGATGAGGCAGGCAATGTCACCATGGAGCGTGAGGCTCTGACCATTGACAATCTGGCGCAGGCAATGGCCGTCAAAAATGCAGGCGGCGTGGTGATTGTACAGGTCGAACGCATTGCGCGGGCCCATACCTTGCCCGCTCGTGATGTGCAGATTCCCGGTATTCTGGTTGATGCAGTGGTGGTCGCCAAACCTGAAAACCACCTGCAAACCTATCGCACAACGTTCAGTCACGCCTTTACCAATCGCGTGCGCCCACCCGAAGGCGAAATGCCCGCGATGGCGCTGGATGCCCGCAAAGTGATTGCGCGGCGCTGCGCGTTTGAATTGCCGGTGAACGGCGTGGTTAACCTTGGTATTGGCATGCCCGAAGGTGTGGCCTCGGTCGGTGCCGAAGAGGGGCTGTTGGATCACATGACACTGACGGCGGAACCCGGCGTGATCGGCGGGCAACCGGCCTCGGGTCTGGATTTTGGCGCGGCCGTCAATACCGATGCGGTGATCCCGCAAAACAACCAGTTTGATTTCTACGATGGCGGCGGGTTGGATATGGCCTGCTTGGGGCTGGCGCAGGCTGACGCCACTGGCAACGTCAATGTCTCACGATTTGGCCCCCGATTGGCCGGAGCCGGTGGGTTTATCAACATTTCGCAAAATGCCCGCCGTGTGGTTTTTGCAGGTACGTTCACCACTTCGGGGCTTGATGTATCGGTGCACGATGGCGCGATCTACATCGTAAGAGAAGGGTCTGCCCGTAAGTTCCTGACGGCAGTTGAACAGATTACCTTTTCCGGCGCCCGCGCGGCCCGTTTGGGCCAGCCCGTTTTGTATGTCACGGAACGCTGCGTGTTCGAACTATCACCCAAGGGATTGAAGCTTGTTGAGATTGCGCCGGGTGTGGACGTGGACCGCGATATCCTTGCCCGGATGGACACACCGCCGCTGATCGACGAGTTGCGTGAAATGGATGCGCGCATTTTCTGTGACAAAGAAATGGGCCTGCGCACCGATCTGTTGCATCTTGATTTGCCCGACAGGATTGCCGTGGACACCGAGACCGGGCAATTGTTCCTGAACTTTGAGAAAATGCGCGTGCGCACCGAAGCCGAAGTGGATCGCATTGGACAATTGGTCAGCCAGACCTGTTCGCCGCTGGGCGTGCGGGTTGATGTTGTGGTGAACTATGATGGGTTTCAGATCGACGAGGCCCTCGAGGCGGATTGGGCGCGAATGGTCGCCGGGCTAACAGAACAATTCTATAACAATGTCAGCCGCTACTCAGGATCCGCCTTTATGCGCATGAAGCTGCACAAAGTATTCTCGGACGCACGAACCCATATTTTCGAAACCGCAGATCAGGCGCGGTCTTTCCTGGATACGTAGTGATCTGATTTGGGAAAGTGGCAGTGGACGCAGCCCTGAGCTAGCGGGTCTCAGCGTAAAATTCCCTGCAATGCGATAACAGGGAGTTTTTCGCCCGAACAGAAAAATGAAATCTCGTAACAGGGAATTTGAAATGCCTTCAGGGAATTCTGTAGTTGAGAGAGTTTTGTCGTATGTTTTGGTCTTATCGGCAATTCACGGCGACGGGGTGTGGCAATAACAAGCCTTTCACCTTCACGCGATCCGGAGGTGATGATGTAAGGTCACCGGGCGTTAGTGTGTCTGGCGCCCGGTGACCTTGGTTTTTAAGGTTACTGACTTAGGCCTAACTGCTGGGCCATGTCAGCCATATCGTAGAAGATTTGCTCCTCGATCAATTTGTCACCTTTCGCCATCGCAATGGTCACCATCTTCATGGTGTAGTTCTTGCCGTTCGGCGGGATCACGATGTCAGTGCCCGGCAGGTGCCAAGGTTGCGTGAAGGTGCCTCCGTTCTGATGCACGGCGCAGACCTTGTCGCCTTGGCCAATGAACGCGACATAGGGCTGTTCGATCTTGTGATCGGGAAACGCGTTGACGAAGCTTTGAACCACAGCCAGATGGGTGTCGCGGTCTGTCGTTGTGACCGGCGCATCCGAGCTTTTCACCCAAACATCATGGGAATGTACGCTGTTGAAGCCTTTCCAGTCGCGCGCATTCATGGACACATCGGCCATCGTCATCAGTGACAAATTGTGCTCAATCAGAGCCTCTTCGGCACGGTAAGCTTCCAACTCTGCCGTCAGCGTCGCAATTTGGGCCTTGAGGTCTTCAACTGTTTCGCCGCCGGCAAATACAGAACCCGACACAGTACCAGCAATGGCTACGGCGATCAGGGTTCCAAGGAGTTTCTGTTTTATATTGGTATCCTTTCTTTGAGAGTGAGCCCTTCGGTGAAGGCAGGGCGTGTTAACCGAATTTGGCAACTTGACCGGAAACCGGTTCTAGTGCGGCCATTTGATAGAGTTTGGCGACCTCGGATGCGGGAACGCCGCCGTTTCCCCATCCCATTTTGATCGCGGTCTCGCGCACCAGAGGCGGGCTGACAGCGTTGACCCGTAACCCACGTGGCAATCCCAGTGCCGCGGCGCGGGCAAACCCCTCAACGGCCGAGTTAAGAGTGGTCAGGAGGACCGAGTTGGTGTTCGGGTGATCCGCGAGAATGCCGCTTGTCAGAACGATACTGCCATTGTCGCGGACATAGTCGCGCCCGAAGCGAACAAGGTTGATCTGGCCCATCAGCTTGTTGCCAAGGCCAAAGGTGAAATCCTCGTCGCTCAGCGCATCCAGCGGCCCAAATGCTCCGCTGCCTGCGGTAGAGATGACAGAATCAACTTTGCCTACTTTGTCGTACATGGACAGGATTGAGGCAGCATTACTGAGGTCGACAGACACTTCGCCTTTGCGCGATGCCGCAACAACTTCGTGGTCTTGTGACAGCAGATCAGTGACGGCGCTGCCGATCGTTCCACTGGCACCTATGACGAGTATTCGCATTTTGGGTTTCCTTTCAGTCTTTTGTTTTTCTGACCCTGATGTAGACTAAGCTGTATTGGATGATAATATTTGCAAACCGGGAAAGTTTGTCCCGATAGGTGGGATAATTGATGGATCGACTGGATATGATGAGGGCCTTTGTGGCCGTAGCCCGGGAAGGCGGGTTCTCGCCCGCAGCGCGTCAGCTGGACATCTCTACTTCCGCGCTCAGCCGGTACATCGCAGCACTTGAAGAGTGGCTGAATGTTCAGTTGTTTTTTAGGACAACACGGCATGTTCGTCTCACTGACGCGGGTCAAGGGTACCTGGCCCGGTGCCTGAAAGTTCTTGATGATGTTCGAGAACTGGAACAGGTCGGGCTGGACACACATGAGCAGCTTTCAGGCAACCTGCGCATCGCAGCGCCGTTGTTCTATGGCCGCGAGTTTGTCGCGCCGGTGATTGCTGGATTTCTGCAGGAACACCGTGGGGTATCGGTGGATCTGTTTTTCAGCGATAGGCTTGTGGATCTTGTGGCGGAGGGGTTTGACCTTGCTGTGCGTGTCACAAAGCCTAAGGATTCGGCGATGATTGCGCGTAAGCTGAGTTCCACTCGTCTATGTCTTGTCGCGTCGCCTGGGTATCTTGAACTCAATGGGCTGCCCGGCTGCATCGAAGATCTGGCTGAGCATCAGTGCATTGTTGATCAGGCGCCGGGTGCTGGGGCGAGATGGGAGTTTTCCACTGCGGGTGGCCTTGTTAGTCAGAAGCTCAAGGGACAGATTCAGGTCAATGATGGTCAATCGGCAAGTGGATTTGCCATGGCAGGGCTTGGCATAGCCCGGTTACCGAAGTTTTTTGTTGAAAGCGCACTGTCTTCAGGCCAACTAGTTGAGATCAAGGCCGGGGAAACCCCTGAGGAGATCGGGATCTTTTCGTTTTATCCGCCAACGCGCCATCTTTCCCGCAATCTTCGGGCATTGGTCACACGATTGGCAGATGAGTTGTAAGCGAACTCCTACTCCACAGCTTGGCTGCTTACACAACGCTGGGGACGCGTTGGGGTAGGGCAGGGGCAGAGATTGGTTCGTTTGTTTGAGGCAGAAAGTCAGGCAAGTGAAAACGCCTTATCAACTTCTAAGGCCAAGTTCAGGCGCGGGTATCAACCGGTTGGATAGCGCCGGGTTTTATTCTGAAGGTTCAATTGCAAATAGGGAGAATCACTTGGCATCGTTGATCATTTTCCTCCAGAATTAGGCAATTGGGTATTTCGTTCGTCAGGACTTTGGTGCTTCCGAAATTTGCTCACAGGCCATTATCGTAACGTCTGAATCTTCTATCTATTTTTAATTATATGATAAAGATTACAGTGCCTTCAGGCCAATAAGGCGGCCTAAACTGCCCGGCGATTTTGAAGGTCAAATCGGCGCATTCCTCGCCCACAATAACAACCAGCGCTACCATGAAAGCCTGAACAACGTCACACCTGCCGATGTCTGCTTCGGTCGCGACAAAGCTATCCTGCGATAAAGAGAGAAGATCAAGAAACTGACAATCAAACACCGCCGCTTGCAACATCAAAAACAAGCCGCATAATCAATCACGAAAACGATCCAGAGACTCCAAAACTCAAACCGCTCTGACTACCCACTTCATATGACGACGGACAATTTTTGAGGGCGAGTTTGTTGGTTTGGGTTAACTGTCAAGGATACCGCACGCTTCGCCGATGAGCCGGATGGTTGGGCCTATTACAGCTTTGGACACAGTGGCGAACCATATGCAGAAACGGCTCAGACCTTCCCTGCGAAATCTTGCAATTCTTGTCACGAAGCTAATGCGGACACTGATTTCGTCTTCACGCAGTTTTACCCGGTTCTGCGTGCGATCCAAGGAGACTGATTTTCGAAAAATCTGATGTTTTGTTTTGGTCTGTTTGCGTTAACCACCCCTTTACCTGCTTTTGAACAGGAGTTTTCTGTGCAAACGCAAGGTGTCTTCGGAGCGGATGGCAGCATTCACATGCCTGACAATTTCCAACATGCTGAGAAAGCACGATGACAAAATACGCCGAGACCGGTGTATTTATTCGGTAATAACTTGCCGAACGGCCGCCACCAAAACATTCGCTCCCGCCTCAGCCTGTTCTGGTTTAATACGTTCGGCTTCATTGTGGCTGATTCCGTTTCGACAGGGGGTGAAAATCACCGCTGTGGGAATGCGGTGGGCTTCCAAAAGTGCGTCGTGCCCAGCACTCGAGACGATGTCGATATGATCTAAACCCAATCCGATTGCTCCATTGCGGATGGTTTCAACGAGTTCAGCATCAAATTCCACAACCGGAGAATGCCATACCGAGCGCATTTTTATTTCCGTGAAATCTTTTCATTCTTACAGTTCACCAACCAGCTGACACAGACGCTCATTCATCTCGGTAGGGGTGGATTCATCCGGAGGCCTGAGGTCAACACTGAGCTCGATTGTGCCGGGTATAACATTTCGACTTCCCGGCTGAGCGTTAAGTTGGCCAATGGTGGCTCGAGCAACCTCGCAGTCAAATATCGCAGGTGACAAAATTCAACTTTACCACCTCCCTATTCGACCCAAAGAGCACCAACCGAGCGAATGGGCGCCCAGAGTTCGAGGCGAACCTCCCGAAAACTGTTGGCCATTTAATGACTAGCCAGACTCATGATTTGCGGTATGTGGTGAATTTCGCAAAAAATGTGCCGAATACGTCGGATTGAGGCGGCCAGCTGTTTCGAACCTGATCTTTTCAAGGTAATCCTGCATTTAAGGGACACAGTGCTAGCCAAGTCACTATTTCCACTGTTAAACGTTTCCTTGGGGGACAATTACGGGGACGTGTCATGTTTGGCCGGATTACCACCAATATATTTGTCTTTTGTTTTTCAGCTTTTGCCGGGCTGGCTGAGCCGTCTTTCGAGACTTCTGAGCCCAACTTTGGAGCGGACCGTGTTCATCTCGGCACAGGGCATATGCTGGTTAATGACCTTCTTGGTGACGGTAAGGACCGATGGCGCACAGCGTCCCTAAATCTCAGCGTGATCAGGGGCAGGGAATGGACCGGAGAATTGCCGAATACCTTTGGTGACCTTCTGGAGTACCGCTTCATGGGCGAGCTTCTGCAGCCCGCAGACATTGTGACACCAGCCGCCGGAGATCGACGGTATGCCGGGGCCTGGTCGGCCGGAGTGCACAGCCATTTCCTGACACCGCGGCGAAACGAGGTGAGTTTTGGGGGCGACCTGGTTGTGATCGGACCTCAGACCAATATCGATCAAATTCAGTCCGCGGTTCACCGGGCATTCGATATGGCAGAACCTTCGGCCGCGACTTTGGCAGCTCAGATTGGTGATAAGGTCCGGCCCAGCGCGACGTTTGAAATCGGTCGGAGTGCCGCTATTGGATCTCAGGGTGTCTTCCGGCCCTTTGGAGAACTTCGCGCAGGTGTGGAAACCTTTGCTCGGATTGGCTTTGATCTGACTTTTGGCCTATCGCTAAGCGGCGACATGTTGGTGCGAGATCCGGTAACTGGATTTCGTTATAGCGGGATCAAAGGGTCGAGAGATGGTGTAAGCTTTGTGCTGGGCGCAGATATCGCAAAAGTTTGGAACAGCACCTATCTGCCCAGTGATCAGGGCTACAGCTTGACTGATAGCCGAAGCCGCGTACGTGCCGGCCTCAATTGGCAGGGTAAGAAGTGGACCATGTTTTATGGGGTGACCTGGCTTGGCAAAGAATTTGTTGGCCAGCCTGACGATCAGATCACCGGCGCCATCCACATTGATGTGAAATTCTGACACAGCTGCCGAAAAACCAAACAGGACTCTTTTCAGAACGAATCAGGTCTGTTAACGTTTTTGCAATAAAAAAATAAAATGGCAGGTTATCAGGCAATGAAGACGGGCTTTCGTGGCACGTTTGTCATCTCCTGGTCACAGACAGAAATAGACGGTGTTGGAGCTACACCAGTACAAGCGCTGGAAACAGGCGCGGTGTGGTCATGGCATGGAGATGCGGTTCGTGTAGACGGGCCGTCCGAGCTATTACGGCTGGATCAGGCGGAAGGTGAGGCAAACATCCGCAAACGAGCGGCGCGCATGGTGCGCCGGTTGGTTGGGGCAGCGGTCAGTAATGCGACCAAATTAGATGACGTCGACGTCGATGAACCGCTTCTTGAGGGCGGTTTTATTGTGACGAATGGCGCACAAAGTTACACGGTGACAGTGATAGAAGTCGAAGGCAGCCAACCTTTGCTGATGTTCCTTAACGATATGCCACCTAAGAACGCGGACCTATGGGTGGTGCATCATACAATGGATGCGGTTGAGGCCAACCCAATGGGACCTGCGACAGGTGGTGTGATCTGCTTTACCCCAGGTACGACGATCGCCACGCCGGATGGGCCACGCCTTGTGGAAGAGCTTCGCGAAGGCGATCGGGTTCAGACAAAGGACAACGGCGCTGAGGAAATTCGCTGGATTGGCAGTCGCCGCATGACCGGTGCGCGGCTGTTTGCATTGCCAAAATTGCGGCCTATCCGCATTCGGGCGGGTGCTTTGGGTATTGAACGACCAGATCAGGAATTGCTGGTGTCTCCAAACCATAGAATGCTGATCGAGGGACACGCGGCGAGAGCTCTATTTAATACTTCTGAAGTTCTGGTGTCAGCCGGAGAGTTGGTGAATGGAACAACGGTGGCTGTGGATTACACCAGCCGTGAGGTGACCTATATCCACCTGCTTTTGACGCGTCATCAAATCCTCTGGGCGAACGGTGTTGAAACCGAGAGTTTCCACCCGGCCAATGCTGCCCTGTCGACCTTGGAAAATTCGGATCGAAATCGGCTTTTGGGGATGTTGCCCGAGTTGCAATATGATCCTAACACCTATGGCGCCTATGCGCGTCGTAATCTCAGTGCAAGCGAGGCTGCGATTCTGATGCACGAGGCCGCCTGAGGCGGAAAATCAACCGAACTCCACAGAACGCGCCGGTCCGCTAACGGCCAGCGCGATTTCGTCTTTGGTGGCCTGGCTCTATGGGAAAACCGCTTTGTGTATTATGTCGGTTTCGTATTGGTGTTGGATTTAACCCCGAGCCGGTGTCCGGGACTCTGCCAACCTCGTTTTGATTGGTGATCCCCAAGTCCAATCCAGCAGATTCTTGCAGGCAAGCCCTGAAATACGATGCGGTCTTTTGCCATGTCGAGCCAGTTGTGCAAATGCGTGTTGTCCGGGAGCAGCTCTTTCATCTTCTGATCAGTCTCGTAGATACACCGAGCCGCCCTTCGAGATTTCATGAATCCAGAATTCTATGTATTAAATTTTCAAGAGAGACCTGAAGGAACGTCGTTTTGCGAAAATACCCATTGCCGCCCTTGTCGCAGTTACACACATTCGAGGCAGTATCCCGGCGGGAAAGCTTTTCCGCTGCTGCTGATGAATTGTGCCTGACGCAGAGCGCTGTAAGCCGCCAAATCAAGGCATTGGAAGAAAATCTGGGCCGATCCCTGTTTCGTCGCAAACATCGTGCAATTGAATTGACACCTGAGGGTGGTCGATTATTCGAGGCCGTGACGCGCGGGCTTGATGAGATCGCGCATTGTGTCGGCGAATTGCGCGACGCCAACGAGACGCCACAGATCACAGTCGCGGCTTCTGTTGCTTTTTCCTATTTCTGGCTGATGCCTCGACTTGAGCGCTTTACGGCACGCCACCCCGATGTTGACCTGCGGGTTCTGGCGACGGACCAACAGGTCGATCTGCAAAAGGGCGGCGCCGACATTGCCGTTCTTTATGGCGATGGACGCTGGGAGGGTGTCGAAGCAAGGCGGTTGTTCGGAGAGCGGGTCTACCCTGTTTGCAGCCCGGGCTATTTGCTGGACCACCCTGAATTGCTGTGCCCCAATGATGTTTTGGATCAGACACTTCTGCACCTTGAGGGCGGCGGCAATATCTGGGGGGCCGTTGACTGGAAGGCTTGGCTGGTGCGGCAAGGTGTGTCCGGACAACCTGTTCGCAGGGGCATCAGTTTGAATAGCTATCCCATGGTGTTGCAAGGGGCCGAAGCAGGGCGAGGAATTGCATTGGGGTGGAGTTACATCACGGATCCCCTGCTGGCCGAAGGGCGTCTGGTCTGCCCTGTTGGCGAACCACTGAAAACAAACAGTAGCTATTACGTTGGCGCATCCCAGGGCCGTATAGGCAACCCTGTTGTTGCCAGCTTCCTTCAATGGATGATGGAAGAAGTCTCGGAAGGGGCCGATTTCGTATGATCTGACGGAATGTCATGCATTCGAAATGATTGTTTGAGAATTGCCAGTGCTTGCTGCCAGAGTGGCCTCAGAACCCTAGTCTGAGGTCCTGTTATGTCCACATCCCCTGGCCGTCGGACCAGTCGTCGCAGCCGAACAAGCACGAGCAGTGCGCCTGTCGTTTCACCGGTCCAAGCCGGAATGCATGGGGGGCATTACACACCTCTGACGCAGACAGAAATAGAGCGCATTCATGCGCTTGTTTTGCGGCTGCTTGAGGATTTAGGGTTAAGTCAGGTGACCCCCAGTCTTGAAGCCCGTGCGGTTGAAGCCGGGTGCTGGGTGGATGATAACAACCGCCTGCGGTTTCCGCGTGCGCTGGTCGAAGACATGATTGCCCGTACCCGACGCAAGTTCACCCTGCATGGCATCGATCCGACACATGACATCGAAATTGGGGGGAAGCGGGTGCATGCAGGTACCGGCGGGGCGGCCCCGACGATTTTGGATTTTGAAACCGGCAAATACCGCGAAAGCACGGTTGCAGACCTTTATGACATTGCGCGGTTGGTTGACCGGCTGGACAATATCCACTGGTATCACCGCTCAGTTGTGGCACGGGACACAGCATCCATCCTCGATCTGGATATAAACACGACCTATGCCTGTCTTGCAGGAACAACCAAGTCCATCGCCGTCAGCTACACTGATCGCGCAAGCATTGACGCAGTGCTGCCGATGCTGGACGCCGTGGCTGGTGGTGAAGGCGCGTTTCGCAAGCGCCCATTCTGCACCGCAGTCTGTTGCCACGTGGTGCCGCCCATGCGCTTTGCGACAGAAAGTTGCGAAGCTCTGGAGGCGGCTGTCGAGGCCGGTATGCCTATCCTTCTGGTTGCCGCCGGACAAGCCGGGGCAACCGCACCCGCTGCCCTGGCCGGGGCCGTGGCGCAAGCCTGCGCTGAAGTTTTGGCTGGATTGATCCTGTGCAATATCATCGACCCTAACTGCCGCGGTATCTTTGCCACCTGGCCGTTTGTCAGCGATTTGCGCACTGGGGCAATGTCAGGCGGGTCTGGCGAGCAGGCCTTATTATCTGCGGCCTGCGCACAGATGGCGGGATTCTATGATTTACCCAATTCAGTGCCCGCTGGAATGACGGACAGCAAGCTGCCTGACATGCAATCTGGTGGCGAAAAGGGGTATACGGTGTCTCTTGCCGCTCATGCAGGGGCCTCGATGATCCACGAATCTGCAGGAATGCAGGGATCGCTGATGGGCACCAGCTTTGAAGGTTATGTATTGGACAACGACCTGCTGGGCGCCATTCTACGCACCGTCAAAGGGGTCGAAGTCAACGAAGACACGCTGAATTTCGATGTGATCTGTGACGTCGTGATGGGCGAAGGTCACTATCTGGGCCATCCCCAGACCTTTGCTCGGATGAAGACAGATTACCTTTACCCCGAGATCGCCGACCGACGCAGTATCAGCGAGTGGGAAGAGGCCGGTGGACGAGATGCACGGGATGCGGCGCGCGACGAGGTGCGCAAAGTATTAGCAGAGCATTATCCCAGCCATATTCCCGACAATACCGACACGCAGCTGCGTGATCACTACAATATCATCCTGCCAAAAGCGCGGATGCGGACAGGTAATGGCGTCTGGTGACGCCCTGATGAAAAGGATTTTGTGATGCAATCTCATGCGAAAGTAGTCATCGTTGGCGGCGGCATGATGGGCGTGGGCCTTGCGTACCATCTGGCCGAAGAAGGTTGGAAAGATGTTGTTTTGATTGAAAAGGGTGAGCTTACCAGCGGCTCAACCTGGCACGCGGCGGGGCAATGCCCCAGCTTTATCAGCAACTACAACATGGCCAAAATCCACCATTACTCAAACACGCTTTACCCGCGCCTCGAAGAATTGACCGGGCAACCCGCTGGGTGGCATGGATGTGGTGGCATTCGTTTGGCGACAACGCAAAAAGAGGTGGACTGGTTCCGTCATGTGGCTGGTTTCTCGGCCAATGTCGGCTTCCATATGGAGGTTATCGGGCCTGATCGGATCAAAGAACTTAACCCTTGGATCGAAACCGAAGGTGTTCTTGCCGGGGCTTACACCAATATGGATGGCCACGTGGACCCGACAAGCGCCTGTAATGCTATGGCCGCCGGTGCGCGCCAAATGGGGACATCTATCATCCGTCACACCCGCGTGACGAACATCACCGTGTTGCCATCAGGTGAATTTGAAGTGCAAACCGACAAGGGCAACATCACCTGCGAACATGCGGTGAATGCCGCAGGCTGTTATGCCCGCGAAGTCGGTAAATGGGTCGGGGTCGAAACGCCGATCACAAATATGGAGCACCAATATCTGGTGACTGAGCCCTTGGAAGAGTTCAAAGACGCAGACTTTGAACTGCCGGTTATGCGCGACCCGGCCACCGCAGGATATTACCGGCAGGAACAAAACGCCGGGCTTGTCGGCATTTATGAGCATTACGGTAGCCGCGAGGCCTGGGCCGGACGTGGGGGGTTCCCGGAATGGGACAGCGAGAACGAACTTTTTGAGGGTGACATTGATCGCATCGCGCCGTGGCTTGAGGCGGCCTTGGAACGGATGCCGATTTTTGCGAATGCGGGTATCAAGCGCATTATCAACGGGGCTATTCCACATACGCCGGATGGCAACCCCTTAGTTGGCCCCGCGCCGGGACTGCGAAATTTTTGGCAGTGCTGCGGTGCAGCCATTGGCATTGCGCAGGGGGCTGGTACGGGCAAATATCTGGCACAATGGATGGTGCACGGCGACAGTGAGATCAACATGCACAGCATTGATCCGCGTCGCTTCGGCGACTATGCCGATCCAGATTACACCCGGGCCAAAAGCTTTGATGACTATGAGAACATGTTTGAAACACCGCTGCCGGGCCGCGAGATACACGCAGGCCGCCCGAACCGTGTGACACCGCTTTTTGAACCACTAAAGGCCAAGGGCGCGGTCTATACCGAGGTCTATGGCTGGGAGCGCCCCAAGTATTTTGCGCCCGACGGGTTCGAGGAAACGCTGCAATACCGCCGCAATAACCTGTTCGATATCGTGGCTTCTGAGTGCAAAGCGGTGCGCGAGCGTGTCGGTGTTATGGACCTTTCAAGTTTCGCAAAGTTTGAGGTCTCTGGTGCGGGGGCCGAGGCACTGCTTGACGGTCTGACGGCCAATAAATTGCCGAAAAAGGTGGGGGGGATCAATCTAACTCACGTTCTGTCCGAAGGTGGTCGGATTGAGGGTGAATGGACCATCACGCGCTTGGCCGATGGTCATTTCTATGTCCTGTCCGGTGCAGGCACCGAGCGGCAGGCGCTTGATCAGTTGGCCTTTGGCGCAGGGGATGATGTGGTCATAGCCAATGTGACCGATGATTATGGCATGCTGGTTGTGGCAGGACCCAAGGCGCGCGAAGTGCTTGGTCCTCTCACTGAGTCTGATATGACGAGTGCTTCATTCCGATGGCTGTCAGGCCAGGAAATCACCATCGCAGGCATCCCTGTAAGGGCGCTTCGGGTGAACTATGTGGGCGAATTGGGTTGGGAACTGCACGCGCCAATGGCGAATTTAGCCACGCTCTATGACGCGATCTGGGCGTCAGGTGCCACGTATGGCATTGCTGATTTCGGAGTGCAGGCAGTGAACAGCCTGCGCATGGAAAAAGCCTATCGTGGATTTGCGGCAGAGCTTACCAACGAGATCACCTTGATAGAGGCAGATTGCGAACGGTTTTACGCCCCGGAAAAGGGTGATTTCACCGGTCGCGCCGCGACTGAAAAGGTGCGCCAGCAGGGCATCGTTACCAAACTGGTCTATGGTGAGGTCGCCGCGACGGATTGTGACATCTATGGCGGCGAGGCTGTCATGCAAGGTGACAAGGTTGTCGGTGTTTGTACGTCGGGTGGCTACGGTCATGCCACCAGCAAAAGCCTTGCGTTCGCCTATGTGGAGCCTAAGGAGACCGAAGGTTTGGAAATCGTAGTTCTTGGCGAACGCCGTGCGTTCACGCTATTGGACGAACCCGCATGGGATCCTACGAACGCCCGCCAGAAAGTGTGACCGCCGGCAAAGATGCAACCTGGCTTTTGCGGACTAGCTCTGATCGCTGACAGGGAAACGGTCGGTCTCTATCTTTGTGCACCTCTCGAAGCGCCTTTTATGTGTTTCCTGTAATGGGCTTTGTGCGGGTCGCTGTCATTGGCGCACCCGTAGAGAAAGCAACCTTTGTACCGTGGAGCACTCCATTGCCCTAAACTCGCTCGCTATTCACTTGACTCCCTGACGTACTCCTATATACGCGCGGCTTCATTGGTGTTGGTGGCCCTCGCAAGAGGATTCCTGTCATGTCGCAAGACAAGAGGACAACGCCCTTCATAGTCGCCCATTCCGCCACGGTTTGAGCGTCGACCTAAAGAAGGATATCAGCCGTGACTAAGCGTACGTCTGCCAAGTATAAAATTGATCGCCGCATGGGCGAAAACATTTGGGGTCGCCCCAAATCCCCAGTCAACCGTCGTGAATATGGCCCCGGCCAGCACGGTCAGCGCCGCAAGGGCAAATTGTCTGACTTTGGTATTCAGCTGCGCGCCAAGCAAAAGCTGAAAGGTTACTACGGCGACCTGACCGAGAAACAATTCCGTC
This sequence comes from Shimia gijangensis, assembly GCF_900142085.1. GTDB lineage: Bacteria > Pseudomonadota > Alphaproteobacteria > Rhodobacterales > Rhodobacteraceae > Shimia > Shimia gijangensis. The sequence goes on from NZ_FQZQ01000002.1 coordinate 118,498, forward strand.
GCATCTATGGCGAAGCCGAGCGTGTTAAAGGCGACACCGGTGAAAACCTGATTGGTCTGCTCGAGCGTCGTTTGGACGCCGTTGTGTATCGTGCCAAATTTGTTGCCACAGTCTTCGCTGCACGTCAGTTCGTGAACCACGGCCACGTCAAAGTGAACGGCAAGAAAGTGAACATTCCATCGTACCGCGTCAAAGAAGGCGACGTTATTGAAGTTCGTGACCGCTCTAAGCAGCTGGCAGTTGTTCTGGAAGCTGCCGCTCTGCCAGAGCGTGACGTTCCGGATTACATGGACGTTGACCACTCAAAAATGACCGCCACTTTCGTGCGCACCCCGAACCTGGGCGATGTGCCATACCCGGTCTTGATGGAGCCCAACCTGGTGGTTGAATTCTACGCGAAGAACTAAATCTTCGCCGATCTTGAAAATTGCAGAAAACCCGCAGCCGCCGCGCTGCGGGTTTTTTCTTTGGTGGTGCTATTCGCTTTCGGATTTGCGCTTTTCTTCCGCTTCAACTGCGGCATAGATAGCCTCGGGGTCCACGATTTTGGGTGGCATCTCGACTCCGCGGTTCGCCAATTCTTCGCCTTCCATCGCAACGGATTCGTCATAGGTTCGCACAACAACATTTGTGCCCAACTCTATCTGGTCGGCCAAATGGATCACGTCCTGATTAAACATCCGGATACATCCCGCTGAATTGGCATTGCCAATGGACTCCATGTCATTCGTGCCGTGGATGCGGTACCTTGTGTCTTTGCCGCCGCGATAAAGGTACAACGCCCGTGCGCCCAACGGGCTGGCGACGCCACCTGGAATGCCACCCGCAAATGGGCCGTAAACCTCGGGTTCACTGCGCAGCATGTTCTTAGTGGGTGTCCAACCGGGCCACTGTTCTTTGCGCCGGATCGTTGCGTTCCCACGAAAACCGCGCCCCTCGCGCCCTACGGCGACCGGATATCGCGTGGCCTTGCCGCCTTCCTCGACTAGGTAGAGAAATTTGGCAAATGGATCGACAACGATGGTGCCGGGGGCCTCTTCGCCGACATACACGACATCTGCGCGTCGGTTGGGGGCTTCGAGAAAGCTGGCGGGTACTTCCGGTAGAGTAATGTCACCGTCGGTCTGAGCGGCATAAATGCCCGCTGTTTCAGATGGTGGTGTCGCGCAGGCGGCGATCAATGTCAGGCAGCAACAGGCGAAGAACCCTCGGATTAAACTTCTTGTCATAAAAACAGCTCCGGAAACTTTGTGGCAAGGTGGCGGTCACCTCCCCCGGTGCCGCTGCGTCAATTTCAGGTTACGTGCATCTTTGAAGCGGCAGCAAGTGTTGTGTGCGTAATGGTTGCGATATACTGGCCTTAACGGCTGGGTTTCCAAGCCCATTGCCTGCGAACTGTGCGAAAAGGCGTGACCCCAAAAGCGCAAATCGCTCCTCTGACGATTTTACAATCTTTCAAAGCAAGGGGCGCGACGCTAGAACCCAAGCGAAGCAGGAGTTTTTAGTATGTCTCGCATTACCCCACAACCTGGGATCATGGATATTGAGCTTTATGTCGGTGGCAAAGCCACAGTCGAAGGCGTGTCGGACGTTGTTAAACTGTCGTCCAACGAAAACCCCTATGGCTGTTCGGATGCTGCCAAAGCAGTGCATGCCAAATCGGGGCACAACTTGCATCGCTATCCAAGCACCGATCACAGTGACTTGCGCGTAGTGATTGGTGAAGTGCATGGGCTAGATGCGAGCCGGATCATCTGTGGTGCGGGTTCTGATGAAATCCTACAGTTCATCACGCAGTGTTACGCCGGTGTGGGCGATGAGGTTGTCTATACCGAACATGGGTTCTCCATGTATCCGATCCTCGCCAGAATGGTGGGCGCAAAACCCGTCAAAGTGGCCGAGCGCGAGCGGGTTGTGGATGTAGATGCTATTTTGGCTGCCTGCACAAAGAAGACCAAAATCGTCTTTATCGCCAATCCGGCGAACCCGACAGGGACGATGGTGGGAGGTAATGAAATGGCTCGCCTTGCTGACAGTCTGCCGGATGGGTGCATTTTGGTGCAGGATGGGGCTTATGCTGAGTTTGTGGATGGCTTTGACGGCGGCGCGTCACTGATTGAATCCCGTGACAATGTGGTCATGACCCGGACTTTCTCAAAAATATACGGATTGGGCGGTTTGCGCATCGGCTGGGGCTATGGCCCGCAAGCGATGATTGATGTGCTCAACCGAGTGCGTCAGCCGTTCAATTTATCGACTGTTCAGCTTTCCGTAGCAGAAGCGGCCATGCGCGATCAGGCATTTGTTGCGAAATGCCGCGCTGACAACGCACGAATGCGCGCCTGGTTGGCCGAAGCTTTGGCTGAATTGGGTGTGCCATCGGATACGTCTTGTGCGAACTTCATTCTGGCGCGCTTTGTGGATCAGGCCGAAGCGGAGGCCTGCGATGATTACCTAAAATCTCAAGGGCTGCTGGTTCGGCGTGTAACCGGATACGGTCTACCCAATTGTCTGCGGATTACTGTGGGCGACGAGGCAAGCTGTCGCCGGGTGGCCCATGCCGTCGGACAGTTTAAAGGTGGTGCACGATGACAAAACCTGTCTACGGGCGCGTTGCACTGATTGGGCTGGGCCTGATCGCGTCGTCCATGTTCTGGGCGATCAAACGGGCTGGTCTGGCAGGGGAAGTTACGGGTTATGCTCGGTCGCAGGAGACCCGCGACACCGCGCGCAAAATCGGCCTTTGTGATCGGGTTTGCGAAAGTGCCGCCGAGGCTGCTGAAGGCGCTGATCTGGTGGTTCTCTGCGTGCCGGTCGGCGCAATGGGCGGTGTGGCGCAAGAGATCTCACCGGTCTTGAAGCCCGGTGCAACCGTATCTGACGTGGGCTCGGTCAAACGCGCAGTGATTGATGCCGTTGCACCGCATTTGCCTGAGGCTGTGCATTTTGTACCTGCGCACCCACTGGCAGGGACTGAGCATTCGGGGCCGCAATCCGGGTTTGCCGAACTTTATGACAACCGTTGGTGTATTGTGGTTCCGGCGGATGACGACACAGATGCTGAAGCGGTGGCGCGGTTGCGCTCTCTTTGGGAGGGCATGGGGGCCAATGTCGACCAGATGGATGCCGATCACCATGATCTGGTGTTGGCTGTTACATCACATGCGCCTCACCTGATTGCCTATACGATGGTTGGCGTCGCCGATGATCTGCGCCGGGTGACTGACAGTGAAGTTATCAAATACTCGGCTGCGGGATTTCGCGACTTTACCCGTATCGCGGCCTCTGACCCGACGATGTGGCGAGACGTGTTCTTGAATAACAAAGAGGCCACGTTGGAAATTCTTGGGCGGTTTACCGAAGAATTGTTTGCCCTGCAGCGCGCCATTCGGACTGGTGATGGCGATCACTTGTTTGACTACTTCACCCACACACGTGCAATCCGTCGCGGTATCATTGAGGCCGGACAGGACACCGACGCGCCAGATTTTGGGCGCGGTGCGAAGAAGCCGTGATCCGCTGGGCTGGTATTGTAGTTTTGCTGCTGACCTCTGTTGCGCAGGCCAACGCGCCAGCGTCTTCACGGCGACCCGTCGCGCGCGAAGATGTATTTCCCGCAGCACTGCCCAGCCTCGCCCCTGAAAGATCGTTACGCCCCAAGAAACGCTCTTATGCTGTGCAGCGTCGGGCGCAAATGGCCGGCGCCGCTACCACTGCGGTCGTCGCAACGCCAAAACAAACGGCGCCTAAACCCGCAGCCCAACCCCAGATGAATTCAGCGCGCTCTGCTGTGGCTCCCGCGCGAGACGCTGAACCCATCGTTTCAGCCCGGCGCAAAGGCACCAAAGACTCAGGCATCGGCAAAGTCTGCAAAGACCGCAAGCTTAAGGGGGCCAAAGTCGGTAAGGTTCCGGGAAAGCTGAACGGTTGCGGGATCAAAAAAGGCGCCATCAAACTCTATTCTGTGTCGGGGGTCACACTAAGTCAGCCTGTGGTGATGGAATGCGACACCGCCAAAGCTTTGAAAAAATGGGTCGAAGGCGGGATGGATAAATCCGTTGGTCGGTATGGTGGTGGCGTTGTTGAGCTGAAAGTGGCGGCAGGCTATTCTTGCCGGACCCGCAATTCACGTCCCGGTGCCAAGATTTCGGAGCACGGCAAGGGGCGCGCCATCGATATCTCTGGCTTTGAACTCAAAAATGGCAACACCATCTCGGTCCTGAATGACTGGAGCCGCGGAAAAAAGGGGCGCATCCTCAAAAAGATGCACAAAGAAGCCTGCGGACCGTTTGGAACAGTTCTCGGCCCCAAGGCTGATCGCTATCACAAAGATCATTTCCACTTTGATGTCGCCAAACATCGCGGCGGTTCTTACTGCCGCTAGCGTAAAACCAGGCGAGGTGCGGGTGCGATGGGGATTGGGCCAATCCGGATTGTACCACTTTTGAAATTGAGCGGAATATCGAGGGTTCTGGGGTTGCCCGAAATACCGGCCAGCAATTCCAAACCCTGTTCAATCGCATCAAGCACACTTGCTGGTATTTGATCCGAACTACGGGCCACCGAGATAATCTCGCGCCAATTGGTGGCTCGTATAGTGATTTCCCCGGTGGGATATCCTGTGTTGTCGACGCTCACATGGCCCGTGGCCTGCAGATCAAGATTGCCCCAGGCGATTTGTGCATTGGTGATCTCGACGGAAGTTGGCTGAGGGCGCGCATCTTCCAGCGCATGGCGGTCCCAGGAGGCATCGAACCCTACCAGCAGGTCCGCCTGAACGGTTTTGAGGGTTTGGGGTAAAGATTGTCCTGACAGCAAATTGTAAGAAATGGGCGGCGCGAAACCTTCGGCAACCAAGGCAAGACGATAGATGTTTTTTTCTTCGGGTTGTTTGTGCAGAGCCAGCCGCAGCGTGTCTGCCGCCAATTGCCAATCTATCGTAGACTGAACAGCCAGCTTTTCGATTGCGAGGTTTGCACGCTCTAACGGCAAGGATGTATCTGCGCCCAAAACCAATGACGCCTTCATATCGCTGCTGGCGATCTGCAAAGTCTGATCGGGAAAGGCGAGGGTTTGTTCGTGGGGCCAAACCGCAATTACGTGGTTGGGTTTGTAGCTGAGCGCAAATAGCTGAAAGAACGGGGATTGCCAGGCCACGCCCGTTTCCGGATCGGCCAGTGCCAGGTCTGAGAATGTGGTGTCAAACCGATTGGGAAAGCCGTTTACGGAAATATCGGAAACTTCAGCCTGCCAGCCTTCGGATTGGCGAGCGTCAAACCATGCCACAAACCCGGACTTTGCACCCGTTGCCCCGACGAACCAATAGGCCGACCAGCCAAAGGCAGCGACCAGAATGACAATAAGAAGACGTTTCATCGGCTGGGCCCTTTTCCCTAAGTCGTGATTGGTGTTTAACGGCGCAAAACCGCAAGGACCAGAGACATGACAATGTGGGTATTTGGCTACGGCTCGCTGCTGTGGAATCCGGGCTTTGAGTATCGTGAACAAAGCGTGGCGACTTTGCCCGGTTGGCATCGCAGCTTTTGTATGCGCTCGATCCATCATCGCGGGACAGAGAACGACCCTGGACTGGTGTTAGCGCTGGACGCCCAAAGCGATGCCCATTGTCAGGGCGTGGCGTTGTTGGTCGAAGAGGGCCACGAGGCGAAAACGCTGGATTATTTGCGGGAACGCGAATTGATTTCTTCCGCCTACCTCGAAAAAATGCTGGATATTGATCTTGCTGATGGCCGCCGGGTCGAGGCGGTGACCTATGTGATCGATCCGCAGCACGTGCAATATTGCCATCTTGATCTGGAAGAACAGGCCCGGATTATTGCCACTGCCGTCGGCGGGCGAGGGCCCAACACAGACTATCTGCACAACACAGCGTCACACCTGTGGGAGTTGGGAATTGAGGATGATGACCTTGATTGGCTTTCGGCGCGGGTTAAGGCGCTGACAACTGGCTGAAGGCCTGTTTCCCAAAGCGCTCGTTCTGTGCGGTCATAGGGCCTTGGCACATGCGATATGACCCAGTAGGGTAAGCACAGAAAAAACAATGTGTCAGGAGCTGTCCAGATGGACGAGCCAGACCGCAAAGTCGAGCCGTATTTCTCTCACCCGGTCCGCCAGATTCTGCTGATGCTGATCGTGTTGGGGCTGACCGGGGTGCTGTGCTATTTCGCCCTGCCCAGCGTGCTGCCGGTGTTTCAGGCAAACCCGTATTTGAATGGGTTTATTGTTTTCGTTTTCCTGATTGGTGTTCTGGCCTGTTTTGGACAGGTGTTCTCTCTAATTTCATCAGTGAAATGGATCGAAAATTTCGCGATGGAACGCGACGGCATCGACATGTCGACTGCCCCCTCTCTGCTGGCGCCCTTGGCTGCGCTGTTGGGGTCGCGCGCTGCACGTAGCCAAATTGGTACAACTTCGACACGATCCATTTTGGATTCAGTGGCAACCCGTATCGATGAGGGACGTGAAATCACTCGATACCTTGTCAACTTGTTGATTTTTCTGGGACTTTTGGGAACATTCTATGGCCTCGCCACCACTGTTCCCGCGCTTATTGACACCATCCGCAGCCTTGCCCCCCAGGAAGGCGAAGGCGGGATCGACGTCTTTACGCGGTTGATGACTGGGCTTGAGGCCCAGTTAGGCGGCATGGGCGTAGCGTTTGCGTCGTCACTTTTGGGTTTGGCCGGATCATTGATTGTCGGCCTGCTTGAGCTGTTCGCTGGTCATGGCCAAAACCGGTTCTACCGCGAACTGGAAGAATGGCTCAGCACCATCACACGGGTCAGTTTTTCGTCCGGAGACAGCGACGTCGGGATCGAGCAATCCGCCATTGCCAATGTGCTGGATCATATGACCCAGCAGATGGAAGCCTTGCATACGATGTTCGTTCAGAATGCCGACAGCCGGGCGGTAGTGGACGACAAGCTAGGTCGGCTTGCTGACGCGCTTGAAACCATGACCGATCGTATGGAAGCCCAAGCCCCGACAACCCAAGCCTTGTTGCGGGTGGCGGAAGGGCAAGAGCGGTTGATCCATGCGCTGGAAATGCGTCAGGAAAGCGAAGGCGGTATCGACGCGGAAAGCCGAATGCGTCTGCGGTCCATCGACGTCCAAATGCTGCGCATTCTGGAAGAAATTTCCGCAGGCCGTCAGGAAAGTATGGCTGAATTGCGCACGGACCTTGCCGCATTGACCAAGCAATTGCGTCAATTGTCTGCCCCCTCGACCAATCCCGCGGACATGGGCGGGGAGGGCTGACCCATGGCCCTGTCACGGCGCACAGGCCAAAGGTTTCAGGCATCGATCTGGCCTGGTTTCGTGGACGCGATGACGGGTCTTTTGTTGGTGCTGATGTTCGTTTTGACCATTTTTATGGTGGTGCAATTCGTCCTGCGCGAAACCATCACCGGACAGGAAAGCGAGCTGGATACGCTGTCGTCTGAGGTGGCTGCATTAGCGCAGGCTCTTGGGCTCGAACAGGACAAAACAGCAAATCTGGAGACCCAAGTGGGCGGGCTGCGTGCCACGTTGGACGATGAGCATGCCGAGGCTGAACGCCAGTCGGCTATCATTGCAACACTAACTTCGGACTTGGCCACGCGCGAAGGTGACTTGGCCGCCGCACGCACAAGGATCACCAGTTTTGAGGCGCAAGTCGCGACTTTGTTGTCTGAAAAATCAAGGGCTTTGAACGCGATCACCGGGTTGGAAGCCGTCCGCGAAGAGTTGTTGAGTCAACAAGAGGCGCTCAATCTGGCACTGGCAACCGCACGCGGAGAGATTGACGCTCAAAGTGAAGTGGCGCGGCTTTCTGCGGCCAAACGCGAAGCGCTTGAGGCACTGATCGCTGACTTGAACCTGCAAGCGGCCGAACAGAATGCGGCAAATTCTGCGTTGAACACCCGGGTTACCGATCTAGAAAATGAACTGTCGGATGAGGAGATGGCCCGTCTTGCCGAAGCCGCTGCTGCCGAGGCTTTGCGCGCCCGTCTTCAGGATGCGGATGCGGAACTGACGGCGATGACACTGGCGCTTGAAGAGCAACGTCAGCGCGCCGAAGATACGTTGACCATGTTGGCGGCAGCCGAAACGGCAAGGGATGATTTGACCGCGAAACTGGCCGCGGCACTTTTGTCTGGCGAAGCTTCACAAGCTGATTTGGCACGAACTGCCGCAGCGCTTGAAGCCGCTCGGACAGCTCTGGAAGGTACGCAAACGAAATTGGCTGGCAACCAGACTACCTTGCAGAGCACGCAAGCAGAATTGGACGCGGCGCAGGCCATGTTGCTGGGCGCGCAAGGTGACTTGGCCGAGATTACGGATGACAAAGAACGCCTGCAGGCGACCATTCAAGCAGTGGAAGAGCAACTGGCTGCGGCAATCGCGGCGCGCATTGCCGCCGAGGCCCAGATCGGAGACGCCGAACAAGTTCGAGAAGCGCTTGCCGCTGCTTTGGCCGCCAAGCTTGCGGCCGAGCAAGATGCAGATACGGCGCTCACGGCGGCCGATGAACGAGAGGCGCTTTTGGCGGCAGCCAACACGGCGCTGTCCGAAGAGCAGGCAAAATCTGCGGAAAGCTTGCGTGAAGTGGCATTGCTCAACCAACAGGTCGGGGCCTTGCGCACTCAGCTTTCGGGTTTGCAGGCGATATTGGATGATGCCAAGGAACGCGATGCGGCTGCGCAGGTGCAACTTCAGAGTCTTGGCAGTGATTTGAACACCGCCTTGGCGCGAGCAGCCGTAGAAGAACGAAAGCGCCGCGAGCTCGAAGAGGCCGAGCGGATTCGACTTGAGGCAGAGGCCAAAGATTTACAGAAGTTCCGGTCCGAGTTTTTTGGGCGTTTGCGCGAGGTGCTGGCCGATCAGGACGGCGTTCGCATTGTCGGCGATCGGTTTGTGTTTTCGTCAGAGGTACTGTTTGACGTAGGTCGCGCCGATCTTTCCGCGCAAGGTCAGGGCGAGATTGCCAAAGTGGCCGATATCCTGAAACGTGTTTCCAACGATATTCCGGACAGCATCGACTGGATTATTCGTGTTGACGGACACACCGACAATCAGGCGTTTTTCAGTGCGGGGAAATATTCCGACAATTGGGAATTGAGCCAAGGGCGCGCCCTGTCCGTTGTACGTTATATGTCAGGCCCATTGGGCATCCCGCCAGGCCGACTTTCGGCCAACGGCTTCGGCGAGTTCCAACCGCTTGACCCGGCCGACACACCCGAAGCGCGTGCCAAGAATCGCCGTATTGAGATCAAACTGACTGAACGCTAGGTCTCGTCTGGTAAAAGTTTACCGGGGTTCATAATGGCATTGGGATCAAGCTGGCGCTTTATCCCGCGCATAACTTCAAGCGCCACAGGGTCTTTGCGTCGCGCCATGGTTGGCAGCTTCATCAGCCCAATGCCATGTTCCGCACTAAAGCTGCCGCCAAGATCGTCAACGATGTCCTCGATGACTTCGACTATACGGTCGTGTGAAGCGGGGTCATGATTGTCCATCCAAAGTGAGTAATGCACGTTCCCATCCCCCAAATGGGCTATGTAAATTGGCTCGGACCCCGGTGCAGCCTGTGCGGTTTCTGCATTGGCGCGCGACAGGAAAAGGGGGAGCTTTTCCAAAGGCAAAGCGACATCGGTGTCCAATGTCCGGCCCTTTTGTCCAGCGACCTCAAAGGTCGACTCACGCCGCAACCACATCTCAGCGCGCTGGGATTCATTTTGGGCCACCACCGCATCTGTCACTCGACCTTCTTGTATCAAGCCCATTAGGGCGTTTTCCAACATCTCGGTCAGGAACCGGCGATCGCGCTCGGATGTCGCGCCAAGTTCCACCAGAATGGTAACTTCGGGCACAGGATCAAAGACCGGTTGCAGATTTGGCAAGGCCGAGGGCAATAAATCGCAATAGGATTTGGGCATGAACTCAAAGGCTTCAACAGCGCCCCCACTAAGCCGATCAAGAGTGTTCAGCAATCCAAGGGCATCTTCAACGTGATCCATGGCGATCATGGCTGTGGCATATTCCACCGGTAGTGGGACCAGTTTCAGCACCGCTGCTGTGATAACGCCCAACGTGCCTTCGGCACCGATGAATAGGTTTTTCAGATCATACCCTGTGTTGTCTTTATGCAATTCGCTCATCAGGTTCATGACGCGTCCGTCCGCCAAAACGACCTCAAGTCCGAGGCAAAGGTCGCGTGTATTACCATATTTTAAAACGTTCGATCCACCGGCATTGGTTGCCAGATTTCCGCCAATCCGGCAACTGCCCCGTGCGCCAAAAACCAGTGGAAAGCACAAGTCCTCAGCTTCGGCTGCGGCGCGTATGTCGTCCAGAATGGCTCCGGCTTCAACCCGGATGACGTGAGATTGAGGTTTGATCTCAAGAATACGATTCATGCGCTCAACCGTCAGAATGATCGCATTCAGATCCGGGACTGCCATAGTGGCACCGGTCAGACCGGTGTTGCCGCCCATTGGGATCACTGGGACCTTTGCGGTGTTGGCCAGAGACAGGATGCGCGACACTTCGTCGGTTGAGGCCGGGCGGACGACGGCTTGCGAGCGACCTTTATACTGCGGCAGCCATCCATGGTCGTATTTTTCACGTGCCGCATCTCCGCTCAAGACATGGTCGACACCTACTATGGCTTCTAGGCTGGCAATGAAATCTGACATTTGGGCACCCAGGTGGTCGTTATTTGTTGAATGTTTCCGAGCCACGCGGCCCCGTCAAGACATCAATTTACGGTAAGGCTAAGCTGGCTTTGATCGTAGATTTTGTCATCCCGTACAATGGTCACAGTCCCAACATACTCTCCTGCCGCCCACGTGGGGGTTCGGCGTTTTTTACCCGCGGCCTGCATATACAGAGCTTTGGGTTTGCTGATCGCCGTTTCATGGGTAAGCGAAAACCCATTTGGACCGGACATCGTAAACTGAATTTTATCTCCGGCCTGGCTGCCAAAGCCGTGCACATAAAGTACCAAGGCAGGAGCGGAACTTGACAAGGTTACAGTTCCTGCCGCTCCTGATTTTACCTCGTCAAAGGCCGGGACTTTGGTGTCGAAGCCCAATCGTAGAATGCCACCAGCAACATAGGCGGGTGGGTTTTTCCACAAAGTGTCTTCGGGTACGATTTTGCAGGTTCCGTCAGCGCCCGCTGGGGTAAAGGGATCAACCACCTGACCTTTGTGACGCAGCGAGATATGCAAGTGCGGAAACTGAGTTTTACCGCTGAGACCTACGCGCCCTAAGGGATCTCCGGTTCTGACCTTTTGCCCCTTTTGCACGGCAATGCTGCCCAGTTTCATGTGGCAATACTGGGTGACCCAACCTTCCCCATGATCAATCGCAACACCGTTGCCACATTCGCGGCCTTTCACCGAATCCAAAGTGTCCTTGGTGATTGCGACGTCGGGCATCCCGTCCCGGACACCTGTCACAATGCCACCAGATGCAGCCAAAACATTGACGCCGTTTTGCATGTCTTTCAGAGTATACAGGGTGAAATCGGTACCCTTGTGGCCTTCGTAGGTAAGTTTGCCACAGGCAAAATCCAACCAGTCGGCCGAAGGGTCCGCGTCGACATAGTTCTGAATATAGCAGGTTTCGCCCAAAACACAGTCTAAGGGGTGTTCTAAAATTGGCGCGCTCGCAACGGGACAGGCTGCGAGCGCGAAAATCAGGCCTAAGATGCGAAGGATCATTCCGCTGTAAGCAACGGTGGCTTGTCGCCCGTGATCCTCGGTTTGTCCGGACCGCTGAGTTCCAGTTTAAGTTCGCCATCCTTCACCGCGACTTTGACGACGCCGCCCTTGATGAGCTTGCCAAACAGCAACTCCTCAGCCAGAGGCTTTTTGATGTGTTCTTGAATGACTCTGGCTAGAGGGCGAGCGCCCATTTTATCGTCATATCCTTTATCTCCCAGCCAAGCAGCAGCCTTTGGGGTCAGTTCAATAGTCACATTTCGATCCATCAACTGCGCTTCGAGTTGCAAAACGAACTTTTCAACCACTCGCATGATGACCTTTTTCGACAGCGGTGCGAAAGAAATCACGGCATCGAGACGGTTGCGAAATTCTGGCGTGAAAGTGCGTTCTATCGCGGCGGTGTCTTCTCCCTCACGACGGTCGCGGCCAAATCCGATTGCAGATTTCGCCTGCTCTGTGGCCCCGGCATTTGAGGTCATGATCAGGATCACGTTACGGAAATCTACCGTGCGACCGTTGTGATCGGTTAAAGACCCGTGGTCCATCACCTGCAACAGGATGTTGTAGACATCCGGGTGTGCCTTTTCCATTTCATCAAGCAACAGCACACAGTGTGGATGCTGGTCGACACCATCGGTCAGCTGTCCACCTTGGTCGAACCCGACATAGCCCGGAGGCGCACCGATCAGGCGGGAAACGGCGTGTTTCTCCATGTATTCCGACATGTCGAACCGCAGCAGTTCAACCCCAAGCGAGTCTGCCAACTGTTTGGCGACTTCGGTCTTGCCGACTCCGGTTGGTCCGGCAAACAGATAGTTGCCAATGGGCTTTTCGGGCTCTCGCAAGCCCGCCCGCGCCAGCTTGATCGCGCCGGACAGCGCATCGATGGCATCATCCTGACCAAACACCACTCGCTTAAGTGAACGTTCAAGGTCTTTCAAAACCTCCGCGTCGCCTTTGGAGACATTTTTCGGCGGAATCCGCGCAATCTTAGCCACCACGGCTTCGATCTCTTTCACGCCGATGGTTTTGCGGCGCTTCGAGATTGGAACCAAATGCTGAGCTGCGCCAGCCTCATCTATCACATCGATCGCTTTGTCGGGCAGCTTGCGATCATTCATGTAGCGCGCCGACAGCTCGACCGCGATCTTGATCGCCTCGGCCGTGAATTTCACGCTGTGATGTTCTTCGAAGTAAGGTTTCAGGCCTTTAAGGATCTTGATGGTGTCTTCGACAGACGGCTCTTTGACGTCGATCTTCTGGAACCGGCGTGACAGTGCGCGGTCCTTTTCAAAGTGCTGACGGAATTCCTTGTAGGTGGTTGACCCCATGGTGCGCAGTTTGCCACCTTGCAGTGCAGGTTTCAGCAGGTTTGACGCATCCATCGCACCGCCCGAGGTGGCGCCAGCGCCAATCACCGTGTGGATTTCATCGATGAACAGCACGCCATCGGGATGTTCTTCCAATTCGGTGACAACGGCTTTCAGACGCTCTTCAAAGTCGCCGCGATAGCGTGTTCCGGCCAGAAGCGCGCCCATATCCAAAGAAAAGATCGTGGTATTGGCCAGAACTTCGGGGGTATCCCCCTTGACGATTTGATGCGCGAGACCTTCGGCGATGGCGGTTTTACCAACACCGGGGTCGCCCACCAAAAGCGGATTGTTTTTACGTCGGCGGCATAGCACTTGAATACAGCGCTCAACCTCGGAATCGCGCCCGATCAACGGATCAATGTCACCCTTGCGCGCCTTTTCGTTCAGGTCGACGCAGTATTTACCCAGCGCGGTTTCCTTCGCTTCGGCTTCGGTGGCATCGACGGTTTGTTCGTCTTCGAATTCTGCGCCAGATACCGGACGCGCCTCGCCAAAGGCGGGATCCTTGGCAACACCGTGCGCGATATAGTTAACTGCGTCATAGCGGGTCATATCCTGCTCTTGCAGGAAATAGGCCGCATTGGATTCCCGCTCGGCGAAAATAGCCACCAGAACGTTGGCGCCCGTAACCTCGTTGCGACCCGACGACTGTACATGGATTGCGGCGCGTTGGATCACCCGCTGGAAGGCAGCTGTTGGAACGGCCTCGGACCCTTCGATGTCAGTCACCAAGTTTGACAGATCGTCTTCAATGAATCCCACCAGTTCCGCGCGCAGCACGTCTAAGTCGACACTACAGGCGCGTAGCACGCGCACGGCATCAGGTTCCTCGAGCAGAGCCAGAAGAAGATGTTCCAGGGTCGCGAATTCATGTCGGCGTTCATTGGCTTGTGCCAATGCCGCATGGATTGCGTGTTCCAAAGTCGTTGAAAATGAAGGCACTGCTCATGTGCTCCTTCTGATTTTGGGTTGCGGAGGGCACGAGACCCCAAACAACCATGGCCTCTTGGTATTAAAGTTTGGTCTATCTTGGCCGCTCTTCAAGGACTTTCTGCATTTTTCTCATCACTTTTACCGGATTAGGTGTGATTTTGGAGAAAAAGGAGCTCCTAGAAGTTGTCTTTGCGCTTGCGAATTTCTTCAAATACGCGCGCTGGGTCTGCGCCTTGCATGTTCAGATGGGCCTGGATGGCAGGATCTGCGCCTCGCAAGAACGGGTTTGTGGCCAGTTCGTCGGACAGAATCGATGGTACAGTCGGGCGATCTTCTGCGCGCGCTGCAGCGATATCTTCGATCCGGGTTTGCAAGGCGGAATTGTCCGGATCTATGGTCACAGCAAACCGCGCATTGGCTTCGGTGTATTCATGGCCGGAACATACGATTGTGTTCGCAGGAAGGGCCGCAAGTTTGGAAAGGCTGGTCCACATCATGTCCGGGTCGCCTTCAAACAGGCGTCCACAGCCCAAGGCCATCAGGCTATCGGCAGTGAAGACTGCGCCAGTTTCCGGAAGGTAAAACGCGATATGCCCGACAGTATGCCCTGAGACGTCCAGAACTTCGACGATTTCACCTCCAAGGAAGAAACGATCGCCCTCCGACACTTCGAGGTCCAACGGAGGCAGCCTGTGGGCATCAGCCTTGGCGCCAACCACTTGCGCAGGATGGTTTGCCAGAAGGTCACCGAGCCCATCAATATGGTCCCAGTGATGATGTGTCAGAAAGACGTGACTAAGGGTCCAGCCTCTTTGCTGTAGTGCGGCGGAAATCACGCTGGCCTCAGGAACATCGACAACCGCCGTTTCGCCGCTGGCGCCATCGTGAATGAGAAAACTGTAGTTGTCCGACAGGCAGGGCAGGGTGATGATCTCAAGAGGCATGGATTTTTGCTTTTTCGTTGTTATGTTGGGATCAGCTTTGCCGATCATACGGGCGGTTGCAATGCATCTTGATGTGCAGGATTTACGAAACTTCTATTATCGCAGCACTTTGGGGCGCGCGGCTCAGAGGGCTGTCCGTAACGAAATGCTGGAACTCTGGCCCGAAGCCAAGGGGCAAACTGTCGTGGGTTACGGTTTTGCGGTGCCCTTGTTACGCCCTTATCTGGCCGAAGCCCGCCGTGTGATCGGCCTGATGCCTGCGCCTCAAGGGGTGATGCCCTGGCCTGCGGGGATGGCGAATGTTTCGGTGCTCAGCGAAGAGACCATCTGGCCGTTGGAAACCGGACGTGTAGACCGACTGGTGATGATGCATGGGCTTGAGACTTGCGAGCGTCCGGCGGATTTGCTGGACGAGGCTTTTCGCGCACTTGGACCGGGCGGCCGGGCGTTGTTTGTAGTGCCGCATCGCGCCGGCATGTGGGCCAGTAGCGATAAAACCCCGTTTGGGTATGGTCGCCCTTACACAACAGGGCAACTTGAGGCGCAGTTGCGTAAACACGGGTTCATGCCAGAGCGCCACCGCACCACGTTGTTTCAGCCGCCATCGCACAAACGGTTTTGGCGCAAAACCGGGCAGTTCTGGGAAAGTATCGGTAAGACTGTATCACCGGTGATGGCTGGAGGCGTCCTGATGGTCGAGGCCAGCAAACGCGTACATGCACCAACTGGGCCGGGTTTGCGGGACGCAGTGAAGAAGCCGTTGGGAGTATTGGCTCCAAAGCCGGGAGTCGCACCGGTATGATTTCGCTTTGTCTGTTCGACCTGAAAGCAGTTTCCAGCCATCTTCTAAAACCATTCATTTGCGCCTGAACTGGATCGATCAGCCGGTCGATTGGGCCACCTTTAGTGTCGGATTCCAAGCCGGGAATCGCGAAAATGATGGATTTCACAGGCATTTTTTTCTGCCCCTATCGCAGGCAAAGGGTCGCACCTGCGTCAACACCTTAGAAATAAGGGGTTTTCAGAGTTTGAGGAAAAGTTCAAACTATGTTGCTAGGTGGCCTTCCCTCTGTTACATCCACACCGGATTTTACTGCTCCGTTTCGGCGGGGCGATGAAACGTCCCTGATGGATGCATACAATGGTATGCCGAATTTGGGACCAAAACGCGGAAGGGTGGACGTGTCCGAACCAGCTTCGATCTCCTCCGGCATTGCTGAACGCTATGCCACTGCGGTCTTTGAGATCGCAAAAGAGACCAAGACGCTTTCCGATCTGGAAGGTGGTCTTGATGACCTGAGTTCCGCACTGGCCGACAGCGCAGATTTGCGCGACCTGATTACTTCGCCGGTCTATACCCGCGAAGTTCAGGGAAAGGCCATTGCGGGTATCGCAGACAAAATGGGCCTTCAGGTGATACTGAAGAATACTCTTAGCCTGATGGCTGAGAAGCGCCGCCTGTTTGTTCTGCCGCAGCTGGTTGTTCAGCTGCGTGCAATGATCGCTGAAGAGAAGGGCGAGGTCACCGCAGATGTGGTTTCCGCCAAAGCCCTGACCAAGACTCAGAGCGAAAAGCTTTCAAAGACATTGACGGCCCGCGTGGGTAAAGATGTCATAATCAATGCGACCGTTGATGAATCCCTCATCGGCGGTCTTGTCGTTAAGGTGGGCTCGAAGATGATCGATACGTCGATCGCCTCCAAGCTCTCTTCCCTCCAGAATGCAATGAAAGAGGTCGGATAATGGGTATCCAAGCAGCCGAAATTTCTGCGATCCTTAAGGACCAGATCAAGAACTTTGGCCAAGACGCCGAAGTGGCCGAGGTTGGCCGTGTGCTTAGCGTCGGTGACGGTATCGCGCGCGTCTACGGTCTGGACAATGTACAAGCCGGTGAAATGGTCGAATTTCCTGGTGGTATCCAGGGCATGGCCCTGAACCTCGAAGCCGACAACGTGGGTGTTGTTATCTTTGGGTCTGACCGCGACATTAAAGAAGGTGACACAGTCAAGCGCACCAACTCGATCGTGGATGTGCCAATTGGCAACGGTCTGCTGGGTCGCGTTGTGGACGGCTTGGGTAACCCGATTGACGGCAAAGGCCCTATCGAGTCCACCGAGCGCGGTGTCGCCGACGTGAAAGCACCGGGCATCATCCCGCGTAAATCGGTTCACGAACCGATGGCAACCGGCCTCAAATCAGTTGACGCGATGATCCCGATTGGCCGTGGCCAGCGCGAGCTGATCATTGGTGACCGTCAAACCGGTAAAACCGCTGTGGCTTTGGACGCGATCCTGAACCAGAAATCCTACAACGAAGCCGCTGGCGACGACGAGAGCAAGAAACTGTACTGTGTGTACGTTGCGATCGGTCAAAAGCGTTCGACCGTTGCTCAGTTGGTTAAAAAGCTCGAAGAATCTGGCGCCATCGAATACTCGATCGTTGTTGCTGCGACCGCTTCCGAGCCAGCCCCAATGCAGTTCCTGGCACCATACGCCGCGACCGCGATGGCAGAATTCTTCCGCGACAACGGCCGCCACGCTTTGATCATCTATGATGATTTGTCGAAGCAAGCTGTGTCTTATCGTCAAATGTCTCTGTTGTTGCGTCGTCCACCCGGACGTGAAGCATATCCTGGTGACGTTTTCTATCTCCACTCGCGCCTTCTGGAGCGTTCGGCCAAGCTGAACGAAGATTACGGTGCAGGCTCGCTGACAGCGCTGCCAGTGATCGAAACCCAAGGTGGTGACGTTTCCGCGTTTATTCCAACCAACGTGATTTCGATCACCGACGGCCAGATATTCCTGGAAACCGAATTGTTCTACCAAGGTATTCGTCCTGCTGTGAACACCGGTCTGTCGGTGTCGCGCGTTGGCTCTTCGGCTCAGACATCTGCGATGTCGTCGGTGGCTGGTCCGGTGAAACTGTCGTTGGCTCAGTATCGCGAGATGGCTGCGTTTGCTCAGTTTGGGTCCGATCTTGATGCCGCTACTCAGCAGCTGCTGAACCGTGGTGCACGTTTGACCGAGCTGATGAAGCAGGCGCAATACTCGCCGCTGACCAACTCGGAAATCGTCTGCGTTATCTTTGCTGGCGTGAACGGCTACCTCGATAAAATCGAAGTGTCGGATGTGGGCCGTTTTGAAACTGGTCTGCTGCAGCACCTGCGCGGCAAGCACGCTGACTTGCTTCAGTGGATCACAGACGAAGATCCAAAGATCAAAGGCGACGCCGCAGATAAAGTGAAAGCAGCACTCGACGAATACGCCGCTGATTTCGCGTAAGGGGTCTGACAGATGCCAAATCTCAAGGACCTAAAAAACAGGATCGAGAGTGTCAAAAACACTCGAAAGATCACAAAAGCCATGCAAATGGTTGCCGCGGCGAAACTTCGCCGCGCGCAAGAAGCTGCGGAGCAGTCACGTCCCTACACTGAACGGTTCAACGCCGTGATGGGTGGGCTGGCTTCTTCGGTTGGTGGATCGGCCTCTGCGCCCAAACTGCTTGGCGGTACGGGCAAAGATGACGTACATCTTCTGGTCATAATGACGGCGGAACGCGGTCTGTGTGGCGGTTTCAACTCGAACATTGCCAAACTTGGCCGTGCACGAGCTCAGGAGTTGCTCGCACAAGGCAAAACAGTGAAAGTTATCACAGTTGGCAAAAAGGGCCGCGACAGCATCAAACGTGATCTGGGCGAAAACTTTGTGGGTCACGTTGACCTGACCGAAGTGAAACGTGTTGGTTATGAAAACGCGCAGGACATAGCGCGCGATCTGCTAACCCGCTTTGACGGTGAAGAGTTTGATGTTTGTACGATCTTCTTTTCGAAGTTCGTCAACGTTGTGACCCAGATCCCCACCGCTCAGCAAATCATCCCGGCGTCGTTTGACGAAGCCGAAGACGATGGCGCAAGCACTTTGTACGACTACGAGCCTAGCGAAGAGGCCATTCTGGCTGATCTGCTGCCGCGCGGTGTCGCTACTCAGATTTTTGCAGCGCTGCTGGAAAATGGTGCGTCGGAGCAGGGCTCACGGATGTCTGCAATGGACAACGCGACCCGCAACGCTGGCGACATGATCGACAAACTGACCATCCAGTATAACCGCTCGCGTCAGGCTGTGATCACCAACGAGCTTATTGAAATTATCTCGGGCGCTGAAGCGCTCTAAGAACCGGAGACGAAACATGGCAAACGCAAAAGGCAAAGTGACTGCTGTCATTGGCGCCGTTGTGGACGTGCAGTTCGAGGATGATCTGCCACAAATTCTCAACGCACTGACCACAGAAAACAACGGTAAGAAACTGGTTCTGGAAGTAGCCCAGCACCTTGGTGAAAACATCGTCCGTACAATCGCGATGGACGCGACCGAAGGTTTGGTTCGCGGACAGTCGGTAGAAGACACTGGCGTCCCAATCGCCGTTCCAGTCGGAACAGGTACTTTGGGCCGGATCATGAACGTGACCGGCGACCCGGTTGACGAAAAAGGTCCGGTTGACGCAACCGGTACTCGCCCCATTCACGGCGATGCACCAGCATTCGAAGAACAGTCCACCGCGACTGAAATTCTGACCACTGGTATTAAAGTTATCGATCTTTTGGCGCCTTACACAAAAGGTGGTAAAATTGGTTTGTTCGGTGGTGCTGGTGTTGGCAAAACTGTTCTCATCATGGAACTCATCAACAACATCGCGAAAGTGCACTCTGGTGTATCTGTATTCGCGGGTGTGGGTGAACGGACCCGTGAAGGCAACGACCTGTACCATGAGATGATCGAATCTGGTGTTATCGTTCCTGATAACCTGCCTGAATCGAAAATTGCGCTGGTCTATGGCCAGATGAACGAGCCTCCCGGTGCGCGTATGCGTGTGGCCCTATCGGGTCTGACACTTGCGGAACAATTCCGTGACGAAACCGGTGCAGACGTTCTGTTCTTCGTGGACAACATCTTCCGCTTTACCCAAGCTGGTTCGGAAGTTTCCGCTCTGTTGGGTCGTATTCCTTCGGCGGTGGGCTATCAGCCAACACTGGCGACTGACATGGGTGCCATGCAAGAGCGTATTACATCAACCAAAGCTGGTTCGATTACGTCTGTGCAAGCCGTTTACGTGCCTGCAGATGACCTTACCGACCCTGCACCAGCGACATCGTTTGCGCACCTTGATGCGACAACCGTTCTGGATCGTGCGATTTCAGAAAAGGGTATCTACCCTGCTGTAGACCCACTGGGTTCGACTTCGCGTCTTCTGGATCCGCTGATCATCGGCGACGAGCACTACAAAGTGGCGTCTGACGTTCAGCAAATCTTGCAGCGTTACAAATCTTTGCAGGACATCATTGCCATTCTGGGCATGGACGAACTGTCAGAAGAAGACAAACTGGCCGTCGCACGTGCTCGTAAGATTGAACGCTTCTTGTCGCAACCTTTCGACGTTGCCAAAGTGTTCACTGGCTCTGATGGTGTTCAGGTTCAGCTGGAAGAGACAATCGCGTCGTTCAAAGCTGTTGTGGCTGGCGAATATGATCACCTGCCCGAAGGCGCCTTCTATATGGTTGGCGGCATCGACGACGTGATCGCAAAAGCCGAGAAAATGGCTGCTGACGCGGCCTAAGGAGGCCTCACATGGCAAACACGATGCAATTCGATCTTGTCAGCCCTGAGCGAAGCCTAGCTTCGCACAAGGCGACAGCGATCCAGATCCCTGGCGCGGATGGGGACATGACTGCCATGGCAGATCATGCACCCACGATCACCACACTGCGCCCGGGTGTTCTAACGGTTGATGGTCCCGATGGGTCTTCGCAATATGCGGTGACCGGTGGATTTGCTGAAATCTCGGCCGAAGGCACTTCAGTGTTGGCTGAAAAAGCAATTCCGGTATCGGAAGTCACCGCTGCTGATATGGATACGCTGATTGCCTTGGCAACAGACGCCGCGACGAACGCGACGCCTGAAGCTAAGGATGCAGCTGCCAAGACTCTGGCCGATCTGGAAGCTCTGCGCGCTGCGCTGAACGTCTAGGATCGTCATCTGTTCTAAAATGTAAAAGGCCCTGCATCTCGCGGGGCCTTTTGCGCGTTAATTGTGCGCCAGTGCCGTTTGGAAACAACCTTTTTCTCCTATTTTCGTTGCAAAATGTACGCAAACTCCGCTAAGCGCATCTATGGACGGTAGGAAAAATGAAGCGGCTCAAAAACCACCTCATAGGAATTGATCAGGGTGATGTGCTCTTGTTCTCGGATTTCGAGGATGGTGGTGAGATGTGGACCGGTAAAGGTCCACGCGAGCGCCGTAAGAAAGTGCGCTTCAAAGAAACGTATCTTAAACCGCCGACCGTTCAGGTCGGGCTTAGCTTGTCTGATATGGACTCTGCGCATAATACGCGCGTCGAAGTCACCGCTGAACGCATCACACGTCACACGTTTGATCTAGTTTTTCGCACATGGGGCGACAGCCGCGTTGCCCGGGTTCGGATGAACTGGATGGCAATCGGTGAGCTTTCAAGCGATGACGATTGGGACATCGGATAGGCGTCAGCCCTATTTTTTAGCGTAATACTTCCTCCAGAGCGTTTCCTGATGCAGCACTTGGCAGGGTGATGCCAAGCATGGTGCTCAGCGTTACGGCTACATCCGTTGTCGCAACACTGCGCGATATTTTCCGTGGAGTAATGTCAGGGCCCGCAAAGATCATTGGGACATGGGTGTCGTAAGCCCATGGTGAGCCATGCATCGCTGCCAGAGTGCTTTTGTTAACGAGAAAGGCATAGGGTGACTGGGCGACGTAAATGTCACCGGATCTTTGTTGATTGTAGTTGTTGCGGATAGCGACCTCGAGGGGGTGTCCGACCTGATCGGCAAACGGCGGAATGGGCATAGCGACAGCAATACCACTGCGATCCGTCAGCGTATCCACAATCAACCTTTCAACGTCACGTTTGTCTACTGCTGCTTCGCGTATGGCGTCATGGTCCAGATAGATGTAGGGGCGGAAAAAGTACTTAACCGCATTATCGATACCAAAAGTGTTTAGCAGTAACGCATTCAGATCATCCTGCAAATCCTCGGCGAACATACGCTCGGCTTTGAAACCGCGTTGCCCGACGAACTCGGGCAGTTCCGGCATGCCGTGATCTGCGGAAAGAACGTAGACCACATTTTCCGCTCCGACGGTTAGATCAACAAACTCAAAGAATTGTTCCAGCACGGCGTCCAAAGATCGCGTAACCTCTTCGTTTTCAAGGCTCGAAGGCCCAAAAAAGTGGTTCACTGCATCGACACCTGAAAAGCTGACGCTCAGATAATCTGTTGTGTCATCATGGCCCAGACCTTCATTCAGAATGGCCGCTTTGGCAAAGTCAGCCGTTAGCTGATCGCCCAATGGTGAAACGACGACTTGGGTATAATACAATCCATCTTTGGGCGCCTCGTAAGAATGTGGAAAGGTGCGGCCATAGCCTTTAAGGTCAACTTCATAGGGTCGGTCATCATTCTCAGCCAACAAGTAGCTATCAAGAGGTGATGACAGCGCCCAATCTGTCCCGATAGCTACATCTGCAGGACGCTTTGCGTTCCAGTCTAGCACCCACTTGGGATAGGCTTCATAATAGTATTCGCTGGATTCATAGGCGCCGGTGCTGGTCGACATCCAGAACGCTTTGCCCGCATGCCCCGCCATGGCAACTGCTGAACGGTCCTTGCTCGAGATGCCAAAAACCTTGGCACGACCATTGGTACTCTTGACCAACTCGTCCGCAAAGGTTGTCGACAGAAGGTTTCTTGGTGAACGGCCATCGCTGCTGGCAAGGTCTTGCGAAGGATCAACCTGATCACCATCACCCTCCATGCCGGCGACAGGTAGCATAGGGTAGTCTTGGTCTTCGATGTTATAAGCCAGCTTGCCCGACCCGCGATCCATCCAGGCATTGCCAATCATGCCGTGAGCAGACGGGTGCGCACCCGTGGACAGGGTCGCATGGCCAACAATGGTTTCTGTATTGGCATGTTGGTGGTGGGCGTTGGTGTACCACACCCCCTGTTCCATCAACCGTCGAAAGCCACCTTCCACAAAGCTGGCCTCATAGCGCGACAACAAATCGGCGCGCAACCCGTCTACTGTTATCTGAACAATCAGCTTTGGCGGCGTTGTTTCAGCATGTAGCGAGGTGGCCAAAAGCAGGGCGGCGACAGTGGTCGCTGTGAACCTTGTCGGAGTCATTGTGCGGTCCTCATCGTTTTCCTGAATGCTAATGTGCATGGTCAACCGTTACAAATAGCTTGAAGATCGTGAAAAACAAAAAAGGGCGCTCCTGAAAAGAGCGCCCCGGAATTTGCTGTGTAAAGTCACGTCTGTTAGCCGTGGAATAGGCCTTCGTAGGCAGGCTCGAGTGTTTCGGTCTCAAACAAAGACGATACACTGGTGCCGTTCCAGATATTCAGGATTGCCTGCGCAAACATCGGCGCCGTGGGCACAATGCGGATGTTTTTCGCAGCGGCGACGGGTTCGGTCGGCTCGATCGAGTCAGTGATGACCAGAGATTTCATTACCGAGTTGGTGATCCGCTCAACAGCAGGACCAGACAGCACGCCATGTGTGATGTATGAGTGTACTTCGGTTGCACCATGCTCCATCAACACTTCGGCCGCTTTGCAAAGCGTGCCAGCCGTGTCGCAAATGTCGTCGACGATGATGCATTTCTTGCCTGAAACGTTTCCGATCACAGTCATTTCCGCGATTTCACCGGGCTTTTCGCGACGTTTGTCGACGATTGCCAACGGGGCATTAATCCGTTTGGCCAGTTCGCGTGCGCGAGCAACGCCGCCGACATCCGGCGAAATGACCATCACGTCTTTCATGTCTTCGCCTTTGAAGTGATGCAGAATATCCAGCGCAAAAATGGGCGAGGCATAGAGGTTGTCTACGGGGATGTCGAAAAAGCCCTGGATCTGTGCGGCGTGTAAGTCCATGGTCAGAACCCGTTCAATGCCAGATTCGACGATCATATTGGCAACCAGTTTGGACGTAATGGGTGTCCGCGCTTTAGTACGACGATCCTGCCGGGCATAGCCAAAATAAGGGATGATGGCGGTGATGCGCGCGGCCGAAGAGCGGCGCAGCGCGTCAGCCATAATCAACAACTCCATCAGGTTGTCATTGGCCGGGTTTGACGTCGGCTGAATGATGAACATGTCTTCGCCACGGACGTTTTCATAGACTTCGACGAAAATTTCCTGATCGTTGAAGCGCTCAACTCGGGCGTCTACCAATCCGATAGGTTTGCCGCGATGCATAGACATGCGACGTGTGATGGCAGTGGCCAACGGAATGTTGGAAGTGCCCGTGATCAGTTTAGGTTCGAGAATGGTCGGCATGAACGTGGTCCCCAGGTGCATTGTCCGGTGTCGGCAGATGACAGATTCGTGACATTGCATACCGCTTAACATGGCCCTAACGTCCGGCAAAGTGATGCTTGCGCGAGGAGAGACCAAATGGCACATATTGATTACTATTTTTCGACGATTTCGCCCTATGCCTATCTGGCTGGCGGCCGTCTCGAGGAAATAGCTGCCAAACATGGGGCGACAATCACCTACAAGCCACTGGATATTATGGCCCAGTTTGCGCGCACTGGCGGAACGTCTCCGAAAGATCGCCATGTTTCGCGTCAGGAATACCGGGCGCAGGAATTGGTGCGTCAGGCCAAGAAACTGGGCATGGAGTTCAACCTTCAGCCCGCACACTGGCCGACCAATATGGCGCCATCCTCATATGCGGTGATTGCGGCTCAAAATGCCGGCGGTGGCGAACTTGGCGGGTTGATCCAATCTCTAATGCGGGCTGTTTGGGTTGAAAACAAAGACATTGCACAAGACGACGTGATCAAAGCCTGTCTGGAAGGGGCAGGGTTTGACCCATCGCTGGCTGATACGGGCCTGTTTACAGGTGCCGAAACCTATGAACGTAATTTGGAAGAAGCGGTTGCAGCAGGCGCCTTTGGTGCGCCGTTTTATGTTGTGGACGGCACCGAGCGTTTCTGGGGGCAGGATCGCCTGGAGGATATAGATTTGCATTTGGCAGGCAATTTGTAAGGTGAAGCTGTTTTCCCGGCAGTATGGACAGGGCGCGCGCAAGGCTGTGGCTTTACATTGCTCGCTGGCTCATTCCGGTGCGTGGAAACAGCTGGCTTCGGTTCTTGATAGGGACCTTACGATCACCGCAGTGGATTTACCGGGGCACGGGCAAAGCCCGGACTGGGACGGGCAGGGGGATTTGACGGATGCCGTGGTCGAGGCGGTTTTGCCTTTTCTGGGCGAGCCTGTTGATCTAATTGGGCACAGCTATGGCGGCGTCGTGGCGCTGCGCCTTGCGATTGAGCACCCCGAGAAAGTGCGTAGCCTGTCGTTGTTTGAACCGGTTTTGATGGCAGTGTCCAGCCTTGATAATCCAGACGAAGCCGCCTGGAACGAGGGTCTCATGGCTGAGATTGACGCGGAACTGACCAAGGGAGATGCCGAAGCGGCCGCGCGACTATTTATGCGGGTTTGGGGGGATGGCCGTCGATGGGCCGATCTGCCCCGGGAATTGCGAAAAGGATCAGCACGCCGGATTGGGTTCATTGGTAGCAGTCGCCCGGCAATTGATCAGGACAATCGGGGTTTGATCCCACGTCTGCAAGCGGTGTCGGTGCCAGCTGTGGTGATGGATGGCGCCCAGTCGCCTTCCCTGATGAAGGTGGTTCAGGATGGTATCGCCCGTCGACTTGGAAATGCGCGACGGGTGACTTTTGACGGATTGGCACATATGGGACCAATCACGCATCCGCATTTGGTGGCAGATGAAATCCGCAGAACTTTGGCTGAGGCCACAGTGGCAGGGTAGAGGCGCTACTCCTCACCTTGCCTGTGCGGCGCAAAGACAAGGTGAACCTCGGTCTCTTTTTGAAAATGCGAAGTTGGGGGTCAGCCTTTGACAAGCGCGACGAAGCGGTCGATGTCGGCCGCGTTGATCGACCAATCACAGACCAGTCGGGCCTGGAGGAGTTCATCCGGGTTTTCACCCTCAAGAGAGCCGGACCAGACATGATACTGCGCGCCCGCGTCGTGCAGGCGCTGATGGGCAGATCGCGGGAAGGCGCAGAAGATGATGTTGGCCTGAGGTTCGTGAACAAAACTCACGCCGTCAATCGCGCGTAAACCTTTGATCAGACGCGCGCAGTTGGCATTGGCCTGCTTTGCGCTGGTGAGCCAGAGATCATCGTTTAGATAGGCATTCATCTGGGCTGAAAGGTAACGGTGTTTAGAGAAAAGGTGCGCCCCGCGTTTGCGGCGAAGCTCAAACTCCCAAGCTTTCTTAGGGTCAAACAAGATCACGGCCTCAACGCCCATACAGCCGTTTTTGGTGCCGCCAAAGCTGACCACGTCGATACCGGCTTTCCAGGTCATTTCTGCTGGTGTGCAGCCCAAGACCACCAATGCGTTGGCAAAGCGCGCACCGTCCAGATGAATCGGCAAGTCAAATTCTTTGGCAACTGTGGTGAGGGCCTTTAATTCATCCAGTGAGTAGATAGTTCCGCGCTCAGTGACTTGAGTGATAGACACTGGGCCGCGCTGGGGGCCATGTACGCCACGGGTTTCTTCCTTGGCGACAGCGCTGCGTAGGTCTTCCGGAGTCATTTTGTCACTGTGCCCAACAAGCGTGAGCTTAGCGCCGCCTGTGTAGAACTCTGGCGCGTTGCATTCGTCTTCGTGGATATGGGACACAGGAGAGCAAAAGACGGTCTCGTAGGGTTGGCAATGGCTGGCCAGAGCAAGAGAATTGGCCGCCGTGCCAGTAGCGACCAGAAAAACCGCAGCTTCGGGTGCTTCAAAGGCAGTGCGAATTTGGTCACGCACATTGTCCATGATGGCGTCCGCCCCATAGGCCATGGCATAACCTTGGTTGGCCTGCGCCAGCGCATCCATGATGGCGCCGTGCACCGGGCCGGAATTGTCAGAAGCAAAAAACATTAAACGGGTTCCTCAATAATGTGGTCTTCCCACTCATCTTCAGGGGTTTCAAATTCGGAGACTGTCCAGCCCTGAACCGAAACGCCGACGTCATGCACCGACTGCGGTGTGCCGGAAATCAGCGGATGCCAGTCAAACAGAGGCTTGCCCTCCCACAACAGGCGGTAGGCACAGGTTTGTGGCATCCAATAAGCGTGGCTATCGATGTTTGAGGGCTTCAGAACAATGCATTCCGGCACGAACTGATGGCGAATATCATATTGCGAGCAGCGACAGTTTTCGTCGTCCAGCATGCGGCAGGCCACGCGAGTTAAAGCAACTTCGCCGGTGTCACCGTCTTCCAGTTTATTCAGACAACATTTGCCACATCCATCACACAAAGCTTCCCACTCTTGAGGATTTAGATTTGTCAGCGCTTTCTTTTCCCAAAACCGGGATGCAAAGCCTTTGCGCTCAATAGGATCACGAGGACTCATAGGTCCTCCAGAATGGTGCGGCATTGGGCACAGTCGGCGTCAATCTGTGCAATCAATTCCTCAAGGCCATCGAATTTCCACTCAGGGCGCAAGAATTCGACCAAAGCGATGGAAAGCTCCGTACCATAAAGATCGCCGGAAAAGTCAAAGATGAAGGTTTCAATATTGGCTTTGTTGACGCCAAACATTGGGCGCACGCCGACCGAGGCGGCCCCCTGATAACTGCCTTGGTGAGGCCCCTCGAGGACGTCGACCAACACCGCGTAGACACCAAATTTGGGTGGGTGCAGCCCGTCGATGGACATGTTGGCGGTCGGGAAGCCCAGATCGCGACCACGTTGGTCGCCGCCAATCACTGGTCCGTCCACCCGGTGCCAATGGCCTAGCATTGCCGCTGCATCGCGCGGCTGGCCCTCGCTAAGGGCGTTGCGGATTGCGGTAGAAGACACCTGTTGATCGCCGCCTTTAACCAATGGAGCGATGGAGACACCAAACCCCATTTCATCTCCAAATTTTTTGAGGTCTTCGGCGGTGCCAACCCGGCCCTTGCCGAAACAAAAGTCGGCTCCGATGACTATGTGCGAAAGCCCGAGCCCATCTTTGATGACATCGCGGGCAAATTCTTCGGGGGATAGTGCAGACAACGTTGCGTTGAACGGCAGTTCATAAAGGCGTTCAACGCCCAATTTTTCCAATCGATGGGCCCGGGTTTCCGAGCTGGACAGCCGAAAGGGGGGGGCATCGGGCGCAAAGAATTCACGGGGGTGCGGTTCAAAAGTCACGATCCCAAGAGGAGCGTTGCCACCGGCCTCGCGGGCTAGATCAATCACCGATTGGTGCCCTAGATGGACACCGTCGAAATTGCCAATCACGGCGCTGGCGCCCCGGTCCTTGGTATCCACGTATTGATAATCTCGAATGATCCGCATGGACGCAGGGTTAGCCCCAAGCGCAGGCGGGTGCAAGTGTGTCAGACCGGGTCTTGTGCATCGCCTGAAGCTTTTGCCGCGTCAAAGCTTTGCGCGACCCAGATTACGAGTGGTATTAGAGCCCTGAGCAGAACAAGCCTTGTTCAGTTAAGATGTAGGACACAGCAATTTGCAGACCGGGATAGGCCGCGTGCGACAGATGCCCAACGGGTTCAAGTTTTAGCAGGCGCAGAAGGGGTGATGGCGCGCGCCAACGGCCTTCTTTGATCTGCTCCGGGTGCAGGACGGCAATATTGTCGAACATTGTGACACGATTTCCGCTATCCCTGCTGAGATGGCGCATGAGAATGGAAAGTTCTGACAGTGTGCCATCAAAACAAAAGGCCGCCATTTGGCGGCCTTTTCGCAATTCTGATAAGGTGAGATCAGTCGAATTTGCGTGACGGTGCCAGAACAGTGGCTTCGCCGATCAAGACCTTTTTGCCATCGACCGCACAGTGACAATCGAGCTTAACGCGGCGTTTTGAGTGATCGATGTCGACGACTTTAACCTCAGCGTAAACCGTGTCACCGGGACGGACCGGCGCGAGGAATTTCAGAGTTTGGCCCATATAGACCGTGCCATGACCCGGAAGCTGTTCGCCAATCACTGCCGAGATCAACCCAGCCGTCAGCATACCATGCGCGATACGACCTTGAAAAATGGTGTCATTGGCGTAATCGTCATCCATATGCACCGGGTTGTGGTCCGTTGAGACCGTGGCAAACATGCGGATATCTTCATCCGTCACCACCTTGCGCAAATGGCGAGACATGCCCATCTCGATGTCTTCGATGCAGATTGTTCCGCGTGGCAGGTTATCCAACATTCCACCCTCCGGTATGCGCTGGTTGAGTAATAATACGACACCCTGACGGGCGGTTTCGCAACTTTATTACTTTGCAAGCGCAGAAAATCAAGCCCTAATCGTATCAGCGCAATTGGCCAATTGAGAAGGTAGGGGACGAATTTTCTTTGGAAAGATAAGAGCTTAGAGCCTCTGGATCCGGTTGATGTGCGGTTTTTGTTTCTGATGCTGCAAGGCCACCAGAGATAAACAAAGAATCAATGTCCTCTCCCATGGCGCCAGCAATGTCCGTCAGAACCCCGTCTCCAATGGCCAGAATCGCAGAATCAGCGATATTTGGGTCAATCGCGGCCAACCGTCGGCGCGCCAGATCATAGATGGGAGGGTAGGGCTTTCCGAAATAAAGGCTCTCGCCGCCCATTTCAGTATACAGTTTGGCCAAGGACCCAGCACACCACTCTCGGTTCTCACCGCGATCGACGACGATGTCGGGGTTGGCGCAAAGCAGCTTCAGACCTTTTTGCTTGGCATAAAGGAAATCCGCGCGGTTTACCGACGGATCAGCCATCGGGTCAAATGGCCCGCAGCAAACAATGCCCTCTGCCTCGGTCAGTGGGACACGGGTGATTTCGACAGGGTTGTGGATGACATCCAGAGGTTTGAAAAAATCTTCATCCCGGCGCCATTCCCCCATGAAGTAGACTTTTTCGCCCACCGCCCCGGTGAACATTGCCGCCCGAGCGCTGTCGCCCGAGGTCGCGATCGTGTCATAGGCGTCGGCAGGGACGTTGAATATTTCCAGCTGTTCCGCAACACCGACCCGGGGTTTGGGTGAGTTCGTGACCAGCACAACAATTCCACCCCGTTGGCGATAGGCTTGCAAGGCCGCCACCGCGTTGGGAAAGGCGGTGATGCCGTTGTGGACGCATCCCCAGAGATCCACAAACAAGGCTTTGTAACGGCCTGAAACTTCGGAAAGGGTCGTGACGATCTGGGTCATGGTTGTGTCCTGCAAGCACTGTCTTTGGGGTGGGTATGGCAAAGAGGATAGGGGGACGCCAGCAAAAAGGGCGCCCAAGCGGACGCCCTTTTGTCAATGTTTCGGTGGCAGATCAGACCTTGAGGTTCGGGATGATCTGCTTTTTGCGGCTCATGATGCCGGGCAGAACCACCAGATCGCCGGACACTGTCGCACCAAATGATTTCTCAGCGACGGTTTTCACCAGATCGTTAGGTACCATCAGCGTGGCTTCTTCGTTCAGGATGTCGACCACGAACAACAGAACCTGATCGGCTCCGTCCTCGTTTGCAACGTCGACCATCGACGCCATCAGGCTGTCTTTGCGGTCCAGCACGGTTTTAGGGGCGGTGGTTTCCAGAACCGAGACGCGGAAACCTTTGCCATCCACGGTGTATTCTTTCGAATCCATGCGCAACAGCTCGGCATCCGAGAAGGATGAAACGTCGGATTTTGCAGCAAACATTTCGCTGGCGTACTCAGTCACGTTCACGCCCAGATCAGCGGCCAGCTTTTCGGCAACGTCTTTGTCGTGTTGGGTAGTTGTAGGCGAGCGGTACTCAAGAGTGTCGGACAGGATGCAGGTCAGCATTGCGCCTTTGACGGCGTTTGGCATTTTGGCCATGTCGTCACCGATCAGATCATACATGATGGTGGCGGTACAGGCGACGGGACGGATGGTGATATCAATCGGGCTTTTGGTTTCCAGACCGCCAACCAGCTTGTGGTGGTCGATGATGGCCTGAACGTCAGCGCCATTGATATTGGCGGGCAACTCAGCGGGGTTGTTGGTGTCAACGATGACGCACGGCTGATCGTCTGCAACGTCGCCAATGATTGCCGGTTTGTCGAGGTTCCAGCGGTCCAGCATGAACAAGGCTTCGGTGTTGGGTTCACCCAGCAGTTTGGGCTCGGCGGCAACACCTTTCACTTCATTCAGATACCAAGCCCAGATGATGGGAGAGCCAGTCGAATCGGTATCGGGAGATTTGTGGCCAAATACGAAGGTGGTCATGAAAGCGGTTCCTTAGTCAAAGCTGTCGAATTTGCGGGCCTTATAGGGGCAAGAGCCTGGCTTGTCACGCCCACACGCAGCCCTGCGACGAGGAGTCTGAGATGCCTTTAGGTACTGTTGCTGCATTGCAGTAATTCACGTGTTCGATAGCTTATTCCGCGGCGAACTCCAAGCGAGTCACCTTGAAGCCCGCGTCGTTCAGTACCGCAAGAAGGCCATTATTGCCGGGCAGATGTAATGCGCCAACGGCCACAGTGGCGGGTGATTGGGACAACGCGTCCTTAAGAACACCGGCCCAGGCAATGTTTCGATTGTTCAACATGTCCTGCTCCATCTTTGCCAGTTGGTTTTCCATTCCGACAACGCCATTCTCTCGTGCTCTTTTCAGGGATTGATGCACAGAAAATCCCCATGCAAGTCGGGTTTCTTCTTCGAGGTAATGCTTGATCAGGGCTTCGGTGTTGGTTTCTTTGAGAAGGCCTGCATCAATCGCAATTCTGAGATCATCGGTTTGGGTTTCGATTGATTCTGAGGTAAACAACGCGATCATGCTTTCGGGCGTATCCAGCGACCGAATGGCCAGGCCGCGTTCAAGGGCCGCGTTTTCCACCATCCTGTCCAATCCCAGTTCACCCGATTGCAGAGCTTTCAGCGCGCATGGAGCGACGGACAAGGTCAAACCCAGAAACCAAGGTTGATATTGAGCGGCGACTACACCTGGAATTCCGCGTACCTTCAACTCACGATTCAGTTTTTGCCAAATCTCGTCTCCAAGCCGGTCAATCAGGCTCGGCCCCTCGGTAATCAGGTACAAAGAGGAGTCTGCCGTCAATTCTTTCATAAAGGCGGCTTCGTCGGGCGTGCTTAATTCTAGAAACAGCGTTTCTGTCGTATGCATCAGGGGGGCAAGGGCATCCAAGGTCCGTGCGTGGGCAGGGTGAGGTAGATGCATCGTTCCGACAATAAAGGACCGGACCCCGCCCTTTTCAATTTGCCAAAGCAACCCCTGTGAGAACGGCGCTGTGTGTGCCTTTTCGCGCAGTACCGCGCGCTCTTCGATAGGCAGGCTGTCAAACTGTGAAGGACCGTCGCAGGACGCGTACCCTAAGGCGGGAAGACAGAGGGACAAGAATGCCAGCAGCGTACGAATCATTGGGATAGCCCTTTGCTCCAGACGCCTTAGGGTAGAGGTTCGCGAGGGACCGACAAGGTGATTTGCGCCTGCCAGCAGGAATTGGCAGCCCGGCCGGAACACGCTAAGCATTGAGTATGGCAAAAATGCGCGAAACGGATTTGTACCCGCCGGTGAAGGCGTGGCTTGAAGGCAAGGGGTTCGAGGTGAAATCCGAGGTCGGAGCGGCAGATGTAGTGGCCCGGCGGGGCGACGATGATCCTGTTATTGTCGAGCTTAAGATCGGGTTTTCCCTGACTTTGCTGCAACAGGCGGTTGCCCGGCAATCTGTCTCTGACTGGGTTTATGTCGCGGTGCCGCGCTGGGCTGGACGTACCGGGTGGCGGACATTTAAGGCCAATGTTGGCCTGTGCAAACGGCTGGGGGTTGGTGTTCTGTCGGTGCGCATTGAGGACGGGCACGTTCAGGCGCATTGCGATCCTGTTGAGTTTCGCCCGCGCAAATCTCGCCCTCGTAAGGGAGCGCTACTAAAAGAATTTGATCGTCGTGACGGGGATCCTAACACTGGCGGCACCAGAGGCAAGATCACCACAGCTTATAAACAAGAAATGATGCGCTGTGCGCTTTTTCTGGCCAGCAATGGTCCTTCAAAAGGGGCCGATGTTGCCAAGGCCACAGGCGCTGCGCAGGCAACGCGCATGATGCGGGAGAATTATTTTGGTTGGTTCGATAAGGTGGCGACAGGGGTCTATGATCTAAGCGATGCCGGGCGCGTTGCGGTCAGAGTGTGACGACAGGGGCGATTACCTCAGAGCCCACGGCGACGGATGAAGCCATCAACTGTGTCAACGATCTGTGGCGCCAATGCCGGGGTGATGATGTGACCCATTCCTTCTAGTGCGTGATAGTCGCAATTTGGGATCAAACCAGCGATCTCAGCACCCCGTGCAACCGGAATCAAAGCGTCTTCAACACCGTGTATGACCTGGCACGGCAGGTCAACTTCTGTGAGGCTGGTGCGCGTATCTTGCGATCTCATAAGTGCCATAAGCTGGCGATTGATTCCATCGGCGTCGACTCCGCGCGACCATGCCAAAGCGGCCTCGGCACGGATATCAGCTTCGGGCATTGGATAACCGGGGCTACCGTGGTTGGAATGCTCCTGTACCCAGCCGTCGATATAGGTGTCTCGATCCACCGGACGTGAAAGCAGCAGCGACAACAAGGTTGGGGTATCGTTGCTGTCGGCGGCAAAAGATGCTGCCGTCATCACAATCGTGGCGGATAACAGGCGCTCTGGATGGTTGAGGCACAACAGTTGGGCAATGGCTCCGCCCATAGACACTCCAAATACATGTGCCGCGGCGATCCCAAGAGCATCCATAAGTCCGATCACATCTTGGGCCATGTCTGACAATGTGTAGGCCAATGGAAAAGGGGTCTTATTTGCGAGGCATTCAATAATCACATCTGGGTCGTCACTGACCTGATTGTCCGGGCAACGCTGTGATTTGCCAACATCGCGATTGTCAAAGATCACGGTGCGATATCCTCGGTCGACAAGCCCCTGCACCAGATTCTGAGGCCAGTGGATCAGCTGGGACCCAAGCCCGCGGATCAGCACCAATGGGGTGCCCTGATCTGGACCATGAACCTCAACTTCAAGTGTGATGCCGTTTGCCGTGATTTGCATTTTGCCCTCGAGATTGTCACCCCAGCTTAGGCGTTTGAACGGGCTTGTAAATTGCGATTGGCGACCCAATCTCGTCGATGTCCGGCAAATTGATTACCTAAGATGTGAAAATTTTCTGGGCCTTTGTGTTGACTCGCCTTGATGACGACCCTAGCTATGCGCTGTTAGCACTCGCCGATAGGGAGTGATAACGACTCCGCTGATGGAGTCAGGGAGACACTCTAGTTAGGGAAACCTAGACAATGGCATTTACACCTCTACATGACCGCGTGCTGGTCCGTCGCGTTGAAGGCGACGAAAAGACCGCTGGCGGACTTATCATCCCCGAAAGCGCAAAAGAAAAACCCGCTGAAGGCGAAATCATCTCCGTTGGCGCAGGTCTGCGCAACGAAGCTGGTGCACGTATCGAGCTGGACGTCAAGGCAGGCGACAAAGTTCTGTTTGGCAAATGGGCTGGTCAGGAAGTCACCGTTGACGGTGAAGAACTGATGATCATGAAAGAAACCGACATCATGGGCATTATTGGATAAACCGAAAGGTTTGCCAATAACGGGCTGAACTCCAGCCCAGCCGCATGATTTCCAAGATATATTGAAGAGGTAAGCACAATGGCTGCTAAGGACGTAAAGTTCGATACCGATGCCCGCAATGCAATGCTGCGTGGCGTAAACATTCTGGCTGACGCCGTCAAAGTAACCCTGGGCCCCAAAGGCCGTAACGTGGTTCTGGACAAGTCGTTTGGCGCACCACGTATCACCAAAGATGGTGTTTCTGTTGCCAAAGAAATCGAGCTGGAAGACAAGTTCGAAAACATGGGCGCGCAGATGGTCAAAGAAGTGGCTTCGCGCACCAATGACGAAGCTGGCGACGGCACAACCACTGCAACCGTTCTGGCACAAGCGATTGTTCGCGAAGGTCTGAAGCAAGTTGCTGCTGGCCTGAACCCAATGGATCTGAAGCGCGGCATCGACTTGGCAACTGCCAAAGTTGTTGAAGGTGTCAAAGGTGCGGCACGCGAAGTCAAAGACTCCGCTGAAGTTGCACAAGTTGGCACGATCTCGGCTAACGGCGAAGCAGATATTGGCGAGCAAATCGCTGGTGCGATGCAAAAAGTCGGCAACGAAGGTGTTATCACCGTTGAAGAGAACAAAGGTCTGGAAACTGAGACTGATGTTGTCGAAGGCATGCAGTTCGACCGCGGTTACCTGTCGCCTTACTTTGTCACCAACGCTGACAAAATGATCGCTGATCTGGACGACTGTCTGGTTCTGCTGCACGAGAAAAAGCTCTCGTCGCTGCAATCGATGGTGCCACTGCTCGAAGCCGTGATTCAGTCGCAAAAACCACTGCTGATCATCGCTGAAGATGTTGAAGGCGAAGCGCTTGCAACTCTGGTTGTGAACAAACTGCGCGGCGGTCTGAAAATCGCAGCTGTCAAAGCACCTGGTTTCGGCGATCGCCGCAAAGCCATGTTGCAAGACATCGCAATCCTGACCGGTGGTCAGGTTATCTCGGAAGATCTGGGCATGAAGCTCGAGTCGGTCACAATGGACATGCTCGGCACTGCTAAGAAAATCGAGATCACCAAAGACGAAACAACCATCGTTGACGGTGCTGGCGAAAAAGCTGAGATCGAAGCCCGTGTTGCTCAGATCCGTACGCAGATCGAAGAAACCACATCCGATTACGACCGTGAGAAGCTGCAAGAGCGCGTTGCCAAACTGGCAGGCGGTGTTGCTGTGATCCGTGTTGGCGGCATGACCGAAGTTGAAGTGAAAGAGCGCAAAGATCGTGTTGACGATGCTCTGAACGCAACCCGTGCAGCTGTTCAAGAAGGTGTTGTCGTTGGTGGTGGTGTTGCTCTGGTTCAGGCCGGTAAGGCACTTGCTAACCTCGAAGGCGCTAACTCTGACCAGAACGCTGGTATCGTGATTGTGCAAAAAGCCATCGAAGCGCCTCTGCGTCAGATTGCTGAGAACTCCGGTGTTGACGGTGCGGTTGTTGCTGGCAAAGTTCGCGAAAGCGAAGACGCTGCATTCGGCTTTAACGCTCAGACCGAAGAATATGGTGACATGTTCGCATACGGTGTGATTGACCCTGCCAAAGTGGTTCGCACCGCTCTGGAAGACGCAGCTTCGATCGCTGGTCTGTTGATCACAACCGAAGCTATGGTCGCTGACAAGCCTGCCAAAGATGGTGGTGCCGGTGGCGGCATGCCTGACATGGGCGGCATGGGCGGCATGGGCGGCATGATGTAAGTCAAGCCTTCCAACCGGAAGATATTGGGGTCGCCTTCGGGCGACCCCTTTTTCGTTGGGTGAAGAAAACCGATGCGTTGTGCTGCTTGGGCGGTTAACCTCACGGACAGCCAGTTTAGCTCAATCTGAAAAGGGGAATCCAATGTTGAAAAGGGTTTTTGGGGCCGTGCTTTGTGCCGCATCGTTACAGGTGTCAGCGGCTCCAGTTAAGGCTGGGATGGATCCGTACTTGGGTGAAGTGATGATGTTCGCAGGCACTTTTTGTCCGCGTGGATATTTGAGTGCGGATGGGCAGATTTTGTCAATCAATCAGTATCAGGCGCTATTTTCGCTGCTGGGAGCCACCTATGGCGGCGATGGACGCACGACATTTGCTCTGCCGGATTTGCGTGGCCGAGTGCCTGTGGGTGTTGGCGATGCCGAGGCCGTGACAATTCACGAGGGTACAACGGGCGGGGCAGTTGAAAACCTGTTCCAACGCGGAGACTCCCCGGCCTTTATCGGAATGCGTTATTGTATTGCGATTGAGGGCTTGTACCCGTCGCGCAACTGACCAACGACCCCCACAAACGTGAGTGGCGCAAAGCTGGTGGTCAAGTTAAGGCCCTTTAGATGAAACTCGTTCTTCTTACTCTGCTGGCCATGATTGCTTTTGCCGCCAATTCGGTGCTGAACCGAATGGCCCTGGCGCCGGGCGACATGGATGCCGTATCCTTTGGCGTTGTTCGCCTTGTGAGTGGTGCCGTGGCCCTGTCCGCGTTGGTAGCTTACCAAGGGCGTGGCTTTACTTTAGGTGGGCTTTCACGCCTCTGGGCGGTTGTCGCTTTACTGGCCTATCTCTTTGGATTTTCGCTGGCCTACGAAGTGTTGGACCCTGGATTTGGAGCGTTGATCCTGTTTGGCGTGGTTCAGGTGACAATGTTTGCAGGAGCGGTTTTGTCGCGCGAGCAGATGCCATTAACCCGGTGGACCGGAGCGGCGCTGGCAATGGCAGGACTTGTCTGGCTTTTGTGGCCGATTGGCGAGGTGGAGCCTTCTTGGACGCATGTTGCGTCCATGACGTTGGCAGGCTTGGGTTGGGGGGTGTATTCGCTATTTGGCCGCGCCTCGGGTGATCCTTTGCAG
Organism: Shimia gijangensis; assembly: GCF_900142085.1. GTDB lineage: Bacteria > Pseudomonadota > Alphaproteobacteria > Rhodobacterales > Rhodobacteraceae > Shimia > Shimia gijangensis. Next base: position 155,977 of record NZ_FQZQ01000002.1, read on the forward strand.
GCCACCGCGATGAATTTCTTGCTGGCGGCACCAATGGGCTTTGTTTTGTTGTTGGGCCCCCAAGAAGTCTCTCTTCCTACAGCTGGCGTAACTTGGGCGATCGTTTCGGGTGTTTTAACTTCGGGGTTGGGATATGCGCTTTGGTATCAGATTTTGCCGGATCTTGGGGCCAGTCGTGCCGCAGTTGCACAGCTGAGTGTTCCCGTGATTGCTCTGGCAGGAGGCATGATGTTTTTGGGCGAAGAACTTACCGCGCGGTTTGCCTTGGCGGCAGTCCTAGTGATTAGTGGCGTTGTCTTGTCTTTGCGCCCGCGCTGACTTGTGGTTGCGGTGTCGGACGCATAGGGTCGCGCCATGATTATCCGTGCCATTATTCCCTCAGAAGCGGCCTCAGTCCGTGACCTCATCATCCGCGCCTTTGGGCAAACAGACGAGGCCGACCTATGTGATGCTTTACGGGCGTCGGGGGACATGGCGCTGGAGCTGGTCGCCGAGCACAAGAAGAAAATTGTTGGGCATGTCGCGTTATCGCGCATGGTTTCTCCGGTTGGCTGGTTGGCGCTGGCACCTTTGAGTACAGATCCGAAGATGGCCCGTCGTGGCATTGGCAGCACTTTGTGTCAGATGGCCATTCAATACGCCAATGCTCCAGTCGTGGTTCTGGGAGAACCTGAATTTTATGAACGGATCGGGTTCGATTTTGAGCGCTCATTATGTTTCAAAACTCCATACCCGGTAAATTACACCGGTCTGTTTGCCCCCGATCTGGATGATCTGCATCCCAATGCTACGCTCAAATATGCATCGGCATTTGAGACCTAGGCTCCTACCACAGGGCTATGGATTTAAGCTGATTTTCAGTGCCAAAGAAGGGGGCAACTGACGACGCCCTCTCGCCGGTTTGTTGGATTGCGGCATCAGCGCGCCTTTTCACTGGGCTGCTTTGTGCTTATGTGCTGGGTATGCGGTTGTGGTTTGCTTTTTTGATATTTTTTCCCGGCATTGCTCAGGCAGAGTGCGTGGTGCTTTTGCATGGATTGGCGCGTTCGCAGGTGTCGTTCTTGATTATGGAAGCCGCATTAGAAACCGAAGGCTACAGCGTTGTGCGACCGGGATATGCGTCGACCAAAGATCAGGTGGAAAATCTTGCCGACCTGACACTGCCCAGGGCTGTGGAAGCTTGCGCAGGAAAAAAAACGCATTTTATCACCCATTCAATGGGGGGCATTCTGTTGCGCCTCTATCTGATGGATAACAAACCAAAGGATTTGGGGCGGGTTGTGATGTTGGGGCCACCGAACCAAGGCAGCGAATTGGTCGATGTTTTGGGGCAGATCGAGGCGTTTGGATGGATCAATGGCCCTGCGGGGGCGCAATTGGGCACCGAGGGGGTGCCAAGCCATTTGCCCGCCGTGAAATTCGAACTTGGCGTGATCGCCGGGAACCGGTCGCTAAATCCTTTCTACTCCGCTCTGATCGAGGGGCCGGATGACGGAAAAGTATCAGTCGCATCCACAAAAGTCGAAGGCATGGCCGATCATCTGGTATTGCCCGTCACGCATACATTTATGATGAATAACCCTGAAGTCATCGCTGAGTCGCTGCATTTTCTGAAACAGGGTGAGTTTCATGGTGATATGTCCTTGGGGGACATCATTCACTCGGTTGAGCCTCTGCGATGAGGTCGGAAGCCGGAACCTTATAGGGGTTGGGGGGGCTGCGAGCCCCCTTGCGCCATGGCCGCAATTCACCCTCGGGATATTTTGAACCAGATGATGTGTTTAGCTGGGTTTGATCTGAACCCGGTTTACGTGCCCCATCTTGCGACCAGGCTTGACTTCGGTCTTGCCATAAAGATGTAACGCACTTTGGGTTTCGCGCAGGATTTGAGGGATGTTGTCGACATCATCGCCGATCAAGTTTTCCATCACCACATCATTGTAGCGCTGGCCGTCGCAAAGTGGCAGGCCAGCAACCGCCCGGATGTGCTGTTCGAATTGATCCACTGCACAGCCGTTTTGAGTCCAGTGACCGGAATTATGTACGCGCGGCGCAATTTCATTCACTATGAGCCCCTGAGCCGTTACAAAAAGCTCAACCCCCATCACGCCAACATACTCAAGTTCGCTGAGAATACGTGTCGCCAGTAAGACGGCGTCCATACGCTGCCCGGCAGACAAGGTGGCAGGGACGGTTGTCGTGTGCAAAATGCCATCGCGATGCACGTTTTCTCCGGGATCAAAGCAGGCAACTTCACCAGTGGCACCCCGCGCTGCAATTACCGAGACTTCGCGAGAAAAATCGACGAACCCTTCCAGCAGGGCCGGAGCCCCCGCCATGTCTGCAATGGCATTGTCAATATCGTCCGCCGACTTCAGGCGAGCCTGGCCCTTACCATCATACCCAAATCTGCGGGTCTTGAGGATGGCCGGGGCGCCGATACTGTCTAAAGCTGCGGACAGATCTTCACGCGTGTCTACTACCGCAAACGGGGCCGTTTTCAGGTTGAGGCGCTGCAGAAACTCTTTTTCCGTCAGGCGGTCCTGACTGACACGCAGAGCTTCGCGACCGGGGCGGATCGGACGAAGGGTTTCGAGAATGTCGAGCGCCGATGTTGGGATGTTTTCGAACTCATAGGTGATGACGTCGACCTGTTCGGCAAAACTCCTGAGTGCCTCTGCATCCTCATAAGAGGCTGTGGTCACTAGGTGAGCGACATGTGCGGCAGGCGGGTTGGCGTCGGGCTCAAAGATATGGGTTTGATATCCAAGACGAGCGGCCGCGACGGACAGCATCCGCCCCAACTGGCCTCCGCCAAGGATGCCAATGGTTGCGCCGGGTAAAAGGGGATCAATCATCTTGGGGTTCATCCGGAATTGAGGCCGAAAGGGCATCGCGCCAGGCGTCGAGTTTTTCGGCCAATGTGGCGTCTTGCAATGCCAGGATACCAGCGGCCATCAGGCCCGCGTTGGCGGCACCTGCCGCGCCAATCGCCATAGTGGCAACAGGGAAACCCTTGGGCATCTGAACAATCGAATAAAGGCTGTCAACGCCGGACAAAGCACGAGTTTGAACCGGAACCCCCACCACAGGAACGCGGGTTTTGGAAGCCATCATTCCGGGCAAATGCGCAGCCCCCCCGGCACCAGCAATGATGACCTGCAATCCGCGGCCCGCAGCCTTTTTGCCATAAGCCCAAAGGCGGTCAGGTGTGCGATGTGCCGAGACGATTTTTTTCTCATAGGCAATACCCAGCTCTTCTAGAATAAGGGCTGCTTCTTTCATGGTCGGCCAATCAGATTGGCTGCCCATAATGATTCCCACTTTGATATCTGTCATTTTGGCCTCGTTCGAAAGAGCGGGCACTATAGCCGGATCGTGTTCCTAGGCAATGATATCCGGTGTCAGGCGGTCTTCTATCAGGGCGATCAAGTCTTTTAGTCGCAGTTTCTGCTTTTTCAGACGTTGGATCGTCAGCTGATCTGACTTGCCACGCTCAATCAGTGCGTGAATCGCTTCGTCCAGATCGCGGTGCTCTTGTTTGAAAACTTCAAGCTCGACCTGCAACACATCATCAGTTTTCATGGACAGGTCATGGGGAGCATTCATAAGCGAGGTGTCCTTGAGGAGTCGTCGGGAAAGAATAGCGGTTTGCGGGCGTTGTGCAAAGCCCTTGCAGTCTGGCGTGAGGTTTCCCATATTCAAAAGAGACTGGGTCGCCAGAACGGGGCCCAACATTTGGACTGTCGCTTAAGCTAAGGACGTGTCGATGACAAAACATACGCTGGGCTCGTATCCCCACATGTTGGGTTTTGAGCAATTGGAACGCCTGTTGGAACGCACCGCGAAATCGGGCAACGAAGGCTATCCTCCTTTTAATATCGAACAGACTTCGGACCATTCTTATCGGATCACTTTGGCCGTGGCTGGGTTTCGTGAAGAGGACCTGTCGATCACGGTTGAAGATCGCCAGCTAGTGATCCGTGGGCGCCAACACGATGACAGTGCAGATCGAGTATTTTTGCATCGCGGGATTGCCGCGCGTCAGTTTCAGCGCTCGTTTGTACTGGCTGATGGTGTTGAGGTCGGCGAGGCGGCTATGGAGAATGGTTTGTTGCATGTCGACCTGACACGCGCACGGCCTGAAACTGTAGTGCAAACAATCCGGATCAAGAAAGGGTAAGCCATGTATGAGAAATTTGAGTTTGATCAGGACGAACAATCGCGCATTGTCTATGTGCGCGAAGTTGCGGTTGACGATCTGCCCGAAGAAGTTCGGGAACAAGCCGAGGGGGCAGAGGTGCTATATGCTGTGCATTCTGCCGATGGTGAAAGGTTAGCGTTGGTCAAAGAACGCTCTTTGGCGTTCATCCTGGCCCGTCAGAACGATTTTGCGCCAGTGACGGTTCACTAGACTTTCTTGAATGCAGTCTGGAATATGACATAGAAAGTCCAAGCAGAGCCCTATTTGGGCTCTGTTGTCGTTTCAGGGCAACGAGCGTATGAAAGACGTCGGTCAAAAGGTGAGAAGAATGTCCGACAAATCCCCCGCCGTTGTTGTGCTGCCCTATGGAATGAAGTTAGGTTTTCGTCCGGGACAATTGCCGCTGGATCAGATGGCTTGGCCGCTTGGCCAACCTGATCGCCTGAAGGGCAGGGCGCTGCGAGAGCTGGCTCCAGAAGATCACCTCTTAATCTATCCATCTGGCACGGCCCACATTCGTCCGTCTTTTGGCACCAAAGCCAAGGTTTCAATGATGGTTGTCGAACCCACGGCATTGCACCGTAAACATCTTGAGAAATTGAAACGTTCTCACCGCAAGTTCTGCCGGGTCCTGAATGCGAATGAGGATTTCCTGACGGCAGTGCCAAATGGTCTGTTTTTGCCATTTGGAACAACCTGGGTTCCTGAATGGAGGGAAGCGGATGTCACCAAATCGCGGATGCTGTCGTTGATCGCCTCGTCAAAACGAGATCTGAAGGGGCATGTTTTGCGCCATTCCACCGTTGAATGGGCCGCAGACAATGATATTGACATGGACGTGATGGGCCGAGGATACAGGTCATTTGAAACTAAATCTGACGGATTGGCACCCTATCGATTTTCGGTGGTGATAGAGAACGTTCAGGAACCGAATTACTTCACGGAAAAACTACTGGATGCAATTCTGTGCGAAACCGTTCCAATTTATTGGGGTTGTCCCAATATTGGCAGGTTCCTGAATACCGATGGCATGGTGATTTGCAATTCTGCAGAAGATTTGCAGGCCGCGATCCGGAATGCCTCGGAGGAGGAATTCGAGAGGCGCCTACCGGCATTGCGCGCGATCAAGGAGAAGGCCGCCTATTGGGGGAACCTTGAACAACGCGCGGCTAAGGCAGTCATAGACAGCGTTGGAAAGCTGTAAAAAGGCCACCCCGAAGGGCGGCCTTATTAATAACGAGACTTGATTACCCTTACCCTGCGATGAGTCCCATGGATTCGAGTTTGAGGAGGACCTGGTGGGCGCAGTTGTCGACATCGACGTTTTCGGTCTCGACGCTGAGTTCCGGGTCGGCGGGCACGTCGTAGGGATCTGAGATGCCTGTGAACTCTTTGATCTTGCCTTCGCGCGCCAGCTTATAAAGCCCTTTGCGGTCGCGGCGTTCGCATTCCTCGATCGACGTTGCCACATGTACTTCGATAAAGGCACCGAACTGCTCGACGTCTTCGCGCACTGCCCGGCGGGTTGTGGCATAGGGTGCGATCGGCGCACATATCGCAATGCCGCCGTTCTTTGTGATCTCGGATGCTACATAGCCGATGCGACGGATGTTCAGATCGCGGTGCTCTTTGGAGAAGCCCAGCTCGGACGACAGGTTTTTGCGCACAATATCGCCATCCAGCAGCGTCACGGGACGACCGCCCATCTCCATCAGCTTGACCATCAGCGCGTTGGCAATGGTCGATTTGCCTGACCCCGAGAACCCGGTGAAGAACACGGTAAAGCCCTGCTTTGAGCGCTGTGGCTTGGTTTTGCGCAGTTCTTTAACCACCTCGGGAAACGAGAACCATTCAGGGATTTCCAGACCTTCGGCCAGACGGCGGCGCAATTCGGTGCCCGAGATATTCAGGATGGTCACGTCGTCTTTGTCTTTGATTTCATCCATAGGCTCGTACTGGGCGCGCTCCTGCACCCAGACCATATGTTTGAAATCGACCATTTCGATGCCCATTTCTTCCTGATGTTCGCGGAACAGATCCTGTGCATCGTAGGGGCCATAGAAATCGTCACCAGCCGAGTTCTTGCCGGGGCCGGCGTGATCGCGACCCACGATAAAGTGGGTGCAGCCGTGGTTGGCGCGGATCAGCCCGTGCCAGACCGCCTCGCGCGGGCCAGCCATGCGCATGGCCAGGTTCAATAGCGACATCGAGGTGGTCGAGGCCGGGTATTTGTCCAGCACCGCCTCGTAACAGCGCACGCGGGTGAAATGGTCAACGTCGCCGGGTTTGGTCATGCCGACAACCGGGTGGATCAACAGGTTGGCCTGCGCTTCTTTGGCGGCACGAAAGGTCAGCTCCTGGTGCGCGCGGTGCAGCGGGTTGCGGGTCTGGAACGCCACCACTTTGCGCCAACCCAGTTTGCGGAAATAGGCGCGCAGCTCGTTTGGCGTGTCGCGGCGACCACGGAAATCATAGTGCACCGGCTGCTGGATGCCGACAATCGGACCACCCAGATAGATTTTGCCCGCGTGGTTGTGCAGGTAGTTCACCGCCGGATGCGTGTCATCATCGGCGCCAAATACTTTCTCGGCCTCATGCGCTTTGTTGGGCTCCCAGCGGTCGGTCACGGTCATGGTGGCAAGGATCACACCTTCCTGGTCGCGCAGGGCAATATCCTGACCCAGTTCCAGCGCGGCAGCAAAATCTTCGCCCACATCCAGCGTGATCGGCATCGGCCAGAGCGATCCATCCGCCAGCCGCATTTCGTTGACCACGCCATTGTAGTCGGCTTCGCTGAGGAACCCCTTCAGTGGGTTGAAGCCGCCGTTCATCAACAGCTCAAGATCACAAATCTGACGCGGCGTGAGATCGTGGCTGACAAGATCCGCAGCGTCGACTTTCAGCTTCTGTGCACTCTCATAAGACACATAAAGTTCAGGGATGGGGGCCAGGTTGTTTTGCATTGGATGGGTCCTGTGTTTGATCGGCGCTAGGCCGCTTGCGGTACCTGTGAGTTCCGCATGCAGCGCATCATATTCAGCGAACTTGCGGGTTAAGAATTGATCTGTGAGACGGGTCTTTTCGGTCGCTCCACGAGAAGTCAGTCCATAAGCAAAGCGCTGGCGCTTATCGGGCCCGGACCGCTCGCTGATGGTGATCAGCCCTGCAGCAACAGTTGCGCGCAATTGAGCGTTCAGCCGCCCCAGAGAAACCCCCAACGCTGACGCGGTGGCCCGTTGCGACGCCTCGGGCGCCGTATCGAGCTGGCGCAGAAGACGAAAAAGCAGGTCTTCTTCTTCAGCATTTGGGTTGGGTGCGGGCAAAGACATAAACCAAAAGACTCTATAGGTGTGTTCACGGGTGAACGCTTTTCACGAAAAACCTGCTTTGGAAAGCAAAATCTATACAGTCAAGCCAATTTCCGCCCGCGTTGCAAAGGCGCAACGCACAGAAAGCGTTACTGTGTTAGGCCGCCTACAATGTTTCTTGAATTTACGTGTCCGCTTTGGAAGGAGACCCGAGTAGAACAGGTAAGTCTGACGCTTGCGAAACGGACAGTGAATTGATCTCATGGGCAACACCACGCAGGGTGAGGGCGATCAATTCCAGAGTTGTGGTGTCATGGCCTGCTGCCCGCAGTAGGTCTGCCGAAATCAACGCCTCCACACCCAGCTCCTTGGTTTTAGCTTCGAGCCGGCTGGTGGCATTCACCGTGTCACCGATGATCGTACGGGGTGCGTTTTCTGCCGCACCAATTTCACCCAAAACCAATTCTCCCAGATGCACTCCCATGCCAATGCGGACCGGGTCTGCTTTTTCAGCCAATAGCGTTTTGTTAAAACCCTGAAGGGCTGAGCTGATGCCAGCTGCGGCCTCAAGTGCGGCACGGGCCGAGGAGCGTTCGCTGTCCAGTTCAAAAACCGCCAGAAGCCCATCGCCAAGGTATTTATCCACGCTGCCGCCCGCGCCGGTGATGGACGGTACAATGGCATCAAAGAATCGGTTCAGAAGGAACACAACATCATAGGGCAATTGGCCGGTTGTGCGCGCGGTAAAGCTGCGCATGTCTAGGAACAGAATTGCCAGCCGGCGTTCTTGTCCCAGACTTTCATGGGCGCGCGCACGGCGACCATCCGCCCGAAAAACGCGCAACACGGTGGCGGTGTTGGTCGGGCGCAACTGGCAGGCAAGGCGCGCGTTGGGAGGCGCATTCACGGCTTGTAAGCTGGCCTGTTCTTCAGGAAGTGGTGGATGCAGAAGATCGCCACCTTCCTCAATAATGACGCGACAGGTTGTACAGCGCCCGCGACCTCCGCACAAAGCCATATGCGGTACATTTGAAGCCCGCGACATTTCGAGCAGAGTCATACCCTGCTTGCCCTGAATTTCCGGGCCATCAATATAGCGGATACTCACTGAACCACGGGAGCTCAGGAAACGGCGGGTCAGAAACGTGATCGCGGTCGATCCCAGCAAAACGCAATAAACCCAAAGCCCGCCGTTCGTCAGTTCTTCAAGGCGCGCAAACATCGCGCGGGTTGGAAATCCGTATTCCTGCATCAATGCTGGCCCGGCCTCGGAGTTCCACAGTTTTTCACTTTGCGCTCGTCCCTGCACAAGGAAGCCAGCCAGCGCGAGCGTAGGAACAAGGCTGGCGAGCCCGATAAGCCAGGGCAGGGTAGCTCGCCACCAACCTTGGCCTCGCAGCCAGAAATGCAGGCCCGTACAGCCGTGCGTCCACACGATCAACAACAACAGCGCCTGATTCCAACCGCTGATCGTATTCCAGATCAGCGCGGTGATATAGCCCATCTCATCATTTACACCAAAGATCGACGAGGCGGCGCGGGTATGAATGAAATGCACCATCAGCAGCAATGGGATCGTAAGCCCAAGGCAGATTTGAAGGCCTTCCCAAAAAGACATTCTAAGGGTGCGTCGACGCGCCAGCCGATAAAGCGCCAGCCCCGCATGAGTCAGTAAGGCCGAATAGAGCAGCAGCCCGCCCAGACCGCTGCGGGTGATAACCTGACGCCAATCCTGAAATCGCTCCATTAATTCGATGGAGTGCAATCCAAGGGCGATATTCACGAAGTGGAAGAACACATAGGTGAACAGCACCAGCCCCGACGCAATGCGCAGTCGTGTCCGCAGATTGCCTCGCCAAAGCGTATTTGCCATTCAAGCCTCCGTTCGCGTCTTGTGAACCAGACTGGGGGGCAGAAGACGGTGGGTCAAGGCGCAGCGGATGTGCGCCTTGTCACACTTAGTTTCGAGTGGGTCCGCTTTACTCTTGTTCGGCCAGGAACCGTTCAGCGTCCAGTGCGGCCATACAGCCCATGCCTGCGGAGGTCACAGCCTGACGATATTTGTGGTCGGTCAGATCGCCAGCGGCAAAGACGCCCGGAACGGATGTTTCGGTGCTGCCAGGTTTTACTTCGACATAGCCGCCGTTGTGCATCTCGAGCGTGTCTTTGACCAATTCGTTGGCAGGTGAGTGACCGATAGCCACGAACACACCTGCGCAAGGAATTTCGCTGATCTCGTCGGTTTTGACGTTGCGGACTTTAACGCCCGTTACACCCAGTGGATTTTCGTCGCCCATCACTTCTTCCAAAGTGTGGAACCACAGAGGTTCAATTTTTGGGTTTTTGAACAAGCGGTCCTGAAGGATTTTTTCTGAGCGCAATTCATCACGACGATGGATTAACGTTACTTTGGAGGCAAAGTTGGTCAGGAACAACGCTTCTTCAACAGCCGTGTTACCGCCGCCAATTACTACGATCTCTTGGCCACGATAGAAGAAACCGTCGCATGTGGCGCAGGCAGACACACCAAACCCTTTGAATTTCTCTTCGCTCTCAAGGCCCAACCATTTGGCGCGTGCGCCTGTAGCAAGGATCACAGCATCAGCCGTATAGAGGGTGCCACTGTCCCCTTTGGCAGCAAACGGGCGCTTGGACATGTCCAATTCAGTGATGATATCGCCAATGATTTCGCAGCCCATAGCGGCGGCATGTTCCTGCATCTTGATCATCAGATCGGGGCCCTGCACCTCGGTGAAGCCCGGATAGTTTTCGACCTCGGTTGTGGTGGTCAACTGCCCACCGGGTTCAATGCCCTGCACCAGAACAGGCTCCAGCATGGCGCGCGCGGCATAAACGCCGGCAGTGTAACCCGCGGGGCCGGAGCCGATGATCAGAACCTTGGTATGTTTCGTGTCGGCCATTAGGGCACCTTCCGTGTTGCGAGCTTTCTTCAGTTAGGGGATATAGCCATCCCTTGTACGAGGGAAAACCCCGCCCGCGCAGCAAACATCCAGTGATTGAAATGGGCAATGGCCGAAATTGTCGCAAAATGATGTTGCGCTAACGCGAAATATTATTGCGCGTCCAGTGGGTGATGCTATAAGAACCGCAAATTCTACAGGGAATATTGCTATGCCAGCCTCGCGTCTCGATCCAATTGACCGAAAAATTCTGGCCGAATTGCAGGCAGACGGTCGTATGACCAATGTAGAACTGGCTAAGCGAGTCGGCATTTCTGCGCCTCCTTGTTTGCGCCGCGTTCGTACGCTGGAAGAATCAGGATTTATTCGCGGTTATCACGCCGAGGTCGATGCCCGGGAGTTGGGTTTTGAAGTGCAGGTTTTTGCAATGGTCGGGTTGGTTAGTCAGGCAGAGGCCGACCTTTCCATCTTTGAGGGGCGTTGCCGCAGCTGGTCGCTGGTTCGCGAATGTCACATGCTGAACGGCGAAGTGGATTTTATCCTGAAGTGCGTCGCGCCGGACCTGTCGACGTTCCAAACTTTCCTGACCGAAGAATTGCTCAAGGCCGACAATGTTGCCAGTGTGAAGACATCGCTGGTGATCCGTGGTGCCAAAGACGATCCAGGCGTGCCTTTTGATGTACTTGAAGACCGTTTGACCCGCGACGCCTGAGGTAATTGTTTCCCAAAAATGCAACAGGGCCGCTCTGGAGTAACCGGAGCGACCCTGTTTGCTTGGGCATATGGCCTTAAGCTTTAGGCGGCTTTTTTATCCATTTCGACGCCGCTGCGCTTGGCAATAAAAGCCGCGCGGCGTGCACCACGAGCCCATGGCATGGCTGGTGCATCTGCTTTTGCAGTGGCGACGACGGATTTGATGAAACGCTGTTTGCTCGACATTGTTTTTCTCCTGAATGTTGTGTCCTGTTTTCGGAACACTTTGTTTCTTGCTTGGAAACTAATCTCGTCCTGAATTGGGGCGAGGGTTGGGCAAGAAACGTCAGATTTCAGGAAATTACTCTGATCTTTTTCGGGCAAATGTCTTTAAAGGCGGATCGCTGAAATCAAGCGGCCATAGTCGGCGTCGCCAGCGTGGGTTGCCCTGCGATAGGAAAAAAACCGCTCAGGATCGTTGTAAGTGCAATGGCGGACCCATTCTGCGTCCCGTACCCCCGCACGGCGCAAACGATGCAGCCCATAGGATGGCAAGTCAAACATCATGCGGTCGCCTTCGCCGCCTGCAAAGAATTGGCTGTTTTCGGGGTTGTCCGTAATAAAGTCGTCAAAAAACTCTGGTCCGACCTCATAGGCCCGCTGGCTGATCGACGGTCCAATCACCGCCACTGTGCGGTCTCGGCGCGCGCCAATACTCTCCATGGCATCAAGGGTGGCCTCAAGCACACCATCACGGGCACCACGCCAACCGGCATGAGCTCCGGCCACCACGCCGGCCTCGCGATCGGCGAACAATACGGGCTGACAATCGGCGGTGAGGATCGACAACACAAGCCCGGGTGTGGCCGTGACCAAAGCATCTGCTTTGGGGCGGTCGCCTCGAATTGGGGCATCTACAATGACAACGTCCGGTGAGTGTACCTGATACACGTTCACCAAATGTGACACTGGCGCGTTCATCGCATCGGCCACACGCTCACGGTTGATTTGCACGATTTCACTTTGGTCTGATGACCCTGTGCCGCAGTTCAGACCCTCAAAAACTCCGGAAGAGGCCCCGCCCTTGCGCGTAAAAAAACCGTGGCGAAACGGGGTAAGCATGTCTGAAGTGAGTATCTCAAGTGTCATATCTCGCATCCCGGTGGAGGGGGCGCGTCAGTTGGAAACAACGCCAGCACTTTGAACAGATTTCCCATTTCACGTGGATGCGTCAAGCGGCGATGTGCTGCGATGTGCGAGTCAAGTCTGTCGCCAATCAGCCCAGTTGCCAAAGCTTGTGCACGTCCTGTGATGCCCAGGCGCTCAAGGAAAACTCCCTGCGGGGTCAGCTTGCTATGGGCTGAAGGAGTCGCCAGCGCCAAGGCTTCAAAATCCACATGGGCCGTCAGGTCTGCCTTGCCCGGAGTCTCAAACGGCGACACATGCTCGTGGGCCTTTAACGCCTGCAGAGTGTCACCCTGGGATCGCCAATCGCCATAGTCGATGATCAGAGCCACGCCGCCGTTCTGTTCGATTCGCTGGCCGATGGTGGATGCGATTGGGGCCGCGGCAGGACAGATTTCGACCACATCGCCATCTTCGGTGTCCTCAAGGCGATGCGAAAGCACCGGCACCGGGGCGTTGCCACCAAGACCAGCATGTAAACTGCGATCCTGTTGGCTCACCAACCGCTCGCACCAGCCGTCGCCTTCGCGTTGGAATTGTCGGATTGGCAGCGCATCGAAGAATTCGTTGGCCACCAGATACATCGGTTTGTCTTCTGGAAGAGTATCAATGGTGGCGTGCCACACTGGACGGTTCCCTAAAGCGTCGTGTTGTTTGCCTCGCAGAACTGGCGAAGCTTCAACCAGATGCACCTCTGCAGCGTCACCAAAGCCGGGCACAGCCCGAGTTGCTCGCAATATATCGGCCATTAGCGTGCCGCGTCCCGGTCCGATCTCGGCCAAAACAAAAGAAAAAGGCGCGCCCTGATCTATCCACGCCTGCGCCAGCGCAAGCCCCACCATTTCGCCAAACATCTGCGAGATTTCCGGTGCCGTGGTGAAGTCCCCGGTGGCCCCCAACGGGTCTTTGGTCGTGTAGTAGCCAAATCTTGGGTTCAGCAGGCACTCGGCCATATAGTCGGCCATGGTCATTGGGCCATCTGATGCAATGCGGGTTAGCAGAACCTCGGTCAAATCAGACATGTCGTGCACGCTTCATCAACCACAGGCCACCTATGATCATTGGCAGTGACAGAACCTGTCCCATAGTGAGGCCAAATCCACCGATGTGATACGCTAGCCCCAGCGGATTGCCTTCGGTCACAAATTGCGCGTCTGGCTGGCGGGCAAATTCCACCACAAATCGTGCAAGACCATAGCCCGCAAAGAACATGCCCGAAACGCGCCCCGGATACTTCAAATCGCCACGCTTCCAGGCCATCCACAGCAGAATACCACCAAGAACCACACCTTCGAGTAACGCTTCATAAAGCTGCGAAGGGTGGCGCGCGCAGTACGCATCGGTCGCCAACCCGCATTCCTGCGCATAATAGCCGGGAAAGACAACGCCCCATGGCAGGTCGGTTGGGCGGCCCCACAGTTCGGCATTGATGAAATTGGCAATACGTCCCAGCAAAAGGCCCGGCCATATCCCCAACGCCATTGCGTCGGCCGTCGACAGTTTGGGCAGTTTTTCCTTCCGGGCCACTAGCCAAGCGGCGATGATGACGCCCAAAAGGCCGCCATGAAAGGCCATGCCACCTTGCCAGATCTTCAGGACATCAGCGGGGTTCGCGAGGTATTCATCCGGCTTGTAAAACAGAACATAGCCCAATCGCCCGCCCAAAATGACGCCCAGGATGACCCAGGTCAGCAAGTCTTCGCATTGACGAGGAGTCATTGGCGCGCCAGCTGGCCCCCAAAATTTGGGGCGCTTGAGCGTTGCAACGACAATGCGCCAGCCAATCACAATACCAACAATATACGCCAACGCATACCAGCGCAGGGCAAATACGAATCCGAACAGATCAACCGAGAAAATCTCAGGCGAAACATCGGGAAATGGGATCATCGCTTGCATGGTCCCAAATGGCCGCGCTGCTGGGGCAAAGTCAACCATTGTGCCGCGACCAATTGCACCCCATATAAAGGCCACAGAAACCGCCGGAGAGACCCATGCAGACCCGCAACAAAATTATGGACGATGTTTCGCAGCTGATGACCAACGCCATGGGCGTGGCACAGGGTGCCAAAGACGAAGCAGAAAATGCAATGAAATCGCTGATGGATCGCTGGTTGGCGGACCGCGATTTCGTGACTCGGGAAGAATTCGACGCCGTGCGGGCAATGGCGCAAAAAGCGCGCGAAGAAAACGAAGCACTGAAGGCGCGCATCGAGGCGCTGGAAGGCAAATAGAGCTTGAGGGGCGTTGCCACGCCCCTTTCTATCTGGCTCGAGATATCCCGGGGTGAGCGCCTTACAGCGTGAGGGGCAATGCCCCTCATGCGCATCATGGACTGGTTCCCCTGTGGCTCTATAGTGTGAGCCGTCAGTGGAGTTAGGTTTATGAACGAAGATATTCCAAACACTTTCGTTACCAAGGGCCTGACCAAAGTTTATGGTGAAGGGCCTGCAGCCGTACATGCGCTGCGGGGTGTTGACCTAGAGATTCCCAGAGGTGAAATCGTCGTGCTGCTAGGGCCTTCCGGGTCGGGAAAATCTACACTTCTCAATATTATCGGTGGTCTGGATCGCGCTAGCGACGGAGTGGCCCTGTTCGAAGATCAAGACCTCACCGCCATGTCGGATCGGGCCTTAACCCGCTATCGGCGCGATCATGTTGGCTTTGTGTTTCAGTTCTACAACCTGATGCCGTCTTTGACGGCGCGCGAAAACGTCGAACTGGTGACAGAGATTGCAGATGATCCGATGGACGTGGACGAGGCGCTGCGATTGGTAGGGCTGGGTGAACGGATGGATCACTTTCCGGCTCAGATGTCGGGTGGTGAACAACAGCGCGTTGCCATTGCCCGCGCCGTGGCCAAAAACCCAACCGTACTGTTCTGCGACGAACCCACAGGTGCGCTTGATTCCAAGACCGGGCGCGCAGTTTTGCACGTTTTGAACGATGTGAATGCCAAACTGGGTGCGACGGTGATGATCGTGACCCACGCGGCAGCGACAGCGGCGATGGCGCACAGGGTCATCCATTTTGCAGATGGCGCAATCCGTCGTGTCGAGACAAATGAGACCCGTCTCAGCCCGGACGAGATTGCATGGTGAGTTCATGAGCCCGCTTGACCGCAAACTTTGGCGAGACCTCTGGCGCATAAAAGGCCAGGCAGGGGCGATTGCGCTGGTCGTGGCGGTTGGTGTGGCCTTGCTGGTAATGATGTCGGGCATGCTGACATCGCTGACTGAGACGCGCGACACTTATTACGAACGCTACCGATTGGCAGACATTTTCGCACCTGTGACCCGCGCGCCGTTGAATATGCTGGAAAGACTTGCCGTTATCCCTGGCGTGGCTTCTGTCGAAGGACGCATTCAGGGCGGTGCGCTTTTGGATATTAAGGGCCAGGCTTTGCCGGTGCGTGCCCAGGCGTTGTCCTTGCCGCCTCACCGCGAGCCCCATCTGAATGGCCTTTACCTAAGCGACGGGCAAAAACTCACACCGGGGCGTACGGAAGAGGTGATCCTGCTTAGCAGTTTCGCCAAAGCCCATGATCTGCAGCTCGGGGATTACCTGTCTGCCACCATGCATGGGGCTCGACGCAGTTTTCGAATTGTTGGCTTTGCGACGGCGCCGGAATTTCTGTTCACGACGGCGCCCGGTGAGTTTGTCCCGGATGATGCCCGTTTTGCGGTGTTGTGGATGAATGAAGACGCGTTGGCCGCCGCTTATGACGTAAAGGGTGCCTTTAACGAGGCGTTGATTTCACTGGAACGCGGCGCGCGGCCGGAACCAGTGCTCGCCGCCATTGATGCAGCACTCGACCGTTACGGGGGGCTTGGCGCCTATGAGCGCGGCGATCACATGTCGGACCGCTTTATCTCGGAGGAGATCAATGGGCTGCAGGCAACGTCTTTGGCCGTGCCACCCATTTTCATGGGGGTTGCAGCCTTTCTATTGTATATCGTCATCACCCGTCTGGTGCAGGCTGAGCGCGAACAAATCGGATTGATCAAAGCCTTCGGCTACACCGATTGGGAAGTTTCGCTGCATTATTTCAAGATGGTGTTGGTGATCGCAGTGGCAGGTGCCGTTATGGGGTGTCTTTTGGGCATATGGGCCGGGCGCGCTATGGCGGGTATTTATCAGTCTGTTTATCATTTTCCCTTTCTGGTTTTTCGGGTTGATCCACAAAGTTTTGTATCCGGTGTTGGCGTGTCGATCCTGTCGGCCTCCGCAGGGGGCATGCTGGTGTTGCGCCGAGTGTTTGCCTTGACACCTGCCGTGGCCATGCGACCGCCTGCACCCATGGATTTTTCGCGTACAGGAGCCTTGAACGAGCGTCTCAAAGGTTGGCTGGATCAACCCAGCCGGATGGTGCTGCGCCGCGTATTTCGCAATCCTGGGCGAATTTTGGGAGCGGTACTTGGGATTGCTGTGGGGATGGGACTGTCGTCCGCACAACTGTCAGTGATGTTGGGATTTGATGATACGCTTGATCTGACCTTCGGGGTGATCGATCGCTCGGATGTTGCAGTAAGCTTCTTTGAACCGATGCCGGCCAAAGCTGCCTTTGACCTCGCCCATTTGCCCGGGGTTATTGAGGTTGAGCCCACCCGTGCAGTCGGGGCCGTTTTGCGCAATGGTCTGAATTCTTATCGGGGCAGTGTTACTGGCCTTGTCGAAGATGCGCGCCTGAATCGGGCTGTGAACAAAAATATGGGCAATATCGATATGCCTGAAAATGGCATCGTTCTGGCGCGCGCATTGGCCGATATTTTGAAAATTGCACCCGGTGATACGCTGCAAGTCGAAGTTTTAGAGGGCAAGCGGCCTGTACTGGAGGTCAAAGTGGCCTCAATTGCCGAGACTTTGCTGGGCTCGCCTGCGTTTATGCGCATGGACACATTGAACCGCGAGATGGGAGAATGGGGCCGTGTTTCGGGGGCATATTTACGTGTCGACAGCGGCCAGCTGCCTGTCCTGTACGAAGCGGTCAAGGAAACGCCTTCTGTGGCGGGCGTCAGCCGACGTGAAGACTCCCGAGCTGCGATGCAAAAGCTGATGGATACAGGAGCAGGGGCGATGCGCTTTGTGATGGCGGCGATTGCAGGCATCATCACATTTGGCATCGTTTACAACTCGGCGCGCATAGCCTTTGGAGAACAATCCCGAGATCTGGCCAGCCTGCGGGTGATTGGCTTTACGCGCGGCGAGGCGTCGTTTGTTTTGCTTGGCGAGTTGGCAATTGTAGTGTTGTTGGCCATCCCTCTTGGTATAGGTATTGGCTATTATCTGTCATTCCTGATTGCCGCCGGATTCAGCACTGATCTGTACCAAATTCCCACTGTGTTTCGTCCGCAAGCCTTTGGCACGGCAGCGATTGCAGTGGTGCTGGCGTCGTTGATTTCCGGCTGGCTCGTAAAACGTGATATTGACAAGGTCAACCTGGTGGCGACCCTAAAAACAAGAGAGTGAAACCCATGGCAAAAAAACAATCCCGTCGGTTTTTGACCTTGATCGCCGTGGCCTTGGTCGGGGCTGGTCTGGCGACGGCCTTTTGGCCAAAGCCCGCGTTGGTTGATCTGGGTGAGGTGCGCCGTGGGGCGATGATGCAAACCGTTGATGAAGAAGCCCGCACACGAGTGCGCGACCCTTACGTGGTGTCGACCCCGATTGCCGGGCATTTGCTGCGGGTCGATCTGCAACCAGGCGACCATGTGGTCAAAGGGGAGACAGTTGTAGCCCGGATGATGCCAACGAACCCATCGGCCTTGGACGTGCGCACACGAGAACAGGCTCGCGCTGCCATTGCCGCTTCGGAGGCTGCCTTGCGTGTGTCAGAGGCTGATTTGAACAAAGCTATGGCTGATCGGGATTTCGCGAGAACGGATCTTGATCGTGCGAAATCGCTCTATGAAAAGGGCAATGTTCCGCAGGCCACGTTGGATCGCGCGAGCAGCCTAATGCGCGCAGCGGATGCGATGGTTGATACCGCGCGTGCTGCGATTTCCATGCGGATTGCCGATCTGAACAATGCCCGCGCGACGTTGATTGGGTTTGATGATGCCGGGTTTTATGCCGGGGCAGGCAGATCTGAGGCGATCGACCTTCCGTCACCAATCACCGGTGTGGTGCTGCAAGTGATCCAACAAAGTGAAACCATTTTACCGGCGGGTGCGCCGGTTCTGGAAGTTGGTGACACAGGCACCGACCTTGAGGTGGTGGTCGAACTGTTGTCGACCGATGCCGTTCAAGTCCACGTTGGGGACAGGGTGTTGATCACCAATTGGGGGGGCGCAAAGGATCTGAATGGCACGGTCGAGCGTATCGATCCCTGGGGCTTTACCAAATATTCCGCGCTGGGCGTCGAGGAACAGAGGGTCAATGCGGTGATCCGGTTTACAGACCCTCCTGAAAGCCTTGTGAGTTTGGGGCATGGATTTCGTGTCGAAACCCGAATTGTGGTTTGGGAGGCCGAAGACATTGTGATTGCGCCTTCAAGCGCGTTGTTCAGAGACAATGGCAATTGGGCTGTGTTTGTGGTGCAGGAAGGCGCGGCTATTCTAACTCCAGTTGTGCCGGGCCAGAACAACGGATTGGATGCACAGATTATTGAAGGGTTGGAAGCAGGACAGGGTGTGATTCTGTATCCTTCGGCGGGCTTGTCCGATGGGGCCAAGGTGGCTTCGCGCGCGGAGTCTTAGATTGTTGGTGTAAGGGGGGCTGTCTGCCCCCTCTGGCCCCGGTGCCGGGCCCCATTCACCCTCGAGGATATTTCGAACCAGATGATGGTTTGAGATAGGCTGGCGTGACCGTTCAAAGGCTGGAGCCTGTGGACAATTTCTTGTGCCTTGGGGTGAATAATCCACAACTTATTGTGTTATCCACAAATATTTTACTTTACAGAGAGCCACTTGCAGACCACCATATCTGGTAAGGAAGGCACAAAAATCCGCTTTCCATTGAGCAGGCACCAAGCGCTAGGGGCGCTGCCAATCCCCCAGCGCAAGAGTAGAAAATAGGTGGGCCCATGGCACTGTCAGAGAGTATTCTGGAAGAAGACGTTCACCCGATTGATATCGTCGAACACATCGCTGAGTACCATGATTGGAGCTTTGATCGAATCGCGGACGATCAGATCGCGATGGCCGTTGAGGGTCAGTGGCGGACTTATTCAATTACGCTGGCTTGGTCAGCCTATGATGAAACCCTGAGGCTTGTGTGCTCGTTCGAGATGGAGCCGCCCGAGGAAAAAATCCCTCAGTTGCACGAAGCTCTGAATGCGGTGAATGATCAGTGTTGGGCTGGAGCATTCACGTTCTGGGCGCCGCAAAAGCTGATGATCTATCGCTACGGTCTTGTGTTGGCTGGCGGGCAAGATGCCAGCCCCGATCAGATTGATACAATGATTCAGGCGGCCGTTCTGAGCGCCGAGCGGTTTTACCCGGCTTTTCAGCTTGTTGTCTGGGGCGAGCGTTCTGTTGACAACGCTATGCAGGTCGCCATTGCAGAGGCTTACGGGCGCGCGTAACACTATCCCTGCAGACACAGACAGGGGATTATCATGAGTATGGACATTGTTGCTGAGCGCGGCCTGGTTTTGTTGGGCTGCGGGAAGATGGGGTCCGCAATGCTGCAAGGCTGGCTGGCAGATGGTTTGCCAGTAAGCTCGGTCTGGGTCCAGGACCCTTTTCCAAATGAGTATGTCACGCAAACGGGCGTGCATGTGAACGCGGATTTACCAAAGGCTCCGGCAGTTGTTCTTGTGGCCGTCAAGCCGCAGATCATGGCAGAAGCGTTGCCTGTTTTGCAGCCCATGGGCAATGGGGAGACGCTGTTCATGTCGGTGGCGGCCGGTATTGGGATTGGCCACTATGAGGCCGTTCTTGGCGCACAGACTCCTGTCATTCGAGCGATGCCAAACACACCAGCTGCTGTCGGCAAGGGGATAACGGCCATCATTGGCAACGCTCAGGCCACAGATGTCAGAATGGCGCTGGCTGAGCAATTGTTGTCGACTATCGGACAGGTCGTGCGTCTAGATTCTGAAAGCCAAATCGATGCCGTGACCGGTGTCAGCGGTTCGGGACCTGCTTATGTTTTCCATCTTATCGAGACCCTGGCAGCAGCCGGAGAAGCACAAGGCCTGTCGGCGGAAATGTCGATGGTGTTGGCCAAGGCCACTGTCGCGGGGGCCGGGGCGCTGGCTGAGCGGGCTGAAGAGACACCGTCACAACTGCGGGTGAATGTGACCAGTCCAAATGGCACGACACAGGCCGGTCTTGAGGTGTTGATGGATCAGCAGATTGGTTTACCGCGCTTGATCCAAAAAACCGTTGCTGCTGCGGCGGATCGCTCAAGGGAACTGGCCGGTGAGTGAAATAGAATTTGACGATTTCCTCAGGGTTGATATCCGCGTCGGCACTGTCGTGCGGGCCGAACCCTATCCCGAGGCGCGCAAGCCTGCGATCAAGCTTTGGGTGGATTTTGGGAGCGAGATTGGAGAACGCAAAAGTTCGGCTCAGATCACCCGGCACTATGAGCCAGAAACGCTGATTGGTAAGCAAGTCATGGCTGTGGTCAACTTTTCACCGCGCCAGATTGGTAAGTTCATGTCAGAAATTTTGGTGTTGGGATTGCCGGATGAAAACGGCGAGATCGTTTTAATTGGGCCGGATACGGAAGTGCCTGCCGGAGGGCGAATGCATTGAAAACATTACTTGTGACTCGGCCTTTGCCGCAAACGATTTTGGATAATCTGGCGTATCATTATGAGGTGTCCGTTCGAGACAGAAATACGCCCCTGACCGATGAAGAGTTGCGCAATGCTTTGCGGGGATTTGATGCCGTTTTGCCAACCTTGGGGGATATGTTTGAGGCGTCGGTGTTCTTTGATGTGCCGAATCCAAAGTGCCGGATTTTGGCGAATTTTGGGGTTGGATTTAATCACATTGATGCCAAAGCTGCCGCAGAGTTTGGGATTGCAGTAACCAACACGCCGGGAGCGGTCACGGATGCAACAGCTGACATTGCTATGACATTGATGCTGATGAGCGCGCGTCGGGCTGGCGAAGGCGAAAGATTGGTGCGTTCTGGGCAATGGACGGGCTGGCATCCAACACAAATGCTGGGCATGCATCTGTCAGGCAAGACCGTTGGCATCGTTGGAATGGGCCGGATTGGTCAGGCGATTGCGCAGCGATGTTTTTTTGGGTTTGGGATGCGGGTGCAATTTGTAAATCGTTCCCCGCGGCGAATGGAATTCGACACCCAACAGGTCGAAACGATTGAGAAAATGGCCGGGCAGGTAGATGTTCTGGTGGCCGCCATTCCGGGCGGACCGGAAACCCGCCACTTAATAGGGCAAAGCGTCTTGAACGCGATGCAGCCGCACAGCTATTTTATCAATATTTCGCGCGGCGATGTTGTTGATGAAGCAGCCCTAGTCGAGGCGTTGGAAAATGGAAGTATCGCAGGGGCCGGTCTTGATGTTTACGAGAATGAGCCTGTGATTCCAGAAGCGTTGAAAACGCTGGAAAACGTGACCTTGCTGCCCCACCTGGGTACAGCGGCGCTCGAAGTACGGGTCAATATGGGGCAGATGGCAGTAAATAACCTAGAGGCCTTTGCCGAAGGGCGCAAACTGCCCAATCGGGTGAATTAGGCGGTATCGCCAACCGCTTCGCGCCAATGACGGCGGCAAAGCGACAGATAGGTTTCGTTGCCACCGATCTGCACTTGCGCGCCTTCGCGCAGGGCCTGTCCGTCCGCATTCTGACGGACCACCATAGTGGCCTTCTTGCCGCAATGACAGATTGTACGTACTTCGCGCATTTCATCGGCCAGTGCCAAGAGCGCTGCGGAACCGGGGAAAAGCTTGCCTCGAAAATCAACGCGCAGGCCATAGCACATCACGGGTACGCCCAGATCGTCTACCGCCCGCGCCAGTTGCCAAACCTGCTTTTCGGTGAGGAATTGGGCTTCATCCAGAAACACACAGGCAATTTCACCTTGGGCTACCCGGTTTTGAATTTTTTCAAAAAGGTCATCGGACGCATCGAACGTATCGGCGTCTGCTCCGATGCCAATCCGCGACGCGATTCGCCCCTGTCCCGCGCGATTGTCAAACCGTGCTGTGAGCAAGTAGGTTTGCATACCACGTTCATGATAGTTGTGGGACGCCTGTAACAGAACAGTCGATTTACCCGCATTCATAGTGGAAAAGTGAAAGTACAATTTGGCCATGCCCGGGTGATAATCTCTGAGCCGTAATCGATGCAAGAGCAGAAAGACGGCCACGGGGCCCGGGAGAGCCAAAAACACAGCTTCCCGAGCCTACCGGTCTACCGTTCAATACTTTCCCGAGACTAGGTCTCTGGGGATGGTGGAAAGCAAAACACTCATAATCAACCCGGCAGAGAGACCCATAGCTTAGCGCTATTTCAGGCACCCCCCATGTGAATGCCCTTACCGAGAGAGTGGACATTCAAGTGCCCGCGTCACTTTGCGAGCACTTTACAAATGACATTTCTCAGTTAACCCTTTAAGGGGAAACGACTGTATGATTTCCCCGCTTGGGGACGCCGTGTTTTGGGGGACGTGAGTATGGCCGCTTTTGGCTCTTATTTGAAGAAGCATTCTGAAGCCCTGGTCAAGGACGTGGGCATCGAAGCTGCTTGCGAACTGACCGGGAAGTCCAAAGCCACTTTGGGCCGTTATTATTCGCACAACGCAGAACATGCCGATCGCTTTATGCCGATCGATGCGGTAGCGGCCTTGGAAGAGGCGGCGAGCTACCCCCATGTGACTTCCGCGCTGGCCGAGTTGAAAGGGATCAGCCTTTCCTACAACGAAAGTCGAAAGAACACTGAAGATCGCGAAGGTGCGGTCAATGCAGATGTTATCATGTTGAGCCAACGGTTCGCGATGTTGATGGCGGAATACAATCAGTCCATTCAGGATGGTATTATCACCATGAACGAAGCCAAGCGGATGTTGAAAGAAACCGCAGCGTTGCAACATGTTCTGATCGAGATGAAGCTGCACCTCGAAGACGAAACCGTCTGAGCCAAGGTGGCTTGAGACTTAGTGTTTGCGCACCAGGATCGAGCCGACAGAGTATCCTGCACCAAATGAGCAAATCAGCCCGTGATCTCCCGGATTAAGATCGGCGGAGTTTTGTGAAAAGGCGATGATCGAGCCTGCCGAAGACGTATTGGCATAGTCCTGCAAGATATTGGGTTGTTCACCCGGTTCCGGCGTGCGGCCCAGAACCTTTCGACCGATGAAGTCATTCATCGATTTGTTTGCCTGATGTAGCCAAATCCGCCGGAGATCATCTTTGGAAACGCCCTCATCGGCCATATGCTTCAGGATATGCCCAGACACCATAGGCAACACTTCTTTGAAAACTTTCCGGCCGTTCTGCATGAATTGCATGTCGCGGCGGTCTTCGAGCCCATAGGGCCTTGACCGGCGCAGATAGCCATTGTTGTTGCGAATGTTGTTGGAAAATTGCGTGGCGCAGCGAGTGGAAAGGATTTCAAAATAGTCGCCTTTGACGTCTTCCTCGCGTTCAATCACCGTGGCCGTTGAGACGTCTCCAAAGATGAAATGGCAATCCCGGTCGCGCCACTCAAGGTGGGCTGAGCAAATCTCGGGATTGACGACAATGGCCTTTTTCACGGACCCTGTTCGCACCATATCGGCAGCCGCCTGAATGCCAAAAGTGGCCGACGAACAGGCCACGTTCATGTCAAATGAAAACCCGCCCGCCCCCAGGGCCTCCTGAATTTCGATCGCGACAGCCGGGTAGGATCGTTCCATGTTTGAGGCAGCACAGATCACCAGATCAACGGCCTCGGCTGTAACGCCAGACTGTTCCAGCGCCTTTTTGCAGGAAACGAGCGCCATTTCCGCCATCAGAGAAATGTCGTTATCTGCGCGTTCCGGGAACAAGGGGTGCATTACCTCTGGATTCAGCACGCCAGTTTTATCGATGACAAACCGCTGTTCGATACCGGAGGCCTTGAAAATAAAGTCGCTGGAAGAATGCTCAATGGGAACCGCATCTCCGGCGGTAATCGCCGTTGCGTTTTTCAGGTTCATCAGATCGGCATAGGCATTAAAGGCTTCGACCAGCTCATCATTGGTGATGATCTGGTCTGGCGTGAAGACGCCGGTACCGGTGATGACTGGATTGAACATGGTTTACCTCGGGTTTTGGGTGCGTTCCAGAAAGCACTATTCCAACAGGGATGGTCAAGAGTTGCCTTGAGGGAAAGTGAGCGTGAATGAAGTGCGTTTGGCGCGCTAGGGCCGTGCCAGTGGCGCGGTAAGCTGATCATTTGGCAAAGGGGTCTGAAGGATATCCGACACCTGCGAGAAATAGACCTTGCGGGGGGCTTACCGGACCACAGGCGGCGCGATCACAAGCGGCAAGAGCATCGCGAACCTGTTTCGGAGCCCAGCCCCCGGAGCCAACCCGCTCTAAAGTGCCGACAAAGCTGCGGACCTGATTGTGCAGGAATGATCGCGCACGGACGTGAAAGTGAATTTCCGGCCCCCAAAGCGTGTCGACCTGCTCTACGCGCAATTCATCAAGCGTTTTCACTGGACTCGCTGCTTGGCAAATCGAGCTCCGGAACGTGGTAAAGTCGTGGTGACCAATCAGATAGTTTGCTGCGACTTGCATCGCGCTCGCGTCCAGCGAGTGGTTAACCCGCCACACCAAGCCATTCAAATGGGTTGCTGGTGCGCGCCGCATCAATAGTCGAAACAAATAACGCCGTTCCACGGCCGAAAACCGTGCATGCCAGTCATCGTCGACCCGTGCAGCATCCACAATTGCGACGGGCAGCGGTTTCAGATGATGATTGAGCGCCTCAGAAAGCCGGAAAGGGTCCCAGTTTTTTGTCAAATCACAATGTGCCACCTGCGCTAATCCATGCACACCCGCATCAGTGCGCCCAGCGGCAGCAATTGTGTGTGGGCCGGGTTCCAGTCGCGCCAAAGCATCTTCAATCGCACCCTGAACGGACGGCTGATCCGCCTGCCGTTGCCATCCTGCAAAGGGTTTTCCGTGGTATTCAACTTTAAGAGCAATTCTGGGCATGGCGGCTGGGTAACGCATTCGATCTCAAAGGGGAAGGTCCGGGTGGTTCTCCCCTCTAGCAATGTCTAGTCGGGCTGCTTACCTTTGGTGCAAAGCAAAGAGGATTTGAGGCTTGGTCATCACCACTCTGGCAGACGGTGTAACGCGTGGCATTGAAACCGTGAGCGACACGATTTCACAAACATTTTTCGAGCCGGTGATCCGATTGGGGGTCACCGGATTAGCGCGCTCAGGTAAGACAGTTTTCATCACCTCTTTGGTGGCCAATCTGATGGACCGTGGCCGGATGCCGGGACTTTTGGCTCAAAGCGAAGGCCGGATTGAGGTCGCCTATCTGCAACCACAACCGGACGTGACCATACCAAGGTTTGACTATGAAACTCACCTGACTGCGCTGACGTCGCCTGAACCACATTGGCCAGACAGCACAAGGGCTGTCAGCGAGTTGCGCCTGTCTCTCAAGGTCCGACCCTCAGGGTTGCTGGGTGGATTACAAGGTCCTCGAACCGTTCATCTGGATATTGTGGATTACCCCGGTGAATGGCTGTTGGATCTAGGGTTGCTCGACAAGAGTTATTCCGAGTGGTCCAAAGAAACGTTGGCCCGGCTGGCGATGCGCGAAGAGGCCGGGGCCTTTCGTGGGCTTGTTGAAACCGTTGACAGCATCGCAAAGCTGGAAGAACCAAAAGCCGCGTCATTGGCCAAAAGCTTTACGGCTTATCTGAATGCGGCTCGGGATGCGGGGCATTACGATTGCTCACCGGGTAGGTTCTTGTTGCCGGGCGATCTGGAGGGATCTCCTGTTCTGACCTTTGCGCCGTTGCCACCAAAAACCGGGTTGCCGCGCCGGTCGCTTTGGCGCGAGATGGAACGACGTTATGAAGCGTACAAATCCCGTGTTGTGAAACCGTTCTTTCGCGATCATTTTGCTCGCATTGATCGGCAGGTTGTGTTGGTGGATGCTTTGGGAGCGATCCACAAAGGCCCGCGTGCGGTTGAAGATATGCGCGAAGCAATGGCGGATATTCTGACCGCATTTCGCCCCGGATCGAACGGATTTCTGGCTCGATTATTGCGCGGAAAACGGGTTGAGAAAATCCTGTTTGCAGCAACCAAGGCAGATCATTTGCACCATGCTCAGCATCCTCAATTGACCGGGATTATGCAGGCGCTAACCCGTGACGCGGCAGATCGCGCGCAATTTGCAGGGGCTGCTACACAGGCCCTCGCCGTGGCGTCGGTGCGGGCCACCACCGAAGAAACGCTGACTCACAATGGTCGTGACCTTGACTGCGTGCGTGGCACCCTGCTGGACACAGGCAAACAGGCAGCGTTCCATCCGGGCAATTTGCCGAAAGATCCCAACCATCTGCTGACGCCGGCCCGTGAAGGGGCGACAAGCTGGCTGGATGGTGATTATCAGACGATGACCTTTGCGCCTGCGCACCTGACTTTGAAACCTGGTGAAGGCCCGCCGCATATCCGGTTGGACCGGGCCGCGGAGTTTCTGATCGGAGACCGACTATGACCAGTGGCCCCATTTTGATCGACCTTGAGACGAAACCCGGACCCAATGTAGCCGATGCACCGCCGGTTCCGGACGTATTGGAGTCTTTGCCAGATGGGCAGGCGATGCAGGTTGCGGCCCAGTTGGCTGCGCAGCGTCCATCGCGTTTGGCACGTTGGTTCTGGAGCCTGCTGGTGTTGATCCTTGGCATGGTCGTGTCCGTTGCGGCTTGGGATTTTGCCACGGGTTTGATCGCGCGTTCGCCGATGCTGGGCTGGGTGGTCACAGGCCTGGTTGCAGCATTGGCACTGATCGCTTTGGGAATAGCCTTACGTGAACTGGCAGGCTTTGCGCGATTGCGCCGTGTTGATGCAATCCGATCCGGTGCAGAAGCCGCCCTTGGGGCCAGTGACGTAAAGGATGCGCGACGTGTTCTGGATCAGTTGATCCGTTTGTACCAAGGACGTGAAGACACTGCTTGGGGGCGCGAGCGTTTGGCAGAACGTCAGGGAGACTTGATGGATGCCGATGCCCTGTTGGGATTGGCAGAAGTTGAGGTGCTGGCCCCCTTAGACAAAGCCGCAATGCGCGAGATCGAAGCAGCCGCAAGGCAGGTGGCCACAGTTACGGCCCTCGTCCCGTTGACCCTGGCGGATGTAGTGGTCGCTTTGACCTCGAATGTGGGCATGATCCGCCGGATTGCCGAAACTTATGGAGGGCGGTCCGGCGCTCTGGGCAGTTGGCGTTTGTTGCGGGCAGTGATGACCCATCTTGTTGCGACAGGGGCCGTAGCGGTTGGGGATGACCTGATTGGAACTCTGGCAGGAGGTGGCGCCTTGGCCAAAGTCAGCCGGCGTTTCGGAGAGGGTCTGATCAACGGAGTTTTGACCGCGAGGGTTGGAGTGGCGGCCATGGAGGTCTGTCGGCCTTTGCCTTTTGCTGCAACAAAACGACCTTCTGTCACCAAGCTGGTCAAAAGCGCGCTAACCGGTCTTTTCACCAAAGGGGGATAGCTCTCCGCTACTGGGTGAAGCAGCAAGCGCGAGGGCTTGTTTCAAGGGTTTACGGGCCAAGCTGGCAAGCTTATAAGGCTGCGCATGACACGCCCATTCGCGATCATTATTCGAATTATATGCCCGGCGCTCTGATTAAGACGAGCCGCCGGGACAAGGCGTTTGAACCACTACGCCGCCCCTTTCAAGCATTGATCCGAACATAGACGAGGACGCCAGAATATGTGCGCCGAGACCCCAGACTATAAATCCACACTGAACCTGCCAAAAACTGATTTCCCAATGCGTGCTGGTTTGCCCAAGCGCGAGCCCGCATGGCTGGATCGTTGGGCCGAAATTGGCATCTACGACCGCCTGCGCGAAAAAGAAGGACGCGAGTCGTTCACGCTGCATGACGGCCCCCCCTATGCCAATGGCAATCTGCATATCGGCCACGCGCTGAACAAAATTCTGAAAGATATGGTTGTGCGCAGCCAGCAGATGATGGGCAAAGATGCGCGCTATATCCCCGGTTGGGACTGCCACGGCCTGCCCATTGAGTGGAAGATCGAGGAGCAGTATCGCAACAAAGGTAAAGACAAGGACGACGTGCCGGTTATCGACTTCCGTCAGGAATGCCGCAAATTTGCCGAAGGTTGGGTTGATATTCAGCGCGATGAGTTCAAGCGTCTTGGTGTGGCTGGCAAGTGGTCAAATCCATACCTCACAATGAATTTTCATGCCGAGCGTGTGATCGCCGAGGAATTCATGAAGTTCCTGATGAACGGCACGCTTTATCAGGGCTCCAAGCCTGTGATGTGGTCACCGGTTGAGAAAACCGCACTGGCCGAGGCCGAGATCGAGTACCATGATCACAAATCCCACACGATCTGGGTGAAATTCCCGGTGACTCGCGCCGTGGAAGCCACTGGTGCACGCTCGGGGTTGTTGGGTGTGAACGTGGTGATCTGGACGACGACCCCTTGGACAATCCCTTCCAACCGGGCGATCGCGTTCAACCCGGACCTGTCGTATGGGCTGTACAAAGTCACTGCCGCACCCGAAGGCAACTGGGCGCAAAAGGGCGACCATTACCTGCTGGCTGATAATCTGGCTGAGAATGTGATGAAGTCGGCCAAGGTCGACGAATTTGTCCGCAAACGGGATGTCTCTGCTAAGCAGCTTGATCTGGTCATCTGTGGCCACCCGTTGCGCGGCGTCGAAGGCGGCAAGGGAGAATGGGACTATGACGTGCCAATGCTGCCCGGTGATCACGTAACGGATGAGGCCGGAACCGGCTTTGTGCACACTGCGCCCAGCCACGGGGCTGACGACTTTATCCTTGGGGTCAAGCACGGTCTGCAAATGACCCACAATGTGATCGAAGACGGGTCGTTCCGCGCTTCGCTGCCATTGTTTGGTGGTGAAATCATCATCACATCTAAAGGCAAAGAAGGTGGTGCCAACACGGCTGTGATCAACAAATTGGCCGAGGTCGGTGCGATGATCGCGCGCGGTCGTGTGACCCACAGCTATCCGCATTCCTGGCGTTCCAAAGCACCGGTGATCTTCCGCAACACGCCACAGTGGTTTGCAGCGGTCGACAAGGACGTTGAGGATGGGCAGGACGAATTCGGCACCACGATCCGCGAGCGTGCGCTGAATTCCATCGACAAGCTGGTGTCGTGGACCCCGCAGACCGGTCGCAACCGACTGTATTCGATGATCGAAGCCCGTCCCGACTGGGTGTTATCGCGTCAACGCGCGTGGGGTGTGCCGTTGACCTGCTTTACCAAGAAAGACGCGCTGCCAACGGATGAGGATTTCCTTTTGCGGGACGAGGCGGTCAATGCGCGCGTGGCAGAAGCCTTTGAAGTTGAAGGCGCGGATAGCTGGTATGCTGAAGGCGCCAAAGAGCGGTTCCTTGGTGAAGACTATAATGCCGATGACTACATTCAAGTGTTTGATATTCTTGATGTTTGGTTCGACTCCGGATCGACGCATGCCTTCGTGCTGCGCGACCGCGAGGATGGCTCAGACGATGGCTTGGCCGATCTTTATCTGGAAGGCACTGACCAGCACCG
Source organism: Shimia gijangensis (assembly GCF_900142085.1). Taxonomy (GTDB): domain Bacteria; phylum Pseudomonadota; class Alphaproteobacteria; order Rhodobacterales; family Rhodobacteraceae; genus Shimia; species Shimia gijangensis. Next base: position 185,979 of record NZ_FQZQ01000002.1, read on the forward strand.
TGGATGGTTCCATTCGTCGATGTTGCAGGCTTGTGGAACTAAAGGTCGCGCGCCGTATCGAGGCGTTCTGACCCATGGCTTCACGCTGGATGAGAAGGGCAACAAGATGTCCAAATCGCTCGGCAATACCATCGTGCCCGAGAAAGTTGTTCAGCAGTACGGCGCGGACATCCTTCGTCTTTGGGTAGCCCAGACAGACTATACCAACGATCAGCGGATCGGCCCGGAAATCCTGAAAGGGGTGGCCGATAGCTATCGCCGCTTGCGCAACACCATGCGGTTTATGTTGGGCGCTTTGGGAGAGTTCACCGAGGCGGATCGGGTTGATCCGGCAGATATGCCAGAGCTGGAACGCTGGGTGCTGCATCGTTTGGCCGAGCTGGATCATAAGGTGCGCGAAGGCTATAAGTCCTATGATTTCTCGGGCGTCTTTTCTGCCGTATTTAATTTTGCCACCGTAGAACTGTCAGCCTTCTATTTTGATATCCGCAAGGATTCGTTGTACTGCGATGGTGATACAGCGCGCCGCCGCGCGGCGCGTACCGTTTTGGACATTCTCTACCATCGCCTGACCACCTGGCTGGCTCCGGTCTTAGTGTTCACTATGGAAGAAGTTTGGCTTGAGCGGTTCCCGGGTGAAAAATCATCGATCCATCTGGTCGATATCCCAGATACGCCGGCAGACTGGTTGAACGAACCACTGGCAGCAAAATGGGCCAAGGTGCGTGAAGTGCGTAGGGTGGTGACAGCGGCTCTTGAGGTGCAACGCACTGAAAAGGTAATCGGTGCATCGCTTGAGGCCGCTCCGGTTGTGCATGTGCGCGATGGTGACACGTTGGAGGCACTGAAATCGGTGGCGTTTGATGATGTGTGTATCACATCGGACATTGTTCTGTCGGGTGATCCTATGCCAGCCGAGGCGTTCCGCCTGCCGGAATCCGAAGGCGTGGGCGTTGTGTTTGAAAAAGCCGATGGCGAGAAATGCCAACGCTGTTGGAAGATCCTGCCAGATGTTGGCCAGCACAGCCATGAAGCGGTTTGTGGTCGATGCAACGAGGCCTTGGGCTAAATTCGGATAGGATCATCACCCCCGCGGAGGGGCGCGTTGATCCGACCCCGCACTCCAAAAGTTGCACAATTGAAAGCGCCCCGCTTGCGGGGCGTTTTTTTGTGGCGCAGGATGTCTGCATGGCAGAAGCAACGATAGATACTCCAACAGGCAAAATGCGTATCCAGGAACGTGATGGCGCAATCGTGCGCGTAGAATGGGGACAGGGCGGTCGGGATGACACGGTCTTGTTGCAGAAGGCAGCAACGCAAATGTTGGAATATTTCGCGGGTGCGCGTGAGCAGTTTGATCTTCCGCTCCATGTGGTGGGCTCAGAGTTTCAGCGCGCTGTCTGTGACGCGATGTTGGCTATTCCGTTTGGCTATACCCGAACTTACGGAGAGATTGCCAAAGACCTTGGCGTGCCTGCCCAAGCGGTTGGACAGGCCTGTGGAGGTAATCCGATTCCAGTGATTATTCCATGCCACAGAGTGATGGGTGCCAAGGGGCTGACGGGTTTTTCCGGTTTAGGTGGTGTGGAAACGAAATTGGCCCTGTTACGACTGGAGGGCGCTGGCGGTTTTCTGATCTAGTTTTTTGCTGGAATGATCTGTTGTGCGATGCCAGCGGACACCAGATAAAGCGAGGTAACGACCAACCCCCAGTGGGCCCAGCTTTCGGGATGGAAATCGACCCACGCGGCCCAGCCCGCAAAAAATGTCCATGCCAAGGCCATTGGCAATGACAGCCAGCGCCAGCGTTCAGTGCGGACCGGGTGTACGAATTTGAGCGGCAGGAACATCGCCAAAGCCAGTACCGAGACTAATACCAAACAGACCCAGAAATTGGGCTCGAGCGCGAATATCACGAGCACCACCATGTTCCAACACCCGGGAAATCCAGAAAAGGAATTGTCTTTTGATTTCATGCGTGTATCGGCGAAGTACATTACACTGGCAAAGGTGATGACGATGATTGCAAACCAGCCGGTCCAGCCATCCATCAACCCCGATTTGAACAGGGCGAAGGCGGGTATAAACACGTAAGTCAGATAGTCGATGATGAGATCCAAAAGGACGCCGTCAAACTCGGCTGCGTGGACTTTTACGTGATAACGGCGCGCCAATGGACCATCGAGCCCGTCGACAAAAAAGGCTACCACAAGCCAAAGGAACATCAGGCTCCATTTGCCTTCGACGGCTGCCAGCATGGACAGCATCGCAAAAACGGCGCCTGTGGCAGTGAATAGATGGACGGATAGGGCAAGTGCACGAGGTGTCATGCGGTTGTCATGACGGAATTCGACGCATTGTGCAACAATCTGAGAGGTGCAAAAACGGCGCGTTCGTTTTTGAATCGCGGACTTTTCAGTACGCGCGACCGAAAACGCATCCTGGAGGAGCGGCGTTGGCCATTTGATTGTCGGTGTGAAGGAATCCGATCAGAGATTAATTCACGATATGTTCGTCTTTGACAAACATATTGGCCCAGGCACGATCAATCAGCGCTGGCGTCATCTGCAACGGAATGCCTTCGAATTCGCAAATCGAAATCATCTGATCAATCAAAAAGATCGGCTGATAGTTTGCATAGACGTTGTTTATCGTCGGGTATTTCTTTTTCAACAAGTGAATCAGCGCGCCTTCGTTTAGTGGCATACCTTTTTTCTTGGCAACGAGTGCAAAAATCTTCAGGAAGTTTTCCTGGCTAGGGCCATCAATTTTGATTTTGAAGAAAATCCGGCGTAGTGCAGCTTGGTCAAAAATTTCATTCGGATGGAAGTTGGTCGAAAAGATCACCAAAGTATCAAACGGGACTTCGAATTTCTCACCGGATTGAAGCGCCAGAATATCTTTGCTTTCTTCCAATGGGACAATCCAACGGTTGACCAACGCTTGAGGTGGTTCTTCCTGACGACCAAGGTCGTCGACAATAAAGATACCGCCTGTCGACTTCAGTTGGAGAGGAGCCTGATAAGTGCGCGCAGTCGGGTTGTAGACCAGGTCGAGCATATTGAGAGACAACTCACCCCCGGTGATTACTGTGGGGCGGTCACATTTGACATATCGCGAGTCAAACCGGGCCACGCGACGCAATGAGGTTGCGTCCTGTTCGTCACTTTCAGCTTTGGAGTGCACGATAGGGTCATATACTGTGATGACCTGACCCGCATATTCAATGGCGCGCGGGACGTAGATTTTGTCACCCATTGCATCGCGTATTCCGTTTGAGATCGAAGATTTGCCGTTGCCGGGGGGGCCGTACATCAGGATTGAGCGCCCCGCTCCTACGGCTGGCCCAAGGTGATCCAGCAGGCTGTCTGGCAGGATCAGATGCCCCATTGCCGATGTCAGTTGCTGGCGAGAGATTTGGATATTGCGGATCGATTGGCGTTTGACTTGTTCGCGGTACACATCCAAAGGCACTGGCATGGCACCAAAATATTCCGATTGCGACAGCGCATCGAGCGCGCGGGCCTTGCCTGCGTCTGTCAGCTGATAACCCATTTCATTGCCGCTGTTGGCGTTCAACGTACCGGTTGCTTCGAGGAAACGCTGTTCACGTGCCATATCGATGATCTGTTGTGTCACGGCTGAGGGCAGGCACACTGCTGCTGCGACATCAGAAACCATGTCGACGTTCTTGCGAAACATCGTCTTGAGCAGGATGTCCCGCATCATGACTGACGGAAGCTTCATGTCTTCCAAGCGCTTAGGAGGCGGGGGCGCCATCACTGTGCTGGTTTGCATATTCATCGGTACGACCTCAATCTGGCCTAGTGTTGCTTTGAGCCGGTGCATGCAGTCGCACGTCCACCGGTGGTTTCACCGTTTCTTAGACACGATAAAAATGGCAATATTCAGGCCCCGTAAAGGCTTCCTAGGATCAAATAGATGGTCAACGTGCCACCCAAAGCTAGGCCCATAGGGAAATCCCATCCCTGGTCCCAACTTTCCCAGTCAGGCACCATGCGACGGATAGGAGAGTGCTTGGCCAAACGGTGTGTTGTCCAAGCCGCAAGCAGAGTTGCCGCAAAAACCATACTCAGGAAAATGGCGTCGCCTGACGCGACAAAAGGGGCTGCTGCTGCAGCGAATTTCGCATCACCTGCGCCAACGGCTCCGCCTGCGTTTAACACCATTCCCACTAAAAGAACGGCTACAACCTGCAATAATCGCCACGGATATTCTGCGAGCGGAAGCGCGATAAGGCCCACCACCACAAACACCCCGAGCAACATCATTACGGCGCGGTTCGGGATCGTCATTGAGCGCATATCGCTCCAGGCGACGTAAAAGCATATGGGTGCCACAAAGGGCAGGAACCACATGGCCGAGTAGGTTGTGATCTGCATGTCCATCAGGCCAATCGCCAATTAGCTCTGTTCTAGAGCACGGAGCGACCGGACAGCGGCTTCGAAATGCTGCGGGTGCGTTTCAATGGCTTCGCGCAACAAGGCCTTGCCGGTTTCTGTATCACCTTGCTTGATCGCCGAAAGGGCTAGAGTGTGCAAAAGCTGCGCACGCTCTGTCTGGTCCATCGGGATCACGGGCAATGTGTATTTGCGTTGTGCGCCGCGTGCCAAAACCATGTTGTTCTTGGCGGTAAAAAGGCTTCTGTCCTGGCGAATGGCATCACCGAATAGACGTTCCGCATCTGCATAGTCACCGCGAGTCAGCTTTGAGTAACCCCAGTTGTTCATGACACCCGCAGGTCGGGTGGTGAGGCCCACGGCGGTTTCATAATAGCTGTCGGACTTGTTCCACTCTTTGTTGGAGTCGGCGATCATGGCTTCCAGGCGATACCGTTTAAAGGTTTCATGGGTTGGAGCGATGGAATCCAGCGTTTTTTCAGCTTCTTTCCATTGGCCCGCTCGAATTTGTGCATCGGCCAGATCAACGTAATCTGCATCCGTGGCCTCTTTGTGTTTGACCACTTTTTGCCAAGCGGGAACGGCCTCGGTGTAGCGGCGCGCACGTACAAGTGACACGCCCAACCCGCGTTGCAGGTCAATACGATCCGGATGTTGGCCCAGAGTCCGCCGGAAATATGAGACCGCCTCGTTGGGATCTGCCACTGTCAGCATCACATCGGAAAGGTCGGTTTCGTCGACGGCATTCACGTCCTGAAGTGCCCGTTCAACGGCTTCGTCCCCCTTGTCGTCGCAGCCAGAAATCAGGGCCGCGCCCGTAAGACACAGGGTTACAAGAATTGGATGGCGCATTTGTGCGTCCTTTTACTGCTCTTGCCTCGTCTATGGCGTTGTTCGGATTATGTAGTCTCCGCTACCTCTCCGCACCAATTTGTATTCAGATGTCCCCTCATCATAAGTGGGATTTTCCATTTTTGCGAGCGCTAAGCGTAAATTTTCGCGAATTGAGTCACTTTCGCCATCATCCAATGCGTAAGCTTTGCGAAAAATCTGCTCGGCCTCGGCATATTGGCGCTTTTCCATGCGAACAACGCCAAGATTGTTCCAGGTGTCAGCGCGGGTTTCGTCTTTGTCCAAAGATTGCTGAAATAGTTTTTCGGCCTGTCCTAATCGCCCCAGTCCAAGATTGGCCGACCCAAGCGATGTCAGCACATCAGCGGTCATACCATGTTGGGTTGCCGCCCGGATATAGGCATCCAGGGCAAGTTCGTATTCACCGGCGGTCATCAATCGATCGCCAACTTCCAAACCGTCCACCGCTTGTTTGTTTGACGTACCAGTCGGAGCATAAGGACTGTCACTGCTCGCACCAAGGCCGCCTGTATTACAGGCGGCCAAGGCAAAGCTTACTATCACAATCGCCGGTCGTAACGCGGACTTCATGAATTCAATTCTCTAATTTCCCAACCTCGTAATGCCGACGACCGAAGGACCCACAAGAATGATCAACAGAGGCGGCACCGTTAACATCATTGTGGCAAGGGTCATCTTGGTTGGCAACTTGTTTGCCGCTTCTTCTGCACGCATAACGCGTTTGTCACGCATTTCTCCTGCATAAATCCTCAGAGCATCGGCGATCGACGTACCAAAAGTTGTCGATTGGACCAAAACTGTGGTGAACGAGGAAACATCCTGTACGCCACACCGTTCACCCATGTCTTTCAAAACTGAGGCCTTATCCTTACCAGCCTTCATCTCATAGGCGACGATTTCAAACTCATCTGCCAATGACGGATAAGATGCGCGCAATTCACCAGCAACTCGGACGATAGACTGGTCAAGCGACTGACCTGCTTCAACACAAACGAGCATCATGTCGAGCGCATCCGGAAAGCCTTGGGTGATTTCCTCTTTTCGCGCCTCAACGCGGCGGGTAATCCAATATTTCGGCAACAGATAACCGATCGCACCTGGTCCAAGAATGGTCATCAGGGTTTTTTGCGTGGATTCGGCAACACCTTCTTTGACGACCAAGAAATACGCCACACCGCCAATCAGACCGATCACCCCAAGCAACATCTGAGCAAGATGGAAGGCGCGCACGGCGTCGCGCGACTGATATCCGGCCTGCATCAGTTTGAGGCGCAGGCTGGAAAGCTCTTCTTCGTTTTTTGGCTCAAGGAACGACTTGTATTTTGCCAGCTTGGCGTTGGCCGATTTACGGCGCAGGCGGTCTTTGTGATCGCCGCGCTTGTTTGTTCTTTCGGTTTCGTTCCGCTTAAGCTTGTCCAGCGGATCTTCGCGCTGGCGCAACATCATGGGAACTGTGACCAAGATCATCAAAAGGCCAAGAACGCCAATGACAATAATGGGGCCGAACGGGCCAAGTGTACTTGTGAGAAAGTCCATCATTTTCTAAAATCCTTCTTTCTCAGACCTTAATGTCGGTCAAAATTCGCATCACGAACAAGTTGCCCGCAAGGAACAGCGCAACAATGATACAAGCCGGAATAAACCATTCGTGTGTCATTGCTTCATCATAGTAGTGAGGATCACTCAGGTTGATGAAAATCAGACAGGCAACAGGGAATCCGGACAGGAATTTCCCTGACCATTTGGCCTCGGCCGTGATGGCTTTTACGCGACGGAATAGGCGGAAACGGGCGCGGATCACTTTGGACAGCCCCGCAAGAATTTCAGCAAGGTTACCACCAGATTGCTGTTGAATAGTGACGGCAACAGCAAGGAACCGCAAATCCTGCATGTCCAGGCGTTCCGCCATATCCTTGAGCGCTTCGCCAACGTCGCGACCGTAGGCGGCTTCATCCGAAATCACACCGAATTCAGTCGCGAGGGGATCTTCAACTTCCTTTGCCACGATCCCCAGAGCTGAAGTGAAAGGATGACCCACTTTGAGCGACCTCACCATCAGCTCAATGGCGTCAGGCAGTTGCTCTTCAATCATGCTAAGGCGTTTATTGGCTTTGTGGCTGACCCAGAAATAGACACCGCCCACACCTGCAATCACACCGATTACAGCGTTCATAATCGGGCCGGATCCGGTTCCGACGGTCAGTGCCAGAAAGGACAGAACGCTTACGCCTGCCATCATCATCATCAGCTGTTTAGGCGTAAATGCGATGGCGGCCTTTTGCGCCCTGCTCGTCAGAAGAGAGTAAAGCGGAATAGATCGGGCTTTGGTGTGCTGGCGCATCTCTTTGCGCAGCTGTTCTAGCACTTCTTCGCGGCGTGTGCCTTTGTCCAGCATTTCCAGACGACGGTTGACCCGATTGCTTAGGCTGATCGACCGGCCAAACACCGTGAGATACACGCCCTCCACAAGGACGACTACGCCGATAAAGATCATTCCGTAAATGATGAGTTCAGGGCTGAAGGGCATGATCGTTACTCCGCTGTCGGTTCATAGATGCTGGAAGGCAGATCATAGCCCCACATCCGGAAACGTTCTGAATAGTGGCTACGTACGCCAGTGGCCGTGAAGTGACCGATGATTGTGTTTTCGGGGCCAAGCCCGGTGCGCTGGTAGCGAAAGATTTCTTGCATCGAAATCACATCGCCTTCCATGCCGGTGATCTCGGTGATCGACGTCATGCGCCGCGAGCCGTCCTGCAGGCGTGAGGCTTGTACAATCAAGTTTACAGCCGAAGAAATCTGCGAGCGAACGGCCTTGAGCGGCATTTCAATTCCGGCCATTGCGATCATGTTTTCAAGACGGGAAATACCGTCACGCGCGTTGTTGGCGTGGATTGTGGTCATTGATCCGTCGTGGCCGGTGTTCATGGCCTGCAACATATCGATCACTTCTTCGCCACGCGTCTCACCCACGATGATCCGGTCCGGACGCATCCGAAGGGCGTTTTTCAGACAGTCACGCGGGGAGACTTCACCTTTACCTTCGACGTTTGGCGGGCGGCTTTCCATCCGTCCAACATGTGTCTGTTGCAGTTGGAGTTCCGCCGTATCCTCGATGGTCAAGATACGTTCTGCGTTGTCGATAAAGGAGGAGAGCGCGTTTAGCGTGGTGGTCTTACCAGAGCCGGTACCGCCCGAAACAATGATGTTCAGGCGTGTAGCGACAGCGGCCTGAAGGTAGGCCGCCATCTCTTCGGAGAACGCCCCAAAGTTGACCAGGTCATCGATGCCCAGCTTGTCCTTTTTAAATTTCCGGATCGATACCAACGAACCGTCAACCGCAACCGGCGGGACCATGGCGTTGAAACGAGACCCGTCTGCAAGGCGCGCATCCACATATGGGTTGGATTCATCAACCCGACGTCCAACGGCCGAGACAATCTTGTCGATGATCCGCAAAAGATGCTTTTCATCTTTGAAAGTGACGTCTGTCAGCTGAAGCTTACCAGCGCGTTCCACAAATATCTGTTGCGGGCCGTTGATCAAAATATCGTTGACCGTGTCATCCTGAAGAAGCGGTTCAAGTGGGCCAAGGCCAGTCACTTCGTTGTAAAGCTCTTGATTGAGAACCGAGCGCTCTTCGCGGTTCAAAACAATCGCACGTTCTTGCAAAACTTCGCTCGCGATTGAGCTGATCTCGGCTTTCAGGTCCTGTTCTGTGGCCGATTCCAAAGCAGAGAGGTTGAGGTTGTCGAGCAATTCGCGGTGCAGTTCGAGCTTGATTTCACCAAGACGCTCTTTGCGTTTGCGCTCTTTGTCGGCCGGAGCGACCTGGGCCGGTCCAGTGCGTGCAACCTTTTTGCGAACCACTGTGTTTTCCTTGGCCGGGGCCGTGGAATTGGCAGGTTTTGGTGCCGGGGCACTCGCCGCAGCGTCGGTTTTCGCAGCCGCAGGAGCTTCTGCTTCTGGCTTTTTGTATCTTGAGAACATCTAGCTTTCCCTCGATTTACGCGGCTTTTGGATCGGATTGATCCAAGTCATGCAGGCTATCCGCCAGCTTTCCGATTTCTTTGCGCAGTGGGTTCTTCGCAGCGGAACTTGCCAAAGGAAGGCCATGGTCCGATCCTTGCATCACCTGACGGCCGCCATCAGGCAGAAGCACATCAATTGAAATACCTAGGCTTTCGGCAAGGCGCTTGACCCGGCTCTTGCCAGCCAAATCTGTAAACTTCGGCGCTCGGTTCAGCACATATCGCAGTTTTTCAAACGGCAGTTCCTCGGCTTGCAAAGCCCGTTTCATCCGCATTGCGTTTTGCGCCGAACGCATATCAATCTCGAGAGTCGCGAAATATACGTGGGATGCTGTAAGGACCGTTTCGGTCCACTGCACCAGGGTTGACGGCATGTCGACAATCACAAAGTCATAGTGACGACGCGCCGTTTCCAGAATGCGTTCGATATCTTCAGATTGGATCATATCCAGTGGAATCATGTCGGGTGGAGCGGTCAGTACGCTCATCTTGTCTTCGTATTGCACCAACGCCTGGCCAAAGCTTTCGCTATCCATACCCTCGGTGTCGGTCAGCAATTCGAACACTGACTCGCGGCGTGGCAAGTCCAGAAAAGTTGATACCGACCCAAACTGAAGGTCCAAATCGATCAAGCAAACGCGCGGGGCGTTGTCTTTGCCGGTATTGGCCAACTCCCAGCCCAGGTTCACGGCCAAGGTCGTGGCACCAGTTCCGCCAGCAAGACCGTGCACGGCGATCAACACGCCTTCGCGAGAGTTTGCGTTGCTATTCAGAGCCACAGTCGCGGATTCTACCGGGGCCTGCTCTACAGGTTGAGGAGCCTGGGCAACCGGGGGCGGCTGGCGCAGGCGCTCAATCACTTCAAGCAGCTCACCTTTGGGAAGCGGGTAGGGGACAAATTCGTCGGCACCGTGACGCAGAAGTTTGTGAAGCGAGGCGGGCGTCACATCTTCGGCAATCAGAATCGTGCGGATATTGTGTTCTTTGGCTGCGTCGATGATTTCTTTTAGCTGAGACAAGTTGTCTTCATCATAATCATCAATGGCCAGAGCAATGAATTCAAGATCCTGAGCGTCCGGCTGATCAAAGAACATCAGCGCGTCACCGAATCCAAGATCTCCCCATTGTTCCCCGAGAGCCTCTTCCATATCGACGATAAGAAGCTCAAAGTTCTGAACATCTCGGCATACAGTGCATGCGAGAATGGCGCTTGGATTGCTGTCGATTGTCGTATCACTCGTCATATCAGCCTCAGGTCCTTTTTTGTAAGGCCCCTAGAATGGTTATCTGGTTGTTCACGACACGCACACGTCCTGATCCAATCAGCATTCTAGGAGCCCGCATCCGACTCATATCGGACGCACTACTGCCTTTTGACTGAATTTCACTCGGAACTTTGGCAACATTGGGGCCAAAAAGCCGAAATTGTGCGGAATTTTGCGACGATCGCCCCCCGAAGGAGGCGATTGTTCCTTATTGCGAGGTTTGGAACTCGCTGCCCGAAATACCGGAAAGGCCAGTCGTAGCTTCACCGCTCGCAACATAGTCGCGATAGATGATTTGGGCGTATTTTCCGTCGAGGACGGTTGGATTGCGGCTGACAAAGCCTGAAACTTCGGTCACGGTGCGGCGATTCTTGCGCTCGCGTCCATCCGTTACGACGAGTGGCTGTGTTTTTCCAAGAGAAACAAGAGCTTCTAGGCGGCTGCGACTGATGCCCTGGGTCGAAAGATATCTGACCACGGCATTGGCGCGACGTTTGCCCAACGAATAGTTGTATTGGCTCGAACCCACCGCGTCTGTGTGGCCATAGACCCGAAAGCGAACTTCGGGAAATTGGCGGATCCAGTTCGCCTGTTGACGCAGAACTGTGCGAGCCTGTTCGTCCAGTTGATAGCTGTCGAACTCAAAATTGATGGTGGAATTGACCTCGGTCGCAAATCGATTGGCGAGTTGAATTGTATAACTCTTTTCACCCGTTTGGATTTGTGTGTTGTTGGTCGTTGCGACACCAAAGTTGCCGCGGTCCAAGTCGCCGCCTGCCTCGGGGTAGTTGTCCCAGTTGCATGCTGCCAGAGCGACCAGCGAAACTGTTGCGATAATCTGTTTCATATGCCCCCGCATCCCTTAATCCATCACATAGCCGTAAGAACCGCCAAAGTCCTGCTTGGCCACTTCACCAGCAGCACCAGAAGTCGGGCGTTTGTCCTTGGCAACTTTGCCGTAAAGGAACAAATCTTTCTCACTTGGTGGTTTGATCCGATCCGTTGGTAGGGCCAAAGCTTCGCCGTGTGTCGGTGTCACCAAATGTGCGGTGATAATGATAACCAATTCAGACTGGTCGCGCTGATATTCAGCACTGCGAAACAGCGAACCCAGTACAGGGATATCGCCCAGCCATGGGATTTGTCCGGTTTTGTCCTGAAAGTCGTCTTCCAGAAGACCTGCAATCGCAAAGCTTTCTCCGTCGCGCAGCTCAACCGTTGTCGAGGCCTCGCGGCGACGAAAGGCGGCAATCGAAAACGTGCCGTCTTCATAAGCATTGGCAGTATCAATGGCCGAAACCGCGGTTTCCAGCTCAAGATTAATCAAGTCGCCATCGACAACACGTGGAATAAAGTTGAGTTCAACGCCAAACGGCTTGAATTCAATGGTAACTGCGCCATTTTCCTGACTTACCGGAACCGGATACTCGCCACCCGCCAAAAACTTGGCTTCCTGACCGGAAAGGGCTGTGAGATTGGGTTCAGACAACGTGCGAACCACGCCTTTTTGCTCAAGAGCTTCCAAAAGGACACCAACTTCGACCGACCCTATATCAAACGAGAAGCCAAGAGCACCAAGTCTGTCTGGGTTCGCACCGTTTAGAAGCGATCCGGTGAAGATCGAGCCGTTGGTACCAGAAGCCGATATCGAAGAGCTTAGGGATTTTGACACGGTACGTTGCATTTCGGCAAATCGTACTTTCAACAATACTTGCTGGACGCCGCCGACGGTCATCAGGTTTGATACCCGCTCGGGTGCGTAACGTTCAGCCAGATCCAGAGCGCGCTGCAATTTTTGCATACTGGAAATCGTTCCAGACAGGACGATGCCGTCATTTGCCGTTCGGACTTCAACCTTTTCGCTGGGCAAAATCTGACGCAGGCGCTCTTTGAACTCGCTGATGTCAGGAGCAACCCGAACCTCAACATTGGTAATCAGGCGCCCGGTGGCGTCCAGAAGAGTCAATGTTGTAGCACCCGGTGCCTTGCCCAATACATATATTGTACGGTCTGACAGCGAAGAGATGTCCGCAATTCCGGGATTTGCAATGCTGAGTTCCGCAAAGGGAACGTCACTTTCAACCACAACAGCTCGGTTCATGGGAACGCTCAAAACCGAGTCGGTTCCATTGCGAACAACCTTGAGTGTCTCAGCCTGTGCAACAGGAGAGAAAGTGGGAGATACACTGATGGCGAGACCCAAAAGGGCTGCGCCGAAAATTCTACGATATGTCATGTGACCTGCCTCTATGATCACGCCTCGGATGTGGATCTTTCGTCCACTGTTTCATCTACTGTGGGGCAATTCGGGTTTCATTGCAAGAATCAATGCGTTCCGGGCCGTTTCTCATGTGTGTCTGTGGCAACAGACCGAGAACGCAAAGAGGGCGGCACATTCGGTGCCGCTCTCTTTAACATGTTGAATTCAAATCAATTTGTACAGGGGATTGGGATTTCCACGACGTCTGCACCTTTACGTGTGCGGATCGTACATTCTCTTTCCTCAACTATTTCCTGTGCGATTTCCTGGCGCGCAATACCCAAAAGGCTGCGCTGGTCAACTTCGATGGCATTCGCAATTGTGTCGTCCGAAGCGCCCACAAGTGAGAGCGAAAGTGAACCAGTTGACTGGGCCTGTGCAAGGGCTGCAACCTGTTGAGGCGTTGCAGCGACCGTCACGGTTCTGGCAACCTTACCTTCTTCAACATCCTGATTTGCGGTCTGGTCGACGGCAATCAGGTTGACGCCTGCTTCGATCAGCTTTGTGATTTCGTCATTGCCAATCTCTTTGCCAGAGCCTTTGAAGCGGCCGGTCCAATAGATATCAACGCGGTCGCCGGGACGCAGGAAGCCAGATACACCAGAGGCCACATCAACCTTTATGGCAAAAGCACGCATGCCGCGCTTAAGTCGTGTGGTCAGGCCAGCCTCTTCGCCGGGCTTCGTCACTTTGATCGCCATCAGGGCTTCTTTGGCCTCCATTGCGCGCAAAACGTGGCGAGGGCGGTCTTCGTTAGCAGGGAAAAGATCTTCCTTGGTGTTGAAAACGCCTTCGGGGAGAGATGACTTTGGAAACTTCACCAATTTCACATCTTCTGGTGTCAGAGCCTCTCCATAGGTCAAGGCTCTAGTGGTGACGAAAACGTCGACCGTTTTGATTTCGGGTTTGCGGGATGCACGTTCTTTGTCCAGCTGTGACTGGAACCCTTCAACGTAATCCTTAGCCAAGTATACGGCGGCACCAGCAAGTCCAATGCCAACCAATAATACAAGAGCAAATATCACACGCATGGCGTCTACCTCTCAATTCACGCGCCCAACAATCCAATGGAATGCCTGGAAGCGCATATGTCCACGATCTAATCTGATGTATGAATGTGGCGAAAACAGGGTGCCTTGGGGATGCTTTCAAGGCCCAATGTTTGACTGAGACAGCAAAAAAACCCACACTTGGTGGGTATTTCATTCCTCATAGTAAACCGAGGCTGAACAGCCAACGGTTTTACCTAGACCAAAATCACTCGTTAATGAAACGCCAGCGCGTTTTCAAAACAAAGGCCTCACCTTTTTGTGGCGTGCCCCCGCAGATTTCTAGCAGATTTCTAGATGACCCGCCGCATTATTGGTGTTCAGATGCGATTTCCGAAGCCGCTGAGTTTGCCAACGCCAGTGTGTTTTCTTCGATTGCTACGTAGGCAATAACGGCCAAACCAACAACGCCTGCTGTCAGAATGACCCAGTCGACTGTGACAGCGCCATCTTCGTCTTTGCAAAAATACTCTAAAAACTTGATCATAATGTGTCCCTCCAACGGATCAGTTTTGTTCTAGTCGTTCCATTGCCAGTTATCCTTGACTGAGCTTGACACCCGTGTGGCTTGGTGTGAACCAACCATCGCCCGAGAATTTGGCACCAATTGGGCAGAAATCGCACCATTTCGGCTGATTCTCCGGCCATTCGACGAGGTTTCGAATCTTCAGGGCGAATTTGAAACGTCGGGAAAGGCAGCAAGTCGTCTTCGTTTTGCACCGAGCAACAGGTGCGTAAATGCAAAAAAGGCCGCGCACTCATGTAATGCGGCCTTCTTGCGATTCGTAAACGCGTCGAATTAGTTGCTTTCGCCAGCAATTTCCGAAGCGGCCGAGTTAGCCAGGTCCAGAGTTTTGCTTTCGATTGCTGTGTAAGCAGCAACGGCCAGGCCAACAACAGCTGCGGTCAGAACAACCCAGTCAACAGTTACGGCGCCGTTTTCGTCTTTGCGAAAGTTTTTGATGAACTTGATCATAGTGTGTCCCTCCAAAGGATCAGTTTAGTTTCGTCACGACCTAACCGGGCATCTTGGGGGCTCTTTGTGATGCCCATGTCCGACTTGGTATGAGCATAATATCGCCTTTGATTCTGGCATGATTTGGGCAAGATTCGCACCATTGTCGTTCATTTTTTCGGTATTTCAGTGAAGTTTTTGCCTTCTAACTCTTTGGTGAAACGCGCAAAGAACAGAGCTGCTGTTTTTCGTGACGTGACAGCGGTACGGCAGTTTTCCAACCTACCACTAAGATGGGTGTCATTGAAAATGTTCTCAAAACAAAAAAAAGGCCGCGCCACCTGTGTGGCACGGCCTTCTATTACGTCAAGTGACGCGTCGAATTAGTTGCTTTCGCCAGCAATTTCCGAAGCGGCCGAGTTAGCCAGATCCAGAGTTTTGCTTTCGATTGCTGTGTAAGCAGCAACAGCCAGGCCAACAACAGCTGCGGTCAGAACAACCCAGTCAACAGTTACGGCGCCGTTTTCGTCTTTGCGAAAGTTTTTGATGAACTTGATCATAGTGTGTCCCTCCAAAGGATCAGTTTAGTTTTCGTTTCGACCTGCCGGGAATGTGTAGGTGTTTAAAAACCTGTTCCCGACTTGGTATGCAGTATTTATCGGCTCGGATTCGGGCACGAATGGGGCACGATTGGCGCCATTTTGCAGCGCACTGAAAAAAGTGCGTAAAATGCGATAAGTATCAGATAATTAACAATAATTTAATCTTGAAGGCGCCGTTTTTCCAAAAAATTAGATCTGAAATGGTGGAATTTGGCAATTTTGCCTCGTTTTGAGGAGGGAGTCTGGCCTTGAAACACCAATTCTGCGAAGATTCCATTAACAGCAGTTAGAGGCACATGATGAAACTAAAGTGGCGAGTGGGTGTGTGTTTGGCTGTGGCTCTGTTTGTACAGCCTATGATGGCCGAGTCTCCACCACCATTTGCAGACTTCAGCGCTAAACGCGTTAAAGCCCCGCCAAAAGGCGCGAAGCCCAAAATTGATGTTCAGATCACCATTCAGGATACCGTTGTCACGGTTTCAAAGCCGCAATCATCCGAAGGTGCCTCGTCGACGCCGGGTCAGTACGGGTGGTTTTGGGACGAGATTTCGCCGGATATCGCTGAATCCGGAGGGGGGCGACTTGAACCTGCGTTGATAAGGCTATCACGCCCTCCTGAAGGGCAGGGTGTCAAAGCACCGCGTTTGCAGTCACTGCTGGAAATTGCTCAGAAGCACGGCACCGACATTCTTATCGCGACTGTTGGTACCCAGGTTTCACCTGCACTGGTGTTGGCGATGATCGCGGTTGAGTCGAGCGGTGACAAAGATGCGCAAAGCGGGGCTGGGGCCCAAGGGTTGATGCAATTGATGCCAGTCACGTCCCAACGATTTGATGTCGAGGACCCATTTGATTCGGCACAGAACATCAAGGGTGGTGTCGCTTTCCTTGAGATATTAATGAGCAGCTTTGATCGAGATCCGATTCTGGTATTGGCCGGGTACAATGCCGGAGAGAATGCTGTCCGCAAGGCCAATGGAGTTCCGGAATATGCCGAAACACGTGATTATGTGCCAAAGGTGTTGGTCGCATACTCGGTGGCGCGGGGGCTGTGTCGTACGCCGCCCCAATTGATTACAGACGGCTGCGTGTTCGCGCTGAACTAGTAGCCGGGAAAAAGGGCGCTGCCCGGTACATCTCATTTGCAGTGCATGGACAGCGTATGTTCCAGAGTAGTTATTAAAAAAATGAAGACGGGCTTGGTCAACAGTTGGGAATATTGACTGCGAGACCACCAAGTGACGTTTCTTTGTAGCGTTCATGCATGTCATGCCCGGTTTGACGCATGGTTTCGATCACTGAATCTAGCGGGACAAAATGCTGCCCGTCGCCGCGCAAGGCCAGAGACGCGGCGCTGACTGCTTTAATGGCACCAAGACCATTGCGCTCGATGCAGGGTACCTGAACCAGCCCTTTGACCGGGTCGCAAGTCATGCCAAGGTGATGTTCCAGTGCGATTTCGGCGGCATTCTCTACTTGCTCAGGCGTACCGCCCATCACGGCGCAAAGCCCGGCAGCGGCCATAGCTGCGGCACTGCCCACTTCGGCCTGACAACCCGCTTCTGCTCCGGAAATAGAGGCATTGAATTTGACCAGTCCTCCAATGGCGGCGGCGGTCAGCAAAAATTCGCTAATTCGTGAAGGGGTGGCGCCAGGCACGTGATCCAGCCAATACCGGATCACAGAGGGCATCACGCCCGCCGCCCCGTTGGTTGGGGCCGTCACAACCTGGCCTCCCGCGGCATTTTCTTCATTCACGGCCATCGCGTAGGCGCTCATCCAGTCGTTAATGGTATGGGGCGCATTCAGGTTCATTCCGCGTTCAGCCACCAAAGAGTCGTGGATAGATTTGGCGCGACGTTTCACGCCCAGCCCTCCGGGCAGGATGCCGTCGGTGCTGAGGCCACGCTCGATGCAATCGTTCATGACTTCCCAGATCCGCGCAGTCCCCTTAGCAAAGCTTTCGGGACAACCCCGCGCAATCTCGTTAGCCTTTTTCATTTCGGCAATGGACTTGCCGGACGTGGTGGTCATCTCCAGCATCTCAGCGGCGGATTTGAACGGGTAGGGTACAGGGGGTCCTTCGTTGGTGTCGGCGCCTGCAGCCAGTTCGGCCTCGGTCATGACAAAGCCACCGCCAATAGAATAGTAGGTTTCCTGCAGAATCACGTCGCCCTGCGCGTCTGTGGCCATCAGGATCATGCCATTGGAATGGCCAGGCAGGTTTGGTCCGAAGTCAAATTTCAGATCTTCGTGCGGATCAAAGTGTAGATCGCGGAGGCCTTCGGGGTGCACTATGCCGGTCGCGCGAATGGCGTCCAGTGCGGCCTCGGCTTTTTCTGCGTCGTAGGTGTCAGGCAAAAAACCAGCCAACCCAAGGATTGTGGCGCGATCGGTGGCATGTCCAACCCCGGTAAAGGCCAGAGAACCATGCAATGAAGCGCGCAGGCCGTGAAACTCAAAAGGAGATGCGCGCATCAGATCAAGGAACCGGGCGGCAGCAACCATAGGGCCCATGGTGTGGGACGAAGACGGGCCAACGCCCACCTTGAACATATCAAAGACAGACAGGAACATAGCTACAGTGCCACTCCTTCGGGGGGATTGGGATAGTTTGGTGTGCTGAAGGGATTTAAGTCCATCCCTTCGGATTTGATGAGCGAAGCGACGCTTGGGCGGATGTCTATGCGGCGGGTCAGAGCGGCAAGTGAAGGCCATCGTGACAGCGCAAACCAATCGGTATCGCCGGCAGGGTACAGGGCTGACCAGCGCAACATGGCCACGACATAGAGATCGACAACGGATACATCAGCTCCGCAAAACCATTCGTGATCGTCTTGCGACAGAGCTTCTAACAGATCAAAACTACGGCAAAGGGTCGCGCGGGCGTGAGCGCGCAAAGTGGCCTGAGTTTCCTCATCGTCTCCGACATATTTCTCAGGATAAAAATTCAGACGCAAATTCGCGTGGGTCGTGTTGGACAGATAGAATAGCCATTTCAAGAAGCTTGCGCGCTCATCGCTACCGGGATGTGGGGCCATCGCACCATGAGCTTCCGTCAGCCAAAGCAAAATAGCGGCGGTTTCGAAAACCGGCCCTTGCGAGGTTTCCAAAACCGGGATCAGGCCCGCAGGGTTGATTGCCCGGTATTCCGGGCTGTTCTGGGCGTCAATTGAGCGATCCACCAGAATGGTTTCATAAGGGGCCCCCAATTCTTCAAGCGCCAGTCGCACAATGAGCGAGGCGTTATCGGGAGCATAGTGAAGGCGCAGAGGTTGATCCATCAGATGAAGATAATGAGGCTCTGCGCCCAAAGGCAGTCTCAAAGCGACGTTTCCTATCGGAAACGCGCAGCCTATCAGCCGCGTTTCCGGCGACGGGCTCGAAAAGCGATACCATCTTTCATGTTAAGGCTAAGGAGGGTGATGTTGGTGGCCCCAGCGATCAACTCCAGTCCTTGCAGGCTATAGAAGATCACATCGAAGTGTCCGGCCTGAGCGCGTAGGGCGAGAAAAATCGCGCTGGGCAGGAGGATCAGAATACCGTTAGCGGCGATGATCTTCATGCGCTTGGTTTTGCGGGCCACTTCAGGTAGGCGCCAGCCTTTGCCCAGGGTGTTACCTGTTGCCCCAGCGGTTGCCATAGCGGGGATTAGTATCAGCATTCCCCAAAGAACTGCGGTTTTGACGGCGGCAATGGTCTCATGTGTCCCAAAGATTTCGGACAGAATGGTTGACGTCCAAAAGGATGAAATGGTCAGGAGTGCGATGGTTCCGGCGGCGGCGTGGATGATAAGTTTCATGGGCAATTTCCTTTTGCATAGCGTGCTATATAAATAGATGTTGAATAGCACGCTATGCAATTGCATATTTGCGCACATGAGTTTTTCAAAAATGCACTCGGCTGGATTTCTGGCCAATCTGATGGCGCGTAAGTTTGCTGCGAGGCTTCAGCATGAAGTGCGCGATCTGGGGCTTGCACCTGCGCAATTCATGGTTTTGGCAGAGATGGCAGAACGGGATGGACTGACCCAACGCCAACTTGTCGAACGGCTGGAGGTTGAACAGGCAACCATGGCGAATACTCTGGCCAGAATGGAAAGAGATGGCCTGATTCGTCGCGCGATCAGTGATGCGGATCGGCGCGCCAAATGCATTTTCGTCACGGACAAGGGGCGCAGCCGGCTCGAAATCGCCTTTCAGCGCGCGCAAAAAGTGAACGCCATCGCCACGTCAGACCTGACATCGCAAGAGACC
Source organism: Shimia gijangensis (assembly GCF_900142085.1). Lineage (GTDB taxonomy): Bacteria > Pseudomonadota > Alphaproteobacteria > Rhodobacterales > Rhodobacteraceae > Shimia > Shimia gijangensis. The sequence goes on from NZ_FQZQ01000002.1 coordinate 205,691, forward strand.
GAGATGTTCGTGAATTTGATGAATAAAGTGATTGAGACCCTAAAGCGGCATTAGAAGCGACCACAGGCGATGATTTCCCGTGGCCCTAGGCGCACAACTTTCCTATAACCTTTCTAACAGAATGAGGGAGTCGCAGCATGACCGGAGAGTTGTCACCGATCGACAAGGCAAAATTTGTTGCTGCCAAGAAGGCTGCAGAATACGTCGAAGACGGGATGCGTGTTGGTTTGGGGACCGGTTCAACCGCGGCCTGGCTGGTGCGTTGCCTGGGCGAAATGGTGCGCGATGAAGGTCTACGCATTCAGGGCGTGCCAACATCGACACGCACTGCGCAACTTGCTCAGGAGGTTGGCATCAAAGTTGTCAGCCTCGATGAAGCACGCTGGTTAGATGTCACTATTGATGGTGCTGATGAGTTCGATCGCGATCTGAACCTTATCAAAGGCGGTGGCGGTGCGTTGCTGCAGGAAAAGATTGTTGCAACAGCCTCAGACCAAATGGTTGTGATTGCGGATGTCGGTAAAGAGGTCGAAACTCTTGGAGCATTCCCGCTTCCGGTGGAAGTTATTCCGTTCGGCTGGCAGACAACGCAAGCTCTGATCGAAGAGACCCTGGTCAGCCTAGATGTGCTGGGGCGGAAATCGACGCTGCGCATGAACAACGACAGTCCCTTTGTTACGGACGAAGGCAATCACATTCTGGATTTGCATCTCAATCGTATTGGTGATGCGCGCCAGATGGCTTTGGTGCTCAATCAAATGCCTGGGGTGGTTGAAAACGGCTTGTTCATCGATATCTGTGATGCAGTTGTTGTCGGTTTTGGGGATGGACGCGTAGAAGTGCGTGACATCAACGCCGGGACAATTGAAGAGAGTATGCTGGATTTTGCAGAATCCGACAATCTCTTTGCTGATCTGGTAGATTAAGGGCGTAAGATGAATTTCGACTATGATTTATTTGTCATCGGCGGTGGCTCCGGTGGGGTTCGGGCTGCGCGTGTTGCGGCACAAGAAGGTGCGCGTGTCGCATTAGCAGAAGAAGACCGCTATGGCGGAACCTGCGTGATCCGGGGCTGTGTGCCCAAAAAGCTCATGGTGTTTGCCAGTGAATATGCAGACATCGTTGAAGATGCACAGGCATATGGCTGGGATATCAAGCCCGGTGCTTTTGACTGGGATGCGTTTCGCACAAAGCTTTACGCAGAGCTGGACCGTCTGGAGAATGTCTATCGTGGCATTCTGAAGAACAACGGTGTCGAAACTTTTGACCAGCGTGCCAAGATGGCGGACGCGCACACGGTCGAGCTGGCCGATGGTACACGTAAAACCGCCAAACACATCCTGTTGGCAATGGGTGGTCGTCCGGTCCTGCCGGGTATTCCCGGCGACGAGATTGGCATCACGTCCAACGATATCTTCCATATGGAAAAGATGCCCGAATCGATTCTGATTGTGGGTGGTGGATATATTGCGTCTGAGTTTGCCGGTATTCTGAACGGCCTTGGTGTGAAAGTGACGCAATACTATCGCGGTGCTCAGATTTTGCGGGGCTTTGACGACGAAGCACGTGGCCTGGTGAGCGAAGAGATGTGCCAGAAGGGTATCGATCTGCATTTGGGAACCAATGTGCTTGAGATGCGCAAAGAGGGTGACAAAGTCTGGGTCAAGGCAACCAACGGCGATGAACGCCTGTTTGATCACGTGATGTTCGCTACTGGCCGTTCGCCCAACACTGAAGGTATGGGGCTGGAAGAGATTGGCGTTGAAATAGGTCGCAAAGGTGAGGTTATCGTGGATGACTACAGTCAGACCGCCGTGCCGTCTGTTTACGCAGTGGGCGATGTGACAGACCGTGTGAACCTCACACCGGTGGCAATCCGCGAAGGCATGGCTTTTGTGGAAACCGTGTTCAAAGGCACCCCGACCAAGCCCGATCATGAATTGATCCCGACAGCGATTTTCACGCAGCCTGAAATCGGCACCGTCGGACTGTCCGAGGAAGATGCCCGTGAGCAAGAGCCAATTGAGGTTTACGCAACCAGCTTTAAACCCATGCAGCAGTCTTTTGCCGGACGCAGTGAACGGGTCTTGATGAAACTAGTGGTTAGCCAGAAAACCCGCAAGGTTCTGGGCTGTCACATTGTGGCACCGGGCGCAGGCGAAATGATCCAGTTGGCGGGTATCGCCGTGAAAATGGGTGCCACCAAAGAAGACTTTGATCGCACCGTGGCGGTGCACCCGACAATGTCGGAAGAGATAGTGACAATGAAAACTCCAACCCGTACGGGTTGATTTTCTTCAGGGTCTGCACAGTTTATGGTGCAGGCCAAGGCGTGATGATGAAAGGGATGAACCTTTATGGCAGGTAACAGTGGCGGCCCCTGGGGCGGCGGCGGAAATCAAGGCGGCGGTGGAAACCGCGGCAATAACGGCGGCGGCAATAATGGCGGTGGTGGAGGCCGTGGGCCCGGAGATGACGGGCCGCAAATCCCTGACATTGATGAGCTTATGAAAAAAGGCCAGGACCAACTGCGCGTTCTTATGGGCGGTCGCGGTGGTGGCAATGGTGGCCAGAAAGGTGGGCAACGCCCATCGGGTGGCGGCATTGGCAAGGGCACTTTTGCAATTGGTGCTCTGGTCGCGATTATCGGATGGGGTGCGGCGAGCTTTTATTCGGTTAAACCTGAAGAGCTTTCGGTCGAGCTGTTTCTTGGCAAATACTCTCAAACCGGTAGTCCAGGCCTGAACTTTGCGCCTTGGCCGCTGGTCACAGCCGAGGTCATTCCAGTGACTCGCGAACAAACTGAGGATATCCCGGCAAGTGGACGTTCCGGAGACGGGCTGATGCTGACAGGTGATGAAAACATCGTCGACATTGATTTTCAGGTGGTGTGGAACATCAACGATCCGTCACAGTATCTGTTCAACCTGCGTGATCCCAAAGAAACGATCCGGGCTGTTTCAGAATCAGCGATGCGAGAAATTATCGCGCAATCCGAATTGGCACCAATTCTGAACAGAGATCGTGGTGTGATTGCGGATCGTCTGCAAGAGCTGATCCAGATGACACTTGATAGCTATAACTCGGGTGTGACTATCGTCCGGGTCAACTTTGATGGTGCTGATCCTCCCGAACCGGTAAAAGATAGTTTCCGCGAAGTGCAATCTGCGTCGCAAGAACGCGATCGCCTGCAGAAACAAGCAGACGCGTATGCCAACCGCAAACTCGCGGGCGCGCGCGGTGAAGCCGCACAGATTTTGGAAGAAGCCGAAGGGTATCGCGCCAAAGTCGTGAACGAAGCCGAAGGTGAAGCCAGCCGTTTTTCGGCGGTTTTGACCGAATACCAGAAAGCTCCGGAAGTGACCCGTAAGCGTTTGTATCTTGAAACCATGGAAGAAGTCTTGAGTCGTGTGGACAAGGTGATCCTTGATGAAAGCGGTAGTGGGCAGGGCGTTGTACCCTATCTGCCGCTAAACGAACTGAATAAGGGGGCGAAGCAATGAGAAAGGCAACTTACATTCTGCCCGTCCTCGTATTGGTCGTAATTGCAGCATTGTCGTCGTTGTTTATCGTGGATGAACGCGAAAAGGCTTTAGTCTTGCAGTTTGGTCGGGTTGTGTCCGTTAAGGAAGCCCCTGGCTTGGCGTTTAAAATACCGCTGATCCAAGAAGTTGTTACTTATGACGACCGTATTCTCAGCCGTGAAGTTGGCCCGCTCGAGATTACACCGTCGGATGACCGGCGTTTGATCGTTGACGCCTTTGCGCGTTACCGGATTGTTGACGTGGTCCAGTTCCGTCAGGCTGTTGGTACCGGTGGTGTGCAACAGGCGGAGCAACGTCTGGACAACATCCTGAGATCTCAGACTCGTGAAGTTCTGGGTCAGGTGACATCCAATGATATCTTGTCTACGGATCGTGCCGCTTTGATGCTCCGCATTCGCAATGCGGCGATCACTGAGGCAAACGCGCTGGGTCTTGAGGTGATTGACGTGCGTCTGAAACGTACTGACTTGCCGCAAGCCAACTTGGAAGCCACTTTCTCGCGGATGCGGGCAGAACGTGAACGCGAGGCCGCAGACGAGATCGCACGTGGTGAAGAAGCCGCCCAACGTTTGCGCGCGCTGGCCGACCGGACTGTGGTTGAACTTGAATCAGATGCGAACCGTCAATCCGAGATCATTCGCGGTGAAGCTGACGCAAAACGCAACGCGATCTTTGCAGATGCCTTTGGTGCTGATCCTGAGTTCTTTGAATTCTACCGGTCACTGGCGGCCTACCGTGGTGCGCTGCTCGAAGGCAATTCCACCATGGTTCTGTCGCCGGACAGCGACTTCTTTAACTACCTGAAATCAAGCACTCCCGATCGATGATCGGGGTTGCGTTATTGTCCATCGGCCTTGTGCTGGTGATTGAGGGGCTGGTGTATGCACTGGCCCCTTCGCTTGTGGAGCAGATGCTTCAGGCCTTGCGCGCGATTCCAGAAAGCCAGCGTCGGACATTGGGTTTGGCTGCAATGGCCTTAGGGTTGGCGCTTGTCTGGCTCGCCAAGCAGCTTGGTGCGTAACAATTCTCACATTCTCATCACGTCCGGTTGATGCCGTGCGATAGACGTTGAGTTGCACAAGATGCTTCCTACATGCATTGTCATGCAAGGCTGGCCAGATGTGTGAGTATCGGCCGGTTCAAAAAATACAGGAGATTATGAGAGTGAGTACTCAGGCAATCGCAATACCGCGCTATTCGGTGGCGCAAATCCGGGCACTGTGGATTCCCACTTTGGCGGTCCTGCTGCTTTTGGCGCAAACGCTGGTAGCACAGGCACGCCCCGAGAGCTTTGCAGATCTGGCCGAAAAAATTAGCCCATCCGTTGTGAATATCACAACCTCAACCGTCGTCGCAGGACGTACGGCCCCACACGGGATTGTTCCCGAAGGGTCGCCCTTTGAAGATTTTTTCCGCGAGTTTCAGGATCAGGGTGAAGAAGGGGATCAGCCGCGTCGCACCTCGGCGCTGGGATCGGGCTTTGTGATTTCCGAGGACGGTTATGTCGTCACCAACAACCACGTCATCGACGGTGCAGATGAAATCATGATTGAGTTTTTCTCGGGTGATGAACTGCCGGCGAAGGTGATTGGCAAAGATCCCAACACTGACATTGCCTTGCTTAAGGTCGAAACTGACAGGCCATTGCCGTTTGTCAGCTTTGGCGATAGTGACACTGCCCGCGTGGGCGATTGGGTCATGGCAATGGGTAACCCGTTGGGGCAGGGGTTCTCGGTTTCTGTCGGAATCGTGTCGGCCCGTGGCCGTGCGCTTTCAGGCAGCTATGACGACTACATTCAGACCGACGCAGCCATCAACCGGGGCAACTCGGGTGGCCCGCTGTTCAACATGGATGGTGATGTTGTCGGCGTAAATACGGCCATCCTGTCGCCTAATGGTGGATCAATCGGCATCGGCTTTTCGATGGCATCCAATGTTGTTTTGAAGGTTGTCGATCAACTGAAGGAATACGGCGAGACTCGCAGGGGTTGGTTGGGTGTGCGCATTCAGAACGTCGGTGAAGACATGGTCGATGCAATTGATGGGCTGGATTCAACCGCGGGTGCCATGATCACAGATGTGCCCGAAGGCCCTGCGAAAGAGGCCGGTCTGTTGGCTGGGGATGTAATCCTTAGCTTTGACGGCAAAGACGTTGAAGACGTGCGCGGCCTTGTACGTGAAGTTGGCAATGCCGAAGTTGGCAAAGGTGTGCGCATTGTGGTGCTGCGCGATGGCAAGACCCAGACCCTTATGGTGACCTTGGGACGCCGCGAGACTGCAGATGATGCGGGTGCCGCCACGCCGGATCAGCCATCGCAAGAACCGATGGAAAAGGAACTTATGGGGCTGACCCTGACACCGCTGACGGATGCGATGCGCAAAGAACTGGGCGCAGATGCGGGCACTGTCGGGCTGGTTGTGACCGGTGTGGATGAAGCTTCCAAGGCTTTCGACAAGGGCTTGCGGGCCGGAGATATTCTGACCGAAGCCAGCCAGCAAAAGCTGAAAACCGTGGAGGATCTGGAAACCCGGATCGATGAAGCGCAGGAAGCTGGGCGCAAGTCCCTGTTGTTGCTGGTGCGCCGCGGCGGCGAGCCAAGGTTTGTGGCCCTGAATATCGAAGAGTGATCTTTGAAATGTGAATGAAAGAAGGGCGCCCATTCGGGCGCCTTTTTCTTTTCGTAGTGGTTCGGTTGGGGGGGCGTTCGCGGGCGGAAACTTGCGAAAGCCAACATTTGGCAAACGCCGTATTCCTCAAAGGGAACAGGTGAAGCGGGCATATGGCGATGACCTTTTCAACTGAATTGCAACCACAATGCGCTTTATGCGGTACTTTGATCAAAAAGTTGCCCTGAAATTCCCTTAACTTCGTCACCCTCCCACCCCAACATTTTTGCTTCGTACTTCATTAGCGGTGCGCAAACATGGCGGGTTGCGTCAGGGTTTGCACCCGCAAAAGAAAAATAACACGGCAACTGAAGAACGAAAGAGAGCTTCTTTCCCTTTAGCTGCATATTCTTTCTGCTATTCTTCATCTTCAATAGGGAGAGGCTGGTAAGCGAACATACCAAGGTTCGGATGCAGAGTTGAGTTTCGCTTTCAATACGCCTGGTACCAAATTCGCAGGTGGCCCATTCTGTCAGTTTTTTTGCGGAATCAGTTTTGGAAGCTGAGGGCGCAAAATCGCCACTCGTTGCGGCTGTACCTAGAAATGCTCAGAAGATATGTCATCCTTCACGCTCTACGGCCACCAATCCCAATTGCCTTGCGGCCTCTAAAGACAGGATCGAACTGTTCAACCCTTGAGGGGCCTGATACCGCCGGATCGCAGCACGGGTTCGTTTATCCCGCGTGCCTGTGATCGTGCCCGTGTAGAGCCCGCGAGCTTTAAGAGCGCGTTGTAATGTGGACGTGAACTCTTCGGTCCAGACACTGTCACAAGGAGTTTCAAACCAGATTTCACGGCGTTCTTCCACGATGCGTTGCTGGGTTTCACTGCGGTAAATCGCGGGGCTGATGACTGTGCCGTCTGCCAGAACTTCGGCCGGTTGGATCAACACCTGTTCGGTGACGGTTTCAATTGTGGCGGGGCTGACTTCGCGTCCCCAGCAGGTACCCGGGCTGGCACCGGGCGGCGCGTTTGTGGCGGTGCTACGCACCACGTCAGGTTCGGCAAGTGCGCCAAGATCGGGCGCGGGCATATTCGTAGGATCACAGGCTGCCAGCCAGATTATTGGCAGGGCGCAGGTCAATGTTCGGAACCTGTGAATAGGCAGTGTCATGCTCGGGCCTCGGGCGGTATCGCTCTGGGTATTGAGGGTGTTCTACCTGCTTTTCCGCATTTCCAAAAGCACTATGGCGCTGGCGGGGTCAGTAGGCTGTCTAGCAACGACGAAATATCTTCGACGTTTTCGGCAATCACATGGGTGACGTTGTTCTCGCGCTGGATGCGCCCGGTGATCCGCAGTAGCCGTCCTGAGATCACAGCACGGCGGAAATGTTCATAAAGTTTGCGCCAAACGATCACGTTCACCACGCCGGTTTCATCCTCAAGCGTGATGAAAATCACACCGTTGGCGGTGCCCGGTCTTTGCCGCAGAATGACCAGCCCGGCCACTGTGACACGGACCCCGTTTGGAGGTTCGACCAAGCGTGCGGCGGTCAAAGCCGAAGGCGGGCGGGGCCAAGTGTTCGTGTGTAGGGCAAAGCTCATGAGAACAAATATAGAACACTTGGGTTTTGCCGCAACATAATACGTGTTCGGTCGTAAAAGGGGGTGGCGGGACAAACTGGGTGCGATTACCTAGGGAAAAACTCTTGCAAAGAAAGTGCGAAGACATGGCAAAGATCACTTATGTCGAACACAACGGCACCGAGCACGTGGTAGACGTGGCCAACGGGCTCACTGTGATGGAAGGGGCACGTGACAACAATATCCCCGGAATCGAAGCAGATTGTGGCGGTGCATGTGCCTGCTCGACCTGCCACGTCTATGTCCATCCCGATTGGGCCGAGAAGCTGCCCGCCAAGGATGACATGGAAGAAGATATGCTGGACTTTGCCTATGAGCCCGATCCCGCCCGGTCGCGCCTGACCTGTCAGGTCAAAGTGACAGACGCGTTGGATGGTCTGATCGTTCAGATGCCCGAAAAGCAAATCTGATGCTGGCAGAGGCGCGGCGTCTCGTGTTGCGCCTCTGGTGGGCATGTGCTCGCCGCGCGCGGACAGGGGCCTGCGTCTGGCTGGCATTGATCGCGCTGACCGCCCCTGTTTGGGCAGACATTGTCTCGGCGCGCTATATGGATCCAACCACACGGTACGATCACGGCATTTTGGGAGATGCGGTTGAGTACGGTGCTCTGGAGATGCAGTTGCAAGACGGACGTCGATTGCGTCTGGCTTTGCCAGAAACCAGCGTGTTTGAAGACCTTGAACCGCGCCTGATTGATCTGAACGGTGACGGTGCGCTGGAAATCATCACCATTGAAAGCAGCCTGACCAAAGGCGCCCGCTTGGCGATTTATGGTGAAGACGGTCTGATCGCAGCGACGCCGCATATTGGGCGAACACATCGCTGGTTGGCCCCCTTGGGGGCTGCTGACCTTGATGGCGATGGTAAGATTGAGGTGGCCTATATTGATCGCCCGCATTTGGCGCGCATCTTACGAATCTGGCGCTTTGATGAGGGGAAATTGGTGCATCTCTCCGACACACCGGGCCTAACCAATCATCGCATTGGGCAGGATTACATTTCGGGGGGTATCCGGGACTGTGGCGCTGTGCCTGAAATTGTTACGGTCAACGCCGACTGGGGGCGCATCATTGCCACGACGTTTGATGGGAAACGCACCAAAAGTCGAGACATCGGATCTTTCCAGGGGAGATCGAGCCTCGCCAAAGCCGCCACGACCTGTTCCAACTAGAAGTTGGAAGGATCAGAGCGCGCGCCAGCCGATGTCCCGGCGATAGAATCCGCCATCCCAATCTATTTGTTCGACCATAGCATAGGCCCTGTCGCAAGCTTCTTGCAGGGACGCGCCCCGCGCCGTCACATTCAGAACCCGCCCACCAGTCGCTGTAACCACTCCGTCTTTGGCTGTGGTGCCTGCATGGAAGACCATGTTCATGCTGTCTTCTGGCAGATCTTTCAACCCATCAATAACGCTACCTTTATCATATGATCCCGGATAGCCGTTGGCCGCTATAACAACCGTGATCGCATGATCGTCTGCCCAGTTAACCTTTGCGTCAGCCAACCGTTCTTCGGCGGCGGCCTGCAACAGGTCCATGGCCTGCGCGCCAAGACGCATCATCAGCACCTGACACTCGGGGTCGCCAAAGCGCACGTTGTATTCCACAAGGCGCGGCTGACCGTCCTTGATCATCAAACCAACATACAGAACGCCAGTGTAAGGCGTGCCACGCTTGGCCATTTCGTCAATGGTGGGTTGCACAATTTGATCCAGCGCCTTTTGGGCAATCTCGTCGGTGAGAACCGGCGCGGGTGAATAGGCCCCCATGCCGCCCGTATTGGGGCCAGTATCACCTTCGCCAACACGTTTGTGATCCTGCGCCGTACCTACAGGCAGCGCCGTTTTGCCGTCGCATAAAACAAAAAACGACGCTTCTTCACCGTCCATGAATTCTTCGATCACGACTTCGGCACCAGCACCACCAAAGGCACCGCCGAACATGTCATCAATCGCATCCAGTGCAGTTTGCACGTCCATCGCCACGATCACGCCCTTGCCAGCGGCCAACCCGTCAGCCTTGACCACAATCGGCGCACCCTCGTTGCGGATATAGGCTTTGGCGGCTTCTGCATCTGTAAAGTGGCCATAGCTAGCGGTTGGCGCATTGGATGCGTCACAAATCTCTTTGGTAAAGCTTTTCGAGGCTTCAAGACGGGCGGCACCCTCAGAGGGGCCAAACGTCAGAATACCCGCTTCTCGCAACCGATCTGCCACGCCATTTGCCAAAGGTGCCTCGGGCCCGACGATGACAAAGTCGATGGCGTTTTCTTCGGCGAAATTCACCACCGCAGTTCCGCTGTTGATATCAAAGCTGGCACAGTCGGCAATCTGGGCGATTCCAGCATTTCCGGGGGCCACGATCAGCTTATCGCACTTCGGGTTCTGCATGACTGCCCAAGCCAGTGCGTGCTCACGTCCACCGCTTCCGAGAATGAGAATGTTCATGGGGTGCGCCCTTCTGCTTGGCCTTCGTTCACGGGCGTTCTAAGCTGTGTCGAGCAGTTCCACAAGCGAGGCCAAATGTCCGACCTGATCGATTCTCCAGCTGAAGGCGAAAATGCCCCGGAATTTTCAGTTTCCGAGATTTCCGGCGCGCTGAAACGCACGATTGAGGGCGCGTTTGGCCGCGTACGCGTGCGTGGTGAAGTGGGGCGGGTCATGTTGGCACGGTCAGGGCATCTGTATTTTGACGTCAAGGATGACCGATCAGTCATTGCCGCGGTAAGCTGGAAAGGGCAGGTGTCGCGCCTGTCGATCATGCCTGAAGAAGGCATGGAAGTGATCGTGACCGGAAAGCTCACAACATTCGGTTCGCAATCCAAATATCAGATCAACGTCGATGACGTCGCCGTGGCAGGCGAAGGCGCGCTGATGGCGATGCTGGAGAAGCGCAAGAAACAACTGGCTTCTGAAGGTCTGTTTGCACCAGAGCGCAAGCGCCCCTTGCCGTATCTACCCGAAGTGATTGGCGTTGTAACCTCGCCTTCAGGTGCCGTGATCCGCGATATTCTGCACCGTTTGCGTGATCGTTTTCCACGCAAAGTGCTAATTTGGCCGGTGGCTGTTCAAGGCGAACAATGTGCTCCGCAAGTGGCCGCAGCCATCAAGGGCTTTAACGCACTGACGCGGGGGGGCGCTTTACCACGCCCTGATCTGCTGATTGTGGCCCGGGGCGGGGGCAGTATCGAAGACCTGTGGGGGTTCAACGAAGAAGCCGTCGCGCGCGCAGCGGCCGAATCTGACATCCCACTGATCTCGGCTGTCGGCCACGAAACCGACACGACGCTGATTGATTTTGTGTCGGATCAACGCGCACCAACACCAACGGCCGCCGCCGAGATGGCGGTGCCCGTGCGGTTGGACCTTCTCGGGTGGACCGATGAACAGGGCGCGCGCCTAACCCGATCCCTGTCCGATGGCATTTTGCGCCGGGGTCAACGCCTTCGCGATCTTTCGCGGGCTTTGCCACGGGCGGATGCCTTGCTGCAAACCCCATCGCAACGGCTGGACAATGCCACAAACCGTCTGCCTCAAGCCTTAATAGTCGGCGTTCAAAATCGGCGAATTGAACTGGGTAAACGCACCGGGTCACTACGCTCCAGCATCCTAGAACGCATGATCGAAGCCCGTCGGGAAGCTTTGGGGCGTCGCAGTGACAGACTTAGCCCCGTGGCGCTCAACCGGGAAATCCATCGGCGCAAAGACAAGACAGGCGATCTCGCGCGCCGCTTGAATGACGCCTATGACCGCAAACTTGGAGCCTTGAAAGACCGGCTCACCGGTTTGGAACGAATGCGAGAGACGCTGGGGTATAACGCGACATTGGACCGTGGCTATGCGGTTGTGCGCGGAGATGGTGCCCTCATAACAGACACCAAGGGCGCCACAAAAGCCTCGGAAATTGAGCTGCAGTTTGCCGATGGCCGCATCACACTTGGCGCCAAAGCCATACCTAAAAAGGCACCAAAACCACCAGCCGCGTCCGACCAGGGAAGCTTGTTCTGACATCGTCCAAATGGAGGCAATTATCCTGGAGTGAACATTGTCTTGGCCTTGCAAAGATGAACTGAGGGGCAAGGTCTCTGCCAATCTTTTTCTAAACACCCAACTCCGGACCCAGACAGAGCATTTCGCCGTCGCCTTCAATTTCATAAAGCTCCGTGGCTTCACTATCAGATTTGAAACGCGCGCTTAACTTATTGCCCCGTTCAAAAAAGTGCCAACATTGCGGTTCGGGATTGTCATCATAGACAAAACAAATGTGTTCGGCGTCTTCGTACCAAAATCCGTCCTTGCAGCGTCCGTTCAGAAAAGACCATCGCACGCGACGGTCCGGTAGATACTCCTCAACGCCATATCTATGCCCATCGTTCCCAAAATAAAGAATCTTACCTTGGGTGTAGGCGTCAAAATCTGCGGCCGACATAGGGCTTTCTGCACTAACCGGCGAACTTGCCAGTGCAAGGAAAAGGAAAAGCTTTTTCATAACACCATGCTGCCCCAAATTCCGGATTCTAATCCACCCTCAATTTGCAGATACGCGCAATGCCGCCACTTTGGGATCCATGACCCGTCGCCACATCCGTGGCCAGAGCGCCAAAGCGCCCATCACCGGCAATGAGCGTGGCAGGCAAGGCATCGTGGATCGATCCAGCTCCAGCGCGGGGTAAGTGCGCAAGGGATGCATGTGATGGTCCGAATGGCGCGGCGCGTTCAGCATCAATGCGCTGGAATAAAACTGCGGCGCGTTCCAGCTATGGCTAGGGCCGACAGGTTCCAATTTGCCATCTGCGCCCCGGGCACGTCGCAGGCCGTAATGCTGCACATAGTCTGATACCAGCAATTGCATCTGGGCGTATCCGGTCAGCAGAAACAATGCCAGTACTCCGCTCGAACCAAACAAGACACCGGCCAGCACCACCACGCCAATACCTCCTAATACATAAGCGACATAGGGGTGCGACCATGGGTTAAGCCTGCGACTGCTTCTAGCGCGCAATTCGGTTTCGGCCCGCAGGCCTTTGCGAAAAGACCCGATCCAGGCGCGCGGCCAGAATTTATAAAAACTCTGACGAGAGGTCGGGCTGTTAGGGTCCATCGCGCTGGCGGCCCAAACATGATGCACGCGAGGGTGCGCAGACGCATGATGGCCAAACAAAAGCGAGATATAGACTGCTTTGCCCAAACGGCGTGGCCATCGGGCCTGCTTATGGATCAGCTCGTGCGCATTGGCGTTACTGACCTGCCCAAAGAACAAACCAAAGGCGATGAAACAGGCAATCTTCTCCCATGCCCCCAGGTCGTTGCTTCCGCTAAGGGCATAGATCGCAATGACGATCAGCCCAAGATGTGCCGCCCCAAGAAACAAGGCCAATTCCTCACCTGCCGGAAACTCTCCGTCCGGGCCGCGTTTGGCTACCGCCCCGTTAATCAAGCGGTCCAACAAGTAGGTGAAACAGGTCAGATACAGCAATGCCATGAGGCACCAGATGCCACCCTGAAGCCCGGCCAGCGCCAAAAGCATCACGGGGAGAATCGTTGCAACTGAAAACCAGATCATGATTATGCCTTTTTATGAGATGAGTTCCGCCTCATTAGCCCATAGTCTCTCAGCGGAAACAATGCGGTGTGTGGACGCCACCTGCGGAAATTCCTAACGCATACGGGTGTGCGGATGTCGTTTTTGGCTCGCTCAGGAAAGACATCTGCGGCTAGTTTGGCCGCAACTTGAAATGACGGGGAACCGATATGGCACTGGACGAGTCCAAAAAGGGCATCTGGAAATCCGGCAAAGGCAAAGGGCGTAAAACACCCAAAGGCCGCCAACTGGATGATGTGGCACACGCCGAAGTGCAGGCCCTCTTGGGGGAACAACCCCGTAACCGGGATCTGTTGATTGAGTTTCTCCATCTCGTGCAGGACGCCTATGGCCACCTGTCTGCTGGCCACATTCGTGCGCTTGCCGAAGAATTACGCATTGGTCAGGCCGAAATATTTGAGGTCGCCAGTTTTTACGCGCATTTCGATGTCGTGAAAGAAGATGAAACCCCTCCGCCTGCGCTGACCATTCGGGTTTGCGACTCGCTGTCTTGCGAACTGGCCGGAGCGGAACAGCTACAAAAAGCGCTCGAAGATGGGCTTGATGCTTCTGAGGTGCGTGTTGTGCGGGCCCCTTGCATGGGGCGCTGTGATACAGCCCCTGTTCTGGAAATCGGCCACAACCATATCGATCACGCCACGCCTGAAAAAGTGCAGGCGGCAATCGCCGCGGGTGACACCCATACCCATATTCCCGACTATGAAGGCTATGATGCCTATTCTGCAGATGGTGGCTACGACGCCCTGAAATCCCTGCGCGCCAATGGTGACTGGGAAGAGGTTCAGGCCCGCGTCAAGGACGCAGGCCTGCGTGGTCTTGGCGGTGCAGGTTTCCCCTCGGGCACCAAATGGGGCTTTGTGCGCGCCAACGAAGGGCCGCGTTATCTGGCCGTGAATGGCGACGAAGGTGAGCCGGGCACATTCAAAGATCGCTATTATCTGGAGCGCACTCCGCATGTCTTTCTTGAGGGCATGTTGATCGCGGCTTGGGCGGTTGAAGCGGAAAAAGCGTTCATCTACATGCGCGATGAATATCCTGCGGTTCTGCATATCCTTGCGACCGAGATTGCTGCTTTGGAAAAGGCTGGCCTTGTTGAGCCCGGCTATATCGATCTGCGTCGCGGGGCAGGAGCTTATATCTGCGGTGAAGAAAGCGCCATGATCGAATCGATTGAAGGCAAACGCGGTGAGCCGCGCCACCGCCCACCCTTTGTGGCGCAGGTTGGTATCTTTGGTCGTCCGACTCTCGTGCACAATGTCGAAACGCTGCACTGGGTCTCGCGTATTTGTCGCGAAGGTCCCGAAGTGTTGAATGCGGTCGAAAAAAACGGCCGCAAAGGGCTGCGGTCATACTCGGTCTCAGGCCGTGTGAAAAACCCCGGTGTACATCTTTTGCCAGCAGGATCGACCATCACAGATGTGATTGTGGCCTGTGGTGGCATGGCCGCAGGCCATGATTTCAAAGCCTATCAACCCGGTGGTCCGTCTTCGGGCATTCTGCCAGCCAGCATGAACGATATCCCGCTGGATTTTGATACGCTGCAACCACATGGCACCTTTATCGGCTCGGCGGCTGTGGTGATTCTTGGCCACAACGACAGTGCGCGTGACGCTGCGCTGAATATGTTGCGGTTCTTTGAGGACGAAAGCTGCGGTCAGTGCACACCCTGCCGAGTAGGTTGTGAAAAAGCTGTGAAGTTGATGCAGGCCGATAACTGGGACACAGGATTGCTGGAAGAATTGTCTACTGCAATGGTCGACGCCTCGATCTGTGGTCTGGGGCAGGCAGCCCCCAATCCCATCCGCATGACCATCAAACATTTTGCAGACGAAATCTAAGGCTCACGGTTTCCGTCACGCTATGGATGACAACGGCACCCTTTCGCGCATAGCCTGCACAGGCAACGCGGGAGGGGCCGAGTGACATGACAATTGTGGAAGAAATTGCGTTTCGCCAGTCACTCCGGCTCTCATTCTTGGTCATAGGGTTAATTGCGGCAGTGACTTACGCGGCCGCCTATTGTTATCGCGGCCCATCTAAAGCCAAAACACTGGTCAAATCAGTGCCTTTGCTCAGCTTTGCCTTGGCAGGATTGGCCACCTTCGCACACCCTTTGGTGATTGGTGCCCTGTTTTTATCTGCGATTGGCGACATTGCTTTGTCTCGTGACGGAGATCGGCCATTTTTGGTGGGGCTGATTGGCTTTGCCTTAGCTCATGTTCTCTATATTGCGCATTTTTGGGGCCTGGCCGGTGGGCTTGGTGGAGCCATGGCTATGCCAGTTGCGGCAGGAGCGGTGATTTTGTTTGCCCTGTCCACGGAAAAATGGCTGGCACCTTACACGGATGATATGCGATGGCCTGTGCGGGTCTATGTGCTGTTAATCTCTCTCATGGGACTAACTGCGCTGGACCTGCCGGGATTGCCGCTGGCTTTGATCGGGGCCTTTGCCTTTATGGCGTCCGATACGATCCTGTCGGTCCAGCTATTCCGAATGGCTGACACCTCACGCTGGCAAGTACCAGCCTCGGTTGTGCTTTGGAGTCTGTATGCAGGTGGACAATTTGCGATCCTAGCAGGTGCGGGTTGGTCAACGCCGCTCTTCCAATTCCCGTAAGTGCGCATTACTTGGGGGAAGACGATTTTCGGAGGCCCCCATGGCGTTTTTTTCCAAGCTCAAAGACAAGTTGTTCAAATCCTCTTCGAAACTCGAAGAAGGACTTGATGCGATTGTTGAAGATGGTGGCGAAGAAATCGCTGCCGAAGAAGTAACGCCTCAGCCAGCGCCCGAGCCTCAAGCTGCGCCAGTGGTGCCGGAACCAGTGCCAGAAACGGCTGCTTCTCTAGTGATTGACGAGGTCTCTGAACCAACACCGACACTAACGCCTGAAATTTTTGAAATGCCTGAAGCGGCACCCGAACCCGAACAGATCCCCGAGCCTGTTGCGAAACCCTCAGTTCCAGAGACGGAACCGTTAAAACCAGCCAGCAAACCGGGGTTTCTTGCCCGCCTGACGGGCCGTGCCAGCAGCCAGCCTGTGGTTAAGCGTGTTCTGGACGATGATATGCTAGAACAATTGGAGGAGCTGCTGATTGCCTCTGACATGGGTGTCGACACAGCATTGCGGGTCACGGCCAACATTGCCGAAGGCCGATTTGGCAAACGTCTGTCGACCAGCGAGATCAAACAACTTCTGGCCAGTGAAGTGGCGCGGATTATGGAGCCCGTGGCCAGACCCTTGCCACTCTATCCGACCACCCCTCAGGTGGTTCTGGTCGTTGGCGTTAATGGATCGGGAAAAACCACCACAATCGGCAAGTTGGCCAGCCAATTTCGGGCAGCAGGCAAGAAGGTGGTTATCGCTGCGGGCGACACTTTTCGGGCAGCAGCTGTAGAACAGCTTCAGGTTTGGGGCGAACGCGCCGGGGTGCCGGTTTTGACAGCCCCGGAAGGCTCAGATCCTGCCAGCCTTGCTTTTGATGCGATCACCAAGGCTCAGGAAGATGGCGCTGATCTGTTGATGATCGACACTGCCGGCCGATTGCAGAACCGTGCGGACTTGATGGAAGAGTTGTCAAAAATCGTGCGTGTGATCCGCAAAAAGGACGAAACCGCACCGCACAATACGCTTTTGGTGCTGGATGCCACCACCGGTCAAAACGCGCTGTCGCAGGTTGAAACCTTTCAAAAGCTTGCGGACGTCTCAGGCCTCGTAATGACCAAACTGGATGGAACCGCCAAGGGTGGCGTATTGGTTGCCTTGGCTGACAAATTTGGCCTACCCATCCACGCCATTGGCGTTGGCGAGCAAATTGATGACCTTGCTCCGTTTGACCCCGAAGAGTTTGCCGCGGCCCTGACTGGGCTTACGACTGAGTAATAGATCATCTGGTTTCAAATATCCCCGGGGGTCCGGGGGCAGGCAGCCCCCGGCCTTTCCTAACAAAACTAAGGCCGCTTTATGAGCGATTGGGTACTTTCCATCGAAGGCACGCCCGCGGGTGCGCAGGCGGCCTTAGTGCTTGCGCTGGTCGCAGCCTTTCTGCATGCGGTTTTTGGTGCCCTTCAAAAGGGGCGCCATGATCCGTGGCTGTCCCGAGGAGCGATTGATTTCTCCTTAACGTTGATCTCGATGCCTGTGGCTTTGTTTCTGGTGCCATGGCCTGAAGGGCATGTCTGGCTGTTGTTGCTTGGGTCCGTGGTGATCCATTTTGTTTACAAACTTGGGCAGGCGTTGGCCTATGCCCGAGGGGCATATACGGTGGTCTATCCGGTTGTGCGGGGCACAGGACCCTTATTTACAGTGATTGGCGCGTGGATTGTGTTTGGTGAAAGCTTTGCGCCACTGCAATGGTTTGGGGTGGCGGTTCTGCTGGCTGGAATTTTTGGGTTGGCGATCTACAATCTGATCCATGTTGAGGTTGGTCGTGACACTTTGGTGCCAGCCCTTTGGTTGGCCGTGTTTACCGGAGCCTTGGTGGCGCTATATACGACTTGGGATGCCTATGGCGTGCGCGCGACCGCCAATCCATTCACATTTCTGATGTGGTTTTTCTTTCTCAGCTCGCTCGACTTTCCGGTCATTGCAGCGCTGCGCCTACGCAACATGGCCTATCCTCCGCCCTTGAAACCGCTTTTTCTGCGCGGGATGGCAGGAGCCTTTACGGCCTGGGGCAGTTTCGGATCAATCATGATCGCCACCCGATTGGGGCAGGTCGGAGAAGCAGCAGTTTTGCGCGAGACGTCACCTGTGTTTGCAGCCCTGGTTGGCTGGCTGGTTCTGCGTGAAACTGTCGGCCCCCGGCGGATCGCTCTAATGACAATGATTGCGGCTGGTGCGGTCTTGGTTGAACTGGGCGGCTGATTGCGCCAGAACAGGCGGGCAACAGGCAGGTGAACAGATGAGCGACAAGAAAAAGATCAACCCGTTACTGAAGACGGGTCTCGAACTGGGCCCCATCGTGGTGTTTTTCGTGGCGTACTTAAAGCTACGCGAGGAAACGTTTCTGATTGGTGGAACCGATTATGCTGGCTTTATCGTGGTCACTGCCGGATTCATTCCCCTGATGATCCTGTCCACGGGTATCTTGTGGAAGCTGACGGGGCATCTGTCCAAGATGCAGGTGGCGACACTGGTATTGGTCGTGGTTTTCGGCGGGCTTTCAGTTTGGCTGAATGACGACCGATTCTTTAAGATGAAGCCGACGATGATCTACCTTTTGTTTGGCGGTGCGTTGGGCATCGGGCTGATACGCGGCCAATCCTACCTGAAATTTGTGATGGAAGAGATGATGCCTCTGAAAGAAGAGGGATGGATGCTTTTAACCAAGCGCCTGACGGCTTTCTTTATAGGGCTCGCGGTTTTGAATGAGATTATCTGGCGTACGCAGTCCACGGACACTTGGGTCTATTTCAAAACTTTCGGCCTGACAGCCGCGGTGTTTGCCTTTTTTATGACCCAGGGGGGATTGTTGCAGAAATTCGCCTTGGAAGAGGAAAAAGACTAAGGCGCTCTCCCGCGCCTTTCCTCGAAAATAACAGGTTTTTCGAAAAGCCTTGGGCTAGGCCGCACGGCGCGGTCGACAATTCAAGAACGTTTGAACAAAACTGACTGTGCGTCAGTGACTTTTCGGAAATCGCCACGCTTGTCTGCATGCAGCGCTCGTCCCCGTTGCACGCCCGGGCGCGCAGCCATTTGGTCCAGCCACCGTGAAAAGCAGGGCTTGTCATCCAGTGTCTGCTGTTGGCCTTCCCAAAGCGAGGCCCAGCCCCAGATCGAAATATCCGCGATAGAGTAAAAATCTCCAGCAACAAATTCATTGTTGGCCAGTTGGCGATCTAACACGCCATAGAGTCGCGCAACCTCGGCGCGATACCGTTCCTTGGCATAGGGAATATCATTGGGTGGCTCCATCGCCGGGGCGTATTTCCAAAAATGGTGTGTCTGACCTGCCATCGGTCCAACGCCACCCATTTGCCACATCAGCCATTCTTCAACCGCAACGCGCTCGCGTTCTGTGGCGCCGCCAAACTGTCCGGTCTTGCGTGCAAGGTATTGCAGGATCGCGCCACTTTCGAAGACCGATACTGGCGTGCCATCAGGGCCATCGTGATCAACAATCGCGGGCATTCTATTATTCGGCGCGATTTTTAGGAAGTTAGGGTCGAACTGATCGCCTTTGCCAATGTTGATCAGGTGAGTGTCATAGGACAGACCCATCTCTTCCAGAGCGATGGATATCTTCCACCCGTTCGGCGTTGGCCAAAAGTATAGATCGATCATGCTGCACGTCCTTTGCTCGCTTGCGGATATGATGCGTCTTTCTGAGACAGGAGCAAGAGCACAATGCGCCCTCACGAGGTGTTGACGTCTTGCACGCGCCTTACTAAACAATGCCCAGTGGCGATTTGTTACCGGATTGCGGGCCACTTTAAATAAACCGCTAAAGAGGTCAGGACGAAGGAACCCCCTTTTCGCTTGGCCGATCGGGGGTTTTTGTTTGGCCAAACGGCCACAGGAGGACGCGATGAGCGACTATAAAACGCGCACAAACCTGGTCCATGGCGGCACGCGCCGCAGCCAGTACAACGAAGTGAGCGAGGCAATTTTCCTGACCCAGGGATTTGTCTACGAAAACGCGGAACAGGCCGAGGCCCGGTTCCTGAAATCAGGCGATGATGAGTTTATCTATGCCCGTTACGGCAACCCAACCGTCGCAATGTTTGAAGAGCGGATTGCGATGCTGGAAGGCGCCGAGGATGCTTTCGCGACCGCTTCGGGTATGGCGGCCGTCAACGGAGCGCTAACTTCGCTGCTAAAAGCGGGTGACCATGTGGTGGCGGCCAAAGCCCTGTTTGGATCCTGTCTTTATATCCTTGAAGACATCCTGGTGCGGTTTGGGGTTGAGGTCACTTTGGTGGATGGCACGGATCTGGATGCATGGCGCAAGGCGGTGCGCGCAGACACCAATGTTGTGTTTTTTGAATCCATGTCCAACCCCACACTTGAAGTCATTGATGTGTCTGCTGTGGCCGAGATTGCCCATTCGATGGGGGCCACTGTGGTGGTCGACAACGTATTCTCAACACCTGTGTTCTCAAACGCGATTGAGCAAGGCGCCGATGTGGTGATTTACTCTGCGACCAAGCATATTGACGGGCAGGGACGTACATTGGGCGGCGTGATTTTAGGCACCAAAGAGTTCATCCGGGGCACTGTTGAGCCTTACATGAAACACACCGGCGGCAGCCTGTCTCCGTTCAATGCCTGGGTGATGCTCAAGGGCTTGGAAACCATTGACCTGCGGGTGCGGGCACAAGCCGAAAGCGCGCTGAAGCTGGCCGAGGCGTTGGATGGTCATCCGAAGCTCGCGCGCACGATTTATCCCGGACTCAAAACCCATGCGCAGAACGGTCTTGTGCAGCGTCAACTGGGTGGAAAAGGCGGCACAGTTCTGTCTTTGGACATCAAGGGTGGTCAGTCGGGAGCCTTTCGGTTCCTGAATGCGCTGAATATCGCAGTGATTTCGAACAACCTCGGCGACGCTAAATCTATTTGCACCCACCCAGCAACGACCACGCACCAGCGTCTGCCCGATGACCAGAAGGCCTCATTGGGTATCACGCCCGGTCTGGTGCGGTTTTCTGTGGGACTTGAGGATGCAGACGATCTGGCAGCGGACCTGAAACAGGCGCTGGATCAGGTCTGAGGCGGGCCGCTTCTTCCATAAAATCCAATTC
Source organism: Shimia gijangensis (assembly GCF_900142085.1). Lineage (GTDB taxonomy): Bacteria > Pseudomonadota > Alphaproteobacteria > Rhodobacterales > Rhodobacteraceae > Shimia > Shimia gijangensis. Next base: position 226,829 of record NZ_FQZQ01000002.1, read on the forward strand.
GCTCGGCGTCCGAAAAACGGACGCCGGGGCGGTTATAAAACGAAAACACTGCGATGATGCGGGCTTTGTCTCCAGAGACCTGCCCAACCCTGTGTGGCGTGTTCTTACCGCGAAACACATTCAGCGTGCCAGGCGTCAGGGTCAGAGACTGAACCTGATCGTCTTCACCGCGCAGCATCCGGGCAACACCGTCATAATTTGGGTCGTCATGGGTGCGCAAATCGGTGCGATAGATGAACTCGCCCCCTTTGTCCGGGGCCTGCATCAACATCGTGGTTGTGAACTCTGAACGGTCAAAATGCCAGTTTAGTGCCTGACCTGCGTCATAGGACATCAGGTTCCACGATGCGAGCGGATCATCCATGGTGAAAAGCGCAGGCTTGTCCATTGTGGCGGCCAGAAATCGGCTGAACATCCGCCATTCATAAAGTCGCGTCAAAGGGTCGTCTTTGAATTGATCAGCGCAAAGCGTCAGGTTCGAGGTTTGAAATCTCGCAAGGGCAGGGTGATCATCCGCCAGCCCCTCAATCCTGTCTTGGAAATAGATATTGTGCTCGCGCTCGTGACGAAAGGCTTCTTTGGCAAAGCGCGGCGCGGATTCGGCGGCAGTTTTGGCTGCGATATCCTCAAGCATGAGACCCTCGAGATTAAACATACCGTCGCGCGCCAGATCAACTCTGCAACGGTCAACCAACGCCCGCCACGCGTCAGAGTCGGGCTGATCCAAAGAGTAGCGATCAAGATCAATTATATCGCGCATGGGGTGTCCTCCTGATTCTCAGAGTGCAAGTGGTAGGCGCGTCGCTCAAGTGCGATTGCGACCTAGAGCATGAATTCTTGGGACAAAGGGTCGTTTCCGGGGCATTTCCTTTCGAAATTGGAAATCCCGCCTCAAGTACCCTAAGTTAAAACTCTGCAGGACGCGAAAGGCAGAAAACGCATGAATATTTACTCAGCCGATTCCAAGGATGATCAGGCACGCCGTGAGGCTGTCGAAGCATTGCGTCGCCTGCGCGCGTGGGCTGCGTCTGCGACACCCACCGAAATTGCCGAACTTGATTCGGCGATTGCGCGTCTTTTGCCAGACCAGCCCCTGGCCAATTATCCAGACCTCAATCGCGATTACCCGGAAGATTTCACGGTAACCGAGGTCTATCGCGATTCACTGCCTGACTTGCAAAATGGCCCTGCCAGCCTGATCAAAGGCGAAAAGCAGCAGATTCAGCATGTAGGCATTTCGAACTTTAGACTGCCAATCCGATTTCATTCTCGCGACAACAGCGATGTGACGCTGGAGACAAGCGTGACCGGCACTGTGAGCCTTGATGCGGAAAAGAAAGGCATCAACATGTCTCGCATCATGCGGTCTTTCTACAAACACGCAGAAAAAACGTTCAGCTTTGATGTGATGGAGCAGGCGCTTGCGGACTATGTGAGCGATCTGGAATCTGTGGACGCACGCATTCAGATGCGGTTTTCCTATCCGATGCAAATCCAGTCGCTGCGCTCGGGGCTTTCGGGGTATCAGTATTACGATATTGCCATGGAAAAAGTGCAAGTGTCTGGTGAACTGCACAAGGTTATGCATCTGGACTATGTCTATTCGTCGACCTGTCCTTGTTCTCTGGAACTCAGCGAGCACGCCCGCCAATCACGCGGGCAATTGGCGACACCACATTCGCAACGCTCGGTCGCGCGCATTTCGGTGCAGGTATTGCCCGGTGGCAAACTGTGGTTCGAAGATCTGATCGACATGTGCCGCCTTGCAGTGCCGACCGAGACGCAAATCATGGTCAAACGCGAAGATGAACAGGCCTTTGCCGAACTGAACGCAGCCAATCCGATCTTTGTAGAAGATGCGGCGCGCCTGTTTTGTGAGCAACTCAAGGCGGACCCCCGGATCGGGGATTTCCAGGTTGTGGCCAGCCATCAGGAAAGCCTGCATAGCCATGATGCGGTTTCGGTGCTGACGGATGGGCCATTTTTTGCTTCGGCCAGCCTGGATCCCAAGCTGTTCAATACCTTGTTTCACGTCGGCTAAGCGGTTTTCTGAAATTTTCACGCAATTTCCGGCTCAGCTCTGCAATTCCGTATAGTATTCGGTATAGTCCTTTCGCGCCTTTGGAGCAGGCCGTTTGCTGTGGTTGAACTTTGCTGACTGGTGAATTTCATAAGGTAAAACGGGGAAATTTCCCCATCTATCCCGCTGATTTCAAATGCTCAGACGCTTGACACCGGGCGCAGGGGACGCCAACGCTTTGCCCATGCTTGATCTGCGACCCGTTGGATATGTGATTGGCCTTTTAGTGGCGATGCTTGGGCTGACAATGCTGTTGCCCATGCTGGTAGACCTTGCCACTGGGGACGAGCATTGGTCGGTCTTTCTAGAGTGCGCGATCCTGACCTTTTTGACCGGCGGCTTTGTGGCCTTGTCCTGCCAAACGGCCAAAGGCAAGGGATTGACGATTCAGCAGACCTTTTTGCTGACCACCGGTGTCTGGCTCACCCTGCCATTGTTCGGGGCGTTGCCATTTTTGTTGGGCGACACCGAAGCTCGGTTTGTGGATGCCTTCTTTGAGGCCATGTCTGGCCTGACCACCACGGGTTCAACGGTTTTTGCCGGGCTCGAGACTATGCCTAAAGGCCTGTTGTTGTGGCGCGGATTGCTGCAATGGCTGGGCGGGATCGGTATTATTGTTGTCGCCATGGTGTTCCTGCCTGAATTGAGGGTTGGGGGTATGCAAATCTTCCGGTCTGAAGGTTTTGATACCTTCGGAAAAATTCTGCCACGCGCTACCGAGATTTCCTCGCGTATTTCGGTGATTTATCTGGCGCTTACGATGATGTGCGCGTTGGCCTATATTTTGACGGGCATGAACGCCTTTGATGCCACTGTGCATGCCATGACGACTATCGCCACCGGCGGTTTTGCCAACTATGATGCGTCTTTCGGGGCTTTCTCAGGGGGCACGGAGTATGTGGCCGTCGTGTTCATGTTGCTGGCGGCACTGCCGTTCGTGCGGTTCGTGCAGCTGACAGCCGGCAGCGCCAAGCCGTTGTTTGCAGACAGTCAGATCAGGGCCTTTTTCATGACGGCGGCTGCGATTGTGGCCCTGATCGGCGCATGGCAGTTTTTTATTGTCGGCGTTCAAACCGAAGCGGGCTTTCGTAAAGTTTTGTTTAATTCCGTCTCGATCCTGACGGGCACGGGCTATGCCAGCGCAGACTACATGCTGTGGGGCAGTTTCCCGGTCGCGATCCTGTTCTTCACTGGCCTGATCGGTGGCTGCGCGGGGTCAACCGCCTGTTCGATCAAAGTGTTCCGGTATCAGTTGCTTTTTGCATCGATCCGGGTGCAGTTGATGAAAATCCAGCAACCGCGCGGCGTGTTTACCCCCCGTTATCAGGGACGTCGTGTCGATGAAGACGTGCTAAACTCGGTGATGTCTTTCTTTGTGTTCTTCACCGTGACGTTGGGCGTTTTGGCCGTTTTGTTGGGGATGACCGGGCTTGATTTCACCACAGCTCTGTCAGGTGCCGCTGCCGCTTTGGCCAATATCGGCCCGGGCCTAGGTGACACAATCGGCCCGTCGGGAAATTTTGCAGATATCAACGACGCCGCAAAGTGGCTGCTGAGTGCAGGCATGTTGATTGGTCGTCTCGAGCTTTTGGCGGTCTACGCCATCTTAACCACACAATTTTGGAGATCCTGATATGACCAGCCGCCCCCTTGGCGCACAGATTTCACATATGTTGAAGTCACGTGGAGTAGATACGATTTTTGGCATTCCTGGTGTGCATAACGTTGAGATGTATCGCGGTATCGAAGAGGCGGGCATCACCCATGTGTTGGCGCGTCACGAACAGGGCGCCGGTTTTATGGCGGATGGATATGCGCGTGCGTCCGGCAAGCCCGGTGTGGCCTATGTCATCACCGGTCCCGGCCTGTGCAATATCATGACACCAATGGGGCAGGCCTATAGCGACAGCGTGTCAGTGCTGGTGTTGTCGTCCTGCCTTGATGAAACGTCTGCCCGACGTGGCCAGTTGCACCAGATGCTGGATCAGGAGGCGGCCGCTGCCACTGTTTGTGAGTGGAGCGAAGAGGCGAGAACCGCTGAGGCGGCCTATACTCTGGTGGATCGCGCACTGAGCGAGTTTAAAACCAAACGGGCGCGCACCAAGCATATTCAAGTCCCGATCGCCCTATTGGGACGCAATGCTGAGGCCGCACCGGACTTGAGTCCCGGCGAGCACGCGATGAGCGCCGGTGCGTTGGCGCCCGGTGGTTTGGAGTGTTTCGCAAAAACTTTGAATGCGGCCAGAAAACCGTTGTTCATCTTTGGCGGAGGTGTGCGTTGTGATGCTATTGCTCGGGATGTCATGCGCCGCAGCGGAGCTGCTGGATTCACCACTTATGCAGGATGCGGCGTGCTCGCCCCGGATGATCAAATGAGCTATGGCAGCTATCTGGGTCGCCCCGAAAGTGTGCGCGTCATTGAGGACGCAGACCTTGTGATCGTGATTGGCAGCGAACTGTCCGAATGTGATCTTTGGCGTACCGAGTTGGGACATACGAGCACATTGGTGCGTGTCGATATCGATCCCGAAGTTTTGGTGGATGAGCATCGCGCGGATATTAAGTTCCACGCAGACTCAGAACTGTTTTTGACAGAGCTTCTGGAGCACCTGCCACAAGATACCAGCCCCAAGTGGTCGGCTGGGGATATTGCAGCGACCAAGGCACGGTTCCGCGCAGAGACCGATTCCGACAGACCAGGAATCGTGGCCTTGTGTGACGCTCTGGCCAAGGTGATGCCCGACGACACAATGGTGTTTTCGGATATGACCCAGTTTGCTTATGTCGCCAAAGAGGTTTGGGACATGCCGAGTTCGGGTCTTTGGCACCATCCGAACGGCTTTGGTACTTTGGGATATGCGCTCCCGGCGGCGATTGGCGGGGCGGTTGCCCGGCCTGGAAAACCAACGGTCTGTATCGCGGGTGACTACGGATTTCAGTACACGATCCAGGACTTTGGCACGGCGGTGGAACTGGGCCTGCCAATGCCGATCCTGCTTTGGGACAATGGCAAATTGAAGGAAATTGAAGAAAACATGATCGCCTCGCAGATTGCACCAAACGCGGTCGTGGCGATGAACCCGGATTTCTGCAAATTAGCCGAAGCTTATGGAGCGTTGGCAATTGAGCCTTCATCTCTGGAAGAATTGCAAGCGGCCGTTCAGGATGCCTTCAAAGCTGATCGACCAACGCTGATCCGGATGACACCTGCATTGACAGCCTAAGCCGGGCCTACATCCCGGAAAGATCGAAAAACGCCGCCGGACTAGGGTTTAGTCCGGCGGCGTAGGTTTTTGGGTTTCCGAGTTCGTTGTGCTGCTTAGTTCCAGCAGCTCACAAGAACAGTCATGTCGCTGCCAAGACGGCTGATGTCTTCGGGGGCTTGTGTGCCCTCGCCAAGTGCCACTTGCGCGACCAGACCGTTTTCGCTCAGAAGCGATGCAATCGCATCCGAACCAAGAGCAAAGCTGACATCATTGGGCAGGTTTTGACCGTTCTGATTGGCTTTGGGCAAAAGCATACCCATCACTGTGCCTTCGCTATCCAGAACCGGACCACCTGTGTCACCGGGCAAGGCATTCATCGCAAGACGCTTCAGCTCGGGTTCTCCGCGCAAACCCTTGATGTCGGAAAGGACGCCAAACGTCATGGTTGGTGCGCCAAGAACGCCTTCGTAGGAATAACCAGACACAGCTACATCTGACTGCAGACGGGCGTCACCGCTTCGAAGGCTGGCCACGCGCATTGGTGACAGTTTGGTCGTTGGCCGCAAAATCGCAATGCCGCTGGCGTCATCTATCACCAGAATTTCAGCCTGATAGTCGTTTTCCAAGGTCACACGAGTGCAGGATTGAACTGCTTCCACAGTGGTGATGACAGTGCCGTTGTTATCCACAAAAAAGCCCGAGCGTGACATTTTAGGTTTGCGAATCTCCAACCCCGACAACAGGTCGATGCTTTGTGTCGAGTTGCTGCCTGCAGCTGGGTCAAGAACGCCCTCGGTGCGAGTGAAGGACGCCTGCATTTCACCCAAAATTCGGCTGCGGCGTTCTTCGTCACCAATGGGCCAAACCAACGTGAACCCTTTGATGTGACCGTCTTTCAGGCTGACTTCGGTGTGCGACACGATTGTGAGGTTTTGACCAGTCAGGACAAAGCTTTTGTCTTTGCGCGACCGTTCACCTTCTAGTGGTACAATCTCAAGCGTTTGCATGATGTCGTAAAGCCCAAACAACGTGTTCTGATCGCCGGCTTGGCTGATCAGTAAAACCTTGGCTGGCACATCACCTGAGGCATCGAATTGCACAAACGGAAACTCGGTTACTGGTTGGCTCAAAATACCCATAGGTAGTTGCATGTCGATCCCGGCTTCCGGGTCGGAGACCAGTCGCAAATCCATGCCTTCAAGCACTGCGAAATACTGGGCGCGCAGTTTTGCTCGCTGCATTGTGGTCAGAACACCTGTGGCTTCATAGCCGTTGTCCGCCTGCCAGGCGCCCATGGACCCACGTGTGCCACGCCCAAAAGCACCATCTATCGCCGAGTTATAATACCCTGCCCATTTCAACCAGGATTGCAGGTCTTTGCGTTCATCTTTGGTGAGTTCTGCTTCGCTGGCGCGGGCCTCGCGTGGGGTCTCATCAATGGGCTCCGGTTCAGGTTCTGGTGTGGTGCTGGCCGTCGTTTCACCTGTGCCAAGCTGCGGCTGAACCTGAGCAGGGAGATTCAAAAGATTTGCACCAACAGGCCAGAATTGTTTTTGGAACACGGATGATTCGGCCACAAAACTGTCGACCGGGATCAACCCTTCGTTACGATAAACATTCAAAACCGTTTCGGCATCGGCAAGGGTGTAGGGGCCAAGCGCGACCGCATACCACCCGCCCCCTAAAGAGAACCCATTCACGTCCTGAAGATCGCGGCTATAAACTTGGGCACGTTGTTGCGTCACTGTCAGGCTTGGCTGAGCCTCAACCTGAACCCATGCAATGTCCTGATCGGACTGTGCTAATGCGGATTGTGTGGAAATGAGAATGGTGAAACAAAGCGACAGTAATACACGGATCATTTGGCTGAAGGCCCCTGCAGAAGAAAAAAATGTTAATTAGCGGCCATCTTTACCAAATCCCACGCCACTTGCACTCATAATTTGCGGTTTGACGAGATTGACCCCGTGCCTGTGGCATCATAGGTAAAACGCGCAATTCCAGAAGGGGTCGTCATGGCACAATACGACAGCAAACCACGCAGCTTCCAAGAGATCATCTTGCGGCTCCAGACTTACTGGGCCGAAAAAGGCTGCGCGATGATGCAGCCCTATGACATGGAAGTGGGTGCGGGCACCTTCCATCCGGCCACCACGTTGCGGTCTCTGGGGTCTAAGCCCTGGGCAGCAGCTTATGTCCAGCCGTCGCGTCGCCCCACGGACGGACGCTACGGGGAAAACCCGAACCGTTTGCAGCATTACTACCAGTATCAAGTGCTGATCAAACCCAGCCCCCCCCATTTGCAGGAACTATATCTGGGGTCTTTGGCTGCCATCGGCATCGACATGGATCTGCACGACATCCGTTTCGTGGAAGATGACTGGGAATCGCCAACGCTTGGTGCTTGGGGTCTTGGCTGGGAAGTCTGGTGTGACGGCATGGAAGTTAGCCAGTTTACCTATTTTCAGCAGGTTGGGGGTCATGACTGTCATCCAGTATCCGGTGAATTGACCTATGGTCTGGAGCGTCTGGCGATGTATGTTCTGGGTGTCGATCACGTAATGGACATGCCCTTTAACGACCCTCAATCCCCAACCGCGCTGAGTTACGGAGATGTGTTCAAACAGACCGAGCAAGAGTATTCGCGGTGGAATTTTGACGTGGCCAACACCGACGTTCTATTAAAGCACTTTGAAGAGGCGGAAGCCGAGTGTGAAACGATCCTTGCTCAAGAACATGTTGACCCCAAAACCGGCAAGCGGATCATTATGGCGCATCCCGCCTATGACCAATGCATCAAAGCCAGCCATGTATTTAACTTGTTGGATGCGCGCGGTGTGATCTCCGTCACAGAACGACAAGCCTATATCGGGCGCGTGCGCGCCTTGGCCAAACAATGTGCGGATGCCTTTGTTTTGACCGAAGCCGGAGGATACGCGGCGTGAATGGAAAGTTTCTCGCTATGTTGATTGTTGTGACGGCTCTCGTTGGCGGCATCGCTATGTATTACCAACAGGTCTATGCCTATTACGAGACTGTTCAGGCCAACGGGTCTGACGATGTTCAGATGACGCTTATGGTCACCGGTGAGCCCGAGGCGATTCTCTATGATAATTTTGAGGCGATTGACGGTACGTCCTCGCCTATTCGCTATCGGGCCTGTTTTTCAACGTCGATGTCGCATCCCATGCTAACCGAAACCTATGTTCCATATGAAGGCGCCGTGCCTTTGGTGGCACCAAAATGGTTTGGTTGCTTTGATGCTAAAGAAGTGGGTTCCGCGATTGAGCAAGGCAAAGCGTTGGCCTTTATGGGAACCGAAAACGTGGTGTATGGTATCGACAGGGTGGTCGCCGTGATGGAAGACGGGCGTGGCTTTGTCTGGCACCAGATCAACCACTGTGGTGAAAAAGTTTTTGACGGCTTGCCCGCACCGGAGGGCTGTCCGCCAGAACCAAGAGGGTAGAGCCTTGGGCACGGAAATTGTCATACCTGAATTTATTACCGCAACGCTTGGTTTTGCGGTTTTCCTCGTGGGGGCTCGCCTGACAGCCAAACTGGCGTTTTTGCGCAACTTCAATATTCCCGAACCGGTAACTGGCGGCTTACTGGCCGCATTTCTATTCGGGCTGTTTCAAGCTCTAAGCGGTTTTGATTTGGTGTTTTCGACCACAAGCCGGGACATGTTTCTTGTGCTGTTTTTTGCCTCGATAGGATTGAACGCACGGATATCAGACCTGAAAGCCGGAGGCTGGCTATTGGTGCTGCTTTTGATGCTGACAGTCATCATGATTGTTGGGCAAAACGCGATTGGCGTTGTCGGAGCCACGCTTTTTGGTTTTCCAAGCCAGTCGGGTGTGCTGTTCGGGTCAGCCTCTTTGATTGGGGGGCATGGCACATCGATTGCATGGGCGCCGCAAGTCGCCCAGACCACTGGGTTGATCGCTGCGCCTGAGATTGGTGTTGCGGTAGCCACTATAGGGCTGGTTCTGGCCGCTTTGGTTGGCGGCCCTATCGCCAAATTTCTGGTCGAGCGAAACAGCCTTACACCCAGCCGCCCGGACGAAGAGCACACCGTGGGTCGAAGTCACGATGACAAGGAGGGTGACAACCCTATCACTCATGTCAATCTGATGCGGGTCTTTCTGGCGCTGAATTCGGCAGTGGTGTTGGGCTACCTTTTGGACGAAGCCATCGAAGAGATTGGGGTCAACCTTCCGCTGTTCGTGTCCTGCATGGTCATGGGGATTATTATCGGTAATGTCGCCCCGTACTTCTTGCCGAAAGATGCGCCTGTGTCGCGCACCCCAAGCCTTGCTGTGATTTCGGAATTTACCCTTGGCGCGTTTTTGGCAATCTCCCTTATGGCGCTGGATATCGCGTCTTTGAAAGGGCTTGGTGGGCCAATCATTCTGATTCTTGGGTTGCAAATGCTCTTTGCAGTTTTGTTCGTCATCTATGTGTTGTTTCCTGTTCTGGGGCGCAATTACCGTGCCGCGGTGCTGGCTGCTGGCTTTGGAGGCTTTTCCCTTGGGGCGACACCCACAGCCATTGCCAATATGACAGCAGTGACCAAACGCTATGGGCCATCTCCGATCTCTTTTGTCGTTTTGCCCTTGGTTTCGGCCTTTTTTGTCGATATCGCCAACGCGATTGTTATCCAGATGATCGTGAACTTCTAAGGACCTCTTATGCCTGACCTGCTGATCGAACTGTTTTCCGAGGAAATCCCGGCCCGTATGCAAACGCGTGCTGCTGATGACCTGAAAAAACGTGTGACCGATGGCCTGGTCGAGGCAGGTCTGACTTATGCAGCCGCCCAAGGATTTTCGACGCCACGCCGCCTGACTTTGGCGCTGGATGGCCTGCTGGCCGAAAGCCCGACAGTGCGCGAAGAACGCAAAGGTCCCAAAGTGGGCGCGCCGGACAAAGCCATCGAAGGATTTCTGCGTGGTGCAGGCCTAACACGTGATGCCTTGGAAGAACGCGAAACCCCCAAAGGCAACGTCTATTTTGCTTTGATTGAAAAACCGGGGCGTCCGGCGGCGGAACTCATCGCCGAAGTCTTGGAAAATACCATCCGTAACTTTCCCTGGCAAAAATCAATGCGTTGGGGTGCTGGATCTTTGCGTTGGGTGCGCCCGCTACATTCGATCTTGTGCATCCTGTCGGATGAATCCGGCCACGAAGTTGTGCCGATGGATGTCGACGGTATCCAAGCCAGCGACACCACCGAAGGTCATCGGTTCATGGGTTCGGGGCGTTTTGCCGTTACCGGATTTGAAGACTATGAAGCCAAGCTGAAACGCGACCACGTGATCTTGAACGCAACCGAGCGCGCCGAACATATCTGGCACGACGCAACGAATATGGCGTTTGCCCTAGGGCTTGAGGTGGTTGAGGACAAGGGTCTTTTAGCCGAAGTCTCCGGTCTTGTGGAATGGCCCGTTGTCCTGATGGGCGACATTGCCGAAGACTTCCTTGGCCTGCCGCCAGAGGTGTTGCAAACCTCGATGAAAGAACACCAAAAGTTTTTTTCCGTGCGCAATCCGAAGACAAACCGGATTGAGAAATTTGTCACCGTGGCCAATCGCGAAACCAGTGACAACGGCGCGACCATTCTGGCGGGAAATCAGAAGGTTCTGTTCGCGCGCCTGTCAGACGCCAAGTTCTTCTGGGAAAACGACATTCGTGTGGCCGAGGCCGGTGCAGAAGCATGGCTTGAGAGTCTCAACAACGTGACCTTCCACAACAAGCTGGGCACCCAGGGTGACCGGATTGCACGTTTCACTGCATTGGCACGTGAACTTGCACCTGTGGTCGGGGCGGATGCTGATGTCATTGGGCAGGCGGCACGGTTTGCCAAGGCCGATCTCAGTTCGGAAATGGTTTATGAATTCCCTGAACTGCAGGGGTTGATGGGCCGTTACTACGCGACGACCGCCAGCCTTAGCGATAAGGTTGCGGCCGCGGCCGAAGAGCATTACTCGCCGCTCGGACCTTCAGATGATGTGCCATCGGCACCGGTTTCCGTGGCAGTCGCTTTGGCCGACAAACTGGACACGCTGACGGGATTCTGGGCAATTGATGAGAAACCCACCGGATCAAAAGACCCGTTCGCATTACGCCGCGCCGCGTTGGGCGTGATCCGGCTGGTGCAAGAGAATGATCTGCGCCTGCCGTTGGATCGCTACTTTGATATGCAATTGTTGCGACATGAAGCGCACCAAGGTGAAGCCGTGCGGGAAAATGAGTTGAACAGTCTTCTGGAAGAGATTGCTGAACACGGCGTATTTGGTGCGGCGTTCAAAACGGTTCAGGAGAAAATCGAAGATATGCCATCGTCGTGGCTATTCGGGTTGGAAGACAAGGTGCCGGACACTTCGCGTGACCTCCTCTCTTTCTTCCATGACCGTCTGAAAGTGTACCTGCGTGACGAAGGTGTACGTCATGACGTAATTGATGCTTGTATCGCGATGCCAGGCAACGATGATCTGAACCTGTTGGTAAAACGTGCACGCGCGCTTGAGACATTTCTGCGCACCGAAGACGGCGAAAACCTGTTGCAAGGGTTCAAGCGCGCCAACAACATCGTTTCTCAGGCCGAAGAAAAAGACGGGGTCGAGTATAGTTTTGGCGCAGATGTAAAACACGCCGAAGACCACACTGAAAAGGCGCTGTTTGCGGTTCTGGACGAGCAGGAAAATGCAATCTCATCGGCCATCGAGGCCGAAGACTTTGCGGCCGCCATGGGCGGCATGGCAGCTCTGCGCGCCCCGATTGATGCCTTCTTTGAGGCTGTCCAGGTTAATGCCGACAATGACATCACCCGCCGGAACCGGCTCAACCTGTTGTCACGTATCCGCAAGATTTGTCTTGGAGTGGCTGATCTGGCTCGCGTCGAAGGGTGATTCCTGCGCTGTGACTAATTCACAAGGTTTTCCTTGAACCGGCGCGGCTTAACCTTATGCTGCGGGGGCAATGAGAGGTGCCGCAGTGCAGCAAGAACATCCGGATATCACGTTTATCACTGACACTGCGCCAGTGGCGACAGCCACTCATGGCGGGCGGGCCAAGTGTCTGCAGCGCCTGGTTCGCCTGGATTTGCCAGTACCACGCACGGTTGCCTTGTCGTTTGATGAAGTTCACAGGATCGCTGCTGGCGAGATGCCGGATATGGACGCCTTGCTGGCCTTGCTGGCCTCTGAGAGTCTGATCTGTGTGCGTCCGTCATCCGAGGACCCTGACTGGGGTGGGCCCGGAGCAATTCTGAATATCGGCATGAATGATGCGCGTCATGCCCAGTTGAGCCTAGAAATGGGTGCGCAGGCTGCCAATGCGCTCTATGCGCGGTTCATTCAATCCTATTCGGTGCACGTTGCCCGGCTGGACCCGGACATGTTCGACGATATGGACATGGAAAGCGATACGGTGTGTCAGCAGGCACTTGATGCGTATGAAGACGAGGCGGAAGAGCCATTTCCACAACAACCAGCCGACCAGTTGGCAGGCGTATTGCGCTCAATGGCGCGCGCATGGGAAGGCACGTCTGCCCGCCTGTTGCGGCAGGCCAAAGGGGCGCCGGCGGATGCCGGGCTGGGCCTTGTTGTGCAAGAGATGGTGTTGGGCCTTGGTCATGGAGAATGTGGGTCAGGTGTATTGCAACTGGTCAATGTCACAACCGGTCTGCCGCAGATTACCGGCCGGTATCTAAGTCAGTCACAAGGACGTGATGCGCTGCTGACTGGGGCGGCATCTTTGTTTCTTGAGCGCGACACCCGGGGCCCTTCTTTGGAAGAGAAAGCTCCGGCGGCGTTTGAAGCGCTCAAGGCACATGCCGCATTGATGCGTGAGAAACTGCGCGAAGAAATGCAGATCGAGTTCACCATAGACAACGGCGAAGTGCATATTCTGGATGGTGTTCGGGTACAGCGTTCGGCGCGGGCTGCGGTGCGGATCGCTGTTCGGTTGGCCAAAGATGGCATTATTCCCAGACAAGAGGCCCTGCTGAGGATCGAGCCCAGAGCACTGAACGAATTGCTCCACAGGCAAGTTGACCCCGAAGCACCGCGCGATGTGATTGGGACAGGAATTGCCGCAAGCCCGGGTGCTGCGACGGGAAAGATTGTGTTCTCGGCTGCAGAAGCGCAGGCCAGTGCCGCGCGCGGCGAGGCTTGCGTCTTGGTGCGCCGGGAAACCAACCCGGAAGATATTCGGGGTATGCATGCAGCCAGTGCCGTGTTGACGGAACGCGGTGGGATTACCAGCCATGCGGCTGTGATCGCGCGCGGTCTGGGTTTGCCATGCGTGGTCGGTGCGTCATCCTTGCGGTTCCAGATGCGTAAACACGCACTGACATGTCCTGACGGGCGGGTGTTTCGCGAAGGTGACATGATCACGGTGGATGGCTCGGACGGACAAATTCTGGCGGGTGAGCCGGCCATGCTAGAAGCCGCCTTGGATGACGCATTTCAGTCCCTGATGAACTGGGCGGACAAAGAGCGTGACATTGATGTGCGCGCCAACGCCGATACGCCAGCGGACGCGAAAACCGCGCGCAATTTTAAGGCCAACGGCATTGGGTTGTGTCGAACTGAACATATGTTCTTTGACGCAGACCGACTGACGGTGATGCGTGAGATGATTTTTGCGGATGCCTCGGAAGACCGTCGTTCTGCGTTGGAGCAACTATTGCCCATGCAGCGCGACGACTTTACCGAGTTGTTCCGCATTATGGAGGGGCAGCCTGTCTGTATCCGCCTGTTTGACCCACCCTTACATGAATTTCTGCCAACAGACCGGGCTGGCCTGCGCGATTTGGCGGAAGCACTGAGCCTTCCTTTGTCGGATGTGACCCGCAGGGTCGATGCATTGGGTGAATACAACCCGATGTTGGGCATGCGTGGCGTTCGGCTTGGAATAACGGTGCCGGAAATCTACGACATGCAGGCCAGAGCGATCTTTGAGGCGACCATCGCGGCCAGCCACGAAGGCGATCCGGTGGTGCCTGAGATCATGATACCTTTGGTTAGTGCTAATCGCGAAGTCGAATTGGTCAAAACTCGGGTTGATGCCGTGGCTGCAGCCGTGCGCACCGAGACGGGGGTTGATTTTGATTATCGTTTGGGCGTGATGGTTGAAACGCCTCGCGCGGCACTGCGCGCCGAAGAGATTGCGCCGCACTGCCATTTCTTCAGCTTTGGAACAAACGACCTTACACAGATGACATATGGTCTATCGCGCGATGATGCCGGGCGCTTTATGTCGGCCTATGTTCAGCAGGGCGTTTATCCGGAAGACCCGTTCCATACCTTGGACGTTGAAGGAGTGGGGGAACTGTTGAAATTGGGTGCTGAACGGGGACGCAATTCGCAGCCAAATTTGACGCTGTCGGTATGCGGCGAACACGGTGGCAGCCCCGAATCAATCGATTTCTGTCGAAAAATCGGAATAAACTACGTTTCCTGCTCGCCTTTTCGGGTTCCGGTGGCCAGACTCGCTGCCGCCCAACTGGCGATTCGAGACAAGATTGAGTGATGAAATTCATGGCTTCCGCTAAATCTGGGCATATTTAAGGCAGAAATCCCGCAAATTGGGCGAAATCTGGACGTTTTTGCGTTCTTGCTGTATGAACCCCGAAGTTCGGACTTGGGGGGGTCTGGAAGACCTGTGTTTGCGAGAACGATGATGACCAGATTTGTAACTGCTATTGTAGCCATGATTTTGATTGGTGGTGCGGCCCTTGCTGAGGCGCCAACCGGCCAACATACATCACCGACTCAAAAGGCGCGTTTCGGACAAACCCTGTTTTCCGGCACAAAGCTAAAGTTCCTTTTGGGCGCTGAACGGCAGAAAAAGCCGACAGAAGTTCAATACTCGCGCGCCTGGATTGATAAGCAACCCGCTGTCAAAAAAGGAGATGCCGAATGGCAGTGTCTGGCCGAAGCTCTTTACTTTGAAGCACGTGGTGAAAGCACCAAAGGCCAGTTTGCGGTCGCTGAGGTGATTATGAATCGGGCGGACCACGACTATTATCCGTCCACTGTTTGCGGCGTGATCAACCAAGGTACCGGGCGCAAATACCAGTGCCAGTTCACCTATAATTGCGACGGCGTGGCCAACAAAATTTACGAACGTGACGCCTATGCGCGCGTTGGCAAAGTGGCGCAGTTTATGATTGAGGGTGCGTCGCGTGAACTGACGGCAGGTGCCACCCATTATCACACCAAGGCCGTTTCCCCGAGTTGGTCGCGTAAGTTCAAGCGCACGGCAACAATTGGCGTTCACCATTTTTATCGCCAACCGACTCGAATTTCCAAAAAACAACCCTGATCGACATCGGCGTTTGGTGGCAAAGACGACGCCTACCCCAAGACATTTCGATCCATTTGCAAATACGGATTGCGTAAGGTGTTTCTGTGCTGGTTTGCCGGCTTTTTCGCTGATATTGGCGATTTGGCAGGGGTATCCTGCGTCGACTGGCCCTAAGTGGAGCATCCGCAAATGAGTGACGAAACCCGATTGGCGTTTGCCCATCCTGAAGAGCGATCCATGGCAATGGCATCGAACGAAGGCTTGGACAGAATCTCGGTGCGTGACCACATCGAAGACGTCGAAATTGGCGCCTTTCAGGCCGAGCGGGGCGTGACACAAAGACTTCGATTCAACGTTGTGGTTGAGGTCCGGTCCACGATGGGAAATGTCGGGGATGATGTGGATCTGATCCTGTCTTACGACAAAGTGACCGAGGCCATTACTGGAGAGTTGGCGGAGGAGAGATTTAATCTTCTTGAAACTCTGGCCGAGCGGGTTGCCGAGCGCATTCTTCTTGAACCACCAGCTATGCGGGTGTTCGTGCGGATAGAGAAACTGGACCGGGGGACAAGCGATCTGGGTGTCGAGATTGTTCGTACACGCGCCGCAAAGCAGCCGGTTGGAAAGTCGGAGCAGGGCCATCCACACCCTTGCGTTGTTTTCCTGTCCAATGAGGCCCTGAAATCCAGCCATTTGACCGGATGGATCGATCAGTTGGCTGCGGCAGGAGAGCCATTGTTGATTTGTGTGGGAATGCATGAAATCGCGGGTCCGGAAATCGATGATACGCAGGCACAGCTTCGAATTGATTTGTTGTCAATTGAACAAAATGCTTGGAGTCTTGCGGCACGCGATCCCCGGTGTGTGGTTGTTGAAACCAGAACCGAGCTGGACTGGGCAATGAAAAATGACCAGATCAGCGTCTGGGCCCCTTCCAAAATTGTGCTGGATGCTGTTGGTGCGCCGGCGGGAAATCCGAGGAAGGCGGCTGAGTTGGCACGATGGTTTGCAACTGAAATGGAAGCGTTCCGGTTTGTATCGATCGGCGACTCTCTGCCAGAATGCCCGGGTCTGACGACACAAAATGTGTCAATTGAAACAGTCATCCTCTAGCGGCTTGCCAAGTGGCGGGTAAAAGCCCATGCAAGTTGCATGAAGACCTATTACCGTGCCATTGCCCAGACCGATGTAGCCAGGCCAGAAGCGGCCTTGTCCTTGGCTGGCGGTTGGACGTGGTTCAGCCATGTCGAAATGCTGACCCGAGATGCCGCTCCCAAAGTCATAGAGATTGCAGAGGTGCCCAAGACGGTGCTGGATGCGATTACCGCGCCACGCCCGGACTTCGGAGCGTTGTCGATGCGCATCCCGCAGATCATGGGCATTTTGAACGTGACGCCGGATAGCTTTTCCGATGGCGGCCAGCATGACAATCCTGAGCAAGCGGTGGACCGGGCTCGGCATATGGTTCAACAGGGGGCAACGCTGATCGATATTGGTGGTGAATCGACGCGGCCCGGAGCAGTGAAAGTGCCGACCGAAGAGGAAATACGGCGTACCGCGCCAGTGATTGCAGCGCTATCTGCGAGCCTTGGGGTGCCAGTCAGTATAGACACCCGCAAAGCGCCGGTTGCCAAAGCCGCCATTGAGGCTGGAGCATTTCTTGTGAATGATGTGGCTGGCTTTACGTTTGATCCAGACCTTGCGCCACTGTGCGCAACCAAGTCCGTGCCCGTCTGTGTGATGCATGCACAAGGCGATCCTGCGACCATGCAGGACGATCCGCATTATGACGATGTGCTACTGGATGTGTATGATTTCCTTGAGCGGCAGATCGCATTGCTTACAAAACTCGGGATTCCGCAGGATCAAATAGTGGTGGATCCTGGTATCGGGTTTGGCAAGACGATTGCCCATAATCTGGCGCTTTTGGCGCGGATCAGCCTGTTTCATTCATTGGGATGCCCCGTGCTTTTGGGGGCGTCGCGCAAGGGGTTTATTCGCCATATCGGTCATGCACCCGATCCTAACCGTCGGATTGGTGGTTCAGTGGCTATCGCGCTGGAGGGGCTTGCTCAGGGTGTTCAAATCGTGCGTGTCCACGACGTAGAAGATACAAGACAGGCGCTGCAACTGTGGCAGGCTGCGACAACAGGAGACTATTTTGGGGCGTAAATATTTTGGAACAGACGGTGTGCGAGGCACCGCCAACAAACACCCGATGACAGCAGAAATGGCATTGCGTATTGGTGCCGCCGTAGGGCGGTATTTCAGGAACGATGGCCTCAACAACCACCGAGTTGTGATTGGCAAAGACACGCGCCGCTCTGGTTACATGTTTGAAAACGCGCTGACCGCGGGGCTGACGTCGACCGGAATGAATGTTTTTTTGCTTGGCCCTGTGCCCACGCCGGCAGTTGGTTTATTGACAAGCTCGATGCGTGCCGATCTGGGCGTGATGATCTCGGCCAGCCACAACCCGGCCGAAGACAACGGCATCAAATTCTTTGGTCCGGATGGATTCAAACTGTCGGATGACGTCGAACAAGAGATTGAGGCGCTGATCCAAAGTGGGGTAGAGCCGGTGCAGGCGGTGAATATCGGGTCTGCGACGCGTATTGATGATGGCCGTTTTCGCTATATTGAACGGGTTAAATCTTCGCTGCCATCTGCGGTGCCTCTGCGGGGCATAAAAGTGGTGATCGATTGCGCAAATGGTGCAGCGTATCGCGCCGCCCCCGAAGCCCTATGGGAGTTGGGCGCTGAAGTCATCCCTGTGGGCACATCACCAAATGGTGTGAATATTAACCAGGGATGTGGATCGACCCATCCTGCCACTGCGGCCGAGGCGGTTGTGGCACATGGGGCCGATGTGGGGATATCGCTCGACGGAGATGCGGATCGGGTGATGATCATTGATGAAAATGGTCAGGTTGCTGATGGTGATCAGCTGATGGCGCTATTGGCAAGCCACTGGGCCGAGCAGGGGCGCTTAAAGGGCGGCGCCTTGGTGGCGACGGTGATGTCCAATCTAGGGCTCGAGCGATTTCTGCAGGGCAAAGGGTTGCGTCTTGAGCGCACTGCTGTTGGCGATCGTTATGTGGTCGAGGCCATGCGCAAGGGCGGCTACAACCTTGGCGGCGAGCAGTCCGGACATATCGTCATGACAGATTATGCCACGACCGGGGATGGTCTGATGGCGGGGCTTCAATTTCTGGCAGCCATGGCAGAAACGGGTAAGCCAGCGTCCGAATTGACCCGCAGTTTCGAAACCGTGCCACAGTTGTTGAAAAATGTCCGCTATGAGGCCGGGCAGGCACCTCTGGAGGACGCCAGCGTTAAAGCCGTCATTGCGGCAGCGGAACAGGAGTTGGCTGGCAAAGGAAGGCTATTGATCCGTAAATCCGGAACGGAGCCACTGGTGCGTGTGATGGCCGAGTGCGAGGATGCAGACCTGTTGGAAACAACAGTGGACTCCATTGTCGAGGCTGTTCAGCAAGCGCTTTAATCAAAAACTTGCTCTGTCGCTCGGGAAACCGCATGCTTGCATGGTTGGTTAATCGAGAGAATTGATATGCGACGGGTTATTTTGGCGGCATTTGTTTTGTTGGCATCGGCGGGTATTGCGGTGGCCGACATGAATGTCACTTTGGGCAGTGGTTGGAACGGCAAATCCGTGCCTAAGGGTCAGCAATGCACGTTGTTTGGCGGCAAAGGGGCGACGCCCCCGATGAATGCCACTGGTCTGCCGAAGGGCACAGCCTGGGTGTATGTTGAGTTCAATGATAAGGACTACCAACCACTTTCAACCAAAGGTGGCCATGGTATCATTGGCTACCCGGTTTCGGGCAGCAGCGCAGATTTGTATGCGGTACCAGGGTTGAAGGGCTCGTTGCCGGGCAAGGCCAAAGTCATCAAAAAGGCTCGCAGCAGTGGAAAGTACGCATCATCCGGGTACTTGCCACCGTGTTCGGGCGGCAAAGGGAATCGGTATTTCGCAGACGTTTACGCCATAGACGCAAACGGAAAAGTTCTTGGAAAAAAGCGCGTGCAGATTGGCCGTTACTAAGTTTTGATTGGCGCGCCGAAACAACGCGCCAACTCGTGGGGTTCAGTTATCCCCGCAGCTTGTGATGCAACAGGATTGGAACCACCAAATCTTCTTCGTCACTTAAGTGCCTGTCCAGAAAACCACCAATTGCCCCTGTCTCAGTCGACAGAGCAGCCAATTCTGCCGAGGCGTCCTTGGGCGACAACTGCAGCATTTGCAGATACCGGTTGGCCTTTGTAGTGAGCCGATGCAACAAAGCATCCAACTCTACATGGTCGTTCTCCAACATTTCCAGCCCTCGTGCGAAACGATCATCTGCAGATACAAGTTCGGGAAAGAATTGATGGTCTTCCCACCCGTGATGTCCATGCAGATTACGCACCAAAAGGTTGCCATACTGGCCCAACCGCCCTGCAAACTGCTCGGGGTCCATGTTATTTTCCAGCGCTTGTTCGATGGATTGATGCAGAATCTGCCCGAGACGGCGAAACATTTGATGGGCACTCATCCAATGTTGAATGGCCTCGGCGAAATCCGGGTGATCCGGCCATGCTTCGCGCGGATAATCCCGAAGCAGAATTTGCATCTCAGTCGGCAAACTCTGTCTGTTATGAATGTTGTATTGGGTCATGCCATTTCAGATGGCGTGTGAGATGTATCGTTACAATATAACGCTATGTGCGCAGGTGAACCGCCTCTGTGCGTCACGCACCATAGGCCGTGCGCCGACGTTTGCGTCCCAGGAGCAAACCGCCGAGGATAAGAGCCAACGAGATGAACAATTGTGGAGGGAGAGTTTCACCAAGCAAAACAGCGCCGAACAGAACTGACCAAATCGGGACCTGATAGTTCACCAACGACATAAAACTTGGGCCCGCGTCGCGGACAACCTGAACAACCAGAACCTGAGCCAATGCAGTGGGCAATATCCCCAGATAGAGAAGGGCAGCCAGTGAGAGAGGTGATCCGGCGCCCGGTAGGCCTTCTTGCCACAAGGCCACTGGGACAATCATAAAGGATCCGCAGATCAGCGCAGCTGTCGCCAGCGACAGCATATTTGTACTGGGGCAAAGCCGCGTTGAAATCGAGCCAAGAGCGTAGCACAACGATGCGAGCAGACAGGCCATGCGGGCCATTGCCTCAAAATCTGAGCCAAGAGAGCTAAATGCGTCTAACCCAATCAGAACAACGACGCCAACAAAGCCGATACCAAAGCTGATTGTGCGGCGTATGGTCAGGCGTTCAGCAGGGACAAGGAAATGGGCTATTGGCAGGACAAACAGCGGCACAACCGCCATACAGACACCGGCAAATCCGGAGGCGACGTATTTTTGCCCCCAACTCAACAGGGTGAAGGGCATCGCATTTGAAAAGAACCCCATCAGAATCGCAAACGCCCAGATGCGCCGACCTTCAGCATGGCGCATGTTTGGCAAAGAAATCCCGCTAATACGCAGAACAAAGTACAGCGCCAAGGCTCCCAACGTGATCCGCATGGCAGCAATCGTGAGTGGCCCAAAGTCCTGCAAAGCCAGCGACACGGACATGAATGATGCGCCCCAGATCACCCCAAGGCTAAGCAGCTTGATCCAGTTGTGCACGCCGGTTTGCATGTCGGCCGGCCCTTTCCTTGCGAGTTTATCTGATGGGCGATATGAAAAGGGCGCCCCGAATAGGCGCCCTTTGTCGTTTCAATTGATCTTGATGACAAGCATCCGGATCAGTTTTTCTCTTTGTCGACCATTTTTCCGGCTGAAATCCACGGCATCATGCCGCGCAGCTTGGCGCCAGTTTCTTCGATCATGTGCTCGTCGTTGGCACGACGCGATGCTTTGAGGGTTGGCTGGCCAACAGCATTTTCCAGCATAAAGTCGCGCACGAATTTGCCTTGCTGAATGTCCGTCAGAACATCTTTCATGCGGGCTTTGGTTTCGTCGTAGTTCAGGATGCGTGGGCCGGTGACATACTGGCCATACTCGGCAGTGTTCGAGATCGAGTAGTCCATGTTGGCGATGCCGCCTTCATAGATCAGGTCAACGATCAGCTTCACTTCGTGCAGACACTCGAAATAGGCCATTTCTGGTGCGTAGCCAGCTTCGACCAGAGTTTCAAAGCCGCAGCGGATAAGTTCTACCAGTCCACCACACAGAACAGCTTGTTCGCCGAACAGGTCGGTTTCGCACTCTTCACGGAACGTGGTTTCAATGATACCCGAGCGACCGCCACCGATAGCCGAGCAGTACGACAGGCCGATTTCCAGCGCTTTGCCGGAGGCATCGTTGTCGATCGCGACCAGGCAAGGCACGCCGCCGCCTTTGGTGTATTCGCCGCGTACTGTGTGACCTGGGCCCTTGGGGGCCATCATGATGACGTCAACGCCTTCTTTCGGCTCGATCAAGCCAAAGTGCACGTTCAGGCCGTGGGCAAACGCGATTGCTGAACCGGGCTTGATGTTGTCGTGTACATATTTTTTGTAAGTGTCAGCCTGCAGTTCGTCGGGCATGGTGAACATGATGACGTCGCACCAAGCAGCCGCTTCGGCGATACCCATGACTGTCAGGCCTTCGCCTTCGGCTTTTTTGGTCGAAGCCGAACCTTCGCGCAGTGCCACAACGAGGTTCTTCGCGCCCGAGTCACGCAGGTTCAGCGCGTGGGCGTGGCCTTGAGAGCCATAGCCGAGGATGGCGACTTTTTTGTCTTTGATCAGGTTAATGTCGCAATCGCGATCGTAGTAAACGCGCATGTTGGCGCTCCCTTTGTTGAATGTCTGGCGGCGAATATAGGGATGCCGTCAGGAAAGGCGAGTCGTGAGAAGTATAAAAATTTGCGTTATTTTGTGATTGTTATTCGTCATTTACTCAATTATGGATGAAATCATGCTGAGTGATCTTGATAGACGCATTATTCGAAATTTGCAGGCAGAGCCGACACTGTCTTTGCCTGATCTGGCCGACCGCGTAAGCCTGACCACTCCACGATTAGCGCGGCGCTTAGAGAAACTTGAGACCTCGGGTGTATTGCGCGGCCAGCAGGCGGTGATTGATTGGCGCGCATTGGGTTATGCGGTTGAGGTGTCGCTTCGGATCACATTGGACAAAACCTATGAGAATGCTTTTGACGAATTTATTTCTGAGGCGCGGAACGTCCCAGAGGTGATCGAAATCCAAACCTTTCTGGGCCGCGTGGATGTGCGCCTTTCGGTGATTGCAAAAGACATGCCGCATTATCAGCAAATCTACCGCAGTCGAATTCTGACCCTGCCACATATCGCAGATATTGAGGCCTTGATGCAGGTTGCGCGCATTAAGTCCGACGAGAGCCTGCCGATATGAGCGGTCTGGATGATATGGACCGGGCCCTGCTCAAGGCGCTGGCGCGGGATGCGACACAATCTGCCGGGGCGTTGGGGCGGCGAATGGGATTGTCACAACCGGCAACGTGGCGGCGCATTCGCAGGCTTTATGATGCAGGCATTATCGAGGGCCGAAGACTTGATCTTGATGCCGAAAAGCTTGGGTTTGGTGTGACGGTGTTTTTGGGCGTGAAACTGGCGACCAAGGGGCGTGTGTCGCTCGAAGATTTCGAACGTGCTGTGACAGCAATTCCAGAAGTACAGACGGTTGAGCATGTGTTGGGAATGTATGACTATCGCCTGCGTGTGGTTGCTCGGGATATTTCAGATTTCGAGCGCGTCCTAAGACGTCGGGTGATGACTTTGCCCGGAGTCGGAGACGTTGAGGCCAATGTATTGTTGTCGGAAGAACGGCGCCCGGGACCGCTTTGAAGTAAAGTATGCAAAGGTAGACTTTGCGTTCTTGCTCAAACCACGCTAGCCATGCTCTGCTGGAATTTTAGGAGATCAATCCATGGCAAGCGCAGTCGATCCAAACGGCCTTGATGAATTTTCGGTGGTTTTCACCGACCGCTCACTGAACCACATGTCGCAAACCTTTCAACAGGTGATGCGCGATATTTCGGGCATGCTAAAGGACGTGTACAACGCCGATGCGGTCGCCTTGGTACCCGGTGGCGGCACCTTTGGCATGGAAGCTGTGGCACGTCAGTTTGCCCGCGGCGCCAATACGCTGGTGGTGCGTAACGGTTGGTTCTCTTACCGCTGGAGCCAGATTTTTGAGGCAGGAGCCTTTGCCGCAGAGTCCACGGTGATGAAAGCTCGTCAGGCTGGCAATGACGTGACCACTCCGTTCGCGCCTGCACCCATCGATGAGGTTGTTGCCAAAATCCACGAAGTGAAACCGGATGTGGTCTTTGCTCCGCATGTAGAAACATCGGCTGGGGTGATCCTGCCGGACAACTACATTGCCCAGATGGCGGCAGCTGCCCATGAGGTTGGCGCGCTGATGGTGCTGGATTGTATCGCGTCGGGCTGTGTGTGGATCGACATGAAAGCCTCGGGTGTGGATGTTTTGATTTCTGCGCCGCAAAAGGGTTGGTCAGCTTCTCCGAGTGCCGGACTGGTGATGATGTCAGACCGGGCGTTGGCCAAGTTGGAAACCACCACTTCGGACAGCTTTGCCATCGATCTGAAGAAATGGCATGACATCATGAAGGCCTATGAAAATGGTGGCCATGCCTACCACGCAACCATGCCAACAGACGCTCTGCGCGCGTTCCGTGACACTATGCTGGAAACCAAGGAATACGGTTTTGAAAAGCTACGGGTTGCGTCTTGGGCGCTAGGTGATGGCGTACGGTCGATGCTCGCAGAGAAAGGCGTGAAAAGCGTTGCTGCAGATGGCTTTGGCGCGCCGGGTGTGGTTGTTAGCTATACTTCTGATCCGGGTGTTCAGAACGGCAGCAAATTTGCCGCCCAAGGCATGCAGATTGCGGCTGGTGTCCCGCTGGCCTGTGATGAACCCGAAGGTTTCATGACTTTCCGTCTTGGTCTGTTTGGTCTGGACAAACTCTATGACGTCGATGGCACGCTGGCCCGTCTGAAAACGGTCATGGATCAAGTTCTCTGAACTCAAGATCCCTTTGGGCGACGGCGCAAAATATTGCTGTCGTCGCCCAATCCAAAGCGCAAGCATGCTGCGATGACGCAAAGGCTGGCGATCAACCACAGCCCACCCCAAAACATCGTTGGACCGCCGATTTCTTCCGACAGCATACGCGCATCCGATCGGAGGTATGATCGGGCAAGCGTGTCGCTGAAGATGTCGAAGGGGACGTAGATCATGCTGGTCAACCCGATCACCCTCAGACCCAGATCATTCACTTCTCGGGGCATATACCGGGCCGCTGCAATCATGAGACCACCGGTGCCGATGCAGAAGACCAAAGCAAAGAGGTCACGAACGTAAAGCGCGACTGCAACAAAAATAATGCCCCCCATTATGGCCATCACGGTGCGATCCCATTTCGTACGCACCGCAGCCAGAAACAAAGCCACACCTACCACCAACGACCCCAGATACCCGGCGCTTAAGGTCAGGAAACGATTGCCCCCTCGCGAGATCACCTGGCCCCCTTGCTGAGGGTCAATCGACAGGCTTTCCACGCTGCCACCCGTCAGAATGGCTATCGCCGCATGGGAAAGCTCATGCAGCAGCACGGTCAGGACTTTCAAGGGAACAACAATTGGTGTCGACCACAGTGCAAAGATTAGGGCGCAGATCAGGCCCATCTGCCAATGTCCCTTGACCAAAGTCCGGATCACCGAACCCCAAGACCCATTTGCATCAACGTTTTGCGTACCGGTGCCAGCGAATAAAGCGCATTAAGACCCATGGCGCGCGCATCCCGCAACATCGGTTTTTCAACCATCGAAGCCCGGTTCAGCATATCGATGCCTTTGACCCGTAATTTGACTTCAGCGAACCGCTTTTTGTGATAGGCTTCAAGCATATTTTGGTCACCCAATGCGGCCGGATCGGCCTTGGCCAGCTCCAGCAAAACGCGCATATCGCCGAGGCTCATGTTCAGACCCTGGGCACCAATTGGCGGAACTACGTGGGCGGCTTCTGCCACCAACGCCAATCGCTCGCCGTACAGACGCTCAGCTGACTGGGAAATAATCGGCCAAAGCGTGCGCCGGGATGCAAGGGTCAATGGGCCAAACAGCGAGCAACTGCGAGCAGTCATCTCGGCTTCAAAGTCGGGAATGTCCATTTCGAAGAGTTCAGTAGCGCGAGGGCCGCGTTCCATCCAAACCAGCGCCGAGGAGGGTTGGCCCTTGTAGTCCGGCAAAGGGACCAGAGTGAATGGGCCGCCCGAGCGGTGGATTTCGGTTGAGACGTTTTCGTGCGGAATGGGATGCGTCACCGCAAAGGCTAGCGCCTTTTGGCCGTACCGGGTGGTGTGAACATCAATGCCCGCGGCCTCACGCATCGGTGAATTGCGCCCATCTGCGGCGATGACAAGCTTGGCGCGCGTTGTACTGCCATCCGAAAGGGTCACGCGCGCTTCGTTGGTGCGGGTAAACAGGCTGGTCGTGGCAGTGCCAAGTCGCAGATCAACAGTGTCCATCTCTGCCAGCCGGGTCACCATTTCACGCCGCAATAACCAGTTGGGTAAGTTCCAGCCAAACGGTTGGTCAGAAATATCTGAAGCGTTAAAGTCTTTGACGATGCGAGGCTCAGGGATTTCCCCTCCGGCATCGACAATTCGCATGACCTGCAACGGGGCGGCGTGTTGGTCCAATCGGCCCCAAAGACCTGCTTCGTCCAACAAACCTCGGGCCGGTTGTAAAAAGGCGGTTGTCCGCAGGTCCGAACCTTCCGCATCGCGTTCGGTTATTGGCGGAGCCGGATCGACGCATTGCACTGAGAAACCCGCATTGCCAAAGGCGGCCGCTGCAGTCAGCCCGGCAATTCCTCCGCCGGAAATCAGGATATCAAAATTGTTGAAACGGGTCATGACATTCTCCTGAGAGGCACCCTAGTTCGCTGTGCATTGGGTTCCAAGGGGACCAATTGTCTTTGCGTGCCTGAAGAACGGTTTATCGAAGTTTTTTCAAAAAGCCTGACAGATCATCCGTGTGATGATGAATGTGATCCGCGTTGTGCGCTTCGGGGGCAACATGGACGGTTTTCATACCCATCTCGTGAGGAGCTTGAAGATTGCGAGGATCATCTTCGAACATCGCCGCCGTCTCAGTTGTCACACCGTCAAGTGTGAAGATCGCTTCAAAAGCAGCACGTTCGGGTTTGGGTAAATAACCTGCGTGCTCGACGCCATACACGGCATCAAACAAACCGCTAAGACCACGCGCGTTCAGAACATTTTCTGCGTAAGGAGCCGTGCCGTTGGTATAGACAATACGGCGACCGGGCAGGGCGAGAATGTGAGCGGCCAGAAGAGGGTCCGGTTCAAGTTCAGCAAAAGAGATATCATGCACATCAATAAGATAGGGGGCCGGGTCGACATTATGTTCGCGCATGAGACCGGCAAGTGTGGTGCCATATTGCGCCCAATATTGCTTGCGTAAATGATCTGCGCGGGGCTGGTCGACACCCAGAGCATCCATCACGTATTTGGTCATCCGTACCTCGATCTGATCGAATAGACGGGTTTTGGGCGGATACAGAGTGTTATCAAGATCAAACACCCAGGTGGTGACATGTGAAAAAGACTGCTTTGGCATAGTTGCAGGCTACGCTCGCAATGCCTCGTGTGCAATGGCGGGGTTGCAACAAGGCCTTGTGCCCGCATAGTCTGCGCCAGCGCTCAAATTGGCGTGTAAGGGAGAAGCCAAATGTCACAAGTCAAATCCCCCAATAGGGACGCATATTCGTTGATCCTCGAGGCCATTGATGTGGGCATTTTCAAACCGGGAGACCGGTTGGTCGAAAGTGATCTGGCCGAGAGGTTTGGGGTCTCTCGCACACCGATCCGCGAGGCGTTACAACGTCTGGAAACACAATCTTTGCTTGCCCGCGATGGGCGCAGCCTGATCGTGTCGTCATTGGACCATAACCAGATGGCAGAGCTTTACGTGGTGCGCACCGAGCTTGAGGGACTGGCAGCCCGTCTTGCCGCACGTCATGCCACTTCTGAAGAAGTGCGCGTGTTACAGGATATGGTGCAAGAAGATCAGAAACTGGTCGAAGATCCTTCGGCCTTGGCGCGGGCAAATCGCCGGTTTCACAAACAAATCCATCTGGCCTCACACAACCGTTACCTGGTGCAGCAGCTTGATCTTGTGCACCGGTCTATGGCACTCATGGCGACCACATCGATCGCCGTGGAGGGCCGCGGCGAAGATACGTTGGTGGAACATCAGGCAATTGTGGACGCTATTGCGTCGCGTAATGAAGACGGGGCTTATACAGCCCTGCGCAACCATATCTCACAGGCTTTCGTGACCCGGCTCAAGCAGGACGCCGATACCTGAGTGGTGTGCACTGATACCTTCAACGGTTTTGGCGTGCGCTGTCTTGTCCCAGTAAAAGGGACGAAAAATCAACTCGATCAGTGCTTTGTATCCAGCCAGTGTTGCAAGCGGGAAGTAAAACGGCATCGTCACCACAAAGGGTATTAGCATCTTACGCTTTTGCCCTAGAATTGACCGCGTGGCGATTGCCGCGTTGGCAAGGCCGAAAACAAGAAATATCTGGGAAATTGTGAGCATCTGCCGGGCGGTGAACAACAGGTTTTCGGGGTACGGGATGCCAACCACACCGCCCCAGAACAACCATATCAAGGGTGCCAGCAGGAACTGCAGAAGCGTGCAGGCAAAAACCAGATGCAGGCCCAAAAACTGCAGTGGGCCAAATTCCCGCCACAGCAGGACAGGGTCACGCATATGCACCAGATAAGTTACCATGTACCCTTTGAGCCAGCGCGACCTTTGCTTAACCCATGCAAAAGGGCGGCAGGCGGCTTCTTCCTGAGTAACCGTCTCCAGCAGTTCAGTGCGAAACCCAAATCGTGCAATACGCATGCCAAGATCAGCGTCTTCTGTCACATTGTGAGCGTCCCACCCACCAAGTGCTTCGATAGCCTGACGTTTGATAAACAATGTCGTGCCACCAAGAGGGATGGCAAACCCAAGACGAGCCAATCCGGGCAACACTGTGCGAAACCAGGTGGCATATTCTATGGTGAAACATCGTGATAGCCAATTGCTCCAGGGATTGTAGTAATCCAGAATACCTTGCAGGCAGACCGTGTTTGGGTGGGCTTGGGCAAATCGCAGGGCGACCACCTCAAGCTGATTGGGGGCCGGGGCATCTTCTGCGTCCCAGATACCGATAATGTCACCTTTGCAGAAATCCAATGCATAATTCAGCGCCCGGGGCTTGGTTGTGAGGCCAGACCCCGCCGGCACCACAACAACCCGCATCCATTGCGGCAGGTTTGTGTGGGCGATGGTTTCCTGGGTAAGAGTGTCGTGTTCTTCAAGCACCAGAAGCACGTCCAACAGTGCCTTGGGGTAGGTCAGGCGGGACAAGCGCGCGATTAGAGCATGGGCAATTTCTTTTTCGCGAAACAGCGGCACGAGAACAGAGATACGTGGGGCCACAAATTCGGAGGGTGTCGCCAAAGGTGCGGGTTTGCCTAAAGATGCGACAAAGGCGGTCAGTTTCATCAACGACACAGCAATCATCGACAGCACCGCCAGCAAGGTCAGGGCCGCGAATAGATGCGCCGGGACAAAGACCATTGCTGCGACCATTGCCGCCAAAAAGATTGCAATTCGCCAGACATGGCGCGACGACAAACCTCCAAATTCACGACAACTGAATTCCGCTGGTACGCGAGCCTCGGCGAGTTCAACGAGCGTCTGCCGGTGAAGTGTGGCAAGAATCTCTGAGACCATGTCTTCAGGTGCCAATGCAACAATGGCATTTCGCAGGTTTCCGGGAAGCGTGGTGCGCAACTCTTCAAAGCGATCCGGGCGCCCTGTCACCACGATCAGCAACCCGCCCACTTTTTGCCAGGGCAGGATATTGTACTTGATACAAAAACTTGCGGGCATGAGGGATTGTAATTCAGGCTGGGGCGGGGCCTGGAACAGATCGACAATCTGTGCCGTGTAGAACGTTGAAAGCGCCTGAAGCGCTTGCGCTTCAGTTATCCAGCCCTTTGAACACAGAATTTCCGTTAGATTGGCGTCCCAGCCCATCTGTTTTTCCAGAGCATGGAATAATTGCCAGGGTGAGATTAGCCCGCTCTCAATCAGGTGGCGACCCAAGGACACGTTCTTACCCAGCCCATGAGTCGCATGGGGCCGTTCCAGCCTTAAGATGGTTTCATTCATGACCCATTACCCACACTCTGCGACAGGCAGAATGCGGGCATGAAGGTTAACACCGTGTTAAGGTTAACGAATTTTCGCGATCAGGCGCGTTCAGCCATGTAATTAGCAAACTTTTCGAACAGATAAAAACTGTCCTGAGGGCCCGGGCTGGCTTCAGGGTGATGCTGCACTGAAAACACCGGACGGTCGGCAATGCGAATGCCACAGTTGGACCCGTCAAACAGCGATACATGGCTTTCGACGATACCTTCAGGGAGGGTTTGGCTATCGACAGCAAACCCATGGTTCATCGAAGTGATCTCAACCTTATTGGTGTCATTGTCCTTCACCGGGTGATTGGCACCGTGGTGGCCGTGGTTCATTTTGATCGTCTTGGCACCCAAGGCCAAAGCCAAC
This sequence comes from Shimia gijangensis, assembly GCF_900142085.1. Taxonomy (GTDB): domain Bacteria; phylum Pseudomonadota; class Alphaproteobacteria; order Rhodobacterales; family Rhodobacteraceae; genus Shimia; species Shimia gijangensis. Next base: position 257,098 of record NZ_FQZQ01000002.1, read on the forward strand.
ATTTGGTGGCCAAGGCAAATACCAAAGACCGGTACGTCATGCTCCAGAACGCCTTTGATCATCGGAACGGCATACGCACCAGTTGCGGCCGGGTCTCCTGGGCCGTTGGATAGAAAGACGCCATCCGGGTCGTGAGCCATCACCTCGTCTGCAGTGGCCGTTGCTGGCAAAACCGTAACGTCACAGCCCGCCGAAGCAAGGCAGCGCAGAATGTTGCGTTTTGCGCCAAAATCAACGGCAACAACTTTGTGTTTGGGGTTTTCTTGTGGGCTGTAGCCCTCGGGCCATGCCCAGCGCATTTCGTTCCAGTGATAAGACTGTGCGCAGGTCACATCCTTGGCCAGATCAAGACCCTCAAGACCCGTGAATGCACGTGCCTTGGCGATCAGCGCCTCAGTATCAAACTTGCCCTCGGGATCATGGGCAAGGGCCACATGTGGCGCCCCTTGTTGTCGGATCGCGCGTGTCAGGCGACGTGTATCAATGCCACCTATCGCAATCCGGCCACGCGATGCCAACCAATTGGACAGCGTGTCGGTGGATCGCCAGTTTGAAGGTTCGGTTGGGTCCCATTTTACAACCATGCCAGCAGCGACAGGATCGGCAGTTTCATCATCTTCGGGAGTGACTCCGGTGTTGCCGATATGGGGGAAGGTGAAAGTCACGACCTGACCGGCATAAGACGGGTCTGTCATGATCTCCTGATAGCCGGTCATCGCGGTGTTAAAGCAAAGCTCTGCCACAGTGTCTCCGGTGGCACCAAACCCGCGTCCGTAAAACAGGGTTCCGTCGGCAAGCGCAAGGCAAGCGGTTGGGGTGGATAGGGCATCCTGGACCATGGCACGACTCTCTGGCTGGTAGATTGTCGCGAAACTATGTCGGGGGGCGTCGGGGGTCAAGGGAGAGGTAAATTTGGATTTCGTTTTAAATCAAAGGCTTGGAAATTAGTGAGGCAGCTTGCCTCGACGCTACGCTTTATATAAGGTCCAAGCCTTGTGATTAATGGCAAATGGCAGAACGAATGGCACTGCGAGAAGAGATCAATTCCTCCCTGAAACAGGCAATGCGCGATCGCGCAGCAGATCGCCTGTCCACGTTGCGGCTGATAATGGCTGCCATCAAGGACCGCGATATCGCGGCCCGTGGCGAAGGTGCTGAAGAGGGCGTTGGCGACGATGAGATATTGGCGATCCTGTCCAAGATGGTGAAGCAACGTCAGGAAAGTGCGCGCACCTACGAAGAAGGTGGGCGTCTGGACCTTGCTGAGCGTGAGTTGGGCGAGATCACGGTGATTGAAGAATACCTGCCCAAACAGCTGGGCGATGATGAAATCGCAGCTGCCATTGATGCGGCCATAGCGGAAATCGGTGCAAGCTCGATCCGGGATATGGGCAAGATCATGGGTGCCCTCAAGTCCAAATACACCGGCCAAATGGACTTTGGCAAAGTTGGACCGATGGTGAAAAATCAGCTGGGCTGAATTTCGAATTTTTCAGTTTTAACGGGCCTTGCAAAAGTATGGCCCGTTTTTGCATGCCAAGAAAACTTATTGCCTGGAAGAATTTGCTAAGCAGCTTACCGACCCACGGTAAGGGCCTCTTTCAAAACGGCCTCGATGTCTGAAACTGAAAGCGAGCGGGGGTTGGTGGCCGCAGCGCTGTCTTTCAGGGCCTTCTCAGAAATGCGTTTGATGCCGTCGTCTGGCACACCGATGTCAGTCAATGTGCGTGGTATTTCAACGTCATCGAGAATGTCGCAGACTTTTATAAAAAAGGCTTGAAAGGATGTCTCCGAAAGGTCCATCGCTTGCGCCATTGGTTTGACCTTATCGGCGATCTCGGGCGCGTTAAACCGCAAAGCAGCAGGAAGCAGAATGGCGTTTGTCAGCCCATGCTGAGTGTCATACTCAGCCCCAACCATATGGGATATCGCATGCACCAGCCCAAGACCCTTTTGAAAGGCAACACCCGCAAGACAAGTTCCTGCCAACATCGCGCCACGCGCCTCGATGTTGCCTGGGTCTTTCACCGCTGTAGGAAGCCAGCGGTTAATCAGCCTTAGCCCTTCGAGTGCCAAGGCATCACACAAAGGATTGGTGCCCGGTACACAATAGGCTTCGATCGCGTGTACCATGGCGTCGACACCAGTCCATGCTGTCAGAGTTGCTGGTAGGCCCACAGTGATTTCTGGATCAAGAATGGCAAAGGACGGTTCAAGTTTCGCATGCCACACGCACCATTTCATGTGTTTGTCCGTGTCCGTAACCATCGCGGTGCTGGCGGTTTCTGCGCCTGTTCCCGCAGTTGTCGGGATACAGATCAACGGAGGGAAATCCGGATGATTGGCCATGTCCGGCGGAATTTGTCCAAACTCAAAGTCCCAAAGGTCCAGTTCGTTTGTGGCTAGCAAAGCAATCGCTTTACCACCGTCCATGCCACTGCCACCACCAATGGCGATGATGCCGTCATATCCGCCTTCTTGGTATCTGTCGCGACCCTGATAGATTTCAACGTCCCGTGGGTTGGGAGAGATGTTTGAATAGAGTGCGGCTTGCATTCCAGCAGTACTCAGATACCCTATGAGGTCCTGCAGAAAGGAAAGTCCGGCGCTACCCCTGTCGGTAACGACAAAAGGCCGTGTCATCCCTGATGCAGAACAAAAACTGGCGATCTCCTTTAGGCGTCCGGGACCATAGGCGATCGGGATTGGAAAGCCCCAATCCTGGGCGTCAAGATAGCTCATCTTTCCGCTCGCCAGATCACCGGAAACCAATCTTCTCGCAGTCTTTGTCCCGTTTGCATTCCGTGATCCGGAAAGGGCGGAGACGTACGGCCCGGGCGTTCGACATAGCGGGCGTCGTCACCCACCAGCCGCAGGGAAAAGGCCCGACGTTGGATGTCTGAGGTATTTCCCCGTGCACCATGCAGAATGTCATAATTAAAGGCCACCGCATCGCCGGGTTCCATGGCCCATTCAAGAACGGTCATGCCTTCGGCATCTGGGTCCGGTATGGGCATGTAGTCGTCTTCGTTAGGGAAAAAGCTTTCTTCGCTGACCCAGCGGGTTGGCAGAACCGGTTTCTCCCATTTGTGAGACCCGGCAACCATGCGCAATGTGGCCTCAGAAACCGGGTCAAGAGGCGACCAAAAGCTGATGTTTTGCCTGCCTTCGACAAAGTAATACGGCCCATCCGTATGCCAGGGTGTGGCCATTGAAGTGCCAGGCTCTTTGACCAGCACATGATCGTGAAACACCTGAACGCTCTCCGATTGCATTAGATTGGCGGCAACCTCGGCGGCAGGAGAGGTCTCGATGACCTGGCGAAATTCGGGGATAGACTGCCAGTTGCAGTAATCGTCAAAAAACCGCCCGCTTTCACCTGCCTTTTCGTTTTCAGAAGCGAAAGGCCCCGGATGCGCCATATTGCGCGCGACGCCTGCACGCAGAGCGTCAATATGATCGGCAAACAACCCTTTGACAAGGACGACCCCGTCGCGTTGATAAGTGTCGATGTCGGACTGGGTGATAAGAGGATGTGGCATGTGAAAACTCCGGCTGTAACAGCTTAGTCGTGCGGCGGAATATCTTCCGGGTCAAGCGCAAGCTTTGACACGTGGTTGCGACAATCTGGAAAATGCTGGATTATCCGATAGATTTCTGTGCAAATCTGGGGTTTTCTGCACGCAACACGCGCCGTTTTTCTGGCGGTTTCATGGTGACGAGAGACAAATGACTGCATATCTCGACCTTTGCAACGTAAGTAAATCCTTTGGGAATTTTGCGGCATTGCAAGACATCTCATTTCGCATTCCGGAAGGTCGATTTGTTTGTTTTGTTGGCCCGTCAGGGTGCGGGAAAACAACTCTTTTGCGATTGATTGCCGGGCTGGAAACGCCGGATCGAGGAGACATTGTGCAACAAGGGCAGGATGTGACCAAGCTGCCACCCGCCGCGCGGGATTTTGGCATTGTGTTTCAATCCTATGCTCTGTTTCCAAACCTTACTAGCGCGCGCAACGTGGCCTACGGATTGCAAGGCAAGGGTTTGAGCCGCGACCAGATTGCCCAACGTGTCTTAGAAATGCTGACGCTTGTCGGTTTGCCGGAACAAGAGCAAAAGTTCCCATCTCAATTGTCCGGTGGTCAGCAGCAAAGGGTGGCGCTGGCCCGTGCGCTGGCTCCGAAACCCGGTCTTTTGTTGTTGGATGAACCTTTGTCGGCTTTGGACGCAAAGGAACGTGAGCGGCTGCGTCAGGAAATCCGCGATGTGCAACACCGGTTGGGGGTGACCACCGTTATGGTGACCCACGATCAGGAAGAAGCGCTGGCCATGGCCGACACAATTGTGGTGATGAACGCCGGGCGCATTGAGCAGATCGGCACTCCTGCCGAGGTCTATCAAACCCCCAAGACTCCCTTTGTGGCAGGGTTTATTGGCGAAACAAATTGGTTGGACGCAGTGGTCGAAACCGCAGATCAAGCGCGACTAGGGACGCATGTGATCTCTTGTCAGCAGCATGGGTTTGCCAAAGGCACAGGGATACGTCTGGCGTTGCGACCCGAAGATCTGATCTTTGCCAAACAACAGGGTCGTAGCACGGGGATGACTGCCTCGATCCGCGAAATCAGCTTTCGCGGACCTGTTTTGCAAGTCCAGCTTGCGCTGGCAGAGCAGGGGATGACATTGCAGGCCAGAGCACCGGCCACCGGCGGACTGGATCCTCAGTTGCAGATTGGCGATCAGGTCGATGTCACCGTTGCCTTAGGACGCGCGCAGGCCTTTGTCACTTAGGAAGCCTGAATTTCAACTGGCACCTTGTCAAGCAGCGTCAGACAGGGGCATTCTGGGATGAACTTTTAGGGGATCAGCATGAACAATATCCGTGCGCAGCGCATGCTGCAATTCTTGCAATATGTGGATTCCGAAACCGGATCGTGTGCAACCGGAGACGAGGCGTTAAAAGATCTGAATCTTAGTCGCGGAGCGCTGGAGGCCCCCGGCTGTGACGTCGATCCGGAACAGGAAGCACGCCTGGTGGACGCCGTATGTGATGTTCTGCGCGACAATCTTTTTGCGACCAGCGCGGGCCTTGCGTTTCGAGATACCTTCACTTTGACAGCCTACATCGCCAAATATTCGCAAACACTGCGTGACGCGATTGAAAACTCCTCTCGGTTTTTTTCTGTTTTGGATCCGTCTTTTGCCATCGGACTACAGATTTCGAGCAATTCGGCATTCTTTACTCTGGAGTGCCTTGACCAAAGCATGGGCCGTCATCACCGGTTTCTCGAGTATCTGTTGTTCGCAGCACTAGGTCGCATGCGAACAGTCACGCAAACGGATTTTTTTCCTTTAGAAATCCGGTTTAAGCATGACGCAAAAAATATCGCCTCCAAAGTGACACGCCTTGCGGGGTTTCCTGTGGTTTTTGGTGCAGAAAACTATGAAATGATTCTGTCGAGATCAGCGTTGGAATTGCTCGTCCCCACTTACGATCCCAATCTGCGCGAACACCTTAAAGAGTATGGAGAACGGCTCAAACAAGAGACCTCTGTAAGCACTCCGGGATTGCGCGGGCGTATTGAAGGTATTCTTAGCGACAACCTGCCGGGGCGCATTGTGCCAGCCGAAGAAATGGCGGCCAATCTTGGCATGAGTCGGCGCACCTTTGCGCGCCGATTGAAAGAAAAAGACCTGAGCTTTCGCGAAATCGTCGATGATTTGCGCAGCGATCTGGCGCGCACCTATCTCAAGGACGGATTCAGTATTGCCGAGATTTCCTTTTATCTGGACTACGGAGATCAGGCTGCCTTCTCAACGGCCTTTAAGCGATGGACAGGCCTAAGCCCCAGCGATTATCGGGCCCGTAACTTATCCGGCTAATGGCGCCGGTGCCGGGTTGCCTTTATCGTCAAGGCAAGGATATGCAAAAGGGCGGCGTATCTGGTGTTTGGCCGAGGCTTTGCTCCTTTGCCCGCTCTCAGCGTGCCGCCTTAAAACGAACAATTGCCAAGTGAATTCAGGATTCATCGCTTGGCGCCAAGCATAAAATAGGACGAAGCATAGTGCCAAATTCTGTCTCTCTGCCAAATCTGGCCAACATTAAAGTTGCGGTCATTGGCCTTGGGTATGTCGGGCTTCCTTTGGCTGTGGAGTTCGGGAAAAAATATCCAGTTGTTGGTTTTGATGTCAGCGATAAGCGGATAGCAGCGCTGAAATCCGGGCATGACGATACCAGAGAAATCAGCAGCAATGAGCTTGAGCAAGCCAGCAAGCTGAGCCTCTCGACGGATGTAAATGACCTCAAAACCTGTAATTTCTTTGTGGTCACGGTTCCAACTCCGATCGACCCGAGCAAAAGGCCGGATTTGACCTCGTTGTTTCGTGCATCAGAAGATTTGGCAAAAGTGCTAAAGCCGGGTGATGTCGTGGTTTATGAATCCACCGTCTATCCGGGGGCAACCGAAGAAGACTGCGTGCCGATCCTGGAAACCCATTCAGGGCTGACGTTCAATCGAGATTTTTTTGTAGGATATAGCCCCGAGCGGATTAATCCCGGCGATAAGCAGCATCGATTGCCCAATATCCTCAAAGTCACGTCCGGTTCCACGCCGGAAACGGCTGATTTGGTCGACGAAGTCTATGCCTCGATCATTGAAGCGGGAACCTATCGCGCCGAAAGCATTCGTATAGCCGAGGCAGCAAAAGTCATTGAAAATACTCAGCGCGACATCAATATCGCCCTGATCAACGAGCTGGCGATTATCTTCAATCGTTTGGACATTGATACGGCTGCGGTTTTGCGCGCGGCGGGTACGAAATGGAACTTTCTGCCGTTCTATCCGGGACTCGTTGGGGGGCATTGTATCGGTGTTGATCCTTACTATCTGACGCACAAAGCTGAAGCGAGTGGTTATCATCCCGAGATCATTCTGGCAGGTCGGCGTCTGAACGATAGCATGGGCTCTTATGTCGCCAGCCAAATGATGAAATCCATGCTCCGGGCAGACATTCACGTGAACAAGTCACGCGTACTGGTTATGGGCATAACTTTTAAGGAAAACTGCCCTGATCTTCGTAATACACGGGTTGTAGACGTGATTGCTGAACTACAGGATTACGGTATCGACGTTGACGTATTCGATCCATGGGCCAATGCTGGGGACGCTCGGCGAGAATACGGGATCGATCTTGTACAGAGCCCTGCTGATGGAACGTACGATGGGGTCATCCTGGCGGTGGCTCACAAGGAGTTTGGTGAAATTGGTGCAGAGGGCATCAGAAAATGGTGCAAATCAGAAAGCGTTCTTTACGATCTGAAAACTGCACTTCCTTCCGAGGCTTCAGACGTGCGCCTTTAATTATGGCACAGAAGCACCCTTTGAACTGAAAAAGTGCGGGGCTAATGCCGCGGTAGCCACATGTAGGCGCCAACGGCCTCTTTGAGCCCACTTCGCAAGCTTTCGTTTTTTGCCGAGATTACCTGGTCGTCGTTGACCAGAGCGTTTTGCAATGCTCCGACGATCAACTAAAAACAAATCGTCACCCGACTTCGCGTTTCTTCTCCTGCAAAACCAAGAGCCTTATCCGTTCTTTACCAAGGGCATGTACGACCTGTTGCCTGCGGAACTGGGGGCGACCTTGCCAACCCACCCGGACAACCTCGCGGCGCAATATGTGTCCAACGACCTGTTCTGGGGCGCCAACTATGAAGAGCTGAACGAGTGCTGGCAGGACTGGGTCGCCGAGAAATCTCCCCGACTTGCGCGCGCGGCCCGATCGCCCGCACCCTTTCACCGAAATATGCAAGGAGGCCGCATCATGAGACTGACACTGTTCCCCGCACTATTTTTGGCCGTGGCCTTTTTTCTTATTCCGGTAGGCATCATGTTCTATCAGGGCATGTTTGACCCGGAGTTCACGCTAAAGCAGTTTGACAGGTTCTTTACCCGGGGTGCTTATGTGCGGATCTTTCTGAACCCGGTCAAAATCTCGGTGGTGGTTGGCATGCTGTGCGTGCTGATCGGCTATCCGATTGCCTATTTCATCGTGCGACGCCCGCCACAATGGCGCCCGATCCTGTTGTTCCTCGTGCTGGTGCCAATGTGGATGAGCGTTCTTGTGCGCACCTATGCCTGGATGGTGCTTTTGGGACGCGAGGGCCTGATCAACATGGCGATGATCTAGCTGGGGGTGCTCGATGAGCCTGTGCAGCTGATGTACACGACCGGCGCCGTTTACCTTGCCATGGTGCAGATCCTTTTGCCGGTCGCGGTGATCACCTGTTACGGCACGATGGCGGATATCGACCAAAGCTTGTTGTGTGCGGCGCGGATCATGGGGGCGAAACCCTTTGCGGCCTTCCGTCAGGTATTTTTGCCACTGTCGATGGAGGGCGTCGTCACGGGGTTTCTGATCGTGTTTATCCTGTCGATGGGCTTTTTCATTGTGCCCGCGCTGGTGGGTGGTCCCAAGGATACGATGGTCGCCAACATCATTGCCGTACAGGTCGCCAAGGCCAACTGGGGCTTTGCCGCATCGGTCGCCTTTCTGCTCTTGATCTTTACCACCTGCGCCATGGCGCTGATCCGGGTGCTGAGCCGAAAACTGATTTATTCCGCGCGCGAGGACATACAATGAAACTGAGCAATGACACATTGATGACGGTGTTCTTCTGCCTCGCCATTCTATTCCTGTTCTTTCCGGTTCTGGTGGTGATCCCGATGTCGTTTTCAGGGGGCGAAACCCTTACTTTCCCACCAGAGAGCTGGTCGACGCACTGGTACCGCGAATACTTTTCCGATGACGTCTGGCGTGCCTCAACCATGCGCAGCCTGCGCATTGCTCTGGCCGCGTCCATTCTGGCAACCTGTGCCGGTACCCTGGCGTCTGTCGGACTGGACCGTACCCGCAAACCCATGTCGGGTCTTTTGACGGGCTTGTTTCTGGCACCGGCCATTATTCCCAACGTCATCATCGCGCTGGGCGTGTTCATCATGGCGGTGTGGATCGGAGCCACCAGCAACGAATTCTGCTGATCCTTGTGCATGCCATGCTGGGGCTGCCCTTTGTGGTGATGATCGTCGGCGCGGCATTGCGCCAACAGGATCCCACACTGGAGCGCGCCGCACGTGTCATGGGGGCAGGGCCGGTCCGTGCCTTTACCACGGCCACATTGCCACCTTTGACGCCTGCCATTGTGTCCTCGCTGATCTTTTCGTTCTTTATCTCGTTCGACGAACTGATCTTTGCGTTGTTCGTGATGAGCGGCAAAGAAACCCTGCCGGTGCGGATCTGGTCCGACCTCCAGCACTTTATCAATCCAACCATTGCGGTTGTGTCGTCGATCTTCATCATCGCCACGACGCTCGCCATGATCACCGCCGAAATCCTGCGTCGTCGCAGCGCCACCCAGCCCTGACCCTGCATTTGAAAGGTGTCCCATGCCCATTCGTTATGAAACATCCGATGGCATCGCCAAGATCACAATCGACAAGCCGCCGCTGAATGTCTTTACGCCGGTGATGCACAAGGAACTGTACGAAGCCCTGCGAGAGTTCACGGCTGACGCTGAGGTACGTTGTGGAATCCTGACCGGGGCGGGCAGCCGCGCATTCAGTGCCGGAGATGACATAAAAACCCCGCGACCAGAACGCACCCGTCTGGAAGTGATCGAGCGCCACCTGGCACCAAGCCACGCTTATGACAGCCAAGAATACCCCGGCTGGGAACACGAATTTCTGACCATGGCGCGCTACAAACCGATTGTTGCGGCGGTCCAAGGCTACTGTTTTGGCCAGGGCTTTATCTATCTCAACCATCTGAGTGATTTTCGCTATGCCAGCACCGACGCGGTCTTTGGCATGCCCGAGATTGCCTATGGTATGGGCGGGGCAGGTGGTGCCTTGTCATTGGGCAAAATGATCCCGCATACGGCGGCGATGGAGTTGTTGTTGCTGGGCGACAAGATCGATGCTGCCACGGCCGAACGGATGTTCCTGATCAATGCAGTGGTTGAACTGGAAAAGCTTATGGAAAACGCCGAGGCTGCGGCCAATAAAATTGCCTCACACCCGCCATTGGGCATTCGGGTGGAAATGGAAAGCTACCAGCGTGGGCTGGATCTTAACCGCGCTGACAGCATGGCCATGGCGGGCCACATGTATCGCATGGCGCGTGCGGTTCAGACCACGACGCCACCGCTTGCCAAAAAGGATGCCGCCGAATGAGCAATCACCCCGGTCAGGTCGAAGTGGATGCCCTTGGCGCCGAATTGCAGACCATCGCGTTCCCCCAAAGCCTTGGGGCGTTCTGTGCGACGCAGGCCAAGGTTTACGGTGACGCCATTGCCATCGATTACTTTCAGGATGGTGTTCAGCTGAGCTATGCGGCCCTGCACCATCGGTCCAAATGAGCCTGACCAAATTCCTCGGCTGGATACATGAACATGATGCGCATTATTGCGTGATGCCGGAACCGATCCTGAAAAAGATCCCGGCGTCGCCGGACGACGCCGGAATTCCGTTGAAGAATGTGCATGCCTTTGGTTGGCGTCCCTCTGCCCGCGCCGAGGCCGAGGCACGGTTCAATCTTGTGGCAAGGGATGGCTTTGGCATGACCGAAGTCGGCCCCGCGATCATCTGCCCGAAGGAAGCGGGCGACAAGCTTGCGGTCAACACCTGCGGCGTGGTTGCCCCGTTGCGCGAAACCCGCGTGGTTGATGAGCACGGCGCAGAATGCCCGCCCGGCACAGCTGGCGAGCTGCAAATCCGCGGACGTGGCATTATGCTGGGCTACTACAAACGCCCCGACGCAAATGCCGAGGCGTTTGACGGCGACTGGTTCCGCACCGGTGACTTGTTCACCAAGGACGGCGACGGTTTCCATCGCATTGTTGGCCGCCTGAAAGAGATGATCAAACGGGCAGGTGAAAACATCTCGGCCTCCGAGGTTGGGGTCGCCATGCGCGAAGCCCCGATGATTGCCGAAGCGGCGGCCGTCGCCGTTCCAGACGAATTGCGTCGTGAAGAGGTTTTGGTTCTCGTCAAGCTGGTTGAGGGAAAAACCGACAAGGATATGTCCCCCGAAGACATCAAGGCCCACGCGACAAGCCTGGCTGCGTTCAAGCGACCGCGCTATGTGGCCTATGTTCAGGAGTTTCCGCGCACCGCAACGAACAAGATCGCCAAGTCACGGGTAACGTTGAAGGATCTCGACAGCGATATTGTTGACTTATTCAGCGGTTTGCCGGTCAAAAAGAACGTCGCCTCAGCACTGCTACCAGCTTGAGAATACTTCTCATGATATCCTGCGCCTGGATCAGGTCTTCGAAAAACATCGTTACCTCGAACAGAACAATTTTGAATTTCAGTGCTCTGCGAGGGTTTGGATAAATGGTGCTCTCGTAGGCCTTTTGTCCGTTTGGGCAAGTTCCTATTGTCTTGGGTCAATCGCAGCGAGAGATCTATTTCCACCCACATCTGCCAATTTACACTGCGGTGTTAGTCACGCTGGGCCGTGACCTGCCGCGACCTGTTTTAACTGGCCCCCCCGATTTCTGTACAAGGGAAATTCCGACGACACGTCGGATACCGGTCATTCGCGACGGGATGCACCAAGGTCTGCTTTGCGGGTGCGGTTTCAACGGGTCGCTGCAAAACAGGCCTCGAATTTCTCTGCTGGGTTTGGTATTGCAAGGTCTTTCGAGGCCTCTCGTTGAGCTGGCGAGCGACTGCGCTCAGCTCTGCTTGGCTAAAGCCCGATATATCAGTGCCTTTCGGGAAGTATTGACGAAGAAGCCGGTTGGTATTTTCGTTACTCCCTCTTTGCCAAGGTGATTGAGGATCGCAGAAGTAGACGTCGATCTTTGTGGCCATTGTGAACTTGCGGTGCCCCGCCATCTCAGATCCACGGTCCCAGGTCAGCGACCGATACAGATCCTTCGGTAGCTTGCGCGCTTGCTTGATGAGGGCTGTAATGACGCTTTGGGTGTCCTTGTTCTCCACTTTTGCCAGCATCACAAAGCGGGTGTTGCGCTCGACCAGTGTGGCGATGAAACTGTTGCTTGAACCTGCGATCAAATCACCTTCCCAGTGCCCTAGTACGGCGCGACCTTCTACCTCTACGGGCTGCTCATGGATCGAAACAGCATCGCTGAACTTCCCCAGACCGCTCTGCATCAACGTGGCATGACGTGATCGCCTGATGGACTGTGCGGCACGTAAATGTGCCTGAAATTCCTTCTTTGGGGCGCCCCGCGTCTGAATAAACAGACCCCGGTAGATCGTCTCATGCGGGATACGTTTGTCTTCCTCATCAGGATTTTCGCGTATGAGCCAACCTGTGATTTGTTGCGGGGACCACTTACGATGCAGCTCGGTCGATATCATGCGGCAAAGATAGCCGTTGCCGACCAGCTTACAGGGCTTTGGGCGGTGCGCTCGATCCTAGGCCTACGCTTCGGGCTTGGCTGCTCGGTAATGTTTGGTGCCGCCATTGCGGCGAACTTCACGACTGATAGTTGAGGGGTTCCGGTGAAGGTTGCGCGCAATGGACCTCAGAGGCTGCTTGGCTACAAGGCCCCGCGATATCTCTTTGCGCTCAACGAGTGTCAACGCCATTCGAGACCGAGTCCGGGCTATTGGTCTGATGCCACCAGTGCGCTCAAGTAATGGATAGATGGGCGGAGAGCCGCGATCAAACACGCGTCCGATCGAGCCCATCGACTCTCCGCGTTGCCACCGATCCCAGATCTCCATCTTCTGCTTCTCTGAGAAAATTGTCCGCTTCCGATAGGCCATGACTTACACTCTATCTTTCCAAAAAGATTATAGTGTTGCGTCGACCCGTTCAAACCGCCGCCCGCGCCGAATATTTGCAAACCATGCGCTTGCGGCTCGGTTCCGGCCAAAAGCAGACCTAAATTTCAGGCACCTTTTTCACTTTAGATCTTTCTTCACGGGCACGAAATATGACCTATGGCAACTATCGGTCTTTCGCCTCTTTGCGTTGCCTCATGGCAGCGGCGACCCCGTTGGGTTATCCTAGCGCATAGTAAGGTTTGGCAGCTTGTCTTAACTCTGTTCAGGGCTGATTACTCTGGAACTATCTTGAACAGAGAGTTGCATACAAATACAGGTGAACCTGAGAGCGAAGGACAAAATGACCCGTGAGATAAAACTGATAAAAGGGAATCCAATTTCCTTTTTGTTGTGGATTGGGGCGATTTTGGCAATATTTTTGCTGGCTCTAAGGCTGTACGTCGTGTCTCCGTACATTCTGGACGCGGGATACTCCTTGAGCTTGCCAATTGCGTTATACAGTTTCGCAGAGGACGCTTTACTTGTTCTGGCGGCAGTGTTCGTGTTCGTCACTCTGTCGCGAAGTTTGCCTAAGAAGTTCTCAGGTGTTTTGGTGGGCTTATTTGCAAGTTTTTCCATGATCACGGCCGGGTGGGGTCTGGTAAACCTTGTCGCGCTGAAAATGCTCAACGCCCCACTAACCGTTGCGTGGGTTCGATATTCAGACATCGGAAATACAGATGTCATCTTGGATTCTCTGCGGCATTTGTTGCCACTTTCTAGCGTCTTGGCCGGGGTTGCAGTCTTGGTTAGTCTTTTACTTCTTACACGGTTTGCCGCCCGAAATGAACGTAACTCATATATTCCAAAGGCCATTCTTTCGGCCGTTGCCATCGCTATGCTGGGTGGCTTTGTGGTCGGGCATCAACCCAGCCCTGTACCTTCGGGAAAACAGCGCAATCCTCTTGTGGCTTTCACGCAATCTGTGTTTTCTGAAAATGAGTCAGCATCTCTGGAACGTTTAGCAAGCAAGGTTGAACCTGACCTTCACAAAGAATGGCCCTTTGGAAAAGTTGCCGGGCTAGAGCGTCCCGAAGGCCCCAGTACTAAGATACGAAACGTCATCGTGTTTGCTTATGAGTCGACCCCGGCCAAGCAAAGTCAGGGCTTTGGCGGGGTCATGCCGGTGACCCCAAATCTTCTGGCAAGCCTGTCGAATGGTCTGGCTTTTGACCGGGCCTACGCCCATGTTCCTGCGTCAAATTACTTTCTGGTATCCGCGATTGCCTCTGCGATCCCAGAGCTGTCGTCGGTCTCCACGACGTACACCCACCCGGATTTTGATTTTAATGCCCTGCCGAAGGTCTTGAACGCTGCCGGGTTCCGGACCGGGTTTTTCAACTCTTCCGACAACAGGTTCCAGAATACCGATACATTTGTCAGGGCCGCAGGGTTTGAAACCGTCAAGGACTATCGTGATTGGGTTTGTGAAGCAGGCGTGTACGAGTTCACGTCGGTGTCGGAAAAATTCCTCAATACATCTTCTGACCTGTGCACTGTCGAAAAAATCACAGACTGGATCGACCAGGATCGCGATCAGCCCTTCTTTGTGACATTTCGCACTGGCATGACCCACTATCCCTATTTCCCAGGGGAAAACCCCATAGATTTTGGTGTCGAAGACGAAAACTACGGCAACTACCTGAATGCGCTGCGCGTCGGAGATCAGGCATTCGGGGAGCTGCTGACGTATCTGGGCGAGGCTGGTTTGATGGACGAGACTTTGATTGTTGTGATGGGTGATCACGGCGAAGCCTTTGGTGAGCATGGAACATATGTTCATGCGGCTGGGATATATGAAGAAAATGTGCACATCCCCCTTGCTTTGATCAATCCCCAGCTTTTTGACGGAGCGCGCTCGAACCTGATTGTGGGATTGGTGGATGTCGCGCCGACGATTACGGATTTGATGGGGCTGGAAACCCCTGAAACCTGGCAGGGGAACTCGTTTTTTGCGCCGTCACGCCCGAATGGCGTGATGCTTTTCGCCCCTTGGAACGGGTTTTTGATTGGCTATCGCGAAGGGGATGAAAAGGTCATCTACAATGCCAACTCCGATGAACTCGAAGTGTACAACCTGAGGGAAAATCCAGGAGAACTGGTAAGTCTCGCCCCGCAATCCCCCAACATCAAAGCTTCAAAAATGGAAACACTTGCGGAGATGGTTGCAACACATCGATCCTACATTGACGCCTTGCTGGGCGGAGAGAAACAGACCATGGTTTCCAGGCCGACCTTGGAGACCATGACCATTGCGGCCTCGGGAACCTATCTGCAGGAAAGACCAAAGGTTTGGGTTAAGCTGGATGGTGTTGATGTCGGTGGTTTCACCGTGACTTCCGCGATCTCAAATGAGTTTCGCGAGGTGCCAAGCGAAGAAATTCACGCCGCTCTGGAAAA
This sequence comes from Shimia gijangensis, assembly GCF_900142085.1. Taxonomy (GTDB): domain Bacteria; phylum Pseudomonadota; class Alphaproteobacteria; order Rhodobacterales; family Rhodobacteraceae; genus Shimia; species Shimia gijangensis. Next base: position 272,358 of record NZ_FQZQ01000002.1, read on the forward strand.
ATTTGTACTGCCGCTGGAGCAAGAGCTGAATTGTCCAAAGCGCTTAGAAATTTATTTCCTGAACGACAATTGGGGAGGAGAAGGCAAAACTGGCGACACGGATCTTTGGGTGCGCTCGGTGACCATAGGTGGATCTGTTTATCACTCGACCAGATTCCGCGAACTAAAGGCACGCGTGGGTCACAATGCAGGTGAGTACTATCGATTTTCCAGATCGGGTGGTGCCTATGTAGACCTCTACCTGGATCAACACTGCCTTGCGGAGGCTCTCGAAACAGAGAACCCAAATCCGTAATCAGGAACCTCGACATGGTTTCCTTAACGAAAAGTTAATATATTCCGCTTTTTTGATTTGAATCGTTTCTTCCTCAATTTCATGCCGTTAGAATAGATGCGCAATAAAGAGGGCTGTTGCTTGGTCTGGAAAAGGATGGAGATATGTTCACGAACTCCGTACGATTTGATCCCGGTTTTGATTCAGTTTTGCAAGGTGGTGTAGACACGTCAGGTGTCGCGGTGGTTGCCGGTGGCGCGGGTTTTATCGGCTCAAACCTGATCTGGCGTTTGTTGGGGGATGGTTACCAGATTGTTTGCTTAGACAATCTGGAAACCGGGCGACATGAGAACATCTCGGAATTGCTGACAAACCCTGATTTCAAGTTCTTCCTGCACGATATCATCAAGCCATTTCACGTTACTGGCCGAGTGGATCGTATATACAATCTGGCCTGTCCGGCATCCCCACCAAAATACCAAAAGGATCCTGTGCATACGTTTCTGACATCGGTCGTCGGGGCGTTGAACATTTTGCAACTGGCTGATGCGAAAGAGGCAAGGGTTCTGCAGTCGTCGACATCAGAAGTTTATGGCGACCCGGATGTAACGCCACAAAGCGAAGTCTATCGGGGACTGGTGAGTACGGTGGGACCGCGTGCGTGTTACGATGAGGGCAAGAGAGCGGCGGAAACCTTGTTTCACGACATGCATGAAACAAAGGGGGTCGACGTTCGAATTTCCAGAATTTTCAACACTTATGGTCCCCGTATGGATCCCGAGGATGGTCGGGTTGTTTCGAACTTTGTCATGCAGGCGCTGCGTGGCGAGGCGCTGACGATCTATGGAACAGGCGGGCAAACGCGATCATTCTGTTACATTGACGATATGGTGAACGCTTTGATTGCTCACATGGAAGCCGAGGATATCGACTTTGATCCCATCAATCTTGGTAACCCGGACGAGTTCACAATCATCGAATTGGCACAGCTGGTCCGAGACTTCATCCCTGAGGCCCAAGGGGTTGTTTTTCATGGCCTTCCCAAAGATGATCCTAAACAGAGGTGCCCGGATATTACCCGCGCAAAAACGCTCCTTCATTGGGAGCCAAACGTCAGTCTTCGAGACGGGCTTGAGCCGACGATCAAGTATTTCAGAAACGAACTCGCCCAGTCGCAATCTTTCGGAGGCGGTCAAGTTTCGACGACCGGCACAGGAGGATGAACCTTCCTGAAAGGGTGCTTGTCACGGGCGGTGCCGGCTATATCGGATCGCACTGTTGCAAAGCTCTGGCAGACGTTGGTGTGCAACCTGTGGTGTTTGACAACCTTTCTCGCGGCCACGCCGACGCGGTGCGCTGGGGGCCGTTGGTGGTGGGCGATCTCAGGGATCGAAAACTGCTGTCCCAGACGCTTGAGCAGGAAAAGATCGAAGCCGTCATTCACTTTGCCGCTCTGGCGTACGTCGGGGAGAGTGTCGAGAAGCCACAGCTTTACTACGACAACAATGTTGGCGGGATGCTTTCTCTGCTGGGGGTAATGGCAGATATCAAGGTGGAGACCGTCGTGTTTTCATCGTCCTGTGCCACATATGGTGTGCCCAAGGTCCTCCCGATCAGGGAAAGCACCGAACAAGTCCCGATCAACCCTTATGGGCGGACCAAGCTGATCTGCGAATGGATGCTCGAGGACGCCGCCCGGTCTGGTGATCTCAATTACGCGGCTCTGCGATACTTTAATGCTGCGGGGGCTGATCCCGACGGGGAACTGGCAGAAAGGCACAATCCGGAAACGCATCTGGTGCCTTTGGCGATCATGGCAGCACTTGGCACCAGCGGGCCGTTGCAGATTTTGGGCACAGACTATCCTACATCCGATGGAACCTGCATTCGGGATTACATCCATGTGAGTGACCTGGCTCGGGCGCATGTGCTGGCTCTTGAAAAGGTGCATCGCACGGAACACCCTCTTGAGGTCAACCTTGGTACTGGCAAAGGAACGTCGGTTTGGGAAATCGTGAACGCGGTAGAACGGGTCACGGGCCACGACGTGCCGCTCATCAAGGCCCCCCGGCGCGCAGGAGACCCGCCTGAGCTTGTCGCTTGCCCAGATCTTGCACAGGCCCTCCTTGGTTTCAAAGCCCAGTATAGCGACATTGACGAAATCGTCCGTGATGCGGCGCCTTGGTTTGCTAGGGCTCGAGCAGGGGATATCTGAGAATGCGCCCAACCGGTCAGCGGCATCCGGCCACCAAAGCACGACCGTTGCTGAAGCCGCTGTTCACCGGTACGCGGGCGCTGAAATACAATCTTCTTGCTGGTATCTGGTTTGCTTTTTCAGTCTGGTTTTGGGTTTGGTGGCTAGATCCGTCCCACGTCATTGGTTTGGGCCGATATCTATTGATTACAGCCGGGTTGATCTGGGCATGGAGCATGCAGCTTTTTTTCGTGCAGGTGTTTCTGAACGCCCATGTTTCAGCGGCGCCTGATCCTGTTCCGGGACAATTTCGCGTTGCCATGATCGTCACCAAGGCCCCGTCTGAGCCCTTTGATGTGGCCCGTAGAACACTAGAGGCGATGCTGGCCCAGACCTATCCACATGACACGTGGCTTGCAGATGAGGATCCGACGCCAGAGGTTATCACGTGGTGCCGAGATCATGGCGTTCTCTTGTCTTCTCGCAAAGGGGTGGAAGAGTACCATCGCCAGACCTGGCCGCGGCGCACCCGCTGCAAAGAGGGTAACCTTGCCTATTTTTATGACAACTGGGGCTACAAAGACTATGACATCGTCGCGCAGCTGGACGTAGATCATGTTCCACAGCCCGGGTATCTGGTTGAAATATTGCGACCCTTTGCAGATCCGGAAGTTGGGTATGTCTCGGCCCCGTCAATATGTGCTTCAAATGCAAAAGAGCACTGGACCGCGCGCACGCGTCTATTCTCTGAGGCCGGGTTTCACGGAGTCTTTCAGGCGGGGTATTCCAAGCTTTTGACCCCGATGTGTATTGGATCGCATTATGCGGTGCGAACCCAAGCCTTGAAACAAGCTGGCGGTCTTGGCCCCGAGTTGGCCGAAGACCATTCAACGACGATGCTGATTTCGGCGGCGGGCTGGCGCGGGGTTCACGCGATTGATGCGATTGCCGTGGGCGATGGCCCCGCCAGCCTACCGGACCTTGTCACGCAAGAATTCCAGTGGTCGCGCAGCCTGATGACTCTGCTTTTGCGATATACGCCAAGTTACTTTGGCCGCCTGCCTTTCCGGCTCAAGCTACTGTTCGGGTTTTGCCAGATTTGGTATGCCCTGTTTTCTCTGGCAATGGCCGTGATGTATCTGGCCCCAATCATTGCTGTTGTCTATGACGTGCGCTTTGCCGATGTGACCTATCCGGAATTCATTGTGCATATTTTCCCGATTGGGTTTGTACCGCTGCTTTTCGTGATTGTTATGAAGCGGGATCACCTTTTGCGACCGGTTGATGCAAAGATTATCGCGTGGGAAAAAATCCTGTTTGTGGCGCTGCAATGGCCGTGGGTTCTTTGGGGGGTCACAATGGCGATCCGCGACAGAATTACCGGAAACTTTGTTGATTTTCGCATTACCCCCAAGGGGGATACCGCCAGCAACGATCTGCCCAATCGCGTGGTCCTGCTTTATGCGGTTCTGGCGTTGGGCGCAATTGTCCCGGTTATCACTCAGGACAACCTGACAGAAGCGCGTGGATTTTACCTTTTGGCGCTGATGAATGCGATTGCCTATGTGGCCATTCTGGCTGTGGCTGTGATCCATCACCTGCGTCATCGCCGTGCAAAGCGGGTGAAACCCAGTGGAAAAATGGTGTTTCAGGTCTGCTCATTGACCCTGATCATGGCACTATTTGTGAGCGCTATTACCATAAGGGCGGAGGTTGGCCTCCATGCTTTGGCCTACGGGCTACAACCCCTGCAGATCACGAAAGTTGAGTACATCGTTGCAGGCGCGGGGCAAGGCGAGCCAGGGGATTTTCGCGTAATATTTGACCTTGGCTGGATTGGTTTTGACAATTCCGAAAGGAGGAATCCATGAAGACGAGTTCAAACGTGGTAAAACTACTAACTCTGAGCGTAGCAATCGGTGCTTTGACCGGTCTCAACGCCACCGCACACGCGGAAACGCCACAAGGTGGCATTCCGTTTGGTGTTTACGATCCGGACGGGGATTTCGTTTCCAGTTCCGAAGTTGCAATTGAACATTTGTTCTTGCCTTGGGAAGATGTGTATTTGCCATCGCTGAATGATGCGGACACTTATGCTCTGGAACGCAACCGGGCGCTGCTTGTAACACTTGAACCCTGGACATGGTCCAGAAGCGAGAGAAACTCGGCCAAATACCTGAAAGAAGGAATTTTTTCCGGCGGGTATGATGCCAACATGCACGCTGTCTGCGAAATTCTCGGGACGCTTCAAAGTCCGGTGACTTTGCGCTTTATGCATGAGATGGATGACCGGACTGGGCAATTCATTTGGGCAGGCTGGGACTCTGATGAATTTGTACGCGCCTACCGCCGTATGGTTGGCCTTTGCAAAGAGGACGCACCGAACATCACTGTGATGTGGTCGCCGCTGGGCAACGAAGACATGGGCAAATACTATCCCGGTGACGAGTTCGCTGATCTGGTTGGTCTGACGGTTTTCGGCCTCCAGGCTTGGGATCAGGCTAAGTACGGGCATGACCGGACGTTTGATGAAATTTTTGCGCCACGCTACGAACGCGCCGAGAAATTCAACCGACCGGTGGCCGTTGCTGAGCTGGGTTATGTTGGGGACGCGCGGTATGTTGATACCTGGGTGAACAGCGTTCGCGTCGAGAAGGCAGAGTATCCGTCTTTGGTTGGGGTTGTGTACTTCAACTTCCCAGAGGTTTACCCATGGCCCGAAGGCTTCGGTATGCCGGATTGGCGGATCAAGAACCAAATTTTAGATTGATCAGCGAAAAAGCGCGCATTTTCTGATGCGTTCGGCAGGTGAGCTTTACCAAAGCGCGCCTGCCTTTTTTTGTTAAGTGCACGTAGTGCCATGCTTTTGTTAGGAACGTTGGTCCATTTTGGGACGCCGCCACAATTTCGACTTGCTTTGGGCCAAGAATCGCTAGCCTTGACTGCTACCTTTGTTTTTACCATTTATGGACCAAAACAAGCGTAAGAGATCCATTTCTTACAAAAGTTTAATGGGTCCGGTTGAGAGAAAAGGCAGTTTTTAGATGTTTCAACATGTTTTGAGATGTGGCGTTCTATCGTCATTTTTTGTAGTCGGAGCCAGCCTTGTGCTGCCAGTCAGTGGCGCGCATGCGTCCTCCTCAGGGTTCACAAAACCAACCAGCGCCGGGCACGGTGCGGCCAGTTTTGATTGGCTTTCCCGGAGCGGGAACGCAAAAAAAGACAGTCTCACGATCGCTTCCAGCAAAAACTCGCTTGGAAATGGGGAATGGATTTGTTCCGCTGCCGGATTTGGTAAACAGGCAAAATGCTATCGCCGCTAGTCAGGGCAATAATATCTACGATAAATTTGGCCGCACAACGCGGCCTTTTTTGTGACTGCCTCGCAGATCAGGCGCAGTGTCTTTGTCTCCGGCTAAACAAGCCGGTTTTGCTGGCAATTCCCTCAAGCGATTTGTGCAAAAAACAGGTCACAATCACGCACCACCGGACACAACTCAGCTTCAGATTAAAGCCGGAGCATATTAGCAAACTTGAGCTAAAGCAAAGATAACAAAACCAGAATGTGTTAATCTTTCTCCGTGTCGAAGTTGCGCATAAAAGAGCGCAAATCAGATCAGATCGGATCGTTCGATCTTTCGCTTTCAATGGAGGGTTCACGGATGCTGGCATCACCATTCTTCAGAAAAGTGCTTTTGGTTACATCGCTGGCCGTTTTTGCGGGCACGGTTTCGGGCTCGGCTTTGCTGGCCAATTCGTCTGAGGTGGATCGAGCTGAAAAGCTGATCTGGGGGAGCGGCAGCGAGGCGCGTCCTGTTGAGGGCCGTCAAGCTCTTGAAGAGGCTGTGGCTGTCAAGGATGCAAGTGCACAACGTGTGTTGGGAATGCACCTGATCTATGGCTGGGTTTTCGAAAAAGATGTTCACAAAGGCATGTTGCTGCTGAATGACGCCGCGAATGCTGGAGACCCGGTCGCTCAATTCAATCTTGGCCAGATCTTGCTGGTCGGTACGACAGGGTCCAAGGATGTCGCGCGCGCTCGTATACTTCTGGAAGATGCCTCTCGGCAAAACGAGATACAAGCCATGCGGGTTTTGGGAGAGCAGCTTGTTCTTGGAACGGTATACGCACAAGAGCTTAAAACCGGGCTGACCCTTCTGAAACAATCCGCAGAGCTTGGTGACATCAGGGCTGAGATTGTTCTTGGAGACCTCTATCTGAAAGGAAAAGGTGTTCCACGCGACCTTTCCAAGGCATTGGGCTTCTTCGAATCTGCCGCGACCAAAGGCGACGGCAGCGGATTGGCGTCTTATGGCGAAACCCTGATGTGGGGTGAAATTGACGCCAAAACTACCGAACAGATGCTCAATCGGGCTGCGGCTCTGGGCGAGACCAGCGCCTATGTCACGCTGGCTGAGGGTGCGATGTACGGATATCTCGGAGGCGGCGCTGTTTCGCGTGCAAAGTACGAAGGATATGCCGAACTGGCGCGTGAGGCAGAAGAGCCTCGGATCGAGGTTTTAGAGGCAAACCGCAGCATGTGGGGAATTGGCAAGCGCGCCAGTGGTCCAGAAACCATTGGTCTACTGACAGCGCATGCTGACGCTGGCAACAAAGCTGCCGCTGAGTTCCTCATAAAACTTTTACGCGATGGCAATGGTCTGAATGTGCGACGTGACCTGGCCGCTGCCGATCAGGCTCTGAAGACATACGCCGAACTGTTGACCGCACGAGACGTGGCGAAATTCGAGCTGACCCTGAAAGCCGCATCCGCGCGCACCTCGGACGTCTTTGCACGCGTGGCGACCGAAATCGAAGCACAACCAGATCTTATGTCGTTTGGTTTTGGTAAGGACCTGTACAAGGCCAATCCCAATATTGCATTTTTCATTCTGCAAACCAGGCTGAAAGATCAGGGGGACTATGGCGGATCTCTGAATGGTTTCGCCACGCGCTCCACCCTCAGAGCCGTCTACAAGGCCTGCCAACGGCTTCCGGACAATACACTGTGCGACGACAGCGTCATGCGCTCGGATGTGATTGCGATGCTTCTGGCGCAAAACTCTGAAGCCAAATAAGCCAAATCGCATTTGGGGTTTTCTCTGCGTGGACTAACTTTGTCTTGAGCGTCTTCTGGGCGCCCCCGTTGCAAAAGGAAAAATGATGAAGAGACTTAATGTAGCCGTAGCGGGTTTGGGATATGTCGGCATGTCTCTTGCGGTTTTGTTGGCCCGCAAGCATTCGGTCATTGCTTTCGACATTGATCCCGATCGCATTGCAAAAGTTAACGCTGGACAGTCGACTGTAGCAGATCAGGAAATAGACAAAGCCCTTGCCACTGAAGACCTCAGCCTGACTGGGACACTGGATCCGGAAGCCGCGTTTTCTGGTGCCGATTTCATCATTGTCGCGGCACCCACCAACTATGATGAACAGGCGCACTTTTTTGACACGTCAGCAGTAGAAGACGTTATCCGCACAGCTCGCGTCCATAACAAGTCGGCGCTGATTGTCATCAAGTCCACAATTCCGGTGGGCTTCACAGCCCAGCAAAGAGCTGTGCTAATGGACGACGGAATTGCGTTCTCACCGGAATTCCTTCGCGAGGGAAAGGCACTTTATGACAACTATTATCCCTCAAGGATAATCGTGGGTGCCAAAGGTGACAGTGCGGCACAGTTTGCCGAAATGCTAAAAGATGCGAGCCTAAAGCCCGAGGTGGAAATCCTGTTAACAGGGTCGGACGAGGCCGAAGCCATCAAACTATTCGCCAATACCTACCTCGCGACACGTGTTGCGTTTTTCAATGAACTGGACAGTTTTGGCCTTGCGCAAGGCCTGAATGTATCTGAGCTCATTAATGGGGTGTGCTTAGACCCCAGAGTGGGCACAGGATACAACAATCCTTCGTTTGGATATGGGGGCTATTGCCTGCCCAAAGACACCAAACAACTTTTGGCCAATTACAAAGATGTTCCCCACCAATTGGTCCAAGCCGTGGTGGATGCAAACAGCAGCAGAAAGAAGTTCATTGCAGAGCAAATTGTGAAGACTGGCGCAAAAACTCTGGGTGTTTATCGTCTCACGATGAAGCAGGGGTCCGATAACATGCGCAGCTCGGCAATGTACGATGTCGTCAAGTACCTGTTGGCCGAAGGTGCTCATGTGATTGTGTATGAGCCAATGTTGCCAGACGATAACCTGAAAGGTGCCGAGATCGTAGAAAGCTTGGATGAGTTTCTACATCGCTCTGATCAGGTGATCTGCAATCGGAAGGACGCAGTCATTCAGGCATTTTCGGGGCCAATCTTTACGCGCGACATCTTCGGAGTTGATTAGTTGTAGCAACTGTATCTGTCAACGCCAGACTAAAACTGCATCAGGCGCCGGAGATAAAGAACATCAATTGGACAGGCATAGGATTGTCCATAGGCCCGCATGGCGGAGCGCCCCAAATAGCGCCGAAGCTATGCGGGGCTGTGGTCAATCCGGGTAGTGGCGTTTGATTTTCAGGCTTTGATGGCGGTAAAAACGCCAGGATCATTGTGCAGCTCAGCCGCCTCAAAGTTGTCATCCCACGCAGTCCTGCGTTTTTCACAGGCATGCATATCACGGATCATTTGCCCCGCGCCGATATCAACAAGGCTCGGATCAAATCTGCTGCCCAGTTGTACAAGCTGGTCATAAACTGACTGTAACTCTTCTTCTGTTCGCCCCTCGCTGATGCCAAAAAAGCCTTTCCTGAAACAGTTTGCGCGATTTCGGGATCGCCCGCGTACATGCGCGGAATGAACCCCAGCATCTCGGCGTGATCGGAAACAACCAGGAAATCGAGCGGCGTTTTGAGTTGCCTTCTTACGCCTGTGGTTGGGCTGAACACCGGCTCTCCTTTGGCAGATCGATAGGCAGCATCAGGTGTCGAGGTGGGAGTATCAAAAAGATAAACGTCAAAGGAGTTTGACGTGTGTAGGTGCGTGTCACCCCAATAGAGATGTGTTTGCGTGGGGCGGTCTTGGGCCCAAGCCGCTGCGTTGGAAAATAGCGCTCCCAACAGCAAGTTCACGTAGATAGCTCTTCATAATGCTTCCTCTCAAGTTGAAAACATAGACACCTCTATGGTCGTCAACAGACAGTCACCCTTGCGGCTCTGGCAAGTAATCGTGGCGTCGCAAGCAATCTGAAATCAACGGCAGAGGTTTTTGCGAAAGACACCAATAGGTATTATTTCTTTGCCACTTCTTGCATGCATTCGCACTAGCTTCGAACCGGACAGCAGCCATCCACGCCAAACGGCGGCTCCGGCGCGTTTCGCTGAAGGCTATCTTCTTGCCGGCGCTTCCCTCGTATCAAAACTTCCATCTTACGCCGGTGAAAATCGCCAGCGAGGGCTTGTACGAGTTTGCGGGGTCATCAAACTCGTAACGTCTGATGAGCCCAAAAACCTCAATGTTCTTCTTTTTGATTTGCTGTGACACTGCCAAGCCAAACGAACGAGAATTGGAGCCGGCCACGCTCAGGTCGTTTCCGTTGTAGTAGTCCAAGGAGAAGGCGGTGTCTCCGGCAGCGAAAATCTCTCGGATCAACCCAAGTTTAACGTAAATGTAATCACCGGATGTGTTCTCAGTTCCGAGAGCAACCGTGATGTTGCCGCCCGTACCGTAATGCAACGCGGACAATGAACCTGAGGTGACTTTGCGAGCTCCGTGGTCAGAAAGCCCAGCACCCGCACTGAGCCGAAACGCGTCAAATTTTCCTTCATAGCGAAGCGCCATATCCAGATGTGTGGCTGGATTGTTCGTCACCGTGTCTTTGCCGGCGGCAGCAGATAGTTTGAAACCATTGAAGCTGGGAGTGTCGTACCTGATGCGCAGTTTGCGACTGCCATCAGAGTTGTAGCCAGTGACATTGTCCCCGTCGAAATTATCAAAAACATCACCAATGATTAGGGTCGAAAGATTGCCGTCTGCCAATCGCAGATACTGCCCGCCTGCGGTTTGTGAAACTGACGAATAGGCCGTGACCTTGGTTTGCGACAGATCGATCTCAGCGACGCTGTCTGTTGCGGTGCTGCCTTGACCAAGTGACAGCGTTCCAAAACGCGCGTTATCCAGAATGAGCTCGAGTTTTCGCACGTGCGTGCCATCAAACGAAAACCCGCTGCCGGAGGAATCCAGCTGACTCATTGAGTTTGACGCGCGCGGGGTAATTCCGCCCTCAAATCGCGCGACTGCATCTAGCCCTAAAATTGGATACAGCTGCCAGAGAAATCCTACCCGTGTACTGGCATTCGAATTGTCGACCGGAAAGAAGGTGGTCCCGACTTGACCGTCGTCATATCCAAGGAACGCCTGGCTGATTTGGCCATACATCGTGATCCTCTGGCCGGTGATCGTCGTTCGAACCCGCCAGTCATCGGTTGGATCAGTCAGTGGAATAAGCTTGTCAATCGTCGCGGTCACGGGCTCCGCAGACCCTTGGGACGCGCCAAGACCGAGTATGGCAAGCATCAGGAATATGATGCTCCACCATTTCATTTTGTGGGGTCCTCTTTGCTCAGCAACCTCATTGCCTCAGTCCAACGGCTTTGGGGAAACCCAACTTTTCTCTAAGAGAGGCATCTGCAAAAGATGGGGTAAAAGAGGGTGACACGACGATTATCGACACGTCCCGGTTTTGCAGCTCCTTGAGTGTCTCTAGCATGGGTTCTTCTTCCCAAATCATGACAGTGCGGCGATTGGGATCCAGCTGGGCATCAAATTCTTTCCATTGGCCACTGTCCGGATGTTGATCCGGTTCCCAGTGAAACGAATGCAGACCCAATCCATATGCCTGGTCCATGTACTGATAGACCGGGTGCGAGGCGAACAATTGCACATTTTCAAGCGTCGTAAATTCTGCGGTCAACGCTGCGTTCAGCGCCTCAAGCGTTTCAATCGTGGCGCCCAGGTTTTTCTGAAACTCTTCTGCGAGCTCTGGCCAAAGGGCGCTGAACGCGCGAGAGATTTCCCGAGCCTGCCGTTGCGCCAGTTTCGGGTTCAGCCAAAACGTATTGGCATATTCTGAATGGTGGTTTGCGTCTCCACTAGGCCCATGTTGATGGGCAACGACATCGGTTTCGCGCCCAATGTAGAGATCAGCAAAGCCTTGCGAGGTATCAATCATCCGCGCGCGTGGAAGCGCAGCGGTGGCTGTCCAAGGGCTGTATCCGGCACCAACTAGCAAAATGAGATCCGCTTGCTGATATTGACGTAATTCAGCGTCACCTGGTGTCCAATCGGCCGCGTTCTCATCTGCAGGGCCGGGGTATGAAATGGTCATATCCGCCGTGGCGATCTCTTGTGCCAGCGCGCTTAGGGCGGGCGTCACCGTCAAAACGGTTCGTTTGTCCTCGGCCATAGATGGCATCGCGGCGAGCCCAACCAAAATCGTTAAAAGAAACAAAACAGGTCTCATCTTCACCTCTCCACCAAAATTCGGCTCAGGGCGTCAATGTCAAAGATATACACCGCCCCGGAAATCGCGAGGGTTAGGCCAAGCGCGGCAGACAGCAACATCGTTAGCTCCATCGCGACGAGAAACACAGCAATCCTTTTTGGTGCACCGATTTGATTGGCGATTTCGAATTCACGACGCCTCATGCGCACAGATAGAACAACAACAAGAAACAGCGCGGCAATCGTTGCGATGGCCATTGATGCAACAACGTTCTGAAGAATGGATTTCATCTGGAATACGCGCGTCAGCAAATCCTGGATGACGTTCTCGACATCGACAAGCTGGCGGGTTTCTTGCTGTTCTGCAACGCGCCCTTTTAGCAGTGCCTCAGATTTGGGTGACCGTGGAAAAACAAGAACAGCAGACAAGGGCAGATCTGAATCCGCTCCGTGATTATGGAACGCGTCGCTATCCGCCTGTGTCAAATCCGTGTAGGTCGCAAGGCTTGAATTGGCGACCAGAGCGCTGTTTTGAGGTTTCAACAGCAAATTGGGGTCGCTCGATGTGGTTAACTCCTGATGGCCGTGGCCAATCCCTTCTGCGATCCAAGCCGATTGCAAGTCCGCAAAAACAACACCATCATCCGGGCTGTTTGTCCGTGGTAAAATACCGGAAACACGCAAAGTCACAGGATAGCTACCCGCCAGATCAAACGCCTGCGTTGCATCTGTCCTCAGTTCGTCTCCGATGGTCAGGCCCGTTTTTTGGGCGACGGCGTGCCCCAGAACGACATCTCCCACCCGAAGCGGAAGAAAGCCCTCTGAGGGGCGCAAGCCGCGCTCTGTAAAGTATTCGTAATCCACACCAACAAAGGGCAGCCCACGGATGGTCCCAGCGCGCCGCATCGGGGCGAGGGCGAAGGACGACAGATCAATCAGGTTGAGGTAGTCGGCCATTTTCACATCGGTCGTGCTCTGGCCGCTAAAATACGTACTGCCCAGCACGAGGTCGATGGGTGAACCTTGGGCGCCGTAAACCAGGGGCGTGGTTTGCGCCCGTGCCATGAGGTCTCTTTCGGCTTGTGAAATCACCAGATTTGCCAGAACGGGAATGGACGTCACAATTGTCAAAACAAAGATCAACACCGCGCTACGCACTTTGTTGTGTTGCAGGTTTCTGATCGCAAGAAGGGCAAGGCCAGTCATCGGTTCACCTGCGCAAAATCTGAAAAATCAATGACCTGATCAAAGCGATCTGTCAGATTTCGGTCATGTGTTACGACGATCAACGTGGCCCCGGACGTTTGGCATTGCCGGCACAAGTGATCCAGAATGCTGGACTTGTTGGCGGGGTCCAGATTGCCTGTTGGCTCATCTGCGAGAATTAAGGACGGCATTCCCAGCATCGCCCGACAAATGGCGAGACGCTGTCGCTCACCTTGTGAAATGGTTTGTGGTTTTCGACCCAAAACATGGGTAATCCCAAACTCGTCCGCGAGCTGCTCAATTCGACCGTTCAGCGTCGCATCGCCTTTTCGTCCCGTGACAAAAAACGGATAGAGTAGGTTCTCGCGACCGCTTAAATAGTCGATCAATCCAAAATCCTGATACACATAACCGATGTTTCGGGCGCGAAACTCTCGACACTTTGCATCTGTCATTTCCGCCGGATTGACGTCGCCCAATGTCAGGCTCCCTTGTCTGAGTCTTGTGACAGTCGAGACAATGTTCAGGAAGGTTGTCTTGCCGCAGCCTGACGGCCCGACAATTCCCAACGACTGGCCCGAGGGAACAGCCAGATCGGGAATGGAAATCCGAAAATCCCCCGTCCCGTAAGAGTACCGAAGATTTTGAACCTCTACCTTCATAGTTTCCGATCCTGGGAAAGCACATCAAACTCCTGAATTTTCCAGACACCATTCGCGGGCTGCAGCGTGACTTCGGCTGAGTATGCGTTCACGCGGCGATGATTGTGTCCCCAATGCCCGACAGTCCCGGATATGCGCCATTCAACAGCAAGCCGCAGCGTTCCCGAAGCGGTGGCCGGTAACTGCGAAACACTGGTCACATCCAATTGGTCAACTCTTGCCTGCGCACCGCCGGCCTTTTCGACACGCAAGGCGCGTCGCTGTTCAAGATACACTTTTTCCAGAACGTCCCCGGCAAGTGTGAAAGCCAGGCGATCGTAAACCTGATCTTCGGTTCGAAAGTCAAAAGCCCGATAGACATTCGTCAGCAGATCATTGGAGAGCTTCATCATCGCCTCTTGGGTCAGTTGAAGTATCGCACTGCCCGCCTGACGTTGCGCCAAGGGAATAGTCGCGGCGCAGGCCAACCCCACTGACAGAACAGCAAAAGCCGCGCGGCGTCCGGACGTCTTGCGAAAAACAAGAAGCAGGCACGCGATAGATACGAATGCGATTGCGGCGATTAAAAGGATTACTGGCCACGGAACAGCTGACCCCTTTTGCGTTACGGCTATTTCTTCAATCGCTGGGTATGGCGGCTTTTTAAAGTAGTTCGTCCACGTAAGAACCGGATTTTCAGGAGACAGGCTTGCAAAAAACGGACCGCCTATATCAATCGCGTTGCCTGGAACGGTGGGATACGCCTCATCAAAGACGGACCATGTTACAGTCGCTTCTTTGGCGAAAATGTCTGTTGGAACTGAATAGATAAGTCCAACAATGGCGACATCCGTCAGAATGTCTTCACCCGGCTCCAGATAAGTGAGCCCCGATGCGCCCGCCTTGAGAAAAGACATGCGATCAAAATCAGGAACGACAGCCTCACCATTTACGGTCATCGGAGACAGGTCACGCAACACATTTGGTAGCGCTTGTTCGAGCCTTTGTCGTTCCGCATCGCTGACCACTGAACCGTCCAGGTCGATGTTCACAAGCCTTGCCGCATCTTCAACCCGCAACAAGGCTTCGTGCCGGATTTCGTAGGGTTCGGCATAAAGAAATGTCATGACCGGATCGCGGTGATGGCGGCGAAGTTTGGGGTTGTCGAAACGGCTGTACCAGGGGTCTTGCCAGTCAATGGTCAGGTAGGCGGGGGTGGACAAATGGCGAAAGTCCGTCACAGCGACCTTGCGGTCAAACACGATCATGCCGATGGGCGCCCGCGCATTGCCGTCATCCTCCTGCGGAGGGGCAATGACCAACCGCTCGGGCCGTGTGCCTTCAAAGCTGTAAAACAATTCTGCATAGATCACCCGAGGATCGTCCGGTGCGGTTGGGTACCGGATGCCAGTGATCGCGTCGGTTTTGCCAGCAAGAGGAGAGTTGCGATTGATCCGTTCTCTGGGCTCGATCAGCACCACCTCAAGCGGAAGAAGACCGCCGTTTTCAGGTCGAATGCTCAGACCGAGTTCAGAAAACCGCTGCATGCGGTCTTGGTGGCTGGGGCGGTTTGGGGTGCCACCCGGAATCCAGCCATCAGGCAAGAGGTCTTCGAAAACCGGTAAGTCGTCCACGTAGATCTCGAGGAGAACCTGAACACCAGCGTCCGACACATTGATTTCCACAATGTTCGGCGCAACCTCGGCACCTGTCATCGGCGACAAGTCCGCATGGGCATAGGTGGCCAACAGGAACGAGCCAATCAAAGGCAACAGGATGTGGCGCCAAAACTTGTGCAAAGCCAGCTCATTTACATTGTTCAGAACGGAATCATACTTGAAACCGACGGTGGACATAAAGCCTAGTTACAAACCAGACCAGCGCCACAGGTACAGTATCTATCGCGCCCGGGATCATCGTGCCTGTTGCATTCGCGAACTTCGCGCCGGTCGTTCCTGCGATGTACACCCGCCACAGATCCAGGGGACATCGGGCGACCAAAATGGTCAATGAACACTGTGCCTGATCCGGATACAGATGAGGCAGGTCCATCAAGAATTGTCAAATCAGAATAAGTTAACGTTGTGCCATCAACGGTGGGTCTGGCATTGATCGTGACTACGATGTCTTGGGGGGCGCTATCACCCGACACAATGGATATCACGGCATTGGGCGGGTTATTTGAAAAGGGATCGTCAGACGTGGACACTTCATCCAGAAAACTTGGAATTGTCAGGTGGCCAGCCAGACGAACGGGTCTGTCACAAAAGAACGTCACCATGGGTGACGCGTTAGCCATGACAAGGGTGGTTCCGTCAAACGACATATCAGATGCGCTGTGCACAAAAAGTGCTTCACAAACGTCGTCATCCGCGACGACCGGACCAGTCAAAATGGTGCAAAGCGCCAACAACCCGGCGACGAGGGACAATACAGGCTTCATGATAAGAGCCTCCTGAATATCTGAGTTAGCTTACAAAGCTGCAGGCAGGGCCGGCGATATGCCGGCCCGTCGGTGTGCCGTGTTACTTCTTGGGCATTTCAGGTGGCGTATAGCCCTTCCACTTGCCTGCGTTGACCTTGTCCGAAGGCGACTTTTCATCTGAACGCGGCGCATCAATGTAGGCCTTGCCGACATCGGGTGGCAGAACATAGTCATCAACATTCGCGTCGCGGACGACAATGTTGTCTTTGGTGACATTAACAACCACCAGATCGCGCGCCAGAACCAGCGGCCCGTCATAGGTCTCGCGCACACCTTCAAGAATGGCCTGATAGTTCTCTGGTGACAGAACCGAGTGATACCCCATGGCCATGCGCGGCTTCACAGCAGACATCACCTTGCCAAAGGCCTTTGGCTCTGAGTGAATCCGGGTAGACACATAAGTGGCCTGCGCCAAATCCCACCCAAAGTAGGTGGCCAGCGCTTTTGGCGGCAGGAAGGCTTCGTGAGATGCGATATCGGCGCCCGCGGCGTATTTGACGTACCAGTTGTTCGGATAGGTATCGCCGCCAAACACATACTTCAGGCCATTCCATTCAAGCGAGTAGCTGACAGAGCCGTCAAGGCCGTGAATGGCAGGCCATGACCGGATCGTGACATCGTTTTCCTGATAGACAATTACATTTTCTTGCATGTAGTCAAACTCGGTGACGTCCAGCTTTGCGCCGTCATCCGGCAAAGCGCCACTACGAGTCTGCAGATCCCACGCATAGGCCTTCTTCATGTTTTCCACATATGACTTGGTGCCCAGTTCCGGTGTCGCACCGGATGGGCCAAAAATGCGCAAGGGTGTGTAACGTCCAGACAGCCATCCACCTACGTGCATGCCCATGAAGTCGCCGACATGGTCAACGTGCAGGTGGCTAAAGAACATTTTGTCGATTTTGGAAAAATCGGGTCGCAGGGAAAACAAGTTACCGGACGATCCAGTACCAACGTCAAAGAGGAATTTGTCGCCATTTCCCAACTCGACGTAAAAAGAGATCGAAACGGCCGCTTTGGTCTGGTTGGGCATACCAGTTCCAAGCGCGGTTATGCGCATCTCATCAGCGCCCAGAATTTCAGTGTTTGGGAAGTAGCTAGCGGGATATACGCCATCCTTGATTTCCATCGCGGAACGCCCTAACGGCATCAGGTCCTCCGCATAAGAAGCTGTAAACCCGCTCACGGAAAACGCTATTCCAAGCGCGACCGCGGCAACACTTTTTATCAGTTTTGGTGAGCGTTTTTGCATCTTTTTCCCCTTTTTCATTCTAAAATGAACGCTTAGAACTTGGTGAACTCGACTCTCGAAAATGTGAAATGGCGTTTGTCGAGGTTATCCATAGTCTTGTCTATGGTACCAAATTGTTCTTGCTAGTCAACAGAGGCATCTATGGAAAAGCCCAAAAATCAAAGAGCTAGCCGAAAAGAATGGCTGTTAGCTGCGACCGACGTGCTGAACCGCGATGGGGTGGATAAAATCAAGGTCGTTTCCATCGCTCGCGAACTCAACCTGACAAGCGGTAGCTTCTATTGGCATTTCAGAGATGTTCAGGACTTGCTTCAAGGGGTTCTCGACCACTGGGAAAATGCGTTGACGGCCAACATCATTGACGATGCGCAGGCCTTTACAGGTGAGCCCAAGCAGCGAATTCTAAACCTGATGTGTCAGGTTATCCGCGAAGATGCCGCGAGAACGGATGCTGCGATCAAGGTCTGGTCCAGACGCTCTCCTACCGTGGAGGCCGCTTTTTCACGTGTCATCGCGTCCAGATTCAGTTTTGCAAAATGGATGTTCGAGGAAGCCGGGTTCTCTGAAAGTGAGGCCGCAATCAGAGGTCGAATGATGGTGGCCGTTCTGATGGGCGAAGCCCTTGCTGGAATTGCCAAACAAGAAGGTTGGGAAGATATCATTCGGGATGAGTGGTCAATCCTAACAAACTAATGTGCGCGCCCGACAATCTCTCCAAAAGACCAGAACTTAATACGGCACCACAGTGCATTCCATGGCCTTTGACCCGAATGGCGTTCAATACAACCGCTTGCTGAGATGTTGACAAACGCCCCGCCCATAGACAACCCTACGGGAGATGAAAAAATGCTTCGAAGGCATTTACTGTGATGTCTGGGAAGTGGAGCTGGCGATGAAGACATTTTTCAGAAAACTGATGCTGTCAGTACCGTTCTTCCTCACATGCCAGAGCGCATTTGCCGACGATGCAGAGCTGGCCAAACAACTGTCCAACCCGCTTGCCTCACTGATCTCAGTGCCGATGCAGTTTAACTACGACACGGGTTTCGGTACTCCCGACGGTGAAAGGTTAACTCTCAACATTCAACCGGTAATACCGTTTTCACTGACACCTGAGTTGAATCTGATCACGCGAACAATCATTCCTTACAAATGGCAATCAGACATCGCTGGATCTCCAGGCTCGAAATCTGGATTAGGGGATACGTCGATAAGTTTTTGGTTCAGCCCTGCCCATACTGCGAATGGATCTACCTGGGGTGTAGGGCCTATTCTCAGCTTGCCAACATCGAGCGATCCAGATTTTGGATTGGGTGAATGGGGTGGCGGGATAACCGGAGTTTATCTTGTTCAGCCCGGACCATGGACCATTGGGGCATTGGGAAACCACCTTTGGTCATTTGAAAGTGACAACCTCAATTCAACCTATATCCAACCATTTGTTGCCTATGGAACTCCGAACCACTGGACATATACCGTGAACTCGGAAGCGTCCTATGATTGGAATACGAAACAATGGACATTGCCAGTGAATTTCATGGTGTCAAAACTGGTTTCCTTTGGAAAACAAAAAGTCTCCCTGCAAGGGGGGGTGCGATACTATTTTGATAGCCCGGCCAATGGTCCGGAAGGTTGGGGGTTCAGATTTGCAGCAACTTTCGTTTTCCCCAAGAAATGATCCGGGCAACGATTGTTGGAACAACGGCATGAGCAAATCAAGAACGCTTAAACAGTGACTGAAGGCAAACCCGAACCAGTACTCCGACGGCGAAGGCAGTATTGGGACCAAATAGAGGGGCTCATTTTTGATGTACCCTCCTTAAGTCAGACCAGGTTGCAACAACGAAAGGACAGTCTGTTAAAACTATGAGGTATCCTTTACCCTGTTGCATAACCACCATTCAAAAATAGAGGAAAACCAATGAAATACGCCCTTCTGTCAGCCGCGTTTATCATCAGCGCAACAATTGTTGAGGCCCAATCCGGAGTACTTGTTGCCTCCCCGATTCCAGACAATGCTGAGCAGCGGTTTTGCTATTATTCTGGGCTGGCCTACTCGGCTGACGCATACGTTCTCTTGACCGGAAACAATACAGTCACAGAAACCGTGCGAGACGTAGAGGAAAGACTATTGCGCTGTAAAAAAGATGACGACGGGCTTATGCGTTGGGAGCCGGAAAGCACGATGCAATTGGGGAGGTAGCGGCTTTTTCCGCACATTGATCGACCTGCAGGATTGTCCGCGACCTTGTCATGGCCAAAGTTAAAATGCTGCGTCTTGCACGAAGGTCCGCAATGCTAGAGCTGCGCTACAACGGTGGCCGACGCTATGAATGGTCGGCAACGTCATCCGGATCTCGCTATAGTCCAAATCCTACTCCCGCAACCACTGAGAATTGACTCCCGATCAGGCCTACAGCCTCCGGGAGTTTTTCTTTTTTACTCTCCCCCGTAAGCCTCTAAAATACCGGCGCAATCTTCTCGTAGCGTGATTGAAAAGCCATCCTGTGCTTCAAGATCAGGCGTCAGAATGGCAGCTTTGTGCTGACCTCAAAGTAAAGGTCAGCGCGCAACTGGGCGACCAGCAGAAACTTCTCTCGGAAGAAGTAAACGGCAGAGAGAAAACTTCATTCTCGATACAAAAATTGGAAAACTAATGACGATGTCACGCAGGCTGGAAGGCAAATAGAAGAATGCCGGAAGTTATTTACCGAATGCATCAAGGTCGGTAATGCTAACATTCCAGACTTTGATCTGTTTTAGATAAAGTGCCGCGACCGGCCCAAACCCGACTCTAGTGAACATTGCGGCGAAGGTCCGGAATAAGCCAAATCGTACATTTCACTTCGTTACCGATTTCCCCGTTTCAAAGCCCTACTCAACTAAACAGTTGAATGAAAAGTTGCGTTATGATTGGGTTCGTCAATTCTACGACGAAGGCACCTATCAACGGGATTATCAAAAGAGCGCGAGGTGCTGCACCGTAGGATTTTTCAGCGGCTGAAATGTTCGCCAGCCCGGTGGACGTGACGCCAAGAAACACTCCTACAAACCCAGATGCCATTGCCGCGCTTTCATAATCAGATCCCATTAACCTAAACAGGACAATGCCAGCAAATGCGACTGCCATTACTGTCTGGATTGCAAGAATTAGAAAGATTGCAGGCCCGACTGAGGCCAAAGTCCACAATTGCATTGTCATCAATGACATTACCAAAGCAAGGCCGATAGAGAGCTCGGAAATCAAAGCAAGACTTCTTGATTGGTTTGGTTTTGGAAACTTCAGCTTGCGAAACATAAGTGGCCCCAGATTAATGACCAGGATTCCGCCAATAAGACACGCAGCAAAGGTCGGAAGATTGAAGTTGACCTGATCTAGCAGATAGTGAATTCCTGTACCGATTCCAATTGTAAGAGCCATCGTAAGAATGGTGCGCAGCATACTGTCGTAAGATATCTCCACCTCTGTTTCAGAATGCGCGACACCAATACTCAAGACTGCATCCGTCTCAGGTGTTAACTTGTGGCGCTTTACCAACCGTGAGGCAACTGGCCCTCCCAAAACCCCGCCAAGCACCATACCAACGGTGGCGAAAGCAATGCCGACCTCGCTGGCTGAGGCAATTCCATAGTCACTCTCAAAAACGGAAGCCCATGCAGCCGCAATTCCGGGGCCTCCAGCCATCGAAACAGAACCGCCCAGCAAGCCAATTAGAGGGTCTAAGCCCGCAGCATATGCAACAAGTCCTCCAACCCCATTTTGTAGGATCATGAATACTACGGCTGCGACTGCAAAAATGGCGAATAGTTTCCCGCCCTTACGCATGGTTTCAAATGTTGTCGACAGGCCAAGCGCCGTGAAAAAAACAATAAGAAGCTCAATTTGTAAATCTGCGGCGAATTCAAACTCAAAGCCGAAAGCAAGATAAATCAAACTGAACAGTATCGAAACCGAAAGGCCTCCAATAATTGGATCCGGTATATTGAGCTTTCGAAGAATGCTGATTTTCGCGTTTGCATACTTTCCCAAATACAGCGCGAGAATGGCTATGATTATTGTCTGTCGGCCATCTATAGCTATCGGGTCCAATTCTGTTTCCTTCCGTAATGACCAACTCTGCTCGCAAAGGAAACCTGAGCAGCACCTTAATGCCACAAGAGGCGCGTAAATCCCGACACCCGTAGTCGCCGGCCAATCCAAGATACTGTGGATTTCCCCTTAACACAGTATGAATTCAGTGGTTCTGCCAAGTCAATAGAGTCATCTACGTTGGCGGAGTTTGGAAATCCTCCGGCTCCGGAAATCATCATACCAATGGAACCAAGGCCGATCATGCACTAACAATCAACTTGGACCCGTCAGATTGGCCTGCTCAACATGTCCGTTTTGCAGAACTTTACTGACATTTAACCGCTTCGCATTATCGGCAAGATTGTCCCGTACCGCTGACTTTTATTCCGTTCTTACACTAAATCATATGCCGTGCCCGTGCGCCGCGTTCGATGCCGGCGGCGTGTAGGCGGTCGATGTGCAACTCATAACGCATTTCTTCTAGCAAGCGCAGTTCTGGTTCCGCCAGTGACCCATCCGCAGCAGCCACGTCACAGGCCAGTGCATAGGCGGTTTCGTTCAACCGTGTGGGCAGGCTTTCGCGGATCAGACCAAACAAAGCGGCAAGACCGTCTTCTTGTTCGAACAGGTCAAACACGATCTGAGACACGGTTTGCATACGATCAATATCAAAATCGGCAAAAACTGGCAGGTTGTTTACTGCAGATTGAATCTTAACCAGTTCGGCGGTGCGAATGTTCTCATCCGAGGCCGAAATGGCGACCATGACGGCCACAAGACAGTCCTGTGGGGTCAACGGGTGGGCAATATCCTGAGACACGGGCGAAATTCCTTAATAAAGCTCTGTTGCAGTGCAGAATATTGACTGATCGGCCCATGAGCAATAGGTAGCCTCGGATTAGGGGTGCAATATGGCACCCGAAACACCCGGAGATAGACATGTCTGAACTGCGCGACGCTGCACTGGTTTCAAAAGCCTGGCCCTTTGAAGAGGCACGCCGGGTGTTGAAACGCTATCAAAAGCAGCCGCCTGAGAAGGGATATGTGCTGTTTGAGACCGGCTATGGTCCCTCCGGGTTGCCGCATATTGGCACCTTCGGCGAAGTTGCGCGCACCACGATGATCAAAACCGCATTTGAGCTAATTTCGGACATTCCGACCAAGCTGATCTGTTTTTCGGATGATCTGGACGGGATGCGCAAGGTGCCGGGCAATGTGCCAAACTCAGAAAGCCTGACTGAGCATCTGCAATTGCCGCTGACGAAAGTGCCCGATCCCTTTGGCACACACGAAAGCTTTGGCCATCACAACAACGCCATGCTGCGCCGGTTTCTGGATACGTTTGGGTTTGAGTATGATTTCTACTCGGCCACTGAGTTTTATGGCTCGGGGGCATTTGATGAGGTGCTGAAGCGCGCGGTTGAGAAATACGATGACATCATGGAAGTGATGCTGGCGTCTTTGCGCGAAGAGCGTCGCCAGACCTATTCGATTTTCCTGCCGATCCACCCGGAAACCGGACGTGTTCTTTATGTGCCGATGAAAGAGGTCAACGCGGCCGATCATACGATCACCTTTGATGATGAGGACGGCAAGGAATGGACCCTGCTGGTCACCGGCGGCAATGTGAAATTGCAGTGGAAGCCGGACTTTGGCGCGCGCTGGGCGGCGCTGGAAGTTGACTTTGAAATGTACGGCAAAGACCACAGCACCAATACGCCGATCTATGACAAGATCTGCCGCATCCTTGGCTGGCGTGCGCCTGAGCATTTCACCTATGAGCTTTTCCTCGATGAAAACGGGCAGAAGATCTCCAAGACATCCGGTAATGGCGTGTCGATCGACCAGTGGCTGACTTATGCCTCGACCGAGAGTCTGGCGTACTTCATGTATCAAAAGCCAAAGACCGCCAAACGGATGCATTTTGATGTGATCCCCAAGGCGGTGGACGAGTATCATCAGCAATTGCGGGCCTATCACGGGCAGGACCTGAAGGCGCAGTTGAACAACCCGGTGTGGCACATCCATGGCGGCAATGTTCCTCAATCGGATATGGTGGTGCCATTTGCGATGCTGTTGAATATTGCGTCAGTGTCAAACGCGGAAGACAAGGAAACCTTGTGGGGCTTTATCAATAAGTATGCCCCCGATGCGACCGCCGAAACCCATCCGGGACTGGATGCAGCGGCAGGCCACGCGGTGCGCTATTTCCACGACTTTGTGAAGCCTGCCAAGACTTACCGCGCCCCCAACGATCAGGAACGCAAGGCGTTGCAAGACTTGGCGGATGCGTTGAAAACCCAAGAGGCAGCGCTGGCGGCGATTGCGGCAAAAAATGCGATGATGGGCAATGATGACCCACTTCCACAAGCGGATTTTAGCAGTGACGAATTCCTGCAATCGGTGGTTTTTGCCATCGGTAAGAACAACGGTTTTGAGCCGCTGCGCGATTGGTTCACGGCAATTTACGAAGTGCTTTTGGGTGCGTCGCAAGGTCCGCGCTTTGGTGGTTTTATTGCCCTTTACGGTGTTACCGAAACCATCGCGTTGATTGATCAGGCATTGGCGGGCGATTTGGTTTGACGCCCCTTAGGTTGTGCCCCAATCATGGGGCATGACCACTGGATATGAACCGCTCAATACGTTGAAGCCCATCGGTCCGGATATCTGGATCGTGGACGGTCCGGCGATCCGGTTTTATGGCATGCCGTTTTCCACACGAATGACGGTGGTGCGGCTGGCCAATGGGGACATCTGGCTGCATTCCCCGACCGTTTTCGACAGGGCTTTGGCGGATCAAATCCAAGCGCTGGGTCCGGTTCGACATCTGATCGCGCCGAACTGGATACACTATGCCCATATTGCGGATTGGCAGGCCGCTTTCCCCGACACCGTGGCCTGGGCGGCTCCGGGGGTGGAAGAGCGGGCAGAGACACGCAAGATTGAGATGCAGATAGACTATGATCTGAAGCTCGATAAGTCGGAAAAGCCGTGGCGCGCAGAGATCAAACAGATGGTGGTGCAGGGCAGCCGTATTCACCATGAGGCGGTTTTCTTTCACGTGGCATCGCGCACCCTGATCCTGACGGACCTCATCGAAAACTTTGAGCGTGAAAATCTGCCGTGGTGGATGCGTCTGTTTGCCGGACCTGCCAGGATCATGGATCCGGACGGGCAGATGCCACGGGACATGCGCATGACCTTTAGAGGCAACATGCCCAAGCTGCGTGCTGCAGTCGAGCGCATGATCGGCTGGCAGCCAGAGCGCATCATTCTGGCGCATGGGCGTTGGTATAACACCGATGCCGAGGCCGAGTTGCGCCGGGCTTTTCGGTTTGTGTTGAAGTGATCTTCGCTCACTGCCAATGCCTGATACCCCCACCCAACCGTCACGGTGCTGTCGCAGGCCGTTAAGACCCAGTTGATATTTCCCTCCCAACGAGGCGCGGCCCAATTTGGGCGTTGTGGAAAGGGTTATCATGAACAAGGCGATTACGGATGGCCGTAATGATCAAATAATAACAATAGCTTAGAAGATTTGCGTCTCGCTGTGATCCAATCTCGTCGCAATCTTGGGTTTCAGCCACCCCGAAAAAAAGTTTTTCAGCGAATGTCCCGAAATTAGAGCGGCTTACCGCATGTATCACAGCGTAATTATGTATGTATCACAGTATGTTAGCTGGAAAAATAGGTTGCGAGGCGTGTGTGTGATCTCTAGTTTTGCCCATGCCACCGCATCCATCTGAGGGCTGGTGGCACCGGGTAATAGATTTGACGGTCTTCCCCGGCGCCCTCCATTTCAAAGGAGATCAGCCATGGCTGACAAACTAAAGCTATTGAAGGAGGACGAAGTGGTCAAGGAGTACCCCGGCCTCTTCGCGCCATCGACGTTAGCGAACTGGCGGCACCGCAATCAGGGGCCTGCATACGTTCGGATCGGCAGCAACATCCGCTACCGCCCAGAAGACATCGAGGCTTGGATTTTGTCTGGCCGTGTCGATCCAGAGGCTGCGGCCTGATCCCTTCCATTTACGCCCGATGAAATGCAGAAGACCCAGCCGTTTCCGACTGGGCCTCGTATAAGCACTCATGTTCGGGCAAGAACCGAAAGTGTACATCATGAATACACCTACATCTTGTGACGCGCAAGAGCGTCACCTCAAGGCCTGCGGCATCTGCGGGGTTGAGTTCACCACCTCGTTCGAGGAGGTCAACATCTGTAGAGATTGCAGTCTGCCGATGATCCAGTTCAACAAAGTCGATCTGCGCAGGCTGGAGGAGCTGACCAACAACAAGCACCAGAGCGCGGTCGCCTTGGCCTTTCACCTCGACGAGAAACACGCCACCCGCATGATCCCTGCGCCGTCTGGGGTTACCGTGCTGGAGGCGCTGGAGGGGGAGATCGACGAGACGCCCCTGATCGCGTGGGCGGGCACAGCCGACGCCGAGGCCGAGTGGTATCCGGTAACGCCCTTCGGGCAGGTCATTGGCGACTACACCATCCAGATGCCCTCTGGACGCTGCTACGCGTCCAATCGCGGCATGTTGGACCGTGACGCGGCGGTGAAGCACTTGCTGGAAGGCGGTGCCCAATGACCCCCGAACAGAGCCAGAAGGTTGAAGAGTACGTCCTCGCCATGCGCGAAATACCCAAGCAGGATCGCATCCTCTTGCAGCTGACGGCGATGGAAGTGACCATCGAGAGCACCACCGATCTGTTCGACTTCGAACAGTCGGTGCGGCAGTTATGCAAAAAGTCCGGCGGGGGTGGCGCATGACCTATGAAGAATTGGTCGCGTACGGCCTGCCGGATCGCAAAGACCTTTCCAAAGACGCGCTGGACGGGATCAACAAGCTGGTCGGGGACACTCCCCGACTGGCCGAGGCCCTGACCGCCACCCTGGTCTCGTCGCCAATGGAGTGCGTCATCAGCGTGGCCCACGAGTGCGCCAAGGCGGGGCTGGCATATGAGCAGTATGCGTGGGTCTTGATGCACAGCGACGCCAGCCGTGGCTGGATGGGGCGCTGGGGGAGATACGGTAGCGCCGAGTATACGGTCGGCCTTATGGCGCGGGGATGGGTCGAGAAGGAGAGCCTCGCCCTGTTCAGGGCCGAACCCCTCGGCGCGGACTTCATGGACCGCGATATCGCGCCGCCCGAAATGCTCGTGCAGGGCATGATCCCAATCGCCCCGTTTGGCATGGTAGGCGCGGGCGGGGCATCCAAGACCACCCTCGCCATCAAGATGGGCCTGCACGTCATCACAGGGCGTCCCCTGTGGGGCCAGAGCGTCATGCGGACAGGCCCCGTCGTCATGGTCACCAAAGAGGACACACGCGACGAGTTCAACTACCGCCTTCAGCAGATTATCAAGCAGGACGCCGATCCGTTCCTGCCCCATGAGCGGGCGCAGATCATGAAGGGCTTCTATCTGGAGGATTTGAGCGGCGTCATCGGGCGGGGGCGCTTCGTTGAAATGCAAAGTGACAACGTCACCGAGACCGACGTCGTCGGCGATCTGATCGATACCTACAAGAAGATCAAACCCGCCCTGCTGTGGATCGACCCCGCCGTCTACTTCGGACCCGGCGAGCGGTACGTCAACGATGGCGAGGCCGCGCTGATGAACGCCTGCCGGAAGATCGCAACGGCGCTGGGGTGCGCCGTGGGCGTGATCCACCACGTCTCGCAGGCCGTGGCCCGCTCGGGCACCTCTGACGCCCACGCAGGGCGCGGAGGGACGGCCTTCGGCGACAACGCGCGCGGCATGATGGTCCTGCACCCCCGCCAGAAAGTCGCCGATCCGATGAAATATCTGCCGCCAGATATTTCAGAGATGGACGTCAACTCGGGGCGCATCACCCAGATCGAAGTCGTCAAGCTGTCCCACGGACAGCCCGTGCGTGACACACTCTTCGCCAAGCGCCACGATAAACTGCCCTTCAGGCTCGACCTGATCCGAGGGCCACGCACGGCGCAGACGCCCGAAGAGGCCGAAGAGCAGCGGCTGGCAACCGCCGAAGAGCGGCACGAGGTGTTCTTCAAACACTACGTGCGCGCCGTCAAACGCGCCGAGGACGCAGGCGAGCGCCTGTCCAAGACGGGCGTCAAAGGTCTCGACCCTCGGCCCGTCTTCGGCGGGAAAGCACTGCCCAAAAATGACGTCACTGGCGTCCTCGATATGATGATCGACAGAGGCTATCTGGAGTACGTCAGAAGCGACGCTGGCGGGCAACCCAAGCACTTGGTCACAACGGCGCTCGGATTGGAGAAATTTATCAGTCTGAGGGTGGTCGAATAGGGCGTTTTTGGCGGGGGGTCCGAACTTAGCGTTTTTTGGCAAAAACCCTTTATTTTTATGGCTCTGGCGGGGTTTGACCGCAAAACGCCTCCCCTAGTATGTGTGGGGGAGAGGAGCAGACCCCTTACGGGGAGCGGGCGATACCCCCGCCCCCCTACGTCCCCGACATAAAAGAGACTAACCCCCGTCGGACCCTTCAGACCCCCCGCCAAAGGGTTGAAAGTAAAAGGTTTTAGGGTCCGAACTTCCATCTTCGAACCCCCGCCAACGATGTTCGGACCCAAATTCCCCCCGCCAGCGCCAGAAAGCCCCGCCAGAAAAGCCCGTCAGAAGAGGGCTGTGATACGCTAAGTGTATCACATCATTAGAGAAATTTGTTTTTGGCAAGAGTAAGGTCAGCTAAGCTAATGTCATTCTGAGTGTTGGCCCAAAATAACATGACAGTCGATTGAACGGCAGTAGGGGTCGTGAATGAGATGCACAGACCACCCTCGCGCACGTGGAGGGCTGGCGCGCTGCTAACAGGAATGAAACAGGGGGTGAAATTTGCGGTTCAAGAAAGGCCAGTCGGGCAATCCACGTGGACGGCCAGCCATGTCCAAAGAGGTTCGAGACGCTATTCAGGCCAACGGTGAAGTCGCCGTGCGAAGAATGAGCGACCTGCTCAATGATGATGCGGCCTGGGGGCCAGACGGATGGCTCAAGCCCGTCGTGCAAATCAAGTTGCTGGCGATCGCTCACGAACGCGCTTTCGGGCGGGCAGGGGCTGTGTCGCTCAATCAGCAAATTGTGGTGGCTAAGCCAGGGGAGAATGTTGGGGGTAGGACTTCAAGGCAAGCGCGCCAGTTCGCGGCGCTTATTCCTAAGCAATAACGAGGTGGGTGACGTGTTCGTCCACGGCTCCGCGAACGCGTCACTAAGGGCGGGAAGCGGAAGTTCGCTTCGGCCAGCCTCAAGGTCTGGAATGCGGACAAGGACGAAACCGCTGCCGCGGTATTGGCGCTTGTGGCGGGCGATGCGCGCTGATGCGAACGAGGTGGATTTTGCGAACTGACGAACCTGTCTG
>NZ_FQZQ01000044.1 GCF_900142085.1 Shimia gijangensis
TTGGCAGGGAATTGAAACAACCAACCCTGATCAGCAGGAGCGAAAAGTAGCTTAAACTACGCCAGATCCTGTCCAACAAATGGGGAGTAGCTCAGAATAGAGAAAAATTTACACCTGGCAGTGAAAACGTTTTTGCAGATCTTGGATTTGAAGAACCTGCTCAGATGAAGTTGAAAGCATTAACGGCTGGGCAAATTAACTCCATAATCGAAGACCTTCACTTAAGCCAGAACCAAGCAGCTGAGCTTCTTAGTGTCTCTCCAGAAACGCTTACAAATCTAAAAACAGGAAAGCTCTTTGAATTTTCTTTGGATGCACTTTTGGGATTTATGATAAAACTAGGTCTAGATGTCGAAATCATTTTTACACCCACAAGTGATGATCAACGACCTAGCTATTTCGTCACCGTAGAAAACAAAAAGACAAAAGTGGCGACATAATTTTTTAAAAATCAACACCGACGTTGGGCATCTTTTGGTTGTCGTTTGGGCGAGTAGGCCGCCGCGGTCATTTCTGAGCTTATAGGAATAAGGGTTTTCGATTTCTGCATTTGGGCAACTACTGCCGGTTTTTGCATGTTGTTGATAAGACACTTATAGTTTGTCCATACGAGCAATTTCTGAGTGGTTTCACGAAGCATAGTTTGTCCAAAAACTTCGCGAACCCCTGTTTTACTGGGGTTCGCAAAGCTGCCATTGGGGTTGAAACTTCCCAGAGTTGCAGTGTGCCGCGAATCCAAGACACTTGACGAATTGCCGTCTGAGATCAATCAATGACGCTATGGATTCGAACAAGCTCACATCGCCCATAGGCTAAACGCTCACCTGCTGATCTCCTATCAGCTGGCTGGTTACCTTTTCAAAACCAGCTCTTGACTTCGAACCATACCAAGACAAAGCGTCAATCTCATGCACTTCCTGCTCACATCATCCTGCCTGCGAATATCGGATTCTATCCGATAACCCGATTTTCGGGAGGCAGCATGGGTATGCGGGCGGGGCTTATATCCCTGTAGCTCCAGATTAGACTGCACGAGTCGGTTCGAGTCCGATGCCTCCTGCCATTTCCACATGGCATTGCACGAGGCAGACATGGACAAAGATTTTAGAACCGAACTGAAACGACTTGAGGTTCTGGGCCCATTGGAATTCTCCGTATTGAAGGATCTTTTCGAAGGTTCCCTATCTGTGACCCTAGATGCCGCAATGCTGGCGCAAAACCTTGAGGTTAATTCTGAAGACACCAGCGCCGAAGTGCTCTGCTTTGAGGTGCCCTTCACGCAAAAGCGCCGTGGCATTGAAGCCCGCTTTTTTATGTCCGGTTCCGCATTGAGTATCGACAAGGCATTGACCGCCAACATCGCGAAGAGGCAGGACTGGCTCAGGCGGATTAAGAAAGGTGAAACCTTTGCCGAGATCGCGGATTTAGAAAACACCACCAAAAAGCGCGTGCAGCAAATGTTGGACTATGCGTTTCTGGCCCCTGACATCGTGCGCGATGTTCTGGCTGGAAAACAGCCAATCGGGCTGACATCCACATGGATTGCGACTCACTTTGTCCCGTCAGATTGGGCAGAACAGCGCGAGCTGATCACCACGCTTTAATCCTTCAAACCCAAACTGGAAAGACAAATTTGGCCAACAGAGTCACTTCGCAAGAAATGGAGGAATTCGTCTCCGTTTAGGCGTTTCTGTGTGGTGGGAGTTTCCGTAGGAGTTTGAAATATCGCCTTAAATTTGAGTGCTGTCGCTACTCGGCAATATAGGAAGACTTGGTGGCAGCCCGTACGAGAATCGAACTCGTCTTTCCAGGTTGAAAACCTGGCGTCCTAACCGATAGACGAACGGGCCACGTGAACCGGTGGCTCAATTTTGTTTCCGAATTATCGGAAATCGCTTTGGTGGCAGCCCGTACGAGAATCGAACTCGTCTTTCCAGGTTGAAAACCTGGCGTCCTAACCGATAGACGAACGGGCCATGCTGAAGCTGAGGCGGTATTTAGGCAAAGCGCCGTTCCGACGCAAGTGGAAATTTGGGACTCTTGAATTTTTTTGGATCGCTATGGCTCCGAATTCAAAACTTACAACAAAGCCGGTCTGGTCAAGCTGCGCGCCACCCAGGCGATCCAGAGCCAAACGCCGCACCTGAACACCAAGGCCCCAAGGGTTCGTGGCTCGTAAGGCAAGCCGCGCAAAACATGAATCGCAAAGGCAAACGCGACAAGCAAAGTCGCGGTCGTGATCAGCATTGAAAGCCTCGCGGCCCATGGTTTTTCGCCCCAAAGCCCTAATCCCGCAGTGACATAGGCGAATCCGGCAAGAAAGTTGAACCACAAAACAAAGGGGACCACCGTGCCCATATCGAGACCGGCAAACAGCGTGCTGCCTCCGGAAAAAATTGTCAGGAGGCCAAAGACGATGGCGATCAGAGCCGCAGTTTTGAATTTTGACATGGTCGGCCTTTTGCGATGCATATTGGATGCGCGTAACCTTGTGTCAGAAAAGGTTGAATTGTCGGCCTTGTCAAAGTGCGTGTTGCCGCAGGCCTTACGCCTCGGCGGCATCCTCAAGACGCAGTTGCACAGACTGGCGTCCGCCCCACGAATTGATTTCCAGTCGACCAGCAAGGTGAAAGCGCGATCCGCCATGGTTTTCCAACCGGGTGCCAAGGGCAGTGTCATACGCCCCAAAAGCAATCGCATCCAGACGGGTGCCTGACGTGTCCCCAAAGGTGAGCTTTAGATGGCTCTCACCCACCCGTTTGGCAAAGCGGATTTCCACTTCGGGAAAGGCAAAACGCGGGGCAGGGGCGCCCGCGCCAAAAGGGCCAGCTTTGTCGATATCGTTGATGAGCTCGGGGGTTGCAGCCTGTGGCATCAACATCCCGTCCAGTTTCAGATCGGCGGGACCTGCATCACCTGCCCCCTGTTTGGCCAGCAATTCGCAAAGCCGCTCCATTGCCGGTTCCAGCTGATCGCGTGCGACCGTCAGGCCAGCGGCCATCTTGTGACCTCCGCCCTTGAGCAAAAGCCCCTCGGCGGTCAGTTTTTGGATCGACGCGCCCAGATCGACACCGCTGATAGAGCGGCCCGAGCCTTTGCC
Source organism: Shimia gijangensis (assembly GCF_900142085.1). Lineage (GTDB taxonomy): Bacteria > Pseudomonadota > Alphaproteobacteria > Rhodobacterales > Rhodobacteraceae > Shimia > Shimia gijangensis. The sequence goes on from NZ_FQZQ01000044.1 coordinate 3,101, forward strand.
TTCGTCACCGTCCAGACCAATCACAATCGCCGGGCGGTTGGTGGTTTCTTTCAGGCGGCTGGCAACAATGCCAACAACACCCGGATGCCAGCCTTCGCCCGCGGCCCAGACCAAGGGCGCGTCAAACCCGCGCTCTTCGGCCTGTTCCATAGCAGCAGCCCGCACCGAGGCCTCAATATCGCGGCGTTCAGTGTTTAGCTGATCCAGTCGTGCGGCCATAGCGGCGGCCTCATGGGGATCGTCAGTCGCCAAAAGCCGCGCACCCAGATCGGCCTGACCAATTCTGCCGCCTGCATTAACCCGTGGGCCCAGCAGGAACCCGAGATGATAGCTGTTTGGCATGGCATCCATGCGCGACACATCCGCCAGTGCCACAACACCTGGGCGTTCGCGCCGCGCCATCACCCGCAAACCCTGCCGCACCAGCGCCCGGTTGACGCCGATCAATGGCGCCACGTCCGCCACTGTTGCCAGCGCCACAAGGTCCAGCAAAGCCATCAGGTCGGGGCCTTGGGCGCCTGCGTCACGCAAACGCCTATTGGCTTCGACCAGCATCAAAAATACCACCGAGGCGGCACAAAGATGGGCCAGCTCACCACTTTCGTCCTGCCGGTTTGGGTTCACCACCGCCACAGCGGATGGTAAGGTTTCACCACCCAGGTGGTGGTCCAGAACGATCACATCCGCGCCCTTGGCCGCAGCAATCGGCTCGTGGCTTAACGTGCCGCAATCGACGCAAAGTATCAGGTCGTGGTCTTTGGCTAATGCGGCCATGGCAGGCGCGTTCGGGCCATAACCTTCGTCGATCCGGTCAGGAACATAAAGGGTCGCCGCCAGCCCCATGCCGCGTAACCATGTGATCAGCAGGGCCGCTGAGCTGCCACCATCCACATCATAGTCTGCAAAGACAGCAATCTTCTGTTTGGCTCTCACGGCTTGCAAGAACCGCTCTGCGGCCGGCTCCATATCCTTGATGCCACGCGGGTCCGGCAACAAGTCAGCAAGTTTTGGTTCTAGGAAGGAGGCCGATTCTTGCGCAGTGACCCCACGCCGCGCCAAAACCTGACATAACGCAGGCGGCAGATTTGTCTGTTGGGCCAAAGCTTCGCCGGCGCGGTTCACTTCGATTGAGGGACCCAGCCAACGGCGGCCTGTCAATGACGCGGAAATCCCCAGAAAATCGCTCATGTCAGGTCTGCAATGATGGATTCCACAGTGCGCGCGGTCAGAAACTCGCCGTGAATATGGGCGATGGCGGCGTTGTGAATGTCTTCGGCCGACATTGGCGCCAGATCCGGATTCCAGTCCGTTTGGGCGCAGGATGCGAAGGCCGCACAAGCGTCATGCGCCAGCACAGTGTTGAACCCAAGGTTGGCGGCCATGCGGCTGGTGGTCGACACACAATGCGGAGTGGTCAACCCGCAGGTCACCACATCGGTGACACCCAAGTCGCGCAGATGTGCTTCAAGCGTGGTGCCGATAAAGGCGGAATTGGCGGATTTTTCAAACACAGTCTCGCCCGGCAGGGGCGCCACTTGGGGCATAAAATCGGTGCCACCTTTACCCGCAGCCAGCGGGCTGCCGGGATTGGTGCTGACATGGCGAATATGCACAACTGGCGCGCCTGCTTTGCGCCACTGTGTTAGCAACCTGCCCGCCTTGTCTTCGGCATCAGGATTGTTCCGCGCGCCCCAAAATGTCAGGTCACGAAAAGCAGTCTCGATATCGATCAGCAGAAGGGCAGGGTGCATGGCATGCTTTCGTTCAGACGGGGCTGCGATAGGTCATGCGACGCACCGACCCGGTTTTTGAACGCATGATGATTGTCTCTGTGGTGACCCAGCCGGGTTCGGCCTTGATGCCAGCCACCAGCGACCCTTCGGTCACGCCAGTTGCGGCAAAGATCACGTCCTCGGTGACCATCTCGTCACGGCTGTAAATGCGATCAAGGTCTGTGATTCCGGCTTTGGCGGCGCGGCCACGTTCGTCGTCGTTGCGAAACAACAAACGACCCCAGATTTGCCCGCCCATACATTTCAATGCAGACGCGGCCAGAACACCTTCGGGGGCGCCACCGTCGCCCATGTACATGTCAATACCTGTGACCTCTGCCTCGGCGCAATGCATGACACCAGCCACGTCACCATCCGTGATCAGACGGATCGCCGCTCCGGTCGAACGGACCTCAGCAATCATGGCCTCATGACGGGGGCGTTCCAGAATACAAACGGTGATGTCTGTTGTGTCACAGCCCTTGGCTTTGGCCAGCGCCTCGACGCGTTCTTTCGGGCTCATTTCAAGCGATACAACATCGGTCGGATAGCCCGGGCCGATGGCCAGTTTTTCCATGTAGACGTCCGGTGCGTGCAACATTGATCCACGCGGTCCCATCGAAATCACGGTCAGCGCGTTGGGCATATCTTTGGCGGTCAGCGTTGTGCCTTCCAGCGGGTCCAGTGCAATGTCTACGCCCGGGCCGTTGCCGGTGCCAACTTCCTCGCCGATATAAAGCATTGGCGCTTCGTCACGTTCGCCTTCGCCAATCACCACAACGCCGGCGATGTCCAACAGGTTCAGCTGATCGCGCATGGCGTTCACAGCGGCCTGATCTGCGGCTTTTTCGTCACCACGACCCACCAGTTTGGCAGAGGCCAGGGCGGCTTGTTCAGCCACACGGGCCAGGCCCAGTGACAGCATACGATCCTGAAATTCGGCTTTGGTCGGCATAGTGGAATCCTTGGAATGAGTTTTGTTCTATTGGGTTTAGTCCTGCACGCCGCAGCGCACAAGGTTTTGCGCTAAGTATCGCTCAGACAGTTTCGATGCGCAGAGCAACCGGCGCGTTTACCATCACACCGGTGGCGTTCATCGCGTCAACGGCTGCATCCAGTGCCGCGCGTTGCGTTTTGTGGGTCACGATCAGCACAGGCGCATTGGCGTCACTGTGGCGGGTCTGGCGCATACGGTCGATGCTGATGCCGTTTTCGCCAAGGACTGTGGCAATCTTGGCCAGTGCGCCGGGTTTGTCCTCAAGTGTGAGGTGCAGATAGTAGGGTGCGGGCGAGTTTGACTGGGCAGATTTGGCTTTGGTCAGAGTTCCGACCGGCACGCCGAAGGTTGAAATGCGCAAGCCGCGCGCGATATCACACACGTCGCCCATCACCGCACTTGCGGTTGGACCTTCACCCGCGCCGGGGCCGCGCAGGACAACCTGTTCCACCGCGTCGCCTTCAATCACCACCATATTGGTGCCGCCTTTGAGTTGCCCCAACGGGCTGTCTGCCGGCACGAGGCAAGGTGACATGCGCTGCTCCAGACCGCGACCTGTCATCTGGGCCACGCCCAGCAGTTTGATCTTGTATCCAAGGTCTTCGGCCTGTTCGATATCTTCGATCGAGATGCGCTGAATCCCCTCCAGCTCGACCCCGTCGAAATCCACTTCGGTGCCAAAGGCGATCGATGATAACAGCGACAGCTTGTGGCCCGCATCAATGCCACCCACGTCCAAATTTGGGTCGGCTTCGAGAAATCCCAATGCGTCGGCTTCGGCAAAAACCTCATCGTATGGAAGGCCAGCGTCCTGCATCCGGGTCAGGATATAGTTGCAGGTGCCGTTCATCACGCCCATCACCCGTGTGATGTCATTGCCCGCGAGCCCTTCGGTCAGGGCCTTGATCACCGGAATGCCACCTGCAACCGCCGCTTCAAAACGAATGACGAGGTCTTTGTCTTCGGCAGCAGTGGCCAGAGCATGGCCATGGTGCGCAAGCAAAGCTTTGTTGGCGGTGACCACGTCCTTGCCAGATGCAATGGCAGCCTCAATCGAGTCCTTGGCTGGTCCCTCATGACCGCCCATCAGTTCGACAAACACGTCCACATCGTCGCGTTTGGCAAGAGCGACCGGATCGTCCTCCCAGGCGTAGTCGCTCAGAGATACACCGCGGTCCTTGTCGCGCGACCGCGCAGACACCGCTGTAATGACCACCGGGCGCCCGGTTCGCTGGGCCAGAAGATTAGCCTTTTGGCGAACGATTTTGATGACACCGACACCAACGGTGCCCAATCCGGCAATGCCAAGACGCAAAGGCGTGGTCATGGTCTGCTCCTCACGAGTTAAATCCTGTTCGCCATGTAGCGGGTTCAGACAACGGGTGCAACGCAGCTATTGCATCTAAAGAGATCGGAAAGGCGTTGTCCGAAAGGGATGAGGCCGACTTATTCGATGGGGCGATTGCGCAATTCGTCCGCGCGCCGGTTCAACCCGTTAAGGCGCCCTTCAAGGTTGCTGGCGCTGTTTTCGTCCAGATAGCCCGGACCGGGCTCTGCCATCTCTTTGACGGGAATGAGATCCGGATAGGTCGCATCGCCAATGTCCTGACTTGTCACCTGATCCACCTCAGGAAATTGCGCGCAGGACGCCAGCAAGGCAACACAGGTCAGTGAAAAGATTGATCGCATGGGCCATCTCATTGCAGGGCACTTAACGCTTTTTGCACCAGAGAACGGTTTCAGGCAAGTGAGGCTTTTAAGTGAACGGATGTTCAGTTAACCTGAGGGCATGGCACGTACCACAGGTTCTCATTCCGACATCACCGGCCCACGCGTGCGCGCGGCGGCCTTATCCCTGTTTGCTCAGCATGGATTTGCCGCTGTTTCTATGCGCCAAATCGCCAAGGACGTCGGCGTGCAGGCAGGGGCGCTGTATAACTATACGCCGGACAAACAGAGTTTGCTGTTTGATCTGATGCAAACCCATATGCAGGAGCTTTTGGAGGCACGCGCCGAAGCCTTTGAAGAAGGGTCTGCCATGGCCCGCCTTGAGGCCTTTACCCGGTTTCATATCCGGTTTCACTCTCAGCGCCCGGAAGAAGTGTTCATCGCCTATATGGAGCTGCGCAATCTGACACCAGAGAATTTCGCGCGCATCGAAGGTTTGCGCCGTCGTTATGAGGACGAGTTGGAGGCAATTCTTCAGGCTGGGGTTGGTGAGGGCCTTTTTGCCGTGTCTGATACAAAGATTGCGACTTTGGCGGTGATTGCTATGCTGACCGGTGTGAACACTTGGTACCGTGAAGGTGGGCGCCTGTCGCTGGATGAGGTCGAGCGTATTTACTGGGACATGGTCCGAAAGTCAGTTTCTGCCTGAACCAGATCCTCCCGCCGTTTTATCCGCATCAAAGATGCGTCAAAAACGTTGGGCGTGGCCGGGGCGCTGCCCCGGACCCTGGAGTATTTTTACCAAGATGAAGTCTGGCACGAGCGCCTGTTAGTGGGCTGGTTTGATGAACGTGCCGTTGCGCAGCTCGGCGAAAGCCTGTTGCAATTCTTCACGAGTGTTCATCACAATGGGCCCGTGCCAGGCCACGGGTTCCTGAATAGGCGCGCCCGAGATCAGCAGAAAACGCACCCCCTGTTCGCCTGCCTGGACCGTGACTTCGTCACCAGTGCCAAAGCGCACCAAAGTGCGGTCCCCGGACATATCACGGATGTTGACTTCTTCCCCTGCAACTTCTTTCTCCAACAACACGCCCGAAGGGGCAGAGGCATCGGCAAACGCCCCGTCGCCTTCGAATACATAGGCAAAGGCACGGCGGTATGTATCAACCGGAAAGGTCTTTTTCACACCTGCGGGCACAAAGATATCAAGGTATTGCGGATCGGCAGCGATGCCGTCTACGGGGCCGGATTTGCCCCAGAAGCTGCCCACAATTACACGCACACGGGTGCCGTCGTCTTCCTGGATTTCGGGAATTTCTTTGGCGGCGACATCCTGATAGCGGGGTGCGGCCATTTTGAGATCGCGCGGCAGGTTGGCCCAGAGTTGAAAGCCGTGGTTTGTGCCTTGAGCGTCCGGGGTTGGCATTTCCTGATGCAGGATGCCGGAACCCGCCGTCATCCATTGCACGTCGCCTGCTCCCAGATTGCCGGTGTTGCCCAGTGAATCCTGATGTTCGACCGAGCCCGACAGCACATAGGTGATGGTTTCAATGCCCCGGTGCGGGTGCCACGGGAAGCCTGCGGAAAATTTGGCCGGATCATTGTTGCGGAAGTGGTCCATCATCAAAAACGGGTCCAGCTCTTCTGGATCCTGAAACCCGAAAGCACGGTGCAGATGTACGCCCGCACCCTCCATCGTGGGGGTGGCGGCGCGTTGTTCAAGAACAGGTCTGATAGACATGGGGTGTCTCCTTTGTTCCCTTCAACTTAAGGCGCGTTGGCTTTTGCACAATGGCACAGACTGTGTACCTTTGAACGCGACTTGTGCACTTGATCACAGTGGGCAACGAAACGGCCGTTTGAAAAACAGGTTTCGAACACCAGATGGTATTGGCATAGTGAACAAAACACATATCAGGAAATCGCCGGGGAGGGCTGATGATGCTGGGTTCAATGATGATGCGTCCGCTGAGGATTGCGGACATTCTGACATATGCCGCCGAGATACATCCAACGGGCGAGATCGTGTCGGTCCGTACCGAAGGCGACATTCATCGCACCACATACCGCGAAACCTCTGAACGTGTGGCGCGGCTGGCGCATGGGCTTAACGCCCAAGGGGCTAAAACCGGAGACCGGATCGCGACACTGGCGTGGAACGGCTATCGCCACTTTGAGCTGTACTATGCGATCTCAGGCATCGGGGCTGTCTGCCACACGATCAACCCGCGACTGTCGGCGGAACAAATGACCTATATTGTCACCCACGCCGAAGACACGATGCTGTTTGTAGACCTCACTTTTGTGCCACTGGTTGCCGCCTTGCGCGGGCAATGGCCTGATGGGCTCAAAATCGTGGTGATGACGGATCGCGCCCATATGCCAGAGGGTGACTACCTTTGTTATGAAGAACTGCTGGAAGGTCAGGCAGACAGTTATGACTGGCCGGAGTTTTCCGAAGAGACCGCCGCGGCGCTATGCTATACGTCCGGCACCACGGGCAACCCCAAGGGTACGCTATATACCCATCGCTCGACCGTTTTGCATGCCATGATGGTGGGGCTTGGCCTGCCTGCGGCGTTGCAACCGGGCAAAAAGATTCTGCCCGTTGTACCGCTCTTTCATGTCAACGCATGGGGTTTACCTTATGCCGCGCCACTCACAGGCGCGTCGCTGATCTTTCCTGGTCCGGCGCTGGATGGCGAAAGCCTGTTCCGCCTGATGGACACCGAAAATGTGTTCTCGGCCTGGGGCGTTCCCACCGTCTGGCTGGGTCTGCAAGGCGAGATTGCCAAACAGGGGCGTATTCCAAATGGTTTTGGTGACATGGTTGTCGGGGGCTCGGCCGCACCCGCCAGCATGATCCGCGACTTTGAAGAGCGCGGCGTGAACGTCTGTCACGCCTGGGGTATGACCGAGATGAGCCCGGTTGGCACCCAAGGCAATCTGCCCGCCCATCTGGAGCATCTGTCGATGGACGAAAAGGTGGCGCTTAAAGGCAAGCAAGGGCGGCGTATCTTTGGCGTGGACCTCAAGATTGTGGATGAAGACGGCGGGCGTCTGCCCCATGACGGCGAGGCCGCAGGCGAATTGTTCGTGCGCGGTAATGCGATCACGTCGGGGTACTTCCACAATGACGAAGCCAGTGCTGCGGCTTTCGACGCCGAAGGATGGTTTGGCACGGGAGATGTCGCGACCATCGACAAAGACGGCTATCTGACGATCACCGACCGCGCCAAAGACTTGATTAAATCGGGCGGTGAATGGATCAGTTCTCTGGATCTGGAAAACACTGTCATGGCGCACCCTAAAGTGGCCAATTGCGCGGTGATCTCCGTGGCGCATCCCAAATGGGATGAACGGCCCTTGCTGATTGTTGTGCCATCCCCCGAGGGCAAACCTGAAGTGTCGGAATTGATGGCGCTTTTGGATGAGCACTTTGCCAAGTGGCAATTGCCGGATGACGTGGTGTTCGTGGACGAACTGCCCCTGACCGCGACAGGAAAGGTCTCCAAGCTGACTTTGCGCAAGAAGTACAAAGACCACGTGCTGCCCGCAGGTTAGGCCGGGGTCTAAACGAGAAGTGGAATTACGCTGCATTGGGAAAGAAGGTCCGTTGAGAGCAAAAGAAGGTCCGGTGAGAGCAACGGTTCGCAAGGGGAAGGTCGGCTTTGAGCCCAATGCAGACATCTGGTTCAAGTGCAGCATTGGTCGTTAACGGCGGATTCTGTTGAAAAACTCTTATTGATTTGAGGCTGTGTCACTGATTCAATTGTTCCTAGCAACGGGGGTAATTTCGATGTTGGGACCAAAGCAAG
>NZ_FQZQ01000068.1 GCF_900142085.1 Shimia gijangensis
GATTCTGTTGAAAAACTCTTATTGATTTGAGGCTGTGTCACTGATTCAATTGTTCCTAGCAACGGGGGTAATTTCGATGTTGGGACCAAAGCAAGAAGCACAAGGCGCATTGTTTTACGAGTTCTCGATAGACGATCACGTTCCCCATGATCATCTGCTGCGATCCATTGACCGGTTTGTCGACCTGTCCGACATCCGACAGCATTTGTCGGTTTTTTACAGCCATACAGGTCGCCCCTCGATCGATCCCGAACTGCTGATCCGAATGCTGTTGGTGGGGTATTGCCTTGGCATTCGATCCGAACGGCGACTGTGCGAAGAGGTGCATCTGAACTTGGCCTATCGTTGGTTTTGCCGTCTTGATCTGAGTGATAGCGTGCCCGATCATTCGACATTTTCCAAGAACCGCCACGGCCGTTTTAGGGATAGCGATTTGTTGCGCCATTTGTTCGAGACGACCGTGGCGCGATGCATCGCGGATGGCCTTGTCAGCGGCCAACGCTTTGCAGCAGATGCCAGTTTGATCGAAGCTGATGCCAACAAACAGAACTCAACGCCGAAAGAAGACTGGGACATATCTAAGATCGATCCTGCCGATGCGCCACGTGCTGTGCGTGAGTATCTCGACGTACTGGATGATGCGGCGTTCGGCGCAGCGAGTGAGGTTGACCCAAAGTTCACATCTCATTCTGATCCATCCAGTCAGTGGACTGCAGCCCGCAAAGGCCCGGCGTTCTTTGCTTATTCCACCAATTACCTGATCGACACGGACCACGCCGTTATTGTTGATGTTGAGGCCACGCGGTCGATCCGGCAGGCCGAAGTCGGGTCTGTGTGTACGATGCTAGATCGGGTCAAAGACAAGTTTGATTTGGACCCCGAACGGATCATCGCGGACACCGCCTATGGGTCTGGCCCGATGCTCGGGTGGTTGGTGGATCGTGATATTGCCCCCCATATCCCCGTGATTGATAAAGCAGGGCGAAACGACGGCACATGGACCCGTGCAGACTTCGAATGGGACGCCGAGAACGACCAATACATCTGCCCGGAAGGCCAATCTCTCAAGCAGTTCCGTCGCAATTATTCCGACCCAAACCGTGGACCGACCAACACCGGCGTCGCCAAATACCGCGGCCTAAAACTAACCTGCCAAGCTTGCCCATCCAAAGCCAAGTGCTGCCCGAACACCGGCTTCCGCGCCATCACCCGTGAAGAACACGAGGATGCCCGCCAGGTCGCCCGGGATATTGCCAAGACCAAACAATATGCTGTCTCGATGAAGCTCAGAAAGAAGGTAGAAATGCTCTTCGCCCATCTCAAACGTATTCTTGGGCTGGGGCGGCTCCGATTACGAGGCCCATGTGGGGCAAACGACGAATTCCTCCTCGCTGCAACCGCCCAAAACCTCCGCAAACTAGCCAAGATCTTCCCTGCACCGCAGCAAACGGGTAAAGCCTGAAAGGAAAGGCGCTTGCGCTCTGAAACTGACACCACTTTCTGCGCCAGCAACACGTTGTTTTTCCACAGAATC
>NZ_FQZQ01000054.1 GCF_900142085.1 Shimia gijangensis
ATCCGGCGAACCCTAGACCAGTGGCTCGTCATTCAGGCACACCGAACAACATTACATCCGGTAGCCAAACACCTGTGGAACCACAAACTAATTGATTGGAGTGACGGGGTAGTGCAACCTACGCCAATAACAACCCATAGGATAACGCCTTGGCCATTTCAGAAGGATTACTCGTTAACGGTTTAACTGCCTTAACAAGTCAAATTTCAAACAGATTTATTCGAAAATATACGCTTCCCTTCCGAATGAGGAAAAGGCTTTCAGGTGCGCGTCCAGATGATGCGAACAGCGAAATTCTAGATGCGTTGCAGCGAGCGATTGGTAATTTCAAATCACTCACGCCTGCAACCAACAACTCGTTGCTTGATTTAGCAAACTCAAATTTGCTTGAGCACCTTATCGCAATTTTTGGATCAAATTTAGACCATTCTAACGCGACATCATTGCTTGAGTATATTCACCGTTCGCGTGGGAGCCTCCGTGAAGAAGACTCGGTACAGTTTGCGGCAAACATGGCCACATGCCTAAAGGCAATTCATGAGAGCACTCTCAACAAATCTATCACGGACATAACTCAAGACCTACTTTCGAATTGGCATCGAAGGATGGACGAGGATGCCAAACGCGCTGAAGCCATAATCAATACCACTGTGCAAAAGCTGAAAGACAAGAGTGGAAATTGGATTGACCGACCTGATGTAAGCGCAGAAAGCGTTGCCAAGCAGATCGAAGAGGATCGTGATCCGTTAAAAAACTTCGTGACTTCACTTAAGAAAACCATGAACTCGGTCGACGTTCACGGCGCTTCGGGCGATGTAGTGCAAGTCCCTCTCGATGAGATATACGTTGATGTTCCGGTAAGTTTTATTGACAGGAAGAGAAATTTCAACGTTTACCAAGACTTGCGGAAAAATCTGCCTCGCCATCGGATCGCGGAAGATTGGGAAAGAACGTTTGACTTTGTCAATACAACCGTACTGCTTGGTGATCCGGGCGGAGGCAAAAGCACGCTTTCCAAAAAGCTATGTTTAGAGAGCTGCAATCGTTACCTAGGCGGCCAATCCAAACTGCCAATTTACATCCAACTTAGAACCTACATATCCAAAGCTGCTGACGATGACCGGCTTTCATTGAAACACTATATTGTTGATTTTGTTTCCTCAACGCTTGTCGATGCTGACACAAGAGACGTGTCTTCCAGCATTTTGTATCACCTCAGAATAGGTGCGGTTTTCTTTGTCGCTGACGGCTTGGATGAAGTCTTGACGTCAGCCAACCGCGCGAGGGTTGTTCAAGAGTTGGCAATGTTCAAAAAAGAGTTTCCGCTTTGTCAAATCATGGTGACTTCTAGATACGTTGGTTATGAAACTCAGCCGCTCGAGGGGTTCACACATTTGGGAGTAGATTTCCTGAATGACAATGCCATTGAACAAATCTATCGTAACGTCTCAAGCACAGTTCTAAAACGCTGCGAAGCCGAGATCGATGGCCGTCTGTTAACATTTTTGACTGACGCTAGAAAGAAGGCAAGAGAACTAATCAGAAGCCCACTTCTACTTACGTTGATTGTGATCATCTATGACAAGAAGAGCGAAATTCCCGACAACCGAGCCAGTCTTTACTCGTTTTGCGCTGATCTACTATTCGATCAATGGGACAAATATAGGGACATCATTCCAGATCTTCCCGAACGCTACCGGCTTTTTGACTTGTTCAAACACTTGTCGGCACTCCTATATGAGAATGAAGAATACGGCGGGACGATCAACAAAGACGATCTTGAAAAGGAAGCACGCGAATTTTTCAAGAGTGACTATATAGATAATCGCGAGGGGCGATCAGCAGCTGCTGCAAAGCATATGGTGGACCATCTTACTGGTCGGGCTTGGATTCTGCATGAAGTCGGCGAAAACATCTTTGAGTTTACTCATCGAACTTTCATGGAGTATTTTTACGCTAAGTATCTTGATACGGAATACGAAGACACGTCTACGCTTGTCACAAGTTGCTTGGAACACGTCATAGAAGGTCGCCGCACACTTCCTACACATCTTGCCCTTCAAATTAGAACAAACAACAAGAGAGCGGCTTCATCCAAGGTCGCTGATGCTTTGACGGATGCTCTTAACGCCAACCCGAACAACGCTGAACTACTTGATTTCTGTTTGGATTCACTTGGGTACATTCTGCCAAAGGCTGAAGAGCTTTCTCGATTTGTTTCAGCGCTCGCACGTCCAGCGTTGTTTTCGCGAGATCCTTCCACTTCAGTTCAGCTACTTTGCACGGAAAGCCCACTTCGAAATAGCATACTTAATATTGCCATAGAGCATTTGGACAACATAAAATCGGTGGATCAGGTTCGTTTCTTAGAAGCCGCGTTCCAGCGAATGCACAACCTTGAAACGAACACGGTGACGAATGCGGCCGGCGAAACGGTCAATATTTCGGGGCAGGTGATGAACCGCTTGTTCACCAAACAGTCCTCTTCGCCGTATGTTTGCAAATTGGCATTCGATCTAGACTGTAAAGTCAATTGGAACGCTGCTAGAAGATTTGGTGATCGTTTGTGGAATAACTCGAAGACGGATCCGAGTCACTTTTTTCGGCTGTTCAGAGACAGTCAGATGATGCTCGAAGCAGCCTCAAGATTTGTTGTCGATGCGGACGCGCCGAATGACAAGTATTTGAAATTGGCCCGTGCAGTTTATCCAACTTTCTTTAATGACACCAATAATGCATACTTTGACCCCTTTTATATGCGGCATTATCGAATTGATGCGATGCACAGAATGATTGATTTTAGCATCGATCTGAGCTCTTGGCGGGAGGATTGCGATGCGCAGGAAATCTACGCTTTCACGCTCATGCTCTATGCAGAAACCCATATTGAATTCCTCCAACCACCTTCAAGAGAAAAACTAAACTCCACATTATCCGACCTAGCTGACTCTTTGGACAGTCTGAACTCAACAGTTGGTGTTTGGTGCAGGGCATGGCTGAATGAGCAAAAGACACTTGTTCTTCACCCTGAACATCTTCGCCACCTTTCACATCAGGTCTTTGAGTTCGCTGAATGAACGAAGTCAAATGGTATCCAAGATTGAAAGGGGTGCTCGTGTCTTCCAATCGGCTAGCTGACCTGATTTTATGGCGTGAAGTGCTGCAACAGGACGTGCGGGTAATACCTGAGACGCCAAGGGCGTAGAAGTCGCAGGCTCTGGTGATGATCTAGTGCCTGGGGCGGTTGCCCTTAGCGGCGAAGGCAGTTGTGTTGGTCGTGATGTGCAATCCCACCAACACAAAGACACCGCCTCAGCGTCTAGCTCTGCGTGTCTCTGGGCAACTCGAGTCAATACCACCTACGCGACGTGTGAGTGGTGACCATCTTCGGGCGCAGATATTCAGACGCGAACGCGCCGATGATGAACGCGATCCCCAAACCTCCATGGCCGCCTGCTGACCGCGACTGCGCGATGATCTGATTCCAACGGCTGTCGTCTGCAATGAGAAGGAGGCCAAGTCGGATTTGATCTCATCGCGCAGCGACAGGCTATGGGCAAATTTCATATCCCCGCTGGCAAACAGAACAGAAAGATTTTCGATCATAAATGTCTTCCCCGTGTTGACCTACCGTGAGCTTTCCTTGCGCTAGGACTACCCGCCCGTCATTTGTACCGCGTGGTGATCGACTGATTGAA
>NZ_FQZQ01000015.1 GCF_900142085.1 Shimia gijangensis
GACCTCGGGTAGCCCTTGTTTTGCTGGAGCTACCAGCTGAAGTGACGCCTGCAGCGGGAACACAAGCCGCACCACTAACCGTGTGGGGGCACCATCACGTCAGCTAACTCATTGGTATCGCTTCAGCTTTTAGCCCTTGCTAGGAGCCGTAGACCATGTCGGCACGTAGCTTTGCAACAGTCACGACTTTAGTGCCGGAATTAACCCCCACCATTGATGACAGAAACGCTGTCTCCCTTTCGCCTTAGTTAGGGCGAAGGCCTCCTCCAGCACAAAGGAAACAAAATGACTGAACAACTCAATCAAACCCAAATCGACGCGATCCTGGCCAGGCACGAGAGTATGACTTCCATAATTGCGGATTTGCGGATGGAAGATGACCATTTGGAGCAGCTCGAACTGCTTATCGACGTATTCGGCGCGGACACGACATTCGGTGAAGCAATAAAGCGCCAAGCGACCACTATTAGTGCGCTCGAAGAAAGGCTTATTGAAACAGAATGATACGTGATCGCGGGAGGGCTATTGGCCCTTCCTCAACCGGCATTTTCGGCTAAACGATCCTTACATAGTCTTCGACAACCACTTTCGAAGCACCTCCAGCGGGTAGCCTGAGCCATATCCGTGCCCCACTCCGTCTGTCTGCCAGCCCCCTATCTGGTCAACGATGTCGGCAGGACACTCAACGGCTCTGAGCCTATCACGCATCGAGTGACGGAAGCTATGCATCGAACATCCTGCAGGTACGTGTTCCTTCATCCATTTGTTCAGTGCGGCACTTGCTGCGTTGGCGTTCGTGGTGTCGGTCTTGTTGTACCGAGGGAAGGCAAACTGAGAGGAGGTCTGCTGATCGAGGATGCGTTGTGCTGCCCATCGCGCCTCGCCTTCTAGCGGGACGTCCCGTTCACTGCCCTTCGTCTTGAGGCGACGCCAAGGATGAGGGCGGACCCGAGCGTACAAGGACCCATCCTCGCCTTGAACCAAGTCCTCTCTGGTCATCCCTGCAGCTTCAGCTAGGCGCATCCCCGTGTCGGAAACAAGCGCAACCAGCCAGCGTAGATCGTCATCAAGCTCCCGACACTTGCCCTGAACCACAGCCAGAGCTTCGGCAGGAACAGAGGTTCGATCCGAGACGCCTGCCGACCTATCATAGTAGACGCCAGCGAAGGGGTTGTTCAGGGTGAGACCCTGTTCGCTTGCGGCGAAGTTCGTCACGGCCCGGACGGTACCAAAGACCCGCGTCATACTGCTCCCAGCGAGACCACGGGCTATCAGCGCATCACGAAAGGCGTTGGCGTCGGCTTTGGTGTAGGCGTCGAGGTGCTTGTCCCCACAGGCGTCGATCACGTAGCCACAGGACCTCTCAGCGGCTCTTTGGAAAGTCACAGGGCGGCCTTTGCCCTTCAGCTGCAGATAAATCCCCACGGCCTCTGACAAAAGAACAGATGACGAGGAGACAACAAGCGGAAGATCAGAACTGTTGGCTCCCGACGTCCTTTGCAGCCTCAGCATGTGCTTTCCCGGCAGCTCTGCGTCACGACATCTCAGGTGATACCAGTACTCATCAAGCTGATCGGCAGCTCTTCTGGCTCTCACTTCGGCGATCTTCGGCGATTTCGTGCGCAGCGAATACGCAATCCGAGATGAAGTGTAGTGCTCCTTCAGTTCTCTCGGGATTCGACGGCTGAAGTAAAAAACACCATCTTTGACGAAGGTGAATGGGCGTGAAATGGTCTCCGACATGGTCTACGGCTCCTAGCAAGGGCTAAAAGCTGAAGCGATACCAATGAGTTAGCTGACGTGATGGTGCCCCCACACGGACTCGAACCGCGGACCTACTGATTACAAATCAGTTGCTCTACCAGCTGAGCTATAGGGGCACTGGGCGTTCGTTTAAGCCGAAATCCACGGTGTCGCAAGTGCTAATTTCAACGATTTGCGCGTGCCAGAAGTCCAACAGCAATCATTCCCACCGCAACAATTAAGATGGCGCCGGGGCTCGCGTCTCCGAGGTTTTCTAAGGAGGCCTGATCGTGCACGCGTGTGGCCAGCGTATCAAAGTTAAAAGGGCGCAAAAGCATGGTCGCGGGCAACTCTTTTACGCAATCCACAAAGACCAACAACAAGGCGGACCCGACCGAGGCGCGGATCAGAGGGAAATAAACCTCAATGAGCGTTTGGCCACGCGTGCGCCCCAAAGATCGCGCTGCCAAAGGTAAGCTGGGCGACACCCGCCCCATCGCGCCATCCGCAGCACCCTGTGCAATTGCAAAGAATCGCACGCAATAAGCCAACACCAATGCAAAGGCGGACCCGGTCAGCAGTAGTCCTGCATCCCGACCGGTCACGGCCTCGATGAAATCTGCCAGACGGTGGTCAATCACGGCGAGAGGGATGAGGATCCCAACGGCCAGCACTGCCCCCGGTGCTGCATAACCAATGGTTGTCAATGGCAACAACAGTTTGGGCAAGGTTCGCCCCGACAGGCGCACGCCATAGACAAGGAATACACCCGCCAAAACCGTGACAATCGCTGCAATACCACCCACCATTAAAGTGTTGAACAAAGCCCGAATGAGAGCCGGGTCGCTCCAACGGTCTGCATTATCAAGCGCGTGTGTCAGAATCACGCTTACTGGCAGGACAAACCCAACCGTGAATGGAATGAGACATGCCACGGCGGCGACCCACCCCCATCCAGTAGCCAGCTGCGTGCGTGTCGGTGGGCGATGGCGGGTTGCAAGGTTGAAAAACTGAAGCTTTCGCCGGCTTGTCTTTTCCAAAGTCACCAAAAAGATAACCAGCATCAGCACCACACAGGCCAATTGGGCAGCCCCGCCGGCATTGTTGCTTTCCAGCCAGACGCTAAAAATTCCAGTTGTCAGCGTCTGGACCGCAAAATAATCCACAGTACCGAAATCGTTGACCGTCTCCATCATGACGATGGCGGTTCCGGCAGCGATGGCGGGGCGTGCCAATGGCAGGCCCACACGACGGAACCGCTGAAAGGCCCCTGCCCCAAGCGATTGCGCCACTTCTTCACCTGCACCAGATTGTTCGCGGAATGCAGCGCGTGCCAGAATATAGACGTAAGGATAGAGTGCTGCGGACAGGACGATGATGGCCGCCCCCATTGAGCGTATTTCAGGAAACCAGTAATCCCGCGCATTTTGCCATCCAAATATCGCGCGCATGCCAGTTTGGATCGGGCCTGCGTATTCTAGAAAGTCTACAAGAGCATAAGCACCGACATAAGCCGGAATGGCCAGGGGCAGCAAAAGTGCCCACTGCAGCCAGCGCAATCCCGGAAAATTGTACCGACTGACCAACCACGCTGCACCGGTTCCGATGCTTGCTGACAACACACCAACCGACACCATCAAGACAACGGTATTGCGCAGATATCTAGGCAGCGTGGTGGACAGCAAATGCCCCCAAATATTCTCGGTGGGATTAAGCGCCATCCAAAAGACCGCGACGATCGGCGCAACTACAATTGCGCAAATGAAAACGGCGCCAACGGACCACGGGCTAAGTCCGCGCCGTGTTTTCCGGGTTCGGGGTGTGACGGTTTGCGTCTGATTCATGACCTTCTGTTGCCTGAATCTTGTTCCACTGTCCAGAAAGCAAGATATAATGTTCAAACCAAAGCCAACCGATCCGGGGACCAATGCAAGTAGCCTTACATACAGGAGCACATTTTACAGATGATGATCGGCTTCTGAAATCCCTTGGTAAAAACCGTGATATGCTGGCAGAACGTGGTGTGTTCTTACCCAAACCCAGAAGCTATCGCCGACAGGTGCGGGATTTATTGAATGACGCACGCTCAGCACCGCTCAGTCATAGTTCGCGTGATAGTATTCTGTCTGGTCTCAAAGGCGTTGAGATCGTAGATCCTGACCGGATTATCATGTCCAATAGCAATTTTTTCGGGGTTCCACGCCTGGCCGTAAGCGACAACAAGTACTATCCCACAGCCGAATCGCGCCTTCAGGATTTCTGTAGTGTTTTTGCCGAAGAAGAAATTGACGTGTTTCTGGCTATCCGCAATCCGGCAACGTTTTTACCTGCTTTGCTGGCGGGTTGCCCGGAAGACACCATTGATCAGGTCACTGATTCATCAGCCCCCACAGCGTTGCGGTGGTCAGAGCTGGTAATGCGTCTGCGTCAGTCCCTTCCGAACGTTTCTTTCACAGTATGGTGCAACGAAGACACCCCCCTTATCTGGGAGCAATTGCTACGCGAACTGTCGACAGTTGAAGCCACTTTACCAATGGAAGGTGGCAGCGATCTGCTCGGCGAAATCATGTCTGAATCAGGGATGAAACGATACGGTGAATACCTCCAAACTCATCCGGGCATGACCGAAATTCAGAAACGCCGCGTCATGGCGGCGTTTCTGGATAAGTTTGCATTGGAAGACGAAGTCGAAGAAGAACTCGACATGCCTGGATGGACTGAGGAATATGTCGATGCGCTGACCGAAATCTACGACGAAGATGTCTATGAAATCTCGCGTATTGAAGGCGTGTCTCTGATTTCCCCCTAGCGCCTTAACCCATTCCCAAGGCTTCTTTAATATGGAGTAGCTTTGGGCATAGATGCTTGTTTTTTTAGTCCCGTAACATTTTGACCTATTTTGCATCTGGAACGTGCCCGTTTCCTCCACTGAAATCATCGTTGGAGACCGAACAACAGGCTATCACCTTTTTGGAGCTGTCCTGCCCCCCGAAACTTCCCTCAGTTTGATGTAGAGTTTGTTCAATCTTTCGAAGGAGCAAACGAATGCGAAAGAGCCAATTTCCCGCCTGCGGTGCGCAAAAGCATCTTCACAACGAATGCCATCGAGAGCCCGAACAGAGTGACCCGCAAAACCACCAAAACTACAGGCAGCCCCCCCTCTCATGCATGTAAACATACACCGCGGAGCAGCGGATGATGCCGCAACCAAACTGGTCTATCTGGCGATCCGCAGTTTCGAGAAGGCAGGTCGATGCGTCAGAGAATGGGTTGCTGCAAGGAATCAGTTCGCTATTCTTTTCCTAGAACGGTTCAACAGATGTTCCGCTTCAACGGCATGGGCTAAACCGCATACAGAGAGTTGCAGATACTCCCACGCATCAAGTTCAAATTTCGGCATGGCTTTCTCCTATCATCGAACCCGGTGTTCTGCGTTCCCTGAATCGAGGCTCTTCGCCATACTCATCACCGTTAAGTTTAGACAACTTAAAACTCACAGTTCACAGTACGCGCACAAGCTTACATCAAAGCACCTGGTTCCAGATGACACTCAATAGTGTGACCAGTCCCGACCCGCATTCGGGGAGGGGCGACAAGATCGCATTTGCCAGCAACGCTTTGTGGACAGCGCGCGAAAAATGGGCAGCCAACGTCCGTCAATTCCACGGCTCCGGCGATACCAGCTTGCGCTTCCTGGGATTGTATTGCGCCTTCCAGCCAACCTATCCGTGGTTCAGGTACGGAAGAAACCAATAGCCTGGTGTAGGGATGGAATGGCGGAGTAAGGACTTTGTCGGTCTCACCCTGCTCAGCGACCCGCCCTGCATACAGCACCACGATCTCATCTGCAAAGGACGCGACCGTTGACAGATCATGGCTGATGAACACGAACGAAACGCCAGTTTCCTTCTGAAGCCGGGTCAACAGGTCGATCACATTCGCACCCACAATAGTGTCAAGCGCAGACGTGACCTCGTCACACAGCACAACTTCCGGTTCGGCCGCCAGTGCGCGGGCAAGGTTAACGCGCTGCTTTTGGCCTCCGGACAACTCGTGTGGGAAACGATCAGCAAACTGTGTTGGCAATTCGACCAGCCGTAAAAGCTCTTCTACACGAGCGCGTTTTTTGGCGCCCTTTAAGCCCCGGTAAAACTCAACCGGGCGGCCCAGAATATCGCGTATTCTCTGATGAGGGTTCAGCGCTGTTTCAGCCATCTGATAAACGAACTGAACTTTACGCAGTTGTTCCCGTGTACGCTTTTCCAGTTGGGGGTGCAGCACTTGGCCATCCAACCGGATCTCGCCATCACATGCTGGCAGCAGCCCTGCCATCACTCGGGCAAGTGTTGATTTTCCGCAACCGGATTCACCAATGATTCCAACGGTCTTGCCCCGCTCAATTGCAACATTGATGTCACGCAGAACCATTACATTGGGTTTTCCTCCTGAGCCTGTGCCGTAGCCCGCGTCAATGTTGCTAACCTCCAGAGCAGCGTCATCGCGCAAGTGCTCATCCGAGGATATCTCTCCCTGCCCTGCTTCTGGAAGTGGTCTTATCGCCGCCATCAATCGCTTGGTGTAGGGGTGGGCGGGCGCATTGATGATTGTATCAACCGGCCCTGCTTCTTTCACTTCGCCATTGTAAAGCACCACAATATGATCCGCGATCTGAGCAACGACCGCTAGGTCGTGAGTCACATAAATTGCCGCGGCACCCTGATCCTGGATCACCGATTTAAAGGCCTTCAGAACTTCGATCTGGGTTGTCACATCAAGTGCCGTCGTTGGTTCATCCAGAACCAACAGATCCGGATCGCCACACAACGCCATCGCAGCCATGAGCCTTTGCAACTGGCCACCGGACACCTGATGGGGATAACGGCTGCCGATGTTTTCCGGATCGGGAAGTTCCAGCGCTTTGTACAGCTCAAGGGCTTTGGCATTAGCCTCGGCCTGCGTTTTGGTGCCGTGTAAAACCGGGGCTTCGGTCACCTGTTCGTTAATGCGGATTGATGGATTGAACGTGGCCGCGGCACTTTGCGCCAGATAAGCAACATTTTCACCGCGCGCAGGCCGCAACTCATCTGTGGTTTTCCCGGTCACATCCTCGCCTAGCAGAATCGCCTGGCCACCCGCGAACTTCAAGCCGGGTTTGCAATATCCCAGGGCGGACAAAGAAATTGTGGTTTTACCGGAACCGGATTCACCAATGAGCGCCACAACCTCTCCACGCTTGACCTGAAAGTTCACGCTTTTGACAATTTGAAGTTCGCTGCCATCTTCGCTCTCTGCGCTAATGACAAGATCTTTCGCCTCGAAAATTACATCATTTGCCTGTGTATCTTTGGGCACTTCTTACATCCTTTTCGAAAGCTTGCCACCGCCATGGGCAGAGACGTCGTCGACGATCAGATTGATTCCGACTGTTAGCGAAGCAATGGCGAGGGCTGGTGCAACAACAGAAATGATTGAGCCGCCATATTGAAGCGCGCCGAGATTATCACGCACCATGGAGCCCCAGTCGGCCTTAGGTGGTTGCACACCAAGACCGAGAAAGCTGAGACTGGAGATGAACAGGATCACGTAAATAAGCCGCAACCCAAAATCCGTAATAAGCGGCATCCGGGCGTTCGGCCAGATTTCACGGGTAATGATCCACCAACGCCCCTCACCGCGCACCTTTGCCGCCTCGACAAAATCCATCACCATGATCTCCATGCCGATTGCCCGCGACAAGCGAAACACGACACTGGCATAGATCAGTCCCGCGGTCACAATCAGGACCGGGATCGAAGACCCCACGGCAGCGACAACAACAAGGCCAAGCATGATGGTTGGCAGGCTTAAAAACGCGTCATTGATCCGGCTCATGGCCATATCAACACGGGGCCCTGACACGGCGGCACCAATACCCAGTACGACGCCCGTCAGATACGCCAGCAAAGTTGCAGACAGTGAAATGCCGATGGTCCGACCGGCTCCAAACATAATGCGCGACAGGACATCGCGATCCTCAACGTCAGTGCCCAGCCAAGCACCCGATCTTGGTGACTGAAACTCTGAATATGCATCGGGAAAAGGAAGGGCGTTTTCACCATAAGGGGCAATAAACGGCCCAATCAATGCAACGGCCAACCAGAAAACCGCAACGGTGATCCCGATCCAGCCCATGATGGAAGGGCGATACCCGGTTGTAGGCGGTGCATCAGGCAATTCATCAAAGCTAACGCTATCATCATACGGTGCAACGAAGTGCTCAAGCGGGTCAGAATTGCTCATTTCGGGTGCCTCAGGCGGGGGTTAGATGCAAATGATGCGACGTCAGCGGCCAGCATCAGGATGACGTATGTCAGGCAGAAAATCATGCCCAGTCCCTGAACAAGGACAAAGTCGCGTGTCTGAACGCCTTGCACGATCAGCGTCGCAAGACCTGGGTAGCCAAAATAAACTTCGACCACGACAACGCCAGTCACCAGATAGGCCAGGTTAAGCGCCACGACGTTAACGATTGGCCCGATTGCATTCAGCAATGCGTGGCGCAAAATGATCCTGCGGCGCGGAACGCCTTTGAGAATTGCCATTTCGATGTAAGGTGAACTCATCACATTCAGCACTGCGGCCCGGCTCATCCGGATCAACTGAGAGGCAATCACGAAACTTAGCGTGGCTATCGGCAGTGCGAAATGAGCATACATGCTAAACAGCCCTTTGCCATCAGGGCTACCGACAACAACTGCATTTCCCAGATCGAGCGCAAAGACAAACAGCAGCACCAAAAGCGTTGCCGTGAAAAACTCTGGCGCGGCCACAAGCGTCACCGAAACCAGCGTTAGGATGCGGTCGTAATAGCTGCCGGGAAACATTGCGGCCAGAATGCCAAGCGCCAGCGAGACCGGCACCGCGACGATCGACGTCAGAACGCTCACATACACCGTATTCTGGTAGCGGTCTGCAATGAGGTCTGTAATCGGGACATCGCTGGCCAGAGAAATTCCTAAATTGCCAGACAAAAAGTTACCAAGCCACGTCACATATTGCATGACATAGGATTTATCGAGCCCCATGCGTTCGCGCATCGCAGCCATGTTGGCCTCGGTCGCCTCCTGACCCAACCGGATTTGTGCCGCGTCGCCGGGCAAAATCTTGGTTCCAAAGAAAATGATGATCGACACCGCAAGCGCTGTGATCATACCAATGCCAATTCGTTTGAGGATCAAAGATGTCATCTGAGCCTTTCGCAGTATTCGAAAAAGGGAGTGGCCCCGCAACGCGTGCGGGGCCATCGTGGTGGATTACACCTTAGGAGTCACGCCACAGCGAAACCGGAGATTCTGATCCACCAAAGTTGTTCAGCGGCACATGGGTGCGGCCTTTGACATGCGATGCTGCCGCATCAACGTAGTTCCGGTGCACCGGAATAACCATGCCGTTCTCTTCATGAATCATGGTCTGAAGGTCGCCGTACATCTGCTTGCGTTTAGCCGCATCAGTGACACCGCGAACTTCGACCAGAGTCTGATCGAACTGCTCATTGTGCCAACGGGTTTCGTTCCACTTGGCATCGCTCTTGAACAGCAGTGACATCAGAATGTTGGCAGTTGGCCGCATGTTTACCACGGCAACGGCAATCGGTTCTTTCAACCAAACAGCACCCCAGTAGCCGTCTGTTGTCACCTTTTTGACGTCAATGTTCATGCCAATCTTGGCACCTTCACGCTGCAGGTAGAGGCATTGCTCGACGGTTCCGGGCGACAGGTCGGCGGTCACAATTGGAATTGTTGTCGATCTGAGGCCGGACTTTTCAAAGTGGTACTTGGCTTTTTCCGGATCCAGCATGCGCTGCGGAATATCCGGGTTGTGATCGAAATAGGCCGAGCTGATTGGCTGGTCGTTGCCCAGAGATGCCTGGCCTTTGTAAACGCCTTTTACCAGACGCTGGCGGTCCATCAGGTGTTGCAATGCTTTGTGCAGGTGCTTGTTTGACGACTGTGCCATATCCAGACGTGGCGCGATGTTGATGTATGCACCTGATTCAATCGACCAGACGTCTCTGCCTTCTGCGGCTTCGACCTGCTCAATGGCTTTGGGTGGCAGGTTCACCATAGCGTCGACATCGCCCGCCATAAATGCGTTCAGGCGCGCGACACTGTCACCGATGCCATAATGCTCCAGCTCGTCCAGATAGCCGCCTTCGCCCCAGTAGTTTTCAAACCGTGCACCGACCGCGCGCACACCAGGTTTGAACTCTTTGACCCTGTAAGGTCCGGTGCCGATCGCGGTCGAGAAATCCGTGGTTCCTTCTTGCACAATTTTGAAATGGAAGGTTCCCAAGGCAATGGCCAGGTCAGCATTTGGTGAGCTTAGAACCGCGCGCACCTCATAGTCGCTTACCTTTTCCCAACGATCGACCATTGCCACCAACGAGGCCGCTTTTGAGACGCTGTCTGCGCCCATATGCCGGTTCATCGAGTAAATGACATCATCCGCCGTCAGCGTTTTGCCGTCGTGGAATTCAACGCCTTTACGGATTTTGAATGTCCATACGGTTGCGTCCGGGTTCGAAATGACCTCTTCGGCCAATTCAGGCTCGTAGCCCAGTGAATCCGTCAGCCGGGTCAATGACCCATAATACATCCTGCCACGGAAATAGTCGGCGCCAGACGCGAACAGCGCCGGGTCAAGCGTGTCATTGGGGCCATGCTGGTCAGCCGCCATGACCAAACGGCCACCTCTCTTGGGCGTATCGGCAAAGGCTTTGGTTGCACTGCCAAACAGCAAACTGGACGAGGCAGCAGTCGCCCCGGCAGCCATAAACCACTGCATAACCTGACGGCGGGTCGCGCCGCGCTTGATCATGTTGTACAGCTGTTCGTCATCTGCATGGTTGAGGTGACCATACCGTGGGTCGTTCTTTCTGAATTCGGTCATGTTACTTCCTTCTGTTGGGTGTTCACCGCGTTTTTCTTGCGAGTGGAACGGATTGCCCGGTCAGGGGTTGGTCGATATCAGATGATGGGTTTCCAACTGCTCTAAGCAGTGCTCGATTTGTTTTTGTTTTTCATCATCTGACCATTGCATCGCGCCGGCGACGGCTTCTGCAGCCTTGGATACTGTCTCGGAATTCAGCTCCCCGCTCCAAAGCGCACCGGATCGCCGCAGCAGGATATCCGCGAGAGCAACTGGCATTTCCTCGCGCGCAAGATCTTCCAGATGAGACAATCGAACCGAGGGGTCACTTTCAAACAAGGGGGGAGAATTGGTATTCTCACGCGGTTGCCGCGATCTGAGATCCGGTGTTTGTGGTGCGCGGCTTGGGCGCAAACCCTTGGTCGCAATCTCGGCGGCCTTACGACCTGTGAAACGATGCGTCATAAGTGCGCCACCGGGAACTGACAGAACGTCCGGATAGCCATCACTGTCATGCGTATTGTACTCAGGCAAAAGATTTTGCTTGCCCGTATATCCCTCAATATGTGGCATGGGGCGAACGCCAGCCCAAGAGTAAAGCACGTCATCGCGCGAAAGCGGTATCCCCGGAAGCATCCGGTTCGCCTCAAAAACGAGCCAGTCGAGATCCTCATCGGTGACGCGCACATCAGAAGGGTTACCTTCAAAGGGCGTTTCGCTTGCGCCTATGACATGGTGGTCACGCATCGGCAGAAAGTAGAACGGGTATCTGCCGGTTGTGAAATGCGCAAAGGATTGCCCTTTGTACTTTTCCGGCAACTGGATGACCGCGTGAGCCCCTTTTGTCGCTGCAATCTGGCGGGTTGCGTTCAAGCCGGAGTCACCCAAAACCAGATCGATCCATGCCCCGGCTGTGTTGACCACGCGTTTGGCGCGGACAGACACAATTGCGTTGGTCTCTGCATCCTCAAGGGTCAGAGCGATGTCACCTTCCTTGGCGCGCTCCATCTTGTTTAGGCGGGTGTAGTTACGACACACGGCCCCCATGCGCACCGCATCCAGCATATAGTCGGCAACCAGCCGTTCAGGCCAATCATAGCGATGTTCGGTGATGGCAAAAACCGCTTGCAGTTGATCGCGGTCGCGCGCATCGGCCACAAAAGGTGTGGTGTCCATTTCTGACCTGGACAGGCGACGCCACTCGGCTGGTGTGCTGCATCGTGAAATCGCATTCATCAACCGCAGGCCCATTTCGATTTGCCACGGTGCAACAAAATCTTCCTTATAGATGGGCACATACATCGTATAGGGGATCAGGCGCTCGGGCATGTCGCGCACAAGCTCGGCACGGTGTCGCATCGTATCCCGGGCGCGTTTGCATTGAAGGATGAACCAGGCGGGATTTTTGATGTAGTTCCAGATCGGCTCGCCGCGATCAAGATATCGCAATCCAAAATGCATCATCTTTGCAGATCTGCTGCTGGCGCCCGAAGCAAAATCCTGTGCTTCGACAAGCAGAACGCTATACCCTTTTGCCGCCAGACTCTGCGCCGTGCCAGCCCCGTTAATTCCACCGCCAATGACAGCAACATCATAGCTTTGGCCATCCAAATCGGCCAGATCAGGGCGTTTCAAGGCCTTTGATTGCATGTTCATCACGCCGCTTTCATCGTTTCAATTTCTGCTTTGCGCTTTGCCACATAGGCATGGATTGCCTCGCGGCGGTCTTCCTCGAGGGGCGGTGGAGTGTATTCCTGCAAGAGCTGCTTCCAGACCGCATTGGCCCGCTGCGTGGCGTCCAGACCTCCGGACTCGTTCCAATTCTCAAAGTTGTTCCAGTCGGACACCATGGGCGCATGGAACGCATTGCGGTAACGGGCCAATGTATGGGCCGTTCCGAAAAAGTGCCCTCCGGGGCCCACTTCGTCCACGACCTCGACGGCCAGGTTTTCTGCAGAAAACGACAAAGGCTTCATCGCCGCTGTCATCATTTGCAACATTTCGGAATCGATGACCAACTTTTCAAAAGACGTCGTCAGCCCCGACTCGAGCCAGCCATGACCATGAAAAAAGACGTTTACGCCACCAAGAAAAGCCCCCCAGATCGACATCTGGGATTCGTATGTGGCCTGCGCATCAACGACGTTTGAAGAGTTGATATTGCTGGATCTGTACGGCAGGCCATACCGCCGGGCCAGTTGCCCCGAGATAATCGCACATTTGTTGTATTCGGGCGTGCCAAATGCTGGCGAGCCGGTTTTCATGTCCACATTTGACGAGAATGCGCCATAAACGACAGGGGCCCCGGGGCGCACAATTTGAGTCAGCACAATCCCCGACAGAACTTCGGCATTCTGCTGGGCCAGAGCGCCTTCCATTGTCACCGGAGACGTTGCACCTGCCAGCGTAAACGGCGAGACGATGACCGCTTGCCCCATCTCGGACATCTCAATCAGACTATCAGACATTGTGTCGTCAAAAGTGAGCGGCGAATTGATGTTGACGTTGATGAGCAGACTTGGCTCATTTTTCAGCTGCTCACGCGAAATACCCCGCGCAATACAGATCATTTCGAGACCGTCCTTGACCGCATCCGGAGTTGTTCCATACGGCCGCCAGACTTTGTCGGTCAGCTCAATGAACGCCGCGTAGCAATCGAGATGTCGGGTCGGAACCGGCAGGTCTTGTGGCTCAACCGGATAACCGGTCATGGCATGCACGGTGTTCAGACTTTGGCACAAGCGCAGCAAATCAGACATGTCCTGGAAATTTCCGGTCCGCCTGCCGCGATCAATGTCAGAGCAGTATGGCGGCGTTGCCGCTGTGAGAAAGGTAAGATTCTTTCCACCGATTTCCAGATTTCGATCCGGGTTCCGGGCGTGAAGCGTAAACTGGGAAGGCGCTGAGGCAAGGCAAGCCTTTACCATGTCGCGACCAAGGCGAACCCGGTTGTTGCTATAGTCAACCTTGGCGCCCGCGGCTTCATACAGCCGCAACGCTTTTTCGGACAACACGTACAAGCCGGTGTTTTCCAACAATTCCATCGAGGCATCGTGAAGTGCCTCAATCTCTTCTGCGGCCGCAAAAGTGATTGGGCCAAACCGATTTATGGGTTGCCCCCAGGGTGATTGGGCAAGTTTGCCCGACCCTTTCACAACATTTCTTCCGCGGCGCGCCATCTCATCATCCTTTAGAGAATTCAATAAAGGTGAGAGTTTATCATCTGATTTGTAAAGTATAGTGAAACGTTCTCATCATAGGTTGAGCCGTTTTCAGCAGTTGGTGCAAAACAGGTCGGGAAATCCGTACTTCAGCCCCTTTTAGACTGGCTCACGATCCAGTCTCGAAAGGCAGAAACTCTGGCTATGGACAGTCGCTCTGGCGTCGAAATGAAGTAGTATGATTTACTGTCAGAAGCAGACACTCCGAATGGTGCAATGACCCGCCTGGTGGTCAGTTCTTCGTCAATCAGAGGATGGCGCGCCAGGGCCACTCCCAAACCTGCAGCCGCTGCGTCAATCGCTGTATCACGTGAGTTTACTCTGTGATCGCGTGCTGAAAAGTTACCCTTTACCCCAGCTTTTTCTCTCCACCAGTCCCATTCCTCGGGGTGCAGCAGGTTGTGAATGCGGTTCAAATTGTTCAAAGCATTCGGATCGGTGGGGCGCCCTGAGGCGATATGAAACTGCTCACTGCAAATCGCCACGACTTCTTCGCTCAGCAGCTTTACGCATTCATAGTTGTCGATTGGCCGTTTGGTGTATTCGATCGCAATGTCAGTATCGGAAGACGAAAAATCGAATGGACTAGTGGTAATGACCAGGTCCATTTCGATATCGGGATAGCGGCTGGTAAAACTTTCCAGCCGGGGAATCAGCCATCGATGTGCAAACGTAGGATATAGACGAATCTTTAGCGGTCCCGACAACCCTTGATGCCGAATTTGGTCGCCTGCGATGCTGATCTGATCCAGGCCGGAACGCACCCCCGCAAGATAGGTCTTGCCAGCGTGTGTCAGAGACAGGCCGCGGCCCTTCGGCTCAAACAAAGCTATATCCAAACGGCTTTCCAGGGCAGAAATCCGGTGGCTGATGGCCGAGGGTGTCAGGTTTAGCTCCTCAGCTGCAGCTTTCAGACTGCCCAGCCGCCCAGCGGCCTCAAATGCTTGCAACATGCTAAGCTGCGGCATGGCCGTCGACATAGCTGTGTACTCCCCGATGAGTAAAAATGGTGCATCGTCTGTAAGACTGTATGTTCAAAGCCTGCAAGAATGAAATGGGCTTTGTTATGTAGTATGTCGCAAACATCTGGCTTTGGGTCCTTCTGGTCGAATGTCGCCAGCAGCGGAAACGCCGAGCCCCGGTTCATGCGCATTTTAGATATTGCACAGCAATCAAGGTGCATTATCAAATAATGGCAATTTGGCCTTTACCCTTCGGCATATCGAGTTAATCAGGTTGATTTGATTATTATTGCCAATAAAGGACGCAGCTCTCATTGTCCTTGTTTTCAAGAAGAATAGGAGGGTTTGGCCCGAACTGGGGGTCACCCTACTCGAGACGCGAAATAGATCGGATTCACAAGATCGAACTGAGTGAACCGCGCCGGGTCTGCCGGAGGCTGATTTGCCTTATTTACGCGGCCATGTCTGATCTTTCCAGAGCAGCGTAGAAGTTTGTTTCTGCTTCAGCTGGTGGGGTGTTCCCGATGGGTTCGAGAAGACGGCGGTTGTTGAACCAGTCGACCCATTCGGGGGGGGCATATTCGACGGCATCAAAGCTACGCCAAGGGCCACAGCGAAGAATGACTTCTGCCTTGAACAAGCCGTTGATCGTCTCGGTCAAGGCATTGTCATAGGAATCCCCGACACTCCCAACCGACGGCGCGACCTTCGCCTCCGCCAGTCGTTCGGTGTACTTGATCGACAAGTATTGCGACCCGCGGTCCGAATGATGCACGAGTTGATCCTGTTCTGGCCTACGTTGATGAACGGCCTGTTCCAAAGCATCTAAGACGAAACCCGCATTGGCTGTGCGGCTGGCCCGCCACCCCACGATCCGCCGCGCAAATACGTCGATGAGCGAGCGATTGACGGCGCCATTGGTTCGAGCCCAATGGCGAGCCGCCACATATACGAACCCTTGCCACGTCGCGACATAGGTAAAGTCACTGACCCAGAGCACGTTCGGTGCTGGTGCATGGAACTGCCGGTTCACGCGCTCCAACGGGCAAGGTAGCGCCTTGCCAAGCACCGTTGTCTTTGGTTTTTTGCCGCGAATGACACCTTCAATGCCAATGTCCTTCATCAATCTGGCAACGGTGCAGCGTAAAATGTAAAAGCCTTCTCGGCGCATTTGGTGCCAGATTGTACGCACGCCATAAACCTTGAGGTTCTCCTCAAAGACCGGTTCAATCTCGGGCTTGAATTCTGCGTCACGTTTGGCGCGATCTGAAAGATGTGAAGGGTTGGCGCGGATAGCCAAATGATCGTAGAACGGTGCAGGGGCAATCGGCAAAACACGGCAGATTGGCTCGCCCCATGATCATCACGGTGATCTTCGATGAACTGGATCATCGTTTGAATGGGCGGTCGAGCTCCGCCTGGGCAAAATATGCGGACGCTTTGCAAAGGATCTCGTTGGCTTGCTTGAGCTCGCACACTTCGCGCTCCAAGGCCTTCATCTTCTCGGCCTGTTCGGTCGTGATACCGCCTCGCTGGCCAGTATCGACTTCGACCTTCTTGACCCATTCGTTTAGCGTCTGAGGCGCACAGCCGATCTTCGACGCAATCGACACAATGGCCGGCCAACGGCTCTCATGCCGTTCTGCGCCGTCCAAAACCATCCGCACGGCACGTTCGCGCACTTCAGGTGAATATTTGTGCGTTGTCTTGTTCATGATGCTCCATCCTACTCATGAGCTGGAGCCTCCGGCAAACCCGACGCGGTTCAGAGTGACCAAGAACCCTTTCTAAAGTGGCCAGAGTAATAACGGATTGTCTCTTTCCGAACACCCTTCCATGTTTAGCCCGTGCTTCCGATTTTTCACTCACATCAATAACGTGCGATTAGCTTTTCTTGTTCCTTTTTAGCATGCTTCACTGCTATACGAAGCCTTGGGTAGTGGTGTTCATGATCAAAACAGCATGCGGTTCAACAAGATTTTAGCGCGCATTTGTAGGGCGGAATTAGGTTAAGTGACTGATTTTCAAATATTTCCCGTAGCTGCTAGCCCGACCACTCAAAACCGCCCGTGCGCCGCAAGGCCCGGGCGTTTTTTGCATTCTGGGGAACGACGATGACAGGTGTATTGCCTAGCCAAACTATTGAAAACATGTTGGACTCTGGTCAGATCGTAACAGATCTTCCGGCTGTCGATGGGCAAGTGCAGCCTGCCAGTCTGGACCTGCGACTTGGCACCGTCGCGTACCGCGTGCGCGCTTCGTTCCTGGCGGGAAATGGTCGCAGCGTCAAGGATCGTCTGGAAGAGTTTGAGATGCATCGCATCGATCTCACAGGAAGTGCGGTTCTGGAAAAGGGCTGCGTCTATGTTGTGCCCTTGATGGAAAGCCTGAACCTGCCGGACGATGTTCAGGCCGTGGCAAACGCCAAAAGTTCGACCGGACGGCTTGATCTTTTGACCCGTACGATCACGGATGGTGGCACAGAATTTGACCGTATTTCTCAGGGGTATAGCGGTCCGCTGTATGCCGAGATTTGCCCACGATCCTTCTCGGTTCTGGTGCGCCCCGGGATGCGGCTGAACCAAATTCGGTTCCGTCAGGGGCAAAGCATTCTAAGCGACGCTGACTTGCGTGTTCTGCACGAGCGCTCTCCGCTTGTGGATGGAGATGCCGTCATTGACGAAGGCCTGGGTTTTTCGGTCGATCTCAAACCCGACAGCGGAACACTAGTTGGATACCGGGCCAAACCACATACCGGCGTGATTGATCTGGAAAACATCGGCCATTACGAGCCGTCGGAATATTGGGAAGAACTGCACTCATCAGATGGGCAGATCATCCTTGATCCCGGTGCGTTTTATATCCTTGTGAGCCGCGAAGCTGTGCACATCCCCCCTGCCTATGCCGCCGAGATGGCGCCGTTTTTGGCCATGGTGGGCGAGTTCCGTGTGCATTATGCGGGCTTTTTTGACCCCGGATTTGGTCATGATGCGGCTGGCGGCACCGGATCACGCGGTGTGCTTGAGGTACGCTGTCACGAGGCGCCTTTTGTGCTGGAACACGGGCAGGTCGTCGGGCGTTTGGTGTACGAGCGCATGGCCGACGTGCCAGATCAGCTCTATGGCTCTGGAATCGCGTCGAATTATCAGGGTCAGGGCCTGAAGTTATCCAAGCATTTTCGCATGAAGTAGACCCTATTTGATGTTGGTGCCTTGCGACAATTCAGGGGTAACACCGACCTGAACACCGCGCTCCAGATGGGTTGAAAGCACCACATAGGTGCGTGTGCTGCGCACACCGGGCATGTCGTAAATCCGCCAAAGAAACCCCTCCATCGCTTCGGGGCAATCCATGCGCACTTTGAGAATCAACCCGGTGTCACCGGTGACGGCATGGACTTCTTCCACTTCCGGAAGGTCAGCCAGTTCCAAAATGCCTTCGGTTTTGCCCCAGCCGGCGGCCTCAACATGCACAAAAGCCAGAAAATCTTTGCCGAGCGATGGCCCATTCAAATCAGCGCTGGTGCGTTTGATCACCCCAGTGGCGCGCAGACGCTTGACCCGCTCATGAACGGCAGGGGCGGAAAGCCCGACATCACGCCCCAGATCGGCGTAGGATCGGGTCGCGTCCTGAGACAGCGCAGCCAGGATTTTTCGGTCAAAAGCGTCGAGAGCCTTGGACTTGGGGGCTGTTTGCCGAAGATTGTCTGTTTCTTCACTGCGGTTGTTCATCGGGGTATCCCCTGAATGCCATCTGGATCACACCCGAAGTATCGAACCCCATTCACTGTTTCAAGGGCCCTACCGATGATCCTTTTGCGGATGGTATCTGTTGGCGGGATGAATGACAGCGCGCCGGGGCGGTCTGCGATTGCTGCTCTCAAGTGTGTTTGGCACAAAACCGTAGCTCAACTCAGTTTTTCAGACGAAACGACCGAGTCGGTGCAAATGGGGTTACGTCATTCAATCGGTTTGGTGCTCGAGGCAACCTAAGACATCAAGCATTGGCAAGGCAAAGGCTCAGAAACGGGTCATCTTTTTTGTGATGCGCATCGCCTGACGGGTGTGTTGGGCGTCTGGTTGAGTCATTTTCCCGCTGCGCTGGTCTTGCGGGGTCGCACGTCCGGCACTTTCTTCGGATGAAAGAGCCTTGGTTCCGGCTTTCATGCCAAAACGCATCGCTTTGCGCACAAATATTCGCAATACCATATTAATTAGTTGGTTCGAGTTCATAATACTGTCTTCTTTTTAAATCTGCCTTTGACGTAAAATAGCGTCAAATTGTGAAAACTGTAAGGCAGTCGGCAATAATTGGCGCAAAGGTCAGTCTTCGAACAATTCTGACTGGCCTTCTGTGGCCTCTTCTTCGGCGTCCTCGTCTTCGCCCAGTTTGGGCATGGAGCCCGGTGGTGGACGGTTTTCCAAAAGGCCTGCAGAGCGCAACTCCTTGAGTCCGGGCAAGTCACGCGCGTTTTCCAGACCGAACTGATCCAGAAACTCTGGTGTGACCACAAAAGTGACTGGGCGACCCGGAGTCATTTTGCGCCGTCCAAAGCGAATCCACTCCATCTCGAGCAGTTGATCTACGGTACCGCGGCTCACGCTCACACCGCGAATTTCTTCGATTTCGGCACGCGTAACGGGCTGGTGATAGGCAATGATCGCAAGCGTTTCGATGGCGGCGCGCGACAGTTTGCGGGTTTCGACCATCTCTTTTTGCATGAGAAACCCAAGGTCCGGCGCCGTCCGCATGGCCCAGGCATCGCCAACTTTTGTGACCCGCACACCGCGACCTTCATAGCGTTTGCGCAGATGTGCCAGCGCCTCGGCCGCGTCGCAGCCATGCGGCATCCGGTCATTCAGCTCTTTGACTGACACAGGTTCAGCACTGGCAAAAAGAATGGCTTCACACATCCGTTCCTGCTCGGCGATGGGCGGAGCCTCGAACAGGCTTTCTTCTTTGCTTTCAATTTCTTCAGGCATGATTTTCATCTTTTTTGCGCAGTTGAATTGGTGCGAAAATCTCGGTTTGCCGGATCTCAACTTTGCCCTCTTTGGCAAGTTCCAACGAAGCGGCGAAGGTGGCAGCAGTGGCAGAGCGGCGCTTTTTGGGGTCGTTTTCCCAGCCAATCGGCAGGTAGCTCAGGATATCCGTCCACTGCCCCGCATAGCCAATCATGCCTCGCATGCGCTCGAGCGCTTCTTCCATCGTGAAAACGGACTCCCGATCCATGGTGAAGGGGCGGAAATCATCACGGGTGCGAATGCGTGCATAGCCCTGCATCAGATCCAACAACGTTGCGGTATAGGTGACACTGCGAATGCGGGTCACGTCTTCGGGAATGCCACGGGCAAAAAATTCGCGCCCCAAACGGTCACGGGCCATCAGTTTGGCCGCCGCATCCCGCATGGCCTGCAACCGCTCAAGCTGAAACGCCAGATGCGCAGCCAGTTCTTCGCCAGACGGGCCCTCTTCGGTGGGATCAGGTGGCAGCAGCAACCGTGATTTCAGGAACGCCAGCCAGGCCGCCATAACAAGGTAATCGGCAGCCAATTCAAGCCGCAATTGTTTGGCCTTCTCGACAAAGGCCAGATATTGCTGGGCCAAGTGCAGGATCGATATTTTGCGCAGATCAACTTTTTGAGTGCGTGACAGGGTCAGCAGAAGGTCCAAAGGGCCTTCGAATCCATCCACATCCACGATCAGTGCTTCGGCGGCCAGACGTGCTGCCACTGCTTCTGTTTGGATTTCGCCTGAGAATTTCTCAGTCATGCCCCTGCCCGTCAAATAAGGGTCTCAAGTTCGGCAGTGAGCGCAGAAATGTCAAGCGTTACAGGTATTTTGCGGGCATCAAGAACCGCTTGAGCCCTTACCTGTGCGACCTGTGTCATTTCACCAGCGGCTTCGACCACTTCGGCCATCTCTTGCAGATCGCCATTGCAGTGCAAAACCACGTCGCATCCTGCGTCAATTGATGCCGAGGAGCGCTGTGACAATGGCCCTGATAAGGCCTTCATGGAAATGTCGTCGGTCATGATCAGACCATCAAAGCCAATTTTATCGCGGATCAATTGCATCACTATTGGTGAGGTCGTCGCGGGAGCCGCGTCCAGAGCATCGTAGACCAAATGCGCTGTCATTCCCATGGGCAGATCATTCAACGCCCGAAACGGCGCGAAATCGCGTTTAAGTTCGTCTGCATTTGCCGAGACAAGTGGAAGATCCAGATGACTGTCGGCCTGTGCGCGGCCGTGACCCGGAATGTGTTTCAAAACCGGTAATACGCCACCGTCCGCCAGACCATCCGCCACCGCACGCCCAAGCGTCGACACGTGCGTGACGTCCGAACCATAGCAGCGATTTTTCAAAAACGGATGGGTGACGTCACAAGCCACATCCACCATCGGCGCACAATTTGCGTCAATCCCGACAGATCGCAATTCAAGCGCCGTGATCAGGTACCGCAAATACATCGCACGTTCGGCATTTCGACCCGCAGCAGTGACAAAGTCCAAAGGGGGAGTCCATTCAGTGGCCAATGGCGGCCGCAGTCGCTGAACGCGCCCGCCTTCCTGATCAATCAGGATCGGGGCTTCGTGATCGACACAAGACCTTAGATCATCACAGAGGGCCCGAATTTGCTCAGAGGTGTCGATATTTCGGGCAAAAAGGATAAAGCCAAAGGGGCGTGCATTGCGAAAAAATGTTTTTTTCCCGGAAGTTAGCCGAAGTCCTTCACAGCCCAGAATGGTGGCACCAATATAGCTCACCTCACAGTAACCGGGATGCAATCTGCCCGCTCGGCCTTGAGCGCGGAACACATCCGCCGCGCATCGCTGAGATCAGCAAACCCCATGGCACGCAGGCGATAAAACACGCGTCCACCACTTTGGGCCTCCTGAATGACCTGAGTTTTGTCGCCCAGATAGTCGCTGAACCGAGCACTGAGCCGGGTCCATTCTTCGGCCGCCATTTCAGAGCTGGCATAAGCGCCAAGCTGCACCAGGTGGGTTCCCACAGGGATCGACGCGGCGTCGACAACAGACGCGGGCGCATCAGCGGTCGCCGTAGCGGAGGCCACTTTTTCGGTTTTCCCCAATCCCTCGGGTCGCAAATGCGGACGCAGGGAATGGCTGACACCGTTGGTAAACTTTACTTTCGGGGTACTGGGTTCCGGTTTCGCCTCAGGTTCTGAAACCTCGACATCCCCCAGTGATACTTTGACCGGATCGGTATCTGCCGGGCCAGATTGGCTGAGAGGTTCCACATCATTGGCAATCTGCTGAGCAAAGGCTTCGATAGCTTCGATTTTCCCACTGGCCAGCGGTGGTGGCGCGACGATATCGCTTTGGTCGGTTTTGCGAGCTTCTTTTGCCGTCGTTGTCTCACCCCCTGGCAGGCTGGCATTCTGAATCTTGGCATCTTCGTTGCTCAGATCGATCGGCGCTGGCGCGAGTGTAAGCCGGTCTGCCGGGGCCGCAGCCGATCCATCGGCGGCAACGCTGTTCACTGACAGTCCCTGATGGGCAGCTTGCCGCCCGCCGGGTTCTTCGGGTTGAACACGCATCGGACCCTCAACCGAACGCACCACCGGCACACCGCTGACGTCGCGCATCAAAAGTTTGTAGCTCCACACACCCGTGCCGACCACCAAAGCCAGACTGGTAAGCGCGCCAGCCCAGTTGACAAGCGGCCCCAAAGAGCGCGCCTTATCAGGTACAACCTGTTGTTCCGAAATCGGAATCTCTACCATCATCGCCTCACTGCCACGACGATGCATTGTCGTCGGGGTCATCTTGCCTTTGCCTCAACCCCGCGACATGTGCAGCTTGGTTACCGCATCTCCTGCGCAGGAGTTACGCCAAGAATACCAAGACCGGCAGAAATAACAACGGCTACGGCACGTGCGAGTGCGATTTTCGCCTGAGATGTGGCTGCATCACCCTCTTGGATGAAGCGCAAGGACACGTCGTCGTTGCCTTTGTTCCAAAAGGCATGCAGTTCGCTGGCCAGTTCATAGAGGTAAAACGCCACGCGGTGGGGTTCATTGGTGCGCCCTGCAATCTCAACCAGACGGGGCCATTCGGCGATCTTTTTGGCAACGGTGATTTCTGCGTCGCTGTCCAGTTTCGACAGGTCCGCCGCCATCAACGTGGCGTCATCCGCCGCAATCCCGGCCTCGGCAGCTTTGCGCAGAACCGAACAGACCCGCGCATGGGCGTATTGCACATAAAAAACCGGATTGTCCTTGGACTGTTCCAGCACCTTGTCGAAATCAAAGTCCAGCGGTGCGTCGTTTTTGCGGGTCAGCATGTGGAACCGGGTCACATCCGCGCCAACCTGATCGACAACGTCGCGCAAGGTAATGAACGTACCTGCCCGTTTGGACATTTTGAACGGCTCACCGTCTTTCCACAGTTTCACCAGCTGGGTCAGTTTGATGTCGAGCGGCACCTTGCCGTCACTCAGCGCAGAAACCGCTGCCTTCATGCGTTTGACATAGCCACCATGGTCAGCCCCGAACACATCAATAAGAGCGTCGAAGCCTCTGGAAACTTTATCATAATGATAGGCGATGTCTGGTGCGAAATAGGTCCATCCGCCGTCTGATTTTTTGACGGGGCGATCCACGTCATCGCCGTGTTCAGTCGACTTGAACAAGGTTTGTTCGCGCGGCTCCCAGTCTTCGGGCTTTTTGCCCTTGGGTGGTTCAAGCACGCCTTCATAGATCAGACCCTTGTCATCAAGTGCCTGTAGTGCGGCTTCGATCCGGCCTGTGCCGTAAAGCGATTTTTCGGAATAAAACAGATCCATCTCAACGCCCAGAGCTTTGAGATCAGCCCGGATCAGGTCCATCATCGCCTCGGTCGCGTATTCGCGGATTTCGATAAGCCAGACGTCTTCGGGTTGATCGACGTAAGCATCGCCGACTTTGTCTTTTAGTGCCTGACCAACCGGGATCAGATAGTCACCGGGATAGGTGCCATCCTCAAACGCGACCTCTTTGCCAAAGGCTTCGAGGTAACGCAGGTATACCGAACGTGCCAACACATCGACCTGCGCACCGCCGTCATTGATGTAATACTCACGGGTGACGTTGTAGCCGACAAAATCCAGCAGGGACGCCAGAGCATCACCAAACACCGCCCCACGGGTGTGACCAACGTGCAGTGGCCCGGTGGGGTTGGCGGAAACATATTCGACATTGACCTTGAGCCCCTGCCCCATGGACGAGCGGCCAAAGTCAGCGCCGCCCTGAACGGCGTCTTTGACCAGTCCTTGCCACAACGTGGGTGCCAGGCGCAGGTTCAAAAACCCCGGACCGGCAACTTCGGCGCTGATAATGCGGGCGTCTTCGGCCAGTTTGGCGGCCAGCACGTCAGCAATATCACGTGGTTTCATCCTGGCAGGCTTGGCCAACACCATCGCGGCATTGGTCGCCATATCGCCATGTGCGGCGTCGCGCGGAGGCTCAACCGCCACATTGGCAAAGTCCAGACCTTCAGGCAGCACGCCTTCGGAAGTCATCTGTTCCAGCGCGCCGATCACCAGCGTGCGAATATCGGTGAAAAGGTTCATGAGACCCGTCCTAAATGATTTGGGCCGGGTTTATCACCGTGGGCGGTCAGGTCAACCGATCAGACCCGGTTCAGACCGATCCAAACAGCCGCGCATGTTCCTGTAAGGCATAGCGATCGGTCATACCGGCAAGATAGTCTGACACGATCCGTGCCACATGGGTTTTATCAGGGGCATGCGCCAGATCCGCCTGCCAGTTTTCGGGCAACAGAGCGGTATTGCCCATAAACAACGGGAACAAATCCTCGACAATTTTGGTCACCTCGGCCCGTTTCATCATCACCGATGGCGCCCGGTACATGCGGGTGAACAAAAAGTGGCGGATTTCTTGCAGATCAGACCAAAGCGCGGTGGAAAATTGGATCACGGGTGCTTTGTTGGCGCGAATTTCCTCAACGCTTTGCGCACCACTGGCTTGCAGCAGGTCCCGCGAGGTGTCGATCACGTCGCCGACCATCACGCCGAACACTTGTCGCAACGCCTCGTGGCGACGACGGTTGGCATCCAGCCCCGGATGCAATCGATCAACTCCGTCGTAAGCCTCTGAAATGATGGGCAGGTTCAGAATATCTGCTTCTGTGAACAGCCCGGCCCGCAAGCCATCATGCAGATCGTGATTGTTATAGGCAATATCGTCTGCAAGGGCGGCCACCTGGGCCTCAGCACTGGCGTATGTGTGCAGCTCAAGGTCATGCACAGCGTTGTAGTCAGCCAGCGCATAAGGCAAATTGCCCACAACCGGCCCGTTGTGCTTGGCAATGCCCTCGAGCGTTTCCCACGTCAGATTGAGCCCATCAAACCCGGCATAATGACGTTCGAGCGAGGTTACGATACGAATGGCTTGCGCATTGTGGTCAAACCCACCGTAGGGTTGCATCAAAAGGTGCAGCGCGTCTTCACCAGTGTGGCCAAAGGGCGTGTGTCCAAGATCATGGGCCAGCGCCACGGCCTCGGTCAGCTCAGCATTTAGCCCCAAAGCCCCGGAAATGGTGCGTGCAACTTGCGCCACCTCAATGGAATGGGTCAGACGTGTGCGATAATAATCGCCCTCGTGTTCAACAAACACCTGGGTTTTGTGCTTCAGTCGCCGAAAGGCGCTAGAGTGGATGATCCGGTCGCGATCCCGCTGAAAGCAGGAGCGAAAAGTGCTTTCCTCTTCCCTGACACGCCGTCCCCTGGCGGTACTGGGATCCGAGGCATATGACGCTCTCATCGATCTGGTCCTTGTGGCCTGTCCCTTAGGTTTCTATATTGCAGGGTGGCTGCCTTGGAAACCGGCCAAATTCCCGCGAACCTGTAACCTGTTCAGCCTGTCAGGAGAGACACAATGAACCTTCCGCCCAAAGTGACCGACCGAGCCTATGAACGTCTTGCCGAAATTGGTGCGGCAGATCAGGGTCAGGCCTTGCGTGTTGCCGTCGAAGGTGGGGGATGTTCCGGGTTTCAATACGAGATCAAGCTGGACACGCCGGCCGAGGATGACATGGTTCTGGAAAGCAACGGCGAAAAGGTCATTGTGGATTCCGTGTCAATGCCATTTCTGGCCAATGCCGTCATCGATTTCAGCGAAGAACTGATTGGGGCACGGTTTGTAATCGACAACCCCAACGCGTCAAGCTCGTGCGGATGCGGAACCAGTTTTTCGATCTAAATCAGAATTTTACCTGACGATCTTCGTGTATCTTCTGGGCTGCCACAGGCGCAGGCTGAAGCGTTGTGACAAAGGGATGGCCACCGCCTTGTCTTTGGTGGGTTGCATCTGATCCCAGATCAGGAACACGCCCGACCCGATGACGATGGCCACACCAAGATAGATGTTGGAGGCAGGCACTTCGCCAAAGAACACAGCGCCCAGGACAACCATCCAGACAAATTGCAGATTCATCAAAGGTGTGACGGCATAGGCAGCAAGCAAGCGCAGTGACACCACCAGCAGCCAGCGCGCGGCAAACAAAAACACGGCATAAGCCCCGACCCATCCCAGATCCCCAAGGGGCATCGGTTTGTACACAAAAGGCAAAACCATCGCCATCGCCACACAAAGCGCGGCATTGGGAAAGAACACCTGAGCGAGCGAATTGGCCTCATACCGACCGATGAAGCGCGCCAACACCATGGACAGCGTGCCACAGAGACAGGCAAACAGTGCCACCAGATGGCCAAAGGAAACCGAAGCAATCCCGCCCGGAAACAGGCACAACACGCCAATGAAGCCCGCAGCAAGCGCCGCCCATGCCACGGGGCGCACGTACTCGCCCAAGATGGGGGCGGAAAACAATCCGGCAAAGATGGGCATCATGCCAATGAAAACAAAGACTTCCGCAAAGGGCAGAAAGCGAAAGGCGTAAAAGAAGGCCACCGATCCGATAACGGTAAGCAAGGCCCGCAGCGCCATGGCGCGCGGACAAGAGGTGCGCAAAGACTGGGTTTCACCGCTGGCGCGCGCGGACACCCAGCTGAGCCCCACCACGATGGCCCCGGAAAACGCAAAAAGCTGGGGGGCGGCATATCCGGCAGCGATGAATTTCGTGATCGCATCGGCCGAAGAAATTGCCAGCGTGTAGAGAAGAACCAATCCGGTTCCCGCAAGCGCGCCTTTGTTCCAGAGGGCCATCACATCACCGCCAACGCACGACCAGTGCGGGCAAAGCCTTGGAAAAAGGCGCTAAATTTGTCCGAGGAGGTTTCTGCCCAGGACATAACGGCCTGTGCGTCTTCGGACAGGTGGTCCAGAACCACCGGGCGCATTGTCTCCCAATCGTCGCTGCGGTCCGTGAGCTTGAACATACATTCCGAAAGCTCGCGTAGTGGGCCAGACACTCCATCGGGGCGGAAAAAGGCCATGCGTTCCGATTTCAACGTTTTGGCAAAGGGTTGATGACCGGTGACAGACAGCATCCAGTTACAAACCAAAAATTCGTGGTAATCATCATTTGGGGTGGTTTTCTGATCGGTTTGCACATCGAAGCGATGTGTGTGGCGCAAAAGCCAGGTCTCCCAGACCTCGGGCACATCAAAGCCGCCAAAACGCAGTGCGATGCAAATCTCGGCCAGCAAGTCAGCGTTTTGTTCGATGAAGGCCAGAAGACCGGTAAATTCAAGCGAGGTCCGCGTTTCAGCGTCCAGCATGGGGTCTTTGCGGCCATATTCGGACAGATAGAACACCGCGTGGGTCAGCTCGTATGCAGCCTTTTTGTTGGGCATCGAAAAGGTGGCAGAGCGCGCGATAAAGCTGCGCATCCGATCCTCAAGGCCGGTATCCCCCGCCAGAGGATCAACCCCGCGCCGCGCCATCAGGCGGCGGGCCTCGAGGCGTTGGAGGTCAGACAGCTCAGCCTGAGCAAATCCTTGATCTGCAACCCATTTTACCAAAGCAGCCCCCTTGTCACCCGGTATTCCAAGGTCTTCAAGGTCAAGGCAGATCGACAGTAAAAAGCGATAGTATTGGGGGAAAAACTGCAGGCGGTTTTCGACCTTGTCATAAAACCCAGCAAAGGCGGTCAATGCGTCGTCGTCGACCTGCGCACCTGTGCATTCCAGGATATTCAGCAGCTCGGCATTTTCTTTGAGCCAGAACACATCGTCCCCAAAGCGACGAAAGCTGGCAAAACTGTGCATGAGAGCGCCGTGGCGCTCGGATGCGGGTTGCCGCCGGGACGGGACGTTGAGTTGAACAATGTTAGTCATGTCAGTCTCCCTGGTGACAGGGGGCGCGACCCCGCGCCCCGTTCCGGTAAGCAGTTGGGCTTAAAGACCTGAGGTGAACAGGTCGGCACCTTCTCCGGCGTCCGCCCGAGCAGTGGTTGTGGGCGCAAGGCCCGAAGTGAACATCTGAACCAGACCTGAAGTGAACATCTCGGTGGCGTCACCCGCATCCGCAGAGGTGCCACTGGCCGCAAGGCCCGAGGTGAACATTTCCAGGCCTTCACCTGATGTTGTTTGTGCCGTTGCACTTGGGGCAAGACCCGAAGTGAACATTTGCACGAGACCGGATGTGAACATTTCTGTTGCATCCCCGACCTCTGTCGACGTGCCGCTTGCGCTGAGGCCTGATGTAAACATCTCAAGCCCCTCACCTGCGGTCGTTTCTGCCGTAGCACTGGGCGCAAGGCCCGAGGTGAACATCTGGACCAAACCAGATGTAAACATCTCGGCACCATCACCAGCCATTGCGTCCGAGGCCATCTCGGGTGACAATCCCGATGTGAACAGTTCGGTGTTCAGGCCGTCATGCATGCTTGTTCCCGAGCGATGTTGCGCACGGTTTGCAAACGTTTCGTTAACCATTTCGACAGATTTTTGAGCGAGCATTGGTAACCCTCCAGGTTGAAGTTTTGAGCACCATCACGCTTGCACGTTAAGCGGGTTTTGCAAATCATTTTTTCTCGTTTTTGGTGCGCAAGGTTTGAGAGCGATTAAAGATGAAACAATCTATCCAATTGATATTATGACCTTTTTAGTCTCTTTTTGCTGCCTCATTTTTGACGCAATTTAGCCCACTTTTTGCCACACTTTACCAAAGTACCGCTTAAGTTGAATCCAAATCAATGCCCTTCCATGGCGAATCCCCCCTCGCAGTGCGACTCGATTCCGTGTTTGGGTTTGCGGATTTTCTCTGCCACAGCCCCCTTGCCAGCCATCACCATGTGCGGGATACAAGGACCACGCCGGGCAAGGAGACCTCAATGAAAGTCGCGACATTCAACATCAACGGCATCAAAGCCCGGATTAATGCGCTGCCACAGTGGCTCGACGAGGCCCAACCGGACGTCGCCCTGCTGCAGGAAATCAAATCCGTTGATGAGGCTTTTCCGCGCGAAATCTTTGAAGATCGTGGTTATCAGGTCGAAACCCACGGGCAAAAGTCGTTCAACGGTGTGGCGATCCTGTCCAAGCTGCCCCTTGAGGATGTCACGCGCGGTCTGCCCGGCGACGCCGAAGACGAGCAGGCGCGCTGGATCGAGGCCACGGTGATGGGCGACACAGCCATTCGGGTTTGCGGGCTCTATCTGCCCAACGGCAACCCCTGCCCCGGCCCTAAATATGACTATAAACTGAGCTGGATGGAGCGTCTGCACGCGCGCGCGCAGGAATTGTTGTCTGCAGAAGAACCGTTTTTGATGGCGGGTGACTACAATATCATCCCGCAGGACGAAGATGCCCGCAGCCCCGAAGTCTGGCAGGAAGACGCGCTGGCCCGCCCAGAAAGTCGCGCGGCGTTCCGCCGGTTGATGAACCTTGGCTTTACCGAAGCATTCCGCGCCCGCACTCAAGGACCCGAGCATTATTCGTTCTGGGATTATCAGGCCGGCGCATGGAACCGTGACAATGGTATTCGTATCGACCACTTCTTGCTGAGCCCCCAGTGCGCCGACCTGTTGCTGGACTGTCAGATCGACAAGGAAATCCGTGGCCGAGAGAAGCCTTCGGATCACGTGCCGGTATGGGTGGACTTAGCGGTGTAAGATCAGTCAGTTGATCAAGACCTAGAAACAGACGTTCTGAAAAAGGCTTCCGCAATATCCAAATGCCCGCTTTGAGCCCCTTTTTTTTGACCGAAAGCACAGCCGCAGAAAATTGTCGATCCAGGTGGAAGCCGATCAATTTCTTCCTCAAAAATTCCGCGCTTTCTGAGCGACCAATGCCGGACACATTGCATGTACGCCACCGGCCACTCGTAGCAAATTTTGACACAAATTTGGATTTCTACAGAGGTCGGGCCGTTTTTAAATTTGAGAGCGCTCCAAGGACGGCGCAATGCCGAATTAGTGTAGCGATCTCTTTTACCACCATGGAGAAACGACCGGCAAACGTGCACAAATAGATCGCATGGCCGCAGATGACTTATCACAGACGAGCAATGGCGAAGGCGACACGCTGCAGCTTCACCTCTCTTGTGCCCGACCGTTCAAGACGGTCGTCAACCAATTCGGATCCATTTGAGGGACTGAACTTAACAATAGCTCGGTATAATCTGGATGTGGTGGGGCAAAGATGTCTTCCCGCGACCCCATTTCTACAAGTGCTCCGTCTTTCATTACGATCACATCATCCGCAATCGCGCGCACGGTGGCCAGGTCATGGGTGATGAACATATAAGTGAGGTCCAGGTCACCTTGCAGTTTTTGCAACAGACGCAGGATGCCCTCGGCCACAAGCTGATCCAACGCCGAAGTGACCTCGTCACAGATAATGAAGCTGGGCTCAGCCGCCAAAGCGCGGGCAATACCGATGCGCTGTTTTTGACCACCTGACAGCTCAGACGGGTAACGGTCGATAAACTGATCCGGCTCCAGTTCGATCTGAAACAACAGATCGCGCACCCGCTCACGTGCCGCTTTGCCTTTGAGATCAAGGTAGTATTCCGCAGGGCGACCAATGATTTCGCTGATCTTCTGTTTGGGGTTCAGCGCCGTGTCGGCCATCTGATAGATCATCTGAACCTGTTGCAACTGGGCCTTGCTACGCTGTTTAAAATGCGTGGGAAAGGCTTCACCGCCGATCAGAACCTGCCCCTCGCTGGGTGGCAAGAGCCCGGCGATAACCCGCGCGGCAGTGGATTTCCCCGACCCGGATTCTCCCACAACAGCGACCGTGCGCCCTTTGTGGATATCAAAGCTCACGTCATGCAGCACCGGGACTTTGCCGTAGGCGGCTGTCACTCCCTGTACCTGTATCAAGGGAACATCGCCTTTGGCTGGCGCTGGTTTTATCGGTGACTTGAGGCTGCGAACGGCCCAAAGAGATTTGGTGTATTCCTCT
Source organism: Shimia gijangensis (assembly GCF_900142085.1). GTDB lineage: Bacteria > Pseudomonadota > Alphaproteobacteria > Rhodobacterales > Rhodobacteraceae > Shimia > Shimia gijangensis. The sequence continues at coordinate 31,175 of NZ_FQZQ01000015.1, forward strand.
TGTGGGGCGTCCAGCATCTCGGCGGTGGGGGCCTCTTCGACCTGATCACCCTTGAGCAGAATTTTGATCCTGTCGGCCATCTGGGCCACCACGGCCAGATCATGGGTGATGTATATCGCGGCTGTGTTGAACTCGTCGACGATGTTGCGAATCGCCGACAAAACTTCGATCTGAGTCGTCACATCCAGCGCCGTTGTCGGCTCGTCAAAGATAATGAGGTCCGGTTTACAGGACATGGCCATGACCGTCATGGCGCGTTGCAGTTGCCCCCCCGAGACCTGATGCGGATAGCGAAATCCAATGGTGTGCGGATTGGGAAGTTGCAGCTTCTCAAACAGAACCTCAGCTTCTTTCTTCGCCTCTGTTCGGCCTTTGACTTTGTGCACCACGGGGCCTTCTGTGTACTGGTCAATAATTCGGTGCGCCGGATTAAAACTGGCCGCCGCAGATTGCGCAACATAGGCAATCCGCTTGCCGCGCAGACCCCGGCTTTGAGCAGACGACAGGTTCAGCAAATCAATCCCGTCGAAATTGACCGACCCACCAGAAATGCGGCAACCGTCGTGGGCATAGCCCATCGCCGCAAGGCCCAGAGTCGATTTGCCGGCACCGGATTCGCCAATCAGGCCAATCACCTCACCTCGGTTCAGGGTCAGGTCGACCCCGTTTATGATCTGCTGCCATGTGTCGGCGGATTTGCCTTCGACTTTTAGCCCTTTGATATCCAAAAGAATGTCTGACATGTCTTGTTCCTCAGGATTTCAGGCCGGAAGCCTGGTGAAGTTTCCAGTCGACCACAAAGTTGACGGCGATGGTCAGCCAGGCGATGGCGGCGGCGGGCAACAAGGGCGTCACTTCGCCAAAAGTGATCAGTGTCGCGTTGTCGCGCACCATCGACCCCCAGTCTGCGGTCGGGGGCTGAATGCCCAATCCCAGGAACGACAGGGCCGAGATCACAAGAAACACGAAACAGAACCGCAGGCCGAATTCCGCGATCAGGGGTGGCATGACATTGGGCAGAATCTCACGCCGGATTTGCCACAACAGGCCTTCTCCGCGCAGCTGTGCCGCTTCAAAGAAATCCATCACGATGACGTCCATCGCCACGGCGCGCGCCAGCCGGAACACGCGCGTTGAATCCAGGATGGCAATCACCAAAACAAGGCTGACCACATTGGTGCCAAAGATCGTCAACAGCAGCAGGGCAAAGATCAGCATGGGGATCGACATCAGCACATCAACAAGCCGCGAGATCAGCTGATCCAGCCAGCCCCCAAGCGTTGCTGCCATCAGGCCCATGAACACCCCAAGCGCAAAGGTGATCATCGTGGTCACCAACGCAATGCTGACCGTGTTCCGCGCGCCGTAAATCAGACGGGACAGCATATCGCGGCCCAGATTGTCCGTGCCCAAAAGAAACTCGGCCCCCCAGGGTTCGAACTTGCGTCCAACAATCGACGTTTCATCAAACGGCGCCAGAACATCGGCAAAGATAATCAGCACAATGTAAAAGGCGATTGTGACGATGCCAAACCAGGCGGTCAGTGGGGCTTTTTTCAGGTCATTCCACATGCGTCACCTATTTCTTATGCATCAGGCGCGGGTTGGTCACGATCGACAGAACATCCGCAGTGAGATTCAATATGATGTAGACCGAGGCGAAGATCAGACAGGCGGCCTGAACAACTGTGACATCCCGTTTTGAGACGCTGTCGACAAGCAATTGCCCCAGTCCCGGGTAGACAAACACCACTTCGACCAGCACCACGCCGGTGATCAAATAGGCCATGTTCAGGGCGATCACATTGATGATCGGGGCCAGTGCATTTGGCAGAGCGTGTTTCAGGATGATCCGACGGCGCGGCATACCCTTGAGATCGGCCATCTCGATATAGGGGCGTGCCAGAAGATTGATGATCGCAGCCCGCGTCATCCGCATCATGTGGGCGGTGATCACCAGAGTCAGCGTCAGCGCGGGCAGGAAGGTTTTGTATAGGAACTCAAAGAACCCGACATCCCCGCGAATGTTCGAAATCCCCGGAAACCAGCCCAGCTTGGACGACAGGAACAGGATCAGGATGTAGCCGACAAAAAACTCAGGGAACGAGATTGTGATCAGGGTTGTGACATTCACCATGCGGTCAAAGATCGAATTTCGATAAAGAGCTGCGGCAAGTCCAAGGCTGATCGCGACCGGCACTGCAATGGACGCGGTGTAGGCTGCCAGCAACAGGGTGTTGATAAACCGCTCACCGATAAGGTCCTGAATGGCGCGGCCATTGGCCAGCGACACCCCGAAATCTCCACGCAACGCACCGCCAAGCCATGAGACATAGCGTTCGATCAATGGCCGGTCCAACCCCAGATCCCGGCGCATGGCGGCCACGGATTCCTCGGTGGCACGCTGGCCCAGTATTTCCTGCGCCAGATCCCCCGGCAAAAGCTCGACCGACAAAAAGATCACCGCCGACACGATCAGCAGGGTCAGCAACCCCAATGCCACGCGTGACAGGATCAGTTGGATCAAGGCAATCATGTCATGTCTCCGTTGCTAGACAGGGGTTTTGTCACATGCACCGGGGGCGTTTTACCAGCCCAGGGAAAGGCCTGTTCAAACTGCCGGGATATCTGCAAAAGTCTGGCCTCATCGCCAAATGGTGCGGCAATCTGAACACCCATAGGCATTCCGGTTTCATCATAGTGCAGGGGCAATGAAATGGCCGGATTGCCAGAAACGTTAAACACACCTGCAAACACATCATTGGCATAAACGCTGTTGTGCCATTGTGCAAAATCAATCTCCGCGCCGGGCTCTGGGTCATAAAAGCTGACCGGCGGTGCGGACCGCGGGGTCATGGGCAAAACCAAGAGATCATAAGTTTCAAACAGAGATCCGATGGCGGCAGTAACCTCCTGAAATACCATCAAAGACCGGATATATGTCTCGGCTGAAATCTCACAGCCACGTTCAAAAAAGCGGGCTGTGCTGCTCAGGACATGATCGGATATGTTCGGGCGATCAAACCGTTCGGCCAATGACTTGAGGTTCACAACAAGTCCTGCGCTCCAGACATTCAGCGCCGCGTTAATAAAGGCCTGATAATCAATTTGGGGTCCGTCCTGCACCACCTCGTGGCCTTCCTGCCGCAGGAAGTCGACGGTTTTCATGACGCTCGCATGGGCGGCGGCATTTGTGTCGTAGCCATACCAAGACTCGGTCAGATAGGCGACTTTCAAGGGACCGGTGTTGTCCTGCCAGGACGTTTGGAAAGGCGCACCCGGTAGTGGCATGCGATAAGGATCGCCTGCATGACCAACGCTGAGACAGTCCAGCAGAACAGCACAATCACGCACGCTGCGCGTCAGTGCGAAGGGGGTGGATATCCCGACATGGGCATCAGATCTGGCAGGGCCTTGCGAAATGCGCCCTCGCGATGGTTTCAGGCCAACAATGCCGCAGTAAGCGGCTGGCACCCGGATGGAACCGCCCGCGTCACCCCCACTGGCCAGTGGCACGGCCCCTGCAGCGACCATGGCGGCCGATCCACCGCTAGATCCGCCCGGTGTGCAATTTGTGTCCCAGGGGTTGCGGGTGATCCCGGTGGCACGGTTCTCGGTGATCCCCAAAAGACCGTACTCTGCCGTTGTCGCGCGGCCCAAATTGAAGAAACCAGCCTTTCGAAACTGCGAAAAGACCAGACTATCTTCCTGCATGACCCGTCCCTTGGCCAAAGGGCTGCCCATTTCCTCAAGGCATCCGGCTTCGCCTGCTGAAAGGTCTTTGTTCAACATCGGCACGCCGTGGAAGGGGCCGTCGGGCAATGTCTGATCAAACCCGTTGTCCAAACGATCCTGATAAAACTCGACAATGGCGTTAAGCGCTGGGTTTACCCGTTCGACACCCTTTGCAGCCAGCTGGGCCAATTCCTTTGGGGTGACGTCCCCCTTTTGAACCAGTTCTGCCAACCCGCAGGCATCATATTGAGAGTATTCGTCGAGGTTCATACTGTTACACGCGCTTTCGTGGAAAGGGTCGATGAGCCGTCCGAACACTAAAGGCATCGCGCCCGGGAACACGAAACAGGCACACCAGGAAAAAGTGGGCTGCACGCATCAGAGATGATGCAGCCCTGGGGAGAGCGAAAACCACACAAAGGGGAGTCTGGTGATTTCCACTATGGCGCGATGGCGCTGTTTAGGCGTGCCACCAGCGTTCTGCGCAACGGCGGGTGTCCAGCGCCCAGCGAGGCTCTAGCTCGCCATGCTGAATGCCATCGGAAATCGCATAAACATTGCTGGCAAACATCGGGATGATTACGCTGCCTTCTTCGCTGATCAGGCGCTGCATTTCGCCGTACATTTCTTTGCGCTTGGCTTCGTTCAGCTCTGCCCGCGCTGTAACCAAGAGTTGGTCAAACTTATCGTTTTTCCAGAACCCTTCGTTCCACGAAGACTCACTCTGGAAGGCCTGGCTCATGGCCAGATCGGCTGTGGGTTGGCCACCCCAATAAGACGCTGACCACGATTTCTGCATCCATACTTTGGACCAGTAGCCGTCATTCGGATGGCGATTGACCTTCAGATCAATCCCAGCCGCCTTGGCGTGTTCGCTGAACAGAACGGCGGTGTCGACCGCCCCTGCATAAGCCGCGTCGGCCACGTCAATCTCAACTGACAGATTCGAAACACCCGCTTTATCAAGGTAGAACTTGGCCTTGTCGGGGTCATAGGTGTGCTGCTCAAGTTCAGCGTTGTAATACTTATGTGTTGGGGCCAGAGGCTGGTCATTGGCGACCGAGCCGTACCCACTCAGGATTGTGTCAACAATTGCCTGACGGTCCACGGCGTACTTCAAAGCCAATCGCACGTTCACATCGTCAAACGGTGCGGCAGTTGCGTTCATTGGCAGAGTGTAATGGGTGCCACCATTGGTTTCGATCACTTTGACGTTGCCGCTGCGTTTCATCAGATCGACGGTGTTCAGATCAACCCGGTCAATGGCATCAACCACTCCAGTGACCAGCGCATTGGTCCGCGCAGCCTGATCCGCAATGGTCAGAATCTCGACTTCGTCAAAATGTGCGCGGTCCGACTTCCAGTAGTTCGGATTGCGGGCGCAGTTTGCACTGACACCGGGATCAAAGTCTTTCAACATGTAGGCACCGGCCCCAACGCCGTTCTTCCAGTCTACACCCTCACCCTCTGCCGGCAGGATCGGCAGACGGAAGTCGGCCATGATGTAGGGCAGGTCGGCGTTGCCGCCCGCAAGAGTTATGACCACGTTGTCCCCGTCAATGGCCACATCCGTGATGCTGGACAGAACCGGCTTCAGCGAGGATTTGGTATCTTCGCGACGGTGAATGTTGATCGAGTTCAGCACATCTTTGGGCATGACCGAACGGCCATCATGAAATTCAACACCCTTGCGGATTTTGAATGTCCATACCTTCGCATCTGACGAGGCTTCCCAGCTTTCAGCAAGCTCAGGAATAGCGTTGCCTTTGTAATCCGTCTCAACAAGAAAGTTGTGGATCGTAAACCCAAGGGTCGCGTGAAAACCGGTGCCAGTGTTCAGTTCCGGGTCAAGCGTGTCGGTGGTTGACCCATGGCCGAGAGCCACTGTGAACTTGCCGCCCTTCTTGGGCGTTGATGCATTGGCAAACGACGGGGCCAGGCCCGCGCCCAACAGACCGGTGACACCCAGAGCGGCAGAGCCTTTCAGAATGTCGCGGCGCTTGAGCATGCCTGACTTGGTGAAACGAGATTGTGTCATTCTATTCCTCCCAGAATGGTTGCCGCTGTTTCTCCGGATGAGAACACAGCAACGAATTCTCGAACAGGTTAGAAACCGGGGCACGTCACCACAATTTCGCTAATGAAATTGTTGTTGCTCCTCATTGACGGGCAAATGTGCGTCAAGTAGCGTCACATTCACTTGGTAGCAGCCTGAAACCTGGTAATTTTGGCAACCCTGCTGCTTTTGACCTCACTTAGCGGATTCATGACCCATGCAAGAACACCCAAACGATTTGTCAGAGAATCTAAAGCTGCTTTGCGCATCTTACCCTTCGGTTGCCGAAATTTGCAGGCAAATGGGCATGAATCGCCAGCAGTTCAACAAATATCTTTCCGGCTCGGCGCATCCCTCTCGGCGCAACCTGATGCGGATTTGCACTTTCTTTGAGATCGCGGCAGACGATCTTGACCTGCCGCACCGCGAGTTTCTGCGGCTCAGCCAACTCAGAAAACATCCATTGTTGTTAGCCGGTAAAAAAATCGATGGCCAGTACAACCCTGATTCACAGAGCAAATCCGACCTACAGCGGTATTGTGGTTACTATCACACCTATCAAAAACTACCTCACGCCAAAAACAGCGTGGTGATCGGATTATGTCGGATCAAGCAATCAGGCAGCCACTATCTCAGCGACTATGTGGAATTGTTGCAGGGCGATATCCGCAAAGAAATCAGCCAAAAGAAATCAAAGATGCACGGGTTGGTGACGCTTGAGGGCGGGTTTATTTACATCCTCGACCACAAGGCAGGCAACAATCCAAGCTATGCGATGACCGTTCTGTTTCCCAGCCGCAGCCCTAAAATGGAGATGATTACGGGCATGACACTGGGTGTTTCGCATCACCTTAGCGGCTCACCTTATGCCGCAAACATCGTCTACAAGAAGCTGCCTGATGATCTGAACCTCAGGCAGGCGATACGGCACACAGGACAATACGCCAGCGATACAGTGGATATCGCTGAGGACATTCTGCACATTATCTCCAACCAAATCCGCCCGGACCAACACGTTCTTTCGCATGGTTTTTTGTAAGGTATTGTCAACTGACTAATGTTGAACCTGTCCAATAAGTGGGGCAAGGTACAAAGCTGACATTTACCGCAAATACCACTACATGCATTGTGCGTTCACTCCAGCCTTTCGTCACAAAATGCACCAAGGTCAGCAATGAGTTGGAAGTACAAGGTGGGTGTCATCTTTCGAGCGGATTTGACAGGATCCAAGGACTGGCCATTATGAATGCAGGCCTCGCGCGTCTTAAACACGCTGGCCAAGCGTTTTGATTTATAGGAAAACCATGACCTTTGCATCACTTCTCCGCGCCCTTCCAGTTCTGCTTGTTTTGGCGACACCTGCCATGGCGCAGCAAGCCCAAAGCGGCGTTCAGTTCAATCTATTCGAGTTTGAAGGGGCTTATGTAGACCGTATCTACAATTTCGATGAGGCATACACGGCCAAACATGGCATCCCAGTACCAACGCCCTTTTCGATCTCGGTTCCAATTCGCAAGGATGTGAAAATGATTGCCGACGGCAAACCCGAAGGTGGGGCCTTTGCCAAATTCACCTTTGCCATCGAGAACGCGGATAAACTGGTGCTCTTGGAAAACATCCAAATCATTCGCGGCGCATTCCCTATTCCGACGGATACAGAAGATCCAGAAGCCCTCCGACTGCAAATCGCCGCCAATGTCTTAAAGGAACAGGTCTTCCCCAGCGCAGTTCAGGGCTTTCAGTCGCCTCAGATACTGGCACTTGAAAAATATAAGTTTGACCATTCCAGCGGCGTGCAACTGGTTGGTCGTTATGTTGACCCAACCATCGGGCCGATGTTGCTGCGCCTGACAGTGAATTTGCACCCCAATCAGCCTGAAAGCTACTTCACAGTGGCCAACATCAATCTGGCCTTCGTGCCTGTCAGCGATGGTGAAACACTACGGCAAACGATCTCAGGGCGCGTCGCGAATAGTCTGTCTTATCCCTAGGACATATCGCTGTCAGACCGTGTCACATCGTGGCGGTAGATCCAATCGAACTGTTGCAACAGTTTTTTGGGTGCCAGCGTGGACAGCATTTTCAATCCCAAATGCGCGCCAAAACGGGAGGGTGGGAAGGACAGATGGTATTTCCACGCATTGCCGCTGGCGGTGTCGATGACTTTGCTGGCGCGCGCATGGCGTCGGGATTGGTAGGCGACTAACCCCTCGGCAGTTGTTTCTGCCTTGTCCAGCGCGTCAGCCAGAACCCAGGCATCTTCCATAGCCATAACTGCGCCCTGTGCCATAAACGGCAGAGTTGGATGGGCCGCATCGCCAAGGATGGCGACATTCTCGCCGACCCATCTGGGGGCAACGGGATGACGGAAAAGACCCCACAAGCCAACATCCGTGACCTGAGCCAGCATTTTGGCCGCATCCCCGCCAAAATCCGAGAAAGCCGCGCGCAGGTTGTCAGGATCATCAGTATGGACCCAGCCTTCGTCGGCCCAATCCATACGCTCCTGCACCATGACAAGATTGATAAGTTCTCCACCGCGCAACGGATAGCTTACCATGTGGCGTTTTGGGGCCATGTGAACACGCGCAACGGCGGGATGGTTCAAATCATTCGGGATCGTCGCGCGCCAGGCCACTTGCCGGGTGAAAAACGGCGCGACTTTGCCATTCAGGACTGGGCGCAACTTTGAATGCAGCCCATCGGCGCCCACGACCAAGTCTGAGTTGACCACCGCACCATTGGCCAGATGCACTTTGGGCGACGGGCCGGGATCAATGGTCTCTGCCTGTTGCAGGAGGCGTACTTTGACCCCTGCGTCGCGCACCGCATCGGCCAGCGCATCAATCAGATCAGCGCGGTGGATAAAGAAATAAGGCTGATCGGCGGGCAACAACCCAAGATCCAACCGGGCGACTAAGGTGCTTTTGCGGTAGTCGCGCAACTCAACCGCCTGTCCCTGAACCGCGCGGGCCTGAAAAGCCTTACCCAACCCCAACGCACGCAGGACGCAGAACCCATTTGGGCTAATCTGAAGGCCGGCCCCCACTTCGGAAATGGACCCGGCTTGTTCAAGCACTGTGACGTCAGCACCACGCGCTTGCAGCGCCAGCGCGGCGGTTAAGCCGCCAATGCCGGCCCCAATCACAGTCACTTTTTTGTTCAACAGACTCATGCTGCAACTCTGGAACGAAAAACGCCGGGGAAAAACCCCCGGCGTCTTTTTTCTTACCGTTTTGAGACGCGGTTAGTCGTCGCGGTGGACTTTTTCGCGCCGCTCGTGCCGTTCCTGTGCCTCAAGGCTCATTGTGGCAATCGGTCGGGCGTCCAAACGTTTCAGCGAAATCGGCTCTCCGGTGACTTCACAATAACCGTATTCACCTTCATCAATCCGGCGCATGGCCGAATCAATTTTGGCAACCAGCTTGCGCTGACGGTCACGTGTGCGCAGCTCAAGTGCGCGGTCTGTTTCTTCGCTGGCACGATCAGCCACGTCCGGAATACTACGTGTACCTTCCTGAAGTGCTTCGATCGTGTCGCGACTGTCGTCCAAAAGCTCAACGCGCCAATCACTCAGCTTACGGCGGAAATACTCGACTTGGCGGTCGTTCATGAACGGTTCGTCTTCTGCGGGACGATAATCGTCGGGCAGGAAGTTCTCAGCTTTCATATCTGCTCCCTCGATGCGGCTCGTGTCCGTCGCGGTCGTTCCTTCAGACATCAGGCCCCCCTTTAACTATGGGCAGGGATTACCCCACCATTTGGGGATTGTCACTACCTGTTAACACTGCATTGCGGTGAAAATTTGTTCACGTTAGTGTGCGGCGAAATTTGAACGCTCGCGCAAGGAAATCCGCATGAAATTCGAAGGCACCAAAAGCTATGTGGCGACCGAGGATCTGAACGTCGCAGTGAACGCTGCTGTGGCTCTGGAACGTCCTTTGCTGGTCAAAGGTGAACCGGGCACCGGCAAGACCGAATTAGCCAAGCAAATTGCCGAAGGTCTTGGGTTGCGGATGATCGAGTGGAACATCAAATCCACCACCAAAGCACAACAGGGTCTTTATGAATACGACGCCGTCAGCCGCCTGCGGGATTCGCAACTGGGTGAAGAGCGCGTGCATGATGTCAGCAACTACATCAAAAAGGGCAAACTCTGGGAAGCATTTGAAACTGACGAAAAAGTGGTTTTGTTGATTGATGAGATCGACAAAGCCGATATCGAATTTCCCAACGACCTTTTGCAAGAGCTCGATAAGATGGAGTTCCACGTTTACGAGACGGGCGAAACCATCAAGGCTAAGAACCGTCCGATCATGATCATCACGTCGAACAATGAAAAAGAATTGCCCGACGCCTTTTTGCGCCGATGTTTTTTCCACTACATTCGTTTTCCCGATCACGACACCCTGCGCGAGATCGTGGGTGTGCATCATCCGGACATCAAGGACACTCTTTTGGCCACCGCGCTGACACAATTTTTTGAAATTCGTGACACGCCTGGCCTCAAAAAAAAGCCGTCCACATCCGAAGTGCTGGACTGGCTGAAACTATTGCTGGCCGAAGACCTGGACGCCGAAGATCTGGCGCGCGATGGCGCAAATGCCTTGCCTAAGTTGCACGGCGCGCTGTTAAAGAACGAACAGGACGTGCATTTGTTTGAACGTCTTGCCTTTATGGCCCGCTCGGGCCGGTAAGAGTATTTAAGGCATCCCGAAAAAGTTGGGAGGCGAACGTATTGATGACTCTTGGTTGGCTGAAATCCCTTTTCGGGCCATAATGTTGACCAAGACCCGAGCTAATTTATGCAAGCCCGGGCACAACGGGCCGCAAAGAATCGGAGGCAGCTCATGTCGAGCGCGAATCACAACTTAAGCATCCGCCCCTTGCGGGCGGAGGACGAGGCCCAGTGGCGTGAGCTTTGGACCGGATATCTTGAGTATTACGAGACCTCTGTGCCTGAAGAAGTTTATCAGACCACGTTTGCAAGGCTACTGGGGGATGATCCGCAGGATTTTACCTGCCTTGTGGCCGAACTTAATGGTCAGATGATCGGCCTGACCCATTACCTGTTTCACCGTCACGCTTGGAAGGTTGAAAACATCTGCTATTTGCAAGACCTCTACTCTGCACCCGAAGCCCGTGGCACAGGTGTTGGGCGTGCGCTGATCGAAGCCGTTTATGCCGCGGCAGACGACTCAGGTGCAGGTGGCGTTTACTGGCTGACCCAGGATTTCAACGAAACCGCCCGAAAACTATATGATCGCCTCGGCAAGCTGACCCCGTTTATCCGGTATCAACGTCCCTGATGCGCCGTTTCTTGATCCCTCTTTGCCTGACATTGGGCGCCTGTATGCCGGCCACGAACACCGAGGCCCCGACCCGTGGGGCCATTGCGGATTCGTCCTTGCCGCCGATGAAAATCTTCGCGGTGCCCTCACCCACGCCGCCTGCCCGCTCGAACCGTGATATTGCCCGCGATTTTGCCGATCTGGCCTTCACGATGGAAAGTGGACGTGAGTTGCCCGTCATGACCCGGTTTGAGGGGCCAATCACCGTGCGGGTCACAGGCAAGCCTCCGGCCGGCCTCAGCCCGGACCTCACCCGATTGCTGTATCGTCTGCGCACCGAAGCGGGCATCGATATCACCCAAACCAAAGACAAATCCGCCAATATCACGATCGAGGCGGTTTCGCGCAATGACATCCGACGCAATCTGCCTCAGGCCGCCTGTTTTGTAGCGCCCAACATTTCGTCTCTGTCGCAGTACCGATCAGCCCGCCGCACATCAAAAACCAACTGGGCGTTGATGGAGAGCCGCGAAAAAATCGCGATCTTCCTTCCCAATGACACCAGCCCTCAAGAAGTGCGCGATTGTTTGCATGAAGAACTGGCTCAGGCCTTGGGCCCTCTCAATGATCTTTATCGCCTGTCCGACAGCGTCTTTAATGACGACAATGTTCACGCTGTTCTGACCGGCTTTGATATGACCATTTTGCGGGCCTACTATGACCCTGCTTTGGCCAACGGCATGTCTCGTGACCAAGTTTCGGCGCGGTTACCATCGGTTCTGGCCCGCATAAATCCGCGCGGACAGAACAGATCGCCGCATTATGCCAAAAGCACGTCCCGAGATTGGATCAGTGCCATTCAAACGGCTTTGGGTCCCGGCGCGGGTCCTGTCGTGCGCCGCAATGCCGCCAACCAGGCGCTGGCCATTGCGCAACGCGAGGGATGGAACGATCACCGGCTTGGTTTTAGCTATTTTGCGCTTGGACGATTGATGCAATCGGTTGATGCAGACAAAGCTCATACCTATTTTCTTTATGCGGACCGCGCCTATCGTCAAAGTCCGAATACGGCCCCACATCGCGCATTTGTCGCCACACAGTTGGCCGCATACGCCGTTTCTGCGGGCCGTGGGCAAGAAGCCCAAAACCTGATTTCCCCACATCTGTCTGTGGCGGCGCGTCATGAAAATGCAGTTCTTTTGTCGACGCTCATGCTATTGCGCGCAGAATCGCTCGACTTGCTCGAACGCTCGACCGAGGCCTCCCAGGTGCGTCTGGACAGTCTCGGCTGGGCGCGCTACGGCTTTGGTCCGGATTGGGCCGTTCGCGCCAAACTGCGGGAAATTGCGGCACTCAACCCACTCAACGGGAGATACTAAGCCAAATGTTCGTTCTAGGCGGTGCCCTATTGGGCTTGATCATCGGCGCGATGATCGCGAAAAAACGCAAAGGTGGCCGGTTGGACATCCTGCAATATGCCATAGTTTATGCAATAGCCTTTGCACTTTTGGGCCTATTCGTCACCATCGGCGTTCATCGGTTTTCGGTCTGATCTGATGTTTCTTCCTTTTTTCGAAAATCTCAGAGACGGCGGCGTGCCGGTCAGCTTGCGCGAATATCTGAGCTTTCTCGAAGGGGTCAAAGTCGAACTTGCCACCTATGATATAGATGCGTTTTACTATCTTGCTCGTGTTGTCATGGTCAAAGATGAACGCAACCTCGACAAGTTTGACCGCGCTTTTGCGGCCACCTTTAGCGGCATGGAAAACATCAGCCTGCAGGATGTTCTAGAAGCCGTCGAAGTGCCCGAGGAATGGCTGCGCAAAATGGCGGAAAAGCATCTGTCACCCGAAGAAATGGCCGAGATCGAAAGCCTGGGTGGCTTTGACAAGCTGATGGAGACGCTGAAAGAGCGCCTTAAGGAACAAGAAGGACGTCACCAGGGCGGCAGCAAGTGGATTGGCACGGCAGGCACTTCACCCTTTGGGGCCTATGGCTATAATCCCGAAGGCGTGCGCATCGGCCAGAAAGAAAGCCGTCATCAGCGGGCTGTCAAAGTCTGGGACAAACGAGAATTCAAAAACCTCGATGACAGCATTGAACTGGGCACCCGCAACATCAAAGTGGCGCTGAAACGTCTGCGCCGCTGGGCCCGTGATGGCGCCCATGAAGAGCTGGATCTGGACGGCACCATCCGTGCCACGGCCGAACATGGCTATCTGGACGTGCAAACCCGCCCCGAACGGCGCAATGCGGTTAAGGTGTTGTTGTTCCTCGATATTGGCGGATCAATGGATCCCCATATCCGGATTGTCGAAGAGCTGTTTTCGGCCGCCAGCACCGAATTCAAACACATGGAACACTTTTACTTCCACAACTGCCTTTATGAAGGTGTGTGGAAAGACAATCGCCGTCGCTGGGATGCGCAAACTTCAACCCACGAAATCATGCGCACCTATGGGTCGGATTACAAATGCATCTTTGTCGGCGACGCGTCGATGTCACCTTACGAGATCGCCTATCCCGGTGGTGCCAACGAACACTGGAACGCAGAGGCCGGGCAAGTCTGGCTGGAACGCGCACGTGATCAATGGCAGTCAAACCTCTGGATCAACCCGGTCCCGGAAAAATACTGGCCGCATACCCATTCGATCAAGATGATCCGCGAGATCTTTGAAGACCGTATGGTGCCGATGACCCTCCAGGGGATTGAACAAGGCATGAAAGATCTGACGCGGTAACGGGTTGGCGCCGGCGCCTTGCGAAAAAATACTGACATTGTGAGGTCTCTTTCTTATCCTGTTATCAGGGAGAGAACAGATGAACGAAAGACTTGTTGGGGGCTGCAAATGCGGCGCGGTGCGATACAGCGGAAGCCGCGCGGATGTCCCGATGTTTCGCTGTCACTGCCGCGATTGCCAACAGCTTACCGGGTCAGGTCATTCGGACATGGTGCCACTGGATGCGGCAAGTTTTTCCATGAGCGACGGCAGTAAAACCTATGAAATGGCCGGGGGGTCGGGGCGCTCGACCTTTAGCGGCTTTTGCCCCAATTGCGGCGCGCAACTGACCCGTCGCAGCGAAAGATCACCTGATCGCATCTATGTACATGCGGCCTCGTTGGATGACCCAAGCGTCTATAAACCTGCCAAATCCATTTATGCCGACTGCGCCCAACCCTGGGATAATGCAGTCGTCGCCACCAGAGATTAACGCCCGCCACGCAGAGACGTTGAGAGGGCGCACGAAACCTTGACGGGGTTGTCATGCTTCTGTCATGGCTTTGACCAAGGATTCAGCAAACCGGGGCAACTTCATGAGCGACTGGCTAACCCAAGCATTGTTGACCTATGGCCCACTTTTGCTGGGGCTTTCCACCTTTGCCTGTTGTCTGATCGTGCCGATCCCGGCCTCTTGGCTGATGCTGGCGGCAGGTGCGCTGGCCTCAACCGGGGCGATGTCCCTGCCGGTCTTGTTGGTGGTCGCCTATGTCGGCGCGGTGTTGGGGGATCAATTGGGTTATTTCACCGGCGTAGCGATCCATGATCGGGTGCAGGCAATAGCCGGGCGTCACCGACGCAGCGCACAATTGTTTCAAAACGCCCAAGATCTGACCGCGTCGCGCGGGGGGCTTGGCGTGTTTCTCAGCCGGTGGCTGTTGTCGCCACTTGGGCCTTATGTCAACATAATCTCTGGCGCAGCCGAGATGACATGGGCGCGCTTCACTCTATGGGCGTCTTTGGGCAAACTGGTCTGGGTCGGCCTTTATTGTGGGGTGGGCTTTGTCTTTGCACAGAACCTGCCACGGGTGGCGCGCATGCTGGGCGGGCTGACATGGGCGCTGACCGGGGTCGCGATACTCACGGCGATAATAGCAATATACTGGCAAAGGCGCCGCAAGCGCAAAGCGTGACTTGCTCTTGCGCGCGCCCTGCCCCATATCTGAACCATGTTACGCCTGACCCCGATCCTTCTGGCCCTGGCCTATGGTATTATTCTCTATCGGTTTTCCGCATGGCGGACCTCGCGAGAGCTGGACGCGCGCTCAACCGAGCTGATGGATCCTTTGCTTGTCCCCTTGATCCGTAAGATGGCCGCAGCACTGGATCTGCCAAGGATCAAAGTGCACATCTATGAGATTGAGCCCGTAAATGGCCTTGCCGCACCGGATGGGCGCATCTTTATCACCCGTGGGTTCTACAACCGCTACAAAGCAGGCGAAGTCAGCGCAGAAGAAATCTCAAGCGTCATCGCCCATGAACTGGGCCATGTCGCACTGGGGCATTCGCGCCGTCGTATGATCGACTTTTCCGGCCAAAACGCCCTGCGCACAGCTTTGGCAATGGTGCTGGGCCGCCTGATCCCCGGCGTAGGCGTGTGGCTGGCCAATCTCGCCACCTCAACATTGGCCGCACGCCTGTCGCGCAACGACGAATACGAGGCCGATTCTTATGCCGCCGCTCTGCTCACGAAAGCGGGCATCGGCACGGCGCCTCAAAAATCCCTGTTCCACAAACTGGAAAACCTCAGCAATTCAAAAGGTGGCATCACGCCCGCCTGGCTGCTCAGCCACCCCAAAACCCCCGATCGGATCAAGGCGATCGAAGATCTTGAAACCAAGTGGGGCGTCTCAAAGACCTGATTTCGCTATTTAAGAAATTCTTTGGGGTGAACGTTGTCTTAGCGACGCAAGGGCGACGTGAGGCACAGCGCTAGCCTACGCCAGCGCCTTGGCAAGCCTCGGTAGTCGGGCTTTTTTGAGCAATCCGCGCATATCCCAGTCCCGCCCTGACAAGCGCTCAGCCTCAAGCCGTACAGAGTCAGCAACCTGTTCTACCAACTCTGGTTGGCTCTCCCAGATACTGCGCAACAAACCGTCCGGATCAATGCGTAGCAACCCTTCTTCCGCCAGTATTCCACGTGGGAAGTCCTTGGCATTCATCGTGACAATTGCATCCGCTGACCCG
The DNA here is from genome assembly GCF_900142085.1 of Shimia gijangensis. GTDB lineage: Bacteria > Pseudomonadota > Alphaproteobacteria > Rhodobacterales > Rhodobacteraceae > Shimia > Shimia gijangensis. Next base: position 47,224 of record NZ_FQZQ01000015.1, read on the forward strand.
GCAATTGCTGCCGCCAGAACATGTTCATCCGCCGCATCCGGCAGATAAAGGCGATCTTCGAGCGATGGCTTCCAGGTGACTTCAGCTTTGGGCCAATTGGCGCGCAGCAGCGCAATTTCTCCGCGCGCCTGAGGTTCACCCGCCGGGCCCAGTTTCCGCGCGGCCCGCGCCCATTCTTCCAAAATTCGCGCCGACCAAAGCGGTTCAAACGCGCCGGCCGTGGCCACACCCAACAACATCTCACGCATCACCGTGGGATAAATCACGCATGTATCCAGAAGATACCGCTTCACAGGCGGAAGAACAGCGCTTTGAGGTAGCCGCTTTCGGCCAGTTGCGGCATCAGCGGATGATCTGGACCGGCGTATCCGGTGTGGATCAGCTGAGCCTGTCGCCCTGCCCGACCAATGCCGCGCACCGATGCACCGCGAAATCTGGCCAGATCAGCTGCATGCGAACAGGAACACAACCCCAAATAGCCACCTTCCCGCACCAAAGGTGCCGCAAGACGCGCAACGCGCTCATAGGCACGCAGACCTTTCTCTAACGCAGGTTTGGAAGGCGCAAAGGCTGGTGGGTCGCAAATCACCACATCAAAGGTCTCGCCCTCATCCGCCAAAGCGGTCAGCACGTCAAACGCATCGCCCTTGCGCGTGCCAAAACGGGCTTCAAAACCTGACGCGCCTGCGCCGTCTTCAGCCAGCGATAAGGCCGCAGCCGAACCATCCACACAAAGGGCCGAGGCCGCGCCAGACGCCAAAGCCGCCAGACCAAAACCGCCGACATGGGAAAACACGTCCAGAACCCTTGCATCTTTGCAGAGTCTGGCCGCAAATTCCTGATTGGCACGTTGATCAAAGAAAAGTCCGGTTTTCTGCCCGCCCATCAGGTCGGCCATATAAGTGGCCCCGTTCATCGTCACAGGTACCGCCGCGTCAGGGGCCTGCCCCACCATCACGCAGCTTACATCATCAAGACCTTCCAGCGCGCGCGCGCGCCCTGAGCCACTCTTTAAAACAGTGGTCACGCCGGTGACCTCGATCAATGCTGCGACCAGAGCATCCAGCAAGCGATCCGCCCAGGCGGCGTTTGGCTGGATCACAGCCACATCGCCAAAGCGGTCAATCACCACGCCCGGAAGACCATCGGCTTCGGCATGGATCAATCTGTAAAAGGGCGCTTCATAAAGCCGGGTGCGCATATCGTAAGCGCGCGTCAGCTTGGCCGCCAGCCACACCTGGTCAATCGACGCCTCCAGATTGCGATCCAGCATTCGACAGGTGATGCGCGAATTTGGATTGACCTCGACAAGGCCCAGCGGATTGCGTTCATTGTCTTGCAGAACAGCAATCGTACCCGGTTCAATGTTGCGGGTGCGCCGGTCTACGACCAGTTCATTATCATAAATCCAAGGAAAGCCATGGCGAATTGCCTGTGGCTTGGTTTTGGGTTTCAGGCGGACAATAGGAAAAGAGGACGACATCATGTCGTCCTCCTAAAGATTTCCATCGCTGGTGAAAAGGCCGATTACGACCCGATCTGTTTCACCGGGGTCATCGGAACGATCGAAGCGGTTGTTCCGCCTTTTGGAGGCACCCAACCGGTCGCCAGTGTCATTTCATCCTGAATGACGCGCGCCAGGTGGTTGGTGATGCGATATTTCTGGGTCAACCCACGGGCTTCGGCCTGAAGGGCTTTGCTGCCGCCATACCCAACAAGGTCTGCCTTGATCTCACGTGGGCCCCGCACAACAGCACCTGTCTGTGCGTCTCGGATGGTCATCACGAATTCGATCGAGTGGATACCCCCGACGGAGTAACGTGTTTTTTCGGTCAGGGCATGAAAGCGCTTGAGTTCGATATCAACCACAACATCCATAGCACCAGTCAGATTGCCCGCGCCCAGTTGGATTGAATCCTCAAGGATCGCACCAACTTGCTTATAGCGATCACCATAGGGATCACCGCGCCAAACAATGTCACCGCTTGGGCGGTAGCTGTTGGCTTCGGATACTTTCAAAGTGGTCGGGACGTTTACGGAAAACCCTGCCAATGCAAAAGACGGCGCCGGAGCGGCCATTTCTGCCGGGATTTGCTCCAGAGGAGCGTTACGGGTTGCGGTGTCTACGGACGCACAAGCCGAAAGGCCGAGTCCGAGTACCGTCATCATCACTGTCATTCGAACATGTTTCATGTTCATTCTCCTTGGACCCCCAGGTCCATATACACTGCCGCTAAGTTGCGCGCGAAATGAGGCGAGAATGAGACAATTTGAGTTCAATTCAGTGGAATTTGTACCGAAATAACCAGCAAGAATTTATCTTAAGCTACTGGCAAATCACGTCTAATTTCTGTTCCGAGATCGCCAACCACCACGCCGTTTTGGATTGACCATCTGAACGCGCCCTTGCTCCAGGATGCTGGTCATGGGGTGGTCAGCCGGTTGAGATTGATTGCGAATGAGAAGCGCTTCGATCGCCACCTTGGCCTCAATGGTTCCGGGCAGGGACAAAGCCCAATCCAAAAAAATCGAACGGCATTGGTCCTCGGTGATACCTTCAATCTTATAAGATTCCCGGATCAACCCCTTTGGATCGAGATCTTTTTCATCCATCACCTAGCCCTTTTGTGGTGCGCGCGTCAAAGCGGACTGAATACAACTGCCGACTTGCTCGACTGCTGTGCCCAGAAGATCCGCCAAGTCAGCCATTGTCTTGGTTCCGGTTTCTCGCAGTACAAAGGCTGCACCACCTTCTCCGATGACATCTGCTGACAGATCCTGTTCGCTCAACAGTTTGGAAACAACCTGCACCTTCCAGAAAAGGTCGTAAGCGTCCCCAAGCGCTATACGATCTGCGGCACTGAACCAACCAATCGCGACACCGGCGTCTAACCCGTCAGCCACAGAGCGGCCCGAGGTCCCCGCCAAAAGCGCAGCAGCCTGCGATAACAGCTCAATATCTTGCAGACGCCCGGGACCGATCTTGGCATCCCAAATACCGGTCGGGGATTTTGCGGCGGCGATCCTGTCGCGCATTTCGCTAACGTCACCCCGGATTTTGGCCTCATCTGCGGGCTTTGACAAAACTTCTTGGCGAAACGCTTCTACTTCTTCCATCAATTCCGCCGTTCCGGCGATAGGGCGCGCGCGCGTCAGAGCCAGATGTTCCCAGGTCCAGGCCTCGTTTTTCTGATACTCCTTAAAAGACGCCATCGATGTCGCAACCGGCCCCTGTGATCCAGACGGACGCAGGCGCATATCCACCTCGTAAAGGCGCCCCTGAGCCGTCTGCGCCGTCACAGCGGTGACCATGGCTTGGGTCAGGCGAGCGTAATAAGCGCGCGATGCCAGCGGACGTCGGCCTTCCGAGAAATCCACACCGTCCGCATCGTAGATCACAATCAGGTCCAGATCTGACGCCGCATTCAGGTGGCCTGCCCCCATGGATCCCATACCCAAAACCATGGCGCCACGTCCGGGCATTTCGCCGTGTTTCTCGGCAAATTTCTCAACCACCACCGGCCAGAGTGCCGCCAGACTAGCACTGGCCAGATCGGCATAATGTGCACCGGCTTCGCGCGCAGAAATCAAACCCCGCAGATGATGCACGCCTACTCGGAAATGCCATTCCTTGGCCCAGCGGCGTGCCGTGTCCAGTTTGTCTTCGTAGTCGTCCCCTTCGCGGGCAAGAGCATCAGTCAGGTCTTGCTGCAATCCATCCTGATTGGGCCAGTCCGTAAAGAAAGAGCCACCAATCACCGCGTCGAACACCCCGGAATTACGCGACAAATGCCGCCCCAACGCAGGGGCCGTTCCCACAATATCCACCAAGAGGTCAATCAGTTGTGTGTTGGCATCAAACAACGAAAACAGCTGCACCCCGGCAGGTAATCCTGACAGGAACCCATCCAAGGCCAGCAACGCCTGATTAGGGTGGGCGGTATGCGACAGCCGGTCCAGTATCTCGGGCTTCAGCCGGTTGAAAATCTTCACCGCCCGCTCTGAACGCAAGGCCGGATAGGTCTGCCAGCGTTCGATGACGTCGGTGTCAAATTCATGCGCTTTTTCCCCTACCCCGGCGTCCGGTGCAAAGAACCCTTCGGTCAGCTCGTGCACCTCGGTCAGCCGGTGCGAGATGTTCTTTTTCATCTCGTCCAGATCACGCCCCATCAGGCAGGCAATACGTTGCATACCATCTGCGGACTTTGGCATGTCGTGGGTTTGGGCATCATTCACCATCTGAATGCGGTGCTCAACTTCGCGGTGCGCGCGATAGTGATTGCCCAGAATTTCCGCGGTCTCAGGTGGTACCCAGCCCTTTTCCGCCAGCTTGGCCAAGGCAGGCACGGTTCGGTTATCGCGCAAGTAAGGATCACGACCGCCGGAAATAAGCTGTCGGGTCTGGGTGAAAAACTCGATCTCGCGAATACCACCGCGCCCCAGTTTCATATTGTGACCAGCCAGAGTGATATCGCCCCCCAAACCTTTGTGTTCGCGAATACGCAGGCGCATGTCGTGCGCATCCTGAATGGCGGTAAAATCCAAATGCTTTCGCCAAACAAACGGTGTCAGAGCCGTCAAAAACCGCGCGCCTGCCTCCAGATCCCCCGCCGAGGGGCGCGCCTTGATGTAAGCGGCACGTTCCCAGGTCCGCCCAAGACTTTCATAGTACCGCTCAGCCGCTTCCATTGCGAGGCACACTGGCGTGACAGCCGGATCCGGGCGCAAGCGCAGGTCGGTGCGAAACACATAACCTTCGCCAGTCAAATCATTGAGCATCGCCGACATTTTGCGCGTGGCACGCACGAAACTGGCCCGCGCATCATAGAAATCATCGGGATCAAAGCGTGTTTCATCAAACAAACAAATCAGGTCGATGTCCGAACTGTAGTTCAACTCATGCGCCCCCATCTTACCCATCGCCAACGTCACCATTCCGCCAGCCGTGGCCACATCATCTTCGGTTTGCCCGGGCAATTTTTTGCGACGGATTTCGTTTCCGATGGCGGCCTTGAGCGCCAGATCACTGGCCAGATCAGCAAAATCCGTCAGCTCACCCGTGACTTGTTCCAACTGCCACACGCCGGCAAGATCAGCCAATGCCGTCATCAACGCCACACGGCGTTTGCCCTGGCGCAACGCGTCGGCCAACCTGTCCGGGGCCACTTCTGCAAGGTCGGAAAACACCCTTTGCAACGCCGCTTCGGGGTCATCAAACGCCGTTGGCAACCACGCCTTTTCTTTCTCAATCAGGGATTTGAGGTACGGGCTACTGCCAGCGGTGCCTTTGATCAATTTGACAAGATCGCCAGTCAGGTCCGGCACAGAGGCCAGGGCATCGTTGCCAAGATTGGCGTCAAAAGCGGTCGGAAGGCGGGTGATACGGTCTGCAAAATTCATGGGGCGAAGATGCGGCTCTGGAGCAAGATGGTCAATGATCTGGCGCAAGGCATTGGCGTTGCCGCCACCTTAGGCCGCAGGGGTGTCTTGGGAAAAGCTGTTGAGCCACTCATTATCCCTATGTTCCCAGATTGACGAGATATACATGGCATCCCATTTCACCGCATCAACAGCCCGGTAAGCCGCATGATAGGCCAGTAAAACCCGCCCCTCTCCAAGCGGCACAAGGCGCGCTTGGGACAATCTGTATTCAGCCATGGTTGGGCCCTGATCCAATTGCCCGGTGTGCCCGACCTTGTTTGAAAAGCCGCTGGGATAGACACCCAGAAAATCTGACGTCAACATCGCGCCATCTGCGACAGGGTCGCCATCTATCAGGGCCTGCCAGACTTGCTTTTCAAGGATCAGGATGTCGTCGAGAGTCGGGGGGTATGTCTGTGTCATTCGCCAATCTTGGGCCGCTCTGACCGCGCGGTCAACGCCTCTTTACAACCCCAAACCAGACAGCTTTTAATGACCAGAACTGGAGAAAACATCATGAGCAAAAGCCTGAAACGCGTGCGCGCAGCTTTGGAGGCCGCGGGCCTGCCTTCGGATGTCCGTGAAACCGATGGCGCCCGGACGGCACAGATGGCTGCGGACGCGGTGGGTTGTGCGTTGGACCAGATCACCAAATCTATCATCTTCCGGGGAGAAACCAGCGGTCAGGCCATTTTGTTTCTGACCGCAGGTGGCAACCAGGTTGACCCGGCAAAGGCGAGCGCGCTTGCTGGCGAGCCGTTGGGCAAGGCTGATGCAGCCTTGGTGCGCAACCAAACAGGGTTTGCCATTGGCGGCGTGAGCCCCGTGGGCCATCTGAACCCGATCCGCGCCTTTATCGACAAGCGCCTGATGGCCTTTGACATTGTGTGGGCAGCCGCAGGGACCCCAAACCATGTTTTTCACATTGATCCACATGATTTACCTGGCTTAACCGGGGCATCCGAGGCCGAATTCACTGCATAAGTTCAGAAATTTCACCTAATTTGGGAAGGTGATATTTGTTTATTTTCAATCGCATAAATCAATAATGTAAAAAACATTCACATACAGTCTTGCAATCCGCCCCCAACACTCCGATCTTGAGAATGTAAAGACGATTTACATTGCAAGGAACGGAGAGACAAAATGACAGCGACTGCCACCAACGCAACCGGTCCAACCGGATGGTTTTCAAAGAGTGAAGCCTGGCTAGACAGCAAAGGCAAAGGCGCCTGGATTGTCGCCATGGTGCTGGGCTTTATCTTCTTTTGGCCAATCGGTTTGGCCCTCGTTCTCTATATCACTTACACCAACCGCTGGAGCAAAAACATGTTTTCAAAATCTTGCCGTCGTAGCCACCACCGCAGTCACGGTATGCGAATGTCGCCCACCGGCAACCGCGCCTTTGACAGCTACCGCGAAGACACGCTGCGCCGTCTAGAAGATGAACAGGCCAACTTTGAAGCCTTCCTGGAACGCCTGCGCGAAGCCAAGGACAAGTCCGAGTTCGACCAGTTCATGGCGGATCGTGCCTCAGCGGCCGCAACCGAGACGCCCGAGCCACGCGCTGACGCCTGATAAACAAACAACGCGGCCCCGATCTGTGGGGCCGCGCTGACGCTTTTCCCCTATCCCGTATTGGAATTTCACCTCCTATGACCCATATGGCCCAGATGGACTATAGTCTTCCCAACCCCGACACTCAGCCCGAGTTTTATGCGGATGTCCCCACCAAACGGTTGGTGGCCTGGTTCTTTGATCTGATCGTCATTGTCGCAATCAGCGCTCTGATCGTGCCCTTCACCGCCTTTGTTGGCCTGTTCTTTTTTGGCTTTTTGATGCTGGTCACTGGGTTCATCTATCGGACTGTGACGCTTGCCACCGGATCTGCAACTTGGGGCATGCGGTTGGTGTCTATTGAATTTCGCGATCGCACGGGTCAGAAATTCGATCTTGGCAGCGCCTTTTTACACACGCTGGGATACCACATCTCGATTTCGATCTTCCCCGCGCAAATCGTCTCTATCATTTTGATGCTGACGTCGTCACGTGCCCAAGGTTTGACCGATCATGTGATGGGTTCGGTCGCGATCAACCGAGCCGCGCGGTTCTAAGGGCAACGCACCCTCTGCGCCATTCATGTAAAAGCCTGACAATTTAGAGGCTTGGCGCGCGCGAAAACCATTGCTATCGTCCTTTGCGAACAGTCGTAAAAGGACGATATGCGCCACACGCTTCCTCTTGCTCCGCAGTTCTATGTGACTGCACCTCAGCCCTGCCCTTATCTTGAGGGGCGGATGGAACGCAAATTGTTCACGTCACTGCAGGGCGAACACGCCACCGAGTTAAACAATTCATTGTCCCGACAGGGCTTTCGCCGATCGCAAAACGTCTTGTATCGCCCATCGTGTTCGGACTGTTCCGCCTGCCTTTCGGCGCGGATTAATGTGGCGAATTTCACCCCATCCAAAAGCCAGAAACGGATCAGCAAACGCAACATCCGTTTGAAACGCCGCGCGACATCTCCTTGGGCAACCGAAGATCAGTTTGATCTGTTTCGGGTCTATCTGGACAGCCGCCATGCTGATGGCGGCATGGCCGATATGGATGTGTTTGAATTTGCCGCCATGATCGAGGAAACCCCGATCCGCAGCCGCGTTATTGAATACACCGATGAAGACAGCCAGGAATTAATCGGCGTCTCTCTGACAGACGTGCTCGAGGACGGGTTGAGCATGGTTTATTCATTTTACACACCGGACCTGCCACGCCAAAGCCTTGGCACCTATCTGATCCTCGACCATATCGACATCGCACGCGAAGCAGGTCTGCCTTATGTCTATCTGGGCTATTGGGTCCCTGGCAGTGCCAAGATGGGGTACAAAAGCAATTTCTCGGGCCTTGAGATCTATTCCAAAGGCAATTGGCAGGAAATCGGCGACCCGGAACGCTTTGCCTCCGAGCTGCATCCTTTGTCCACTGATCCGATTGCCGAGCAAGTCGCCAACCTGTCTTTGCCTGACATCCGCGCGCCAAAAATCTAAACATCTGCTTCGGCGCGGCTTCACTTTTCACTGTTCGCTTTTTCGAAAACACTCGCGCCGCAGGCACAGGAACGCGTCCCGTTCAAATGAAAACGGGGGCCCGAAGGCCCCCGTTTTATTGCGCTACCTGATGCGTCAGATCAATTCGGGATCAACGCAGGCAGGATGGTCACGATGGATGGGAAGAACCACAGGATTCCCAGACCAACCACCTGGATCAACACAAACGGGATCACCCCTTTGTAGATATGGGCTGTTGTCACCTCTTTGGGGGCAACCCCGCGCAGGTAGAACAACGCGAACCCAAAGGGTGGCGTCAGGAACGATGTCTGCAGGTTCACCGCAATCATGATGGTGACCCATTTGGGATCAAACGTACCGCCATAGATCACCGGCCCAACAATCGGGATCACGATGTAGATGATCTCGAGGAAGTCGAGCACGAAACCCAAGACGAACAGAACCAACATCACAATCAAGAACACTGTGAATTCGTTGTCAAACGACTTCAGAAAACCTTGGATGTAATGCTCTCCACCAAAGGAAATCACCACAAGGTTCAGCAGCTGAGATCCGATCAGGATGGTGAACACCATAGATGTCACCTTGGCTGTCTCTCGCACAATCGGCGTCAGCACATGGCCCCGGAACAATACCCAGCACCCATAAAGGATACCAAAGATTGCAAACAAATAAGTGATCTTGGCGACGCCAAATGCGATCCAGTTTTCAACCGTCACCGTGGACTGATTGACACGCAGGTCAAAGTTCACACCAACAAGGATCATCACAATGATAGAGAAGGTCGCCCAGATGATAATCCGGCCCGACTTTTCCTGATCTTGCAGCTTGCGATAAGCCGCCAACATAATCGCCCCACCAGCCCCAAGTGCCGCAGCCGGCGTTGGGTTGGTGATACCGCCAAGGATCGAACCGAGCACCGCAATGATCAGCACCAAAGGCGGGAACACCACGCGCAACAGTTCGTTTTGCCCCAGTAATCCAGCCGCATAACGGCAACTGTACAGTACCAGAACGAGCGGAATGGCGATGATTAGAACGGTAAAGCCCGGCGACGTAATTGGTGAGATGAATAAAGCATCCGCCAACAAGCCAAGTGCAATACCTGCCATTCCGATCAGTAGCGGCCTGGTGTTTGCGGTTGGCGACACACCGCGCGCCGTGGTCAAAACCAATGCCAGCATCAGAAAGCCAATGGCCAATCCCGATCCAATCACAGGGGCAGAGGCCATTTTCACCTGAAACGCGGCTTCGCGCTCTTCTGGTGTCAGCTTGCGAGCTTCCTGAACACCGCCTGCGGCGTCGATTTCTTCTTGTTCCGCTTTGGCAGCATCCCAAGCCTCTTGCCCGTGCAGCTCGATCATCGAGGCTTCACAAGACTCGCTGACCTTGGTGCGCAAAGAGGCTGTTTGCCCCGCATCCGAGAAGCTGTCGACAATCACATTCTGACTGCCCACAATGCCGACCGAATTCAGGCCGATCAATCCAACGACCAACAAGGCTGGTACACCTAAGAACCATGTCAGGCCGTGGTTGCGACCAATGGCTTCGCTGTTGGATGCCCCCAATTGCACAGCCGGCGCCTTGGTCGGGTTGAACAGAGCATAGCCAAAGGCATAAAGCCCGTACAGAATTGCCAACATAATGCCCGGTATAAGAGCCGCCTGAAACAAAGTGCCGACGGACACCACGGCGGGTTCGCCCAGATAGGTCAGCGCATCAGAACACCCAGCCACTTGCGCGCGGGTTTCTTGTGCGGCCGAATAAAGGTCTCCGGCCAATGTTCCCAAAAGAACAATCACAATTGACGGCGGAATGATCTGCCCCAACGTCCCCGAGGCGGCAATCACACCGGTGGCCAGTTGCGGCGAATACCCGTTACGCAACATCGTTGGCAGCGACAGCAGCCCCATGGTGACAACAGTGGCCCCCACGATCCCGGTCGAGGCGGCAAGAAACGCCCCCACAACCACAACCGACACAGCCAAACCACCTGGCAGCGGGCCAAAGACTCGGGCCATTGTGGTCAACAGTTCGTTGGCAATTTTAGACCGCTCCAGCGTGATGCCCATCAGAACGAACATCAGCACCGCCAATAGCGTTTCGATTGATGCACCGGCCAGAACACGTTCGTTCATGCGGTTCACAATAAACGACAGATTGCGATCCAACGCCCGTTCCCAACCGCCCGCGAACACAGGTTCCGCGAGCCTTGGTAAATCAGGGTATCGGAAGACCGAAATTGTGTCCGATTTGATGCCCTGAGCAATCAGATCGGCGTACATGCCTGACGACGTATCAATCGCTTGGTGAATAAGAATTCCTGCACTGTCCAAAGCGGCGATGATCCCGAATGAGATCACCCCTGCCCCACCAATGGCAAAGGCCACCGGAAAACCCGAGAGAATGCCCCCGAACAGGCAGAGAAAGACGACAATCAGGCCAAATTCGACCCCATCAAGTCCAAATAACATTGTGTCTGCCCCTTAACTCAGTGTGTGCCTTCATAGGCTTCTTCACCTTCGCCCAGCGTATCGCGGTCGAGGTATTTGCCTTCGCTGGCCAGCCCTTCTTTACGCTCAAGATACGAGCGGAAGAAGAAGGCGATAGAATGGAGGAAAACCATTCCAGCAAAGCAGATAAGAAGCACTTTGAAGAGGAAATAGGCGTTAAAGCCGTTGGGCGAAAAACCGATGGTCTCAACATTCCATTTCAGAATGCGCGCCTTTTTCAGCATCAGTTCGATTTTGTCACTGGCCGACACTTTGGGCGTCATCAGATGGCGCCACATAAAGAACCAGCCATACATCCAGGTCAGAACCGCTGCCGGCATCATAAAGACCATGGACCCGAACATATCGATGGTCTTTTTGGCGCGGTAAGACACGACAGAATAGACCAGATCAACCCGCACGTGGCTGCCTTGCACAAACGTGTAGGTCGCACAAAGTGTTACGATCATCGCATTGTAAAGCTTGAGTTCTTCGGCCCACCAGCTGACATCATGGGTCAGGAAACCGACGTTGTAGATCAACGAGATTTCCGCAACCGTAAAGATCCGCTGCATAAACACGATGATGATCTGCTGTAGCACCATCAACAGGCCTGCCCAGGCAAAAAACCGTCCAACCGTGTTAGCAAAACCTTCCAGTACCCGAACACAGCCCCACATGAAGCTGTTGCGCCACAGGCCAACGCCCAGAACGATCAGGAAAGTTGTGAAAGCCACAAAGAAAAATTCGGTTGAGCCACCATAGTAGACGAACCGCATCAGCGATTGCTTGTCTTCCACGGTCTCAAGTCCACCGATCCATGCCAGCCAGAGCGACGGATGCGTGATCGCATATCCGAAGTTCACAAAGGCTTGGCCAATATTGGTTAAGAACCAGACGAGTGCGTCTAGCATTGTCCCCCATCCCCTTATTGTTTTTTCATGGGATGCGCGCGCGAGCGCGACTTTTTAAAAAGGCCTCCCGAGTGTCTCGGAAGGCCTTGTTTTCTTGGCTCTTGGCCTTAGCCCAGAACGCGGTCGCGTTGGGCGCGATACGCGCCTTCAGACTTTTGAATCCACCCCGAAGAAGCAGCCATCGACGCTGTGTAGCTGTCGTAGATGTTCTTGTAGATTTCATCGCCCATGTTCTCGGCGTGTACTTCTGCCGAAGCTTTGCCGAAGGCATCCCAGACAGCGTCAGGGAATTGCAGTGTTTTCACGCCAGCCGACTGCAGTCGCAAGAGAGCTGCACCGTTGTTGTTGAGGAATTGCGCCAGGTTCCACTGGTGTGTTTCAGCAGACGCGATTTCAACGATTTTCTGGTGTGCAGGCGACAGCGAGTTAAAGACTTCGCGGTTACAAGCAACCGAAAGGCCCGCACCCGGCTCGTGGAAACCAGCGGTGTAGTAGAACTTGGTGATTTCCTGGAAGCCAGCTTTTTCGTCAGCCCATGGGCCGATCCACTCGGTGCCGTCGATAGCGCCCGATGCCAGCGCTTGGTACACTTCGGAACCTGGAAGGTTCTGTACCGATGCGCCCAGTTTACCCAATGCTTTACCGCCAAGGCCCGGCATACGGAACTTCAGACCGTTAAAGTCTTCTGGACCGTTGATTTCTTTGGCGAACCAGCCACCCGCTTGGGCACCAGTGTTACCACCAAGGAACGATTTCAGACCAAAGATCTCACCCAGCTCGTCGTGCATTTTCATGCCGTCGCCGTGGTAGTACCAGTTGGCCAGTTCCTGAGCGGACATGCCAAATGGAACCGATGTGAAGAAGGCGTAACCAGGGTGCTGACCAACGAAGTAGTAATCAGCGGCGTGATACATGTCAGCCTGACCGGCGGTCACAGCGTCAAACACTTCGAATGCGCCAACCAGCTCGCCGGCGGCTTTTACGTCGACGGTCAGCATGCCATCAGACATGGCGGTGATGCTGTCGGCCGTGCGCTGAGCAGCGTCAAACACGCCTGCCAGTCCGCGGCCCCATGTCGTAACCATGGTCAGGGTGCGCTTGCCGGTGGCATAAGCCGGTGCAGCAAGAGTGGTTGCTGCAGCAGCGGTGCCGCCCAAAGCAGAAGTCTTTAGAAAAGAACGACGATCCATACGGATATTCCTCCCAGAAATTGTTCAGTCCACGTGTTCATTGACAGGCAGACGGGTCGTTGCAAGTAGACCGACACTAGCCTTAGCCATGTGATCTTGGAATACCTACTACTACGTATTCTCATGGCTTCTGGCAGATTTTCTGACCAGTTTGCTCCGTATAACTTGGTATTTTGCGCTGTTTTACCGGGTTTCTGCACACTGGACGCTATGATTCCCAAGCAAATCCAATTAACGAATCAACTATGCGCCGCCTGTTTACGCATTTTCGTCTGTCCTATGGCCACAAGCTGTTCCTGCTGGCCACTGTTCCGCTGATTCTGGCGGTCGCGGCAATTTATGCGCTTGTCGCCAACCAGTCGCGCCAATTGGCAGAACGGGAAATCAAGGCGCTGGAAGTGCAGCTGATCGAAGCCAAAAAGGCCGAGTTGAAGAATTACCTGTCCATCGCCCGAACGGCTTTCATCAACACTTACGGGCGCGCGGCCCCAAATGATGAAGCCGCCAAACTGGAAGTCACCCAAGTTCTGTCATCCATGATCTATGGGCAAGAAGGGTACTTCTTTGTCTTTGACTATGAGGGCACAAATCTGGTCAGCCCACGCCAAACCTATCTGATTGGCAAAAACTGGACGGGTCTTGAGGATCTGAACGGAACATCCATCACGGACGAGTTGATCCGCATCGCGCGTCAGGGTGGCGGCTATCACACCTATGACTGGCCCAAGCCCACAAACCGCGAGACCGCCCGCATGGTGACTTATGTGGTAGGACTTCAGGATTGGCGTTGGGCGATTGGAACAGGCGTGTTTATTGACGACGTACTGGAGACTGTCGCTTTGGCCCGCGCCGAGGTTGAGGCCCGTGTTCAACGTATGTCGATGTATATTTTGGCGATCACTGTCACCGCGCTTTTGATGGTGTTCCTGTCAGGGTTTTTTATCACCATTCGTGAACGCCGACTGGCCGACGCCAAACTGAAAGAACTGACACAGCGGGTATTTGATGCCCAAGAAGAAGAACGAGGGCGCGTCGCACGGGAATTACACGATGGCATAAGCCAGTTGTTGGTTGGAGTGCGTTACGCGCTAGATAGTGCGCGCCGCCGTCTGATTTCCGGGGACGCGCGTGCATCGGAAACACTAGATAAAGGCATTGATCATCTGTCAGGTGCCATTCAGGAAGTACGACGCATCAGCCGCGACCTGCGCCCCGGCGTGCTGGATGACCTTGGCTTGGGCCCTGCCCTCAAGGCGTTAACTGACGACTTTGCCAGCCGCACCGAAATAGAAACCGAATTTGATACTGTTGTATTTCGCAATCGCCTGGATCAGGACGCCAAAATTGCCCTCTACCGGATTGCCCAAGAAGCGCTGACCAATATCGAGCGACACGCAGGCGCGACCCAGGTCAGAATAGATGTGCGCGGCCATAAGAAAGGCGCAACCCTGCGAATAGCTGACAATGGGCGCGGCATTGGTCCCGACGATCATTCAAAACCCGGATCCGGCCTTGGGCTTCGCAATATGCAGGAACGTGTGGACCAGTTGGGAGGAACGCTGCGAATTCTCTCGAGTAAGACAGGAACCATAATTGTAGTAGAAGTGCCTCTTACACATATGCTGCAACCACAGGAAAACTCCCCGGACAACCGAAAGGCCCGCGCATGATCGATCAAATCTCAGTTGTGATTGTTGACGACCATCCCATGGTCGCCGAGGGCATTCAGTCCATTTTGGAAAGCTATGACGATATTTCAGTCCTTGCGACACTGTCCAATGGACGTGAAGCCGTTGACCAGATGAGCGCGCTCGCCCCGGATGTCGTGCTGATGGACCTGAACATGCCGGAAATCGGTGGGTTAACGGCCACTGAAATGTTGCTTGAAGCCAATCCGGATACGCGCATCCTGATCCTGTCGATGCATGACAGCCCTGAATACATCTCAACCGCCCTAAGCCACGGTGCGATGGGATACATCCTGAAAGACGTTCCGACCGACGAGATCAAAACGGCCATCGACACGGTGATGAAGGGTGAACGTTACCTGTGTACTGGGGCCAAAGGGTCACTGGAGCCGCCCGAAGGAGGCAGCCGCGAAAGCCTGACCAGTCGCGAACAGACGGTTTTGCTGCAACTGGCGCAAGGTAAATCCAACAAAGAAGTGGCCAGCGTGCTGAATATCTCGGTGCGCACGGTGGAAACGCATCGCAAGAACATCAAACGCAAGCTGGGCATCAGCTCAACTGCAGGCCTCACCCGCTATGCCATGGAACATGGTGTTTTGCAGGGCACCAGCGTCAGTTTTTAACCTTGATTTTTCAGGGGTGCTGCCTCTCGCGCTGCCTTTGCATGCAAAGGCCCCCCTCACCCCGGGGCATTTTCGAAAAAGAAAAGCCTTTGACGCCTGCCTGAGGTGCGACATTTTTCACTAAAAACCCCTGAAAGCCAATTTTGCGCAACTTTTGCAAAGATTTTCTGCCACAAGGGACACTTTTGTTGATTTTTTCATGCGGCAGTGCAGATTTCTTTGTTGACGGCCCCGCAAAGCGCTCATAATGTCGCCCACGCATGAAGGAGCCCAAGATGGCGAAGCTAGTGATAATTGTGGGAAACAAGCGCATGGGCCGGTAACGGACACCCTAACGGTACCCCATGCGCCCCCGCTCGATGATCGGGGGCTTTTTTATGCGAATGATTTTATGACGATGTAAACGGAGAGACAGATGACACGTCAGATGACCGGAGCGAGAATGGTAGTTCAGGCCCTGAAGGATCAGGGTGTGGACACGGTGTTCGGATATCCCGGCGGGGCTGTCCTACCGATTTATGACGAGGTTTTTCAGCAGAATGACATCCAACACATTCTGGTGCGCCACGAACAGGGTGCAGTTCATGCCGCCGAAGGCTATGCGCGTTCGACCGGCAAAGTGGGTGTTGCGCTTGTGACCTCGGGGCCTGGTGCGACCAATGCGGTGACCGGGTTGACGGATGCATTGCTGGATTCGATCCCGATTGTGGTTCTGTCGGGTCAGGTGCCGACATTTATGATCGGATCGGATGCGTTTCAGGAAGCCGACACTGTGGGCATTACGCGCCCCTGCACGAAGCACAACTGGTTGGTCAAAGACACCGCAACTTTGTCCGGTACCATTCATCAGGCATTTCATGTGGCGCGTTCGGGCCGCCCCGGCCCCGTTCTGGTCGACATTCCAAAAGATGTTCAGTTTGCCAGCGCCAGTTACACGGCCCCGCAAGCCGTAAACACATCGACCTATCAGCCGCAGCTGAAAGGCGACGTCGCCTCGATCACAGAGCTGGTTGAAGCCATCGAAAAGGCCGAACGCCCGATATTCTATACAGGTGGAGGTGTGATCAACTCGGGTCCTGCCGCCGCGCAGTTGTTGCGCGAACTGGTCGACACCACGGGCATTCCGATCACCTCGACCCTGATGGGCCTTGGGGCCTATCCTGCAAGCGGCAAGAACTGGTTGGGCATGTTGGGCATGCACGGGCTGTATGAAGCCAACATGGCGATGCACGGCTGTGATTTGATGATCAACATCGGTGCGCGTTTTGACGACCGCATCACCGGTGTAATCGAAGCATTCTCACCAAAGTCAAAAAAAGCCCACATCGATATCGATCCGTCGTCGATCAACAAGGTGATCAAGACTGACATTCCGATTGTGGGGGATGTGGGGCACGTGCTTGAAGACATCCTGAAGATCTGGAAGGCGCGTGGCCGCAAGATCAACAAAGAGGGTATTGCCAAGTGGAACACCCAGATCAACAAGTGGCGTGACACAGATTGCCTGAGCTTTAAGCAGGAAGGTAAAGTCATCAAGCCACAATATGCGCTGCAACGCCTTGAAGAACTGACCAAGGATATGGATCGCTACATCACCACCGAGGTGGGGCAGCACCAGATGTGGGCCGCGCAATATCTTGGATTTGAAGACCCCAATCGGTTTATGACATCCGGCGGTCTGGGCACGATGGGCTATGGGTTCCCGGCCTCAATCGGTGTGCAGATGGCGCATCGTGACAGCCTTGTGATCAACGTCGCAGGTGAGGCTTCGTGGTTGATGAACATGCAGGAACTTGGCACCGCCATGCAGTTCCGCCTGCCCGTCAAACAGTTCATTTTGAACAATGAGCGTTTGGGCATGGTACGTCAGTGGCAAGAATTGCTGCACGGTGAGCGCTACAGCCATTCATGGTCAGAAAGCCTGCCGGATTTTGTAAAACTGGCCGAGGCATTTGGCGCCAAGGGCATTCAATGCAGCGATCCGGCAGATTTGGACGATGCGATCAAAGAAATGCTCGCGCATGACGGTCCGGTTCTTTTCGACTGTTTGGTTGAAAAGCATGAAAACTGCTTCCCGATGATTCCGTCAGGCAAGCCGCATAATGAAATGCTTTTGGGTGAAGCTTCGACGCAGGGCGCTATCGACGCCAGCGGCGCGGTTCTGGTGTAAGGAGAACGGATATGGCTGCTCTAAAAATCAAAAAAGGCTCGAACAAGCATTCTGCCTATAACCTGCGTCCAACCTTTTCGGATGTTCAGGAAACCCACACGCTGGCGGTCACCGTTGACAACGAACCAGGCGTTCTGGCACGTGTCATCGGATTGTTTGCCGGACGTGGTTACAACATCGAAAGCCTGACCGTGGCCGAGGTGGACCATCTGGGCCATCAGTCGCGCATCACCATTGTCACCAAAGGCACACCACAGGTGATCGAACAGATCAAAGCCCAGCTTGGTCGCATAGTGCCTGTGCATGAGGTGCATGACCTGACAGTCGAAGGCCCCGCCGTTGAACGCGAGCTTAGTTTGTTCAAAGTGTCCAGCGGCGGAGAAAAACGGGTCGAAGCGCTGCGTCTTGCGGACATTTTCCGTGCCAACGTCGTCGACAGCACCTTGGAAAGCTTTGTATTTGAAATCACTGGCGCACCAGAAAAAATCGACGCCTTTGCAGAGCTGATGCGACCACTAGGGTTGGTCGAAGTTGCCCGCACCGGCGTTGCAGCCCTATCGCGCGGCGCTGAATAACAGATTTTCTGATATCGCAAAAAACAGGGGGCCTCTTGGCCCCCTGTTTTGTTTTCAGTTATGCCCGGGTTTAAACAGCCACAAGCTCCCTGTCCGCTCTCTCGATCGTTCCTCTGCAAAATGGAATAACATCTGCTGACCCCATGAACTTGCGAGGTCTTGTGTCCATTTCGTTTGGCTGGCGAGGGCGCGTTGTATCTCGCAGTTGCTCAGCCAACCCTTCATAAGCACCCTGCCCAATGCGTTGAGGGTTTTTCGCGTAACGCAGGTGGCATTCTTGTTGAAGTTCAAAGCTTACCAAATCCCCTGCGTCCAGATCAGCCAAATCAAGAGGCGCATCTTCTCCACCATTAAAATAGGCCAGATCACCTTGGTCTTCACACCAAATGACCGCCTTTTTATCCAAACTATCGCTCCAAAGGACCACACCAAGCATCTGAGTTCTAACTCCTTTTCGCATTTTCTTTGAGTTTCACAAAAGAACCGGTTTCGTGACATTGAAAATTCGGCGTCGACAGCATCGAAATTGTGTCGACAATGACGTCAGTTGGTGCCAAACTGCATCACATTGGTACTATTTAGCGTCACCCGCACAGCAAAGTAAGAAACTGATGCGCGTAGAACGTGAAATTGCGCACAAATGACCAACCGGAGAGTTGCATTGATAAGCCCCGCTGGGACTCAAGCCCCAAAACCATCCCCAGCAGAACTCAGAAAAATGTTTGGTGCGAATCTCAGGATACTCGCAACGCGCTACCCCTCTGTTTCGCAATTGTGCCGCGAGTTAGGAATCAACCGAACACAGTTTAATCGGTATCTCTCGGGAGAGAGTTTTCCGCGTCCGGATGTTCTGCACAGAATTTGCCTGTTCTTCGATGTGGATGCCCGCATTCTGCTGGAGCCGATCAATAAACTGGCCTTGGATCAGGGCGTCCTCAACCATCCTGTCATCGCGAACTACGTTGGCACCGGAATGACGGATATTCCGCAGGATGTATTTCCCGACGGGTTTTACCGGTTCTCCCGGCAAAGCTTTATCGACGCTGATCTGGTTATCATTGGCCTTGTCTACGTGTTCCGACGTGACAAACACACTTTTGTTCGGGGCTATGAGGCCAAGGAAGCAATGCATCAGCAAGGCCTGCCTACTGATCCGGATACACGCGAGTTTCGCGGTGTGGTTTTACCCCAAGAAGACGGGGTGGGTGCATTGGTATCCCACAAGAAAACCATGGCGACCTCTTTCAATTACCTCAGCCGCGTGGCTTCGTTCCAGAACCACTATTGGATTGGCTATGCAACCCGCACTGTTCGCGAGAGCGTCACCGGATGTCGGGCTGCTCGTCTGGTTTATGAACATCTTGGCAAGGATACAGGCGCCGTTCTGAACGCGGCGCGCAACGTAGGATTCTGCACTCCGGATGAGTTAATCCCCTATCACCGGAAACTCTTGCAGCTGGACCGTCCCTTCTCTTGAACGACCAAAGCATCGGCTATTCCCTAAATCAGCGTCATTTTCTGGAAAACCTGACGTTGCACTGTCACTGATCGAAACCAAGCCGCAGCAGGCCCATCGTAAAATACCAACCGGTGTCTCAAATCAGTGAGACCACTGTTTCTAAGCAGATTGTTCTTCCTCTGCCCCTGTTTTCTTCATCAACGAATAGAGGTGCCATGTAGCGTGCCCCAACAGCGGCAAGACGATAAACAGGCCCAGAAACCCCGGAAGCAAAGATAAAAACGTCAGCCCTGCAATGGACGCAGCCCAGAACAGCATCGGCACCGCGTTATGCGAAACACTCTGAAAACTGGTGATCATTGCGGTCACAAAATCAACTTCACGATCCAAAAGCAATGGCAGCGAAATCACAGTGATCATATAAAGAAGCAAAGCGAATGCTGCCCCCACGACAGTCCCCACAACCAACATGATCAACCCGTTTCCGCTTAGGTAAACCTCATAAGACGAAGACACGTTGGTCATCGTTGACAAGCCAAGAAACAGGGCGAAGATCATATGCGCAAGAAAAAACCAGAACAGAAAGACGATGATGATGACCGCACAAATTGACGGCATCTGTCGTTTGCCCTGACGTCCGATCACACCGAAAATGGCATAAAGATCCATCGCACGCCCCTGCTCAAGCCGTCGCGACACTTCGTAAAGCCCCACAGCCGCGAAAGGCCCAATCAACGGAAAGCCAATCGCCGCAAAGACAAGCCAGTACGTTTGCCCCGTCTTGGCAGTGAGCCAGGCCAGAAACCATCCGGCGATCACGTAGACTGCGGAAAAGACCATCCCGTAACCCGGGCGTGCCCGAAAATCTTTCCATCCCAATGCCAATGCCTCACGGAGCATGGCAAAATCCACCTCTCCCAAAGGCGGCACGCCCAACTGCGGCTTATCTGGCATTAACGCCTCCCGATCTCGTCTTTTTTCTCATAAGACCCAGAGTAGGCCAACAAATCAACCGTTGTGAATATGTTAAGGCTTCTTATCCGGCCATCTGGACGCGTTGTGGTAACATTGGGCCCAGTTCAGCAGCTCCTGATCACGCCCTTTGCGTGTCATAAGCTGCATCCCCATAGGCAAGCCATTGTCACCAAAGCCAACCGGAACGCTGATACAAGGCACCCCAGCCAGACTGACAGGCACCACCACCTCCATCCAGCGGTGGTAGGTGTCCATTTGGGTGCCATTGATGGTTTTGGGCCAATCCCATTCCGCAGGAAACGGCCAGACTTGCGAAGACGGCAAGGCCAGTGCGTCCAATTCTTCTAACAGGGCGGATAAGGTCTCAAACCATCGTGCCCGAATGGCCCCCGC
The DNA here is from genome assembly GCF_900142085.1 of Shimia gijangensis. Lineage (GTDB taxonomy): Bacteria > Pseudomonadota > Alphaproteobacteria > Rhodobacterales > Rhodobacteraceae > Shimia > Shimia gijangensis. Next base: position 68,189 of record NZ_FQZQ01000015.1, read on the forward strand.
CCGGCTCACATCCCGGCTGCTCAACGCCAAACCTTGCTCAATTTCCCAAATCGCTTCTGGCTTTAACAACGAACGGTGTTCGGGATCGTCATAGTCCGCGCCATGTTCTGCCGCGATCGCCCACTGGCGCAATATAGTCCAGCTTTCCCACAACGCTTCAGCCTCAAATGGCGGCGACACATCAATCACCTCGGCGCCAAGGTCCGACAGGGATGCATTTGCGGCCCCACACAGATCAAGGATGCCCGGCTCAACCGGATAGGCGCCACCCCAATCGGCCAGCCACCCAATACGCACCCCTTCCAGGGACGCTGGCGCCGTCACGGTCCAGTCTTGGGCTGTTGCATTGTGCGGCACCAACGCATTGGGACCAGCAATCACCGACATCAGAAGACCCAGATCGGCCGGACAACGCGCCATGGGCCCCAGAGTAGAAAGCTGCTGCAAAAAGGTTTCGCCGCCGGGTTCACGGGGCACCACGCCCCAGCTGGGGCGAAACCCATAGACATTGCAAAAGGCCGCCGGATTACGCAGCGACCCCATCATGTCAGACCCGTCCGCAAGGGCAACCATGCCAGTGGCCAGCGCCGCAGCCGCACCACCAGACGATCCACCCGCTGCAGACCGCGTGTCATACGGATTGCGCGTCACTCCGAAAATCGGATTGTAGCTGTGCGAACCCAACCCAAACTCAGGCACATTGGTTTTGCCCAGAAAAATCGCCCCAGCCGCACGCAGCCGGGCCACCATGGTTTCATCCTGCTCAGGTACGTTTCTGGCAAAAAGCGGTGAGCCCTGCGAACATAAAACCCCAGCCAGTCTGGCCAGATCCTTCACCGCGAATGGCAGCCCATGCAACAGGCCCTTGGGCGGCATTGCATCTGCCGCGCGCGCTTCTTCCATCAACACCTCGGGGTCTCGCAGAGACACAATGGCATTCACGGAGCCATTCACCGCCTCGATACGCGCCAAAGTCGCAGCCATGACCTCTTCGCAAGTCACGTCCCCAAACCGCATCGCTGCCAGGATTTCGCCTGCATCTTTATCCAACAGATTCATGTGCCCCTCCGATTTTGCCAGACAGGCTATAGGCCCTGCACACATGCACAAGGCCACGCTTCACTTTTTCACAAATACTCTGGGGTGAGCGCCGCCTTTGTCCTGCAAAGGGAACGTGAGGGGCACCGCCCCTGCTTGTCTTTTCGTCGCTTCGCTTAGTCGTCGGACTGTGCGTCTGCACGACTTTTGCCAGCCACATCCATGGCCAGAGTTGCGCCCATGAACCCATCCAGATCGCCATCCAACACACCTTTGGTGTCCGAGGTTTCAAAGTTGGTGCGCAGGTCTTTCACCATCTGATAGGGTTGCAACACATATGACCGGATCTGGTTCCCCCACCCAGCGTCCCCGGCGTTCTCATGCGCCTCATTGACCAGCGCCGAGCGCTTATCAAGTTCGATCTGATAAAGACGCGACTTCAACGCCTTCATCGCGATGTCGCGGTTCTGGTGCTGGGATTTTTCTGAACTGGTGGTCACGATCCCGGTGGGATGGTGGGTGATCCGCACGGCAGAATCAGTGGTGTTCACGTGCTGCCCACCCGCCCCGGACGACCGGTAGGTATCAATGCGAATATCAGCCGGATTGACCTCAATCTCGATATTATCATCAACCACCGGGTAAACTTTGACGGATGTAAAAGACGTGTGACGCTTGGCGGCACTGTCAAACGGCGAGATACGCACCAACCGGTGCACACCGCTTTCAGATTTCAGCCAGCCATAGGCATTGTGCCCGCTGATCTTGTAAGCCGCCGATTTGATACCGGCTTCTTCCCCCGCAGATTCGGATTGCAATTCAACCTTATAGCCTTTTTTCTCGGCCCATCGAACATACATCCGCGCCAACATCGCCGCCCAGTCACAGCTTTCGGTACCACCGGCGCCCGAGTTGATCTCAAGGAAGGTGTCATTGCCGTCCGCTTCACCATCCAGTAACGCCTCAAGCTCTTTCTTGGCGGCCTTGACTGCCAAAGCGACCAAGGCCTGTTCGGCGTCTTTGACGACTTCTTCGTCCTCTTCCATTTCGCCCAATTCGATCATCTCGACATTGTCGTTCATATCGGTCTCGATGGATTTGCAGACGTCGATCGCATCCACAAGATTCTGACGTTCGCGCATCAGTTTTTGTGCCGCCTCCGGGTCATTCCACAGGTCCGGATCTTCGACCCGCGCGTTAAATTCTTCCAACCTGTATTCTGCTGTTTCCCAATCCAGACGCTGACGCAGCAACTCCAACGATTTCTCGATTTTTGTAACAGTGTTCTGGGCTTCGGCGCGCATGGGTCATTCCGTTCGGGGACAGTTAGAATTTGGTGATAGACCACCCCTTAAGTGCGGGCAAGGCTTGGGGTGAAAAGCTGACGACAATGGCCGATCAATAAAGCCCGCCAGAGCTCATCGTGCCAAAATCGGCCTTAGGGCCAACCACGGTGGTTTCACCGCTCGATGTTGTCACCTCATGGCCACCGTGAGTCTGAACTTCGTCAAACAATGGCAAGTTCGATCCCATGGCAAAGCCCCCGTCAAATGTGATGCCAAACACTGGCTCTTCACCATCACGGAAATATTCAGCAACCACTGAAGCGCCGCCTGCGTCATTGGCCAGACGTGCGCCTGTGTAGCGGTCGATCTTGATGAAATGCCCACCGGGTGGAACACGGAACTTGCCGCCACCGTATTTCTTGATCGCCTCTTTCATGAATTCCTGAAAGACAGGACCACAGGTTGTTCCGCCATAGGCACCACGACCCAAGGGCCGAGGTCGATCATGGCCAATGTAGCAGCCCGCCACTATGGTACTGGTAAAGCCCACGAACCAGACATCCTTTGCCTCGTTGGTGGTACCGGTTTTGCCAGCCACTGGCACGGGCAGTTTAATCTGACTGGACGCCGTACCCCGGGTCACAACACCTTGCATCATCGACGTCAGTTGATAGGCGGTGACCGCATCCATGACCCGTTCTCGGTTGGATACTATACGCGGTCCGCGGTCTGCAGTTATGTCCGACTGGCCGCAATCCGTGCAGTCTCGTTTGTCGTGGCGATAGATGGTTTTGCCATAGCGGTCCTGCACCCGGTCGACCAACGTCGGCTCCACCCGTTCGCCACCGTTGGCGAACATGGCATAGGCCGCAACCATCTGGAAAAGCGTGGTTTCTTCCGACCCAAGCGAATTGGCCAGGAACTGCCCCATATTGTCGTAGACGCCAAATTTCTCGGCATAGTTTGCGACAACATCCATGCCAACTTCTTGCGCCAAACGAATGGTCATCAGATTTCGGGACATCTCAATCCCGGTGCGCAACGGTGTCGGACCATAGAATTTGTTGGACGAGTTTCGCGGACGCCAAACGCCCTGCGGTGTGTCGATCTCAATCGGGGCATCAATTACAATTGTTGCGGGGCTATAGCCACTGTCCAGCGCCGACGCATAGACAAAAGGCTTGAACGACGATCCCGGCTGACGTTTGGCTTGCGTCGCCCGGTTGAACACCGTGTCCTGATAGGAAAACCCACCCTGCATCGCAATCACACGACCGTTGTTCACGTCCATGGCCATAAAGCCGCCCTGTACTTCGGGCACCTGCCGCAACGACCAGCGTACAAACTCTTCGGTGTCATCCTTGGTGATTGCCCGCACCAAGACAACGTCACCAACCGAGACCAGATCACCGGCAACTTTGCCCTTGCGCCCTTTTGAGCCGTCTTCGTTCAGCTTGCGTGCCCAGGTTACATCTTTGGCCGGAATCCAGTGGCCGTCCGCATCATCCTGGACTTTTTCGATGCCGATACGGGCGTCTTTCTTGCCGATCTCAAGCACCACGGCGACGTGCCATTTGCCATCCAGATCAACGTCTCTTGGCATTTCCAAATCAGCCAAGGCGGTGCGCCAGCCGTCTTCGTCCTGCATTTGTTCGGCGCTCAGCGTTTGTCCTGTTCCCCGCCAAAGTCCGCGTGAACGGTCATATTTTTCCAATGCGTGACGCAAGGCCCGCGCCGCAATCTCCTGCATTGCCGGATCAACCGTCGCCCGCACAGTCATACCGCCGGTAAAAAACTCATCCTCACCAAAATCGCCGCTCAGCTGTCGACGGATTTCATCGGTGAAATAGTCGCGCGGCGGCAGGGTCGATTTGAAGCTGTCGAAGTCCCCGTTTTGGACCGATGCCAGAGGCAATTCCTTTTCTGCCTCGTAGGTCGCTGTGGTGATAAAGCCGTTTTCGGACATTTCCTTCAAAACAAAGTTCCGACGAGACAACACCCGTTCTTTGTTGCGAACCGGGTGGAATTTGCCCGGGGCTTTGGGCATCGAAGCCAGAGTTGCCGCTTCGTGGGGAGCCAGGTCAGACAACGGTTTGTTGAAATATGTCTGCGCCGCAGCGGCCACACCATAAGAGTTCTGGCCAAGAAAAATCTCGTTCAGATACAGTTCTAGGATTTGATCCTTGCTCAGCGTTTCTTCAACCCGCGTGGCGAGAATGATCTCTTTGATCTTGCGCTCGATTTTTCGGTCGCCAGAAAGAAGAAAGTTTTTCATCACCTGTTGGGTGATGGTTGACGCGCCGCGCACGTTGCTGCCACGTGACTTGACGGCCTCAAAGGCGGCAGCCGCGATCCCGCGCGCATCATATCCTGAGTGCAGGTAAAAGTTCTTGTCTTCGGCGGAAATGAAGGCTTGCTTCACCATGTCCGGAATTTGGTCTGACGGCACAAACAATCGTCGTTCTTGGGCAAATTCATCAATGATCTGCCCCTCGCCCGAATAAATCCGGCTGATCGTCGGAGGCTTATATTGCGCAAGGCTTTCGTGGCTGGGCAGTTCACGGCCATACATCCAGAACACGGCACCGATGGACAGTGCCACAATCGCCAAAGCCATCGTCACGAAGGTGAAAAGGCTTCCAAAAAAGGTCAGAATGGCTCGTAGCACGTGTTGCTCCTGTGGCGCGTCGAAGGCTGCGCTTTATGCGTCGTCATCGTGAGACGACTCTATATAGTTCGTCGCGCGCCGGGTCAAAACACATCCCCGATAGATTTGCGCGCGTTTTTGCCTGTGGTCGCGTTATTGGCGCACAAGCTCCCGCAGCAGTTTGTCCTCATCGCGCCAACGCAACAACCCGTCGCGAATGCCCCCGGCCATGACCGCTCGCCAATTCGGATCCTGCAGTCGTTCCAGATCAGCTTTGGAAGACAAAAATCCAACCTCGATCAGCACCGATGGAATATCGGCTGCTGTAAGAACCGAAAAACCGGCCTGTCGAAGTGGCTTTTTGTTGAGCGTTCCGCTGGCTTCTTTCATGGATGTCACCAGAGTTTTAGCCAATAAATTGGTCCGGGGTTGGGTCTCCATCCGTGCCAAGTCTAAAAGAACATCCGCCACCCGGTCATCCGCGCCAGTCAGATCAATTCCCGCAAGAATATCTGATCGGTCATGGCGCTCTGCCAAAATAGCCGAGGCCGCATCTGAGGCATCTTCGGACAGAGTGTACACAGTGGCGCCGGTTGCATGGCCCTGTTGCAGAGAATCCGCGTGCAGAGAGATGAAGACATCTGCACCTGCGGCATGGGCAATGGACACACGGCGTTCAAGCGATACAAACACATCCTCATCACGGGTCAAAATCACCTCAAACCCGCCGGTGCGGCGCAAGGTGTCGCGAATTTCGCGGGCAAATCGCAGCATCAGTTCCTTTTCCTGAGCCCCCTCACGTTCCGCACCGGGATCTATCCCGCCATGTCCGGGGTCAAGTACCACCACAATCGGGGCCCAGTCAGGCCTCACCTTACCGTCTGACGCCTGCAATGCAGGTTCAGGCAAATCCCAACGCGGGTCAAACGGTGCGCCGGAGCGTGCTGCATAGGCTGCGGGCTCGGCAAGGCGCAACTCAACCGTCAGAACGCCACTTCCGTCCACGTCACTGACCTGCATTCCGGCCTTTTCCACAACCAGCGGGTCCTGCAGGTCCAGCACCATACGGCTCCAACCGGGGCGAAACTGACCAAATCTCAGGTCCGCAACCCCCTTGGCATCGCCCAATAGCGCGGCATCAAACCCACCCCAGTCAATTTCGCGAAAATCCAGAACCAGACGGCGTGGATCATCCAACTGAAAAATCCGCCATGGCACACCCTGAGACAACGCAAGTTCAAGACTCACGCCCCCGCGTCGCGCGTCGCTCAGATGGCTTTTGTCGGCATCAATGCGCGCCAGACCGCTGAAATCCTGTGCCAGCGCAGCGCCCGCCAGAAAAATGGCCATAAGCGTTGAAAAAAATCTGCTCATCCGGTGCTCCGGTTTCTTGTTGGCCATAAGTCTATACGACGCGTGCGCCCCTGAACACCTCAGACGTGACCGCGCGCCTTCATGAAGCGCTCTAGTCGCCCGAGCCCATCGATAATGTCAGCGGTCGCGCGGGCGTAAGAAAATCGTAACGTCCCTGCCCCACGGATCGGATCAAAATCCAAACCCGGCGTCACCGCCACGCCAACCTCGTCCAGAATTTCACGGGCAAAGGCGCGGCTGTCGTCGGTATATTTGCTCACATCCACATAAAAATAGAACGCCCCGTCAGGTGGTGCAAAGCGATCAAACCCCGCCTTGGGCAGCCCTTCGGCCATCAATTTGCGATTGGCGCGGTAGACATCCATATTGGCCTGCAGCTCTTCGTGGCAATCCATCGCCGCAAGTGCCGCCACCTGACTGGCGTGCGGTGCACAGATAAACATGTTCTGGGCCAGACGCTCAATCAGGCGCACATGCGCGTCTGGCACCACCATCCAGCCAACGCGCCAGCCCGTCATGGAAAAATACTTGGAAAAGGAATTGATGACATAGGCGTCATCGGTCAATTCCAGAGCCGTTACGGCCTTGGCTTCATATTCAACCCCGTGATAAATTTCGTCACTGATAAAGGCCGCATTTTTTGACGCTGCCGCGTCGATCAAGGCCTGCATCGCAGGCGTGTCCAGCATCGTACCCGTGGGATTCGCAGGTGATGCAACCATCAATCCCTGCACGTCCAGTTCTGCAAAATCGGCAGGCACAGGTTGAAGGAGATTTGCATTCGATGTCTGCAAATCAACCGGTTGCAAAGACAAGGCTTTGAGAATTTGTCGATATGACGGATAACCCGGCGCCCCAATGGCCACACGGTCTCCGGCCTCAAACAGGGCGGTAAAGGCCAGCAGGAAGGCCCCCGACGATCCCGGCGTGACAATCACACGCCCTGGATCAAGATCGGCATTGTACCAGTCCCCGTAAAGCTGGGCGATCCGCTTGCGCAGCTCTGGGATACCCAAAGCCACCGTATAGCCAAGAGCGTCCTGCTCCATCGCTTCGGCAAGAGCCCGCCGAGCGCCAGCCGGAGCCGCCGTTCCGGGCTGGCCCACCTCCATATGGATGATATGACGTCCCGAGGCTTCAGCCTGACGTGCCGCCTCCATCACGTCCATCACAATAAAGGGATCGACCTCCCCGCGTCTTGAGTTCCGCATGTTTTTCGTTCCTATTGCACCCATGGTCTTTCAACGTGAAATGACGGCTTCGTCAATCCTGTCTTTGCGCCTGATGGTCGGCGTTTTTCTTTCTTTGGCGTTGATCGTCGCTGCCATTCCGGCGCGCGCTGTGTCACTGATCCGCGATCCGGACATTGAATATGCTTTGGCGCACGTGGCCGAACCTATTCTGCTTGCAGCAGGGCTCGGCAGCAATGTGCGCATTCTCGTGGCCAATGACAAATCCCTGAACGCCTTTGTTTTGGACAATAACCACATCTTTATCCACCTTGGCATGCTTCAAAAACTGGACACACCAGAAAAACTGCAGGCCGTGATTGCCCATGAAGTAGCCCATATCACCAATGGTCATATCACCCGCCGGATCAGCAATATGGGAACCGCGCAATCTGCGGCCAGTCTTGGGTTGGCGTTGGCTCTGGCTGTTGCCGCCGCGACAGGGAACGGGGAATTAGGCGCCGGGCTGGCTTTGGGTCTGACATCTGCAGCCAACCGTCGTTTTCTGGCCCACACGCGCGCCGAAGAAGCCGCGGCAGATCAATCTGGCGTGCGCTACATGGCACGCAGTGGTGTCGATCCGCGCGGTGCTGTCGAAGTGCACGACATGTTTCGCGGCCAAGAGCTGCTGAACACATCCCGTCAGGACCCTTATGTGCGATCGCACCCGCTCTCGCGGGATCGGATGCGCGCCATGCAAAACTTTGTGGACACCTACAGCGGAACTCCAAAACCCCAGCCAGACGCGAGTTACTGGTTTCACCGCGCCCGTGGCAAGGCTTCGGCCTTTTCGCGCTCGGCCAAATGGACACTGCAACGCGCCGACGAAAGCCCCACCCAAGATATCCGCGCCATGCGTGAAGCGATTGCTTATCTGAAACTATCAGACAGCGGCCGGGCCCGCGCCAAAATTAACCAAGCATTGGAACTGCGCCCGAATGATCCTTTCTATTATGAACTTAAGGGGCAGATCCTTTTGGAAACCCGTCATTTCAAGGACGCCGTCACAGCCTATGAACGCGCAGTAGAACTGGAGCCTGATAACGCCCTTTGTCTGGCGGGGTATGGGCGATCCCTGCTGGCAGCAGGCCGCAGCAAAGATGCGCTGGCAGCATTGGAAAAGGCCCGCTCGCGTGACTTTCGCGACGCACGTATGCTGCGCGATTTGGGGCAGGCCTATGCCGAAACCGGACAAAACGGGCAAGCCTCACTTGCAACTGCAGAAAGATACGCATTGCAGGGCCGCTTGAAAGATGCAGAAATTCACGCCAAACGTGCGAGCGGATTGCTGCCGCGCGGCTCAAGCGCTTGGCGCCGGGCAGAAGATATCATAATGGCCGCGAAACGTGCGGACCCAAAGAGAAATTGAAACGGAGTACCCAATGATCCGCACCCTGACCAAAGCCGCGGCCATGTCGCTGATTGCATGGCCAGCACTGGCCCTGGACCTTGATGCCATGAGCGATGCAGAACGACAGGCTTTTCGTGCCGAAGTTCGTGCCTACCTGATGGAGAACCCTGAGGTGATCATGGAAGCCGTGGAGGTGCTGCGCCAACGGGACGCCGCTGCCGAGGCCGCCAACGATATGGATTTGGTTCAGGCTTACGCATCCGAAATCTTTGACGATGGCTATAGCTGGGTTGGTGGCAATCCCGATGGAGATATCACGCTGGTTGAGTTTCTGGATTATCGCTGCGGGTATTGCAAAAAGGCACATGGCGAAGTCAAGGAACTGGTCGAGTCGGATGGCAATATCCGCCTGATTTACAAAGAACTGCCTATTCTGGGCGAAGATTCGGTCTTGGCTTCGCGCTTTGCTGTGGCTGTGAAACAGGTTGAAGGCAATGACGCCTATGCAGACACCCATGATGCGTTGATGGCGATGAAGGGAGAAGTGACTCCAACCGCATTGTCACGTCTGGCCGAGGCTTTGGGATATGATTCTGAGGCCATCATGGACCAGATGGACACGGACGACGTTGCCGAAGAAATCGCCAAGACCCGGGCCCTTGCAGCGCGGCTCAGCATTTCGGGCACGCCGACTTTCGTCATGAAAGACGAGTTGTTGCGCGGCTATGCACCTTTGGATGTGATGCGGGCGCTTGTGGCAGGAAAACGTGACGGCTGATCACCCGGACCTCATGAGTGGAGAGCAAAGGGCGTTTCCCTTCCCGTGGCCTTTGCCTAGCAAAGACCATGCTCACCCCAGAGTGTTTAGAAAACTCGAAAGATGAGGACAGTTAGCCCTCTACCAGTGTCGCTTCGATTTCAGTGGCGCGTTTTTCGACCTGTTCGACGATGTGATCGACCATCTGGTCATTGGACAGTTTGTGGCTTTGTTTGCCTGCCAGATAAACCATGCCCGATCCGGCGCCACCGCCCGTAAAGCCCACATCTGTCATCAACGCCTCGCCCGGACCATTCACCACGCAGCCAATGATCGACAGGCTCATTGGGGTGTGAATATGCGCCAGACGCATCTCAAGCGCCTCAACTGTCTTGATGACGTCAAAGCCCTGACGTGCGCAGGACGGGCAGGAAATAATATTGACGCCGCGGTGACGCAGGCCCAGTGATTTCAGGATTTCAAAGCCGACTTTGACCTCTTCCACCGGATCAGCACTTAGGCTGACGCGGATTGTGTCGCCAATCCCCATCCAAAGAAGTTGACCCAGGCCAATGGCAGATTTGATCGTGCCACTGACAAAGCCACCCGCCTCGGTCACGCCCAGATGAATTGGCGCATCGGTGGCTTCGGCCAATTGCTGATAGGCAGCGGCCGTCATGAAGACATCTGAGGCTTTGACGCTGATTTTGTATTCGTGGAAATCATTGTCTTCGAGGATCCGGATATGCTCAAGACCGCTTTCGACCATCGCATCCGGGCAAGGTTCGCCGTATTTGTCGAGCAGGTGTTTTTCCAGCGAGCCCGCGTTCACACCAATACGGATAGAACATCCATGGTCCTTGGCGGCCTGGATGACGTCTTTTACCCGTTTTTCATCACCGATATTGCCCGGATTGATGCGCAGACAGGCCGCGCCAGCCTCGGCAGCTTCGATGGCGCGTTTATAGTGGAAGTGGATGTCGGCGACGATCGGCACCGGGCTTTCGCGCACCACCTCTTTGAGAGCAGCAGTTGCTGCGGCATCCGGGGTCGAGACACGCACGATGTCAGCCCCGGCTTCGGCGGCCGCCAGAACTTGTCCCACGGTCGCTTTGACATCCGAGCTGTCAGTGTTGGTCATGGTCTGCACAGCAATCGGCGCATCGCCCCCTACTGGCACATTGCCCACGTGGATTTGCCGGGACTTGCGCCGTTCAATGTTGCGCCATGGACGAATATGATTGATCGACATGAAAAAGCCCCTCACCAGCTATGGTTCAGGGCTTATGTATGTCGGTTCTGGGAAGGGGGCAATGGGGGGATTAATTACCCGCCAACGCCGCGGCATCAGCCTCGGCCACAATCCGCGCCAGTTCAGGATCGCCACCCAGATCAGCCAGATCATAATTCTGCATCAAAGCATCACGGTCCAGCGCCAGATCGCCAATCCGGTTGGCCCCACTGCCAGCCGGACCAAACAGCGCTCCGTTCAGTTTGAAATAAACTGATCCACTCATCCCAGCGCTTAAAGTTGGGGCTTCTTCGGTGGTTGGTAGAGTAAACTCTTCACCCGCATCAAGGATTTTCTCCAAGATAACCGAGCCATCCGCCGCCCGCACACGCACCCAAGCCGGGCGCACGGCCATAAGAACGATTTCCGAAGACCCGGCCTCAAGCACTTGCGGAGTAGATCGCGTCGTGGACGTGTCCGACTGAGCCATAAGAACAGGCGTGTCAGGTGTGAACAGTCCGATCGAAGACGGATCGAGCGTCGAGATGGGCGCATCACGCGCCACCATCACCGGTACATCCAGCGCTTCGGGACGATAAAGGCGGTCCAGAGCATCAGCCGAAGCCGAGAACCCGACAACGCTCGCACCGGATGAGGCGGTCGCCTCTTTCAGAGGATCAAGATCCGAAGCCACGACCGGCGTTTGGTCCACCGGAGCCAGCGTGACTCGTTGAATTTCATTCAAAGCCGACCAGCCGCCATAGCCAATTGCGGCAATCAAAGCCACCAGCACCAACGACGATCCGATGGCACGCGGTTCAATCCGCGAAAGCAGGGATTCCTGCTCGGGCGTGAACGGCAGAACTGGTTTTTTGAAAGGATCTGTTTCGACTGCTGTAACAGGGCCATCCGACTTGCGAATTGTCGACGCTTCGGCGGACATGCCGTGCGCGGTTGAAAATCCGCTTTCGCGGCAAAAGGTTTCAAAGGACGTTTCAGGATCCATGCCCAGATAGCGTGCATAAGACCGCACATAGCCTGCGATAAAGCCGGGTGTCTCAAAGGCCGAAGGGTCGCTGTTTTCGATGGCAGAAATATATGCTGCACGGATGCGCAACTCGCGTTGCACGTCCAATAAAGATTTCCCCAAAGTCGCGCGTTCCCCGCGCATCATGTCCCCAAGACGAAGATCGTAATCGTCGAATCCCTTGGGGCCTACCTCTGGCTCTTCTGATTTGCGCTGTCCCTTGCGCCTGATCATGCCGTTCGCCTCACTGCAATGCCGATCCGTTATCTTTCCCGATTCGGATCGGGCCCTTTGTTGAGGCTACGGTAACATAGTGCAACAATTATTGCACCTGCGACGGGGGTTAGCCCGCCAACTCGGCACGATTCAGCGCACAGTGCGACCACAACTCATCCAGAGCATTCACCAGCTTGTCCATTTCCTCGGGCCCATGCACTGGCGATGGTGTGAACCGCAGGCGTTCAGTGCCACGAGGAACGGTTGGGAAATTGATCGGTTGGACATAAATCCCGAACTGATCCAACAACATGTCCGACAAGGCTTTGGTATGGACAGGGTCGCCCACCATGACCGGAACGATATGGCTGCCATGATCGATGATCGGCAGACCAAGTCCCTTAAGACGCAACTTCAGGATTTTCGCCTGCTGCTGTTGCTGATCACGACGGTCCTGATCGGATTTCAGATGGTGCACGGATGCAGCCGCCCCTGCAGCGACGGCAGGTGGCAAAGACGTGGTAAAGATAAAGCCAGGAGCGTAAGAGCGGATTGCGTCACACATCTTATCTGTCGCGGTGATATAGCCGCCCATGACACCATAAGCCTTGGCCAATGTGCCATTAATGATATCGACGCGATGCGCCAGACGGTCACGTTCGGTGATGCCACCGCCGCGTGGGCCATACATACCAACAGCGTGCACCTCGTCGATATAGGTCAGGGCACCAAATTCATCCGCGATGTCACAAATCGCTTCGATGGGGCCAAAATCGCCGTCCATGGAATAGATTGATTCAAAAGCGATCAGTTTTGGCGCGTCAGGATCGTCTGCTTCCAGCAATTCGCGCAGGTGCTCAACATCGTTGTGACGGAACACGCGTTTGGCGCCACCATTGCGACGCACGCCCTCAATCATCGAGGCATGATTCAGCGCATCCGAATAGATGATCAGGCCGGGGAACAGTTTTGGCAGCGTCGAAAGCGTTGCATCATTGGCGATGTAGGCTGAGGTGAACAACAGCGCCGATTCCTTGCCATGCAAGTCAGCCAGTTCAGCCTCAAGGCGTTTGTGATAGGCCGTGGTGCCCGAAATATTGCGAGTACCCCCCGAACCGGAACCAGTGGCTTTGATCGCTTCGTGCATGGCATCCATCACAACAGGATTTTGGCCCATGCCCAGATAGTCGTTGCCACACCAAACGGTCACAGGTTGTTTGGTTCCATCCGGTTTGTTCCAGACGGCATGCGGAAAATTGCCCTGCTCACGTTCGATATCAATAAAGGTACGATAACGGCCTTCGTCATGCAGTTGCTGGATGGCCTCATCTAGCTTAGCCGAATAATCCACAGGTATTCCTCCGCAGTCAAATCACGAGCCAGGAGGTTGCGCGTTTCCAGCTCGTAATCATTCAAGTTCGTGAATGCATATATCGCGCGCCTCATCAGCGCAACAGGTCGCATATTGCCGCTACCCTCTCCTTGACCTAGGTCAAGCCTTCTGGACAGCGCTGTCGGGACTGATAGGCTTAGCTCAAACTAATCTCAACCCCTTCCATGACAGGACTGTACCACATGTCACTTGAAAACGTTTTGGCCCGTATTGATGCCGATCTGGACGCTGCCACCGATCGCCTTATCGATCTGTTAAAAATCCCCTCAATCTCGACCGATCCGGCCTTTGCTGCCGACTGTGATCGTGCGGCAGATTGGTTGGTTGCAGATCTGCAATCCCTTGGAGTCACCGCACAAAAACGCCCTACCCCCGGTCATCCGATGGTTGTGGGACATATCGAAGGTGACGGGCCTCACCTATTGTTTTATGGACATTACGATGTGCAGCCTGTCGATCCGCTGGATCTTTGGGATCGTGATCCGTTTGATCCACAGATCGAAGACACCGCTGCGGGCAAGGTCATTCGCGGGCGCGGGTCGTCCGATGACAAGGGCCAGTTGATGACTTTTGTTGAGGCTTGCCGTGCGTGGAAAGCCGAATACGGCGCCCTGCCCTGCAAAATTACCTTTTTCTTTGAAGGCGAAGAAGAATCAGGGTCTCCGTCTTTGGTGCCGTTCATGCAGGAAAATGCCGCCGAGCTGACCACCGACATTGCCTTGATCTGTGACACAGGCCTTTTTGAAAGTGCAGTGCCGGCGATCACCACACAACTGCGTGGGCTGTTGGGTGAAGACTTTACCATCACCGGCCCCAGCCGCGATTTACATTCGGGCATGTATGGTGGCATTGCGATGAATCCGATTCGGGTGCTGACCAATATTCTGGCCGGACTGCAGGACGACACCGGTGCGGTGACCTTGCCCGGATTCTATGACGATGTGCCCGAACTCTCAGACGAGATTCGCAGCCAATGGCAGGGGTTGAACTTTGATCACAAGACCTATCTGGGCGACGTTGGATTGAAAGCACCCGCCGGGGAACAAGACCGCACGCCGCTTGAGCAAATCTGGTCGCGTCCAACCTGTGATGTGAACGGTATCTGGGGAGGCTATACCGGCGACGGTTTCAAAACCGTTCTGCCAAGTCAGGCTTCGGCTAAGCTTTCCTTCCGGCTGGTGGGTCAGCAAGACCCGAACAAAATTCGTGAAGCGTTTCGCACCTATTTAGAAGGCAATCTACCAAATGGATTCACGGTGGAGTATCGCACCGAAAAGGGCTCGCCTGCTTCTCAGATGTCGGTCGAAGACCCAGCCTTTGACAAGGCCCGCAAAGCCTTGTCAGATGAATGGCCCCGTCCTGCGGCGTATGTCGGCTGTGGCGGGTCCATCCCGATTGCCGGGTTCTTCAAAGACATTCTGGGCGTGGATGCCATGCTGATCGGGTTTGGCAAGGATGATGACCAGATCCATTCACCCAATGAAAAATACGACCTGGAAAGCTTTCACAAAGGCACGCGCAGCTGGGCGCGTATCCTCGCGGAATTGACAAAGTAACACCCCGGAAAGCTTCCTGAAGAAACAAAATGGCCGCGCTTTGATTAGCGCGGCCATATTTTGAATGTTGAATGACAGTATTGAGCCCAAAAAAGACTAACTTTCTGCCCCTACAATCGTCTCTTGTCGCAGAAAGTGATTGGTGCAACCGTCATATACGGTTCACGGTTTTTGGAAGGGGAACGGGCAATGATGCGATTTACTGAAAAGGTCGTGCTTATTACCGGAGGAAACTCTGGCATTGGGTTGGCTATAGCTGAACGATTTGCACGCGAAGGGGCCCATATGATTTTAGTGGGGCGTGATCCAGGTAAGGGCTCGGCGGCGGTCGCCAAAATCAAGGACCTGGGCGCGGAAAGTGAGTTTTTGCAAATTGACTTAAGTTCGGAAGCAGCAGTTCGGGATGCCGTGGGGCAATTGGGCAAACTTGATGTTCTCGTAAACAACGCGGGGCTTGGAACTCGGCGAACAGCAGTTAATCCAGACGATACCCCGGGCATTCGTTGGGATCGGTGGCGTGGGGCAAATTTGGATGCAACGTACTACATGACCGCGTATTGTTTGCCCTTGCTGAAGAAAAGTGGAGGTAACGTAATCAACATATCTTCTACTGCCGCGATGCACGGTAACTGGGGACTCTATGGAGTTTCCAAAGCAGGTGTCGAAGCCTTAACCCGCTCATTTGCGACTGAAGCTGCGCCTGTACGTGTGAATGCCATTAGCCCGGGATGGATTTCGACGGATGCCACTGTTCATGCATCCGGCAACGCGGATGGGTCATGGGAGTTACCACCTTCTCTGCTGGGCCGTGTGGGAACCGGAGCCGAAATTGCTGGGGCGGTTACTTTTCTGGCTTCGGAGGATGCGTCTTTTGTAACCGGTCAAACCCTTATCGTAGACGGAGGTTTGACGACCATGGATTTTCCATCGCGAACCTTACTGAATGATGTCGGGAATGATCTGTTTTCTGGTGGATAAATCGATGTGCCAAGCTCTAAAAATAGAGCTCTTGGCAACGGCAGTTTTGTTCGAATAACAGACAATGACACCAGCCTACTCGAAAGCGACTTCAGTCAACCTGCTTTCGGACCGTCTGCGCTGCCTTAAGAACCAACACCACCCAGGGTGCGCCGTGCAGAACGAAATCGAACCAGTCGATGGGCTTCACCAACTCTCCGACAGCCAAGAGTTTCAGTTTTTCCCAGATATGCGGCTCGGGCGTGAATGGGGCGAGGCCAAGGGTCAGCGCCACAAGGATCACGATGGGCCAGGACAGGTTGTCTAGGGCTTTCATAGCAAGCATTCCAGAGAGAAGAAAATGGCGCGGTTGACGGGGCTCGAACCCGCGACCTCCGGCGTGACAGGCCGGCACTCTAACCAGCTGAGCTACAACCGCGCATTTTGTCTTTCGACGCGATCCATTGACCCGGATCAGGGCTGGTAGTGATGGCGCGGTTGACGGGGCTCGAACCCGCGACCTCCGGCGTGACAGGCCGGCACTCTAACCAACTGAGCTACAACCGCCCACTACCCGCAACAAGGCCATGCCCCGAAGCGTGAGCCGTGGTTTATGCCGGGCCGCGTGGCGCGTCAAGCGGTTATCAAAGCGCCGCGAAAGTTTTTTCACTCAGTACATGATGTGCGTGATTCCGCCGGTCCTATTAGGGAAAATTCGCAACTTGTACTGCTATGACAACGCGATTTGATAATTCTCATTAAAGAAAGAAAACAATGATCAGATTATCCGCCCTGTTTTGCGCAGTTGCCTTGACTGTATCAGCCTGTGCACTGCCGGAACCCGAGCCCGTTTATGCCCAACCTAGTTTTGACAAAACCGGCAATGCGCATTGTATGGATGGTTATAGCGTGATGACAACCGACACCGGGCAAAGCGTTTGTGCCCCTGACGCCTAGTCAGCAAATCAGCCATAAACGACATGATCGGGAGTGGTGGGTCGTGAGAGGCTCGAACTCCCGACATCTTCGGTGTAAACGAAGCGCTCTACCAACTGAGCTAACGACCCGGATGGCGCTGTTTAGCTTTGCTCATCACTGTCGGCAAGCCCCTCAATCGAGACTGTTCTCTCGAGTGGTTGGCGGACACGCACAGTCATAACTTTGCCGTTGGACACATCTTTGGAGCGTTGAATCTTCATTTTACCGAAGGGTCGCAAATTCAAACCACGCCCATCGGCCAGTGTTTCTCCTAGCACCGCCAGCGTCGCTTCGATCACAGGTTTGGCGAATTTCTTTTTGATGCCGGATTGTTCAACCACGGCATCAATCAAGTCTTTCTTTTTCAGCTCCGGCGCCGACACAACGGGTTCGGATGCGGTGACCACCACAGGATTAGCCTGCGATGCCGGTTTGGGCGGAGCTTTGCGCGGAGTGGTTTTTGCGGTGGAACTGGTGGAAGACTTGACCTTGGGCACGCTTTTTGTCGCTTTTGCCGAAGCTGTCGAAACGCTTTGTGTACCTGTTGTTGGTTTAGCCATGACTCGTCACCTCATTGTTTTTATTTGGAAACAGCCTAGCAGGCAAAACGAAACGATACTACCCTGCAGATTGTAGCACTCAGCTCAAACCACCTTTGCATCAAGGTAAAAATGCAAAAAGGACGCGGAAACCTCCACGCCCTTTCAAAGTCTTATCTACGGTAAATTCGCGCGCATTTAGTGGGCTGTGGCCCCTGCCCCGTCGCCCTTGGCCAATAGTGCCGCCGCTTCGGCAGCTTCGTCCCATTCGACGGCCTCAGGCTCACCGACAAGCGCCAGCTTCAACACTTCGGACACATGCGTCACAGGAATGATTTCCAACCCTTCCTTCACATTGTCCGGAATCTCGGCCAGATCTTTTTCGTTCTCTTCAGGGATTAACACCGTTTTGATGCCTCCACGCAGCGCCGCGAGAAGTTTCTCTTTCAAGCCACCGATCGGCATCGCATTACCACGCAGACTGACTTCGCCGGTCATGGCAATGTCACGGCGCACAGGAATACCGGTCAGCACAGAAACGATGGATGTTACCATGGCCAACCCAGCCGAAGGGCCGTCTTTTGGTGTCGCGCCATCGGGCACGTGCACGTGAATATCGAACTTCTCAAACTGAGGCGGCTTAACGCCAATCTTTGGAGAGATTGAACGCACATAGGAAGACGCCGCATCAATCGACTCTTTCATGACGTCGCCCAGTTTGCCAGTGGTCTTCATCCGACCTTTGCCCGGCAACTTAAGGGCTTCGATATGCAACAAATCGCCGCCAACACTGGTCCAGGCCAGGCCAGTGACAACACCGACCTGATCTTCCTGTTCAGCAAGCCCATAGCGGTATTTCTTGACGCCAAGGAACTCGTCAAGATTGTCCTCGGTCACCACAACTTTCTCGGCTTCCTTCTTGACGATCATAGTCACCGACTTGCGGGACAATTTGGCCAATTCGCGCTCAAGGTTGCGCACACCCGCTTCCCGCGTATAGCGGCGGATCATTTCGTTCAAAGCACCATCCGTGACCTCGAACTCGCCCTTTGTCAGGCCGTGGTTCTTAACCACTTTACTCAACAAATGCTGGCGCGCGATCTCGCGCTTCTCGTCTTCGGTGTAACCGGCCAGCGGAATGATTTCCATTCGGTCCAGCAATGGTCCCGGCATGTTGTAGGAGTTCGCCGTGGTCAGGAACATCACGTTCGAGAGATCATATTCGACCTCCATGTAGTGATCGACAAAGGTTGAGTTTTGTTCGGGATCCAACACTTCGAGCATGGCAGATGCTGGATCGCCACGGAAATCCTGCCCCATCTTGTCGATTTCATCGAGCAAGATCAGCGGATTCGTGGTTTTCGCCTTTTTCAACGCCTGAATGATTTTACCCGGCATTGACCCAATGTAAGTACGACGGTGACCGCGGATTTCGCTCTCGTCGCGCACGCCACCCAATGAGATACGGATAAACTCACGTCCTGTCGCCCGTGCGACCGATTTCCCAAGCGAGGTTTTCCCAACACCGGGAGGGCCCACAAGGCACATAATCGGGCCTTTGAGCTTTTTCGAACGCTGTTGCACCGCAAGATATTCAACGATGCGTTCTTTGACTTTCTCTAAACCATAGTGGTCGTCATCCAGGATTTTCTGAGCTTTGCTCAAATCCTTTTTCACGCGGGATTTATTGCCCCACGGAATGGCAAGCATCCAATCAAGATAGTTGCGCACCACAGTCGCTTCGGCGCTCATCGGCGACATGTTCTTGAGCTTTTTCAGCTCGGCCTCTGCCTTTTCACGGGCTTCTTTCGACAGTTTGGTCTCGTTGATCTTCTGTTCCAGCTCGGCGACTTCGTTCGAGCCATCTTCGCCATCCCCAAGTTCCTTCTGAATGGCCTTCATCTGCTCATTCAGATAATATTCGCGCTGGGTCTTCTCCATCTGAGATTTGACGCGTGTTTTGATCTTTTTCTCGACCTGCAGAACGCTCATTTCGCCCTGCATCAGCCCATAGACTTTCTCAAGCCTTTCGCTGACCGACAGCGTCTCCAGCAGCTCCTGTTTTTGTTCAACCTCAATGCCCAGGTGACCAGACACAAGATCGGCCAGCTTGGCGGGCTCTACAGTCTCGGCAACAGCCGCCAGAGCTTCTTCTGGGATGTTCTTTTTGACCTTGGCGTAACGCTCAAATTCATCTCCAACCGTGCGCAGCAACGCTTCGATCGTGGCCGCATCGCCGGGGAGTTCCGAAAGATGCTCAGCCGTGGCTTCAAAGAACGAGCCGTTCTCGATGAAATCGGTAATCGCAACCCGTGCCACCCCTTCGACCAGCACCTTCACGGTGCCGTCAGGCAGCTTCAGCAATTGCAAAACATTAGCCAAAACGCCGGCACGGTAAATGCCGTCCGCTTCCGGGTCGTCCTCGGCCGGGTCAATCTGGCTCGACAAAAGAATTTGTTTGTCGTCCTGCATCACTTCTTCGAGGGCACGGACCGATTTGTCGCGTCCCACAAAAAGCGGCACAATCATATGTGGAAATACCACAATGTCGCGCAATGGCAGCACAGGATAGGATGAATTGAGTGGCTCTAGCATGCTCGGTCCTTGTTCTTGGCAAAACGACACTGGCCCCATTTTAGGCAACCTTTTGGCCGTTTCCGTTTCCTGGATATTAAAACTGGGGTTGGCTCCCACAGATTTCAACCGTTCCAGTTGGTGGCATCTACAATGCCTTTCCCACAAAGGAACGGCAAGCAGCCATTGCACCAAAGCAGCAGAAACTTATCCACAGATTTGCGGGATGGTGGGTGGGGCGATCCGCGCAACCGTGGGAGCGCCAATCGATCCCTCCTGAGTTAAAAAGGTTCAATATCGCCCTGTGCCCGCCCCTCGTGGAAGGCAACCTGCCAGGCTTCAAACGTCCCCCCCTCAATCGCATCCCGCATGCCCTGCATGATCTCTTGGAAGTAGTGCAGGTTATGCCATGTCAGCAACATGCCCGAGATCATCTCGTTGGCGCGGAACACGTGGTGCAGATAGGCGCGGCTATAGTTCGAACAGGCCGGACACGTGCAGTGTTCGTCCAGCGGGCGCGGATCGTCGGCGTGGCGGGCATTTTTGATATTCACCACCCCATGGCGCGTAAACACCTGCCCGGTGCGACCGGATCGCGAGGGCAACACGCAATCCATCATATCAATCCCACGCGCCACTGCGCCGACGATGTCATCCGGTTTGCCCACACCCATCAGATAACGTGGTCTGTCCATTGGCAGCATGTCGGGGGCATAGTCCAACACGCCAAACATGGCCTCCTGCCCTTCTCCGACAGCAAGCCCACCAACTGCGTAGCCCTCGAACCCGATGGCCTTTAATGCTTCGGCGCTTTCTGCGCGCATGTCTTGCTCAAGTCCGCCCTGCTGGATGCCAAACAACGCATGCCCCGGACGGTCACCAAAGGCCTCGCGAGACCGCTTTGCCCATCGCATCGACAACTGCATACTTTCATTGATCCGCTTACGATCTGCAGGCAGCGCGGGGCATTCGTCAAAGCACATCACAATGTCAGACCCCAACAGACGTTGAATCTCCATCGATCTTTCCGGGGTGAGCATATGCTTTGAGCCATCAATGTGGCTCTTGAAAGCAACCCCTTCTTCGGTGAGCTTGCGCAACTCCGCCAGTGACATCACCTGAAATCCGCCCGAGTCCGTCAGAATGGGCCTGTCCCAATTCATGAACTTGTGCAATCCGCCCAGACGGTCAATTCGCTCGGCTGTGGGACGCAGCATCAAATGATAGGTATTGCCCAAAAGAATGTCGGCCCCGGTCGCGCGCACGGATTCGGGCATCATCGCCTTGACGGTCGCCGCTGTGCCCACAGGCATGAACGCCGGTGTGCGGATTTCGCCTCGCGGTGTTTTTATCACGCCTTTGCGCGCTTTACCGTCGGTGGCCTGCAATTCAAAGGAAAACTGGCTTGTCATCCTGTACCTTTCTGGGTTTTGCTACGTCCAACCATAATTGACCGCACTTGTAAAACGGTCCGTCAATACACACATGTATACAATTGCATACCAAGTGGAGAGTTTCATGCCAGAAGACCTTATAATTGACCTTTTGTCCGGCAACCTTGTTTTGATCCTTGGGGCCATTTTTCTAATCGTCATCGTTTTGCGGGGTATCAAAATTGTTCCGCAATCCGAGAAGTTTGTTGTTGAGCGTTTCGGCCGCCTGCATTCGGTTCTTGGGCCGGGTATCAACTTTATTGTCCCATTTCTGGATGTCGCCCGCCACAAAATCTCAATCCTTGAACGCCAGCTTCCCAATGCGTCTCAAGACGCGATTACCCGAGACAACGTTCTGGTGCAGATCGACACCTCTGTGTTTTACCGCATTCTTCAACCTGAAAAAACCGTCTACCGTATCCGCGATGTTGATGCAGCGATTGCCACCACTGTGGCCGGTATCGTGCGGGCCGAAATCGGCAAAATGGACCTTGATGAGGTGCAGTCCAACCGTGCCCAATTGATTGGCCAAATTCAAACCAGTGTTGAGGACGCCGTAGATGACTGGGGCATTGAAGTCACCCGCGCCGAGATCTTGGACGTGAATCTGGATCAGGCCACCCGCGACGCCATGCTTCAACAACTGAACGCCGAACGCGCCCGCCGTGCTCAAGTGACCGAGGCCGAAGGCACCAAGCGCGCGGTCGAGCTGAATGCAGACGCCGAGCTTTATGCAGCGGAACAGATCGCCAAGGCGCGCCGTATTCAGGCCGACGCCGAAGCCTATGCAACCCAGGTTGTGGCAGTGGCCATCCGTGAAAACGGCATCGAAGCCGCCCAGTATCAGGTCGCCTTAAAACAGGTCGAAGCCCTGAATGCGCTTGGCGGTAGTGAAGGCAGCCAGACGGTTTTGGTGCCCGCCCAGGCGCTCGAGGCCTTCGGCAATGCGTTTAACATGCTGAAAGGTGGCTCAAAATGAGCGCAATCGTAAGCATCTGGTGGGTTTGGTTGGCCGCGGCCCTTGCGCTGGCGATTATTGAGGTTTTGGCCCCGGGTTTCGTGTTTCTTGGGTTTGCCATTGGGGCGGCAATCGTTGGCCTTATGCTTTTGGGTCCTCTTTCGCTGGCGTCGCCTGCGATGTTGCTACTGGTGTTTGCCGCGTTGTCACTGGCGGCCTGGCTTGTGCTGCGTCGGTTTTTTGCCCTGCCAACCGGTCAGGTCAAAACCTTTGACAGCGACATCAACGACTGATCCTGCGCTTTGCTGACGCAAGCGGAGGGCGGGCTCTGGACCTTGCCCGCCCTAAACCCTATATGTTCACTCAGGATTGAGACAGGACAGACCAATGACCCACGCACCAGACCCCGTTGAGGGCACCCCTTTGATCGCGCCATCGAGCACAGATCACCCGCTGCACGAAGCAGCTGTCGAGGCGTGCCGCAGCGTGTTTGACCCGGAAATTCCGGTCAACATCTATGATCTGGGCCTGATCTACACGATCGAGATTTCGCCAGAAAACGATGTCAGCGCGATCATGACCTTGACAGCACCCGGCTGTCCTGTGGCCGGTGAAATGCCGGGTTGGGTTGAAGAAGCCATTTCTGGCGTTGCAGGTGTTCGCTCGGTTGCGGTTGAGCTGGTATGGTCACCACCGTGGGGCATGGAAATGATGTCAGATGAGGCCCGTCTTGAATTGGGCTTCATGTGATTTTTGAATTGGTTAGGAAGGAAAGCTGATGTTTGGCATTCCCGGAAAGCAAGCTGTCACGCTAACACCCAAAGCAGCGGCACAGATCACCAAGCTGATGGCCAAAGATGGCCATTCCGGCCTACGCATCGGCGTCAAAAAAGGCGGCTGTGCGGGCATGGAATATACCATGGACTACGTGGCTGATACTGACCCGAACGACGAAGTCATCGAACAGGACGGCGCCCGCGTGATGATCGCCCCTATGGCGCAAATGTTTTTGTTCGGCACCGAGATTGATTACGAAGTCTCCCTTCTGGAATCCGGGTTTAAGTTCAACAATCCCAATGTCTCCGAGGCCTGCGGATGCGGTGAGTCGATCAAATTTGACTCGATGTGACCCACACCTGAAACACCGATGAAGACCAACAGGTGCGGCATTTACCGTCCTTGACCTGTCTTGTTTCAGTGTTGAGAACGGGACACTCAACAGGAACGAGGACGGCACATGCGACGTAAATTGGCTGCAGGCAATTGGAAGATGAATGGATTGGGTACGGCTCAGGATGAGTTACGCGCAATCGCTGCAACACCAACGCGCCAGACGGATTTGCTGATTTGTCCACCGTCAACATTGTTGGAACGCGCAGCAATTGTTGCCTCGGATACCCCCCTAGAGATTGGTGGTCAGGATTGCCACGCAAACCCTACGGGCGCGCACACTGGTGATATCTCGGCCGAGATGCTGGCCGATTGCGGTGCCAGCTATGTGATTCTGGGTCACTCAGAACGCCGGACCGATCACAACGAAAGTAACGCTCAGGTCGCCGCCAAAACCCTCGCAGCATGGACAAGCGGCCTGACCGCAGTGGTTTGCCTCGGAGAAAGCCTGAAGGAACGCCAATCCGGCCAAACCCTGGATGTGATCACCGCTCAGCTGGCAGGATCCCTGCCCGATGGCGCCACAGGCGAAAACACCGTTGTCGCCTATGAACCTATTTGGGCGATAGGCACAGGTCTTGTGCCTGAGATCGCTCAGATAGATGAGGTTCATACCATTTTGCGTGCTGAACTGGTCAAACGGTTTGGCGTCATGACCGGTGATGCCATTCGCCTGCTATACGGTGGATCCGTCAAACCCGACAACGCAGCCGAAATCTTCGCCGTGCCCAATGTGGACGGAGCCCTTGTGGGTGGCGCCAGTCTAAAATCCCATGACTTCAAAGCGATCATCGACGCGCTTGACGCGTCCTGAATATCATCTGGTCTAAAAAATCCCGGGGTGAGCGTTGAAAATCTTTGCATTTTCAACGCGAGGGGCAGCGCCCTGCTTCATAAACAAAACGGCCCCCGATTGAATTCGGAGGCCGTTTTTTCTGTCTTTGGCTGAAACCTTAATGGGTTATGATTTCCGGCCCCATGAAGGTGTTGGGCAGGAAGGTCGACAACCATGGAATGTAGGTCACCATAATCAGGAAGACGAACAGCACGGCCAGGAACGGCAGGGCTGCGCGCACAACACTCATCATTGGCATGCCCGCCACACCTGAGGTCACAAACAGGTTGAGACCCACAGGCGGCGTAATCATCCCGATCTCCATGTTGACCACCATGATGATGCCCAAGTGGATCGGGTCAATGCCCAGTTGGATGGCAATCGGGAACACCAGCGGTGCGACGATTACCAACAATCCCGAAGGCTCCATAAACTGACCACCGATCAGCAGGATCACGTTGACCACGATCAGGAACATGATCGGACCGAACCCTGCTGACAACATCGCACCGGCGATGTGCTGCGGGACTTGCTGTTCGGTCAGAACGTGCTTCAGGATCAACGCGTTGGCGATCACGAACAACAGCGTGACAGTCAGCTTACCCGCCTCAAACAACGTGTGTTTTGTGTCTTCATGGAAGAAGGCCGTGACCAAGGCCTGTGGCTTGCGCAATAACTTGCCCTTGCCATTTCCCCGGTCCGCCAGAGGCCCCATGTCTTTGTAGATGAAGGATGCGATCAGAAAGGCATAAACAGCAGCCACAGCGGCGGCCTCGGTCGGTGTAAAGATACCGCCATAGATACCACCCAGAATGATAACGATCAGGAACAGGCCCCAACCGGCTTCCATGCCGGATTCGGCAATCTCGCCCCAGCCTTTCCAGTCCCCTTTGGGCAGGTTTTTGACCTTGGCCATGCCATAGATGGTCACCATCAGCATGAAGCCCGCCAACAGGCCGGGAATGACACCGGCCAGGAACATCCGGCCCACCGACACTTCGACGGCGGCAGCGTAAACCACCATCACGATCGAAGGCGGGATCAGAATGCCCAATGTGCCTGCGTTACAGATCACACCTGCGGCGAACTCTTTGGTGTAACCCACCTGACGCATACCCGCGATCACGATGGACCCGATGGCCACAACCGTCGCCGGAGAAGACCCGGACAAGGCAGCAAACATCATACAGGCAAAGACACCCGCAATCGCCAGACCGCCGGGCAAATGCCCCACACAAGCGATGGAAAAGCGAATGATCCGTCGCGCCACACCACCGGTGGTCATGAAAGATGACGCCAGAATGAAGAACGGGATCGCCAGAAGCGTAAAGTGTCCTTCAAAGGCCTCAAACAACGTGCCCGCAACAGACGCCAGCGTGGCATCCGAGAAGAACAACAGGAACAGAATCGACGAGAGACCCAATGATACCGCGATTGGCACACCGATCAGCAAAAGGCCGATCACCATGGAAAAGAGTAGAATTACTTCCATCAGTCATGCTCCCCCTGCTGTGCCCGGACTTCTTCGATTTCATCCTCAACTTCGTGACTGGCGACCAGACGATCAGTTTCACCACGCACGATTTGCATCGCGGCCTGAATGAACCGATAGAGCAAAAGGATCATCGACACTGGCAACACAAGATAGGGCACCACCTTGGGCAGTTTTTCGTACTCGTCACCATAGTTGATCAGATCCTCGAGGAATCGCAGGAAGCCCACCATCGGCACATCCTGCACTTCGTAGAACGATTGCGATCGGAATTTGTCGGCAAAACCAGTTGGGAACCAACGTCCGCTTGTAGGCGGGAGGTCTGCAAACACGGCCCAGTAGTCATAGGCGCCTTTGACCATAAAGACCGAAAACAGCAAGCAGCAGCCCACCGCAATGATCCCCATTATGCGTGCGGTCGCAGGCGACACCATGTTGATGATGGCATCCACCCCAAGGTGGCTATGCTTTTTCACTGCATATGATGCCCCCAAAAGAACCAACCAACCGAACATGAACACTGTCAGTTCCAGCGCCCAGAGAATATTTGAGTTAAAGCCGAACCGGGCAATCACGTTGGCAAAAGTTACAACGGTCATCAGCCCAATGAGGATCGCAATCAGCGTCTCCTCGATCCGGTCCACGAAACTATGCTGATGTTGCATGTCCCCATGTCCCCGATTTTGTTTGAAAAAAGGGCGGACTCGTTGGCCCGCCCAAGGTCAGGTGCGCCGTAAAGGGCGCACCGTCATGCTTACATGGACGCGTTGATCGCTTGTGCAGCGTCGATGTTTTCCTGGCCCACGTCTTTTGAGAACTTGTCCCAAACAGGGCGCATGGTGTCGACCCACTCCTGACGCTGCTCAGCGTTCAGGCTGCGAATTGTACCACCAGCATCGATGATCGACTGTTTCGCGGCGTTATTCACAGCGGTCGATTCTGCGTTACGTGTGGTGGTGACTTCGCCAAGAATGGTCAGGAACTGGTCACGCACATCCGCATCCAAGCTTTCCAGCCAATCCACATTGGTCACAACCAGATAGTCGATGATGCCGTGGTTGGTTTCAGTCACGCCGTCCTGAACTTCAAAGAACTTCTTGCCGTAGATGTTCGACCAGGTGTTCTCCTGGCCGTCCACAACGCCCTGCTGAAGTGCGCCGTATACTTCCGAAAACGCCATTTTCTGAGGCGAGCCCCCGATGGCCTCCATTTGAGCAACCAGAACGTCCGACGACTGAACACGGAACTTCAGGCCATTGGCGTCCGAAGGCGATTCCAGGGGTACGTTGGCTGACATTTGCTTCATGCCATTGTGCCAGTAGGCCAGACCTTGCAGGCCGCGGCGCTGCATCGAATCCAACAGACCCTGGCCTGCGTCAGAAGCTTGGAACGCATCAACCGCGTTCACGTCTTTGAACATGAAAGGCAGATCGAAAATGCGGAATTGCTTGGTGAACTTTTCAAACTTGGACAGCGAAGGCGCCGCCAGCTGAACGTCGCCCTGCAACATGGCTTCGAGAACCTTGTTGTCGTTGTAGAGCGTCGAGTTCGGGAACACTTCCATGCAAGCTTTGCCGTTCATCTCGTCGTTGACACGCTGCTCAAGCAGCGAGGCGGCGATGCCTTTGGGGTGTTTGTCGGTGTTGGTCACGTGGCTGAACTTGATGACGATCTCACCTTCGTCACAAGCCGCCATAGCGGTGGTGCCAGCGGTGACGGTCAAGGCCAGTGCGGTTGCGGCTGTTGTTAAAAATTTCATTGGGTCTCCTCCCGGGTTTTCATGCAGTCTAATCAATTACACCCCAATCAGGGCGTTACCCAAAAACACTGACTCGAGGCGAAAAACCGCTCAAGCTTTAGTTTTGCTTTGTCTAAGAATGCATCAAAACGCTTTTATTTCAGTACGCTAAGAGAATTTCCAAGACCTCCCTGTCAAATTCGAAAAGCAAATCGTGCGAATTTTCACACAAGTCATTTTCTACTTGTGCGGAATTCCGCACAGAGCGTAATCCACGATGCGCTTGATTACATTGTCGACAGCTCACCCAGATGTGGCTTTTCCACCTCTTCCATAGGAACAAGCACTGGATCATGATATGGCAGGTCCAAATCCACCGTGAGACCATGCACTATGACCACCGAAAGCACCTCGAGGCCGGGCATTTCGCCTCAGTCCCGCCGTCACAACGACATGCGGCGCGAAGCATTGCGGGCCCACCCGGAACTGGCGGAACTGTCCGGCACCGAGCCGCGCACAGCGCTGGCGCTGCCTGTGTTACTGGCGGCCCAATGGGGGATCGCCTGGCTGGTATCTGATGGGGGCTTTTTGCTGGTTGGGCTGACGGCCTTTTTCATCGGACAAATCGTCTATCACTCTGCGGCATCGCTGATCCACGAAACCTGTCACAAAATGGTGTTTCGCGGGCCTCGTGCGAAACTGGGATTTGACCTTGGGCTGGAGTTCATCCTGACGTCCTATGGCAAGCAGTTGATTTACCAGCACCAGCACATCACCAGCCACCATCCCTTTGTCGGGGATTACGAGCGCGATTATGAACATGAGGACATCTGCGCGCTGCAGGCCCGTCAGCATGTACGCCGCACACACCCATCCCTGCAGCGTTTGCTGACGATTCTGACGTTGATCCTGCATGTCTTACCATTGGGATTTATGCTCGGGGATGCGATCTTACCGCGCCTTTACGCTAAGGCTTCCGGTCGCCCTCAACGTGATCCAGTTGAACGCTTTACCGGCACATCCCCAACAAACAAAGAGATGCGCCCGTTCATTGTCACGTCGATGTTGTCAAATCTGCTGATGTTGGTTCTGCTCGGGCCTTGGGCGCTGTTGTATCACGTCTGGTCCCTGTCGATCTTCCTGGGCAAATTTGGCATTTCAAACCTTGGCCAGTCGCTGAGCGAACACCCCGGCATGGACATGGAAAACCCGACCCGGTCGACCTATGGCTGGATCAATCGCGTGTTGTTCAACACCGGCTATCACAACGAACACCACAGCTTTCCAAACGTGCCATGGACCCGCCTACCCGACTTGCACCAAGGCGCTCCTGAAGTGTTTCACGCCACTGCCGAAAAATCATATTTGGGATGTTGGTGGGACCACGTAAAAGGCGATTTTGCCGCCAGCCGTGATTTGGAAATACACCGAACGGATCAATCCGAGCGGTGTGACGGAACCATTTAGAGACCGCAACTCGGGATGATATTCAGCCCGCCCGTTTCGACAGGTAGGGCTTAACCACTCAACTGAGTACGCATAGCCTGATACACAACCGCCGTGGCTACATTGGCCAGATTCAAAGATCGCACCAATGGATTGCGCATCGGCAGACTAAACACCCGATCCTCATTGCCGTCCAAAATCGTTGAAGGCAATCCGCTAGATTCACAGCCGAACACCAAATAGGCATCAGCTTGATAGTCCGGTGTGAAAACGCTTTGCGCGCCATGCTCTTCAAAATAATACAGGCCATCACGCGGTGGTTTTCGCGTCTCCAGAAAATTTTGCCAGCTGTCATATTCCGTGAGGTGAACATGCTTCCAATAATCTGTTCCGGCCCGCCGAACGGATTTCTCATCAAGGGAAAATCCGTAAGGTTTGATTAGGATCAATTCGAGATCCAGAGCCACACAAGTGCGCCCAATTGCGCCTGTATTGAACGGTATTTCCGGCGTCACCAACACCATTTTCATGCAGGGATCAGACATAGGAGAAAGGGCCTTTTGGGTCGCGAGCGTTGGATCAGCTTATCAACGCCCCCTATAGACCGATCATTGGGCGGTTCACAACGCCTTCGCTAAATTATCGCCCTGCCAGATGCCTTCCTAAAACAGGCGACCACGACCATTGGCTAAGTCTTAAAGTCTTCCGGCTTCAGACCATGTTTGCTTAATTTGTCATAGAACGTCTTGCGCGGCAGTTTCAGGGCCTCGGCCGCCACAGAGGCCCGTCCCTTGGCCCGACGCAGCGCTTCCTGCAACAAAGACCGCTCGACCTGCGCCATCTGATCCACCAACCCAAGGCCTCCGGTTTCTTCTTCGGCGTCCAACAAGCCCAGCGCGAACCGCATTGCCACACTCATCAACGCACGAGCGTTGCCGGGCCAATCACGCGCCATCAGGTTGGCCACCAGATCAGGGGTCACCTCGGGCGGCCGAAGACCGGCCTGCTCGGCGGATTGAGACACATATTGACGAAACAGGATCGGAATATCTTCGGGTCGTTCGGCCAGCGACGGTATGCGCACCTGCATCGCATCCAACCGATAAAACAAATCGGCATGCAAAAGCGCTTGTTGTACTGCCTTACCAAGATCCGCCGTACTGCCAAAGATCAGGCGGGGATGATCGCCTTGTTCCATCAGGTTCATCAGCGCGAACTGGGTGTCCATCGGCATGGCCGTGATTTCATCCAGAAACAGGCTGCCACCAGCGGCATCACACGCCGCCCGCTCAAAGCGCGCGACATCCATACCGGCAGCGGATTGCTTGCCAAAGGGCCCCTTACTGAGCGGAGAACACAAATGCACAACCTCGGCGACCTTTGAGATACCTGTCCCCGGCGCGCCCGTTACCAGAACTTCGGCACTGGTGCGCGCCACATTGCGCACCCGCGTGCGCAGACTTTCGGACAGATCAGAAGATCCAAACAACATCCGCGCCGCGGGATCACCGGTTTCCAGTTGCGCCTTGAGACGGCGGTTTTCCAGCACAAGTGTTCGGGTGTTCAGCGCGCGTCTAATCACCGTGACCAATTCCTTGGGCGCGCAGGGTTTTTCAAGAAAATCAAACGCCCCCTTGCCCATTGCGGACACGGCCATCGGAATATCACCCTCGCCGGTCAGCAAAATGACCGGCAGGTCAGCGTCCAGATCATGTGTATATCCCAACAGATGGAACCCATCGCGCCCGGGCATGCGGATGTCCGAGACAATCACACCTTCAAAATCTGGCGATATGTGGTCTTTGGCTTCTATGAAAGATCCTGCTGTAACGGCCTCGAAATCTGCCAGTTCGATCGTCTGCCCCAAGGCTTCACGTACCGCCACGTCATCATCTACCAAAAGCACCCTGCGTATCATGCTGCCTGCTCCTTGTCGGCCCAGTAATCAAGTTCGACCGTAAACTCTGCCCCACCTTCCGGGGCGTTGGCGCCGCGGATCTCGCCGCCAAAGGACTGCACCAGACCATAAGAAATCGAAAGCCCCAATCCCATGCCTTCAGCGCTGCCTACTGCCTTGGTGGTAAAGAACGGGTCAAAAATCTTTTCAGGCTCTTCAATGCCCGGGCCGCTGTCGG
The DNA here is from genome assembly GCF_900142085.1 of Shimia gijangensis. Lineage (GTDB taxonomy): Bacteria > Pseudomonadota > Alphaproteobacteria > Rhodobacterales > Rhodobacteraceae > Shimia > Shimia gijangensis. The sequence continues at coordinate 99,549 of NZ_FQZQ01000015.1, forward strand.
TTACACGAATGATCACCCGGTCCGAAGTCTCAACCGCAATGCGGATCACCCGAGCTTTGGTTCCTTCCATCGCGTCAGCGGCGTTGCTGATCAAGTTGACCAGCACCTGCCCCAGTCGCACTTCTCCGCCACGCACCCACACGGACACATCGGGCGCGTTCCATTCCAATGCTATTTCGTCCCGCCTGATCCGTGCTTCTGTCATCTCCAGCGCACTTTCAATCACAGCAACAATATCGACCCTGCCCATGGGTTCACTTTCATTGCGGGCAAATGCGCGCAGGTTGCGGATGATGCGTGCCATGCGTCCTGCCAACGCCGATATGCGGGACAGGTTTTCACCAGCAACCTCGACCTTACCCCGTTCCAGAAATTGCTCCCCGTTTTCGGCAAACTGTTGAATGGCCATCAGTGGCTGGTTCAATTCATGGCTGATGCCCGCCGACATCTGGCCCAGCGCGCTTAGCTTGCCAGCCTGAACCAAATCGGCTTGTGCCTGCTTCAGAGCTGCTTCGGCCTCTTGGCGTTCGCTAATCTCGCGGCGCAGCTGCACGTTTGTGTCTGTCAGGGCGCGGGTGCGGGTTTGTACACGTTCTTCCAGCACGGCATTGGCCTCGGCCAGAACGCGGCGTCGCTGAAAAGCCTGATAAAGGAACACGCCAAAAGCAAAAATCAATGCAGCCACAACCGCCGCCTGAAGATTTGCCAGCCGAGTGGCGGGACGCACATCCAGAACCGCCTCTCCGACCATTGCAATCACCGGCATCGGATGCACAAGGTGCAGACCTCGTTCGGGGATATAAGCGCCCCAATCCAACCGCCACAAATCATGCCCTGCCCGTTCATAATCCCAAAATGGGGGCGCCGCACCTTCTGGGGGCACCAGACCAGTGTCGCCGGGCTTGCGCCGCCAGAACAGCATCTCGTCGCGATTGGTGATAAACACCAGCCCGTCCTGATCAATGAAGAACACGGCCGGGCCATCGCCCTGCCAGTTGGCTTCAACATAGTCGATATCGACACTCACCACCAAAGCCCCACTCACCTGACCGTTTTGAGCAAAGCTGGGCGAAGCAAACAGGAAATGGCGAAGGCCGGTTTTCGGGTTGCGCAAATGATGCACGCCAAGCGCTCCATTCATCGCGCGTTCAAAGTGCGGCGTGCCAACAATCGTCTGCCCCCGCATGGAAAAAGCCGAGGCGAGCGTCTTGCCGGATGTGTCAACGTAATAGAGGTTCAGGGCTGCCGTCTTATCCGCCGCATCCAGCAACAGGTTCTTTGCGGCCTCGGGGTCTCCCCCATTGCTAAGCCCTGTCAGCACAGGGTGCGATGACAGCAGTACCGCCAGTTCCTGATAGCGTTGCAATTGCGCGGTCAGCCTGTCAGCCGCCAATGCAAGGTCGGCCTCGCCCTGTTGGGCAAGCTGGTCCAAAGCCTCGCTATAGCCCAATCGCCAGACACCTCCCGGCACGGTCACCAAAAGGACAGCAAAAACCGCAAGAATCGCAAAGCGTTGTCGAACCCAACTTCTCATTTTGGCAGATTAGCAATTGCGCGCTTGCATTGACCAGCCGCTTGCCAAAAATGGGAAGTATGAAACTTCTCACCCAATCCCCGACTGAGCCTAATTTTGTTCAGAACCCCTATGCTTTTTACGAAAAGATACGCCAACAAGGGCCGCTGGTCTATTGGGAAGACTATGCCATGCCCTGCGCGATCTCGCATGAATTGGTCTCATCGATTTTCCGCGACCGTCGATTTGGCCGCGAAGTGCCGCCAGAGCAGGCCAAAGCTCATCCCCCACATCTGGAGGCCTTTTACCGGATTGAGGCGCATTCCATGCTCGAACTGGAGCCCCCACGCCACACCAGGCTGCGCAGCTTGGTGCTACGCGCCTTTACCACCCGGCGGATCAAAGCTTTGTCAGGCGACATTACCAGCTTGTGCCACGAACAGATTGATGCCTTTCCTGACGAGCCGTTTGATCTGATGCACGCCATGGCAGCGCCATTGCCTGTGCGGGTGATCTGCCGCCTTCTGGGGGTTCCCGAAGAGATGGGGCCACAATTGCTCGGATGGTCCAACGCCATGGTGTCGATGTATCAGGCCCGCCGCACACCAGAAATTGAATCCGCCGCCGCCACAGCTTCGCAAGAGTTCTCGGATTACATTCGCTCCTACATTGATGAACGTCGCAAAACCCCATCCGACGACCTGCTCAGCGAGTTGATTGCCGCCGAAGAAGCCGGCGAGCGGCTGAGTACGGATGAATTGATCACCACCTGTATCCTGTTGCTCAACGCCGGTCACGAAGCCACGGTGCACAGCTTTGGCAATGGTGTGAAAACTTTGCTGGAGTACAACACACCGGCCAGTGCCTTTGCGCCGGACGCCATCGACAAAACGGTTGAAGAGATTTTTCGCTACGATCCACCTCTGCATATGTTCACACGCTATGCCTATGAAACCATCGACATCGCAGGCCATCGATTTCAGCGCGGAGACGAAGTGGCTTTGTTGCTGGGGGCGGCCAACCGCGACCCGGCGGTCTGGAAAGACCCGGCCGTGTTTGATCCCACCCGCTGTATTCAGACCAACACCAGCTTTGGCGGCGGTCTGCATTTTTGTGTTGGTGCTCCGCTGGCGCGACTGGAACTCAGCATCGCGCTGCCGATCCTGTTTGATGCATGCCCCGGCCTGCACATCGTTGAGCCGCCGCAATACGCCAACGTCTATCACTTCCACGGTCTGGAACGGTTGATGGTTTCGCGATAAAAATGTATCTGCCAACAGGTGAAACCTGACCGCTCCGCTATGAGAGAACGCTTTCCTGATGACCAAACCTGTCCTGAAAATTCTAAGCGGTCCTTCTCCAACTAAAAATGCGGCCGGAGAAGCAGTTTTAGCCGGCACTTCAACGCTGTTATCTGCGCTTGGTACAGCCGCAGATCTGGTTCCATTTGACGATGAAGGTCTGCATCAGGTTTTGAGTTTTCGGGTCGCAACTGCCCGGCAGGCTCAGCAAAGAAGCACATGGTTTGGAGGCAGACTCTACAACCTGATAATCGGGGAGGATGCCGACTACGTGCCTTTGTCCGGTTCGCACCTGAAGCAGACCCTTTTGGTTTGCGGCATTGAGCCACCGGATATCGTTGTTAACGGAGGGCGGTACTTGTTGCTGGTGGATTATGCGCGACAGGCAATCGACGTGCTGGATTCGAGGATCAGTAAATGAACCTAGGCCGCAGGCAGATCAGGTGGTTGCCCCGACCAGCGGCAGATCCGTGGTCGATTTGATCTCTTCCATCGACAACAGCGCGGTCACATTGTGCACCCGTACCTCTGAAATCAGCGCCTGATAGAACACGTCATAGGCCCGCGCATTGGCGACGCGTACCTTCAGGATATAGTCGATATCCCCGGCCAGCCTGTGCGCTTCCTGCACTTCCGGGCGATCATTCAGCGCCTGTAAAAACTTGGCCTGCCATTCGGCTTCATGTGCGCTGGTGCGGATCAATACGAAAAAACAGGCTTCAAACCCCAGCGCTTCGGCATCCAGCAAAACTGTCTGCCGTTTGATGATCCCACCTTCGCGCAATTTGCGGATACGATTCCATACAGGCGTCTTGGAAGAGCCCACTCTTTTGGCAATTTCGTCCAAAGATTGCGCCGCATCGCGCTGCAACTCTTCAAGGATTTTCCGATCCATATCGTCAATTCGCAACGCCATTCCAAAAACCTTTCTGATTTAGAACAACCTGACATTTTGCCAACCAAAGCAGAACGTCTGTTTCTTTTTTGACCCATGGGTAGCGCAAATATGGGAAAATTTCCTATATAGCAATCACAAACCAACGCATGAGCAAACCCGAGATGAAACATTTTCCCATCTACCTGGCCGTTGAGGGCCGCAAGATCGTCCTTTCGGGCGGTGGTGCGGCGGCTTTGGCCAAGTTGCGGTTGCTTTTGAAAACCGAAGCCCGGATTGAGGTCTTCGCACCCAATCCAGCGGCCGAGATCGTGGGCTGGGCCAATGAAAGTCGCTTGGCTTTGCATCAACGCGAGGTGACCCAAGCGGATTTGACAGGCGCTGTTTTGATCTATGCCGCAGATGAAGACGCCTTTCTGGACAGCCGCACGGCCACAATGGCGACCAAAACTGGCATCCCAGCCAACATTGTCGACAATCTTGCTGACAGCGCCTTTATCACTCCCGCCATCGTTGACCGCGATCCTGTGACCATTGCCATCGGCACCGAAGGCGCAGCCCCGGTTCTGGCGCGCGCCCTTAAGGCAGATCTAGAAGAACACCTGTCGCCGCGGCTGGGTCTTTTGGCACGCGCAGGGCGAACCTTCCGCTCCGCGGCTGATGCCCTGCCCTTTGGCCGCGCCCGCAGGGATTTTTGGCGCGACTACTTTCTGGGCGCAGGCCCCCGCCTGGCAGATGAGGCCAAAGCAAAAGACGTTCTTGAAACCCTGCTTACAAAACATCTGAGTACTGAGACCAAAGAAGGCCACGTCGCTTTTGTCGGCGCGGGCCCCGGCGACCCCGAATTGCTGACCCTGAAAGCCCGCAAAGCTTTGGATACCGCAGACGTGGTAATCCATGACCGCCTAGTGAGCGCCGAAATTCTCGAACTTGTCCGCCGCGAAGCCACCATTCTGGATGTTGGCAAACAGGGCTTTGGCCCGTCCACGGCACAAGACGACATCAACGCTCTGATTGTTGAGCATGGCCTGAAGGGCGCGCAGGTCGTGCGCCTGAAGGGTGGCGATGCCACGGTCTTTGGCCGTCTGGACGAAGAGATTGAGGCCGTCACCGCTGCAGACATCAGCTGGCATGTTGTTCCGGGAATCACCGCCGCGTCGGCCTCGGTTGCCGCCATCGGCCAAAGCCTCACCCGCCGCGGCCGCAATGCCTCGGTCCGGTTTCTAACCGGACACGACATGAAAGGCTTTGCCGATCATGACTGGCGTGAACTGGCCGCCCCGGATCAAGTCGCAGCCATTTACATGGGCAAAAAGGCGGCCCGTTTCATTCAAGGGCGTCTGCTGATGCATGGCGCACTCCCCGACACTCCCCTGACGCTTGTCGAAAATGCCTCGCGTCATGATCAGCGGGTGGTGTCGACCACTCTCGCGGCTTTGCCCTCTGATCTGGCGGACGCGGCTTTGACTGGCCCCGCGCTTGCGCTCCTCGGTCTGTCTCCCCGTGCCGTGTCCGCCCCCCTTTCCCAACCTCTTGTGCAGGAGCAAGCCTGATGGCCCAAGCCTTTACCCCCAAAGTCGTCACCGCCAATGCCCTGATCGAGGGCGACGTGATCTATCTCACAGAAGCTGGTGAGTGGACCCGTTTTCTTTCTGAGGCTGTCCTATTGACGGACGAAGCTGATGCGCAGCTTCGCCTTTTGGAAGCCGAGCAACAACCCGGCGCAGCGGTTGGACCCTATCTGGCTGATGCAGCCCCCGGAGCAACCGGCCCGCAACCGACGCATTTTCGCGAAGAATTCCGCCGCACAGGTCCGTCCAACTATTTCCATGGCAAGCAGGTTGAGACGACCGCTTCCCATTCCCTTTAAAGCCCACACAGCGCGAACACCCGAAAGGTCCCGGCCATGTATGCTTACAACGACTTCGACACTGCCTTTTTGGCAACCCGTAACGCCCAGTTCCGCGCCCAGGTTGAGCGCCGTGTTGCCGGAGCGCTGACCGAAGACGAATTCAAGCCATTGCGGCTTATGAACGGTGTCTATCTGCAATTGCACGCCTATATGCTGCGTGTGGCGATCCCTTATGGCACGCTGAACAGCCGTCAGATGTCGCAATTGGCGCTGCTGGCTGAAAAGTGGGACAAAGGCTATGGTCACTTCACCACCCGTCAGAACATTCAGTTCAACTGGCCCAAACTCTCGGATATTCCTGATATGCTGGACGCTTTGGCCGAGGTCGACATGCATGCCATCCAGACTTCCGGAAACACCATCCGCAATGTGACAGCCGACCATTTTGCAGGTGCTGCAGCGGATGAAGTTGAAGACCCCCGTCCAATTGCCGAACTGATCCGCCAGTGGTCCACCGACCACCCGGAATTCCAGTTCATGGGCCGCAAGTTCAAGATCGCTGTCTCTGCCGGCGAAAAAGACCGTGCCGTGCTGAAAGCCCACGATCTGGCCGTGCGCGTTGTGCGCAATGATGCTGGTGAGACCGGCTATCAGATTCTTGTCGGCGGAGGACTTGGTCGCACTCCGATGATTGGCAAAGTGCTTCATGACTTCCTGCCACGCGCCGACCTTCTGCCCTACATCGAAGCCGTGGTTTCGGTCTGGAACCAGATTGGGCGTCGTGACAACAAATACAAAGCCCGCATCAAGATCACCGTGCACGAGCATGGTCTCGACGACATCCGGGCCCGGGTGGAGGAGAGGTTTACCGCCATTCGCCCAACGTTCGAAGGTATTGACCAGACCTTGTTCGCGGACATTCAGGAACATTTTGCCGCGCCGGATTTCCGCGACGCCGCGACTTCTGCGTTTGAGCTGGCTTATGGCTCGGATCCGCTGTTTCGCTCGTGGGCGGATACCAACCTGTCCGAGCACCGCGCGCCAGGCTATAGCATTGTCACCATCTCGTTGAAAAAACAGGGCGACACGCCGGGCGATGCTTCGGCCAATCAAATGCGCACCATGGCAACATTGGCCAAAGCTTATGGCCATGATGAGTTGCGCATCAGCCACGAGCAGAACGTGATCCTGCCGCATGTCCATAAATCGGACCTGCCCGCGATCTATGCAGCCCTGCGCGAAGAAAACCTGCACACGGCCAATATTGGTCTGGTCTCGGACATCATCGCTTGCCCCGGCATGGACTACTGTGCATTGGCCACGGCTCGGTCGATCCCGGTGGCACAACAGATCGCCACCCGCTTTGATGAATTGAAGCTCGAACATGACATCGGCCATCTGCAGATCAAGATCTCGGGCTGCATCAACGCCTGTGGTCACCATCATCTGGGTCACATCGGCATCCTAGGTCTCGACCGCGCTGGTGTTGAAAACTATCAGATCACCCTTGGCGGCGACGCCACCTGGGAAGCAAACATCGGTGACCGCGCTGGCCCCGGCTTTGCCTATGACGAGATTGTGCCCGCCGTAGAACGCCTTGTTCAGGCCTATCTGAAGCTGCGCCAAGGCGCGGATGAGACCTTTATCGACGCCTACCGCCGTCTGGGTCTGGCCCCGTTCAAAGCCTATCTCTACCCCGAGGTTCGGGCCCATGCCGCTTGATGAAATACAAACCGAGCTGGGCGCCGACCGGCGTATCCTCAGCGAAAAGGTCGACGCCCTAAACAGGCGTTACCGCCATCACAGTGCCACCGACGTCTTGCGTGGTGCTTTGTTGGACGGTGGTGATATAGCATTGGTCTCAAGCTTTGGGGCAGAATCCGTGGTGCTGTTGCACATGGTTGCCGTGTCCGACAAATCCACGCCGGTGATTTTTGTCGACACCCAGATGCTGTTCACCGAGACTCTTGTCTATCAGGCCGAAGTGGCCGAACGGCTGGGCCTCAGCAACTTGCGCATCATCCAGGCAGATCAGGACGACGTGGAGCGTGCTGACCCTTACAGAGCCTTGCATACTCACAATACAGACGCTTGCTGTACGTTGCGCAAAACCATCCCCTTACAACGTGCGCTGCGCGGCTTTGAAGGCTGGATCACCGGACGCAAACGGTTTCAGGCAGGCAGTCGTGACGCACTGGACTTTTTTGAGGTCGAAGACGGCACCGGGCGCATCAAAGTGAACCCGTTGGCCCACTGGGCACCCGAAGACGTGCGCGCCTATATGGATGAAAACCGCCTGCCCCGGCATCCGCTGGTGGCCAAAGGTTACCCCTCAATTGGATGTGCCCCCTGCACCAGTCCGGTCAAACCCGGCGAAGACCCACGTGCGGGCCGTTGGCGCGATCAGAACAAAGAAGAATGTGGCATTCATTTTGTCGACGGCAAAATGGTGCGGACAGGAGAACAAGCATGACAATCATCGTAACAGATACTGGCTTTGGCACAGAAACATGGACCCAAGGGTTTGTGCCTACAAATGAGGCCGCCAACGATGTGGTGTCTCTGGATGTGACCTCAGATACCGACCCGGCAACCTTAAAGGACCGCCTTTGTGGTGTCGGAATGATCCGCGTGGATTTTCCATCTTTCGCAGACGGGCGCGGCTTTACCATCGCCCGTCAGTTGCGTCTGGCTGGCTATCAGGGCCGTCTGCGCGCCAAAGGCCATTTGATCTCGGATCAGTACGCTATGGCGCGTCGCTCGGGCTTTGATGAAGTGGAAATCAGTGACGATCTGGCCGCCCGCCAACCCGAGGCGGAATGGTTGTTCCGAGCGGATTGGCAGGAAAACGACTATCAGGCGCGGATGCGTGGCGCAAAAACCGCCTAAACGCCACGTTAATTTGCGCCAGATCAATGCCGCATTGAAAATACATCTTCAATACCTGATATGAACTGATAGTGAGGGGCGGATTTTTCCGCCTGAATTTTTATGACAGAGCAAAGCCCCGTGACAGACGCCCAAGCAACCGCCGTTCCCAAAGTGCCCACCCTGCCCGATTCCCAGACCGTGACCGAGGTCAAACACTGGACAGACCGGCTGTTTTCCTTTCGCTGTACACGCCCGGCGTCCCTTCGGTTCCGGTCTGGCGAATTTGTGATGATCGGCCTGATGGGCGATCCACACCCCGAGACCGGCAAGCAAAAACCATTGCTTCGCGCCTATTCGATTGCGTCACCTTCTTGGGATGAAGAGCTTGAATTCTATTCTATCAAAGTCCCGGACGGCCCGCTGACATCGAAATTGCAGCACATCAAAGTCGGTGACGAAATCATTCTGCGCCCCAAGCCCGTTGGCACGCTGGTGCATGACGCATTGATCCCCGGCAAACGCCTCTGGTTCTTTGCCACTGGCACCGGTTTTGCGCCTTTTGCGTCCTTGCTGCGCGAACCGCAAACCTATGAAGATTACGATGAGGTCATCATCACGCACACTTGCCGCACCGCGGGCGAGCTGACCTATGGTCGCGAGTTGATTGAAGCGCTTGAACATGACGAGTTGCTCAACGAAGTCATTGGCGAAGGGTTCTGGAAAAAGATCAAATACTACCCGACCACAACTCGCGAAGAGAGTCCCAAAATGGGCCGGATCACCGACCTGATCCGCTCGGGCGAGGCCTACAAAGATTTGGATGTAGCTCCCCTTTGCCCTGACAATGATCGCGCAATGATCTGCGGCAACCTGGCGTTTAACCTTGAACTGAAAGACATGCTGGAAGAGGCAGGGCTGGTCGAAGGGGCCAATTCAAAGCCGATGCAATATGTGGTCGAAAAAGCATTTTTAGACTGATTGATATCCATACTGATGCACGCAGAACCCCGGCCATTGAGCCGGGGTTTTCGTTTTTCGGGACAAATGTCATCAATGCAGACAGAGCCGAGCTCGATACGACGTCAATACCGAGAGTGTCTGGTAAGATATGCCTCTCATGTATAGCGTACTGCTATTGTCTATCAGGGACTTAACATAGGCTAGGCCGGGCATGGAGAAAGATTCGAAACGGGAAAATCTGCTGGTCGAACTGCGTCGCGGGCTTCAGCGGGAAGAAGCGACGCGGAGTATTCTTGGGGTAATCCAAAATTCGCGCGACGACGAAGGGCCTGTTTTCGAAGCAATCCTTACTCAAGCAGCGGAACTGTGTGCGGCCAGCCAAGCGTCCTTGCAACTTGCGAATGCAGCGCGGACACAATTCGAAATTGCCTCGTATTGGGGATTTGAAGAAACCGCCTTTAACGTGGGTGGATCAGCGCCATTAGACAGCGGACGGCCAATTCCCGAGGTCATTCGAACAGGCCGCACGATCAACACTACTGATCTGAAAAACACTGCCTTCTATGTTAAAAAAGACCCGGTTATCAAACATGTAGTCGACGTTGAGGGTGTCCGCTCTTGGCTGATAGTTCCTCTGTTGAACGGCCCTCAGGCGATTGGCGCAATAGCTCTTAGCCGCAAGGTGGTCAGCCCCTTTTCCGACGATGAAATTGCCTTGGTTGAAACTTTTGCTGCGCAGGCGGTCATCGCCATCGAGAATGTCCGCCAGTTTCGAGAGTTACAAACGCGTTTGGCTCACGAAGTTGCCACCTCAGAAATTCTCGGTGTGATCAGTCGTTCCCGAGAGGACGAAAAACCCGTATTTGAGGCCATCCTGGACAACGCACAGGCGCTTTGCAATGCGCCAATGTCAGCTTTGGTTCTAGCAAGGGCCAACGACGACCATCAAATTCTGGCATCCCACCGGGGCCTGTTTCCCAAGGCGGTTGAGCTTTTTGAAGGCGGGCAAATGGTCTTAGACGCGACTGTTTCATATGCCGCCAAATCCATCATTGAAGAACGACTGATCGATTTACCCGATATGGGCGAAAGCGAACTCTACAAGGCGGGTAGCCCAGTTGTGCGCTCTATGGTGGACGACTCCAAAATCCGAAGCGTTTTGTTCGTACCGCTTATTTTGAACGGCGAAGCGATTGGAACCATTACTCTGTTTCGCCAGCAGGTGCAGCCTTTCAGTCCCCAGGAGGTGGCGCTGGTTCAAACGTTTGCAGCCCAAGCGGTCATCGCCATTGAGAATGTGCGGCAGTTCAGAGCTTTGGAGAGCCTCAATGCCGGATTAGAAGATCGGGTAGAGGCACAGGTTGGTGAGATCGAACGGATGGGCAGACTGAAGCGGTTTTTACCCTCCGCCGTTGCCGACGCAATTGTTCAGACCGGTTCGGATGAATTGCTTTCAAGCCACAGGGTGCTCTTGGGCGTTGTCTTTTGTGACATTCGTGGTTTCACCTCCTTTTGCGAAACAGCGGAACCAGAAGAAACCATCGAAATCCTGCAGACCTATCACGAAGAGATGGGCAAGTTGATTAATGCCCACGGTGCGGGTGTCGATCACAGAATGGGTGACGGCATTATGGTTTTGTTCAACGATCCGCTGCCGTGTGACGACCCTGCGGGAAGTGCTGTAGGGCTGGCCATTGCAATGCGCGCCAAAATGGCTGAGTTATCCCAGCAATGGAAACGCCTCGGCTACAGGCTTGGGTTCGGCGTGGGAGTATCTCTTGGATACGCGACCGTCGGAATGGTCGGGTATGAAGGCCGGTTTGAATACACGGCGTCAGGCACCGCGATAAATCTTGCGTCCCGCCTTTGCGACGAAGCCAAGGACGGAGAAATTCTTCTGAGCCCTCGGGCGGCCATCGCAGTCGAAAGTGATCTGCGTGTCGAAGCGAGAGGCGAGCTTGTCTTGAAAGGCATGCGAGAGCCTGTTGAGACTTTCCGATTGTCGGATGTAGGTTCTGATTGAAACGACGGCTCGCCATTTGATTTGCAGGAAACTCCGGGCTCAAACCAGTTCTACGGCACATCGCAACTTTTTTTCCCTATTCCATCGACCACGTCACATGATCTTGCCCCGACACTTCACCCGTCTTCACGCACAATATTTGCAACTCCGACAAATCGCGCCATCCGATCCACTTCGGCTTCAAACTTGGCCTGTCGTGCAGGGGGCCATTTCACATGCGACTCTGGCCAAAGTTTTTTCACAACCAGCCGACCTTTGGCGCGCTCAGCTTTGATCTCACAGCGCCCGACGAGGCGATCCCCTTCGAGGATGGGATAGATGTAATATCCCCATTTGCGTTTGGCAGCGGGCACAAACATCTCAATCCGGTATTCAAAACCAAACAGAAATTCCAAACGCGCCCGGTCACGGATGACCGGGTCAAACGGGTTCAGAATGCGCAGCCGAGAAGTCGGGGTCGCCAGACTCGCGAGCCTTTGTTCAATATCCGGCAAGGCCATTGCGGCCTTCAACGCCCCGTCGGACCCTTGGATTTCGACCGCAACCAAATCAGTGGTCGTATCAACCCAATCACGCACCTCATGTGTTGCAACGGCGTCCCAGAACCGCTTTATATCGCCAATTGTGCCAAACCCCATCCGATCCAGCGCGCCACGGTTCAGCCAGTCAACCTGATCCGCGTCCGCCATATCTTGGTTGCGCAAGTGGTCTGGGAAAACGCGCTCAGCCAGATCGTAGAACTTGGTGAAATTCTCACGGTGGCAGGTGGCCAATTCGCCTGCGTACCACATGTAATCCAGCCCCACCTTGTGCGGAGGCCGCGCCCACATCTTGCGCTGGCCCTCAATCTTGGTGTCAAACGCATGGGTCGACAAGGCGCCCTCTTTGGCAATTCGCGCACGGATTTCGGCGCGCCCGGCCTCATCCGGCAAACCCTTGAACCAACTGGCATCCCCCATTTGACGGGCTTTTCGGTCGAACTGACGCTGCCACATGGGCAGAAACTCCATCGGCAAAACACTGGCATCATGGGTGAAATGTTCAAACACGTCACGCCGACGCAACAATTCATCCAGCATCGGCTCGCGGTAGTGCTGATTTCGGCTCCACAAAATGTGATGATGGGCCCGCGACACCACTTGAATGGTGTCCAGCTGAACAAATCCCAGTCGCGAAATGATGCTTTGCAGATCAAGATGGCCAGTGGGAGGCCCGGACAACCCTTGCGCCGCGAGCCAAAGCGCCCGCGCCTGTCGGTTGGAAATGCGCAGCGCTGACCCGTCAGCCACATGTCACGCGCATCCTTGCAGTATCGCTGATCATGATTGTCCCCTTCACGCCTGAAGGGCTGACCCATGCCACCCTTCACCGCAAGATACTTTCGTCATCATGGGGCGGAGACAAGAAAAAACCGCGCCCCAATCAAGGCGCGGTTCGCAGTTTTCAGAATCACCGGCTCACAGGCCCAAGGCTGACTTCACCTGATCCAATGCCGCCTTTAGCAGTTCAGGATTATCCTTGGCCTGATCCAGCGCCAGTTTCAGGGTGTTTTGTTGCAACACATCCAATGACGATGCATCAATCATTTCGGTGACCTTGCCCAGATCAAACCCGTCGATGCTCAACGGATCACCCACTGCAGGCACTTCGGCTTCGACAGCCTGTTCTGCTGCAGCCTCGGTCGTGGTTTCTACGGCTTGATCTGCTGCCTCCGTGGCGCTTTCGGTCGTGCCAAGCACTTCACCGACTGCGTCATTCACCGTGCTCTCAACCTGTTCCTGAACGGTCTCGACGGCCCCGGTCACAGCTTCTTCGGCCTGTTCGATAACTTCTTCGACAGCTTCTTCTGCGTTTTCAACGACTTCCGCGGCAGCTCCTTCGGTGCCTTCAACGGCCTCGTTAACGACTTCTTCAAGAGGCGCAACCTCTTCAACAGCCGGAGTTTCCTGCTGCACAGGTTCTGGCGCTGCTACCTCAGCGTCTTGCCCGGTCAGCAAATAGACCGCCAGCAACGCGCCACCAATCAGAACAATTGCAATAATCAGGTTTCTCATCTCAATAACTCCATAATGTCTCTGGCGACCTCACCAAAGTCTTCCTTGCCTTTGCAGATGCTTAACAGGGCGTTTTGCAACAAGGGGAAACTCTGGCAGTTTCACTCAAATCCAGCGATTAACCGCTTGTATCGGCAGGGGAGCGAGCATAAATTGGCCCACGATTCAAATTCACCATCTAAGGAACGAACCCATAGCCCGCAGACCTCATAACGCGCCTCCGCAGCGCGACACTGGCCCCCGCGTCAACGACCGTATCCGCGCCAACGAAATTCGCCTGATCGGCGCTGACGGCGAAAACGCAGGAGTTGTTACACCCGCGCAAGCGATGGTGATGGCCGCCGAAGCCGGTCTGGATCTGGTTGAAATTTCTCCCAACGCGAACCCGCCCGTCTGCAAAATCATGGATTTCGGCAAGTTCAAATACGAACAGCAAAAGCGTGAATCCGAAGCGCGCAAAAAGCAAAAGACCATCGAAATCAAAGAGGTCAAGTTCCGCCCGAACACCGATACGCACGACTACGAAGTCAAAATGCGCAACGTGTTTAAGTTTTTGGAAAACGGTGACAAGGTCAAGATCACGCTGCGGTTCCGCGGCCGTGAGATGGCCCACCAGAACTTGGGCCGCGAGCTTTTGGAACGTGTCGCCGAAGACACCAAAGACGCGGGCAAGGTCGAAAACATGCCCAAGATGGAAGGCCGCCAGATGATTATGCTGATCGGCCCGCTTCCAAAATGAAGCACGTCTTGATTGAGTGAAGAAGCGGCCCGGGGTAGTTCCGGGCCGTTTTTTGTTTAACCACTAAGATTAGACAAACATGCAGAACACGGCTCCAACTCAAGTCCTGCGTAAGGCGCTGATCATTATGGCTATTGAGGTGGTTGTCACCGGTGCAATCTTCTTTGCCACGGCGGGCACTATTGACTGGGTTGAGGCTTGGCTCTTTTTGAGCCTGTTCGGGTTTATGACTCTGCTAGCCACCTTTGGACTAGCGCGCCACAATCCGGCGCTTCTGGACGAGCGTACCAAACCAATGGCACAAGACCAGCCTCTCTGGGACAAGATCATGATGGTCGGCATCATGGTGCTGATCGCGATTTGGATGATTGTTCCAGGTCTCGATGCCATTCGCTTTGGCTGGTCGTCTGTTCCCATGTGGCTCAAAATCATCGGCGCAGCAGGCTTCGTGATCTCGTACTACGGCATGTACCATACAATGATCGAAAACAGCTTTCTGGTTCCCAACGTCCGTTTTCAGGACGAGCGTGAACAGCAGGTGGTCACAACCGGATCATACGCTATTGTGCGACACCCGTTTTATGCGATGCTCATTTTGCTTTTCCTGTTTGGCTCCCTGCTTTTGGGAAGCTGGCTGGCAGTCGCAGATACTGGCGCTCTCTCAATCTGGCTGGCTATTCGTATTCTGGGGGAAGAACGCCTGCTGGCCGCTGACCTTGACGGGTACCGCGACTATCAACAACAGACACGCTATCGCCTGATTCCGGGCATTTGGTGAAAGGATACCCCATGTGGGAAGAAAAATTTTCAACCTCAGAAGGTTATGTCTTTGGCACAGACCCCGCACTTTTCCTGCAAGACCACGCAAACTATCTCACATCAGGCGACGCTGCCTTGGTATTGGCCGACGGCGAGGGCCGCAACTCGGTCTTCTTGGCGGAACAGGGATTGGATGTCACAGCGCAGGAATTTGCACCCACCGCAATTGAACGCGCCCGAGCGCTGGCCAAAGCCCGCAATGTCGCGGTCGAGATTGAACAGTCCAACATCTTCACGCGCCCGTGGCGCGCCGAGACCTTTGATCTCGTTGCTGGAATTTTTATCCAGTTTGCGGTCCCAGACGAACGCCGTGACCTGTTTGAAAACATCAAAGGTACTGTGAAACCCGGTGGCCTGGTCATGTTACACGGGTACACGCCAAAACAGCTTGAATTTGGCACTGGCGGCCCCCCATTTGCCGAGAACATGTACACAGAAGTGATCCTGCGTGCTGCCTTTGTCGGGTGGGAAATCCTTGAGTGTCGCGAATATGATCGTGAAGTTCAGGAAGGCTCCGCCCATTCTGGCATGTCGGCCCTGATTGATTTTGTCGCCCGCAAACCAAGCAAAGCCTAGGGGCGTCATATTCAGGGCTCCGCCTCTTTTTCTATGTAAAACACTCGAACCGCAGATAGAAGCCTGCTCGCCGAACTCAGCGTTTGCGACGCTCCCTTGGCATCGGACGCGTCGGGATTTCCTTGAGCAATCCCCCGACTCCCATGGCCGCAATATCTGCGTCCGTGACCGCGACGCCACAGGCCACACGACTCAAAACCCAGTCTGCCCCATTCAATGCCGGAGACCGTGCACAGCCCGGCAAGCCAATCACCGGCCGCCCATCCAATGCGCCCAAAAACAACAGGTTTCCGGGATCAACCGGCATACCAAAACGCTCTACACTGCCGCCAGCCTCGCGCAGAGCCTCCGGGGCCACATCGAACGGATCAGAAGTCGCAGACCCCGTCAGGATCAAAACCAAATCCCCTTTGGCTTTTTGCAAAGCCTCAGCCAAAGGGGCTGGTTGATGTGGCACAACCCGACATTCAACCAACGTCATACCCAGCGCCGTAAGCCTTTTTTCAATGGCATCACGTCCTTTTTCGCCAGCGCCTCCCGGAATTTCAGTGATCATCAACGACGCACTGGCCAGTTTGACCGGTCTCAGCCGCAAGGCAGACCGAGCCATCTGACAAGCGCGTTCAACATCTGATTTTGGCACACCGTAAGAGATGATTTTGACAGTGCCTACCATATTGCCCGCCCCGACTTGCTGCCATGGTGGCACGGTTGCCAATGTAATCATCGGGTTGATTGCATTGATGGCGTTCAGTGCGTCGACATCCATCTCGACCACACCGGGCCCGTTGGCAGTGATATTGACCCGTCCGGTGAAGGCCTTGGTCAACGACAGCTGTGCGGCGTCTGGATCAGGCACGATGCCAGATGCCAAAAAGTCTGCCGCACCATCTTCGTGCAGTTCATCCGTGTCCAGCCGGGCAACCGTCACCTCCCCAATGCCAGCGGCTTGCAGCGCATCTATATGAACAGCCTCAAGCGTCTGGCCTTTGCGCAGTCGCACACCATTTGCCGACTCTGAATGGGCAAGGATCGCACCTTTGGCCTCACGCACGGGAACAGCGCCAAATCTCATGTGGATTTCCTTAGAACCTGAATCATTTCCGAAAGAATAGACACGGCGATTTCGGACGGCCCTGCCGCACCGATGTCCAAACCAATTGGCCCATGAATACGTTCGATCTCGGAGTGGGTGAAACCTGCCTCCTGCAACCGTTCAACTCGTTTTGCATGGGTGCGCTTTGATCCCAACGCTCCGAGATAAAAGGCGTTGGACTTCAGAGCCTTGTGCAGTGCGGGGTCGTCCAGCTTTGGGTCATGTGTCAGCAAAACAAGCGCCGTTCGCGCGTCGAGACCGATGGCATCCATCGCGTCATCCGGCCAGTCGTCCAGAATAGCTTCGCCCGGAAACCGTGCATCAGACCCAAACGCACTGCGCGGATCAACCAGAATGGGATCGAACCCGGCTATGCGTGCCATTGGTACAAAATCTTGGGCAATATGAACGGCCCCCACGATCACCACCCGCAAAGGTGGGTTGTGAATGGCCACAAAACGCCCGTCCTCACCGATGCCCGAGCGATCCATGCGAAATCGCTGTTCGAACCCACCCGACACCAGCCTGCCGCCGCCTTTCTCGGGATCGCAAACATAGGCCACGGCCCGACGTTCAGCGCGGGCGTCAACAAGGTCTGCCAGAACTTGCTCAGACAAGATCACTCCGACGGGTTCGACCATAACCCGGATCGTGCCACCACAAGCCAGACCAACCGCAAAAGCATCGCCATCACTGACGCCAAACTCCAACAATCGACTTACACCTTTTTCCAGCGCTTCCAGAGCTTCGACCATGACGGCACCCTCAACGCAGCCTCCCGAAACTGAGCCTTCGATCTGGCCATCACCAGACACCACCATTTGGGCGCCCACCCGACGCGGAGCTGAACCCCAGGTTTCTACAACCGTTGCCAACACCGCGCCGCGTCCGGCACGATGCCACTCCAACGCCAATTCAGGCGCTCCGCTCAGGTGGTTGTTCATAAGGCTTCCTCATACATTCCCTAAAAGCATGATGGTGCTGCACGTGCCCGAAGACAAGTGAGCCTCCAAAAGAAAGAGCCGGCCCCTGGGGGAGGACCGGCTCGCCTTCCTTTTCGGAAGGCTATGGCTACTCAGCAGCAATCGACATGGCACCGTCGCCAACAAGCCTCTCGGGCAGCATGAATGCCACGAGCAAACAACGAGCAGTCCCGGATCAAGTCCGAGGAAGTCACCAGAACAACCCTCACCCATCGTTTTCGCACCGGAGCGGCAGTCAATGACGCCTTTCTGCCCACTTCTCATGCGAGCAGATCGTTGCAATTCACGACGGTAGCAATGATATAGGCCACGGCCTTAAAAAGACCACCACTGAGATTTCACTCCCCGGTTTCATGCCCAGTTTCTGCAAGCAAGCGTGCCTTTTTACCAGCTTCATGGATGCTCTGAAATCGCCAGATTTTGATCTTCAGGGGTGGCAATTGAGTGCCCTGCCCGAAAGCCATCAACATGTGGCTGCATTGCCTGGGCACCCTGCGCCCCGGCTGCAAACCGGTCCCAAAATAGCAATGGATTTAGCTAGGGGCTGTTGACGTTCACCGGGTTTGAATGATTGCTGCCGCAATCGAGATGAATGCCGTAAAGCTCTGGTCTGTCTTGCACGAGCGCATGGCTATGCCTCTGTTTTCCTTCAAC
>NZ_FQZQ01000013.1 GCF_900142085.1 Shimia gijangensis
TCGCAGCTGATAGCCCTTGTTTTGCTGAAGCTACCAGTTGAAGTGAGGCCTGCAGCGGGAACACAAACAACAAACCCGCATCCCCAGAGCGCCATTACTTCAGCTAACTCATTGGTATCGCTTCAGCTTTTAGCCACTGCTAGGAGCCGTAGACCATGTCGGCTCACGTGACGGCCTTCATCCACTTCCTGAGGACTTCCAGTGGATAGCCAGAGCCATATCCGTGGCCTACTCCGTCGGTCTGCCAACCCCCGATCTGGTCAACGATGTCGGAGGGACACTCAACGGCTCTGAGGCGATCTCGCATCGAGTGACGGAAGCTATGCATCGAGCATCCTGCTGGCACGTATTTCTTCATCCATTTGTTCAGCGCGGCACTGGCTGCGTTGGCGTTGGTCGTGTCGGTTTTGTTGTACCGTGGGAAGGCGAACTGGGAGGACGTCATCTGGTCGAGGATGCGTTCCGCTGCCCACCTTGCTGCACCTTCGAGCGGGACATCTCGTTTGCTGCCCTTGGTCTTGAGACGACGCCATGGATGAGGTTGGACCCGAGCGAAAAGGAACCCGCCCTCGCCCTGAACAAAGTCCTCTCGGGTCAATCCCGCAGCTTCTGCAAGGCGCATCCCTGTGTCCGACACCAAGGCGACAAGCCACCTAAGATCATCGTCCAGCTCTCTGCATTTCGCCTGAACCGTAGTGAGGGCATCTGCAGGAACTGAAGTGCGATCAGTTACGCCAGCTGATCTGTCATAGTAGACACCCGCGAAGGGATTGTTCAGGGTGAGGCCCTGTTCACTGGCGGCGAAGTTCGTTACGGCCCTGACTGTGCCGAAGACCCGGGTCATGCTGCTGCCTGCAAGACCACGAGCGATAAGGGCGTCGCGGAAAGCATTGGCATCGGCCTTGGTGTAGGCATCAAGGTGTTTGTCTCCACAAGCGTCGATCACATACCCACATGCTCTCTCAGCAGCCTGCCGGAAGGACAAGGGGCGACCCTTTCCTTTGAGCTGCAGATAAATCCTGACGGCCTCTGACAAAGGGACAAATGATGAAGAGACAGAAATCTGTTGGTCAATGGCCTCTGCTCCTGCGGTCCTTTGCAGGCGCAACAAGTGCTTTCCCGGTAGTTCGGCGTCGCGACACCTCAGGTGATACCAGTATTCATCGAGCTGATCGGCGGCTCTTCTGGCTCTAACCTCGGCGATGTTCGGCGATTTTGTACGCAGAGAGTATGCAATCCGGGGCGAGGTATAGTGGTTTCTCAGCTCTCTCGGGATGCGGCGGCTGAAGTAGAAAACCCCGTCTTTCACGAAGGTGAACGGGCGTGAAATGGTCTCCGACATGGTCTACGGCTCCTAGCAGTGGCTAAAAGCTGAAGCGATACCAATGAGTTAGCTGAAGTAATGGCGCTCTGGGGAGGATTCGAACCCCCGACCCCCTGATTCGTAGTCAGGTACTCTATCCAGCTGAGCTACCAGAGCGCGGTGAGGTGGGATTTAGAGCGAGAGCAGAGGGTTTGCAAGAGCTAAAACCGCAAATTCTCATGTTTCCGCAACATCGCCCTTGGGCAGGCATATTTCAAAGGCCGTTCCGGTCTCGTCGGTCCTAAGAAGCAGCAATTTGCCGCCATGACCGCGCACAAGTTCGGCTGAAATGGCCAAACCCAGGCCCGACCCACCTTTGCGAATGCCCCCCTGAAACGGCGTAAACAGGTGTTCACGTGCTTTGGGGGGCAAGCCCGGACCAGTATCGGTCACAGTGATGAACCAAGATGTATCATCCTCGCGTGCGGCCACGGCGATTTCGCCGGGTTGGCTGGTGGCCACAATGGCCTGACGCGCATTGCGCACAAGGTTGGCAATCACCCGGTACAATTGTTCCGGGTCTGCCCGCACCTTGAGGCCCGCCGCAATGTCTTCGGCAAAGCTAAGGTCAAAGTCTTCGATTGCCAGACGTTCACTTTCCACTACGTCCGACACCACTTCCGTCAACAGGACATGGGTCAGTCGGGGGGGCGGTTCTTCGGCTTTGCCAAAGGCCAGCGTGCTTTCGCACAGATTTACCGCACGGGTGATGGAATTTACCAGTTTGGGCGCCATGCGTTTGACCGTCGGGTCTTCGCTCATCTCGATCCGGTCAGTGAACAATTGCGCCGAGGTCAGGATGTTCCGCAAGTCATGGCTCACTTTGGCCACGGCCTCACCCAGTTGCGCCAGATGTTCTTTTTGTTTGAGCGATGCGGTCAATTCCACCTGAAGCGACTGCAAGGCCTCTTCGGCCTCGCGCAGCTCGGTCACACCAGCCGAGGGCTGAATGATCCGGCGGGCATCTTCCGGGGCCGCCGCATAGGATTTCATATAACTCACCACCCCACGAATGGGGCGGACCAGAAAACCACGCACCGCGACAAACAGCATTGAGGCCGTGATCACCGAGATCACCGCCGACAGCCACAAAATGTTCAGCCCATAGTCAATCATTGCGCTGCGCAGGCCCGTGGTTTGCATGGTAACCTCGATCAACAGACCAGCTTCCCGCACAGGTGCTCCAATCACCCGGATCACCCGTTCTTCACGATCAAAAAGCCGCTTTACCGCATCGCCGATCAACTCGGCTGGCCCGGCTGCACGCAAATCAAAGGTGGCATCGATGGGCCGTGGCATCGGGGATGACAGGATCAGCTGGCGCATCTCGTCACGGCGCAGCACCACGTTGAACACTTCTGCATTGCGCAATAATTCGGCCTCAAGGTCTTCGCCAATCATATCGTCAGCCAGCAAAGCCAATGACGCGATCTGGGCGCGTTCAAGCCGCGACAGCAGGTAGTCTTCCCGGAAACGGGCAATAGAGGGCACAAAGATCAGCACTTCTGCCAGCATCACGAAGATGATGGTCAGGATCAGAAACCGGCCTGAAAGCGATCTCAGCATGCGTGTCCCATTTCGCGCCTCATGGCATCCAGCGTTGTACCAGCCGGACAATTTTCTTCACCCTAGGGCTATCAAACAATCTGGGTGAGAAATAGGCCCCTGCCGCGCGTTTGCCAATTTCGCCCACCGTTGGATAGGGCGGCACCATGGCGGCAACCTCAGACATCTTCATACGGTTGGCCAGTACCAGAGCCCAAAGATTGATGTGTTCACCCGCCTGATACCCAGCAATCGACACGCCCACTGGGCGGCCTTTGACCACCATAACCTTGATGAGGCCCCGCGCTTTGCGTTCAGCGATCAGACGATCATTGTGGTGCAGATCAAAACGCGCCACTTCCAAAGTATCCCCATGGGTTTCGCGGGCCTCAACTTCGGTCAGACCCACCTGAGCCAGTTCAGGGTCCGTAAAGGTGGCGTGCGGAATGTGATCTGTGCGTTGCTTGGCAGGCAAACCGAACAATGCAGATCGGATGATCACTCCGGCATGATATCCTGCAACATGTGTAAATTGTTGGCCGCCTGTCACATCGCCAATGGCATAGGCCTTACGATTGCTGGTTTTCAGGCTGGCATCGACCGTGATTCCCGCACGATGCGTTTCAATTCCTGCCTCGCTCAAATTCAGACGATCAATGTTCGCCTTGCGCCCCACAGCTATCAACAGATGAGATCCGGTAAAGCTGTGCCCATCTTTGGTCTCAACGGTGATTTGGCCGTTCTGGTCGCTGATCTGTGTTGCTATTGTCTGTTCGGCAATCTCCACACCTTCGTTGCGCAGCGCATCCAACACAAACTCTGCCATTTCCGGATCATCCCGGCCGAGCGCCTTGGCGCCCTCAATCACAGTCACCTTGCAGCCCAATCGCACATGCGCTTGCGCCATTTCCATACCGATGGGCCCACCTCCTATGATCAACAGGTGGTCAGGTTTGTCGCGCAACTCAAACAAGGTTTCATTGGTCAGGTACGGCACGTCTTTCAAACCGGGAATCGGCGGGACAAGCGGGCTTGAACCAGTCGCGATCACAACACGGCGTGCGGTGATAATCTGATCGCCGGCCTGCACCTCGGTTGGACTTAGGAAACTGCCAAACTCCGAAATCACCCGAACGCCCAAACTCTCAAATCGTTCCACGGAATCATTGGGCTCGATTTGGGCGACCACATTGGCCACGTGATCTTTGACCGCAGCATAATCCACGTCTGGCTGAACATCAGTTACGCCAAAAACAACTGAATGGGTTTGAGTGTGGGCAACCTTGGCGCTGGCCAGCAACGCCTTGGACGGCACACATCCATAGTTCAGACAGTCGCCCCCCATCTTGTGCCCCTCGAGCAGCACAACGTCGGCACCCATTTGAACAGCACCCGACGCAACTGACAGCCCGCCAGACCCCGCGCCAATCACCAGCAGATCAGTTTTAATACGTTGCATTACAGTTCATCTCCGCCACGCAGAAATTTCAGGACAATCGGCAAGGCCGCAAGCGCACAAAGGCCCAGGATAGGTAACAGAATATGGGGTTCAAAGATCACGCCAAGATTCGGCGCTTGCCCTTTTGCGAAAACCTCCCCCAGACCGGCGCCGACAGACGTGTAAACCACACCACCCGGAATAATGCCGACAAAGGTCGAGATCACAAAGCGGCGCAATGGCACGCCCACGATAGCAGGTATCAGATTGGCCACAAAAAACGGCACCAGCGGCACCAGCCGGATCAGAAACAACATCGACCACTGATTCTCATCAATGCCGTCCTTAATACGCTTCACACGACCTTGCGAGGTGTCCATTTTCACAGCCATACGTTCACCGAATCCCCAGCGTGCCGCCAGAAAGATCAGAGTGGCCCCAATTGTGGCGGCAGAAATGTTGAACAATGAGCCTGCAATCGTGCCAAACAGAAAGCCCCCAGTCAGCGAGGCCATCAGAGCTCCGGGCAATGAAAAAGCGACAATGGCGACGTAAACCATCATGAAAACCACTGCGGCCAAGGCGTAATGTGCATCACGGTAGGCCAGCAATGCCTCGCGATTATTGCGCAGGACTTCGAAACTCAGCGCGTCGCCGAGCGTCGCTGCCCCAATCCCCGCCACCACGAGAATCGCAGCAAATGGCAGCATTCGTCCCCATCCTGCTCCGCCGGTATTGGTCATATCGCTCATCTTGTGTTCATCTGGTTGTGTCAATTGCAACATGAGACAGCCAGAAAAGAAACAACAGGCCGATCACGGGCGCTTGATCGCAAACAGAGAAGTCGTGATAAAGGCGCTTGAAAATAACGGGTTTTGAAACAAACCGTGTGCGGGCGGGCAGTTTTTATTGCAAAACGTTGCAAAACCCGGTTGTGGCGTTTGACTTATCTTCGGCACCCCCCTATAGACCGGGCTTCGAATAGCACTTGGGCCCACGATTCCGTTGTGGAGCGCCCTGAAAGACAGACGGAGACGGAGCGATGAAACGCACCTACCAACCTTCAAACCTGGTTCGCAAGCGGCGCCACGGTTTTCGTTCGCGTATGGCCACCAAAGCCGGCCGCAAGATCATCAACGCACGTCGTGCGCATGGTCGTAAGTCGCTGAGCGCTTAAAGCTCACCGATTACGTTCTGACGGATATGATACCGCCGGAGGCCCCCAAGGATGGCAACGCCAGCCACGGGGATATGCCCCCGGCGGTTTCCGTTTGCCTAACGGTCCTCAAAAAACGCAGCGACTTCATTGCCACCTCACGGGCTCGACGTCAGGGCACCAAGGCGATGATGGTGCAGGCGCGCAAACGACTCCCGCATGAGGACGTCCCGGTCGATGCGATCCGCGTCGGCTTTACCTGTTCCAAAAAAGTTGGCAATGCGGTGGCCCGCAACCGTGCCAAACGCCGCCTGCGCGAGGTCGCCCGCCTTGTACTGCCCAACAAAGGTCTCGCTGGATGGGATTATGTGTTGATCGGGCGATTTGAGAGCACCGCCGCGCGGCCGTTTGAGGACCTGCAAGGCGACCTGAGGTATGCGTTAAAGAAACTTCACGCAGCAGACACCTGAATTCCGCCAAATGAATCTGCGATGCGCCCCGCGTCCGCGCATTTGACCGAATTCTTTCGCCTGCCCTTGATGATCAACGCGTTTGCCCTAGTGTCGTGTGAACACGTGATGCCGAAACCAAAAGGGAAACCGATGACAAAACTTACCGGACAGTGCCTGTGTGGCGACATTTCATTCGAGGCAGATGGCGAGGTGCCGGTCATGGCAAATTGCCACTGCACCCATTGCCGCCAGTCCACTGGCGCTGCCTTTGCCACGCTGATGTTCATGAAGCAGGACGACGTAAAAATTACCGGCACGCCGAAAACCTTTCAACATAAATCCGATGCCGGCAGCACCATGACCAAGCATTTCTGCGGCAATTGCGGAACGCCAATGTTCACACAAAACTCGTCCCGCGAAGGCATGCTGGGCCTGCGCGCCGGTGTCATCAACGAGCACGAAGAATTTACCCCCAAGGTGAATGTTTATGTCTCGAGCAAGATGAAGGCGACGATCCTTGATGACGGCATTCCGGCCTTTGAAAAGATGCCGGGCTAAACCCCTGACGCCCCCAGTGCCGGTTTGCGCTCTGGGGGGGGCTGCCACTCTTGGCGGTTCACCGAACGCTGGCGCTATGACAGCGTCGACAAACTTTGCGACGCCACTTCCCTCACGTCCCGTTCGCACCTATCTTTCCGCCATGACCCCCTTTGCCCATATCATCGCCCTGCCCGTACGCGCCTACCGGCTGATTTTCAGCCCATGGGTTGGGTTCAACTGCCGGTACCAGCCTACCTGTTCTGCCTATGCCATGGAGGCGCTTGAGAAACATGGTGCAATCAAAGGCAGCTGGCTGGCCGCCAAACGTATTGGCCGATGTCATCCCTTGGGAGGGGATGGCTATGACCCTGTGCCTGACCCTGCGCTTTCGAAAGAAAAGAACGACGAATAATTGCCCCAAAGTGTCACATGCTCTGGACCCCGGGGGGACAGGCACTATCTTGTCAATTGAGAGCATTTCAAAGGGGAAAAAATCCATGACTTTTCTTAAAACAACCGCGGCCGCTCTAGTCGCAACAATTGCCGCCACCAGCGCAATGGCCGAAAGCAAATTTGCACACTTCGGATCAGTCGAAGGCTGGAACGTCTTTCTCGATCACGAAAAGAACACCTGCATGATCGAAACCAAAGACGACGTGGGCAACGTCATTCAGATGGGGCTGACCAGAGAAGATCGCAGTGTGGCCTATATCGGCGTTTTCACGCAGGCAGACACGGGTATCAAGAAGGGCCAAAAAGAGGCCGTCGCGATTGTTTTGGGTGACAATCTTTATGTGGGCGAAGCCACCGGCATGCGTGGCAACATCACCAAAGGCTACACCGGTGGCTATGTGCTGACCGATGATCCGGAAATTGTGACTGCCATTCAAAAAGAATATACAATGGCCGTGTTCCCCGAGAAAGAGTACGGATTTATCGTTAATCTGAAAGGCACGTTCAAAGCCATCGAAATGGGCAAAGAGTGCAACAAAAAGGCACTCGGCGGTTAAGCCAGCTCCCTACATGAAAACAATGTGACGCCGCCCAATTCGGGCGGCGCTGTCTTGCCGACTAGGGGCTTTTGGCCTAAAGGCTGCCCATGCTTGATGATCTCGACGATATCCACCCGCTGTTTCATGGCGCGCCCTCTTCCACCAGCTTCAAAAAGCTGCGCAAACGCATTGTGCGTCAAACCCGCGAGGCCATTGAACATTACGGCATGGTCGAACGCGGTGCGCACGACAAAGACGCGCCGCGGGCCCGTTGGCTGGTGTGTCTGTCAGGCGGCAAGGATTCCTATACATTGCTGGCGGTGCTGCACGAGTTGCAATGGCGCGGCCTGTTACCCGCCGACATTCTGGCTTGCAATCTGGATCAGGGTCAGCCGGGGTTTCCGGCCACTGTCCTGCCCGAGTTTCTGGAACGCATGAAAGTACCACACCGGATTGAGTATCAGGACACCTATTCGGTGGTGATGGATAAGGTCCCCGAAGGACGGACATTCTGCGCACTATGTTCACGCCTGCGCCGTGGTAACCTCTATCGCATTGCCCGCGAAGAAGGCTGTACTGCTGTGGTGCTGGGTCATCACCGCGATGATATCCTTGAGACGTTTTTCATGAACCTGTTTCACGGCGGGCGACTGGCGACGATGCCACCTAAGCTGGTCAATGAAGAGGGCGATCTGTTTGTCTTTCGCCCTCTAGCGCATGTTGCCGAAGTCGACTGCGAGAAATTCGCCAATGCGATGAACTATCCGATTATTCCCTGCGATCTGTGCGGCTCGCAAGACGGGTTGCAGCGCCAACAAGTTAAGAAGATTCTTGATCAATGGGAGGCCAACTCTCCCGGTCGCCGACAGGTCATGTTCCGGTCCCTGATGAACATCCGTCCGTCACACATGCTGGATCCGAAATTGTTCGATTTTGCCGGGCTGATGCTTGGATCGAAAGAATTTGAACAAATTGAGACGGAAATTCCCCGACTGCGTTAACCGTGCAATGAGTCTGCCTGCCTAGGTTCAAGAGGAATCAATCCTTTTGGGGGCTTTAGCTTTACGTATGGCTCGACTCGAAAACCTGCTGTCGTTGCAAAGATTGCGCGGAAAACTCGTGGCGCTGGCTGTGCCCTGCATAATCCTTACTGCTTACTTTCTGGGTGGCGAAATCTGGCTTTTGCTTGCGGCACTTGTGGTACCGCTACCTCTTTTGATGCAGCCATCCGACACTTCCAGATCTCAAACTGCCAGAGACCGGGACAGGTTGACCGGTTTTATGGTCGGCGACGCGTTTGAAACCACCATCGACAGTGTTTTAGAAGAAATCCAAGATCGGTTCCTGCTGACCGCTTGCTTGATCCTTGAGTTGGACAAGTTTCACCAAATTCGGGCACGTCACGGCGACAGCGCCGCCGAAGAGGTGTTGAAATATACGGCGCGCCGGATTTCTGCGGCCCTGCGCAGCCGCGATCTGATCACACGTATAGGCGATGCACGCTTTGCGATTTTCCTTGATCCTGTGCGCATTCTTGATCTCGAAGTTTGCCTGCAGCTGGCCAGTCGTCTTCAAACAGCCATTGAGGAACCCGTCCCGCTTCAGTCGGTTTCGGTGCACCCGACGTGTTCGATCGGGTTTTGCCTGTCTTCGCGGCTCAGCCATGTGTCAGGCCGAACGCTCTATAACGCCGCTGATCTTGCTCTGGCCGAGGCGCGCCGCTCGGGCCCATCCTCGGCACGGGCCTATCACGACGGAATGCGCCGCCGGGCTGTCACTCGCCGCCGTAGCGAAAAAGAGGCCGAGGAATCCATTGACCGCGGGCAGGTTCAGGCTTGGTTTCAGCCGCAAATCTCAACAGACACGGGACTAGTCACCGGGTTTGAAACTCTCGCCCGGTGGGAACATCCTGAACGAGGGGTTATCCCGCCAGTGGAATTCCTGCCGGTTTTGGAACAAACGGGGCAGCTTGAACGCCTCGCCAATCGTATGATGTCTCAGGCGTTCAGTGCACTTTGCCAATGGGACGAATCCGGGTTCAAAGTGCCCTCGATCGGGGTGAATTTCGCCGGGGACGAGCTGCGCAATCCTGTGCTGCTGGAAAAGGTGCGCTGGGAACTGGATCGGTTTTCGATCACGGCGGACAGGCTTTCGGTTGAGGTACTTGAATCAGTCGTGGCTGGCGCGCCGGATGACATGCTCGTGCGCAATGTGAACGCGCTGGCAGATTTGGGGTGCCGGATTGATCTCGATGATTTTGGCACCGGACATGCGTCAATTTCTTCGATCCGGCGATTGAACATCTCACGCCTCAAAATAGACCGGTCCTTCGTCACCCGCATCGATCAGGATATCGAACAACAGCGTATGGTTTCCGCGATTCTGACGATGGCAGAGAGGCTTGAACTCGATACATTGGCTGAAGGTGTCGAGACCCCGGGTGAACATGCGATGCTGGCCCAATTGGGCTGCGTCCATGTTCAGGGCTTTGGCATCGCCCGTCCGATGCCATTTGATCATACGATTGGTTGGCTAAAGTCTTACACGGCCAGCCTAGACGCCTTGCCCAAAATCGGCCGCCAAACCGGGTGACAAGGCCGCAATCGCGCCGTTAGCCTTGATTGTGGCCGGAATCCGCTTGACCTTTGCGCTACACCTCTGTTGAACCACCCCAACGTTTCAAAGACAGGTGGCCCAAGGCAATGGACGATCAGAATAAGAATCTCATCCTCGCGACAGCGCTCAGCTTTGCCGTGATTTTGGTTTGGTTTCTGTTGTTCCCACCCCCGGAACAACCTGCAGTCGACCCCAACGCGCCCGTTGCGACAACAGATGTCACCCAACCGGTGGCCAGCGCAACCACGACGCAAACCTCCACCGAAGTCACTCCTGCTGCTGGCGACGCCTCAGAAGAAGTAGACGCGCCGCGCGTGGCGATTGAAACCGACCGCGTTAATGGGTCGATTTCCCTGTTGGGTGGTCGGATTGATGATCTGAAACTGGCCGACTACCGCGAGACTTTGGACGACGGCAGCCCAATTGTGACCTTCCTTGCTCCCAAGGGTGAGCCCAATGCGTTTTATGCTTTGTACGGCTGGGCGCCAGGTGCTGGTCTGAACGTCGATGCCGTTCCCGGCGCCAACACGATCTGGAGCGTGGACTCCGGCGACAAACTCACTGCGTCAACACCTGTTACATTGAAATGGGACAACGGCAGCGGCCTCATCTTCCGGCGCACGATTTCGATCGACAAAGATTATATGTTCACGGTGCAACAAGCTGTTGAAAACACCGGAGCAGGCGCTGTGTCTTTGGCCCCTTACGGTATTCTAGCGCGCCACGGTGAACCCGCCGACATGAAGAACTTCTTCGTCCTGCACGAAGGTCTTGTTGGCATGGCCGATGGTGAATTGTCGGAAATCGACTATGACGACGTTACGGACTATGAGTATGATCCGCGCGAAGGTGCGAAAGCCGAAGTCACACAAGTCAGCGAAGGTGGCTGGATTGGGTTTACCGACCATTTCTGGATGGCCACACTAATCCCATCGCAAGCCAGCGCCTTTAAGTCGGTAGTCAAATATGACGACCGTCGCGACATTTATCAAACCGAAGCCGTCATGCCGACTCTAACAGTTGCAGCTGGAGCATCGGCCTCGGTTGACAGTCAGCTATTTGCGGGCGCCAAAGAATGGGCCACGATCAAAGCCTATGAAAACGAAGGTGGCGTCACCGGATTTCTCGACTCGATTGATTGGGGCTGGTTCTTTTTCCTGACCAAACCAATCTTTGCAGTGTTGCATTGGCTGAACGGTGTGATCGGAAACATGGGCTGGTCAATCATCGCCCTGACCTTGCTCATCAAGGCATTGGTATTCCCACTGGCCTACAAATCTTATGCGTCGATGGCGAAGATGAAAGAGCTTCAGCCTCAGATGGAGAAGCTGAAAGAAGCCGCTGGTGACGATCGCCAGAAGGTTCAGCAATCCATGATGGAGCTGTACAAAAAGGAAAAGGTGAACCCTGCCTCGGGCTGTTTGCCAATTCTGATTCAGATTCCGATCTTCTTTTCGCTCTACAAAGTGATCTTTGTCACGTTGGAATTGCGTCACGCGCCCTGGCTGGGCTGGATCACCGACCTTTCCGCACCCGACCCCTCTTCGATCCTGAACCTGTTTGGCCTGCTGCCCTTTGCGACGCCCGAGCCCGGCTCGCTGTTCTTCATCTTCTCGCTTGGCATCTTGCCGATCCTGTTAGGGATTTCGATGTGGATTCAGCAAAAATTGAACCCCGCCCCTACGGATGCCACACAGGCGATGATCTTTGCCTGGATGCCATGGGTGTTCATGTTCATGCTGGGCAGCTTCGCGTCCGGTCTGGTACTGTACTGGATCACCAACAACGTGATCACCTTTACCCAGCAGTATCTGATCATGCGCAGCCATGGCTATAAACCCGACGTCTTTGGCAACATCCGCAAAAGCTTTGCCAAGAAAATGAAGTCTGACGACGGATGACCGCGCATGTAGCTGCCCTGTGGCGGCACCCGATCAAAAGCCATGGACGCGAGGCGCTTGACCGCGTCGCGCTAACAGCTGGGCAGACTATGCCCTGGGATCGTCGGTGGGCTGTAACACATGAAGCCGCCAAAACTGATGGTTCTGCCTGGGCAGAGTGTGTGAACTTTTCCCGCGGAGCCAAGGCGCCTTCGCTCATGGCTCTGACCGCACAAAGTAACGAAGTTTCGGGGCAGGTCACCCTGACCCATCCCGATCTAGGCGAGATCGCATTCAACCCAGACAGCGATCCAACCGCCTTTCTGGACTGGGTTCGTTCCATCATGCCAGAGGGCCGGGCGCAATCGGCTGGGATCGTTCGGGTCGAAGACCGAGGTATGACCGATACGGATTATCCCTCGATCAGCCTTTTGAATCTTGCGTCTAACGACGCCTTGTCCAACGAGATGAGCCAAGACCTTTCAATGAACCGTTGGCGCGGCAACATCATCATCGATGGCCTTGCCTCTTGGGCTGAAAAAGACTGGATCGGGAAAACTCTCAAAATCGGAACAGTCACCTTTGACGTCCGAGAAGAGATCACCCGCTGCCTGGCCACCACTGCCAACCCCGAAACGGGCATACGTGACGCTGATACGCTTGGCGCGCTGAAAGCATTGGGTCATCAGGAATTTGGCGTTTATGCTGTGGTGACCCGACCCGGCGAAATTGCCGTTGGTGACACAATCGAGGTGCTGTGATGCAACTGCCATTTCCAATTGTTGAAGACGCGGATGACATCAGCCGTGAAAAGGGCCGCAAACTATTTGCAGGCAACAACAGCGAGTTTCTCAAAGGTGTCGTCGCTATGTCCGGCCTGCCGCCGGCTGATCGGCTCGAGGTTTGCTTTGCAGGCCGTTCAAACGTTGGCAAATCGACCCTGATCAATGCGCTGACCGGGCGCACACGTCTGGCACGGGCATCGAACACGCCGGGGCGCACGCAGGAAATCAACTATTTCACCTTGGCGGACAGTCATTATCTCGTAGACTTGCCGGGCTATGGTTATGCCAACGCGCCGTTGGCCGTGGTCGAAAAATGGCAACGCCTGCTCAAGCAATACCTCTCGGGGCGGGCAACATTGCGCCGCGCCTTTGTTCTGGTGGATTCACGTCACGGAATCAAAGCCGTGGATGATGAAATCATGTCCTTGCTGGACAGTTCGGCTGTGACCTTTCAGGTGGTGATGACCAAGGTTGATAAGGTCAAAGACAAAGACCTAGAGAAAGTGATGGGGCAGGTGCGCGAAAGGCTTGCCAAACACCCGGCCGCGTTTCCTGAAATCGTCCTGACATCCAGCGAGAAAGGCGACGGCATCGCCAATTTGCGCGCCATCATCGCCAATCTTGCATAGGTGGTTTGGCGCAACACGTCAGACGTGTTGCGCACCATTGACTTCGATTTCAGCGCCGGAAATATATGAACTTTCGTCGGAACATAAGAAATAGATCGCTGCTGCAACCTCTTCGGGTTGCCCCAATCGACGCATGGGCAAATCTTCGACAATCTTTTCGGTTCCCGGACTTAGAATGGCCGTCTCAACTTCTCCCGGTGCAATCGCATTGACCCGCACACCCAGTGGTCCAAAATCATGTGCCATTTCCCGTGTTAGGGCAGCCAAGGCGGCCTTGGACGTGGCATAAGCCGCACCTGCAAAGGGGTGCACCCGACTGCCTGCAATCGACGTCACATTGACCACTGATCCTTTAGCCGCCGCCAATTCTTCCCGCAATCCACGTGCCAGAACGACCGAAGAGAAAAAGTTGACGTGGAACACTTTGCCCCAATCGACAAGGTCCGTCGTCAGTGTGCTGAGCCGCTCTCCGCCCGGTCCTTTGGGTGAAATGCCCGCATTGTTCACCAAAGCGTCCAGCCGACCTTCCAGCTTTTCCTGAATAATTCCAACGCCGTTAATTGCAGCTGCTGGGTCGGACAGGTCAATCTCGACATGGTTTTCCTGACCACCGCCCCAGGGGCATTCCTCGGGAAAGGGAAACCGGGAACAGGTGATCACCCGCCAGCCTTCACGATTGAACCGCCGCACGGTTGCATGGCCAATCCCGCGACTGGCCCCCGTCAACAACATCGTTTTCCTCGAATCGCTCATGTCACACCTCGTTTGTTCCCCCAAGTGGTAACGCAGCATCGCTGAGAGGCAATGCCCTCTTGGCACGAAACGCCCAAGCGTCTAACACCTAAGGACAAGAGGACCAAAAGATGAAGAAGCAAGACATGAACCGCGATTGGATCGCCACTGCCCGCACCTTGTCCCAGGCTCTGCCATATTTGCAGCGCTATACCGGGGCGACCGTTGTCATCAAGCTTGGTGGCCACGCCATGGGCAGCGATGAGGCCATGGAAGATTTCGCCCGCGATGTGGTGCTGATGCGTCAGGTTGGCGTGAATCCGGTGGTCGTGCATGGCGGCGGTCCGATGATCAACGCGATGCTTGAGCGGCTTGAGATTAAATCCGAATTTGTGAACGGCAAACGGGTCACGGATGCGGCCACGGTTGAAGTGGTTGAAATGGTCCTGTCTGGCCTTGTGAACAAACACATCGTACAGGCGATCAACCGTCAGGGTGGAAAATCCGTGGGCCTGTCGGGCAAAGATGCAGACCTGATGATTTGCGATCAGACCAATCCTGACCTCGGTTTTGTCGGAACACCCGCCGAGATGAACCCAGAGTTTCTGCAAGAACTGTTTGCCACGGATACCATCCCGGTGATCGCACCTCTTGGCGCCGGTCGAAACGGAGAGACCTTTAACGTCAACGGCGACACCGCCGCCGGAGCAATTGCAGCCGCGCTGACAGCAGATCGCCTGTTGTTGCTGACAGACGTGGCCGGTGTCAAAGGCGCGAATGGCGACGTCATGACCGAACTGAAAGCACAACAGATTCGCGACCTTACGGCCGAAGGCGTCATTGCCGGTGGTATGATCCCCAAAACCGAAACAGCCCTGAGCGCCATCGAAGGCGGCGTGCGGGCCGTGGTGATTCTGGACGGACGTGCCCCCAACGCCTGTTTGCTGGAATTGTTCACAGAACATGGTGCGGGCTCGCTTATTCGCGGGGACTAATCCACTGCCACTGCAAGAGAGGCCATGATGGAAAATGAAGCCCTGATCCGCCTAAGCGTATTCGCCGGATTGTTTGCTTTGTTTGCATTGCTCGAGGCCATGGTTCCGCGCAAACAGCGTACACAGCCGCGCACCACACGCTGGGTGACCAACTGGGCCATGACCATCGCCAATACGCTAACCTTGCGCGCGATGGCCTTTGTGTTGCCCGTCATGGCCGTAGGCGCGGCGCTGGATGCAGCCTCCAACGGTTGGGGCCTCTTGAACCAGATTGAACTTGGCGTGGTGCCAGAAACCATTCTGGCCATTTTAATTTTTGATTTCGCCATTTGGGCACAGCATCTGGTCACCCATAAAGTGCCGCTGCTTTGGCGTCTGCACCGCGTGCACCACGCCGACCGTGATATTGACGTGACCACGGCCATTCGGTTCCATCCGGTGGAAATAGTCCTGTCCATGTTGCTCAAAATCGGGCTTGTGTATGCAATTGGCCCCTCGGCGTTGGCCATCATTCTGTTTGAGATCATTCTGAACGGCACAGCTATGTTCAACCACGCCAATATGCGTCTGCCCCTGAGAGTCGACCGTGTCCTGCGCCTTGTGCTGGTGACACCGGATATGCACCGAGTTCATCATTCGGTGCACCGGCGCGAACATGACAACAACTATGGCTTTGCCCTGTCGATCTGGGATCGACTGTTCCGCACCTATGTTGCCCAGCCGGAACAAGGGCATGACAAAATGACCATTGGGCTGGAATGGCAGGATGACAAACCCTCGCGGCTTGGCTGGAGCCTTGCTCTGCCGTTTAGGAAGAAATGATGTTTGATTTAGTCGAAAGGGCCGCAGCAGCGCGGCATCTGGATATTCTGGGTGGCTTTCATCCGGACAACAATGAAACCGACCTGCGCGGTTTTGGTACGGTCCTATTGTTTGGTCCACGCGAACCGGGGTTTTGGGATCACTTCACCCAAGACAAGGAATATCTCGACGGCACACCAAACCCGATTGATCGGTGGTCCGCACGCGTTTTGACAGGGTTGGCGGCGGCCTTGAATGCGCATCCGTTCTTTCCTTTTACCGGCCCGCCCTATCAGCCGTTTTACCAGTGGGCGCTGCGAACAGATCGATGTCATGCTTCGCCGATCAATTTGTTGGTCCACGACACCGCCGGACTGTTCGTGTCTTTTCGCGGGGCGCTTGCGTTTCCTCAGGTTTTTGATCTGCCACCTGCTGCGGACTCGCCTTGTGAGGACTGCGCCGACAAGCCCTGCCAGACAACCTGCCCTGTCGAAGCCTTTAGTACAGGCGTCTATGACGTACCCGCCTGTACAGCTGAAATGAGAACGCGGGACCGGAAAAACTGCTTAATCCAAGGGTGCGGCGCGAGGCGCGCTTGTCCCGTCTCGCAAAGCTATGGCAGGGTAACAGAACAATCCGCTTTTCACATGCAGGTGTTCCTGAAAAATGCCCCTTAAACTGATCCTTATGCGTCACGCAAAATCCAGCTGGGATGACCCTCTGCAATCCGACCACGACCGTGTTTTGAACGCGCGTGGTCGGGATTCCGCGATCGCCTTGGGGAAATGGCTGCGCAAGCTAGAGGACGTCCCGGACGAAACGTTAAGTTCATCTTCACAACGCACACGTGAAACTTATGAGTTGCTTGGTTTTGACGCAGAAGCACGCTTTTCTCGTTCTCTGTATCTCGCAGGTGCCGATTTGATGCTTCGGGAACTGCAAAATGCGACCGGAAAAACGGTTTTAATGCTGGGACATAACCCTGGCATTTCAGAGTTTGCGGAACGTCTGGCGTCAAAGTTGCCCGCGCACGCCCGCTTTCTGGATTATCCGACCTGCGCTAC
Source organism: Shimia gijangensis (assembly GCF_900142085.1). Taxonomy (GTDB): domain Bacteria; phylum Pseudomonadota; class Alphaproteobacteria; order Rhodobacterales; family Rhodobacteraceae; genus Shimia; species Shimia gijangensis. Next base: position 16,989 of record NZ_FQZQ01000013.1, read on the forward strand.
GACTGTGTTCGAATTTTCCTCAGACAACTGGCAGGATGTGGGTTTTGGCCAAGGTGTCGTCAAAGCTTTTGCCATTCCCCGTGAATTGATCTGACAAACAAAAAGCCCCGCCAAAGCGGGGCTTTTCATGAATGGTTCTGGGTTTAGTGTCCCAGAATTTGGCTCAGGAACAATTTAGTCCGCTCACTTTGCGGATTGTTGAAGAACTCTTCTGGTTCGTTTTGCTCCACAATTTGACCCGCATCCATAAAGATCACACGGTTCGCCACCTGACGGGCAAAGCCCATCTCGTGGGTCACGCAAAGCATGGTCATGCCCTCTTCGGCCAGTTCGATCATGGTGTCGAGCACTTCTTTGATCATCTCAGGATCCAGCGCCGATGTTGGTTCATCAAACAGCATAATACGCGGCTTCATGCACAAAGATCGTGCAATTGCCACACGTTGCTGCTGACCACCCGAAAGCTGGCCGGGGAATTTGTCGGCCTGTTCAGGGATTTTCACCTTTTCAAGGAAGTGCATCGCTGTTTCTTCGGCTTCTTTTCTGGGTGTTTTACGCACCCAGATCGGCGCCAAAGTCAGGTTTTCCAAAATGCTGAGATGCGGGAAAAGGTTAAAGTGCTGGAACACCATCCCGACTTCGCGGCGGATTTTGTCGATGTTTTTCAGATCATTCGACAATTCTGTGCCATCCACGACGATCTTGCCTTTCTGGTGCTCTTCCAGAGCATTCAGGCAGCGGATCAGGGTCGATTTCCCGGATCCAGACGGCCCGGCAATCACGATTCTCTCACCCTGATTGACCGTCAGGTTGATATCGCGCAGCACGTGGAAGGTCCCGTACCACTTGTTCATATTGTTGATTTCGATCGCAACCTCATCAGAGACCTGCATTTTCGAGCGATCAATCTCGCGAGCTGTTGAAAGTTCAGACATGTGCAGAACTCCTTATTTATGATCCGTCCGAAGCTTGCGCTCCAGATACATGGAATAACGGGACATTGAGAAGCAGACGATGAAGAACAGCAGCGCGATAAACGCAAACAGTTCCCAATAAATACCGTTCCAGGCGGTATCGGCCCGGATGGCATGTGTCAGCCCAATCACATCGAACAAGCCGATGATCGAAACCAATGTTGTGTCTTTGAAGACCCCGATGAAGGTACTGACGATCCCCGGAATAGAGATTTTCAGCGCCTGCGGCATGATGATCAACCGCTGCGACTGCCAGTAATCAAGACCAAGACTATCGGCCCCCTCATACTGACCGCGTGGCAACGCCGCCAAGCCACCCCGGATTACCTCGGCCATATAAGCAGAGGCAAACAGGGTCACCATAATCATCACCCGAAGGATGATGTCAAAATTGGTGCCAGGTGGCAGGAAGATGTTCAAAAGCAACGATGCCACGAACAACAGCGTAATAAGCGGCACACCGCGAATGAACTCGATGAAACAAACGCACAGCCATTTGACGATCGGCAGGTGCGATTGCCGCCCCAAAGCCAGAACGATACCAATGGGCAAAGAGCACCCAATCGCTACAACGCCCAGCAAGATCGCCAGCATGAAGCCGCCAAATTTACGGGACTGCACCGTCTCAAGCGCGATCGGCAAGATTGCGTCCATTGCACCGACGAACATGCCAGCAATGAAAAGCCACCAGACGATGGCCACAACGGCCCCAGCGATCATCGCAAAGAGTTCACCAAGAGCCTCAGTGGCGTATTTCAGGACCAGATAGCCGGCCACAAATCCAAACGCGACGCTGACTGTTCCCCAAACCGAACCGCCCCACATCAGCCAAGGCATGATGAAGGGATAAAGTGCTGTCACAATCAAAAGCTTGGAAGACACCCGGTCAGAATACAAAATGGGCGCAAGAGCCACTACCAACAGAACAAGCGACAAAATCGGGCGCCAGTAGAACTCGGGTGGATAGAACCCGAACAACAGTTGCAGCCAGCGTTCGTTAATCACCGCCCAGCAGGCATGACCATGAGAACTGCCCCAGGTCTCGTTCATGATTTCGCGGCATTCGTTCAGAGACTCTGCATTCCAGACAGACAGGAAAACATAAGGTATCAAAACGGACAACACGCCATAAATCGCGGCCAAAGAGATGATCGTCAGGATAGAGTTAACCCAGCCTGAGAACAGGTTGTGCCGCAGCCAGCCAACAATGCCGATTTCCGAGGCCGGAGGAGCCTTTTCAGGCAACATTTCCGTGCGGACAAAAGAGAGATCGCTCATATTACCGCTCCACCAATTCTACGCGTTTGTTGTACCAGTTCATCACAGCTGAGATGAGCAGGCTGATCACCAGATAGACAAGCATCAGCAGCAGAACACATTCCAGCTCGCGGCCGGTCTGGTTCAGCGTGACACCACCCAGCGTGCCCGTAAGATCGAAATACCCAACCGCAATGGCCAAAGATGAGTTTTTGGTCAGGTTGAGATAGTTCGAAATCATCGGCGGGATGATTACCCGCAATGCCTGAGGCAAGATCACCAGACTCATGGTCCGGTTTGGTTTCAGCCCCAATGCGGCCGCCGCTTCGCTCTGACCTGTGGAAATAGCCAGAATGCCGCCCCGCACGATCTCGGCAATAAAAGCCGCCGTATAAAGCGAAAGTGCCAGCCACAAAGCGATCAACGAGTTGCGCAGATGGGTGCCACCTTTGAAGTTAAACCCTTTGAGTTCAGGCAGTCCCAGATGGAAACCCAACGCAACCAGCAAGGCGATCATTGGAACGAACAGGATTCCAAGCTGAATATACCAAGTTGTTGGGCGTTCACCGGTTGCCTCTTGCACCGCGGTGGCCCGCGCCTTCACTTTGCGAACAGCAAAGATGCTCAGGGCCAAAACAACCACAATGGCAATCAGGTCAATTGAGATATCAAACCGCAGACCGGAATCGCCCAGCAAATGAACGTTGCCCAGACTTCTGCTGAACAATGCTTCGGGAATGTAGATTCCGCGGTTGGTGACAGCAACCGTGTCAAACAGGCTCATTGAGCTGGTCGCATTCTCACCACGGAAGGATTTGATCTTGGGGAGGGCTTCACTCAGGATTGCCCAGGCTAGGATGATCCACAGCAAAACCGGTACGTTACGAAACATTTCGACGTAAACGGTCATGATCCGGGCAACCAACCAGTTCGACGACAATCGCAGTACGCCCACGATCACGCCAATGATTGTTGCGGTGATACAGCCCAGAAATGCCACAACCAGCGTATTCAGCAACCCAATCAAAGCGGCGCGCAAATTGATGTCGCGGCTGGAGTATTCTAATAGACGTTGGTTGATGTCATAGCCGGCCGGATTACTCAGAAACTTAAATGAAATTGGTTTGCCAAGAGTATTCAGGTTGATGATCGCATTGTTGACCAGCCATGCGGCGACCAACATAAAGAAAAGCATTGCAACGACTTGGATCGTTGCTGAACGATACCTTGCATCATATAGAAGCATAGATATCCGAAACCGCTCCACTGGAGGTTCGGTCAAAGTGGACATAGCCATTATTCCCCGTTTGTTTCCGGTTTTTCCGATAGGGCAAGGTTGATCCCCGCTCCTTGAAAACCAGAATTATGTTGGAACAAAAAGGGCGCAGGATGATGCCTGCGCCCTAATCGTTTGATATCTTAGCGGAAAGGAGGCGAGTAGATCAGACCGCCATCTGTCCACTGAGCGTTCAGGCCACGGGCCAGACCGATCGGAGTTGATTCACCGATGTTACGCTCAAAGATTTCACCATAGTTGCCGCCCGCCATAATGGCGTTCTTGGCCCAGTCAGCCGACAGACCCAGCATTTCACCCAACGATCCTTCGGAACCCAAGAGACGGTTCACTTCTGGATTATTGGTGCCAGCAGCCATCTCACCGATATTGGCCGAAGTCACACCCAGCTCTTCGGCTGTGATCAGTGCGTTCAACGTCCAGCGAACCGCGTCGCCCCAGTTGTCATCGCCGTGGCGAACAAGTGGGCCCAGAGGCTCTTTGGAGATGATTTCTGGCAGCAGAACGTGCGCACCTGGATCTTCAAAGGTGGCGCGTGTTGCGGCAAGACCCGAAGCATCCGTGGTGTAAACGTCACAAGCACCGGCAAGATACTGTTGCTGGCCTTCTGCGTTGGTTTCAATCGGAACCGGCTCGTAGCTGATGTTGTTGGCGCGGAAGAAGTCCGCGAGGTTCAGCTCGGTTGTGGTGCCGGTCTGGATACAAACGGTCGCGCCGTCCAGATCCTTGGCCGAAGACACGCCCAGTTCAGATGGCACCATGAAGCCTTGGCCATCATAGTAGTTCACGCCGACGAAAGTGAACTTGAGGTCCACGTCGCGCGAGAAAGTCCAAGTGGTGTTACGCGCCAGCATGTCGATTTCACCCGACGCCAGAGCAGTAAAGCGGGTTTTACCAGTGGTTGGCACAAACTCAACGGCGGCCGGATCACCCAGAACCGCAGCTGCAACCGCGCGGCAGACGCCAACGTCAAAGCCATCCCAGTTACCGTTTGCGTCTGGTGCAGCAAAGCCGACCAGGCCGGTGGTGACGCCGCAGTTCAGTTTGCCACGTGCTTTGACATCATCCAACGTGCCGGCAGCAGCAGCGCCGGCCGCAAGGCCAGCAACAGTCAGCGCACCAAAGATTACGGATTTTTTCATATTTACCTCTTCCTGATGGTTCGCCCTTGAAGGGCGTTTTATTCCGGTCGAGTGAGACCGGTTACAAAGATGTAAAGGGTGCTCCCCCCTCACAGTAGCCTAGTTTGGGCGGATTCATTGCAAAACGTCAAGTGCCGTATCACAGGAAACAATCAATGCACGCTTTGCGAGTGCAAAGATTTTACTTCACGGATCAAGCATTTGAGATTGTGCACTATTTTTGGACCAGTTGGAAAAACTTTTCTGCATGCAAAAAAGCCTGTCGCTTGGTCTCGGCCAATGCAGAAGCTTCGTCGTCATGGCCCCACTGTTCTTCCTGCCAATTTTCATCGACGCGAGACAGTGTCCAAATCTCTTCTATCGGTCGCAAACCATGGACCGCAGCGAATCCCAAAACCAATGAACCAGACAGGGCAACAAGGTCATGAAACGCGGCCAGTTCAAAGTTTGAAAACACATGCACGCGCCGTTTCAAGACGGTGAGCGCTCCCTGATCCTGCGCCTCATGCATAATGCCCGAAACGGTCTTTAATCTTGCACCCAAAGTGCTGTCCGCCCAGTCCAACAATGGGTCCCACGCAGCGGCCTGCCGCGCGATCAATGCTTCTGGCTGAGTCGCCCGGTAGCACAACAAATCCGAACCGCCATATTCGGCGAGCATATCGGCCACTTCGCTATGTTGATGCGCCACTTTGTCGATGGCTGCATTGGCGGACCGGGTCACAGGCATCGATAGGGGGGCAATCTCGCCCTCTTGTGCCTGCCATTCGGCGGCAATGGCATCGGCCATCGCCTGGGTTGGCACCAACAGGTCTGACTTGGCCGGTGTTTTCACTCCACGACCATCCAATTTGATGGTAAATTGGTTACCGTTCTGCTCAACCGTGGCGTCTTTCCAAAACCGTTTTTTTGCCCAACCACTCATCTCATCGTCCCCAAATCTGTTCCAAGGCCGCCGGCAGGGCGTCGAAACTGTCGATCACGACGTCTGCAGCGGTCAATACCTTGATGTCATGATAACCCCAGCTGACCCCAATGGCGGCCATTCCTGCCGCCCGTGCCATGTCCATATCATAGCTGGTGTCCCCCACCATCACAGCGCAATCAGTCGTCACACCGGTCTCGGACAGTGCCGATTGCAACATAGATGGATGAGGTTTTGAGGGGTGAAAATCTGCGACCTGCTCGGTCACAAAGGTCGACATCAGATCATGACCTTCAAGCAGTTTATCAAGGCCTCGGCGCGACTTACCAGTTGCCACCCCCAACAAAGTATGTGGTTGCTGCTGCAGATGCTCCAGCATCTCGCGCGCGCCGGGATACAAGGGAGACGACAGTGCAGCCCCTTGCGAGGCGCGCAGCTGAACATAAGCGTCTTTATAGGCGTCTTCCAATTTGTGATGCGTCTGGCGACTTGCATCAGGAGCCAACAGCGGCATAGCCACGTTCAACGACAATCCGACAATGCCTAAAATATCTTCCTGTGAAGGCACCGGCAGGTTCACATCGCCAAAGGCCACCGTCATCGCCGCCAGAATATCGCCCTGACTGTCGACCAGCGTGCCGTCCACATCAAAGACGACCAAACGCAGATCACTCATCTGAGTTCCTCAAACGGATCATCTTTCGGCATATCAGCGGTCCAGCCCAGTGTATCAAAGGTATGCGCGATATGCTCGGGCAGATCGGCGTTTACCGTGATCATTTTGCGAGTGACCGGATGTTCAAAGCTCATCGTTCGGGCATGCAGATGCAGCTTGTTAGAAATGATGCCGCCGAGTTTGGCACCCCAACCATCACCAAGGTTTTCCTGACCTGAACCCCCATACTTTCCGTCGCCAATGATCGGATGGCCAATCTCGGCCATATGCGCACGCAACTGATGCGTGCGGCCAGTGATCGGTTCCATAGCCACCCAGGCCGCCCGGCTGGCGACACGGAACAGCGTGGCATATTGCGTGATCGCCCGTTTGGCTCCGGGTGTCTTGTCGACGTCACGCGGGTGCAGGCAATGCATTTTTTCACCTTCTCCGCCCTTGCCGTGACCCGGCGCCTTGACCAGACCGTATTTGATTTCGCCCAGATAGGGTGTCGGTACACCGGCCACCACAGCCCAGTAAATCTTGCGGGTTTCCTTGTGGCGCATCGAAGCCGTCAACGCCGATGCCGCCTGCCGTGTGCGTGCCAAAAGCAAAACCCCGGATGTGTCCTTGTCCAGCCGGTGCACAAGACGCGGCTTTTCCTCAAGATCAAACCTAAGCGCCTCGGCCAGACCATCGACATGGCGCGTTTGTTTGCTGCCACCTTGTGTCGGTAAACCGGGTGGCTTGTTGATGGCAATCACCTGATCGTCTTTGTAAATCACGCATTCGCGAATCATCCGGGCATCAGCGTCTGACACATAGGTCTTGGATCTGGCAGGCAGCTCACCGGGTTCGGGCAGCGGTGGAATACGCACGCTTTGACCTTCGCTGAGGCGGGTCGCGGGCTTGACCCGACCACCGTCCACCCGCAGTTCTCCCTTGCGGCACATCTTTTCGATGCGAATCTGATTCACATGTGGAAATTGCCGGCGCAGCCAGCGATCCAGCCGTTGATCCGCATCATCTTCCGCCACGGTTAATGTTTGAACGCCACTCATGCCAACACTCCTCTTGCCATCCAAAGGCCGAGGACCAACGCCCCAACCGATCCGACAACGGAAATCAGCACATAGGCCGCCGCTGCCCCAAATTGACCACGCTCAAACAGGGTCACTGTTTCAAGAGAAAAGGCCGAAAATGTCGTAAACCCGCCCAGAAATCCGGTCATCACCAAGGGCGACAAATGGGTCAGCCCACGATGGGCTGCGAACACCACAAAGACCCCCATCAGAAATGATCCGATGATATTGACCGTGATAATCGCCAGCGGAAACCCGTGGCCGATCAGTCGCACGACCCACAGACCAGTCAGATACCGCAGAGACGCGCCAACAGCCCCACCAAGGGCCACATATGCTAGGTTTGAGAACATGCCGCGTCTGTCACCCGCGCGGGCGCAATTGTCAAGCAAAGCCCCCGGACAGCCGCTATATTGCAAGGACACCGAGAGAGGCTGGGCGCTTATTCGTTCCGCTTTAACCGCAGCTTTGTGAAGTAATCCAATCGTCGCTTTAACTCTCGCTCAAACCCACGCTCTACCGGCGCATACAACACAGGCCGCTTCATGGTCTCAGGAAAGTAGTCCTGCCCGGAAAACCCGTCTTCCGCATCGTGGTCATACTGATAGCCCGCACCATAACCCTGATCACTCATCAACGATGTAGGCGCATTCAAAATGTGTTTGGGTGGCGGTTCTGACCCGGTTTTCTTGGCGGAGGCGCGCGCTGCCTTGTACCCTGCATAGGCTGCGTTAGATTTCGGAGCCAACGCCAGATAGACCAGCGCCTGCGCCAGAGCGAGTTCACCCTCCGGGCTGCCCAAACGCTCATATGTCTCCCAACTTTGCAAACACACGGCCTGCGCTTGGGGATCGGCCAGACCGATGTCTTCCACCGCCATACGGGTGATCCGACGTGCCAGATATCTGGGGTCTTCGCCGCCTTCCAGCATCCGCGCGAACCAATAGAGCGTGGCATCCGGATCAGACCCCCGCACCGATTTGTGCAAGGCTGATATCAGGTTGTAATGCTCATCGCCGGACTTGTCGTATTTGGCTGCCCGCTTCATCAATCTTTTGGATAGCGCGTCGGTGTTGAGCTTGTCTTTGACCTTCCACGCCGCAACCTGCTCGATCAGATTAAGCAAAGCCCGCCCATCGCCATCTGCCATTTCCAACAGTGCTTCGCGCGCGGGGCCGTCCAGTGGCAGGGTGCGATCCAGCTCTTTTTCCGCACGCTGCGCCAGGCGCTCAAGGTCTTTCAGCGCCAAACGCTCCAGCACCAAGACCTGCGAGCGGCTCAGCACCGCGGCGTTTAACTCGAATGACGGATTTTCCGTCGTCGCCCCCACCAACAGAATTGTGCCGTCTTCCATATGCGGCAGAAACCCATCCTGCTGCGCCTTGTTGAAGCGATGAATCTCATCGACGAACAACAGTGTTCCCTGCCCGTTTTGGCGCCGGATTTTGGCAGCCTCAAACACTTTGCGCAGCTCTGGTACACCAGTAAAAATCGCGCTGATCTGAATGAAATGCAGATTGGTTTCATCCGCCAGCAGCCGTGCAATCGTCGTTTTGCCGACACCGGGCGGCCCCCAAAAGATCAGCGATGACAGGCTGCCTGATGCGAGCATGACCCCCAAAGGTGCCTCTGGACCCAAAACCTGATCCTGCCCAATCACCTCGGTCAGCGACCGCGGGCGCAACCGGTCTGCCAGCGGCCGTGGTGCTGTGTCGGGGACGGGTTCGCCCGGTGTGTCGAACAGATCAGCCATCGTTATAACCGCAGCTTTGAGGTCAGGCGTTTGTTGCCACGTTGAATTTCAATGGTCACTTTGCGGCGTGCCTTGCGCAGCGCCTTTTTTGCATCTTTGGTGTCTTTGACCTCAGTTTCATCGATGTTCAGCAAAACGTCGCCAGGACGCAATCCCAACTGGCTTCCTACCGGGCCCGGATCTTCAACAACCACACCGGCTACGCTTAGCGGCAGGCCATATTGCCCCAACACCGCCGGGTTGATGTTTGACAACCTCAACTCTGGTATGGCCGATTTCTGACTGGTCATAACGCTCTCGCGGGCAGGCGTTTCCGGGGCGGCGATCAAAGAGACAGGTACAACAATCTTCTTGCCCCGTTGTATGGCAAGTATATCCGCTGTCTTGCCAATGCCGGCCACTGACATGCGATACAGCATTTCAGCCGGTGTGTTCACCACCAGGCCATCTACCCCAAGGACCACGTCCCCGGGACCAAACCCTGCCGCTGTGAACGGGCTTTCGCCATGTAATTCTGAAATGACGATGCCGCCGGGCAGGTCGAGCCCCATGCTGTTCGCCATATCCGCATCCACCGGTTGCCCAAACATACCCGCCCAAGGGCGCATGAACCGATCTTCCCCGGCACGCGCCTGTTCGACAAACTGTTTCACCAGCGCCGAAGGGATCGCAAAGCCAATCCCGTTTGACCCACCCGATCGAGACAGAATTGACGTGTTCACCCCAATCAATTCTCCGTTCACATCAATCAACGCTCCACCCGAATTGCCCGGGTTGATCGGCGCATCTGTCTGCAGGAAATAGCCGCGTGAGCTGCCAGTTGCAGTTCCTGACCGGGCCAGCCCCGAGACAATGCCGCTGGTGACCGTCTGACCCACCCCAAAGGGATTGCCGATGGCCAGCACCAGTTCGCCCACCTCAACCGTGTCGCTGTCGCGCAAAGCCAAATACGGCATATCACTGACGTCCTCTAGTTGCAGGATCGCCAGATCACTTTCCTGATCGGCCAGCAAAACGCGCGCGTTGTATTCGCGACGATCATTCAGATGCACTCGGATGTCGGTCGACATGCCAACCACATGATAGTTCGACACCACGATGCCATCGTCCGACAGGATCACGCCAGAGCCCAACGAATTCTGAACCCTTGGGCGTGTCTGACCAAACTCACGAAACAGATTTTGAAAGAACGGATCGCCCCCAAACGGACTGTCACGCACTTCGACCACGCGCTTGGCATAGATGTTCACCACAGCAGGCGCCGCCTGTTTGACCAATGGCGCGAATCCAAGGGAGATTTCTGCCTGAGACTGAGGGATTTTTGTATCCGCAATGGCGGCAGGCGCCATCACAAGGGCAAATGAGGCCAGCAAGGCTCGGAGCATGGGAATTTCCGTGTGTTGTTCAACCTCTGCCAGATATGACTGCGCCACTACCAAGTTACAAGATTGCCAGGGTAGAAGAGAGCCTACTCTACCCAATAACGCAGCATCCGGCGCCCTTTAACCCATGCTCCTGGCGTCACACCGTCCACAAAGCTGGTGCGCCCATGGAACACGCGGGTGTCCACGGCCAAGAGCATCTGCCCCTGTTCAAGCATAAACCGGTGCTGCATGTCCGAAAGCTCAGCCACCGAATCCAGCACGTCAAACGCATAGGTCTGATCCGTGGTCAGTGGTGTGCCTGCGCGTTCATGAGCGCTGGCAATATAGGGCCGCAGATATCGGAAGTCCGGAGCCTCATCAGGCCCGCGCAGAACCGGCTGTTGAAACAGCTCTTGCTCAGCAGACATGCCGCGTCCTTCGAACCAAAAAGGCTGGCGCAGGATATCAAGAACTTCGGGCATGCCTTGCAGCCGGGCGATTACTTCGCGGGCGCGGATCAAAATGCTTTCGCCCCCGATCACAGACGTCGCCGCACTTCCCAGGATCAGGTACTTCATCGGGTCGGGGCGATTGACGCTGTCTGTGTGGATGTCGCCACCCTGACGGGTTTGATGGTATCGGACACCCTCTTCGATGCGCCCGACGTTGCGGTCATACACTTCCACAACCGTAGCGCCATCTTCGTTTTGCACCATCAATGTTCCCAGCGCCGAGGCCAGAGCGGTGCACGCAGACTTAAAGCCCTCGTAAGAGTCGCAATACTGGCCCAAATCAAGCACCGTAAAATCATCAGCTTTAAGCACCGCATCAACGGTGGTTTTGAATTGGGATGCCATTGCTGGCACACCGCTGAGCGCGCCTTTCAGTACTGAGGCGTCAATCTTTAGCTCTGGGATTTTTATAGTCTCAATACTCATGGAAATTCTCAAATTCAAAAACCGGATATGCGCCAATTAGTCCATGATTTCATTGGCAACCGCAATGCCTAACCCCGGTCTGTGTCCTGCGGTAAAAAGCATCAACCACGTTGGCAAACGCGCTTCATGCCTAGTCTAATGGCGCGTGCAGCTTGGTGCCTTTTGTGATGATGCCACCTCGATTGCCAATCTCGATCGATCCATAGCGTTGCCTGAAGCTTTCTGGCAGTTCTCGATCCCCGTCGGCTGATAGCCAAAGCCGGAACAAATGGCGGCGCTTGTCGGGATCAGGCCAATCCAGATAGCCCGTGCGGTCGTGCAGTTGTGAGTGGTTGTAGACAAACTGCAAATCACCCGGTTGCAAGCGCATGGTCATATGAAGGTCCGGATCATTTGTCAGATCATCAAACATATCCAAGGCCGCGACATGATCTTTGGTGAGACGCATGGCTTCGGGAAACCGCTGTGCACTGTCGATATACTGGCGTTGATAAAACACCGTCAGCTTGCCCTGATGCCAGCTGAGTGGAGGGATGGTCATAAAAGGCTGCATGCCTTCGGGCACTTCACCGCGCCGGTCGGTGGCGATGGGATCAAACAGACGTTCCAACAGATCAGGCCGTTCGGCGCGCATCCGGTTATAGATCGCCTCAGCACTGACCAACAGAGACTCGCCCCCTTCTTTGGCCGTCGCGAGGCACAAAAGCCCTACGATATCCGCGCTATCTGTGTGAAAGGTCTGACGCTCGCTGGTCTGATAAATACGGGTATTGGAATCATTGGCATCTGCTCCGATATCGCGCACATGCCCCAGAATATGCCCGGCTGCGTTCTGTGAACGGGCCGAGCCCAGGTGCGCGCCCACACCGCAGAAAATCGCAGCCGCCATTTCCTGAGAATAATCTTGAACCGGCAGGCCACGCAGCACTTCAAATCCGATTCCGTTGACCAGTTTGTCTCGCAGGCTGTTTAGATGGTTTGCAAATTTCCCAAGCGGAAAGTCTTCTTTCGTGATCTCGCCAATATCACGGCCCAAAGAAAGATAGTGTTTCGCTGCTTGTTCCAAGTCAGCAATGCCATCTGGTGTCAAAGTAGTCAGCCAATCCAAGGGATTAGCCATCATATCTTTCCCGGTCCAGACGGACGGGCCAATCAGTTTTGCCGGAATAGTTTCAAGAATGCTCATCATATGTCCTCCACCCTCTGTTTGGCAGAGTTAATTCCTATGGCTTGCCTATATGAGCCGCAGACTATCGCATTCGCGCCATTTCAAAACAAAAAACCCCCGCCTGTTTCCAGTCGGGGGTCATCAGCGGGCCGTGGCCCGGAATTCTTAATCTTCTGCAGCTTCTTCTGCAGCAACGCGGGCTTTGTCGCCTGCGCCTTTGGCGTCGACGTCGCGATCGACGAATTCGATGATCGCCATCGGAGCCATGTCGCCATAGCGGAAACCCGCTTTCATGATGCGAACGTAACCACCCGAACGCTCAGCGTAACGTGGGCCCAGGATGTCGAACAGTTTCGCAACATACTTGTCTTCTTTGAGACGCGATGCGGCGTTACGGCGCGAGTGCAGGTCGCCTTTTTTGGCCAGCGTGATCATCTTTTCGATGATAGGGCGCAGTTCTTTGGCTTTTGGCAAAGTAGTTTTGATTTGCTCATGTTCGATGAGCGAGCCTGCCATGTTTGCAAACAGAGCTTTACGGTGCTCATGAGTACGGTTCAGGCGGCGATATCCACGTGCGTGACGCATTTTCTAGTCTCCTAATATGCCTTCTACAGGCGATTTTGCTTTGTCTGGCCTCTGATGCGTGTCAGCGGCTCTCCTTGGGGCGAATGCCCATTTTGTTCATTTTTTACAAAACTCTAAGGCCGGTTTGACCGTTTTGTACAAAACCCCGGGCGGTCATTTGTTAACCGCCCGGTAACAAAGACCCTTAGAAAGAGTCTTCGAATTTCTTAGCCAGATCTTCGATGTTGTCCGGCGGCCAGTCTTCGACGTCCATGCCAAGGTGCAGACCCATGCCCGAGAGAACTTCTTTGATCTCGTTCAACGATTTGCGACCAAAGTTCGGAGTGCGGAGCATCTCGGCTTCGGTTTTCTGGATCAGATCGCCAATGTAAACGATGTTGTCGTTCTTGAGGCAGTTTGCAGACCGTACAGACAGTTCCAGCTCGTCCACTTTCTTGAGCAGAAGTGGGTTGAACTCGAGACCATCGTCTTCTTCCTGACGACCGGCAGCTTCGGGCTCTTCGAAGTTCACGAAGATCGACAACTGGTCTTGCATGATGCGTGCAGCGAAAGCCACGGCGTCATCCGGCGTGATCGACCCGTCGGTGTCGATTTTCATGGTCAGCTTGTCATAGTCCAGAACCTGACCTTCACGAGTCGGCTGCACGTCATAAGACACGCGTTTGACAGGCGAATAGATCGCGTCGATCGGGATCAGACCGATGGGCGCATCTTCGGGTTTGTTCTTTTCAGCAGAGACATAGCCTTTGCCAGTGTTGACGGTCAGTTCCATGAACAGATCGGCGCCATCGTCGAGGTGACAGATCACGTGGTCTTTGTTCAGGATTTCGATGCCAGCGCTGTCGCTGATGTCACCCGCAGTCACTTCACCGGGGCCTTTGGCATTGATCGAAAGACGCTTAGGGCCTTCGACTTCCATGCGCAGGGAAACACCTTTGAGGTTCAGGATGATGTCGGTCACGTCTTCGCGCACACCGGCAACCGAGCTGAACTCGTGCAGAACATTGTCGATTTGAACCGATGTGATGGCCGCGCCTTGCAGCGAGCTCATCAGAACGCGACGCAGCGCGTTGCCCAGTGTCAGACCAAAGCCACGCTCGAGCGGTTCCGCAACAACAGTTGCTTTGCGCGCAGGATCGGTGCCTGGTTTCACGTCAAGCTGGGTCGGCTTAATCAGTTCTGCCCAATTTTTGTGGATCATACGTCCCTCCATTCCTGTCTGGCCTCCATGTCCGAGAGCGCCAGACTCCCGAGGTTTCAAAATGGCGAACTGGGGCCGTGAAAATCACGCGGCCCCAGGTCTATGAAATGGTGCTTAAACGCGGCGGCGTTTCGGCGGGCGGCAGCCATTGTGCGCAATCGGGGTCACATCACGGATCGAGGTGATGTTGAAACCGACAGCAGCCAAAGCGCGCAGAGCCGATTCACGGCCAGAGCCAGGGCCCTGAACTTCGACTTCCAGAGTCTTAACGCCATGTTCCTGAGCTTTTTTGCCAGCGTCTTCTGCAGCCATCTGAGCTGCATAAGGTGTCGATTTACGCGACCCTTTAAAGCCCATGGTACCGGCAGAGGACCAGGAAATTGCGTTGCCCTGAACGTCAGAAATCAGGATTTTGGTGTTGTTGAAAGAAGAGTTTACGTGCGCAACGCCAGTGGCGATATTCTTGCGCTCTTTTTTCTTCGTACGAGTCTTTTCACGTGCCATTGATCAAACCCTCCCTATTACTTCTTCTTACCAGCAATGGCCTTAGCAGGGCCTTTGCGAGTACGAGCGTTGGTGTGGGTACGCTGACCGCGCACAGGAAGGTTACGACGGTGGCGCAGGCCACGGTAGCAGCCCAGATCCATCAGACGTTTGATGTTCATTTGCACTTCGCGGCGCAGGTCACCTTCAACGGTGAGGTTTGCGTCGATATGCTCGCGAACGGCCAGAACTTCGGCGTCCGACAATTCATTTACACGACGGGATGCGTCGATTCCAACTGCTTCGCAGATGGCTTTGGCAGAGGTGTTACCAATACCAGTGATATATGTGAGGGCGATCGGGACCCGTTTATGGGTCGGGATGTTTACGCCGGCGATACGTGCCACGTTTCACTTTCCTTTTCGTTGCGGTTCCGTAGTTCCGGAACCTTTTTTCACAACGTAAGCCCGACGCGGCTTCCCGTCGGGCCTCAGCTGATCAGGTGATCTTGCCATTGGGGAGCGACCCCTTTCCGGCAATATGATTCTCTTAGTAGAGATGATGCGATTTATGGGGGATTGAGGGGGGTGTCAAGTCCCGTCGCCTCCCTATCCCAGTACGGCGTTAATCTCGGCTTTGACTTCGTCAATTTCACCAAGCCCATTGACCGACTTCAGGTCGCCCTTGGCATAGTAATAACCAAGCAGCGGAGAGGTCTTTTTGTAGTATTCCATCAGGCGATTGCGTAAGGACTCTTCGTTGTCGTCTGCGCGGCGCTTGAAGTTCGCAGCCCCACAGTTGGAACATTTGCCATCTGCTGGGTGTGGTTTGGTGACGTCGTTGTAAACTTCACCACAGTCGCCACAGGTTGACCGTGCTGTGATGCGCTGAACCAGCGCTTCGTCGTCAACCTGCATTTCCACGACGGCGTCCAGCTTTTCGCCTTTTTCTGCCAGAAGGTCCGCCAGAGCATCTGCCTGAGGCAACGTGCGCGGAAAGCCGTCAAAAATGAAACCGCCCTGCTTGTCGCCTTCGAGCCGCTCGCGGATCAGACCGATCACGATCTCGTCGGTCACCAGATCACCACGCGCCATGACGTCGGCCACGATCTTGCCCATCTCGGTGCCGCTGTCCTTGGCTTCGCGCAGCATATCGCCGGTTGAAAGCTGGATCATGTTGCGGTCATCAACCAGATGACGGGCTTGCGTGCCTTTACCGGCACCGGGTGGTCCAAGCAGGATAATGTTCATTTACGAATAGGCCCTTTGCGCTTGCGCTTGCGGCCCTTTCCAGACAGCTGCGACTTTTCGATCAGCCCTTCGTATTGGTGGGCCAGGAGGTGGCTCTGAACTTGTTGGATGGTGTCCATAGTCACCGACACAACAATCAGAACCGAAGTCCCGCCAAAATAGAAGGGGATCGCCAGCTGGCCACGCAGAATCTCAGGAAGGAGACAAACTGCCGCAAGGTAGCCCGCGCCGATCACAAGCACGCGGTTCACAACATACTCCAGATATTCGGCGGTTTTCTTACCCGGACGAATACCCGGAACAAAGCCGTTCTGGTTCTTCAGGTTGTCGGCGACCTCATCCGGTTTGAACGACACGTTGAAGGTATAGAAGTAAGCAAAGAACACGATCATCGCTGTGAAGAACAACAGATACAGCGGTTGGCCGGGGCCAAAATAGGCCAGAATCGTCGACATCAAAGCACCGGTTGATCCGCCCGAGAAGGTCGAGATCGTGGTTGGCAACAACAACAGCGACGAAGCAAAGATCGCAGGGATCACGCCGGCCGGGTTCACTTTGACTGGCAGATGCGAAGATCCGCCGTCATAGACCTTCATGCCGACCTGACGACGCGGGTACTGAATATGGATCTTGCGCAAAGCGCGTTCCATAAACACCACAAATCCTATGAGCACGATCATCATCACCATCACACCGATGATCACGGCAGGGCTGATGGCGCCGGAACGACCCGACACAAGGAACTGTGCCAGAGCGGCGGGAACTTCAGCGATAATGCCAACAAAGATGATCAGCGAGATACCGTTGCCGATGCCGCGCGCAGTGATCTGCTCACCCAGCCACATCAGGAACATGGTGCCACCCACAAGGGTAATCATGCAGGAAATACGGAAGAACATGCCCGGATCAGTGACCAGCTCGCCAGCCTCCAACGACACAGCCAGACCGTAAGACTGCAATGTGGCAAGCGCCACGGTCCCGTAGCGGGTGTATTGGTTGATCTTTTTGCGACCCTGCTCGCCCTCTTTTTTGATCTGCTCAAGCGCAGGCACCATCGAGGTCAAAAGCTGAATGATAATCGACGCCGAGATATACGGCATGATCCCAAGAGCAAAAATGCCCATGCGGCCCAGTGCGCCGCCGGTGAACATGGCCAGCATGCCGCCAATACCAGCGGCGGCCCCTTCCATGAATTCGCGCAATGCAACACCGTCGATGCCAGGCACCGGAATAAACGTGCCCAGACGATAAACGATCAACAGCCCCAGCGTGAACAGGATGCGGTTGCGTAGATCGGTGGCTTTACCAAGTGCTGCCCAACTTGTGTTGGCGGCCATTTGCTCTGCTGCGGATACCATTCGGATCTCTCTTAGACTGAAAACGCCGCCAAAACCGTTTTCCGGTTCGGCGGCGTTTGGAAAACTAGAAGTGTATGTAAGGGGCGCTGAGCCCGCTCACAACCTCTTATTCTGCCGCAGCTGCAGCAGCAACGTTCAGCGACCCACCGGCTTTGGCAACAGCGTCTACAGCTGCTTGCGAAGCACCTGTGACTGTGATGTCAATTTTGGCAGTAATTTCGCCTTTGTTCAGAACGCGGATACCGTCCTTAACACGACGTACGAGGCCCGATGCGACCAGCGATTCTTCGGTGATTGCCGATTTCGCGTCGATCTTGCCTTCGTCGATGAATTTCTGGATCAGACCCAGGTTAACAACGGAAAATGCCTTGCGGTTTGGCTTGCTGAAGCCACGCTTAGGCAGACGTTGATAGAGGGGCATCTGGCCGCCTTCGTAACCATTGATGGCTACACCCGAGCGGGACTTTTGACCTTTGATACCACGGCCACCCATTTTACCTTTGCCCGAACCCGGGCCACGGCCAACGCGCATGCGTTTCTTGGTTGCACCTGGATTGTCGCGCAGTTCATTCAGTTTCATATCGCTTCTCCTTTTGCCGGAAGTGACCCATGAAGCGTAAGGGGCCAAACGCGGCTTTTCTTGCTTGTTGATTCTTGTGACGTGAAACGCCACCGGGGGCGTATAGACCCTGTGAGATGACGATGCAAGCGTTGCGACAGGGTGTACAGGTGTTTGCGTCCTTTTGCATTTTCTGTATTTCCCTTTACGCTGACTTTCATGCATTGGAACGCCCGAGACATCACCGACTGGCTTCTGACCGACGGTCCAAACATGCCGCATCTTGAGGCATTGACCTATGCCCTGGCAGACAGGCTGAGAGACGGCGGCGTGCCTCTCTGGCGGTTACGGCTGGCCATGCGCACGATTCACCCGCTTGTCACTGCCGTAAGCACGATCTGGGAGCGCGAAACCGGCCCACAGGATGTGCTCGTCAGTCGGCACGGGCTGGAACAGCTCAGCGTGTTCCGGGGCAGCCCAATGTCGGTCATCTCCGAGACCCGTGCGCCATTGCGCAGGAATCTGAGCGATTTGACCGGCGAAGATCACAAAGCGTTTCACGACCTGCGCGAACGCGGGGCCACAGATTATCTGGGTATTCCGTTATTGTACGGTGACCACATGGGAGGAATTATGATCGCAGTGACCGATGCCTCTGATGGGTTTTGCGAACATGACATCGAAGGGCTGTCGACCATTGCAATGACACTTGCGCCGCTGGTCGAAGTCCGGCGTCTCGCTGTTCTGTCCAAGGCCGTGGCCAGTGCCTATCTGGGGCCGACAACTGGACAGAGGGTTCTGGGCGGTGAGATCACGCGCGGGCATGTCGACCAGATTGATGCGGCCATCATGATCAGCGACCTGCGTGGCTGGACCCGACTGAACACAGAACGACCTGTGCACGAGGTTGTGGCGATCGCCAATCAGTATTTCGACATTCTGGACTCTGCCGTGAAATCGAATGGCGGGGAAATCCTAAAATTCATGGGGGATGGAGTGTTGGCGATCTTTCCAGCCGAAGGAGATCAGGCAGGCGCAGTCGCCAACGCCAAGGCCGCAGCGACATCTGCCCTGACCAATCAAAGTGACGCGCTGCAATTTGGGGTCGGGCTTCACGTGGGTCAGGTTCTGTATGGCAACGTCGGCTCTGAAACCCGATTGGATTTCACGGTCCTTGGCGCGGCGGTTAATTTGGCGGCCCGGATCGAAGCACTATGTGCTCAAACCGAATGTTCTGTTCTGATGTCGAATGAGTTTGCCGATCTTCTGGACGCCCCGGTTCAATCGGTTGGTCGATTTACCCTCAAGGGGCTGCCCGAAGACGTGTCGGTTTTCACGTTCTGCAAACCATCCATCACCCGCGAACCAAGCTGCTAAAACGCAAAACGCCCGCCGTTAAAGGCGAGCCGCTTTGGAGTGCCGCAAACGGCCTGATGGTTTGAGTCAGGTCGCTTAGACGCGGTGGCTGTCGCGCAGGTATTCGGTCCAGTGAGGGACATGCTCGGCGCGGAAAAAGCCTTTGAAGAAGGCGCTAACGCCAAAGGCGTTCGAAAAGCGGGCGGGGAGTTGTGTGGCGAATGCCATGCTGGAGGTCCATATGTCTGAATTTCAGGTTTGAGGCTGGATACGCCTACCCAGTTTCCCTGACCACCACCGAAATCAACATCCCCGAAATGCAGTGAACGCATGGATGTCTCTCAGGGGATCAACGCCAGAAGCTTATCCAGATTAACCCAAACGACATAAGCCGACAGGGTTCCGGTGATCATGGCCGGGACCCCTTGCTTCCATGTGTCAAAGATCAGATGGCAGGAAATTGCCCCCAACGACGTGCCCAACAAAGCCAGCGCGCCCAAGCCTCCCAGGGCCGTCGATTGGCACCAGATCGCAATCGCTCCGAACAATTCTGCCAGCCCGACAAGCAGCATGATCCGGCGATTCAGCCCATAAGATTTGAACATCTCGACCTGCACGTCAAAGATCGTTTTTTGCCATCCAAGGATCTTGATCGAGCTGGCGAACAAAAAGAACGCTGATAGCAATCCGGTAAATACCATGGTGAGTGTCATGTTTCTTGTCCCTTTTCCTGTATCCAACGCCAGATATGTATGGTCTGGGAACAATCAACCGAAATAAGTTCGTGGTTTCGCGCACAAGCCATGTGCATAATCCCAGGACACAAAAAAACGCCCCCGGCGATCCGGAGGCGTTTTGAAAAGTCGAAAGACGCGGTGGGCTTAGCCGTTGGCGTGAGCAGTCGCAATGTCTTCGATTTGGCCACGGCTGATGCCGATATCGGCCAGCTCGTGGTTGCTCAGGCCACTAAGCTCGGCAACGGTTTTACGATACTGAGCCGCACGGACGGCAGCTGCTTTGTAGTCATTGAGGAAAACGCGGAAACGGCCGATGAGGCCAATGTCGGAAGCGACGGCTGTGAGGGCATATGCCATGGGTGATATCCTTTGATGTGACCGGGACTGATTTCCCGGAGTGCTTGTCATGTGTCTTTGTTTGTGAGGCTCAGATAGTCCTGCCGCCGCGTTGCAGCAAGGTGGGTTTTGGCAAGCCCGTTATGCAGCTATTGCATGTCATACGGATGCCCCAATTGGCCCGGTCGTTCGCAATGAAAGGGAGCTCAGAGATTGGAGCCTATGCGAGCATGAGGGGGGCGCTCAGAGCCAACACCAGGTTCGCGACCGATCCGAGTTGGTTAGTCGAGAGCGGTCAGAATCTCCAAATTTGGATGGCGCATTTGGAAAGTACTGGCAATTCCGACTCCTCCAGACGCAATAAAACGCCCCGCAGTTTCCTGCGAGGCGTTTCAATTCTCAAGACGAAAAGGGCTTAGCCTTTTTCTTCGATGATCTCGACCATGTGAGGGATCTTGGCGATCATGCCGCGGACTGAAGGGGTGTCTTCGAGTTCACGGGTCTTGTTCATTTTGTTCAGGCCCAGGCCGATCAGCGTTTGACGCTGTTTGGCGGGGCGACGGATCGGAGAACCGATCTGTTTGACGACGATGGTTTTGGCCATGATGTCTACTCCTTACGATTCAGCGGCGGCTGGGGCCGGTGCGTCATCTTTTTTCAAGATGTCAGCGACCTTTTTGCCACGACGTGCTGCAACCTGACGGGGGCTAGACTCTTTGGTCAGGCCGTCCATGGTGGCGCGGATCATGTTGTATGGGTTCGCGGAACCCAGCGATTTCGAAACAACGTCTTTGACGCCGAGCATTTCGAAAACAGCACGCATAGGACCACCAGCAATAATACCAGTACCTTCTGGGGCTGTCCGCATGATCACTTTACCAGCGCCGTGACGACCATTGACGTCGTGGTGCAGGGTACGGCCTTCGCGCAGTGGAACGCGGATCATTTGACGCTTGGCTTGCTCGGTGGCTTTGCGGATGGCCTCGGGGACCTCTTTCGCTTTACCTTTGCCGAAACCAACGCGGCCTTTTTGATCGCCTACAACAACCAGAGCAGCAAAGCCAAAGCGCTTACCACCTTTTACGGTTTTCGATACGCGGTTGATCGCAACCAGGCGGTCGGCGAATTCCGGAGTTTCATCACGATCGCGGCGGTTGCCACGACGATTATCACGTTCTGCCATAAGGCTTTCCTTTTGTCTGGCGCAAGGCGCCTATTGTTTCAATCCTGGTGAGCAGGCCACGCATGCGCCCTGCCCCCGGATCATCGGGGGGACGTTGCCGTCCCCCTCAGGTTTTTAGATTTTCAAGCCACCTTCACGCGCAGCGTCGGCCAGAGCCTTCACTTTGCCGTGGAAGAGGAAACCACCGCGGTCGAAGTATGCTTCGCTCACGCCGGCTTTCTGTGCACGTTCTGCAATCGCTGCGCCAACTTTGGTCGCGGCTTCGACACCATTTTTGCCTACAAACCCGAGATCTTTCTCGAGTGTGGAAGCCGATGCCAAAGTCACGCCGTTCACATCGTCGATCAGCTGAGCGCTGATGTTCTTGTTTGAACGGTGAACCGAAAGACGCGGACGTCCTGCGTTGACCTTGCGAAGTTTGTTCCGGACGCGCAGGCGGCGCTTGAGGAACAGATCCCGTTTGCTGTTTGCCATTTGTCTGGTCCTTACTTCTTCTTGCCTTCCTTGCGGAAGATATACTCGTCTTTGTACTTGATGCCTTTGCCTTTATAGGGCTCGGGCTTGCGCCATTCGCGGATATTTGCCGCAACCTGGCCAACGAGTTGGTTGTCAGTGCCTTCAACGATAATCACGGTGGGCTTTGGTGCAGTCACGGTAATACCGGCTGGCACTTCAAAGTTCACTTCGTGTGAGAGACCGAGCGACAGTTTCAGGGTGGTGCCCTGCATCTGCGCACGATAACCAACACCGTTGATTTCAAGCTCTTTTTTGAAGCCCGCAGACACGCCTGTCACCATGTTACCGATGACAGTACGTGACATACCCCATTGCTGACGTGCACGCTTGGACGAGCCACGCGGTGTCACGGTTACAATGTTATCTTCTACTGTCAGCGTGACATCGTCAGTTGCAGTAAAAGACTGGGTGTCTTTTGGACCTTTGATTTCGATGGTCTGGCCGGAGACAGCAGCAGATACGCCGCTGGGCAGCTCGACCGGTTTTTTACCAATACGAGACATCAGGTTCTCCTTAGAAGACCGTGCAAATCACTTCACCACCAACATTGTTGGCGCGAGCGCTTGCATCCGACATCACACCCTTGGGGGTGGAGACAATCGACACACCGAGGCCCTGACGGACAACGGGAATGTCATTGACGCCCATGTAGACGCGACGGCCAGGTTTAGAGACCCGCTTCACTTCGCGAATGACAGGAGTGCCTTCGTAATACTTGAGGCTGATTTCGAACGCCGGGTGGCCGTTCTCTTCAGCTGCTTCGTAGCCGCGGATGTAGCCTTCGTCAGCCAGCACATCCAGAACCCAACCGCGCAGTTTCGATGCAGGTGTCGACACAGTCGACTTGCCACGCATCTGGCCATTGCGGATTCGGGTCAGCATATCAGCGATAGGATCGTTCATCTCTGTCTCTCCTTACCAGCTAGATTTGACCATGCCGGGGATCTGGCCATTCGAGCCCAGTTCCCGCAGAGCAATCCGGGACACCTTCAGCTTACGATAGTAAGCGTGAGGACGGCCGGTCAGCTGGCAGCGATTGTGAAGACGGGTTGCCGACGAGTTGCGCGGCAGTTTTGCAAGCTTGAGGCGCGCTTTGAAACGCTCTTCCATCGGCTTGCTTTCGTCATTTGCGATTTCTTTAAGCTCGGCACGTTTGGCTGCGTATTTTGCCACCAGACGTTCGCGCTTTTTCTCGCGTTCGATCATGCTTTTCTTAGCCATGTCTATTCCTTCCCGCGATCAGCTGTTGAAAGGCATGTTGAAAGCTTTCAACAGGCTCTTTGCTTCAGCGTCAGTTTTCGCGTTGGTGGCAATTACGATGTCCATGCCCCAGTTTTCGTCGACTTTATCAAAATCGATTTCTGGGAACACGATGTGCTCTTTGAGACCCATGGCATAGTTGCCACGGCCGTCAAACGAGGTGCCCGAAACGCCGCGGAAGTCGCGGATACGAGGCATCGCAATAGTGGTCAGACGATCCAGGAATTCATACATCCGGTTGCCGCGCAGGGTCACTTTCGCACCCATTGGCATACCTTCACGTACGCGGAAGCCCGCGATCGAATTCTTGGCAATGGTTGTCAGAGCCTTTTGGCCTGCAATCAATGTCAGATCAGCTTGTGCCGACTTGGCTTTTTTGCTGTCACGAACAGCCGCACGACCACACCCGATGTTCAAAACGATTTTCTCCAGCTTGGGGATCATCATTTCGTTCTTGTAACCATACTCTTCTTTCAGAGCGGCACGGATGGTGTCTTTGTACGCAGCCTTCAGACGCGGGGTGTAATTTTCAGTATCAAGCATCGATCACGTCCCCCGTGGTTTTAGCAAAGCGCACTTTCTTGTCGCCTTCCATTTTGAAGCCAACGCGCGAAGGTTTGCCGTTTGCGTCCACAAATGCCAGGTTCGAAAGAGCGATTGGCATGGCTTTGGGAACGCGGCCACCTTGTTCGTTTTGCGACTGGCGCACGTGACGGATCGAGATGTTCAAACCGTCTACAACGGCTTTACCGGCTTTAGGATCAATAGAGGAAATCGTGCCCTCTTTGCCCTTGTCTTTACCAGCCAACAAAACGACCTTGTCGCCTTTTTTCAATTTAGCAGCCATCTTACAGCACCTCCGGCGCGAGTGAGATGATCTTCATGAAGTTCTTGGCGCGCAGTTCACGAACAACCGGCCCGAAGATACGGGTGCCGACAGGCTCGTTCGCGTTATTCAGGATAACGGCTGCATTGCGATCAAAGCGGATCGCGGTGCCATCTTCACGACGGACTTCTTTAGCGGTGCGTACGACGACGGCCTTACGGACGTCACCCTTTTTAACGCGACCACGTGGAATGGCTTCCTTGACCGAGACGACAATAACGTCGCCTACGGATGCGTACTTACGCTTGGAACCACCCAGAACCTTGATGCACTGAACACGGCGAGCGCCGCTGTTGTCAGCTACATCCAGGTTTGTTTGCATCTGGATCATATGGTTTCTCCCGACCTATGGGGGGCCGATGCGTGGCCTTATCCCCCAGGGTTTCGACTAACTGTTAAGTCAAGTCGCCAGGAGTCTCGAGTGAGACTCTTTAGGCTTCCAGAACTTCCCAGCGTTTCGTTTTCGATTTCGGCGCGCATTCGATGATACGAACTTGATCGCCGACCTTGAAAGCGTTCTGCTCATCGTGAGCCCGGTACTTTTTGGACTTACGAATGGTTTTCTTCAGAACCGGGTGGGTGAAGCGACGCTCGACCGACACGGTGACTGTTTGGGCGTTGGCATCCGAAGTTACGGTGCCTGTCAGAATACGTTTGGGCATAATTCAGGCTCCTCTTATTCGGCTGCTGATTGGGCTTTTTCGTTCAGGATGGTCTTCACGCGCGCTGCGGCACGACGTGCCTCACGGATACGCGAAGGGTTTTCCAGCTGACCGGTGGCTTGTTGAAAGCGAAGGTTGAAGCTTTCTTTCTTAAGATTGGCCAGTTCCTCACGGAGCTGATCCGGCGACTTGTCGCGCAGTTCGTTGGCATTCATAGCCTATTCCTTTTTTCACACACCAGAAGGCCCCAACTGGGGTCACCTTTGACCTGGTGGATAAATGATAAACACGCGAATCCCTGAACAGGAATCCACGCGATGGCGCTCTATACGGTTTGGGGTTCGGGTTGGCAAGGGAAAGATTGCGAAATCAGTTGAGCGGAGCACCACATTCGTTTTGGGCGATTTGGTAGGCTTGCATAACGTATTGATCGACGGATTTCGAACTGCTGTTAATTCTAACACCGACAAATTCCGGGTCTTCGGTTTCCGTCTTTTTCATAACATAAGGAATGACATTGGGCGCATAAAAGTTGCAAATGCCCGGCATTGCTTGCTGAACAATTTCCCCATGTATACCGCCCTCTGGCATGGGCTCGGGTACAATTATCATCAAAATACCTTTGCCCAGCGTGGAATGGTTCAAAACACCGGTATCAATAAGCTTATACTCGGTCCGCTCGTCTTGAGCATTTACCACTGAAGAAAGGAGAAAAATCAGAATAGTCGGCAATGCAAGTTTTTGCATAAACACGCACTCACTCCCACTTGTAGTTAAAACTCACCGAAATACGTTCGTCTTCGTCCATGTTTAGCGGCACCTCGTGGCGCAGCCAGCTTTCCCAGAGGAACACCTCGCCCACTTCGGGGCGCATATAGACAAACGGCTGCAATTCGCGGCGTGCCTCTTTGGTGCGGGTGGGTGCGGCCATCATACGGGCAGACCGGGGGTCTTCCAGTTTCAGGGCACTGGCACCACCGGGCATGGACACATAGGTGGTGCCCGAGATTACAGAATGCGGGTGCAGGTGGGATGAATGGGTGCCGCCTTCGGGCAGGATGTTGATCCACAGGTCTTCGAGTTTCAGCGTGCGCCCATCAAGGTCAAATTCGAGGTCTTTGACAAATTCGGCGACATGCAGATCCAACGCGGTGACGATGTCGGCAAAGACCGGAAATCGCCACGCCAGATCGGTCAGCGACGCATAGGACGTATAGCCGGGATAGCCGTTGTCTTCGCACCATTTCTGGCCGGCCTCGTCATCTTCGGCGATGGAATAACAGGATGCTTCAAGCTCTTCTGGATCAATGGCGGTGCCATGTTCAGACAGCTTGGCGCGGTAAAAGCGGGTCACAAAGAGAGATTCGATCTGGGCCATACCGGGGGTTTAGCGCAAGGCCGGGCCAAGCGCGAGAGGTGGAATTGACGCGAGGCAGGCGCCCGGCCTTACGGAAACACATATTCCAGAAACACCAGATACGGGGCCATGTCGGGATCATTGGCGTTTTCTGGATAGCGTGGAATGTAAGAGAACCCCATCTTCTCATACATCCGCAGCATTTCGCGATTGCCTTTGACCGTATCCGCATAAAGCCGGGTGCAGCCCATCGCACGCGCCTCGGCCATGCGCATTTCAAACAGCCTTTTGCCCAATCCAGTGCCGCGCGCCTCGGGGCGCACATACATACGCTTTAACTCGGCCGCATCGGGACGGATTGTGCGAAGGGCACCGCAGCCCAACAGGCGGCCATGCGCGTCTGTCGCCAGCAACGTTCGCCCATGGGGCGGCAAAAGCGCGTCTATATTTTCTACGGTGTCCCGCGCAAGGCCGGCAGCCGTAAACTTTGCCACGCCGCCCGCCATGGAAAATTTGTCGACCATGACTTGATAGTATTCCTCCATCAGATCCTGAAAAGCTTTTGGATCAGGCAGGGACGAAACAAAAGAACATGTGATATGCATGTTGCGACCCTAGCGCGACTTAACGCTTGGGCCCAAGTAAAAATACACCCAAGCTTTTGGGGTGTTTCACCTGCTCAGGAGAGTCCCATGCCACCGAGCCGCCCCGATCAAATCCGCGCGTTGTTGAAGAGCATCGAGACCGGAGAATCCGGGCCCATCGCTGTGGTCAATCAGGCGCGATACATCCAGCACAACCCCCAGACCCTTGAGGGCAGTGAAGGGTTGGAAGAATTGTTCAAGCGCCTGTCCCTGACCAACCCCAAGGTCAACATCGTGCGCGCCTTTGAGGACGGGGACTTTGTGTTTGGCCACACTGAATATGATTTCTCAACCCGCCGGATCGGGTTCGAGGTGTTTCGCTATGACGGCGATCAGGTGGTTGAGCATTGGGACAACATTCAGGCGCGCCGCGGCCCCAACCCTTCGGGGCGCAGTATGGTGGACGGGCCGGTTGAGGCCCGCGATCTGGATCTGACTGAAGCCAACCGCGCGCTGGTGAGCCGCTTTGTCGATGAGGTTCTGATCGCGCAAAACTGGGGCCGGATGGACGGGTTCTGTGTCGATGGTCAGTTGATCCAGCACGACGCGGATTTGCCCGACGGGGTCGAGGCGCTGCGCATCAGCGTTGGGCCACAAGAGACCGCGAAACAGTACCAACATCGCCATCGCACCTTGGCCTGTGGAGACTTTGTTCTGACGGTTTGCGAAGGCGATCAGGCCGGCAAGCACAGTTCGTTTTATGACATGTTCCGCGTGCAAGAGGGCAAACTGGCCGAACACTGGAACACCGTCGAGCGCGTGCCCCCGCGCGAGGTTTGGAAAAACGACAACGGAAAGTTCTAAGGCCACACGCGTTGGCGCATCGCGCGGGGCATTTCGCAAACATTCGGCTGCTCCTGCTCAATGTCTGGTGGGCGGGACAAAGCTGCCCTACGAAGTTTTAGCTGTTAGGGCTTTCGTGCAATTGCCGTCGCAAATGCTTGATAGCCGTAGAGTGAACCGGCTTCGGCACGGCGATCATGTTCTGCTACAAGCGCATCCGCCAGTTCCTTGCCGATATCGCCACGTTCAACCATTTGCCGTGTTGTCACTTCTACCCATGGCAGCATTTGCTCACGAGTTGTGACGACGCGACTCACGACATCAAAGCTAGCAATCTCCATGCCTGCGGTTGAAATCAAGGTTCTTAACTTACCAACAATGAACGCATCGGTGACAAATTCTCGAACGAACTCTTGAGCGCATATATTTAGCGGGTCGTTGGGAATGCTACTGAATGTGGCTTTCGAAAAATCCGCATCACATATGACAAGCGATCCGCCTGCCTTTAGAACTCTAAATGCTTCAGCTAAAAGAGATTCTGGATGGGTCACATGCGTCAGAACGGTATGCATGATTACTGCATCAACGCTGTTGTTTTCAATGGGAAGTTTTGCGCCATCGGCCACTGTGAATGACAAATTGGCATGGTCACTTGATCGTCCGATTGCTTCGTTCACGAATCCCTGAGACGGCTCGTAGCCTACCACCTTTGCTGGGTGTGCCGCTGCTGCGATGCGACGTGTTACTGCACCAGCACCAGCTCCAACTTCGATAGTTACACTGTCGGTGGCGAGCGGTAGCCGCTCTAAATATTCCGCAACAATTCGCTCCATTGTCGGGTCAGTTTGGCGCACGTCCATCGAGTCAGCGAACATTTTGATAAACTCAGGCCCAGCCTCATCTACATCTTGAAAAGGGTCTGCCATCTTCGTGCTCCAAGTAATCTAAAACGCCATACTATAAGGAAAGTCACGAAACTCAAACTAGGCGCCTTGGGGCTCAAACCAGACATTTCCTGCGTTGCCACATGATAGCGGGCGTTGGATCAATTCACAAAACCCAACTCGGGCAACAATCAACACCAAGCCAAAGAAAAAACCCCGCCGATTTCTCGACGGGGGTTTTGATTTCTTGCGACCTGGCTGCGACCCGGACAGTTTCTGCGAAACTGCCTACACCGCAGTCGTCAGAAAACGCCCAGGGGCGTTTTCGACGTTCTTACCAGTCTTCGCGAACCACGACGCGGGTTTTGACCGGGAGTTTCATTGCAGCGAGGCGCAGGGCTTCGCGGGCAACCTCGTCCGAGACACCGTCGATTTCGAACATTACGCGGCCAGGTTTGACCTTGCATGCCCAATAATCAACAGAACCTTTACCTTTACCCATACGAACTTCGGTCGGTTTTGAAGTGACCGGCACGTCTGGGAAGATACGGATCCAAACACGGCCCTGACGTTTCATGTGACGGGTCATCGCGCGGCGAGCCGCTTCGATTTGACGAGCAGTCACACGCTCGGGCTGAGTGGCTTTGAGACCGAAAGAACCGAAGTTCAGGTCAGAACCGCCTTTAGCAAGACCTTTGATCCGGCCTTTGTGCTGCTTGCGGAATTTAGTACGCTTTGGTTGAAGCATTTGTCAGTCTCCCTTAGCGACGACCGCCGGCACCGCGAGGTGCTGGGCCATCCTGGACTTCTTGTGCTTTACGGTCACGCGCCGCTGGATCGTGTTCCATGATCTCACCTTTGAAGATCCAGACTTTGATCCCGATGATGCCATAGGCAGTCATCGCTTCGGAATGTGCGTAATCGATGTCGGCACGCAGAGTGTGAAGTGGCACACGGCCCTCACGATACCATTCGGTCCGTGCGATTTCAGCACCACCCAGACGGCCAGCAACGTTCACCCGGATACCCAGGGCGCCCATGCGCATAGCGTTCTGTACGGCACGCTTCATCGCGCGACGGAAAGATACACGGCGTTCCAGCTGCTGAGCGATATTCTCGCCGACCAGCTGAGCGTCGAGCTCGGGCTTGCGCACTTCAACGATGTTGAGGTGCAGTTCCGAGTCGGTCATCGAGGCGATTTTCTTGCGCAGGGTTTCGATATCTGCGCCTTTTTTGCCAATGATGACGCCGGGACGAGCCGTGTGGATCGTGACGCGGCACTTTTTGTGCGGACGTTCGATGATCACACGGGCAATACCAGCTTGCTTACACTCTTTGTTGATGAACTCACGGATTTTCAGGTCTTCCAGAAGAAGATCACCGTAGTCTTTGGTATTTGCGTACCAACGGCTGTCCCAGGTGCGGTTCACCTGAAGACGCATGCCGACCGGATTTACTTTGTTACCCATTAGGCTTGCTCCTCAACTTGACGCACCAGGATGGTGAGTTCCGAGAACGGTTTGATGATCTTGCCAAAACGACCACGAGCCCGCGGACGTCCGCGTTTCAGGGTCAGGTTTTTGCCAACATACGCCTCGGCGACGATCAGTTCATCGACGTCCAGGTTGTGGTTGTTTTCGGCGTTGGCAATTGCGGACTGAAGGCATTTCTTCACGTCTGCTGCGATACGCTTGTTCGAGAAAGTCAGGTCGATCAACGCCTTTTCAACTTTCTTGCCACGGATCATGCCGGCGACCAGGTTCAACTTTTGCGGGCTGGTGCGAAGCATGCGCGTTTTCGCCATTGCTTCGTTGTCAGCCACGCGGCGGGGATTTTTATCCTTGCTCATGGCTTACTTCCGTTTCGCTTTTTTGTCTGCTGCGTGACCGTAATAGGTGCGAGTTGGCGAATACTCACCAAACTTCTGACCGATCATGTCCTCAGAGACGTTGACTGGGATATGTTTATGGCCGTTGTACACACCAAATGTCAGACCCACGAACTGGGGCAGAATGGTGGAACGACGCGACCAAATCTTGATAACTTCGTTGCGGCCCGACTCGCGCGATGCTTCGGCTTTTTTAAGCACGTAAGAATCGACGAAAGGACCTTTCCATACAGAGCGAGACATGGATTAACGTCCCTTCTTCTTGGCGTGACGCGAGCGAATAATAAGCTTTTGCGACGCTTTGTTCTTATTACGAGTGCGGTAACCCTTGGTTGGTTTGCCCCAAGGCGAAACCGGGTGACGACCACCGGATGTACGACCTTCACCACCACCGTGTGGGTGATCGATCGGGTTCATAACAACACCACGAACCGACGGGCGTTTGCCTTTGTGGCGCATACGACCGGCTTTACCGTAGTTCTGGTTCGAGTTGTCGGGGTTCGACACGGCACCAACAGTGGCCATGCATTCCTGACGGACCATGCGCAATTCACCTGACGACAGGCGGATCTGAGCGTAGCCACCATCACGACCAACAAACTGAGCATAAGTCCCAGCTGCACGGGCGATCTGGCCGCCTTTGCCTGGTTTCAGTTCGATGTTGTGAACGATGGTACCGATCGGCATGCCCGAGAACGGCATTGCGTTGCCCGGTTTGATGTCGGCTTTGGCCGAGGCCACAACCTGATCACCAACTGCAAGACGCTGTGCGGCCAGGATATAGGCCTGCTCGCCGTCTGCATATTTGACCAATGCGATGAATGCGGTCCGGTTCGGGTCATATTCGATCCGTTCGACGGTTGCCGCAACATCCAGTTTATTACGTTTGAAATCAACGATCCGGTAGAGGCGTTTTGCCCCACCACCGCGGCGACGCGATGTGATCCGTCCGGTGTTATTCCGGCCGCCCGACTTTGTCAGACCCTCGGTGAGGGCTTTGACTGGACGTCCTTTATACAGCTCGGAACGGTCAATCAGCACCAACCCACGTTGGCCCGGCGTCGTCGGCTTATACGACTTAAGTGCCATGCTTTCTGTCTTCCGTTTAGCAATGCGGACCTAACTGATCCGCTATGTTTGAGGCCCCCGTAGGTGCCAAGTGTATAGGCCCCCGTAGGTGCCCGATTAAATAACAACCGGCCCCAGAACGAATCTGAGGCCAGCCGACTGGCGGGATGTAACAGGGTCAGGGGGGGCTGGCAAGTGGATCGCCCATATTTCTTTGGGCTTGGTGCGCTTTTGGGTAGGCCGTGCGTCGACGACGCGCGCGGTTGCGATCCAACGCAGATAGATGGCAGTTTATCCCCGCCAAATCCGTGTGCACCATCAGTGTTGCGCCGGCCTCACCAAATCGGCGCCGCGTCCGGGCGCGTCGTCGATGCACGGCGGCCTATGGGCCGCTGTTTCGTACTGTATGACGGCCTTACTCCCTGGCATCCTTTAGAGCCTCTTTAAGAGTCTCATCTTTCGTTCTTAAGGCAACCATTCCGATTTCATCTGAAAAGGCGGCCAGAACATTTGCGAATACCAGCCTGTCAACATTCGGTTCAGGGAATAGCAGGAATGTATTTGTTATCTGCATCAAAGAAATTGCAGACATCTGAAGAGGCTCAACTAGTCCCGAGTTACTCGCGCCTACTTGAAATGCAAAATTATCTGCTTCAGTCATGCCCAATAATCTATCCGGGCGAACAAAGCCTGCATGGATGTGTTGACACGCCCATTTAAAGCGCGGTCGCCAGTGATCCAACCCAACTTCCCTTTCAAGATCAGCGAAGTTTGGTCTTGTTTTCTTAAGAATGGAAGACGCCCAATCCCAGTCTGACTTGAGTTCTCTCCCGAGAAGCTCTCGAGATTCCGCACACTTTTGTTCAATTTTCGACACCTCTGCGTGTGTGATTGGCGCCAGATTGGCTCTATTTGCGTGTCGATTATACTGATTGGCAGCACGCAAGTTCGAAAACCACATACTTAACCGGTAAGCCAAAGCTGCTTCGTGGCCGTGCTTTGAAATAAACATTCCGACAACTGTAACCTCATGAAGCGAGCGCCAGCGTGCAAGAGCGCCATCAGCAAAGCCGCTTTCCAAAAGGCTAAGAATTTCACTTAGAATGAGTAGAGCTTTAGGTTGCAAATGAGCTAACGTATCAAATGTTAGTTCATCTCCATCAAGAGGACCTTCGTGAGCATGGCTTTCTGCAATCTCTTGGCAACAAACCCACATGGTTCGCAATAAATCTAACGGTTCCTTCCATCGCCGATAATTTCGATCCTCGAAAGACCGCTTTGCTCGACGCTCCTCTTTAAGCATTGGAGGAGCGTTTTTCTTAAGAGATTCAAATAGCTCATTCTGCCCTTCCGAAACTATTGACTCAATTAGTTCAGAAATTTTGTCTTCGCTGAAATCAGCTTCTTCAATCGCTGCAACTATCTGATTGGTCAACTCTGACAATAGCGATTTTTTCTTAGACATTTTCACCCCAAGCTCTGATTGCTATCGCCACATTGCGCCAAATCAGGTGCCTTTTTCAACGAGGCACAAGAAACAAAAAAAGGCCCCCCGCTTCACAGCGAGGGGCTTTTCACTTTCTCAAGGTGTAGACCGGGCTTCAGCCCGGGCCACCCACAATCACAGTCCGGTGGACACGTCGATTGTGTTGCCTTCTTCCAAGGTCACATAAGCCTTTTTCACGTCTTTACGCTTGCCCAACTGGCCGCGGAAACGTTTGACTTTACCTTCGATGATTGTCGTGTTGACCGCTTTACCCCCTATAACGACAGCAGCCGCATTTGGACGCGGTGAATTATGTGTTACCGTTCATCATCGATGATTTGATACGGGGGGCCGGATGTCAAAAAGCAACGCGAATTCAAACATTGATTACCGCGCCATTGTCAATTCCGCTGCAGAAAGCATTTTGGTCACAACGGCAGGATCAGAGCCACTCGGACCTCAAATCGTTTTTGCGAACCCCAGATTTGAAGAGATGACCGGATGGTCAAACGCAGAGGTGCTCGGCCAGTCACCCAAAATTTTGCAAGGCCCAAAGACAGATCACAGTATCTTTGCTGATATGTGGGAACAGCTTGGGTCCACAGGGCTATGGGAAGGCCGGACAATCAACTACCGGAAAGATGGTTCGGAATTCTGGATGGAATGGTCGATCGTGCCTTTGAACGATGACCACGGCAAAGTGTACCAATACCTGGCAGTTCAGCGCGACGTGACCGACCGCGTTGAGGCCGACAAACGCTTGCGGCTGGCCCAGAAAGAAGCAAGTGAAGCAGACCGGGCACGCGCCAATCTGGCGCGGTACTTTTCGCCCGATTTGGTCGAAATGCTCACCGAAAAGGACCAGCCTCTTGGCGACGTGACACAGCAAGACCTTGCGGTCCTGTTTGCAGACATTGTCGGTTTTACGTCGCTTTCGGAAGACCTTGAACCCAAGCAAGTTATGGATCTGTTGCGCGAGGTTCACAGCTGGATCGAAAAAGCCGTCTTTAAATGGAACGGATCAATTGCCGGCTATGTTGGCGACGAAACTCTGGCGATATTTGGCTTCCCCAAAGCCGGTGAGGACGACGCCGTGAACGCCCTTTCTTGCGCGTTTGAGCTTCTTGCGGCCTCGCAGCAATGGAACGAAGGTAGAGCCAATCAGGGATTGCTGCCGGTTCACATCGGAATTGGCGTACACTATGGGCCCGTCGTTCTTGGCGACGTCGGCACCGAGGACTTTGTCGAGTTTACAGTCATAGGTGACACCGTGAACACAGCGAGCCGGTTGCAGCATGCGACTCGGGATCTTCAATGCGATCTTGTCGCCAGCCAGGACCTTGTCGACGCAGTTAACAGTGAAAATGGAAACCGGGATGCATCCGACCTTGTGGCAAAGCTACAAAGGCACGGTGAAATTGACGTTCGCGGTCGAGACCAAGCTGTCGAAGTTTGGACGTTTCCTGTGGAGCAAGGTTAGCCGAAGCAACAAAAAAGCCCCCCGGCTCTCACCGAGGGGCTTTTCTATTTTCTCAAGGCGTAGACCGGGCTTCAGCCCGGGCCACTCACAATTACAGTCCGGTGGACACGTCGATTGTGTTGCCTTCTTCCAAGGTCACATAAGCCTTTTTCACGTCTTTACGCTTGCCCAACTGGCCGCGGAAACGTTTGACTTTACCTTTGGTGATTGTCGTGTTGACCGCTTTGACCTTAACACCAAACAGAGCCTCAACGGCCTCTTTGATCATCGGTTTGTTCGCCGCGATTGCCACTTCGAAAACAACCGCACCATTTTCAGATGCCATGGTTGATTTCTCGGTGATGATCGGCTTGCGGATCACGTCGTAATGTTCAGCCTTCGCGCTCATTTCAGTCGAGCCTCCAGTGCTTCCATACCTGCTTTGGTGATCACAAGAGTGTCACGTTTCAGGATGTCATAAACGTTGGCGCCCATCGTTGGCAGGATATCCAGACCTTCGATGTTGCTTGCTGCTTTGGCGAATGCTTCGTTAACCGAGGCACCGTCAATGATCAGCGCGCGTTTCCAGCCCAGGTTTGCAACCTGTTTGGCCAGTGCGGATGTTTTGCCGTCCGACTCTGCGGCGTCAATCACAACCAGTTCGCCTGCTTTCGCTTTGGCGGACAGGGCGTGCTTGAGACCCAGTTTACGGAATTTCTTGGTCAGGTCGTGGCCGTGCGAACGGACAACCGGGCCTTTGTAAACCCCACCACCGCGGAAGATCGGAGCAGAACGTGCGCCGTGGCGTGCGCCGCCGGTGCCTTTCTGGCGATAGATCTTCTTGGTCGAGTAGTTCACTTCCGAACGGGTCTTAACCTTGTGAGTACCGGCCTGAGCGTTGTTACGCTGCCAGCGGACCACACGGTGCAGGATGTCGGCGCGTGGCTCGAGGCCAAACAGGGCTTCGTCCAGATCAACCGAACCGGCTTTGCCGCCGTCGAGTTTGATTACGTCAAGTTTCATGCTTCACCGCCTTCTGCAGGAGCTTCTTCTGCAGGTGCTTCAGTTGCAGCCGTGATCAGTCCAGCCGGGAAAGGCAGACCTTCGGGGGCTTTTTTCTTAACGGCGTCCTTAACAGTCACCCAGCCACCTTTGGAGCCGGGGACGGCGCCTTTGATGAACACGAGGCCACGGTCGGCATCCGTTTTCACAACTTCAAGGTTCTGAGTGGTGACACGGACGGCGCCCATGTGACCAGCCATTTTCTTGCCTTTGAAAACTTTGCCCGGATCCTGACATTGACCGGTTGAACCGTGCGAACGGTGCGAGATCGAAACACCGTGTGTCGCGCGCAAACCGCCAAAGTTGTGGCGCTTCATCGCACCGGCAAAACCTTTACCGATTGATGTGCCAGCAACGTCAACTTTTTGACCTTCAAGGAAGTGCTCGGCCGAGATTTCGGCGCCGACTTCAATCAGGGCATCCTCAGAAACACGGAATTCGGCAACTTTGCGCTTCGGCGCGACGTTGGCTTTGGCAAAGTGACCGCGCATCGCTTGAGATGTACGTTTGGCTTTGGCCGAACCAGCGCCCAGCTGAACCGCGGTGTAACCGTCAGTTTCGTTGGTGCGTTGTGCAACGACCTGCAGGCCGTCAAGGTGAAGAACGGTGACAGGAATCTGTTTGCCGTCTTCCATGAACAAGCGGGTCATGCCCACTTTTTTCGCGATAATTCCAGAGCGCATGCTAGATACCCTCCTTAAACCGAGATCTGGACGTCAACACCAGCCGCCAGGTCGAGCTTCATCAGCGCGTCCACGGTCTGGGGAGTCGGATCAACGATGTCGAGAAGACGCTTGTGCGTACGGATCTCGAACTGATCGCGGGATTTCTTGTCAACGTGGGGACCACGCAGAACGGTGAACTTCTCAATCTTGTTGGGAAGCGGGATCGGGCCACGAACCTGCGCGCCTGTGCGCTTTGCAGTGTTCACGATTTCCTGAGTGCTGGCGTCCAGTACACGGTAATCGAATGCCTTCAGCCGAATGCGAATGTTTTGGCTTTGCATTAATCATGCCTTTTCTTAGGCGTGAGAGTTGAGAGGAGGATACGCGACCATCGCAAACCCTCATCGAACCCAAAAGGCGGGAATCATCCCGCCCAAAGATTCTCGTTGAGAACTCGCGCGTAATACAGGGGGGGAATGGGGGTGGCAAGTGGGAAATGTGGTCTTGCCATAAAGGACGTCGCCTGACCACGGGTGGGTGCAACCGCTCGCCCATGGGGGCTGTCGGGCGATGCCCGCCGGTGCCGGGTGCAAGGGAGTGGGTGAATTTGGGAAGGTGTAGGATTGAGGCGCGGAATTTGGCGCGAACGGCGGACAGCGGGATTTCGCCGCGCCTTGCGCCAAGGTCGGCAATCAAAGACGGCGCACCTAGACAACCGGAGTTTACCTTTTTTCGGCCCGAATATGTCCGGGGCGCAGTTGTCCTTGGGTCGCCACAACCACCTGAAGATTTTGCGCCGTCAACCATTCCGCTGCCCCTTCGGCGCCCAGCAAGGCCTCAAAGCGGTCTTTGCCCTTCCCGGCCATGCTTTCCAACTCTCTTACCGCGTGCTTTTGGTACCACTCGGTTTTGTCCGCAATCTTAGCCTGCGAAAAACCAATGCCGGACAATAGTTCAGTGGTTTCGTGAATAGTTGCCATTTCCAGGGTTACGCCCAGCGTTTCCAGCCAGTCGTTCATTTCGGGAGTGTAGGGATCTGAACTTCTGAACCAATCGCTCATCACCAGCCAACCATCTGGACGCAATACGCGAAAACACTCTTCAAAAATATCCGTCTTGTTTGGAGCTTCTGTTACTGCGTCCTTGCTGAAGACAATGTCAAACGCCTCATTCTCAAAGGGAAGATCTCCACCGTCAACTGCTTGAAACGTCACCTTTTCGGCCACGGCAGCATCGCAGGCATAAGCGGTGGCCCGTTGCACGTTTAGTGGTTCAATGTCGACACCTGTGATGTGTCCCACCTGAAACGCGTTTGCCAGACAGATGGCCGGTCCTCCAAGGCCAGATCCAATATCGAGAATGTTTTTCCCGGTCAGGTCAATGCCTTCAACGATCGACAATACTTCTTCCTTACCACCCGGCGACAGAAACCCTTGGCCCCAGAGCAGCTCGAGACCTCCTGCAAATTCGTCCGAGTATTCAGTTTCGGGGTGGCTCATGTGTTGTCCTCCTTAGAATGTTAGAACGTTAACACAAGCAAGGCGCAGAAAACATCCAACGCCTCCGGTTCGAGTCCGAACCGGACTTTCCTCGCCGAGTCCACCAAAGTCGGCTCAGGGCCGAAAGCACCAGTTAGTTTGATACGGGCAAAGCTTTGGTTATCCCGTGTCTTTCACCCATAGCAGAACAAAAAAGGGCGCCCGATGGGCGCCCTTTTGATCTTTTCGTCGTCTGGCTTTCGGCAGATTTGGCGTTGCCGCCAAATCGCCTATCGCCGGTCAGAGTTTCTAAAGAAACGCGACCTTATTCAACAATCTTCGACACAACGCCGGAACCAACGGTGCGGCCGCCTTCGCGGATCGCAAAACGCAGGCCGGCTTCCATGGCGATGGGCGCAATCAGTTCAACGTTGAACTTCAGGTTGTCGCCAGGCATCACCATTTCGGTGCCTTCGGGCAGAACAACTGTGCCAGTCACGTCCGTGGTCCGGAAGTAGAACTGTGGACGGTAGTTGGCGAAGAACGGCGTGTGACGGCCACCCTCATCCTTGGTCAGGATATAGGCTTCGGCTTCGAATTTGGTGTGTGGGTTCACCGATTTCGGCTTACACAGGATCTGGCCGCGCTCAACCGCTTCACGGTCGATACCACGCAACAGAACACCAACGTTGTCACCAGCTTCACCGCGATCCAGCAGCTTGCGGAACATTTCAACACCCGTACAAGTGGTTGTCTGCGTGTCTTTGATGCCAACGATTTCGATGCTGTCGCCAACATTGATCACGCCGCGCTCAATACGGCCAGTTACAACAGTACCGCGACCCGAAATCGAGAACACGTCCTCGATCGGCATCAGGAATGGCTCGTCAACCGCACGTGGAGGCTGTGGGATGAACTCGTCAACCGCTGCCATCAGTTTGGCAATGGATTCAGCACCGATGGCCGGATCACGGTCTTCCAGAGCGGCCAAAGCCGAACCAGCAATGACGGGGATGTTGTCGCCGTCGTAGCCGTATTCTGTCAGAAGCTCACGGATTTCCATTTCAACCAGCTCGAGCAGCTCGTCGTCGTCAACCTGATCCACTTTGTTCATGTAAACAACCATGGCAGGGATACCCACCTGGCGGCCCAGAAGGATGTGCTCGCGAGTCTGTGGCATGGGGCCATCAGCTGCGTTCACAACCAGGATCGCGCCGTCCATTTGCGCCGCACCAGTGATCATGTTTTTCACATAGTCAGCGTGGCCGGGGCAGTCGACGTGTGCATAGTGACGACCGTCAGTTTCATACTCAACGTGCGCAGTCGAGATGGTGATGCCGCGGGCTTTCTCTTCCGGCGCACCGTCAATCTCGTCATAGGCTTTGAAGTCACCATATTGCTTGGTGATCGCAGCTGTCAGAGTGGTTTTGCCGTGGTCAACGTGGCCAATTGTGCCGATGTTGCAGTGCGGCTTCGTGCGTTCAAACTTTTCCTTACCCATGGTAAAGGCTCCTTTTGCGTTTGGGTCGGCGGGGTGTCCCCGCCCTACAAGTTGTGGGTAGGGCGGGGTTCACCCCGCCATCCCGATTAGGCGTATTTCGCTTGGATCTCTTCCGAGATGTTCTGCGGAACTGGTTCATAGTGGTCGAACTGCATCGAGAAGTTTGCGCGGCCCGAAGACATGGAACGCAGCGTGTTGATGTAGCCGAACATGTTGGCCAGAGGCACAAAACAGTCGATGGCAATCGCGTTACCGCGAGTTTCCTGACCCTGAACCTGACCGCGACGCGATGTCAGATCGCCGATGATGCCACCAGTATATTCTTCTGGCGTAATCACTTCGACTTTCATAATCGGTTCGAGCATCTTCGCACCCGCTTTGCGCATGCCTTCACGCATACACATACGTGCTGCGATCTCAAATGCCAGAACGGACGAGTCAACATCGTGGAACTTACCGTCGATCAACGACACTTTGAAGTCGATCACAGGGAAGCCAGCCAGAGGACCGGAGTCCATGACCGATTTGATGCCTTTTTCAACACCGGGGATGTATTCCTTAGGAATAGAGCCGCCGACGATTTTCGATTCAAAGCTGTAACCTTCGCCAGGCTCGGTCGGTGTGATGACCATCTTAACTTCACCGAACTGACCAGATCCACCCGACTGTTTCTTGTGGGTGTAGGTGTGCTCGACTTCGTGTCCAATGGTTTCACGATACGCCACCTGAGGTGCACCGATGTTGGCTTCGACTTTGAATTCGCGCTTCAGACGGTCCACCAGAATATCGAGGTGAAGTTCGCCCATGCCTTTCATGATGGTCTGGCCACTTTCGAGGTCAGTTTCCACACGGAAGGAGGGGTCTTCTGCTGCCAGACGACCAAGACCCTGAGACATTTTCTCTTGGTCCGCTTTGGTCTTAGGCTCAACAGCGATCTCGATAACCGGATCCGGGAAGGTCATTGTTTCCAGAACCACAGGCTCGTTGACGGCGCAAAGCGTGTCACCGGTTGTGGTGTCTTTCAGACCTGCCAGAGCGATAATGTCGCCTGCGAACGCTTCCGTGATTTCTTCACGGTTGTTCGAGTGCATCATCATCATACGGCCAACGCGCTCTTTTTTACCCTTGGTAGAGTTCAGCAGCGTGTCGCCTTTGCTCAGAGTACCCGAATAGATACGTGTGAAGGTCAGCGAGCCAACAAAGGGGTCGTTCATGATTTTGAACGCCAGGCCAGAGAACGCCATGTCATCATCCGCACGGCGGGCAATGTCACGGGTTTCTGTTTCGTCGCCTGGTTTGAAGCCCAT
Source organism: Shimia gijangensis (assembly GCF_900142085.1). GTDB lineage: Bacteria > Pseudomonadota > Alphaproteobacteria > Rhodobacterales > Rhodobacteraceae > Shimia > Shimia gijangensis. The sequence continues at coordinate 57,495 of NZ_FQZQ01000013.1, forward strand.
GTAATCAACAACGTCCAGCGGGCTGGGCAGATAGTCGATCACAGCGTTGAGCAAGGGCTGAACGCCTTTGTTTTTGAACGCCGAACCACCCAGAACCGGCACGAATGCCATTTCCAGAGTACCTTTACGAAGCAGTTTGCGCAGGGTTGGAACGTCAGGCTCGTTGCCTTCCAGGTATTCCATCATCGCGTCGTCGTCCATTTCGACGGCCGCTTCGATCATTTTGCCACGCCATTCGTTGGCCATGTCCTGCAGGCTTTCACGGATCGGTGCTTTGATCCACGACGCGCCAAGGTCTTCGCCCTGCCACAGCCATTCTTCCATGTTCACCAGATCAACCAGGCCTTCCAGCTCGGTTTCTGCGCCAATCGGAACACCAACAGGTACAGCAACGGCACCTGTGCGGTCTTCGATCATGTGAACACAGTTGAAGAAGTCAGCGCCGATTTTGTCCATCTTGTTGACAAAAACCATACGCGGAACCTTGTAGCGGTCAGCCTGACGCCACACGGTTTCGGTTTGGGGTTCAACACCAGCATTGGCGTCCAGAACACAGACAGCTCCATCGAGAACCGCCAGCGAACGCTCAACTTCAATGGTGAAGTCAACGTGGCCGGGGGTGTCGATGATGTTCAAACGGTGCTTGGCCGAATCTGCGGTTACGCCATCTTCGGTGCGTTCCCAGAATGTGGTGGTCGCCGCCGAGGTGATGGTGATGCCGCGTTCCTGCTCCTGCTCCATCCAGTCCATGGTGGCGGCACCGTCGTGCACCTCACCAATGTTGTGGGATTTGCCGGTGTAATACAGGATGCGTTCCGAGCAGGTTGTTTTACCTGCATCGATGTGCGCCATGATACCGAAGTTGCGGTAATGATCGAGCGTATAATCGCGTGCCATTGGTCTAATGCCTCTCTGGGATTACCAACGATAATGGCTGAAGGCTTTGTTTGCCTCGGCCATCTTGTGAGTGTCTTCCCGCTTTTTGACGGCAGTACCGCGCGAGTTGACGGCATCCAGAAGCTCACCTGCAAGGCGTTCTTCCATGGTGTTTTCATTGCGCTTACGGGCAGCAGTGATCAACCAACGGATGGCCAGCGCTTCGCGGCGCTCGGGGCGGACTTCGACAGGCACCTGATAGGTGGCACCACCCACACGACGCGAACGAACTTCAACCGAAGGCTGAATGTTTTCGAGAGCTTCGTGGAACACTTCTACGGGCGCGCGTTTGATTTTGTCTTCCACACGTTGGAAGGCATTGTAAACGATACGCTCTGCGACCGATTTCTTACCATCGATCATCAGGTTGTTCATGAATTTGGTCAATACGCGATCGCCATATTTGGCGTCGGGCAGGACTTCGCGCTTTTCAGCGGCGTGACGACGAGACATCTGTTGTAATCCTTCTTACTTAGGACGCTTGGCGCCGTATTTCGAACGGCGCTGCTTACGGTCTTTGACGCCTTGGGTATCCAACACACCACGCAGGATGTGGTAACGGACACCCGGAAGGTCTTTCACACGACCGCCGCGGATCAGAACAACAGAGTGCTCTTGCAGGTTGTGGCTTTCGCCGGGGATATACGAAATGACTTCGTAACCGTTGGTCAGGCGAACCTTCGCAACTTTACGCATAGCCGAGTTCGGTTTCTTCGGAGTCGTTGTGTACACACGAGTACAAACGCCACGCTTTTGCGGGCATTGCTCAAGGTGCTGCGACTTCGAGCGCTTGATTTTTGGCTGACGCGGCTTGCGGATCAGCTGTTGGATCGTTGGCATAGGGTCTCTTTCCCGTTTTCAACTCATTCTGCCCAGGGCGTTCCCCCGAACGGTGCGACTTTTATCAGGCTTGTGCGTCCACAAGCGCAAAACCCGCGATCGTTTCCATTCCGAGGCAAACGACGCGGTGTGTTTCCAGAGGATCGAGGCCTAAAAGGAGCCCGGACCTTGTCCACTACAGTTATGATATCGGCGGCAGAGGGAATGCCCCCATGACCGGATGGACGCGCTATAAAAGGAGTCGCAGAGGTTGTCAACAGCGCCCGTCAGGTTCGACGGCGTGCACGGCTTTCGCGGAACAAGGTAAACACACCTGTCGCCACAACGATTGCCGCCCCAAGCAAGGTTATAGCATCCGGCCAATCCCCGAATACGACAAGCCCAAGCAGCAAAGCCCATAGCAGGCCCGTATAGCGGAAAGGTGCAATGAACCCGACTTCGCCAACGCGCATCACCATGACCGAGAACAAGTAGCCCCCGATAATGAAAACAGACGCCCCCCCAATCAGCAGCGCGTCTCTCTGCGTGATTGGCACCCATGTTTCCCCCAAAGTGGCCACCGCGGAAAACAGCAGAACCCCAAGCGATGCCGAGAGGGTGACCGTCATCGACGGCACCTGGGAAGACATGCGGCGGGTCGACAAGTCGCGGCCTGTGACGCAGACCACGGCCCCCAGTGCATAAATCGCATAGGTGTCGAACCCTTCCGGCCCCGGCCGCACAATCAGCAACATTCCGGTAAACCCAATTGCGATTGCCAGAAAACGGCGCCAACCGACTTTCTCGCCAAAAAACAAGGCTCCCCCAAGTGTGACCGTGAGTGGCAAAACCTGTAACACCGCTGTCACGTTGGCGATCGGCATATGCATAAGGGCTGTAACAAAGAAATAAGCGGCGCCGATTTCACTGGCGGTTCGTAAACCGATCATGCCCCAATCCGCCGCAGGCAGGCGCAGCTTTATCGCCCCCATACGGCGGGCCATCACATAAATTAGCACCGTCGTCACAACGCCGCGCAAGAACAGCAACTGAAAAAGCGGCATCTGTGGTCCGACCAGCTTCAGAAATGTATCGTTGAACGTGAAACACGCCATGCTGAAAATCATCAGCAGCGCGCCTTTCATATTGTCGGACAACTCTTCCATCGCTCTTTCACCCACCCAAAACTTGGCGACCTTAGTCCGGGAACTGAAATCCACCAAGGCCGCTTTTCGTCTTTTTCAAAATACTCTCACCAAAAGCAAAAGGCCCCCGGCTCTAAACCGGGGGCCTTTCTATTTCCATCCGTCAAAGGATCAATTCAGATCATCACCCTCAGGAGTTTCCGCAGGTGCGCTGCCGAACACATCATCCGCAGAGACATCTTCAGACGGCGCAGCAAGTGCTGCAGCGGCTTCGGCCTCTTCACGGCGAGCTTCCAGCACGACATTGTCACGCTCCTGGGCGATACGACGCACACGCATGGTCGCACCACCGGTCCCGGCTGGGATCAGACGGCCCACAATCACGTTCTCTTTCAGGCCGACAAGTTTGTCTCTCTTACCCTGAACCGAAGCTTCGGTGAGTACCCGTGTGGTTTCCTGGAACGACGCGGCCGAGATGAACGAACGTGTCTGCAACGATGCTTTGGTGATCCCCAAGAGGATCGGCTCGCCCGCTGCAGGACGACGTCCTTCGCGTTCGGCCTTTTCATTGGCCGCCACGAATTCTGCTTTGTCCACGTGCTCGCCTTTCAGCAGAGTGGTTTCACCTGAGTCCAGGATTTCCCATTTCTGCAGCATCTGACGTACAATCACTTCGATGTGCTTGTCGTTGATCTTAACGCCTTGCAGGCGATAGACGTCCTGCACTTCGTTGATCATATAGTCCGCCAGCGCTTCGACACCCATAATCGACAGAATGTCGTGTGGGGCCGGGTTGCCATCCATGATGTAGTCACCCTTCTGGACAAAATCACCTTCCTGAACAGGAATGTGCTTGCCCTTGGGCACCATGTATTCGACGGGCTCCATCGACTCATCCGCTGGTTCGATCGAGATGCGACGCTTGTTCTTGTAGTCGCGGCCATAGCGCACGTAACCATCGATTTCGGCGATGATCGCGTGATCTTTGGGACGACGGGCTTCGAACAGTTCGGCCACACGCGGCAGACCACCGGTGATGTCCTTGGTCTTGGCACCTTCACGCGGGATACGCGCGATGATGTCACCAGCTTTGACGTCCTGCTGATCTTCAACCGAAAGAACCGCATCAACAGACATCGGATAGGTCACCGGGTTGCCCGCGTTGTTGCGGACCGGTTCGCCATCTGCATCAACCAGAATGATCTCCGGCTTCAGCTCGTTGCCTTTTGGTGCTGCACGCCAGTCCATAACGATCTTCTGGCTCATGCCTGTGGCTTCGTCGGTTTCGTCGCGAACGGCGATACCCACTGTCAGATCGACAAACTTGGCCATACCCGATTTCTCGGCCAGAATTGGCAAAGTATAGGGATCCCATTCAAACAGCTTGTCGCCACGCGCAACCGTCTGGCCATCTTTGACAAACAGTTTTGAGCCATAGCCAACCTTGTGGTTGGCACGCTCTTCACCGTTTTCGTCCTGAATGATCAGCTTCATGTTACGGCCCATCACCAGAGATTCGCCATGGGCGTTCTCAAGGATCTGAGCGTTCTCAATGACGACCTTACCTTCTTGGCTTGCTTCCAGGAACGACTGCTGGCCACCTTGTGCAACGCCACCAATGTGGAACGTACGCATGGTCAGCTGTGTACCGGGTTCACCGATTGACTGAGCCGCAATAATGCCGACAGCTTCACCAGTGTTCACGCGTGTACCACGTGCAAGGTCACGGCCGTAGCACTGTGCACAAACGCCTTCTTCAGCTTCACAGGTCAACGGGCTGCGGATACGTGTCGCGGCCACACCGGCCTCGTCCACGGCATCTGCCATACGCTCGTCGATCAACTGACCTTCTTCGATCAGAACCTCATCTGTACCTGGACGCAGAATGTCATCCGCAGCCACACGACCAAGGATACGCTCGGCCAGCGAGGACACGACTTCACCGTCACGGGTTGCCGCTTCGGCAGTGATCGCGTTCTCAGTTCCACAATCGTGCATACGCACAATGCAGTCCTGCGCCACGTCCACCAGACGACGTGTCAGATAGCCTGAGTTCGCTGTCTTAAGCGCGGTATCTGACAGACCCTTACGGGCACCGTGAGTCGAGTTGAAGTACTCAAGAACGGTCAGGCCTTCTTTAAAGTTCGAGATGATCGGTGTCTCAATAATGTCGCCGTTCGGTTTGGCCATCAGACCACGCATACCGCCAAGCTGTTTCATCTGAGTGACCGAGCCACGCGCACCAGAGTGGGCCATCATGTAGACCGAGTTCGGCTCTGCTTCGGCGCCATTTTCATCACGTGCCACGTCTGAGATTGTGCTCATCATGGCGTCGGTGACTTTGTCGTTACACTTTGACCAGGCATCGACAACTTTGTTGTACTTTTCACCCTGAGTGATCAGGCCGTCCATGTACTGTTGTTCAAAGTCTTTTACCTGGCTGCGTGTCTCATCGACGATTGGCCATTTGGTATCCGGGATCACCATGTCGTCCTTGCCGAACGAAATGCCCGCCTTGAACGCTTCGCGGAACCCCATGCCCATGATCTGGTCACAGAAGATAACCGACTCTTTCTGACCGCAATACCGATAGACGGTATCAATCACGGCCTGAACGTCTTTTTTACGCAGCAGTTTGTTCACCAATTCGAACGGTGCCTTGGCGTTCTGCGGAAGCAGGCTGCCCAGACGTACACGGCCCGGTGTGGTTTCAAAGCGTTGCATCACTTCCATGCCGTTCTCATCCACCTGCGGAACGCGGGCAGTGATTTTGGCGTGCAGGTGTACTTCACCGGAATCCAATGCATATTGCACTTCGTCGATCGACGAGAACAACATGCCCTCGCCTTTCATGCCTTCGCGTTCGATGGTCGTATAGTACAGACCCAAAATCATGTCCTGTGAAGGAACGATGATCGGCGCGCCGTTGGCTGGCGACAGAACGTTGTTTGTCGACATCATCAGAACACGCGCTTCGAGCTGCGCATCCAGCGACAACGGCACGTGAACGGCCATTTGGTCGCCGTCGAAGTCCGCGTTAAACGCCGAACAGACCAGCGGGTGCAGCTGAATGGCTTTACCTTCGATCAGCACAGGTTCGAACGCCTGAATGCCAAGACGGTGCAACGTCGGCGCACGGTTCAGCATGACAGGGTGTTCACGGATCACTTCGTCCAGGATATCCCAAACTTCGGGACGCTCTTTTTCGACCAGTTTCTTGGCTTGCTTCACTGTGGAAGACAGACCTTTGGCCTCAAGACGCGAATAGATGAACGGCTTGAACAGTTCGAGCGCCATCTTTTTTGGCAGACCACATTGGTGCAGCTTCAACTCAGGGCCGGTCACAATGACCGAACGACCCGAGAAGTCGACGCGTTTACCCAAAAGGTTCTGACGGAAGCGACCTTGCTTACCCTTCAGCATGTCCGAAAGTGATTTCAGAGGACGCTTGTTGGCGCCTGTAATCACACGACCACGACGACCGTTGTCAAACAGGGCGTCAACCGACTCTTGCAGCATCCGCTTTTCGTTGCGCACGATAATGTCAGGTGCGCGCAGTTCGATCAGACGCTTGAGGCGGTTGTTCCGGTTGATCACACGACGATACAGATCGTTGAGATCAGACGTCGCGAACCGACCACCATCCAGCGGCACCAGTGGGCGCAGCTCTGGCGGGATCACAGGGATCACGGTCAGAACCATCCACTCGGGACGGTTGCCCGACTCGATGAACGATTCAACGACTTTCAGACGCTTGATGATCTTCTTGGGCTTCAACTCACCCGTGGCGACAGCGAGGTCAGCGCGCAGCGTTTCGGCTTCGCCTTCCAGATCAATCTGGCTCAGCATTTCACGGATGGCTTCGGCACCGATGTTGGCGGTGAAAGCATCCATGCCATAGTGATCTTGGGCATCCATGAACTCTTCTTCACTCAGCATCTGGCCATAGGTCAGATCGGTGAGGCCGGGTTCAATCACAACGTAGTTCTCAAAGTAGAGAACGCGTTCCAGATCGCGCAATGTCATATCCAGCATCAGGCCGATGCGCGATGGCAACGACTTGAGGAACCAGATGTGCGCGACAGGCGCGGCCAGCTCAATGTGTCCCATACGCTCGCGGCGTACTTTTTGCAGGGTCACTTCAACGCCACATTTCTCGCAGACAACGCCACGATACTTCATGCGTTTATATTTTCCGCACAGGCATTCGTAGTCTTTGATCGGGCCAAAGATACGCGCGCAGAACAGACCGTCACGTTCAGGTTTGAACGTCCGGTAGTTGATGGTTTCCGGCTTCTTGATCTCACCGAATGACCACGACAGGATCCGCTCTGGCGATGCCAGAGAGACCTTGATTTCGTCAAACGTTTTGACCGGTGCAACCGGATTGAACGGGTTGTTTGTCAGTTCCTGGTTCATTTTGATAACCTCAAATTTGGGGCGGAAGGGAGTGTGGGGTAAGAGCGCAAGGCCCTTACTCCTCCACCTCCGCATCCAGGAGTTCCATGTTCAGGCCAAGGCCACGGACTTCTTTGACAAGAACGTTGAAGGATTCCGGCACGCCGGCTTCAAAGTTGTCCTCGCCTTTGACAATGCTTTCATAGACTTTCGTCCGTCCAGCAACGTCATCCGATTTGACTGTCAGCATTTCCTGCAGCGTATACGCCGCGCCGTATGCCTCCAGAGCCCAAACTTCCATCTCACCAAAGCGCTGGCCACCGAACTGTGCCTTACCACCCAGCGGCTGCTGAGTAACAAGCGAGTAAGGACCAGTAGACCGCGCGTGGATTTTGTCATCCACAAGGTGGTGCAGTTTCAGCAGGTACTTGATCCCGACAGTGACTTTACGGGCGAATTGTTCGCCTGTACGGCCATCAAACAGGGTCGACTGACCAGATTCACTAAAGCCTGCGCGAACCAGAGCGTCGTTGACATCTGCCTCTTTGGCACCGTCAAACACTGGTGTCGCAATCGGCACACCGTTGGTTACGTTGCCAGCGGCTTCAACCAGTTGATCTTCGTCCATGCCGATGATGCCGTCTTCATAGACATCCTCGCCATAGGCCAGTTTCATGGCTTCACGTACTGGCGTCAGATCACCCGAACGACGGTACTCTTGCAGAGCCTCGTCAACATTGATGCCCAGACCGCGTGCGGCCCAGCCCATGTGAGTTTCAAGGATCTGACCAACGTTCATACGCGAAGGCACACCAAGAGGGTTCAGACAGAAGTCAACCGGCGTACCATCGGCGAGGAACGGCATGTCTTCCATCGGTACAACCTTGGAAATAACACCTTTGTTCCCGTGACGACCGGCCATTTTATCACCTGGCTGAAGCTTGCGCTTCACAGCGATAAAGACTTTGACCATCTTCATCACACCGGGTGGCAGATCATCGCCGCGACGGACTTTTTCGACCTTGTCTTCAAAACGAGCATCAAGCGCACGCTTTTGGATCTCGTATTGCTCGTTCAGAGCCTCGACCACTTGCGCGTCTTTCTCGTCTTCCAACGCCAGCTGCCACCACTGACCACGGGTCAGAGTTTCCAGCAGCTCTTCGTTGATTTCCGAGTTCGATTTGACACCTTTTGGTCCTTTGACAGCTTTCTTGCCAAGGATCATCGACTTCAGACGGGCATAAATGTTGCGATCAAGGATCGCCAGCTCGTCGTCACGGTCACGTGCCAGACGCTCAACTTCTTCGCGTTCGATCTGAAGCGCACGTTCGTCTTTTTCCACACCATGGCGGTTAAAGACACGCACCTCAACAACCGTACCAAAGTCACCCGGTTTCACACGCAAAGATGTGTCGCGAACGTCCGAAGCTTTCTCACCAAAGATGGCGCGCAAGAGCTTCTCTTCTGGCGTCATTGGCGATTCACCCTTGGGGGTGATTTTACCAACCAGAATATCGCCCGGCTCAACGTCCGCACCGATGTACACGATGCCAGCCTCGTCGAGGTTGCGCAGCGCTTCTTCACCGACGTTCGGAATGTCGCGAGTGATTTCTTCCGGGCCCAGTTTTGTGTCACGAGCCGCAACTTCGAATTCTTCGATGTGTACCGATGTGAACACGTCATCACGCGCGATGCGTTCAGAAATCAGGATCGAGTCTTCGTAGTTGTAACCGTTCCAAGGCATAAACGCGACGACCACGTTTTTACCCAAGGCCAGTTCGCCCATGTCGGTCGATGGACCATCCGCAAGCACTTCGCCTTTGGTAACCTTGTCACCCACTTTGACCAGCGGACGCTGGTTGATACAGGTGTTCTGGTTAGACCGCTGGAATTTACGCAGACGGTAGATGTCCACGCCCGCGTCACCCAGTTCAAGGTCTTCGGTCGCACGTACAACGATACGCTGCGCATCCACCTGGTCAATAACGCCTGCGCGTTTTGCCATGATCGACGCACCCGAGTCGCGCGCTACGATTTCCTCAATGCCAGTCCCGACCAGTGGTGCCTCAGCACGCAAAAGTGGAACCGCCTGACGTTGCATGTTCGAACCCATCAGGGCCCGGTTCGCATCGTCGTTTTCAAGGAACGGAATGAGCGAGGCCGCAACCGATACCAACTGTTTCGGTGAAACGTCGATCAGATCAACATTATCACGCGACGCCAGCGTGTAGTCACCGTTTTGACGGGTTGAGACCAGATCGTTAATGAATTGGCCGTTCTCGTCCAGCGTCGCGTTGGCCTGAGCCACGGTGTGACGCATTTCCTCGGTCGCGGACATATAGTGCACTTCGTCTGTCACCTTGGCGTCTTTGACAACGCGATAAGGTGTTTCGATAAAGCCATATTTGTTCACGCGAGCGAAGGTTGCCAGCGAGTTGATCAGACCAATGTTTGGACCTTCCGGTGTCTCAATCGGGCACATCCGACCATAGTGGGTCGGGTGCACGTCGCGCACCTCAAAGCCAGCACGTTCGCGGGTCAGACCACCTGGCCCAAGCGCCGAAAGACGACGTTTGTGGGTGACTTCCGAGAGCGGGTTGGTTTGGTCCATGAACTGCGACAACTGCGAAGAGCCGAAGAATTCACGCACTGCAGCAGCCGCTGGTTTGGCATTGATCAGATCTTGCGGCATGACGGTGTCGATTTCAACCGATGACATGCGTTCCTTGATCGCGCGCTCCATGCGGAGCAAGCCAACGCGGTACTGGTTTTCCATCAATTCGCCAACCGAGCGCACACGGCGGTTGCCAAGGTGGTCGATGTCGTCGATGTCGCCCTTGCCATCGCGCAGGTCAACCAGCGCTTTGATACAAGATACGATGTCTTCTTTGCGAAGGGTACGCTGTGTATCCTCGGCATCCAAAGCCAGACGCATGTTCATCTTCACACGGCCAACAGCCGACAGATCATAACGCTCGGAATCGAAGAACAAAGTGTCGAACAACGCTGATGCGGCTTCAACGGTGGGCGGCTCGCCCGGACGCATGACGCGATAGATGTCCATGAGCGCGGTTTCGCGATTCATGTTCTTGTCGGTCGCCATGGTGTTGCGCATGTACGGACCGACGTTGACGTTGTCGATGTCCAGGACAGGCACTTCGGTGATGCCAGCGTCGATCAGGTCCTTGGCGGAACCGCCGATCAGCGAACCTTCTTTGTCGTACTCCAGCGTCAACTCGTCACCGGCTTCGACGTAAATCGCGCCAGTTTCTTCGTTGATGATGTCCTTGGCGACAAATTTGCCAACAATATGTTCAAACGGAACCAGAAGATCTGTGATCTTGCCGTCGTCGATGATTTTCTTAACCGCACGAGGGGTAACTTTCTTACCCGCTTCGGCAATCACTTCGCCCGTTTTGGCGTCGACCAGATCATAGGTTGGACGGGTGCCGCGCACACGCTCGGGGAAGAACTTGGTGACCCAACCTTTGTTCTTCTTGAGCTTGTAGTTCACTGTCTCAAAATAGGCATCCATGATGCCTTCCTGATCCAGACCCAGTGCATACAGCAGAGTTGTCACAGGCAATTTGCGGCGCCGGTCGATCCGGGCAAAGACGATGTCTTTGGCGTCGAATTCAAAATCCAGCCAAGAGCCGCGGTAGGGAATAATGCGGCAAGCAAACAAAAGTTTACCTGAAGAGTGGGTTTTGCCCTTGTCGTGGTCAAAGAACACGCCGGGTGAGCGGTGCATCTGGCTCACGATCACGCGCTCGGTGCCGTTTACAACAAAGGTGCCGTTCGGCGTCATCAATGGCATGTCGCCCATGAAGACGTCTTGCTCTTTGATGTCTTTAACCGACTTCGCACCCGTATCTTCGTCGATATCAAACACGATCAGACGCAAGGTGACCTTCAGCGGAGCCGAATAAGTCATATCGCGCTGCATACATTCTTCAACGTCATACTTCGGCTTTTCCAGCTCGTAGTTGACGAATTCCAGCACACTGGTTTCGTTGAAATCCTTAATCGGGAAAACCGACTGGAAAACGCCTTTGATGCCTTCACCGTCCATAGGAACGAGATGATCGCCGGAACGCAGAAACAGATCGTATGAGGCCTTTTGGACCTCGATCAGGTTCGGCATTTCCAGAACTTCACGAATTTTGCCGTAATATTTACGCAAACGTTTTTGGCCAAGGTAGGTCTGAGCCATGGTCATTAGCACCTTTCAATTTCTCACCGGTCGCGCATGCTGTCGGGCCCCAGCACCACGCCCATCCGAGACGACACAAGTTCGATCAATTCCTGGCTTCCGTCCCGATGGAAGCCTCCCGATCTTTGAACCTGGTCTTAGAAAACCCCCTGAGTATAAAAGGGGCTCTCTGAGACAGGTTCGGCTGGGCCCGAAAACGGACCCAGCCTGACATCAATTCCGGGTAGACCCCGGCAAAGATTACTTGACTTCGACTTCGGCGCCAGCTGCTTCCAGCTTGCCTTTGACTTCGTCAGCTTCGTCTTTCGAAACGCCTTCTTTGACAGCCTTGCCGCCGGCTTCAACCAGCTCTTTGGCTTCTTTGAGGCCCAGGCCAGTCAAGGCGCGGACTTCTTTGATGACGTTGATTTTCGAGGCACCTGGTGATTTCAGGATAACGTCGAATTCGGTTTGCTCTTCACCAGCGTCGCCACCGGCGTCGCCAGCAGGGCCAGCCATCATTACGGCGCCGCCAGCTGCGGGCTCGATGCCATACTCGTCTTTGAGGATGGTTTTCAGTTCTTGTGCTTCCAGCAGGGTCAAACCTACGATGCTTTCGGCAAGTGCTTTCAGATCAGCCATTTTAGACTCTTTCCGTTTATCTAGTATGTGTTCCAACGTCAGGTGTTCACCCACACGCGGTTCTCAAGTTGCTTACGCCGCTTCTGCACGATCCTCGATGGTCGACAGAATGCCGGCGATGTTGCTTGCTGGCGCGCCAATTGCACCGGCGATGTTCGAAGCAGGTGCACCGATACAGCCCACGATCGAAGCAATAAGCTCGTCGCGCGAAGGCATTTTCGATACGGCCTGAACACCGTCACGGTCCAGAGCGGTCTCACCCATTGCACCGCCAAGGATTGCGAACTTTTTGTTCTCCTTGGCGAAGTCTTCGGCCACTTTGGCGGCTGCCACAGGGTCCTCAGAGTAGGTCAGAACGGTCATGCCATCGAGGTAGTCAGCAATGCTTGCGCAGGGCTTACCCTCAAGGGCGATCTTGGCGAGCTTGTTTTTGGCAACACGTACAGCACCACCCGCATCACGAGCACGTGCGCGAAGGTCCTGCATGTCAGCAACTGTGAGGCCCGCGTAGTGAGATACCACTACAACGCCAGAGCTTTCGAAGATCTGGCCGAGCTCATCGACCAATTTCTCTTTCTGGGCTCTATCCACAGTATTACTCCAAATTTGGGGATTGCTCCCCGGCTCAAGTTTGGTGGGTTGCCCCACCGTTCGGGTCCTTAGGTACGGGTCCCGAGGCCAGATCACCCGAAGGTCGAAACCTTGCGGAAAATTCTATTCTCGCTACCCATCTCAGGCAGGAATTATCGGCTTTGCCTAAGCGTGGCCGACCCACCGTCTCGGACGAATCGACAGGCCGCCTCGAAGATTCGGGCGACCTGACGAGCGGGGTTTAGTTGGAAAATGCCCAAGGGACAAGAGCAGAGATCAGAATTGATGGTGTTGTTTGCTATTTTCCGTGCTCATGGATATGGCGCGCAAACAGTTTTGCTTCCTTGCGCTTGAGATACGGGCGCGCTGGCGGGCCGAAGGCGTCTTCGGTTTGCTTAATGCCCTGCACAACCGTCTCCAACTCTGGAAACAAGAACAGAAGCTCGTCCCGCACGGCGTGATCCATCGACTTCAATGCCATTGGTCCCGGGAAAAAAGACTCCGAAGGCGCGCCCTCAGCGTATCTTAACTGATGCCGGTCAAATAGCAGGTGAATGTAAGTCACCCTTTCACAGCGTCGATCGAACCTTGCATATTGCCCTTTCAATATCTCGGCGGCGTGTTTGGCGCGAATGAGTCTCTGACCCGCATCGGTGTTCAGAACGATCCCATGCTGAGGGGATACCGCCATGCGCCTCCGGTTCCCAAAAGCTCCCTTTCGGATCACAACCGGGCGCAGGTTTGGATGACCCGCAAGATCTTGCTGAGTAAGCTTTCTCTGGCCGATCCAGCGCACGGGCTGAAATCCGTTGTCCACGGTCAAAACCAGATCGCCAGGGCAGATGGTTTCAATGGGAATGTCACCCTTTGAGGTCTGAATGAGGGTTCCCGGAGTAAAACAGGGCACAGAATCGCGAAAGTCGAGGTCATGCGTCAACGGGGTCGCATCGGACCCGTCTGCGGCAACGTCATTATCGGTATCGGCCAAGGTAAAGTTGCCTGCCCCATCGATATCATCGTCGTTAACATCCCACCCGGACACATCGTCGACCACATCCGCGATGCCATCGCCATCAGCGTCCCCTGAGGCGTCAATCGCGGCCTGACTGACCCCGTGACCGGCCTCGGCTGTGTCGCTGGTGCCGTCATTGTCGCTGTCAGTGTCCAGAAAGTCAGCCGTGCCATCGCCGTCGGTATCAACCGGCGTCAGGCCATCCGGACCATAGGCATCGTCCAAGCCATCATTGTTCGCATCAATTCCGGATGGCGCGACATAACCGGCTGTGGTCTGCGCTTCGACATTGTCAGTGATCCCATCATTGTCACTGTCCAGATCGAGATGGTCATAGATACCATCTCCATCGCTATCCACCGCCTGCAATGTCGGCACAAAATCAAAGGTTTCAGTGACCGTCGTTCCGAAATTCGGGTTGGGCCCGGAGTCGACAACGACAACCCCATCAACGGCAATCGTATATCCGGCCGTGTTTGTTCCACCAAGACCATCCCCAAAATCGTCGTTGACGACAAAAGAGTACTGCCCCAACGCTGAGGGATCGATATTGGTGATTTCGACCGTGCTATCAATGGTGCTATCGCTCGCGACAAGGTTCCCATCAGGGTCATACAATTCCCAACTCGTCGCATCGATGCCGGCGTATTCATCACCATCAAAAGTTATGGTGATTGCCGTAGGGTTTACTGTCTCGTACTCATCTTCGTCGAGAATGCCATCGCCGTCATCATCGATGTCAGTATTGTCAGCCACCCCATCCCCATCTGTGTCCAGAAGCGGTTCCGGAACATCGAAGGTTAAGTCGCTGATACCTGTACCACCTGACGACGTCCCGTCCGGGCCAGCATCGAGGCCCAGTTCAATCTGAGAGACCGGACCCGCGAGGTTCAGGTTAATGTCATTCGCCGTGGTGCCAGCAGCTGTGATTGTCACCGAACCATCCGGGTTGGCGGTGACTGATTCATCGACCAACCCCGAGAGGCTGGCGATGATGGTATTGCTATCAATCAGATCGCCGTTTTCATCGTAGGCAAAGATTGTCCACTGATCATCATATGTCGAACCACCATCATCATTGACGTGGTTGAAATTGAAAGACAGGTTTTCGACCGGATTCGAGAACTGATAACTGGCCGCAATCGGGCTGGTGACACCGAAGGCGCCAAATTCAGAAATTGCATAGCCGGACTGGGAAGCATCCCACGAGTTGGAGGTAAAAACCCCCGTGACCGTCGTGCTGTTTTCACCTTCGGAAATGACGGTGCTGCCATTCACTGCAGTTCCGCCAGCGCCTGTTAACCATATCGCATTGTCTAAAACGGCCATGTCTTATTCACCAAACAACTCAAAAAGGAACTAAATCTTCCCGCCAACATTTGAGTGAGGCCTTCACCAATGTTCGGACAAGATTTTGGAGCCTGATATTTGGGGGTGATAAGTGACCAGATTTGGACAAAATTCAGTTAATTAGTTGTATATCATTTAGTCGAATTAACCATAACTCGTTTGCAAAAGACTGCGCAGACTACGTTTTGCAACTTGTCCAAGAAAAAGAGGGCGCCCAGATAGGACGCCCTCAAAAACTTTAGATGAAACCCTAAAAGGTTTACTGTGCTGCCGCGTTGTCGACCGAAATGGTAACACCCGGGCCCATAGTCGAGCTCAGCGCGACTTTTTTGACGTATGCGCCTTTGGCACCAGAAGGGCGGGCTTTCATAACGGCGTCCATGAAGGCACGTACGTTTTCAACCAGCTTGCCTTCGTCAAACGAAGCTTTGCCAACGCCTGCGTGTACAACACCGGCTTTTTCGACCTTGAACTGTACTTCGCCGCCTTTGGCATTTTTGACAGCTTCAGCCACGTCCATGGTGACCGTGCCCACTTTGGGGTTTGGCATCAGGTTACGTGGACCCAGCACTTTACCCAGACGGCCAACGACGGGCATCATGTCAGGGGTTGCAATGCAGCGATCAAAATCGATGGTGCCGCCCTGGACGGTTTCCATCAGATCTTCTGCGCCAACGATGTCCGCACCAGCGGCCTGAGCTTCTTCAGCTTTTGGACCACGGGCGAAAACAGCCACGCGAACATCTTTGCCGGTGCCGTTCGGCAGACCAACAACACCGCGAACCATTTGGTCGGCGTGACGCGGGTCAACACCCAGACATACGGCGATTTCAATGGTCTCGTCGAACTTTGCTTTGGCGCTGCCTTTAACCAGTGCAACAGCTTCTTCAACGGTCAGGTTGACTTTACCTGCGAACGCTTCACGCGCTGCAATTGTACGTTTACCAAGCTTAGCCATTACTTCACCTCGATGCCCATCGAGCGTGCCGAACCGAGGATGATCTGCATAGCAGCCTCGATGTCGTTTGCGCTCAGGTCTTTCATTTTCGCTTCGGCAATTTCTTTTACCTGTGCGGCGGTCACCGTACCAACGGTCTCGCGACCGGGGGTGCTGGCGCCGGATTTCAGCTTGGCAGCCTTTTTCAGGTAGTAAGACGCAGGAGGCGTCTTGATGTCCATGGTAAAGGACTTGTCCTGATAGTAGGTGATTTCAGTCGGGCAAGGTGCACCGGCTTCCATTTCCTGCGTCTTGGCGTTGAACGCCTTGCAGAACTCCATAATGTTGATGCCGCGCTGACCCAGGGCAGGACCCACGGGTGGCGACGGGTTGGCTTGACCTGCAGGGATCTGCAGCTTCATCTTGCCAGCGAGCTTCTTGGCCATTTGGCCTCTCCTTCTTTCCAACACCTTTGGGACGCGTCCCGCAGGCTGATCGTTGTGTGGTGCAGTCCGGACATCGCGATGCCCTCGCCTCCCACTCGGTTTGACGCCTTGCGGCGCTGCTCATCAGGTCTGTTTGGTGACCTGAGTGAATTCCAGTTCGACCGGGGTTTCCCGGCCAAAGATCGACACCGTCACCTTGAGGCGCTGGTTGTCGTCGTCCACGTCTTCGACCATGCCGTCGAAATCTTCGAACGGGCCGTCGTTGACTTTGACCTTCTCGCCCACTTCGAACGAGATCATCAGCTTCGGCGCGTCTTCGCCTTCCTGAACCCGGTTCAGGATGCCGTTCACCTCAGCGTCGCGCATTGGCATCGGACGCCCTTGTGGACCCAAGAAACCAGTGACGCGGTTGATCGAGTTGATCAGGTGATAGCCCTGATCGCTCATCTCCATGTGGACCAGAACATAGCCCGGCATGAAGCGGCGCTCGGCGGTCACTTTTTTGCCGCGGCGCACTTCGATCACTTCTTCGGTTGGGACCAGAACTTCGTCAATCTGATCCTCAAGGCCTTTTTCTTCCGCCGACACGCGGATTTGCTCTGCGACCTTCTTTTCAAAGTTCGACAAGACGCTAACCGAGTACCACCGTTTTGCCATGTGATCGTTCTTCCCGTCATTCACCGACCCTGGGGTCGAATTCTTATTACATTTCAATGGCCTAAAAGGCCTTCTCAGAACAAAAAATCGGCGCGCAACTCGAATCGCCGCACGCCACTTTTGGAACTAGAATGTCCACTACCCCTGAAAACGTTTGGTTTCAAGTGCCTGTGGCAACTTTCTGCCCCATCATAAACCCGCCCGAGACATGGTGCCGTTACCCACTTTTCGACCAGATGGCCATTACCGTGGTAGCGCGCCCAATGACAGGTGAAATGGTCAAATTGACCGTTTTGTACAATTTCCGGGAGCCATTTCTCCGTTTTGTACAAAACTTTCCCGGGCTTTTTGAGCGAGTTTGACAGAGTGGTGGGGTGTTAGAGTGCCCTTCAAGGAAAACCTGGGCCACCACGCGAACCGAATGATTGATGGCGAATGAGTTCGCTTAAGCAAAGGTTCAAAAAAAGACCTGCTGAATGCTTGTCATCGCTGTTAGGTTAAAACGTTGAAACAACGTGCATGGCCGGCCACTCACCTAAACTGCCGGTCAGGGGAGCGCCGTTAGATAATGTGCGATTGCCATGCGATCTTCGGGCGATAAATGTTCCATCCCTGCAATCACTTTTGCCATCTGACCTCCGGCGCTATCATATTCTGGCGTAAACCCAGTTTCCAAGTAATAGGCAATGTCGCCCGTACTCCACGTCAATTTGTCTGGGGAGATTGAGGGGATTGATCCTTTGCCAGACGGGTTGGGCGCACCTTGCATCCACCGCGTCCGATCAAGTCCGCCGACAATATTTCGTGGAGTGTGGCATTCAGCACAGTGCCCAAGGGCCTCAACCAGATATCGCCCTCTGTCAACTTCTGGTGTTTCCACGGTATCCAAGTGCCAATCTGAAGACATATTGAGGCGCTTCCAGAGACCCAGTCCTCGTCGGATTGTGAAGGGAAAGGCCAATTCATGCGGTAGGCTATCCGTGTCAGAGGCAGGCAGCCCATCCAAGAAAGCCTTAAGGTCCACGACATCCTGAAGCTTCATCCGCACATAGGTTGTGTAGGGCAAGGACGGGTAAAGATGTTGCCCTTTTGGCGACACCCCCGCGATGAGCGCGTTTGCCAAATCTTGCGTTGTCCAACCTGCGATCCCTTTTGGCCCAGGAGAGATATTTGGAGACAGAAAGGTCCCGAACGGGCTTTCGATCCGGTAACCACCAGAGAGAATAAGATACGCGTCGCCGGTTGACCCGGGAGCGGCATGACATGACGCGCAGCCTCCCGCCCAAAAGACTGCTTCACCTTTTTCTGCATTACCAGTGAGACCTGCCATTGCATCAATAGGTAGCGAAATGGGGCGGCTGAGGAACCACAGTGCCGCAGCCACCACAAGGCATATCAAACCAAACAATCGCAATACCGGTCTCATTGGTTTCATCACCTGTTGGGGTCAAGATCCTCCTGACCCTCCCTTTATGTCAAAGTCGGCTTTACTGTTTTTCGCGATAAGTCTCGTGACATCCGCCGCAAGATTTCCCCAGATCACCGATTGCACCGCGTAAAGAGTCCAACCCACCACCGGCAGCCTGCTCCATATTAGTCGCGGCCGCTGCGAAGGCCATGGCTTTTTCACCAACCTTGCTATCCGCCATCCAAATTGCCGGTAAAGCTTCTGTTGTGTCTGCTCCAAGGGCTACATTGTCCGAACCTTTCGGCCAAAAGCGTGATTGGTCAAGCTTTGACAAGGCCGCCAGATTGGCTGCGGCTGCAGAAGCGGCGTCCGCATTATATTCGATATCCCCCTTCGCCATTCCACCCAACAATCCGATATTGAAGGCATATAGAGTCATTTGTGATTGCCGGGCTTTGACCGCAGCGTTCAGGGCCTTGGTATCGTGATTGGCATCACTAATCGCAGATGTCCCGACGACGCCTGCAACAATCAGCCCAACGGTAAGTGCCATTGCTTTCTTCATCTCAATTTCTCCCAAAAATTGCTTTTCTATTCCTGCAAGTATACATGTGAGAAAAAATGGATACATTCATCAATTTTGCATAAGGCCTCTTAAAAAATGCACAGCCAGAATTGGGACAATTTACGCTTTGTGCTGGCGGTGGCCGACCAAGGGTCGGTTAGTGCTGCCGCCCGATTGCTTGACGTGAATCACGCCACGGTGTTGCGCCGCGTTGCAGCGTTTGAGGCGCAAAATGGTGGTCCGGTTTTCGAGAAAACACCGACCGGCTATCGTGTGTTACCCGAGCGTGTGCACGTCATTGAAGCCGCTCGGGACGTTGAGAATGCCGTTTTTTCTGTAAATCGGCTCATGCAAGGCGCGCAGTCATCAATGCGTGGAAGCGTGCGGATTTCGTCGACAGATTCAATTTGCCAGATACTGCTACCGCCCATTATCGCAAAGCTGCAAACTGAGTCCCCAGACCTGAAGATCGAACTGCTGAGCAACAACGGCCATCTTGATTTCACGCGCATGCAGGCTGATATTTTGGTGCGTCCAGCTATGGCGCTCCCGGAAGGTCTGCATGGGGAAGTGGCAACAAACCTGATCTTTGAAGCCTGTAGTACGCCTGACTGTGACCAAAAGTGGTTGGCTATGAAAGGGCCGCTGGCAAATTCGGCGCCGGCGAAATGGATGTCCGAAAATGTTGACCCGAAAGATATCACAACCGGGTCAGACAGCTTTTTGGTTCTTCGCAACATGGCCGTTCTGGGCATGGGGATCGCGATACTACCAAAGTTTGTTAATGATGCTGGCTCGGACCTCGTCCTGCGGTCAGAAAAGATGCCAAGTTTACCCGTCCCGATTTGGGTCGGGTCGCATGCTGACTTACGAGATGTGCCCCGTATTCGCACCGTAAGGCAACGAATTCAGAGTGGACTGGCAAATCAGATCTGAGAACATTTCTTCCAGATATCAATAACAACTGTTTGCGCGATGTCTGCACAAAGGACCATGCCCTGAGCCTTATCCGGGATCAGCAGGGTGCATTGTGCGACTGCAAAGGTGTGCGGTCTGTGATGGTGGCCATCGAAAACGCAGAAAGGCACCGGCGTTTTGCCAGTGACCTTGCGAAACTCAAAACTGTTCGGAGTGATCTTTAGCCAAAGATCCCGAGAACACCCTGAATGCCCGAGCGGATCAGGATGTCGACGATCGCAAAGAAGACCGCGGTCAGCGCCGCCATAATGAACACCATCACAGTGGTCAGCAGCACTTCACGACGAGTCGGCCAGACGATTTTCGAGACTTCTGCGCGGACTTGCTGAATAAACGTAAGCGGATTGGTTTTGGCCATGATGCTTCTTCTTTGACTCGATCACGGGCCGACATACGCGCGCTCAGGAACAATTTCAAGGCCCTTTGGCTCAGGTGGCACTAACCTGTTCCTGAGCCGCAATCCTCTCAAGGCGTTCCTTAAGCTGAGTGTCATTATCAGCCGAGCGATCTTCGCCATCCAGTTCGGGTAAATAGAACCCCGCGACCCAGGCGGGCGGCAAACGATCTGCAAGACCTTCGACCTTGCGCAAAAGTCGGTTTCCACGGCGGATCAGACGGTCAGCTTTCTTGGGGTTACGCTTTTTGAGGCGTGCAAACCACCATCCGGTCACAGATGCCACACGATCCGGCCCAATGGCGATCGCGACCAGCAGGATCGTCAGGAAAATAACCATAGTCAGCGTCGGGATGAACCAGGGTCGCCAAAGCGAGATAAACACCAGCAGAAGCAAAGCAACGTTACGCGGCTTGCTGACAAAATGGCGCACAGCGCGTCCCGGAGCGCCTTCGACCACATTAAGCTTGCGCCATTCCGGTTTAGAGCGGGCATGGGGGCGGTTTTTCCAACGCCGCTTGACCTTTAATGGGGGCGGCGGAGCGACGGCAACGGGGTTCCAGCCTGTTGGCTCGGGAAGGTCTGACCCCGCAACACTTTCCGATTCAATCTGGGCAAGCTTTGCACCAGCAAAACTGTCCAGGTCACTTAGGACTTGGGTGATGTTATCGGTGATCTCGTCCTGATCGTCCTGCTCAGGGTGCGCCAGACTTGCGGCCTCTTTGGCCTCTGGCTCGGTCTGCGCTGGGGCTTCGACGGCTTCGGTCACCATGTTTGCCACAAGATCCGTCACCGTTTTGACAGCCGGGGCGTCCGTTGGCGTAGATGGTGGGCCAACGTCGAATGGCAAACGATCTTCAGCGTCCAAACCCATCGCTTTTGCAAACGAACTTGCAAGCATTGCAAAGTTCGACATCGAATCATCGTCGGATGGAGGCATCTGAGGCTGAGGTTCAGCCTGTACAGTCGCAGACACAGCAACCTGGCTCAAAATATCCATTTCGGGCTCTGGATCTGGCTTAGCTTGTTCAGGCTCTGGCTTTGGCTCTGTATGCGCGGGTTTCACAGGTGCGGCGTTCGAACTCTCAACAACGGGGTCACCGTCGGGATCGTCCACCAGAGAGCGGATGACCTCCATCGTATCGCCGGTGAAAGCCTCGCCTGGCACGACAATTTCTTCACCAAACTGGCGCGCGGGACGGCCATCAGGCCGCAGAAGCC
The DNA here is from genome assembly GCF_900142085.1 of Shimia gijangensis. GTDB lineage: Bacteria > Pseudomonadota > Alphaproteobacteria > Rhodobacterales > Rhodobacteraceae > Shimia > Shimia gijangensis. The sequence continues at coordinate 79,186 of NZ_FQZQ01000013.1, forward strand.
CAGGTACATTTCCCATTTTCAAACCCTTACATATCGGGCCAATCGCACACTGGTGCTCAGGCCGCGCCCCCAGTTAGGATCAGCATGACATTGGCAGCGTATACAGATCCGATTCGCGCATTAGATGCACAAAAGGCATTTTTGCGGTCAAATTCGGAAACAAAGAGGCAAGAATGTGGCGGAAACAAGGCACCCCTATTGAGGAGCCCGCACCCCCCCCCCCCGATCTGAGCCTTCAGTGTCCTGACCAGCTTTAGTCCAAGAAACAATTCAACCTTCCAGAAACGCAGGGTACGACGCCAAAAGAAATTGGCACCGTCGCGGGCGCTTTCAGGGCCAACCGCTACGGAAGCGACCATAAATATCACAATGCCCCAGATCATCAGACGTACGAGGCCCAAGGGGTGAAAGGCCCCCACCAAACCCGCAAACACCAATGCCGCCAGCCGAGGACGGGGCCATTTGGCATCTGTGTAGGCAAAACGACGAATACGCGCAGTGGTGACTTCTTCTTCAGATGCGCCGGCAAGGTCTGGTGCATTGCGACGCATCACCAATTCAACCCGAGACAGGGTTTGCTCTTCTGATGGGATATCAGACCGCTCTTCGATCCGCTGCGCGACCTCTTTGTCTATGCGCCTGCGTTCATTTGGCAGCTTTTTGGCCGCGATGCGTCGCGGACTTACTTTCACCGGGTCGAATCCAACGCTTCCGGTCAACCTTTCAGTAAATACATTCCAATTTTGTCCCATTTCCTCACCACTAACTAAAAACACATATGCCAATAATTCGAATTAGCTCCTGCATTGACCTCGCGCCGCGAAATAAAAGGCGGATTGAAGCCAAAACAGGCCTGATTACTTGGTTAAGAAAGCATTAAGACGGCTGAATCTGGTTTTGCCACGGCGCAACAAAGGTGACACCACGGCGATGCCTGGGTCATTTTGCGGCCATCGATCTGGAAATTGGCAGGGGCAGAAGGGTTCGAACCCTCGACCTACGGTTTTGGAGACCGTCGCTCTACCAGCTGAGCTATACCCCTAAGGCCAGCCGTTTCCTAAGCCAGCCTGCGACAGGACTCAAGCAGAAAATGACACTGCTTCACGGTGTTTTCCATCGGTTGCTCCACGCCAGCGAACAGGCTACACAATCCGCCGCATAGGAGAGTGACGTTGAGCCTTAGAAAGAAACTCGCTGACAGTCCGCGCGTGCAGTCCTTTGTGGCAGGGCTGATTGAACGCTACGTGCGTCGGGCCTACCGCAAATCGACCTGGCTGCGGATTGGTTTTGAGCCGATGGAAGAATCACTCATGGCGGGCGAACCGGTGATTGTGGTGCTGTGGCATCAACGTCTGATGATGTCCCCATATCTGTTTCCCACCAATCTGGGGCGGATATTCTCCTTGACCTCCGAGGCCCGTGCCGGACGTCTGGCCGGGTTGTTTCAGACCAAGTTTGGCTTTGAGACCGTGGCCATGTCGACCAACCGCCGCCATGTTGCGATGTCCCGCGAGATTTTGGGAAAGATGCGTGAAGGCTACTCTATCGGCATCGCCGCAGACGGGCCAAGCGGGCCTGTACGGGTTTGTTCGACGGTTCCGTTGATCTGGGCCCGATCCTCGGGCAAGCGCGTGTTCGTTGTCACTTTTTCGGCGGACAATGTGCGTGAGTTGGACACATGGGACAAAATGTGGGTACCGCGCGCCCGGTCAAACGGCGTTTTGATGTGTCATGAATGGACCACGCCGGTGCCCCGTAAGATGACCACAGAACAGGAAGAGACCCTGCGTCTGGATCTTGAAGCCAGCCTGAATGACTTGTCAGCCAAGGCCGACGAAATGGTTGGCCGCAGCTAGGGCTTCGCCACCTATGGGTGGTTTGTAAATTCAAAAGCTTTTCGTTTCTGCGGGTTGGCTTTGATCGCCGCGACAAGCTCTCGCATGAATTTGTCGACCGGGAACCCTTTTAAGGCCTGTTTGAGATCGCGCAGGGCCTGGATCATGTCTTTGTCTGACATGTCGTCCACCGCAAGGGTCCTCATCTGATCATGCGTTACTGGTTTCTTACACAAAAACGAGACGGAATGCCTCGGGATATAGGCAACAGGCTCAAAGTGCTCGCTGAGCAATGCCATCTGGGCCGCAATCCAAGGCTGTTGCCAATGCAGCAGGTCTTGTTGCACCACCACAGACTGCCCGGGGATCAGATATGGGAAGAACGTGGTACTCATCCGGTCCATGGTTTCGGCAGTTTTGGACGCGTCCATGATCAGGACTTCGATGTCACCACCATCCCAGGCCATGTCTTCGATCAGCCCCTTGTGAAGAGCAATGTTTGCCCCCCAGGGTTCCAGCAGGAATTCAACAACCGGCCGCAGATCCTCGCCGCTGTGATTTGGCAAAGGGCGTGGTGTCAGCCCGGATTGCGAAGCGGGTGGCTGGGACATGTAGGATGTCCAACGTTTTTGAAACTTGGAGAAATCCAGAACTTCGTATTTGTCATAGCCATGCACGATCTGATTTCGCCCAGCCAGCCGGATGCCTTCGGCCAGACAGGCGGCAGACCCCCCTGCGAAAGATCCAAGATCAACCACCGCGCCCTGCCCTTGCGCCCAGTCACGCATCAGCCAGAGATAATAGGACTGTTCTTCTTGGTTGAGCATGGTCGGCACCATCGCGGCCTGCCCCAGCCCTTTGGCGTCGATCTTCAGCCAGCCCTTGCCTGCGAACGACTGTTTGGAACTTTCTGGTGGCATGATGTCTACTCCGAGATTTCGGGGACTGGTCTACTTCACTTTGCCATGTGATGGCTGAGCTTCTCAAGCACGCAGATTTCGATTGGGTTGGTCGCGAATGGAAGGTCTGGCTTGAGCCCAAAGTGAAAAATGTTGCGATTGGCACGCACTGGAAGGAAGGGCGGGAAACAGTCCTTGGCTGCGGCTGCCATCAAGGTCTGAAAAGAGTTTTAGTATGTGCCTAATTGCAGGTTCTGGAAATTTCTTTCAAATTGGGTGTTCCTGATTGGGTGACACCGCCTCGAGTTTACCAACTAATCCTTTCCCTTTTTAACGAATTTACGTTCTAATTACTTAATAAATGGGACATGAGGGCATTGATGGAACGGCGATTGACCACGATCTTAGCGGCGGACATCGTTGGCTTTTCAAGCCTTATCGGCTCTGATGAGGAAGGTATTCTGGCGCTCAGGCGGCGGCATCGGGACGAGGTTATTACCCCGCTTCTCAAGGAGCATCATGGCAGGGTCGCAAACACTGCTGGTGATAGTTGGCTTATCGAGTTCCCCAGCACGGTTGAAGCGCTGCGCTTTGCGATAGAAGGCCAGACCCGTATCGAAGCGATGAACGTGGACGCTCCAGAAAGTGGTGCGATGCAATATCGCATTGGCATCAATCTTGGCGATGTGGTGGCCGAAGGTGACGATCTGCTCGGGGACGGGGTGAACATCGCCGCGCGGCTTGAGGCGCTGGCACCTGCCGGTGGTATCGTGATCAGCCGGACAGCGCGCGACCAAGTACGAGATCGGTTAGATGTGGACCTTCACGATCTCGGCAACGTGCCCGTGAAAAACATTGAACGTCCAGTCCGGGCCTTTCAAGTGGTACGCCCAGGTGAGGCCAAAATGAAGCCGCCTGCGCCCAGGACGCGATCAAGGACACCTGCTTTGGTTGCGATGCTGTTCGTAATCACAGTACTCGTCGGTGTCTTCTGGTGGAGTCAGCGCCCGGATTTTACCCCTGTTGATCCTTCTGAAATGACACTTGCACTGCCTGAACGACCCTCAATTGCAGTGTTGCCTTTCACCAACCTGGCGGGCGAGGCCTCTGCCGAATGGATCAGCGATGGGATAACAGAGAACATTATCTCAACGCTTTCTCTGTCACCTGACATGGTGGTGATGGGGCGTGCGACGACCTTTTCCTATAAGGGGCGGCAGGTTGCCCCCAGCGAGGTCGCAAAGGAGCTTGGCGTTCGTTATGTGCTTAGCGGTAGTGTCCAGAAATCAGGCGACATGGCTCGAATAACCGCCGAGCTTTCAGACGCAGTCGAAGGCAAGCAGCTTTGGTCGTTTCGCGAAGACAGCGAAATCGAAAACATCTTTGATGTTCAGGATCGCATAGCCGAAAAGCTTTTCTTAGAGATGCAGGTTTCCCTGACGGTCGGAGAAGCAAGCCGAACCATTGCTGCGCTTTCCGGTGATTTTGAAACCAGCGTCCGCGTCCTTCAAGGCCGTGCAGCTTTCCAACGCTTTGATCTGGAAGGCCATCGCGAAGCAATCAGAATCTGGACCGAGCTGCACGAGGTCAATCCAGAAAGCCCGATAGGTCCCTATCTGCTCGCTTGGATTCCCTGGCAACGGGTCGTTCTGGGTATCTCCAAAGACCCCGCCGGCGATTATGCCGAGTCCTACAAGCTGGTGTATCAAGCGCTTGCGATGCAAGAATGGGGCGATCCCTATAGCCTGATCGCGATACTGAATTCCGGCAGCCGCGAATATGGCGCGGCTATAACAGCCGCCAATCGTGCCATTGACCTGTCACCGGGTGGCGCAGACGTCAAAGCGCTTAGCGGCCTTGCGCTTTATAACAGTGGTGAGGCCAAACTCGGTCTGAAGTATATGCTTGAAGGTATGAGGCTCGAGCCGGATTACCCCGAATGGCTCCCGGGATCGGTCTATCCAGCCTTAATGGAACAAGGCCGATACGACGAAACAATATCTTTGGCGCAGTCTGTTCTGGAAAGAGACATGCGAGACGCTCGAGCACATCAACAAGCCAGAGCGGCACTTGCTGCGGCATTTGCCCTGAAAGGGGACTTACCAAACGCGCAGAAGTTCGTGGTTCAGATGTTGGACGAGAAACCAGATTTGACAGCAGAGTATGTTGCAGGGCGGATAATGCAACACGACAGACAAGCGCCGCGCCCCTTCCACAAGGCCATGTTCGACGCATATGTGTCGGCAGGATTACCACGCGCCGACAACTGAACCGTCTGATCGCAAATACATGACAAAAGCACCCAGTTTCAATTGTCATGGTTTTGTTTAGGCTTGAACCAACCCGTTGCCATTATGCTCACCAATGACCGCTATGGCCTTTTGTATTAGCTGGGCCAATTAATACGAAGGCCTGCGTCGACCCGTTGAAACCGCCCCGCAGAGCAGGCATTCAAGTCTCCAACCCAAAAGGGCGCGCGATGGGCGCCCTTTGGTTCGAACATGAGCGGAAGCCAATTATTCAACAATCTTCGACACCGGTTTGTTTGTGCGTCTCGGGATCGTTGACTTCAAATAAAAACGCCGCCCAGTGGGCGGCGTTTCCATCAAACCATTCACTTGCGTGAATTATTCAACAATCTTCGACACAACGCCGGAACCAACGGTGCGGCCGCCTTCGCGGATCGCAAAACGCAGGCCGGCTTCCATGGCGATGGGCGCAATCAGTTCAACGTTGAACTTCAGGTTGTCGCCAGGCATCACCATTTCGGTGCCTTCGGGCAGAACAACTGTGCCAGTCACGTCCGTGGTCCGGAAGTAGAACTGTGGACGGTAGTTGGCGAAGAACGGCGTGTGACGGCCACCCTCATCCTTGGTCAGGATATAGGCTTCGGCTTCGAATTTGGTGTGTGGGTTCACCGATTTCGGCTTACACAGGATCTGGCCGCGCTCAACCGCTTCACGGTCGATACCACGCAACAGAACACCAACGTTGTCACCAGCTTCACCGCGATCCAGCAGCTTGCGGAACATTTCAACACCCGTACAAGTGGTTGTCTGCGTGTCTTTGATGCCAACGATTTCGATGCTGTCGCCAACATTGATCACGCCGCGCTCAATACGGCCAGTTACAACAGTACCGCGACCCGAAATCGAGAACACGTCCTCGATCGGCATCAGGAATGGCTCGTCAACCGCACGTGGAGGCTGTGGGATGAACTCGTCAACCGCTGCCATCAGTTTGGCAATGGATTCAGCACCGATGGCCGGATCACGGTCTTCCAGAGCGGCCAAAGCCGAACCAGCAATGACGGGGATGTTGTCGCCGTCGTAGCCGTATTCTGTCAGAAGCTCACGGATTTCCATTTCAACCAGCTCGAGCAGCTCGTCGTCGTCAACCTGATCCACTTTGTTCATGTAAACAACCATGGCAGGGATACCCACCTGGCGGCCCAGAAGGATGTGCTCGCGAGTCTGTGGCATGGGGCCATCAGCCGCGTTCACAACCAGGATCGCGCCGTCCATTTGCGCCGCACCGGTGATCATGTTTTTCACATAGTCAGCGTGGCCGGGGCAGTCGACGTGTGCATAGTGACGACCGTCAGTTTCATACTCAACGTGCGCAGTCGAGATGGTGATGCCGCGGGCTTTCTCTTCCGGCGCACCGTCAATCTCGTCATAGGCTTTGAAGTCACCATATTGCTTGGTGATCGCAGCTGTCAGAGTGGTTTTGCCGTGGTCAACGTGGCCAATTGTGCCGATGTTGCAGTGCGGCTTCGTGCGTTCAAACTTTTCCTTACCCATCTCGAGGCGCCTTCTATCTAGGATTGCTGGGTATAAGACCCAAATTTTGCTACCGCGCGCGACATATTGCGTTGTCGGGCAAAAATCAAGCACCAGTTGCCTGTGAGCGCGCTATTGAACTTCTTTCGCCTTGCGCGCTTCTTCCAGACGTTTGTCTTTGTTGTCTCTCCAGCATTCAGAAAGCTCCGCAGCCGTTGGAGTCTCTGTCATGCAAGCGCGATTCTCAAACAGCCATTCTTCGATTTCTTTGGCCACCTTGTAGCTGAGATTCGCCATTTGCTCTTCGGCGGTCATCGTCATGCCCGATCCAATCACCGAGGCACCGGTCAGCGTTTCAATGACAAAGATCTCTTTGGCTTCTTCATTGAATTTGCCGCCAGCACGATCATCCCAGGCTGTCACAGTGATGCCCAGCGCAGATTTTGGGGACAACAACAACGGCACGCCCGGTTGCGCCAGCACATATCCCGAAATATGAACACCCAGGTGCACCAAACGCTCGCCTTCATAGCGGCCCAAACGCGCTTCAATCGACGCCTTAACCGAGGAAATCCAGGTTTCCGCGCTGGCTTCACGAGACAGCGGCCCTTTGACCAGTTCCGGAGCAACCACAATGTTGTGCCCAAGCGTGAAATCACCCAGATCAAGTTGGGGCTCATCGACCGGTGTTGTCGGAACAGCGCAAGATACCAAAGCCCACAGGGCAACAAACAACACAGCGATACGGATCATGCGGGTGGTCCTCGTAAATTTTCGTTACTTGCGCAATATCGCAAGGTCTTCGTTTTCGCAATCGGCTAGGGCATTTGTCCGCGCACCCTGACCACACTATGTTGTGCTTCAAGGAGCCCACCTATGTCAGACCCCACCCTTCCAGCCCATGTCCCCTTTGCGACCCAGCCGCTTGGTCTATTGGGATCGTTAAAAGCTGCACGGCGCAACCTGCTGGAAATATTGCCCGAACTGGCCGTGCGCCAACCGATGGTGTCCGGGCGCACCGGCATCCGCTGGCATATGGTGGTCGACTCGGAAGCCATCCGGCGTATGCTCTTGGAGAATATCGACAATTACCCCAAGTCTCGTGCGACCAAGAATATCCTGCGGCCCGCCATCGGAGACAGCCTGTTCATCGCCGAAGGGGCCCATTGGCGATGGCAACGCAGGGCAGCGGCACCGGTATTTTCCCATCGCAATGTCATGGGGCTGGCTCCGATCATGTCGACCGCCGCAGCGCGCAGTGCTGATCGCCTGACATCCTCCGATGACAGGGCGGTGAACGTGATGGAGGACATGGTGCGCACCACCTTTGACGTGATCTCGGAAGTCACGTTTTCCGATGATGGCACGTTTGACAGCGCGTCGGTCCATCGCGCCATTGATGCCTATATTGCCGCTGCCGGCCGGGTGTCGATCATGGATATGCTGGGTTTGCCGGACTGGTTACCACGACCGGGGCGCCTGATGTCCGGTCAGGGTGTGAAGCAGATGAAAAAGGTTGCAGATGACGCGATTGAGGCCCGTCGTCTGCGCGGACCTGACGGCATTCCTGATCTGCTGGATCTTTTGCTGGCCGGAAAAGACCCTGAAACCCATCGCCAGATGAACACATCCGAATTGCGCGACAACCTCCTCACCTTCATCGTTGCAGGTCATGAGACGACCGCCCTCACATTGGCGTGGTCGTTGTATTTGTGTGCCTTTGATCAGGACGTCCAGGACCGCGCTCGCGCCGAAGTCCAGTCGGTGGTTCAGGGGCGGACCGCCACGGGTGCGGACGTAGAAAAGCTGCCTTTCGTGCGCCAGATCGTTGACGAGGCGTTGCGGCTCTATCCTCCGGCAGGCATTCTGTCGCGCACAGCCCGTTCGGCAGACACCCTATGTGGCCGCGACGTGCGTCCGGGCGATACGGTGATGATCCCGATCTATGCTTTGCACCGTCACCGCATGCTGTGGGAGGACCCCGACGCTTTTCGACCCGACCGCTTTGCCGATCGCAGCGCGATTGATCGCTATGCCTATCTGCCGTTTGGCGACGGACCGAGGATTTGTATCGGAGCCAGCTTTGCCATTCAGGAAGCCGTTATTATTCTGGCCACATTGCTGGCGCGTGTTCGGTTTGATCTGGTGTCTGGCCGCCCACCGGAACCCGTCATGATCCTGACCCTGCGTCCTGATACCGGTGTGTGGCTCAAAACCTCTCCGGTTTGACCACCCAAGCAAAGCGAGGCCACGCCCAACCTCTGGCAGGGGCCGCAAGGCCCCGAAGAGGGCGGGAGACTACGGTTTGCAAATCACGCGCAAAGCCTGCCAGTCTTCGTCACTAAGGATTGGAATACTGACAAACCCATCCGGCGTTGCCGATCGGGATGCCGCAATCCGTTCCGCCATCTTAGGATGGCTTAGAAAATGCGAGCTGATGCCTTCTGCATCGCCGTGTTTCGCCAGCATTCTTTCAAACATCTCGCCAATGGCCGATGGCGCAACACCGCTGGCTTGCAGGACCTCATAGGCAAACTGATCCGCTCCGGTTTCAGCCTTTTGGCTGTATTGCGCCTCGATCAGCTGTTCGGTCAAAAGCAGAACCAGCGCCCCACCTGCGAAATCACCAAACAGCAGCCCCAGCACACCGATGGATCCCGCCGAGCGCAGCGCATGGCGCGTGGGATCGCGCGAGGCGACATGGCCCATTTCATGGGCAAACACCGCAGCAACTTCTTCGGCGCTTTCTGCCTGCTCAATCAGCCCGCGCATAAACACCACATGGCCACCGGGCAGCGCAAAAGCGTTGACCATGCCGTGGTCCAATACATGAACGGTCAAAGGCACGTCCATTTCGACATTGGCCGCCAGAGACGTTTCCATTTTGGCCAGTGCGGCGCGCCCTTCGGAGGCTTCGCAGAACCGCAAAGGCGAGCGCCCCGCGCCCTTCATGGCCCCGCGCACCTGATCCAGTGTGGCTTCGCCCAGCGCGCGTTCTCCCTCGGGCGGAATATATTCGGCCAGCTGGTCTGCCATCAAAGGCACCAATACAAAAACGATCAGCGCAACCGAGGCCAAAGCGCCAATCGCCCATCCCAATAGACGCCCGCGTGACACATCGACCGTGCGTTTCTTGAGGGCCGGAAACTGCTCGGCCAATCCGCGATGGGCTGTGAACAACCGGGCCAAAGGATCGTCGGCACGGCGCAGCACAAGGCCTTTTTGACCTGCCTGATCGGGCACCAGGCGCACCTGATCCAGAGGCCAGTTGCAAGACACATCCTCGCCGCGCAATTCAAGCACATTCCCGGAGTGGTTTACGTACAGCTTAACGTCATGCGCCCGGGCACCATCTCCGTCAAAAAAGACTCCGCTGTGGTCAGGCAGTATGCGCCGCGGGACAATTGGAACATCGGTGCTCATATCGCCGCCCCCACATCTAGTGCTTCGGCAAAGCCTTCGGCCTCGTCAAAGGCATCACGCGGGCGTTGAGACACACGATCAATGTCTCCGGGATCAACCACCGTCAGGCTGCCCGCGTAGTGCCGCCACAAAGGCATGGTGACAAAGGCGTGTCGCAACGCCCCCCAAACAAGGAACATTGCGAAATAGGACATGATGCCAGCAATGGCCAACCCCCAGGCAGGCAAAGCTTCAATTGCATCGACACTCAGGTTCAACTCTTCCAGCATTCCAACTGCGACAAGAGCCACCATCGCGAGGGGCGTAAAAAAGATCGACGCGATAAATCCGGTGATCCCATAGCCCAGCGCATAAATCCAAAACACGCGCCATGGGCTGGGTTGCGCCCAGAACACGATGCCATTGGCCTGTTTATTGTTGGTCAAAAGCTCCCAGCATTTGACCCGGTAGTAAACAAGCCCGTATCCGAACCAGATACTGCAGGCAAAGGTCACAAGAAACGCCCAGAACAGACCATTGGTCCCCAGCAGCAACGAAGCACCACCAATCACCAGAGCCAGAATGATATGCTTCGTCGCGCCAAACAGCATGGTCCATTTGCCCATCTGCTCAAGCTTTACATCTCCGTACCAGGTGCGATCGGTGCGGTATTTCTCAAGCCAGAATGTCATGCGTGGCCACAGCAGGCCACAGGTCACAATGGTGATCGCCCAATGCACCAATGCCCGCCATGCATAGCCCCATGCACCAGGTTCCAGCCCAAAACGGATGCTGCGCCAGCGGGTGCGGGCCAGAACATAACGACGGGCACGGTAGCTGGCATAAAACCAAAGAGGAATCACCCCAACAAAGCTCAAGGCATAGGCCGCGACGTTGCCCTGAAATAGCGAAAAGCTCAGGAACATCAGGATCAAATTTACGATCCCGATATAGAAGGCCAGAAACACCACAGCGATCAGGAAACCCAGCAATTTTTCCAGCGGGTCGCCGACATATTCCGCCGGAATTCCCCCCACTCGCACGGATGACCAATACCAGCGACGCAGCCGGGTCTTCATCCAGAACCGGTACAAACCGAGGGTAAATACGGTGAACAGGCCTGTTTTCAGGGCAAGCCCGAAAACCCGGCCACGTACACCGATAAACTCACCAGCCAACCCTTCCGGGCCATCGTCGGTTGCTTTGGTCTGGGTGCGGACCCAAGGGTTGTCTATGTCCTGCAAAACATCGCCATTCAAATCGTCAAAACAAGAAACTGCCCCAACCGTGTTGAGGCAGTTTTGAACCTAACACCGTCATAGGGGTCAGGTGAACTTGTGATTACGCGGAAAACCGTAGGGTGCTTTTTTGCCCACACCAGCCCGTTTGCCAACCCAATCGCGCATGTCAGGTTCATGGCGGGTTTTGCCACCGCCCATTTCCCACTTTAACCCCTCTTCGAGGTTGAAGGTGGTCAGATCGGACAGGCCGCCATCCAGCTCGAGTGTACCCTGACGTCCACGTGCCATGTTGTATTTCTGAATGCGCACGCCCTTGCCGCGCCCCATTTCTGGCAGTTCATCGACCGGGAACACCAGGAATTTACCGTTTTCCGAGACCACAGCGACGTGATCGCCAACCACCGGAATACAAATCTTGGCTTTGTTGTCATCTTTGACGTTGAGAACCTGTTTGCCGCTGCGTGTCTGGGCCACCACATCTTTTTCGGGCACCACAAAACCGTCGCCCGCAGTCGAGGCCAAAAGCAATCGTCGCTCGGGATCATGGATCAGAATATCGAGAATTTCGGCCTCGTTGGGCAGATCCACCATCAGGCGCAGAGGTTCTCCCATGCCGCGCCCGCCGGGCAGATTGGCCGCACTAAGGGTGTAGAACCGGCCGTTTGTGCCAAACACCAACAGGCGGTCGGTGGTTTCGGCGTGGAAGATAAACCGAGGCCCGTCGCCGTCTTTGAATTTCAGCTCGCGGGTCAGGTCAATATGGCCCGACATCGCACGAATCCAGCCCATTTGCGAACAGACCACAGTGATTGGCTCGCGGTCGATCATCGCCTCAAGCGGCACTTCTTCGACGTTGCCTGCTTCGGCAAAGACCGTCCGGCGCGCGCCGCCTTCATAGTCCTTGCCAAACATCTTTTTGGCATCTTTCAGCTGCTCGCTGATGCGCGCCCACTGCAGATCGTCGCTTTCCAGCAGGTCTTCCAGCTGGGCGCGTTCTTCCATCAGGGCGTCCCGCTCGCGTACAAGTTCCAGCTCTTCGAGACGGCGCAAAGACCGCAGGCGCATGTTGAGGATGGCTTCGGCCTGAACCTCGGACAACTCACCTTCGCCGCTGGCGGGCAGCGGAGACACATAGTCTTTTTCCGAAATCGCGCGAACATGGTCGCGACCCCAATCCTCGGCCATCAGAGCCTGTTTGGGCGCATCATCATAGCGGATGATGTCGATCACGCGATCCAGATTGAGGAAGGCAATGATAAAGCCTTCGAGCACTTCCAGCCGGTGATCGATTTTCTCCATCCGATGGGTGGAGCGGCGCACAAGCACTTCGCGGCGGAAATCAAGAAAGGCCTTGAGCACTTCCTTCATCGAGCAGACCTTGGGGGTCACACCGTCAATCAGCACGTTCATATTGAGGCTGAAGCGCACTTCGAGATCGCTGTTGCGATACATCATGCCCATCAGCACTTCGGGGTCCACGTTTTTAGAGCGCGGCTCGAGGATCAGGCGAATGTCTTCGGCGCTTTCGTCGCGCACATCAGCAAGGATCGGAATTTTCTTGGTTTGAATCAGTTCAGCGATCTTTTCGATCAGCTTGGACTTTTGCACCTGATAGGGGATTTCGGTGACTAAGATCTGCCATTGACCGCGGCCTAAATCTTCCACTTCCCATTTACAGCGAAGCCGGAACGATCCGCGCCCCGTGCGATAGGCCTGAGCGATATTTTCGCGCGGCTCAACAATCACGCCGCCGGTCGGGAAATCCGGACCCGGCACATAGTTCAGCAGAGTGTCTTCGCGCACATCGGGCGTCTTGATCATATGCAGACAGGCGTCGCAAAGTTCCGAGATATTATGCGGAGGAATGTTGGTCGCCATGCCCACAGCGATGCCCGATGACCCATTGGCCAACAGATTCGGAAATGTCGCGGGTAATACAACCGGCTCGGTCAAAGTGCCGTCGTAATTCTCGCGGAAGTCGACTGCGTTTTCGTTTAAACCTTCTAACAGAGCTTCGGCGACCGACGTCATCCGGGCTTCGGTATAGCGCGAGGCCGCCGGATTATCGCCGTCGATATTGCCAAAGTTGCCCTGACCGTCGACCAACGGATAGCGCACGTTAAAGTCCTGCGCGAGCCGCGCCATGGCGTCGTAAATCGCGGCATCACCATGCGGGTGATAGTTGCCCATAACGTCGCCGCTGATCTTGGCGGATTTGCGAAACCCACCCGTTGCAGACAGCTTAAGTTCCCGCATTGCATAGAGAATTCGGCGATGCACTGGTTTCAAGCCATCGCGCGCATCCGGCAACGCCCGGTGCATAATCGTGCTTAAAGCATAGGTCAGATACCTCTCGCCGATGGCGCGGCGCAGGGGTTCAGTCACTTCGCCCACAGGCTGGTCTTCGTCGTCGATCAGATCATTCATAAACTCGGTTTAGCCCCTCTCATTCAGGCGGTAAAGCAACCAAGGGGGAAAACCATCCGTTTTTTTTCATTAAGTGAACGCCGGAAATTTGTGATACAAACAAAGCGTATTGAAGTGTGGCATTTACGCGTAGTGAGTTCGATTAGGGAGCGTTCCCAATGAAGCGATTTATTCTGCTCAGCTTTATTTTTCTAGGCTGGGGGTTTTATGAATTCAGCGGTGGCGCTGAGTTCGAACCCGAACCCCCTGCCCGCCTGGCCCGTTATGAAGCCGAAAAGGTGGCGCGCGATGATGCGGCCAGAAAATCTGAGGCGGCGCATAAAAAAGCCGTGGCTGAAGCCGCGAAGTCTCAAAAGTCGAAACCAGCTGACGTTCAACTGGTCTCGTTGGATGTTTCTAACACCCAATCGGTTCTGACCGGCGCGACCAATCCTAATGGGGCAACCTTTATCCCTGTTGCCCCGCGCAAGACATTGTTCTCCGCCCCTTCACCGACGCCTCAGGGTGAAGTTGCATTGATCAGCCACCCCGCGACCGAAATTGCGGACGAGTCTGTGGAAGAAGTTGCAAAAGCCAAAGTCGATCTGCGTAAAGTAAGGTCTGCGCGGGTCAACATGCGTAACGGTCCCGGCACACAGTACAGCGTCCTAGGTAAGCTGAAACGCGGGGATCAGGTGACGATCCTGCAAGAGCCAGGAAATGGCTGGGTTAAGCTGAAGGTTGTGGAAGGTGGACGTATTGGGTGGATATCAGCCAGCCTGCTGGCCAAGGTCGACTGACCGTTAGTGTTTCTGATTGAAGGCGCACCAATTGTTGCTCTGTCCACCAATTGCCCGTAGCAAAGGGCAAACAGGACAGGCACCACACAATGACAGGCAAATCCATTCTAATCACCGGATGCTCTTCGGGCATTGGGTATGACGCCGCACACGGGTTGCGAGATCGCGGATGGCGGGTGTTTGCGTCGTGTCGGCAGGAAGCCGATTGTATCCGGCTTCGCGAAGAAGGGTTTGAAAGCCCGCTTATCGATTACACGGATACGGCCACCATTCATTCGGGCCTTGCCGAAGTGCTGAAAGCCACGGGCGGCACGCTGGACGCACTTTTCAACAATGGCGCCTATGGGCTGCCCGGCGCCGTAGAAGACCTGCCCACTGATGGTTTAAGAGACATTTTTGAAACCAATGTCTTTGGCTGGCACGAACTGACGCTGGCGGTGATTCCGGTGATGCGCGCGCAAGGGCACGGGCGGATCATCAACAACTCCTCTGTATTGGGTTTCATCACCTTTGCCTGGCGCGGGGCCTATGTGGCAACGAAATTTGCGCTTGAAGGTTTGACCGACACCCTGCGGATCGAAATGCGCGACACGCCCATTCAGGTTGTGTTGATCCAACCGGGACCCATAACCAGTGATTTCCGTAAAAACGCGGCGCGCGGGTTTGAGCGTTGGATCGACTGGGAAAACTCCGCCCGCGCAGATCAATACCGCAATAGCCTGCTGAAACGCCTTTATGCCGCCCAAAGCGATGCCGATTTCTTTGAGCTGCCCTCATCCGCGGTGACCAAGAAGCTGGTCCATGCTTTAGAATCGCGACACCCGAAGGCGCGTTACATGGTGACAACGCCAACCTATGCGCTGAACATTGCGCGCAGGATCATGCCGACGCGTCTTTTGGATTGGCTCATTGCCAAAGGCTGAGCGGGTGTTATTTCCTGTCGCAAGGGCCTAAAACAGCCGCAAGTTTACCGCGAGGAGTAGAATCATGAACGAATCTGGTCTGGCCAATGACCCGCTCTTCTGGGTGGTGGCAGCCGCCTCTTTGGGGGTTCTGGCGATCCTGATGATCGGTATTGGGGGCTTTGCCAAAGGCGGGGAATTCAACCGCAAACACGCCAACAAGATCATGCGCTGGCGGATTGGGGCACAGTTTGTGGCCGTCGTTTTGATCCTGCTGTTTGTCTGGCTGCGAAACGGAGGCTGAAGACATGGTTGTTCTGAACAAAATCTACACCCGTACCGGCGATAAAGGCACGACCGCTCTTGGCAACGGGGATCGCGTTTCCAAACATGATGCACGCGTCAATGCCTATGGCACCTCTGACGAGCTAAATGCCACGCTGGGCGTCGCCCGATTGCATGCATCAGGCGAAATAGACGCCCTGCTGTCTGCCATTCAGAACGATCTTTTTGACCTTGGCGCAGACCTTTGCCGGCCTGATCTGGCTCAGGACGCTGAGGCCGAGTACCCACCACTGCGTATGATTGAGGCGCAGGTGACACGACTGGAAGCTGAAATCGATCGAATGAACGCTGACCTGAACCCGTTGCGCAGTTTCATTCTGCCCGGTGGCTCTGCTTTGTCCGCGCATTTGCATATTTGCCGAACCGTTGCGCGACGTGCCGAGCGCCTTGCCACAGAGCTTTCTGAGGTGGCCGAGGTCAATCCACATGTTGTGAAATATCTCAACCGTCTGTCCGACTGGTTTTTCGTCGCCGCCAGAGTTGCCAACAACAACGGTTCCGACGATGTTTTATGGGTTCCGGGCGCAAACCGTTAATCCCGGCTTCGCCCAAATTCCATATTCTTTACAGCCCCTTGAACACAGGTTTTTGCTTGGTGAAGAACGCGGTGATTGCATTGCCGGAATCTTCAGAGTTGGCGCATTTCATCTGATACTCGCTTTCCAGCAAAGCAATCTGATCGTGGCTTTGCATGTGGGCTTCGCGCATGATCCGCTTGCTAAACGCCAAACTTAACGGCGCGCGATCAGCAAGGGACGCAGCCCAGCTTTGGGCATCCATCAGTACGGTATCATCGGCTGTGACTTTGTTGACGATCCCCATTTCAAGGCAGGTGGCTGCAGTGATATGCTCGGCTTCGGCAATCGCGGCAAAGGCCCGTTTGGAGCCCATATGTTGCAACAGCAACCAGCTAAGACCGCCGTCAGGCACGAGCCCAATGTTGGTGAACGGGGCAAAACACGTGGCGCTTTCAGCCATCACGGCCAAATCGCAAGACAGCGCAATCGAAAGCCCGACGCCCCCGGCAACCCCATTGATCGCGGCAACGTAAATCTTGTCGCTTTTCGTGATGCCATCAAGGATCGGTTTGTAGTCCCGCACCGAGATGTCAAACATGCCTTTCTTGGTGACAAAATCGCCAAGTTCCTTCAGGTCAGTGCCAGACGTAAAGGAATTCCCTGACCCGGTCAGCACGATCACCCTTACCGCCTTATTCGCTTCTGCATCGGCCTGTGCTGCACGAATGGCCATGCGCAAATCATGGTTCAATGCATTCATCGCTTTGGGCCGATTGAGCTGGATTGTCGCGACATGGCCGTCGACCGAATAGTTCACAAGGCTTTCGTCACTCATGGCGTTCTCCTAAATACCTGTTGCCGCAATAAGAGCAGGAATACCCGTCACCGCCAGCCCCGTCCGCAAACGACGTTGGGGCACGATTACCTCTCTTGGCGTCAAACAAGTTTCCCTTCGGCAACATTCTTGCAAAGAAATTGCGGTGAATCCCGAAAACGCGACGTCGTAGGAGCGTGACGTGACGATTTTGCGCTGTTTTACCGCCACGCAAGATTATATCACGTCCGGGAGAGTTATTCGCTGAGTCGTTACCTCGACTCACCATTTGAAGGAGTCTTATGCCAATGAAGGTACTCGTGCCTGTAAAGCGCGTGATTGACTATAACGTGAAAGTGCGCGTCAAAGCGGACGGAAGCGGTGTTGATCTCGCCAACGTGAAAATGTCGATGAACCCATTCGACGAGATTGCTGTCGAAGAGGCGATCCGCCTGAAAGAGGCTGGCAAAGCCGAAGAAGTGATCGCTGTATCGATCGGCGTCAAGCAATCCCAGGAAACGCTGCGGACTGCGTTGGCCATGGGTGCTGACCGCGCCATTCTGGTTGTGGCCACCGACGACGTGCACGCCGACATCGAGCCTTTGGCCGTTGCCAAGATCCTTGCCAAAGTGGTTGAGGAAGAGCAGCCCGGTCTGGTTCTGGCAGGTAAGCAAGCCATCGACAACGACATGAACGCCACTGGCCAGATGCTGTCGGCACTGCTCGGTTGGTCACAAGGCACATTCGCCTCTGAGCTGGACATCGACGGCGACAAAGCTGTTGTGACCCGCGAAGTGGACGGCGGTCTGCAAACCATCAACGTTACGATGCCTTCGATCATCACCGTTGACCTGCGTTTGAACGAACCGCGCTATGCGTCGCTGCCAAACATCATGAAGGCCAAGAAAAAGCCTTTGGACGAGAAAACAGCCGCCGATTACGGCGTTGACGTGACACCTCGTCTGGAAATCGTCGGCACAGCCGAGCCGGAAGCCCGTGCAGCCGGTATCATCGTTGGTTCGGTTGACGAACTGGTAGAGAAACTCAAAGAAGCGGGGGCTGTATAATGGCTGTTCTTCTTCTCGCAGAAGTCAACAATGGCGAACTGGCGATGGACGCCACCGCCAAAGCTGTCACAGCAGCTAAGTCGCTGGGTGACGTGACCGTACTGGCCGCAGGTGGTTCTGCCGCTGCTGCCGGTGAAGCCGCTGCAAAAATCGACGGTGTTGCCAAGGTACTGGTTGCCGAAGACGAGTCTCTGGGCCACCGCCTTGCAGAATCGACAGCTGCGCTGATCGTCTCACTGGCTGGCGACTATGAGCACATCGTTGCTCCGGCCACCACAGACGCCAAAAACGTGATGCCACGTGTGGCAGCACTTTTGGATGTGATGGTGATCTCGGACGCCACAGCCGTTGTCGATGGCAACACGTTTGAACGCCCAATCTACGCTGGCAACGCCAACCAGACCGTTCGTTCTTCGGATGCCAAGAAAGTCATCACTTTCCGCACATCAACATTTGATGCGGCTGGTGAAGGCGGATCTGCTTCGGTTGAAACCGTTGGTGCCGCTGCCAATCCTGGCCTGTCTTCCTGGGTGGAAGACAAGGTTGCCGCAAGCGATCGCCCCGAGCTGACTTCGGCTGGTGTGGTTGTGTCCGGCGGTCGTGGCGTTGGATCGGAAGACGACTTCAAACTGATTGAAGGTCTGGCTGACAAACTGAACGCTGCTGTAGGCGCCTCGCGCGCAGCTGTGGACTCAGGTTATGCGCCAAACGACTGGCAGGTTGGTCAAACCGGTAAGGTTGTGGCACCTGATCTCTACATCGCTGTGGGTATCTCGGGCGCCATTCAGCACCTTGCTGGTATGAAAGACTCCAAGATCATCGTTGCGATCAACAAAGACGAAGAAGCACCGATCTTCCAGGTTGCAGATTTTGGTCTGGTTGCAGATTTGTTTGCTGCCATACCAGAACTGACTGAGAAACTCGGCTAATTCTCTCGGGAATGTCTAAGATAAGGCCCGCCAAATTGGCGGGCCTTTTTCGTTACATACTCAACACCTTGACGAGAGCATCGGCAGCTTCCTGATGGGCCTTTGGCCCTAACAGTCGTTTGGCAGCGGCTCTTTCCAGTTCATTGAAATGCATGCCGTTACAGTTTTGCTTTTGGGCTTCTGCACTTGCGACGGCTTCAACAACATCGTCAACCAACGGGCGAAGTGCGTCGATCATCGCGCGGTCCACGAACATCGGATCAGGGCCTAATCCCGTCTGAAGTGCAGCTTCCGCCGGAGGAGCACCAGCAAACCAAAGCAGCACTTTGCGACCGGGCACGTTGCTGAGCAACAATCGCATTCGCGCGATCCAGGCTTGCTTTAACTCGTCGCGCAACATCGCATAGCGATCCGGCGCGCGGGCGCAAAGCGTCCCAAGCATATGTCTGGTAAAGTGAAATTCCGTAAAATCGATTTCCCGAAAGACGGTTTTCATCACATCTGACGCACCGACAAAGCGGTCGTTCCGGCGCGGATGAACCCGGTAGAATCGGTTTGACATATTTTGCGCCCCCATCACCTGAATGACGACCGTTTCTGCCCGCTGAGCAGCCAACAGGACTGTTGGATCACTCAGAAACACATCCACACCGGCATTCACGCAACCAAAGTTCACACAAACCCGGTTGATGTCTTTTTCCACAAGGTCCGGAAAAGGTTTCGCAATGAATTTTCCATAGGTTTCAGTTCCCCCCAGAAATATTGCGTATTTTTGATCCAAATTCCGCATTGGACCGCGGAACAACAGCCGCGAGTCACCGTAGCGGCACGGCATATAATCAAGAGCTTCAGTGCCCATCTTTTCATAAGACATAATTCCCACCATTTAGTTCACCCAATAGCGAGACTGGCTGATTCCTCTTTCCAAACCGTCAATGTTCCACCTTGTCTCAAGTTTTCATGGATTGAACCTCTTGCAGCCCCCCAACCAGCAGGCATAAGGTCAGGTCAAAGAGGAAAAGGGCCGGATCATGGAAATCAAATCAGTCGGTATTGTTGGCGCGGGTCAAATGGGCAACGGAATTGCCCATGTCATGGCTCTTGCTGGCTACGACGTTCTGTTGAATGACATCAATCAGGACTCGCTGGATGCCGCGATGGCCCGCATTGACAAAAACATGGAACGCCAGGTGTCTCGCAGTTTGATTTCTGCAGAAGACAAGGCAAACGGGCTACTTCGGATCAAGACCACGTTGGCTTTGCCAGACCTTGGGCAGACCGATCTGGTCATCGAGGCTGCCGCAGAGCGCGAAGAGATCAAGGACAAGATCTTTGACACGTTGCTGCCCCATCTTCAGCCCCACACGATCCTGACTTCAAACACGTCGTCGATCTCAATCACCCGTCTGGCCAGCCGCACAGATCGCCCCGAAAAGTTCATGGGGTTCCACTTTATGAACCCGGTGCCGCTGATGAAACTGGTCGAACTGATCCGTGGAATCGCAACCGACGAAGAAACGTACAAAGCGTGCCATGATATTGTTACAAGGCTGGATAAAACCGCTGCCAGCGCAGAGGACTTCCCGGCGTTCATCGTCAATCGTATTCTGATCCCGATGATCAACGAGGCCTGCTATACTTTGTATGAGGGTGTCGGCAACGTCGCTTCTATCGACAACGCCATGAAACTGGGTGCGAACCATCCAATGGGCCCGCTTGAGCTTGCGGATTTCATCGGGCTGGACACTTGCCTGGCGATTATGAATGTGTTGCACGAAGGTCTGGCAGACACAAAATATCGCCCCTGTCCTTTGTTGACAAAATACGTCGAAGCGGGCTGGTTGGGTCGCAAAACCAAACGCGGCTTTTATGACTACCGCGGTGAAGCTCCGGTGCCGACGCGCTAGTTTTTGATATGACGTGTGATCTTGCGTCCACCGCTTGACCCTTCGGGGGCAAGCGCATCCTGTGCGCCCTGGGCGCTCTTTTGGATCAGTCTTCGGTCTTGGTGCCCAAGTCCAATGTGTGCTGCCGCAACCAGGCCATAAAACCACGTGGGTCCTTAGCAAGCGGCTGCATTTGCTCTTCTGTCAGCGCTTCGCCAACGACGGGTTTCATGGGCTTGTTGCACGACCGCACAATTTCATGCAGCAGCAAACCTTGCCGCATAATTGGCGAAATCTGACTGGCAATCTGATACAGGCGTGAATTGCTGCCCGGGTAAAATATGGGAACCACTTTGGCGCCCGATTTACGGATCATTTTGGCGGTGAAGACGTTCCATTCCTGCTCAATGGCCGGTCCGAACCAACTGTCCGAAGACATCACTACACCCGACGGAAACAGCGCCACAACGCCGCCTTCTGACAGGTGCTGCATCGCGTTGGAGCGCATCTCGACCATTTTTCGCTGCGCCTCGGGGTCATGTGGGAACGGCACCGGGATCATGAAGGACGTCGCCGCCTCGTCCAATCCAGTCAGGACAGACCGGGTTAGGATCCGATAGTCCTGACGCACGCGTCCAATCAGATCCGCAAAGATCATGCCGTCCACCATCCCGTGCGGATGATTGGCAACCACAATGACCGGGCCTGTTGCGGGGATATTGGCGAGCTGTTCCGCAGGGGTTTGCAGCTCAATTCCCATCACGTTCAAAGCGCCACGCCAAAACTTCTGACCCCGATAGATCGAATTGTTTCTTTCGAACTTTTTGACCATGCGCAGAATGGTGATTTTCCCGGTCAGCCATTCAATTGCGCGAATGGCCGTGCTGGTCCAGCGATCATCAAAGCTGTTTGCATAGGTCAGCGTGCGACGATCATAGATCTCGCCTTCTTCAGAAGTATTCGGCGTGGTTTCTGCCAAGGTCTTCATTTCCCGTTTCTGACCCGTGAGAGCCCTCAGACACCTTCGCCAAATTTGTCAGCGACCAGTGCCTCGATTGCGTCGGCCAGCGGAGTTGCGTCCGGCCCCGAGGTCTGAACCTCGATGCTCGTGCCTTTGGATGCCGCCAGCATCAGCAACCCCATAATACTGTCTCCGCAAGCACTCAACCCATCCTTGCCAACTTCTGCCGTGGCATCAAAGCCCTCGACAACTTCAACCAACTTGGCCGAGGCGCGGGCGTGCAGCCCTTTTACGTTCACGATTTTCAGGGAACGAGTCACTGTTTCGGTCATAAGGTCAGTCCGTATTAATGTTTTGGCTGTCGATATACTTGCGTCCGGCGTCTAACGCCCCTCGCACAGCATCCGGCACAGGCATGTGCCGGCTTTTGGCCAATTTGATTAGCATAGGGAGATTCGCACCATAAATGATGCGACGGTTATCTGGCGCGCAGGCGCGTAAACTCAGATTAGAAGGCGAGCCTCCAAACATATCCGTCACGATGACAACGCCATCGCCCTGGTCAACTTCATCGGCGGCGTCGCAAATCTCGCATTGTTTGGCTGTGCGGTCGTGTTCGTTTTCGATGGTTATGGCGCGAACACCGTTCTGGGTCCCAACGACATGCTCCACCGCCGCGAGATACTCTCTGGCCAACCCCCCATGTGCAACAATCACAATGCCGATCACGCTTGTCAGTCCTCTTTCCGCCCGACCGGAGCGCCCTGTTCGGCCAATTCCGCCCGGCGATCCAATTCGCGATGCCTAATTGACACCTGCCAGCCCTGTTGTGCAAGGGCCTCGACCAATCTTTCGGAAGTAAAAACCGATCTGTGTTGGCCACCGGTGCACCCAAACCCAATTGAGAAATGGGCGCGGCCCTCTGCAAGATACGCAGGTAGCAAAGTCAGCACCATGGTTTGCAGTTGGTCAAAAAAGATATCAAACCTTTCGTCCTGAGCAATATAGGCCGCAACCTTGTCCGACTGCCCATCCAATCCCCGCAAATCAGGGTCCCAGTAAGGGTTCTTTAGAAACCGGCAATCGAACACCATATCGACCCCCAGTGGCAAACCCCTTTTGTAGCTGAACGACTGAACCGACAGCCCCAGTTTTTGCCCGCTGTCCGGCGCAAACCATCTTTCGATTTTTGTTCGCAATGCATGGGGGGGCAATGTGCTTGTGTCGATGAGGATATCCGCACGCGCCCGAATGGGACCCAGCAGGTCAATTTCACGGCGGATGCCATCCATAGGGGTTTCTGCTGGCGCCAGAGGATGACGTCTGCGGGTTTCGCTATAGCGACGTTGTAACGTGTGTGGCGCGCAATCCAGATACAACAATTCTGGGGCAAGACCCGACGTTGCCTGCAACAAATCCAGCGCGGCGATCAACGCCTGCTGCGAGAAGTCCCGATTGCGAACATCCAATCCCAAGGCCATAGGGCGCGGCAGCGCCGGTCCTGTGAACAACCTCTCAAGCATGCCAAGCGGCAGATTGTCGATCGTTTCATAGCCAATATCTTCCAAAGCATTGATCGCAGTAGAACGCCCTGCGCCCGAAGGACCGGTGACAAGAACAAGCCGTTGCAATTGAGGGTCCTGTGGCTTTGAGGTCATTCGTCAAGCTTTCCCTGACTAAGATATTGCAGAATGGCCGCCGGAAAATGTGCTGCCTGTACGGCATACAAAACTGGGGTGGCTTGCCCCATCAAGTCAATACTGCGCGGTTTTGGCAATCGTTCGGTCTCTTCGTGATCAAGATCAATAATCAAGGCCACCGGCGTCGGGCCTGCAAATTCAGCGTGCAGAATGCCAACGCCGCGCGCTTCGATCAGGCCTGCAATGGCGTCTGGCACCGATGCCATCACCTTGCCGTTCACGCCCGTCAAAATAGTTCTGTCATCTGCAAGCAGTTCGGCCCCTAACGCCAGGAGCTGCATGGCCAGCGAGGATTTTCCGGCGCCAGATTGTCCAAGAATCAGAACCGCTGCGCCTTTATGGGCGACACAGGAGGCGTGAACAGTTTTCGGAAGATCGCCGCTTTCACGGTTGAAAAGACTGTCGAGCCTATTCGGCATTCATCACACTGGCAGGCCCACAACAAAGCGTGCGCCCAGCGGATCAGAGGTTGGGTCAGCGTCCGTTGGGCGGATGTTCTCTGCCCAAATCACACCACCATGGGCTTCGACGATCTGTTTGGAAATCGCCAGACCAAGGCCCGAGTTGTTGCCAAACTGATCCTCTGGACGTTGCGAGTAAAACCGGTTGAAAATCTTGGCCAATGCCTGATCCGGGATACCGGGACCTGTATCTTCGACAACAACCAACACCCGGTTTTCGCGACGACGCGCCCAAATCCGAATGGCGTCTCCGTCCTCACAAAAGCTGATAGCGTTGGTGATAAGGTTCACAAAGACCTGCGCCAGACGGGCTTCGAGGCCTTGAATATGGATCGCGTTCTCTGGCAGGTCCGCAATAAAGTCGATCCCTTTGCTCCGGGCATCTTCACCAAGGTACTGCGCAAGGTTTCCGATCATCTCAAGCAGATTGAAACGTTCTTCTTCTTCTTTGACCAACTCACTGTCGAGCCGGGACGCATTGGAAATGTCGCTGACCAAACGGTCCAGACGACGCACGTCATGTTCGATCACATCCAGCAGTTTTTCGCGATGCTCTTCTTTTTTGACCATGCGAAGAGACCCGACGGCGGAACGCAACGATGCTAGTGGGTTTTTGATCTCATGCGCCACATCGGCGGCAAATTGTTCATTGCTGTCAATCCGGTCATACAGCGCCGAGACCATCCCGCGCAGGGCACCAGACAGGCGACCAATCTCGTCCGGGCGCGCCGTCAGATCGGGGATACGCACACGCCCCGGATTGACTTTGCGCTGATCATTGTCACGTCCGATTTCTGCGGCGGCGGCCAGATCAGAAAGCGGGTTAGAGATGGTCGAAGCGAGGACCATCGACAGGCCGATTGACACAATGGTGGCAATCAAAAACATCTGAAGAACGCGCTCACGCTCGCTGCGCACCAGTTGATCCAGCTCACCTGCGGCACTGGTCAGCACAACAACACCAACTGGCGAATTGTTTTGGCTAAACGGCACGGCCACAGAGAAAACAGTACTGTCTTCCGGTCCACGCAAAGTCGTCAGGACCTCTCCGTCCTTCGTCGCCTGCATGGCGATTTTGGTGGTTTGTTCGACAACGGAAGGCGATTGCCGTGACAAGGCATCGTCTTCGCCGGCAACCAACCCCCAAAGCCAGTTCATGGCACTGGTAAACGGTGTGCCATCCGGACGTTCGGCCAGTTGTTTGGCCGCTTCGGAGGTCTCAGTGCCCTTGGTCGTTCCGATCAAAGCACCGCTCGTGTCGAATACATAGACGTGGGTTCCCTGAGGCAACGGTAGTTTTTCAAGCGTTCTCTCAACATTCACGCCATCGCCGGTCGCCAAGTTTACAGGGACGCCCGCAGGCATCTGCGCCTCCAAGGCGCCGCCAATCAGGCGGGCTTCGGACATCAATCCGGCAGCACGCTGTACTGCAAGGCTGTCGCGGGCCGAATTCAGATACAGGATACCAGCAACCAGTACGCACAAAGCAATCAGATTAAACGTGATGATTTTGCGAGTGAGAGGCGATTTGCTAAGCGGCAAAAGGCGCCGGCGATCACGTCGCCCGCGCATCTCATTCTCAGCCGTCGCTTCGGGTGCCACCCAATCGTCACCTAAAACAACGTCGCCATCGCGCCCTTGGGCCAAGTCGTGCACATCTATCCTTTCGGCCAGAGCCATCCCACCGTTTACTCTTCGTTGTATCTATAGCCAATGCCGTAGAGCGTCTCAATCGCTGAGAATTCATTGTCCGCTGTGCGCATCTTTTTGCGCAAACGCTTAATGTGGCTGTCGATCGTCCGGTCATCCACATAGACCTGATCGTCATAGGCCACATCCATCAGCTGATCACGGCTTTTGACAAATCCAGGACGTTGCGCCAGCGCCTGTAGCAACAAGAATTCTGTCACCGTCAAAGTGACATCGCGACCCTTCCAGGACACCGAGTGGCGCAGTGGGTCCATGACCAACTCGCCGCGCTCCATCACCTTGGTTTCTTCGGTATCACCTGTGACAATGCCATCCATGGCATCCTGACGGCGCAAAAGCGCGCGGATGCGTTCGACCAGCAAGCGCTGCGAAAACGGCTTTTTCACGTAATCATCGGCGCCCATCCGAAGCCCGAGAACTTCGTCAATCTCATCGTCCTTGGACGTCAGAAAAATGACTGGCATGCTGGTTTTCTGGCGCAGACGCTGCAACAGATCCATGCCATCCATGCGCGGCATTTTGATATCTAAAACGGCCATATCCGGAAGCTTTTTGTTAAAAGCATCCAGCGCTTGCTGGCCGTCGTTATATGTTTCTACTTCGAAACCCTCTGCCTCGAGAGTCATGGAAACGGATGTCAGGATGTTCCTGTCGTCATCCACCAAAGCGATCTTCGACATTGGTTGGTTCCTTATACTGCTCTAATTTTATTGCCTGTTTTTTGCGCCACTATGCGCCTCTCCCGTGATTTAGATCAATGCCAAAGTGCGAATCAGGACAATTACCAGGCCCATTTGGGGTGAATTTTCCTTATCAATGGCTAAAATGACTCACTTAATTGCGAAAATTGGATACGATCCGGGCCTTGATGGCGCTAACGTGGGCTTGGTTGCGCTAACTGCGCCAAACCGTCCTGTTCTTTCACAGAAGCGTCATGTTAAGAGCCCCCATCAGTTCAAAATCTGGCTGGTAGGGACGCACGCAACCGTCCTTTTAGTGGAGAAAACCGCCGCCTCGAACGAGCCGGCTACAGGAGTTTGCATATGACATTTGGACGGGTAAATCCGGAATTCCGCCTCGAAGATCAAGGGATCGATGGGCTGGGCAATGTCTATTATAACCTCATGGAGCCTGCGCTGATCGAAGCCGCTCTCAAGAAAGACGAAGGAACGCTGGGTAACGGGGGCGCATTCCTTGTGTCTACCGGCAAGTTCACCGGCCGCTCCCCCAAAGACAAACATGTTGTAAAAACTGCAAGCGTTGAAGACACCATCTGGTGGGAAAACAACGCCGAGATGTCGCCCGAAGGGTTCGACAACCTTTATGCTGACATGGTCGAGCACATGAAGGGTGGCGATTATTACGTGCAAGACCTGGTTGGCGGAGCGGACGCGCGCCACTCGATCAATGTGCGCATGGTCACTGAGCTTGCCTGGCACGGGTTGTTCATTCGCACCATGCTGCGTCGCCCCGACCGCGAAGACCTGAATGACTTTATCGCGGACTTTACCGTGATCAACTGCCCAAGCTTTCAGGCCAATGCCGAGCGTCATAATTGTCGTTCCGAAACCGTGATCGCGATGAACTTTGACAAAAAGATGATCCTGATTGGCGGCACAGAATATGCTGGCGAAAACAAGAAATCTGTATTCTCGCTGCTGAACTATCTGCTGCCCGAAAAAGGCATCATGCCGATGCACTGCTCGGCCAACCACGCCAAGGGCAACCCGGTTGATACAGCTGTGTTCTTTGGCTTGTCCGGCACTGGGAAAACCACATTGTCTGCTGATCCCGATCGCATTCTGATTGGTGATGACGAACATGGCTGGGCCGACAATGGCACCTTTAACTTTGAGGGTGGCTGTTACGCCAAGACCATCAATCTGAACCCCGAAGCCGAACCAGAAATTTACGCCACAACGTCGAAATTCGGCACTGTGATCGAAAACATGGTTTTTGACGAAGAAACCAAGGAGTTGGACTTCGAAGACGATAGCCTGACGGCCAACATGCGTTGCGCTTATCCGCTGCACTATATCTCAAACGCGTCGGACAGCGCTGTGGGCGGGCACCCCAAGAACATCATCATGCTGACATGTGATGCCTTTGGTGTGCTGCCTCCGATTGCACGTCTGACACCTGCGCAGGCGATGTATCACTTCCTGTCTGGCTTTACGTCTAAAGTTGCCGGAACCGAGCGCGGCGTGACCGAGCCTGAGCCAACATTCTCAACCTGCTTTGGCGCGCCGTTTATGCCGCGTCGCCCCGAGGTATACGGCAACCTGTTACGCGAAAAGATCGCGTCGCACGGCGCCACATGCTGGCTGGTGAACACTGGCTGGACCGGCGGCGCTTATGGCACCGGGTCGCGCATGCCGATCCGCGCCACCCGCGCATTGCTGACAGCCGCCTTGGAAGGCACACTCAGCTCAGTTGAGTTCCGCAAAGATCCAAACTTTGGTTTTGAGGTTCCGGTGAATGTTCCGGGCGTCGCCGAGGTACTTTTGGACCCGCGCCGCACATGGGATGATGGCGACGCCTATGATCGTCAGGCCGCCAAACTGGTCGAAATGTTCTCAAGCAACTTTGAGCAATATCTGCCTTATATCGACGCAGATGTGAAAGCCGCAGCTATCGGCTAAGGCCCTGATTATTAACTTAGAAAGCCCTGACCACCGGTCGGGGCTTTTTTGTTTCAGGGCGTGATGTATCAAACGGGTCGCACGGCCACCGCAACGCCGTTGAACGCGGCATTGCCGCTGATAGGGTCAATGCGCATATCGTCCGTCAGATCATTGATCGACACCGTGGGTTGCGCAGATGCCGTGTGGATACTGCCGTTTTTCTGACCCCATCCTTGCGGGATTGAGATCACGCCCGGAGCCATGCTGTCGGTGATTTCTGCGGGCATTTGCACAGCGCCAACACGCGATACGACCACAACTTGGGCTGCATCAAGAATTCCCAAACGAGACGCATCTTCGGGATGAATTTGAACCGTGCAACGGTTGCGCCCCTTTACCAGACGGGCACTGTTTTGGGTCCAGCTGTTGTGGCTGCGTACCTGCCTGCGCCCGATCATCTGCATCGGAAACTCGTGCGTTGATCCGGGCGCAAAGTCCAGTAATCGGGGCAGGTCATCGATGAAAACGGCGGGCGCCAGATTGATGAGGTTATCCGGGGTTTCCAGACGCTCAGAGACATTTGGCACCAAAGGCCCAAGGTCAATGCCGCTTTCGGCATTCGCAAGCGTATCCAGCGTGACCTGCTCGGCGTGATACCCCTGAGGCAACAGCATCGTCAGCATTTGTTCGGGTGATGGCCCGATCTTGCTCGCCCCGGTCAGACGTGCCGTCAGGCGGGCAATGACCTCCCATTCTTTGGGGTTGCCCATTGGCGGCGCAAAAATCGCAGGCGCGTAGGCGGCGGTGTTGCGCACCGCAAACGAATGAAACACCATGTCATAGATGTCTTCTTCAAGAGCAACAGTGCCGGGCAGGATCAGGTCTGCATGACGCGTGGTGTCGTTAATATGAATGTCGATCGACACCATGAAATCCAGATTTTCCAACGCCTTTTCAATACGTCGCCCATTTGGTGCGGTCAGCACCGGATTGCCTGCCACGGAAATCAGCGCCTTGATTTGCCCTTCTCCCGGCGTTTCCATCTCTTCGGCCATCACGGCGACTGGAAACTCACCGTTATAGAGCGGCTGGTTTGAAACACGTGAGCGGCGCTCGGGGTATGTGCGTTGCTGGCCCTTTCGGCTGGTCATGGCGACATAATCCAGCGCGGGCGTGGTGAACATTGCCCCCCCTGCACGATCAAAGTTGCCGGTGATGATATTGAGCGCATTGTTGGCCCATTGGCACAGGCTGCCAAAGCTTTGGGTCGATGCGCCCATGCGGGCATAGCAGATCGCCGAGGGCGCGTTGGCAAAATCCCGTGCCAGTTTGCGAATGGCTTCAACGTCTATTCCGGTGCGATCTGCCGCCATCTCGGGCGAGAAAGGCGCGACAGCGTCCTGCAGAGCCCCTAATCCTTTGACCCGGGTTGCCAGCGCGCCAACATCCACAAGGTTCGCGGCAAATATTTCATGGATCAATGCAAGCATCAGGAAGGCATCGGTTTCCGGGCGAATGAAATAGTGATCGGTCGCCTTTTCGGCGGTTTCGGTACGGCGGGGATCAATCACCACGACACGGCCACCACGAGCTTTGATCTCTTCCATGCGACGACCAAAGCCGGGGGCCGTCATGATCGACCCGTTGGACACGACCGGGTTACCACCGATGATCACCATAAAATCGGTGCGATCCACATCCGGGATCGGCACCAGCATGGGATGGCCCAGCATATGGATTGACGCGACGTGATGCGGAATTTGGTCTGCCGTGGCCGAGGAGTAGCGGTTGCGGGTGCCCAGCGCTTTGACCATGGCAGGCAAATTCAGCAAGTTGCCAAATTTATGCGCGTTGGGATTGCCGAGATACACGCCAACCCCGTCGCGCCCGTGTTGTTCCTGAACAGCGCGCAGTTTTTCGGCGGCGATATCCAAAGCTTCGTCCCAGCCAATTTCGCGAAACACACCATCAACTTTCAAGAGCGGCGTGGTGACACGGTCGGGGTCAGTGCGAAAATCTTGCAAGGCAACGGCCTTGGGGCAAATATGTCCCCGAGACAATGGGTCATTTGGATCAGGTTTGATCGACAGAACATCATTGCCATCATGCTCAACAATCAACCCACACATCGCTTCACAGATGTTGCAGGTGCGGTGTTGTTTCTGTGTCGCCATGTTCCTAACCCCCTTTTTAATCCCTTAAAGACCGCGCTGTTGCAGCAGCCATTCGCCGTGGCATTCACCATCACCCAGATATTCAGCGCAGGCGCGGGCCTTTTTCATGAACAGACCGATATCCAACTCGTCCGTCATGCCAATACCGCCATGCATTTGCAGCGCCTCACGAACGGCCAAAGACGCGGTTTTGCCTGCTTTGGCTTTGGCCACACGGGACAGCAGTTCGGCATCTTCCGCGCCGTCATCGATCGCCTGAAGGGCCGCCGCAACGACCGCATCGGTGGTTTGAATTTGCGTATAAAGATCGGCAGCGCGGTGCTGCAGTGCCTGAAAACTGGCAAGTGTCAGGCCAAACTGTTTACGCTCTTTCAGATAGGCGGTGGTGCGGCCAGCGACTTCTTTGGAGACGCCAATCAGTTCTGCAGACGCCACAGATCGCCCGACACGAAGCGCGCTGTCCAAGGCATCCTGTGCTGCGCTCCCGATGGCCAAAAGGGCTGCGCCATCCAGTTGAACACCTGAAAACGACAGATCTGCGGCGTTGCGGTTATCCACCGTTTTGAGCGCACGCGTGTCTACGCCATCCAGCCCCGGATCAATCAGGAAAAGCGCGAGCCCATCGTCAGTACCGGCCGTAACGATAATACGATCCGCGCCCGCCCCGTCGGACACAAACTTTTTGGCGCCATTCAAAACGAACCCGTTGCCGGACTTTTCAGCACGGGTTTCGATAGCGTTGGGGCGGTGGCGAATGCGCTCATCGATCCCCATTGCGACAACGGCATGACCAACTGCGACTTTGGCGGCCCAGGATGTTTCGGATGTTGCCCTTAGGGTCGTAGCTGCCATCACACCAGAAGACAGGAAAGGTGACGCGCTCAGACGGCGGCCCATTTCTTCGGCGACCAGTCCGGCGGCTTGCGCGCCCATGTCAACGCCGCCAGCATCTTCGCCGAGCAGCATGCCGAACCAGCCCATTTCGGCCATGTCCTTGAGCAAGGCCGCATCGAATCCACCGCCCGCATCCCGTTGGGTTCGCAGGGCGTCAACCGGGGCTTTTTCGTCGAGAAAGCCCGCAGCCATATCACGGATCATTGTCTGTTCTTCATTCAGTAAACGCATGACGTCACCCCAGTTCCAGAACGGCTTTGGACAGGATCGACAACATCACTTCGGATGTGCCGCCCTCAATTGAGTTGCCTTTGGAGCGCAACCAAAGCGACGCTTTCTCGTCAGCGGCGGCATCGGTAAAATCCCACTCCAACGCGTCCAGACCGCCCGCG
Source organism: Shimia gijangensis (assembly GCF_900142085.1). Taxonomy (GTDB): domain Bacteria; phylum Pseudomonadota; class Alphaproteobacteria; order Rhodobacterales; family Rhodobacteraceae; genus Shimia; species Shimia gijangensis. The sequence continues at coordinate 110,928 of NZ_FQZQ01000013.1, forward strand.
GCCATCAGCAATTCCTGGCGGCGCTTATTCAGCTCGGTTCCTGTGTACTTCAGCGTCGCGGATTCAGCGCCCAGTTGCTTACCAGCCCGTATCCAACTCTTGGCGCGGGCCAGTTCGGCATCAAAGGCAATTTCGTCAATCAGGAAGTCAGCAATGCGACCGCGCAGGATCGGGTCATCCAAGCGACCCTGATCATCCAAACCCAAGGCATCGCGTGCGGCTTCGACCAGATCTTCGCTGCCGAATAGAGGAGAATCCGTCGCCCCGATCATTTCGCGTTCATGGGTCAGCAGGTATTTGGCGATGGTCCAGCCATTGCCTCGATCGCCAACGATCTGTTCCGCTGGGACTTTCACAGCATCAAAGAAAGTCTCGCAAAATGGTGAAGATCCCGAGATTAGCTGAATCGGTTTGGTGGTGACGCCGGGGCTGGCCATGTCAAACAGCAGGAAGGAAATGCCTTTGTGTTTCACGGCCTCGGGCTCGGTGCGCACAAGGCAAAAAATCCAGTCGGCCTGATCGGCGTAGGACGTCCAGATCTTCTGGCCGGACACTTCGAAATGGTCGCCACAGTCGACGCCCTTGGTTTGCAAGGATGCCAGATCGGACCCGGCACCCGGTTCTGAATAGCCCTGGCACCAGCGGATTTCGCCGCGCGCAATCTGGGGCAGGAAATGCTGTTTTTGGGCGTCGGTGCCAAAGGCCAAAAGCGCGGGCCCCAGCATCCAGATACCAAAGCTTTGCAATGGCGGTCGCGCATTGATGCGGGCCATCTCTTCTTTCAGAATGCGGTCCTGATCGCCGCTAAGGGCGGCACCTCCGCAAACTGTTGGCCATGTCGGCACGGTCCAGCCTTTGGCCGCCATGCGCTTGAGCCAGTCCTGTTGGGCCTGTGATTGAAAGGTCCAATTGCGGCCACCCCAGCATACGTCCGCCTCGGACATCGGCTGGCGCATCTCGTCCGGGCAATTCTCCTCCAGCCACGCGCGGGTTGCGGCGCGGAATTCATGCAAATCCGTCATAATGTCACCTGAAATCAAAGGTGGAGGGCGCCCGGTCTCAGGCGGGCGCCCTCCATTTGTCTTTATTCTTCGTGAACTTTGACCCAGCCGCCGTCTTTGACGACCGAGACATAAACTGTGTTCGCGCCCTGGTGATCTTCAGGACCATAATCAATGTGGTTACCCACAAGTTCGTCTGTGTAATCCAGAGTTTCCATCGCTGCGATGAAGCTTTCCTGAGTGAGGTCAGGGCCTGCAGCTTCAAGAGCTCTGACAACCAAACCGGCCGCGCTATACCCAAGCATCGCAAATCCCGCCGGATCTTCGCCCGTGGCGGCTTTGTATTCTTCGATGAACGCTTTTGGAGCAGGCTCAGCTGCGCGCGCCCACAAATCTTGCCAGCTTGCAGCCGCATAGAAGCCTTCGGTGATGCCTCCGGGAACCTTGGAAACAACCGTCAGGAAGCTTGCCGATGTACCGAGGAACTTCATGTCAGCAAGGCCCATCTTCTTGGCTGTACCAACAACAGTGATCGCTTGGCGAACCGGAATACCAACGGCAATGATTTCACACCCAGCTTCATTCAGCTTGGACAGCGACCCTACAAAGTCGCTCTCGTCAGGCTTGTGCGTTGTCTCGGCAACAAAGCTGAGGCCCGCCTCTTTGGTGCCTTCCATAGCGCCTTCAAGTATCTCTTTGCCAAAGTCACTTGGCAGATACATCGCGCAGACGTTTTTCCCGCCATACTCAGAGGCCAGATATTTCACACCCACACGCGCCTGATCAAAATAGGACGAAAACGATGTGAATTTGTTGTGCATTGGATCTTGCAGCATCTGACGCGCGGCAGTCAGTGGGGCCACGTTCGGAATGCCTTTGGGGTCGAGCAGTTTAAAACCCGCCATATTCATGGGTGTGCCGAGGCTTTGCATCATGGCAAAAACCTTGTCGCGGTTCAAAAGCTTGTTATAGCCCTGCATCGCGCGCGGCATTTGATAGCCGTGGTCCTCGGTGACGAACCGAATGGTGCGGCCATGCACACCTCCTGCGGCGTTCACTTTGTCAAAATAAAGGTTCGCACCCTTGGTCGCCGGAACGCCAACAGCCGCGAACACGCCCGACAAGTCATTCACCGAACCGATGATGATCTCAGTGTCGGTCACTCCCTGAGCTTCGGCGGATGCCATTGACGCTGCTGCGGTGAAACCCGCCGCCAGAGTCAGTTTTTTTACCAATGTTTTCATTTTATTCCTCCCGTTTGGTAATTTCTATTTTTTCGCGTTTCCTAGTACATTTCCTCGATCAGGTGGCTGTGCGCCTTTTCAACATAGCTGCGTTTGAGCTTCATCGTGGCGGTCAGTTCTTCGTCTTCTGCGGTCAAAAGTACGTCGATCAGGCGAAAATCCTTGATCTGTTCGACGCGCGCGAACTCTTTGTTCACGGACTTTACTTCGGCTTCGATCAGGTCCTTGACCTCTTTCGCCGCGCAGAGCGAGGCAAAGTTCGAAAACGGCACTTTCTGGTCCTGAGCGTATTTCTCGACGTTCTCCTGATCAATCATAATCAGCGCTGTCAGGAATTTGCGTCGGTCACCAATAATAACCGCATCAGAAATATAGTGCGAAAACTTGAGACGGCTTTCGATTTCGGCGGGCGTTATGTTTTTGCCGCCAGCCGTGATGATGATGTCCTTGAGACGTCCGGTGATGGTCACAAAGCCGGCGTCATTCACGCTGCCCACATCACCGGTTCGCAGCCAGCCATCGTCGGTAAAGGTTTCAGCGGTTTTTTCATTGTTGCGCCAATAGCCCTGAAAGTTATTGAGGCCCTTGGTCTGGATTTCACCATCGTCAGCAATCCGGAGATCGTATCCGGGGATTGGCATTCCAATCGTTCCCACAGTGTTTTCATGTCGCGTGTTCATCGTGGCCAGGCCAGCGGTCTCTGTCATGCCGTAACCTTCGACCAAGGGCACACCGATGGACCAATACCATTTCAGCAATTCTGGCGAGATCGGTGCAGCTCCTGTGCCGCCGCGACGCATCCGGTCAAAGCCGAGCATACGGCGCAGGTTACGCAGAACCAGCTTGTCCCACAGCCAGAAATTCGCCGCCACGCCAGCAGGGACGGGTTTGCCTCCTATCAGATAGCCAGCGCGCTTTTGGCCTGCCTTCATCGCCAGACCATAAGCCAATCGCCCTGCCGGAGTGGCCTCTTGCACCATAATAAGGACTTGGGAGTAGATTTTTTCCCAGACCCGCGGCACAGCCGTGAACGTATTGGGGGAAACCTCTTGCAGGTTGTTGAAAACCGTTTCGGGGCTTTCGGCAAAATTCACGATGCATTTGCCTGCCAATGGGAAATAGATCGACACATCCCGTTCCAGAATGTGACAAAGCGGCAGGAAACAAAGCTGTTCATCCGTTTCAAGCACCGCCAGACGACGGGCCCCTGCCTCGATCGCTGCCATGATGTTTTCATGCCCCAGCATGGCCCCTTTGGGCATACCCGTTGTTCCGGATGTATAAATCAACAGGGCTGTGTCTTCTGGTTTGGCGATTGCAATCTCGGCCTCAAACGCATTGGGATCTTCGGCATCCGCAGCCTTGCCAATCTCATATAGTTCGCTGATCAACATGCAACGCGGGTGGTCCAGATCGTGCAGACCCTCGTCTTCCAGGATGATGACTTTGAGAAGGCTTGGCATCTCGTCTTCGTGGGTCAAAAACTTGTCCAGCTGCTCTTCGTTTTCGACCACCAGAAAACGGCTGCCACTATCGTTTACCAGATAATTCAGCTGTGATCCGGAATCGGTGGTGTAAACACCTGACGCGATGCCACCAACCGACTGGATACCCATATCGAAATAGGCCCACTCTTTGCGATCCTCTGACAGGATCGACACCACTTCGCCACGCTTGAGACCCAGCTTGCGCAGGCCCATGCCGATCCAGAGAGCGTGATTCCAATAATCATTCCACGTGAATTCTTTCCAAATCCCGAGGTCTTTTTCGCGGTGTATGGTTTTTGGCCCCAGATCGGCACAACGTTTCTGGAACAACTCAACGATTGTCGTGCAGCTATCGACGCGCACAGGACGTTGCCCGGCTTCGGCGTTGTAGGTCACACCATTGATTGTGGTCGATTTTACAGGGGTTTGCATGTTCATCGCGCTCACCTCCAAGTTTTCTTGCGTTTCCAGCGGCGTTGTTCACGCGCGCCGTCTTCCTGCACACCCAGATAGAAATTCTGAATGTCTTCGGATTTCATCAACTCGTCTGCGGTGCCGTCCATCACGATGCGGCCCACTTCCATGACATAGCCATCATGCGCCAGCTCGAGCGCGGCGCTGGCGTTCTGTTCCACCAGCATCATGGTCATGTTTTGCTCGTCATTGAGACGTTTGAGGATAGTGAAAATCTCTTTCACCAACAATGGTGAGAGGCCGAGCGACGGCTCGTCCAGCAACATCACCTTGGGTTTACCCATCAGCCCGCGACCAATAGCCAGCATTTGCTGCTGGCCGCCGGACAGCGTGCCCGCCTCTTGGTTGCGACGCTCTTTCAGGATTGGGAAATAGTCAAACACCATCTCGCGATCCCGTTCGATGCCATGCGAGTCGCTGCGGGTAAACGCCCCAAGTGCCAGGTTTTCTTCGACCGTCATCAGCGGGAACACTTCGCGCCCCTCTGGCACGTGCACGATGCCATCATGCACAATCTTGTGTGGCTCGCGCCCTTGGATTTCGAGACCTTCAAAGATGATCTGGCCCTTTTCGGGATCCATCACACCGGAGATGGTTTTCATCAGGGTGGTCTTGCCGGCACCATTAGCGCCAAGGATCGACACAATGCGCCCCTGATGCACATCCAATGACACGCCGCGAATGGCCATGATCGGGCCATAGAAGCTTTCGATATTGCGGATTTTCAGGATTGGATCACTCATGCCACATGCCCCAGATAGGCTTCGATCACGGCCGGATCGGATTGCACTTCGACCGGGGTGCCCAGCGCCAGTTTCGCGCCATCAGCCATGGCCAGCACACGGTCGGACACGCCCGACACCAGCCCCATATCATGTTCGACCATCAGCACGGTGATACCCATCTGCCGGCGAATATCATCGATCCACCAGCGCATGTCGGTGGTTTCCTCAACCGACAGGCCAGAGGCGGGTTCGTCCAGCAACAATAGTTTGGGATCAGTGGCCAGTGCGCGGGCCACCTCAACCACTTTACGCACGCCATAGGGCAGACCGGCGATACGTTTTTCGCGGTAGGCCTGAAGATCAAGGAAATCGATGATTTCTTCGACCATGTGGCGGTTTTGAACTTCCTGTTTTTTGACTGATGGCGTGAAGAAAAGCTCAGTCAGGAAATTGCTTTGACGGTGGCGATGACGTCCGACCAGCAGGTTTTCCAGAACGGTGGCCTGATCGAACAGTTCGATATTCTGAAAGGTCCGGGCCACGCCAAAGGCTGCGACACCGCTGGGTTTGGATTTCAGCAGGTCATGGCCATCGAATTTAATCGACCCGTTGTGCGGGTCATAAAACCGAGAGATCAGGTTGAACACTGTCGACTTGCCAGCCCCATTGGGGCCGACGATGGCAAAGACTTCGCCCTCTTCGACTGAAAAGGACAGATTGTCGACGGCTGTCACGCCCCCGAATTTGAGCGTCACGTCTTTTAGTTCGAGAAAACTCATCTCAGACGCTCCGTTTTCAGATAGGATTTCTGACGTTTGAACATGTCCTTGCGATAGAACGGGAAAAGCTCAAAGAACGTGCGCACCTTGAGCCAGCGGCCGTAAAGCCCCATCGGTTCAAACAGGATAAAGGCAATCAGGATCATACCAAACACGCCAAACTCAAGCCCCGGAATGGCAACATTGCTGCCCCCGAAAACCGATCCGACCCATTCTTTGGACAGCGACAGGAATTGCGGCAGAAATCCAATCACGATGGCGCCAAAGAATGCTCCGTGAATGGATCCAAGGCCACCAATGACGATCATCATCAGCAGTTCGATTGAGATAATAACGCTAAAGGTTTCATTGTTGAACGCGCCCGCGAACAATCCCATCAATGCGCCACCCAGTCCGGTGATCGCGCAGGAAATGCCAAAGGAAATCGCCTTGGTGCGGGCCACATCAATGCCGATGGCTTGGGCCGAGACTTCTGAATCCCGCACCGCAATAAAGCTGCGCCCGAGCGGTGCACGCAGGATGTTGATATAGCCTAGTGTGACCACGACGACGACGCCAAGCGTCAGATAGTAAAACTCGCGCGGGGTGCCCCAGCGGTCGATCATAATGCCAAACACATTCACCGATGGCGCGTATTTACCACCCACTCCACCTGTCCAGGGTTCAGTCAGAACAATGATGTCGTCCACAAGGATCGACATCGCCATGGTGGCAATCGCCAGATAGATACCATGCAAGCGAAGTGCCGGAATGGCGATGACCATGCCCACCAGCCCGGTGATGATCCCGGCCAGCGGGAAGGCGAGCATAAATGGCAGACCCTGTTCCATCAGAATAATGTTGGTGTAACAGCCCATCGCCAGAAACGCCGCGTGGCCAAGGCTTGCCTGTCCGGTGTGTCCGGTCAGAACCATCAGCCCCATGCCGGCAATCGCCCAGATCAGGACGTTGTTCAGCTCGCCCAGATAAAACGCATCAATCACAAAAGGCGCCGCAAGCATCAGAGTCAACAGCAGAAGGTAAAGCACCAGCTGATAGCGGTCTTTCCAGGGACGGATGTCTTGCATGTAGTCGGTTTTGAAAACAATACGCATGGGGCTACACCTTTTTCACGCGCACTTGGCTGAACAGCCCGTGCGGACGGAAGATCAGCACCGCCAGCAGCAGTGCATAAGGTGCGATCTGACTGTAGCCTGCTGCAATGTAGCGGCTGGCGAAGGGCTCGATAATGCCGACGATCAACCCGCCCGCAAGCGCGCCGGGAAGGCTGCCAAAGCCACCGATCACAGCCGCAGCAAAGGCTTTGATGCCCATCAGGCCTGTGTTGGGGTCTACAGCACCCTTGGCGGCAAACAGAATACCAGCGACGCAAGCCACGGCCCCGGCCAGTGCCCAGATAAAGCCCTGAACCCGTTTGACCGGAATACCCATATAATAGGCCGCAAGCTGGTTCTGCGAAGCGCCTTGCATGGCCAGACCCATTTTGGTTCTGTTGAAAAATTCATAAAGACCCCAGGTCAGCAAGATGGTCACAATGATCACCGCCACATCCTCAAGCCCCAGAACAAGCCCTCCAAAGTGCAGCTCTTTGCCTGCCAGCGGGTTTTGCAACGACTGTGGCTCGTGGCCCCAGATCAGACCCGCGACAAAGCGGATGACAAAGCCCAGCGCGATGGTCAGGATCACTACAGCCGTCTGGCTTTCGCCAAACATCAGGCGGATTACAAACCGATCCAGTAAGTAGCCCAAGAACGCCATGATCCCAATTGAGATCGGCAAGGCCATCCAGAACGGCAATCCCATATACTCGGTGTTGGTCAGACCAATCGTAAAAAACGCGCCCAGCATCATGAAGTCGCCTTGGGCGAAGTTCACGGCTTCGGTCGCCTTATAGATCAGAACAAAGCCAAGCGCGATCAGGCCGTATACACAGCCATTCGCAAGCCCGCTGATCAGCAGTTGCAAAATATCCAAGTCTTCCTCCCCGCGCCGGTTGACCAGCGTCCTGATGTTGCTTCGGGCTCCTCTTCCCTCGGCAACATCTGATTATACTATGGCGTAATCATCACCTTACCGTCAGTCTTTTTCAGGGCTTCGGCCAGGTTTGACACAACGTCACGAAGCGGCAAGTGAGCCGAAACATCGGTTTTCCAGCGCCCATCCGCGAAACGCGCCTGCACTTCTCCAACCACGCGAATCTGATCCGCAGGTGGGGTTGAGCGCATCCAACTGGTGAGCCAAAAGCCCTCGATCTGTTTACCCATAAAGATGAATTGCCCCATCTGGGTCAGCTTGGGCGGCTCGTTGCTCAGCTTGCCATAGCTGATCCAACGCGCTTTGTTTGGCATGGCTGTGAATATCTGTTCAGACAGCTGGTCAGACACCGCATCCAAGAAAACGCGCGGTTTCAACTCGGCAGAAATCGCTGCAAATTTCTGGAGCAACTCTGGGTCGGTGGTCACCAAAACCTCTGCCGCGCCCATCTCTTTGAGTGGTGCAACGGCCTCTTCCCGGCGTACAAGCGCAATGGTTTTGAGCCCCAGATCACGGCCCAACGACACCATCAACTTGCCCAATTGGCTGGTTGCTGCGGACACCACAAAGGCGTCCCCGGCTTGACGGGCAATATCAACCATCGCCATCGCGGTGAGCGGGTTCACAATTTGCGCGGCCCCGTCATCGTCGGACACATCCGGACGCAAAGGGATGCAATTGATCGCATCTGTTGTGGCGTATTCCGCCCAGGCACCGGAACACCCTTGGGCAACAACAAAGCTGACGCGCTGGCCCACCATCTTTTCGGCGCCAGCACCAGCAGCCACGATGTCTCCACAACCTTCAAAACCTGCAGGGTTGCCTTTGAGCCGAGGTTGGCCGTATTCGCCCTTGATAAAATGCAGATCAGACGGGTTTACGGAAGCCACACGAAGCTTGATCAACACCTGACCCGGACCCGGAGTGGGCACTGCAATGTCAGCTGGCTCCAGATACTCGGACGCGTCCGAAATCGCGGGACCGTCGGACCGGCCAGAATAGCCATCACCTTTTTGCAGAACCGCAAACATCGTCGTTGGAATATCGCTCATTTCAGCCTCCTCAGCTGCGTATCGAGAGAATAGGGAACTCTGCTACGCCCACCCCAGCCAGTGCAAAGCGCACAACGTCTTCGGCAATGGTTGCATATTTTTCATCATCATCCCCTTCGCGAGGTCGGTACCAGAACACTGGTCCATTCAAGGCGACAAGATAGCTTTGCAGAATGTAGGACATGCGGCCAAGCTTGAGGTCACCCGCATCACACCCCGCCTGCAGCACTTCGCGAAAGCACGCCTCAAAGGCGTTTCGTTCGCCTAAATGACGCTCCATTGCGGCGCGTTGAAACTCGGTTGTTGCGCCAAAGCGCTGCATCTGAAGTCCATCCAGCAAAACCTGCATATAGGAATGGTGTTGCATCATGGCCTTAACGTGACCCGTGGACATTGCTGCCAACTTTTCGACAGGTGGCAAGTCGGACTCGTAACCGGGGCGAATGGCATCAAAGGCCAACGCCATCGCGCGATCCCGTACTGCATTGAACAGATCCATCTTGGACGGAAAGTAATGGTACACCCGCCCCTTGGTCGCCCCCAGATACCGCGCCACCGTGTCGATCGAGGTGGCAGAGAAACCCTGTTTCTGAAAGCATTCCGCCGCCGCAACCAAAAGCTCTTCATAGCGGTCGCGTTTTTCAGGTTTGGGAACACGAGGCAAAGCGCTGGTCATGGTTTCAGGAATTCCGGACAGGAGCAATTGGGCATCATGCAAACATACTACTCAGTATGTTGTCAACGATTTCAAGAATGACCTGACGTCGAAGTGGCCCGGCAAATTTGGACAGCGCGCTAAACAGCGTGTTAAGATGTATCCAACACGATTGGCTGGATACGAGAATGACGACGCGACGGAACTTTTCAGTTCATGTTCGTCGCAGCATTTGTCTCAGCCACATAAAACCGTGCCCATTTTCCCAATGTTCCTACATAAGATACCGCTGATGGACAGGAGAGGTCTGGCATGTCGAACATCACTGTTTTCAAAGCAAAAAAATTCTGACTATGGATCCCAATCGCCCAACGGCCACCCATGTTGCTGTGCATGCGGGCAAAATTCTGGCCGTTGGCGATGCCGATTGTGCCAAAGATTTGGGGATCACCAATACCGATGATCGGCTGAGCAATGCCGTTTTGATGCCAGGCTTCGTCGAAGGCCATGCTCATATGATGGCGGGAGCAATGTGGGAATACACATATGCCGGCTTTCATGATCGGCTGGATCCTGACGGTGTGCTGCACAAGGGCATGACGAATATTGGCGAAGTCATCTCCGGCCTGGTTCAACACGAAGTTCACTTGACTGCCGGCCAGCCGCTCGTCGGTTGGGGGTTTGACCCAATTTTTCTAACTACCGAGCGCCTTAACCGCCATCATCTCGATGAAATCAGTCCGACGCGTCCCATCGCGATCCTGTTCTCCAACGTCCACGTCATGTGTGTGAACTCTGCGGCGTTGGCTCTCGCCGGGTATAACGATCTGTCCGAGGTTGAGGGCGTGGTAAAAGGCCCTGATGGCCAACCCACTGGCGAGCTTCAGGAAATGGCGGCCATGTTCCCAATCATGCACCGGCTTGCAATCGATTTCCGCACGCTGGCGCAATCGGAACGCGCGATACGCGCCTATGGCGAAGTGGCCCGTCGCGCCGGTGTCACGACGACCACAGATCTCTATTCATCCATGACCGAAGATGATTTGGATTTGATGCTACGCATTACATCCGAGCCCGCCTTTCCGCTGCGCATTGTGCCGGCCCTCGGCGCGGCTGGCGCTGACCCGGAACAGACGGCTGCCCGCGCCAAATCGTGGCGTGGCGGTTCAACTGACAAGCTGCGCCTCGGTGCTGTCAAATTGATGACCGATGGCTCAATTCAGGGTTGGACTGCCAGAGTGAAATCACCAGGGTACGTCGGTGGACAGCCCAAGGGCATCTGGAATACCGCACCTGCTGAGATATTTTCTGCTTGCGACGTATTTCATCGTGAAGGCGTGCAAATGCACATACATGTCAACGGCGACGAGGCGTCCGAAGTTGCGCTCGACGCTTTGAAAGCTGCGGCCAGCAAACATGCATGGCAGGACCACCGTCATACATTGCAGCACGGCCAGATGATGGGCGGCGATCAGCTTCTTCGCTGTTGCGAACTTGGGATCGGTGTGAATTTCTTCTCTAATCGCATCTGGTTTTTTGGTGACCAGCATGTCGCCCTCACCATCGGAAAAGACCGTGCTCAGCGCATGAATGCAGCGCGGACAGGGCTTGATTTGGGTCTGAATGTCGCGATGCACTCTGATGCTCCAGTCACCCCGCTGGGCCCACTTTTTACCGCCTGGTGCGCCGTAAAGCGCCTGACAATGAGCGGACAGGTGCTGGGGGCGGAACAAAGTATTTCGGTCCGGGAGGCCTTGCACGCACACCGCCCGTTTTGTCCAGCGAAATGCAGGCTTTGAATAGTATCCTCCTGGATCCTGAAGATATGGCACTCTCAGGTGTGACAGATGCCAGACACCCACAGTACGCAAATTGGTAGTATTCCGGAAAACGGACGTTTTCCCGAAGTGAATTGGTACAGCTTTTGCGACTTTATTGTTACCCTGCTTGTTCTTTAGACAAATTTCCTCGCTTCAGCTGTCTCACCCCAGCCGCACTCGACTCTCTTTACCTTGTCTTAAGCAGAGACCAAGAGGAGCACGCTCATGATCAGAAAGAGCACCGTGACACTCTTGAACAATCGCTCAGGAACAAATCGTGCCACAGAGGCACCCAAAACAGTGCCTGACAATGTTGGCAGCACGAGCTTCATTGAGATTTCCAGAGCCTCATTTGAAATCCCCACGAAGACGGCCTGAAAGGCAAAGGCGACCGGATATGCTAGCAAGAAGGTCACAAGAGTTGTCGCCTGGATCGTGGACTTGTCTGACTTGATAGCGGTTGCGTAGGCCGCGACGGCTGGCCCTGGCATTGCCAGCGCGGCGTTCAGAATGCCGCTGACAACACCGATACCAACCCGCCGAATGCGTGTGTCGTTTTCAAAGATCGGGAAACGGGACAAAACACCGGCCGCCACCAAGGTCATGAAACCAACAATGACCGCAGCGCAAAGCTTGAGCGAGCTGATGGTGAGTGTCAAAAATGCCAGTGCGCCAATCGGTGTCCCAATACACACTCCCAGAAACAAGGGAGCCAACAATCGGCGGTTAACTCTTGGAATCGTGCTTGGCGACAGCAGCAGGGCGATCAATAAACTTAAAAGGATCGAAGCCTGAATGGCTCCGGCGTTGGCCATTGTCACAATCAGAACAGGACCGGCAATGACGCCGAAGCCAATGCCGGTCACGGCCTGCAGCATGGAGGCCGCAAACACCGCACCGACCAGCAGCAATGGCAGGTCGGCGGGTGAGCCTCCCCATCTGAATGGGTCCACCGTTAAGGTTAGGAAACGGAGGACTAAGAATGGCAAACAAGCGACTGAAGCCGGAAGAGATTGTCTCA
>NZ_FQZQ01000023.1 GCF_900142085.1 Shimia gijangensis
GATGCTCCGCTGCTGCCTTCAAGCGAGCTACTTCGTCTCGAATGGCTGTAACGGTTAAATTCATTTCCTCAACCTCACTCCGGCACCACCACCATTCTCAGCAATGAACTCTACACCTGCGGTTTCTAGGGCGGTGCGGATGGCTTCCTTTGCGTTCTCAGAAACTTCTCTGCGCTCTTTCTCAAAATCAATCACAGTTGATTGTCCAAGGCTGGCTGCTTTGGCCAATTCAGTTTGTGTCATAGAAACTAGGCCGCGAGCTGCCCGTGATTGTGCTGGTGTCATTTTCAACGTTTTTCATTGACGGCAAACTGCCGTGAGGTTATCAACTAAAAACGTTGATACTCTAATCTAAGGACCAAAACAATGACCAAAGAACGCATTTGTGCGACCGGCGAAGCCATGCCTTTACGGGCGTTACGTTCTCACGTTTCGGATGTTCAAGACAAGACCTGCCACCTTTCGGGTGTCATTCAGGCTATTGCCTATTTGGAGGGCGAAAATGCCTGCCAGGCAGGCCAAGCCGCGCTGATCTACATTGCTGAAGATATGATTAAGGAAATCGACAATGCCTTGGACGCATTGAACCTGCCGGAGGTGGCAGCATGACCTTCATCAACTATGATCAGGAGCAGATCCAGAAAAGCAAGGCCAGCACAATGGCATATCGCCTTCGGAGCCTCATCGCGGTCGCCTATAGTGCCTTCGATAATGATTGCGGCTCCATTGAAATGGAAAACCGTGGCATCGACCAAGCGCTTGAATTGGCCGAGAAGATGGCATGCGACCTGATCGACCTCTGCGAAGAAATGGAGAGGGAAGTGAAGAACGAAACAGGGGAAAACGCTTAACAGTCAGTTTGTCTGTTACCCTAAACGTTACCCCTGTGCCAATTTCCGAAATCTCCAAAAATCAAAAAAGCCACTAACCCGTTGAGGTTAGTGGCTTTTTATGGCTCCGGCGGTAGGGATCGAACCTACGACCAATTGATTAACAGTCAACTGCTCTACCGCTGAGCTACGCCGGAATATGTGGGGTGATATAGCCGTGGATTTTTCGGACGTCCAGAGGATTTTGTCACTATTTGCCGGTTTCGTGCATTTTTTCTCAGAGCCGTTCGAAAACCGCCTCGGTTTCCAGCGTTGACTGAGGTTTAACGAGGGTTTTTCCAGTTAAATCAACAAGGTGGGCAAAGACGTTTCTTGTGGCGGCGCCCATTAAGGCCGTAGGCGTCTCGGTGTAAATCTTGCAGGCGAGATCATATGCGCGAGAAGGGCCTGTCTCGAGAGCAGAAAGAATCTCTGCTTCGCGGCCCAGACGATGTTCAATCAGCCATTGAAGCCGCGTCCGTGGGGACAGGATAGGAGCGCCATGGCCCGCGTGAAATTCCCGCCAGTCTTTCAGCTGCAACCGATCACAAGACGCCATAAAATCCGTCAGGTCTCCGTCAGGGGGCGATACCAGAGAACTGGCCCATCCCATCACATGATCTCCTGTAAAGCAGATGTCGTTCCAGCCAAAGGCCAGATGATTGCCAAAATGGCCCGGGGTGTGAATGGCATCCAGCACCCAGCCATCGCCTTCGATCTGATCGCCATGGCCAACCAAATGATCTGGCTGAAACGATGCATCCACACCTTCGCCGCCACCTGCGAGACCACGTGCCGCGAGATCCTGCATGACCAGACTTCGCCCGGCTGAAGCGTCGCCAAAAGCCCAAATCCCGGCGCCGGTCCGCTGCGCCAGCTTTGAGGACAAAGGAGAATGGTCGATATGGGCATGGGTGACAACGATGTGGCTGATGCTTTGACCGGGTTGGAGGGCCGCCAGAATGGCCTCAAGGTGGACATCGCTGTCAGGACCGGGATCAATCACGGCAATCTCACGGTCTCCAACCAGATAAGTGTTGGTGCCGCGAAAAGTCATCGGTGAAGGATTGGGGGCAAGAACACGACGCAGGCCCGGCGCCAGAATCTCGGGGTCCCCCGCTTTGGGATCAAATTCAAGGATTTTGGGATCCATGGGCTTTCCTTCCGTTGCCTGTCACGGCATGGTTTAGCGATGATGTTCAATTGGCTCAAACGCTATATGCCTCGCAGCTTGTATGGCCGCGCTGCAATGATTCTGATCTTGCCGGTTGTAACCTTGCAGTTGGTGGTCACCACGGCCTTTATTCAAAGACACTTTGAAGGGGTGACCGAGCAGATGACGCACGCCGTGTCGCGTGAAATTAATCTGCTGATCGGCCATGTAAACAGTTTGAATGGCCGCCCCGAAAGTCGCGATGAACTGGCAGAGCTGGTCGATGGTCTTGATTTGTCCGTTGTTCTTGATGTGAAAGAGCCACAAGCACACCAGCGCCGTTGGTTCGATTTTTCCGGATTGGTGGTGATAAATACGCTGCAAAGGTTTGTGCCCGAGGTCAGCAAGGTCGAATTGCCCGATAACCGGATCATGCGAATTTATGTCAGAACCGAGCAGGGAACCGCGCAGGTACAGTTTGACCGCGTCCGGGTTTCGGCATCAAACCCACATCAGCTATTGGTGGTGATGGTTGGATTTGGTGGCCTTATGACGCTGATTTCTTACCTTTATCTGCGAAACCAGCTGCGTCCGATTACCAAATTGGCACAAGCCTCTGAGGCCTTTGGACGGGGGCGTCACATCCCTTACAACCCCGGCGGAGCCATCGAAGTGAGATCAGCCGGCAACGCGTTTCTCGACATGCGCTCGCGTATTGAGCGTCAGATCGAACAACGCACAATGATGTTGTCAGGTGTTAGCCACGATCTCAGAACACCTTTGACGCGGCTCAGATTGGGGCTGAGCCTTTTGGATGATGAAGAGGCAGAACTCCTTGAACGAGACGTCGAAGACATGCAGCGGTTGCTTGATGAATTTCTGAGTTTCGCGCGGGGGGCCTCAGAAGGGGAACCAGAAGAAGTGGATCCGATCGCATTGGTGCAGGGGCTCGTCGAAGACGGTGCCCGGGGGGGACGGGATGTTTCTTTGGGTAAAGTGAACGGCGAGGGCGTTGTTTCTTTGCGGCTGGTTGGTATCAAGCGGGCGGTGGAAAATCTGATTGGCAATGCAGTGCGATATGGATCCCGTGCCGTGGTTTCACTTGAGTTGACGGACAAATTTCTGCGAATCCGGGTTGAGGATGATGGCCCGGGCATACCGGTTGAGGATCGCGAAGAAGCGCTTAAACCTTTTGCCCGACTCGAGCCTGCACGAAATCAGAACAAAGGTACCGGTGTTGGGCTTGGTCTTTCTATTGCGGCTGATGTGGCACGAGCCCACGGTGGCGTTTTGCGGCTTGGCGACAGTGATACCTTGGGTGGATTGCAAGCTGATATCGTGATCGGGCGTTAGAGAGCTTAGTATCCCAACTTTCGATTCACTTCATGCAGCAAGCCCTGACCGGCAACCAACCTGCGATAATTCTCGGCCACATCTTTGAAGGCATCCCCCAGATGCCATCCAGAAACATGTGGGGTGATGGTGATCGATGAATTTCGCCACAAAGGGCTGCCTGCGGGCAGCGGTTCTTCGCACAGAACGTCCAGCACGGCATGACCGGGCTTATTCAATGCCAAAGACCTGACCAAGGCGTTTTCATCCACAAGATCGCCGCGCCCTGCGTTCACAAAGGTAGCACCCGGCTTCATGGCGGAGAACATGGCGTCGTCAAACAGGCCCCGTGTGTCTTTTGTAGACGGCAGGATTGATACAACGTGATCGCAATCTTCCAAAAGCTTCAAAAGGCCGTCTTGGCCACATAGGCACTCTATTCCGTCCAGTGACTTTTGACTCCGGCTCCAGCCCAATACACGATATCCCAGATCACGAAACAAAGTGGCCGTGTACCCGCCGATATGGCCCAGCCCCAAAACCCCAACTGTGGTTTTTAAGGTTTCCTTGGGCGCGACAGATGTCCATTCAGCCTTTCGTTGCCCAGCCTCATGCAGGCGCATATTGCGTTGCTCTCGCAAGACATAAGCCAGACAGAACTCAGCTATTTCACGTGCCGGAGCCTCAGGTTTCAACCTGGCCACGCGGACGTGATCTAGCAATTGAGGATGATCCACAATGGTTTCAACACCTGCGCCAAGCTTTTGAACCAATTCAAGGTTTGGTAACAATGCAGGAATATCTGGTAGAAAATTTGATACGGCCACCACGCGAATATCCTTTGCATTCCCCAAAGTTTCACGTGTGCGAATGTCCAAACCCGGATCAAACTCGGCCACAGCAGCGGCAATCTCTTGCCCGCTCATCCAGTCTGAAATTCCGACGTCAATCAATAAAGCCATAAGTAATCCCGTATCAAATGCCTGTTTCGTTTTTCGAAACCGTAAAGAAGTATGTCACTCACTTGAAGGTTGAACAAAATGCTTGATACCGAGACTCTCCGGTATCGCAGAATTGATCCAGCGTATTTCTGCTCCGGCTTCCAAAACACCTGGCATTCGGTTTTTCACCCTCAGAATTGGAACAACCCGCAATTCGCTCAAAGGCCTCGCGCTCTTGTTTGTCTCCAACATTGAAAGATTCGTATTCATCGTAGGCGCGGGAGTATTTTCGATAAGCGCGATCTCGTTTGCTCCAAACCTCATCACCGTTGCGCATGAATTTCCGAATTTCATCCAGACAGCCAACTTCATCAGCATGCGTATTGATTTCATCAATAAAGTCATCGCGTTGGCGATTTAGGTAGACCGAGTAATCATTATAGATATCCGAGCAATGGCGAAATAAATTGGGATTGGATTTGGTTTCCTGAGCAATGGCCGCACCAGATATCAATATCGCACCAAGTCATCCCTACGCGAATTTCGCGATCCATTGTCTCCGTGTTCATCCGACGACCTCAACTTTGTACAACCACAGCGCAATTGTCCTTGAATTCCAAGCACATATTTTCGGTGGAGTTCGTTGAACGGCGATCAGATGACAACAGTAGTGAGGTTTGGTGGTAGGCCCGGCAGGACTTGAACCCGCAACCAAAGCGTTATGAGCGCTCTGCTCTAACCAGTTGAGCTACAGGCCCACCCTTGAGGCCCTTTTGCTAGCATAAGACACGCCCGCGTCAAGAGTTACCGTTGCCTGTTGTCAAATGATGGTCTAGTGCCTCTGCAAGTCCTGAAATGGAGTGGATCATGAGCGACGGCAAAAACGGCATCACCTATGCAGATGCGGGTGTAGACATCGACGCGGGCAACGCCCTTGTGGATCGGATCAAACCAGCGGCAAAGCGCACCAAACGGTCAGGCGTGATGGCAGGTCTTGGCGGATTTGGAGCGTTGTTCGATCTCAAGGATGCCGGATACGTTGATCCGATACTTGTGGCGGCAACCGATGGTGTTGGCACCAAGCTGCGCATTGCGATTGATACCGGCAATGTCGACGGAGTGGGTATTGATCTGGTGGCCATGTGTGTCAACGATCTTGTGTGTCAGGGCGCCGAGCCACTGTTCTTTCTGGATTACTTTGCCACCGGCAAACTGGAAATGGATCAGGCAGCGCGCATCATCGAAGGCATCGCAGAGGGCTGTTATCAATCGGGTTGTACGTTGATCGGTGGTGAAACAGCTGAAATGCCCGGCATGTACGAAGCGGGTGATTTTGATCTGGCCGGATTTGCAGTTGGCGCAATGGAGCGCGGCGCAGACCTTCCTGCGGGCGTTATCGAAGGTGACGTTTTGTTAGGCCTTGCCTCAAACGGGGTACATTCCAACGGCTACAGCCTTGTGCGCAAACTGGTTGAGGTGTCTGGCCTTGGCTGGGATGATAATTGCCCGTGGGGCGAAGGCACACTTGGTGCCGCGTTGCTGGCGCCAACACGTTTGTATGTAAAACAGGCTTTGGCAGCCGTGCGGGCAGGGGGCGTGCATGCGCTGGCTCATATCACCGGCGGAGGTCTGACCGAAAACCTGCCACGGGTTCTGCCCGAAGGTCTGGGCGCAGATATTAATCTTGATGCCTGGGAACTTCAGCCCGTGTTCCAATGGCTGGCAAAAACCGGCGATATGGATGAAGCTGAAATCCTAAAAACCTTTAACAGTGGTCTGGGCATGATTCTGTCCGTGTCGGCAGATCAGGCGGATGCAGTGGAAGCCTTGCTGCAAAGCGAAGGTGAAACCGTATACCGTGTGGGCCATGTCACTGCCGGAGAAGGTGTGCGCTATTCTGGCAAATTGCTGTGAAAAAACGCGTCGCCATCTTCATTTCCGGGGGCGGGTCCAACATGGTCCGTCTGGTCGAGGATATGTTGTCTGGCGACCATCCAGCCGAGCCCGTTCTGGTTCTGGCCAATGACGAAAATGCCGGTGGGCTGATCAAAGCCGATGATATGGATGTCTCAACTGCCGTGGTCGATCACCGCCCATTTCTGGGTGATCGTGCCGCCTTTGAAACGGCACTGCAGGCCACTCTGAATATCGTGCAACCCGATATTATCTGTCTTGCCGGGTTTATGCGGGTTTTGACCGAAGGGTTTGTGGCCCCATGGGAAGGGCGCATGCTCAACATTCACCCGTCGCTATTGCCGAAATACAAAGGCCTGCACACCCATGCCCGTGCGCTGGAAGCTGGCGACGTCGAACACGGCTGCACGGTACATCTGGTAACACCTGCGCTGGATGACGGCCCGGTTTTGGGACAGGCGCGAGTGCCTGTAATCAAAGGTGACACGGCAGACCAATTGGCGGCGCGCGTATTGGAGAAAGAACACCAATTATACCCTGCAGTACTGCGCCGTTTTGCGGCCGGGGACACGACCCCTGTTTATCTCTGACGGTCGCGTCTTCGCCAGCGAAGCCTGCCTGCTCCGTAATTTGCAATTCCGGCGTTTTAAACGTAAGCCCGTGTCAGGGCAGGAACTGATTGAGTAAAGAAACCTCGTACATGAAAACTTTGACAACAACCGAAGAACTGGCCGCATTCTGTGCACTGGCCCATACAAAACCCTATGTCACGATCGACACGGAATTTCTGCGCGAGCGAACTTATTACTCTAAGCTTTGCCTGATCCAGATGGCTGTGCCCGATCACGAGGTTGGAGAAGACGCAGTTTTGGTCGATCCTTTGGTTGGCGAGATGTCACTTGAACCGCTGTACGAGCTGTTTCGCGATCAAAACGTGGTCAAGGTTTTCCACGCTGCCCGTCAGGATTTAGAAATTTTCTTTGTCGAAGCAGGGGTGTTTCCAGACCCGTTGTTCGACACCCAAGTGGCTGCAATGGTTTGCGGGTTTGGCGAACAGGCAGGCTATGAAACTCTGGTGCGCAAAATTGCCAAAGAAGGGGTTGATAAATCCAGCCGATTCACCGATTGGTCGCGTCGCCCTTTGACGGAAGCCCAGCAAAAATATGCGCTCGCTGATGTCACCCATTTGCGTCAAATCTATGAGTTTCTGGCCGCCAAGCTGGAACAAACTCAGCGCGCCCATTGGGTGCGCGAAGAACTGCAGATTCTAACAAACCCCGACACATACACGGTCAAGCCGTCGGAGGCTTGGCGCCGTCTTAAAACACGCACCACATCGCCCAAGTTTCTGGCCGTGGTCCGCGAGTTGGCCCGTTTTCGCGAGGGCTACGCCCAAAGCAGAAACATCCCACGCAACCGGGTGTTCAAGGATGATGCGTTGATCGAACTGGCCTCGACCAAGCCGCAGTCCATGCAGGATCTTGGCCGTTCACGACTGTTGCTGCGCGAAGCCCGCAAGGGCGAAATTGCCGAAGGCATTCTAAATGGCGTGAAACTGGGCCTGGCTGTGCCACCCGAAGATATGCCCCGCGTCGAAAACAGCCGTGACAAGCTTCAGGTCAACCCGGCTTTGTCCGACCTTTTGCGCGTGCTTCTCAAAGCGAAAACCGAAAGTTCAGGCGTGGCGTCCAAATTGATCGCGCCCTCTGCGGACCTTGACGCCATTGCGGCGGGTCAGCGTGATGTTGCCGCCCTGAGTGGGTGGCGCCATGAAGTGTTTGGAGAAGACGCATTGCGCCTGTGTTCTGGTGAAATCGCCCTTACAACCAAAGGTAAATCTGTACGTGTGATCAAGATCTGACGATCAGCGACGTGCCTGGCGGGCATTCTCAATAGCCACAACTTTGATTGTACGCACACCAGCCAATTGCTGATCTGTAAGGCTGTGGGCCACGGTCACCAGACGGGTGTTATCTGCGCCACCTCTGAATCCGCTGGCTGGATGAATGGCCATCAGATCGTATGTCAGAACGCCTTTGACAGGTTTGCCGTCATTCTGGGGCATCAGTTTAACACTAAAGGCTCCTTGAACATAGGCGACGCCCGCCGCACGGATTAAAGCCCCATCAGCCACCCGCTCAACTTTTAACTCTGTGATTTTGGCCACGGTAATTCCGGGATAGACCTCGTCAGGTTTTGAGACAAAACCTGATTTCGCCGGAATAAGTGGGTTGGCCGTAGCCCCACCTTCGACGTCCACCTCCTCAGAGCCATCAAACCAGTTGACCGGGTTGTACCGCGAGTTGCACGCGCTTACGCCCATTACAGCAATGGCAAGACATAGAACAAAAACCCGCATCAGATCGACCTCGACATCCTTTTGTTCTGGGTTACCCGATTGCGTCGCAGTTGAAAAGCGTCAAGGCAGGGTCTGGACCTTTGAACCCGGTCGTCTTAGGTGAAATGAACGAAAAAAAGGAATGCGATCATGGCAAGTGCCGCTTTCGAAGAAATTGTCGAAGACTTTGAATTCATCGAAGATTGGGAAGATCGGTATCGCCATGTCATTGATCTTGGCAAGGACATGACACCGCTTGAGGACGCGCTTAAAGTGCCTGCGACCAAAGTGGATGGTTGTGCCAGTCAGGTGTGGCTGCATCCGCGGATCGTGGATGGCACATTCAGCTTTGATGGCGATAGCGACGCGATGATTGTCCGCGGATTGATTGCCGTTTTGAGAAATCTTTACAATGGCTTATCCTGCAAAGACGTGCTTGCAATCGATGCCCGCGCCGAAATGGAGCGTCTGGGAATGAACGATCATTTATCAGCGCAGCGATCGAACGGTCTGAGGGCCATGATTGAACGGATTCGTCTGGTGGCCGCCGAGTCTGCCTGACGCATCCAGACAGACTGAACCAATCCCTTACTCAGAGGGCCTGACTTTGGCTTGGTAATGGGTCAGGACAAAGACTCGGATCGCTGAGGCTAGCCCTGAGTCCAGCCCTCGATCTGCATCAATTTTGGCTGCTAACTCATTGATTGGAATTTGTTTTTCGTCGGCAATCTTCCGAAATGCCAGCCAAAATTCGGTTTCCAACGAAACGCTGGTCCGGTGACCTTTCAAAGTCAGAGATCGTTTGATGGGTCGAGCGGTCATGTGTCGTCTCGTTTGTGACCGTCAATATGGCGCACGGTCTTGTCTAGTTCTGATTTCTCGCGTTGTTTTTCCAACCCAGTGCGGCCGAATTTCATCGAGTTTTCGTCGGCACGGGCCTTTTTCTTGGCCCGTGCTTTTTGTTTTTTGAACCGGTTGAGATTGACCGGCTGTGCCATCAGTCCTTGGGGCCGATCATCTGTTCAGGGCGGACAACTGCGTCAAAGGTTGCTTCATCCACAAATCCCAGTGCCACCGCCTCTTCTTTGAGAGTGGTGCCGTTCTTATGCGCCGTTTTGGCAACCTTGGTGGCGTTGTCATAGCCAATTGTCGGGGCAAGGGCAGTGACAAGCATCAGCGATTCTTTCATCAGCTTGTCGATCCGAGGTTCATTGGCCTGAATGCCCAGCAGCATACGCTCAGTAAAGCTGTCAGACGCATCTCCCAACAGTTGGATAGACTGCAAGAGATTGTAGGACATCATCGGGTTATAGACGTTCAGTTCAAAATGACCTTGCGAGCCTGCAAATTTAATAGCTGCATCATTGCCCATAACATGAGCTGCCACTTGTGTAAGAGCTTCGGCCTGGGTTGGGTTCACCTTGCCCGGCATGATCGATGAACCGGGTTCGTTTTCTGGCAAGATCAATTCACCCAAACCGGATCGAGGTCCTGACCCCAAGAATCTGATATCATTGGCAATTTTATAGCAGCTACCTGCGACCGTCGCCAAGGCGCCGGACATGAAGACCATCGCATCGTGTGCGGCCAAGGCTTCGAATTTGTTGGGGGCGGTGACAAACGGCAGGCTTGTGATCTCTGCCATATTGGCGGCCACGGTTTCACCCCAACCCTTTTTGGTGTTCAATCCTGTACCCACAGCGGTGCCGCCCTGAGCCAGCTCGTAAATTCCGGGCAAGGCAACCTCGACGCGCGCAATTCCCTGACGGATCTGATGTGCATAGCCCGAGAATTCCTGCCCCAAAGTCAGCGGTGTGGCATCCTGAGTGTGGGTGCGGCCGATCTTTATGATGTCTTTGAACTCTTCTGATTTTTGTTCAAGCCCCTCGGCTAGCTTGCTCAGGCCGGGCATCAGAACGTCCCGGATGCTCATCGCGGTGGCGACATGCATCGCCGTGGGGAACGTATCGTTGGATGATTGGCCCATGTTGCAGTGATCGTTCGGATGAACAGGGTCTTTTGAGCCGATTACACCACCCAGAATTTCGATCGCCCGGTTGGCAATAACTTCGTTCGAATTCATATTTGATTGCGTGCCTGAACCGGTTTGCCAAACAACCAAAGGAAAGTTGTCGTCAAATTTGCCTGCAACTACTTCGCTTGCAGCCTGAATGACGGCGTCCGCAATTGTACCGTCCAAGCTGCCGCTGGCTTTGTTAGCCATGGCACATGCCTGTTTGATCACGCCAAGTGCGCGCACGATGGCAACGGGCTGTTTTTCCCAACCAATTGGAAAGTTCATTATCGAACGTTGGGTCTGCGCGCCCCAATATTTGTCGGTAGGAACTTCGAGAGGGCCAAAGCTGTCGGTTTCGGTGCGGGTCTGAGTCATGTCGAGGCTCCATTGAATAGGTCAGGAACTTCATAGCCAAACTGCGGGAAAGTTCAATAAGTATACAATGGAATACAAGTTACTGCGAAACTACGACGCGGTGGAGGGAACCAAAAACTGTTCAGATTTTAGAAGGGTCGAAATGTCAGCGGCGGAAACTGTCGAGACTCACAATCTCGGCATCCTTCTTAGGTTCATCTTCTGGCTCAACCTCGGCCAATGAAATTTCTGGGATGTCTTCTTCGGACTCGTCTTCATCTTCCTGAGTTTCAAACCGCAACCCGAATTCTACCGAAGGGTCTACAAAGGTCTTAATCGCATCATAAGGAACACAAAGCCGTTCTGGAGAATCGCCAAAATTCAGTGTGACTTCAAAGCCCGTGTCCGAAACTTGCAGATCATCGTACCAATGCTGCATCACCACGGTCATCTCGCCCGGGTAACGATCAATCAGCCAATCCGCGATGTTCACGTCCGGATGATGCGTATCAAACGTGATAAAGAAGTGGTGTTCGCCGGGTAACCCGTTGCTTTGCACATCCGTCAAAACCTCTTGAATGAGGTTGCGCATGGCGCGGTGCATCAGATTTCCATAATCAATCGTCCGAGACATGGTCTCACCTCTGGTCCGTCCGATTCAACAATAGTGGATTCGTCGGGAAACAAAAGATGCTCACGCAAATTTAGATGTACTCAGATCCAAACAAAGTTCATTGCAGCCAAAGCACATGCCGACAAGGTTGCAACTACGGACAGACGCAGCGCAAATATCAGAACACAACCAAAGGCGACCAGCGCCAGTTCCATCGGTTGAAAGCTGGACAGGACGGGCAGGGTGCCGAGGTCCACAACAACATGGTCCTCAAACAAAACATGCAGCGAAAACCACAAGCCAAGGTTTGCTATAACCCCGACAATGGCTGCCGAAATCATCGCCAATGCGCTGTTTAGTCGGGGCAATTGCAATAAGCGTTCAACATAGGGTGCGCCAGCGAAAATCCATAAAAAACAAGGGATAAAGGTGCACCAAAGCGTGATTAATCCGGTCGCCACTGCAAGCAAAACGCCGCCTTGCTGGTACCCTGCCAGCTGGCCGACAAATTGAGTAACCAGAATTAATGGGCCCGGCGTGGTTTCGGCCAGCCCCAAAGCGTCCATCATCTGAGCCGTTGTCAGCCAGTGATGTTCACTGACTACAGCTTGGACCATATAGGCCAGAACTGCATAAGCTCCTCCAAAAGTAACCACGGCCAGTTTTGAAAAGAACAGGGCCACGTCGGTCAGAAATGTCGCTCCGCTGACCATCAAGACCGCTATCGGAACCAACCACAAGGTGCCCCAAACCAAAATGGTCCTAACGGTGTCTTTCCACGGTGCGGCGCGTGGTGGCGCCGGAAAGCTATCATCGGCACGTGGCCGAAGCATCCCAACAAAACTTGCGATCATGACCACTGCTGGAAAAGGCAATGCCGAGGTAAACAACACAAGGAAAGCAAGCAAAGCTGCAATTCGCGCCGGCCAATCAATCAGCACTCGTCCAGATAGGCGGATCAGCGCCTGCAGGATAATTGCCACAACAGCAGCCTGAACCCCCAGAAACGCGGCCTTGACCAAAGGCAGGTCGCCAAAGCCAATGTAAAGCCCCCCCAAAAGAGCAATCACCAAAGCGCCAGGCAAGACAAACAGCAATCCGCCGATCAAGCCCCCGATTGTGCCGCGCAGTTTCCAGCCGGTGAAGGTGGCCAGTTGCATCGCTTCGGGTCCCGGCAACATCATGCAAAAAGACAACGCGCCCAGAAACTGCTTGTCCGATAGCCAGGGCCGCTGTTCAACCAGTTCGCGGTGCATGAGGCTGATTTGTGCTGCAGGCCCACCAAAAGATAACAGGCCAATACGTCCGAAAACACGGATCAGTTCTGATATCGGGGGAGCATTTTGCACAGCTCCTAGGGCATCATGCGTGACCGATTCCCGCAAGCCAATTCTGAAAATCTAACCGATACGCTGGCCAGTCAGACACAATGCAAGGCTTTGCTCTGGCAGCAGACCCACTTGCTCAAAAAAGCTCATGAAATCAAAGCTGTTGTAGGTTTCGGCAATTTTGTCACCGTTGAAGCGCGCAAAAAGTTGGCCCGTGCCTATCACAGGCTTTCCGGAACTCGCATCTGTTACCCGCATCGAATATAGGGCTGACGCCCAGTCACCGTCTTCCATGACCTTATCGAGCGACACGGTTGGGTTTTCGACCATGGCGAGAAACATTGGCACAAGCTCGCGAAACTCATCCGGCCCCATCTGCATTTCCGGCAAAAGGCCAGCTGCCTGTGTATCAGGGCTAAACATTTCATCAATCGCATCAAGATCGCCCTCGACCCAGACACGTTGATACCAATCTTCCAGAATTTGTCGCTTTTCCATAAGGGTATCCATCCTGATCCTAGTTGCGTCAGCACAACAATGAGTCACAGGCATGAGGATTCGGTTAATGTTGGAAAGTGCAGGTTTCTGTTGCCAGGTACCTGCGAACCCCGCCTTAGGTCGCTAAACCCAAGGAGTTAGTTTCGGCGACATTTACAGCTTACGCTGCAACTGCCATTGCCGGAGCACGATTGTCATTTGCAATTGTACAAGTTTCGCCGATAACGGTGGCAGACAGCCGAAACAAAGCTAACCCCTTTAGACGTTCGTCGATCCTATTTCGTCCCCATGATCCTCAAATGAAGGATTTTTGGTGGAGACGCCGGGTACCGCCCCCGGGTCCGATCCGCTTATTGCGAGCGCGTTTATGTCCATAGTCCCCGAAGAGACACACCTAATATAGAGGCTTGGTCAAAGGATTGAAAGGGCAATACAGCAGTCAAAATCCGGGATTGCGCCAGATCGAAACAACAAAGGGTAAGATGTGATAGACTTAAGGGATCACAATTGACGCTTTTTGAAAGGTGCCAGATTCCTACAATTTCGGAACGCGGTTATAGTGTCGTCAGAAGAAATTTGAAATGTGTTGTTTTAGAGGGAGAAAAGTATGAAAAACTTGAATAAAACCAGCCAACGCAAGTCCTCAGTCCATTGGCTTCTTTTCATAGTTTATGTGGCTGCAACCGTTGGGTTTTCGTTACCCCCAAGCGCTGCATATTCATCCTCAGAGAAGGCGCCTTATTGCGGTGCTTACCCTGCCGCCGAAGCAGAATATTTGTGTGAGTGCCTGCCAAATTCTGCCCAGGGGTCCGTGTGGGGCTCGGGCCCATATACCGCCGATAGCAGCATATGTGCCGCTGCTCGGCACGCTGGCGTCATTGATACGCAAGGAGGCCTTGTCCAGACAATCCGAAGACCCGGCCAAAACAGCTATGAAGGGTCAGTTGCGAATGGGATAACAACTTCTGGATGGGGCGCCTATGCGACAAGTTTTTCTTTGGTCAACGGCACCGACCAAATTGCCGCGTGCAGCGTCATGCCATCCGGGGCCACCTTTTTGCAATGCAGATGCGATCCTGGGCTTTTGCAACAAGGTCAGGTTTGGGGTGTGGGCCCGTACACGTCTGACAGCAATATTTGTTCTGCCGCCCGGCACGCCGGATTAATTGCTCACGAAGGCGGAATTGTTGAGGTCTTATCCTTGGGGGGATTGTCCAGCTATTCAGGGTCTTCCGCGCACGGACAAACGACGTCCGCGTGGGGCCAATATGGCGCTAGCATCACGTTTAATCGCAACTAGAGATTCAGCCACTAAAGACTAAGAACTAGGCGTTTTTTGCGTTCGCGCATTCATCGCTGCTTCACCCAGAGACAAAGTGTATTCCGTAAGCTCTGCCAATGCTGCGTCCGCGGCCAAAGCGTCCTGTGCATCGACAGCGTCTGCGATCCGGGCGTGCAATCCCACGATCATTTCACGGTTACGCTCCGTGAAGGTGATCATGTTCATCAAAGGTTGCATGGCCTCGACCGCTCCGGCCAGTTGATAGGATAAAACTGGATTTCCTGCGCCATCCACCAACGCGCGATGAAAAGCGACGTCACTGTCGCAGAAACTCTCATCTGACAGACCTGGCTGGGCCTGACGGTGAATCTCGGCGCGCATTGTGGCCAGTTGATCCGGTGTGCGACGCAGAGCTGACAATGGCGCACAGGCGCGTTCCAGCGCATAGCGGGCTTCGCAAGCGGTTTCAAAATCCACTGCATTCATCGACAGTAAAAGCGTCGAGGTGGTGATGTGGTTGGCATAGGCGTCTTCATAGCTCAGACGCCGCACAAATGCGCCACCGGTGGCTCCACGCTGCGTCCGTATAAGGTTTTGCGCCGCAAGTCTTTTTAGGGCTTCCCGAACGGTTGGGCGCGAGACATCAAACTGGTCCGCCAACTCGGCTTCGGACGGCAGGCGCTCATCCACATCCATGTCGCCGCTGATGATGGAATCGCGGATCGATTTGGCGATCTGGGCCGACAAATCGGCTTTGCTTTTTGGGTCTATTTTCATTTGTCTTACATTTAATGTTTGATCGCAGTTTAAATGTCTGACAATTTACTTGCAAGAAATGAGTCGCCATTGGAAGAGGCTGCGCAAGATGTTTGCTGCCCGCATCAGATCAATGACCGGAATTCACTGGATTGCCTTGTTTGGGGCAATTCTGGGCGCATGGGTTGTATTGTACCTGATGTCATTGCCTACGGATCTGCGGGCTGCCGGGAAGGTTTATGGCTCGGACTTTTGGGTGTCTTTATGCACTGTGACGCCGGATGCAGCAGGATACCTTCGCGTTCTGGCCATGTGGGTGCTGATGTCAGCCGCGATGATGGCACCGACAGCCTTACCTGCCTTTGCCACCTACGATGACCTAGGGCACTCGACGGACGGCACCAATTTCGGCCATCTGGTTTTAGGATATCTGGTGGTGTGGCTCGGCTTTTCAGTGTTTGCGGCGTTGGTGCAAATGGGCCTGTTTCAGATGGATCTGATCAGTGCGTTTGGCGATAGCCGTTCGGGGTTGTTGTCTGCTGGTTTGCTGGCAGTCGCCGGCGCCTACCAGTTCTCACCTGTTAAAGAAGCCTGTCTCAGCAAATGTCGCATGCCGCTGACGTTTTTCATGCAACATTGGGATGAGGGTCCTTGGCGCAATGGCGTCCGGTTGGGCCTGGTTTGCTTGGGCTGTTGTTGGGCTTTGATGCTGCTGGCCTTTGTCGGTGGCGTGATGAACATTGCCTTTATGGGGCTTGCGACAATCATCATGGTTCTGGAAAAATTGCCCGAAATTGGGCGCTGGGTCACTCGACCCTTGGGTTTTGCGCTTTTGGCCGCCGCAGCCTGGACGGGCATCACCGCAATTTGAGAAACATAAATACGGAGGAAGTAAGATGGCATTAGATCAAGTGGGCACAGTGCCCTGGACCATCAAAGGGGAGCTGATCCTCAACTGTAACTGCATCGTGTTCTGTCCTTGCGTGGTCAGCCTCGGCAAACACCCACCCACAGAAGGTCACTGTCAGGCCTGGGCCGGTGTGCGCATCGATGAAGGCCAGTACGGCGACGAAGATCTGTCGGGTCTGAACATCGGTCTGTTTCTGGAAATTCCGGGCAACATGGGCCGAGGCAACTGGAAGGCTGCCGTTTACATCGATGACCGCGCTTCCGAGGCCGCCTATGACGGTCTGGTTAACATCTTTAGCGGTGCTGCACGTGGCACGACTGGCTTGTTCGGCATGCTGGTGGGTGAATTCCTTGGGGCAGAGCGCGAACAAGTCGTGTTTGAAACCGAAGGCAATGAACGTCGTTTGATGGTCGGCAAGAAAATTCAAGGCGCCGTTGTGCCCGTTGAAGGCAAGGGTGGCGAAGACATCGTTGTCACCAACACCGAATACTGGATGGGACCCGACATCACTGTGGCCACAGCCACCAAAGGCAAAGTACGTGCCTTTGGCCGTGTTTGGGATTTCGATGGTCGTTCCGCCGAGATTTGTCAGATCGACTGGAAGGGCCCTCGCTGATGATCACGCCCGAATTCTGTCAGATGATGGCGCGCTATAACGCGTGGCAAAACGAACAGACCAGGGCGGCAGCCGAAAAGCTGACAGAGGCCGAATTGCGCGCTGACAAAGGCGCGTTTTTCGGCTCGATCATGAAAACGCTGAACCATCTGCTATGGGGCGATCTGTTATGGATCGCCCGGTTCGATGGAGGTGCGGGGCCAGATGTCGGTCCCGACGAAGGCCTTGAAATGACGCCGACACTGGCAGTGTGGAGTGCAGAACGCTTTCGTACCGATGGGCGTATCCGGCAATGGGCTGACAAGGTGCTCAACGTTGACCTGACCGGGGATATCACCTGGTTTTCCGGGGCGCAGAACCGGGATGTGACCGTACCAGTGGCGCAGGCTGTTGTGCATTTCTTCAATCATCAGACCCATCACCGCGGGCAGGTTCATGCCTTGCTGACAGCGGCGGGGCAGACCACAGGGGACACCGATTTGGTGTTCATGCCAGAGGATCAGAAATGGCTTTGATTTCTTTGTCTCGTCGCTTGCGGCGGACACCGTTTTCTGACGGTGTCGAGGCCGCCGGAGTGAAAGGCTACACAGTTTACAACCGTATGCGACTGCCCACGGTGTTTCGTTCAATCGAAGAAGACTACCGCCATCTGAAAAATGCGGTGCAGGTCTGGGATGTATCCTGTGAACGCCAGGTCGAGTTGCGCGGACCCGATGCCGCGCGGTTGATGCAAATGCTCACGCCACGTGATCTGCGCAACATGGTGCCCGGCCAGTGTTTCTATGTCCCGATCGTCGACGAAACCGGCGGTATGTTGAACGATCCCGTGGCGGTTAAGCTGGCAGAAGACCGCTGGTGGATTTCGATTGCAGATAGTGATCTGTTGCTTTGGGTCAAGGGGATTGCTTTTGGGTATCGTCTGGACGTTCTGGTGACCGAACCGGATGTTTCGCCACTGGCAATCCAAGGACCAAAATCCGACGATCTGATGGCACGTGTCTTTGGTGACAAAGTTCGTGATGTCAGGTTTTTCCGCTTTGGCTGGTTCGAGTTCATGGGCCGCAATCTCGTGATTGCGAGGTCTGGCTATTCCAAGCAGGGCGGGTTCGAGATTTACGTTGAAGGCAGTGACATCGGCATGCCCCTGTGGAATGCGCTGATGGAGGCGGGCAAGGACTTGGACGTGCACGCGGGTTGCCCGAACCTGATCGAGCGGATCGAAGGCGGGTTGCTAAGCTACGGCAATGACATGACCGAAGACAACACACCACATGAATGCGGCCTTGGCAGGTTTTGTAATACAAACACCGCAATTGGCTGTGTAGGACGTGATGCTTTGCTGCGTGTTGCCAAAGAGGGCCCGGTTAAGCAGATACGCCCGGTCGAAATTCATGGTAGCCCAGTACCGCCTTGTGGCGATCTGTGGCCGGTAATGGATGGCAATCTGCATGTCGGAAACATCAGCAGCGCCGCATGGTCGCCCGATTTCAATACAAATGTGGCAATCGGGATGATCCGGATGACCCACTGGAATGTTGGCACCGAAGTTGACGTGATTACACCCGAAGGCATTCGCCCGGCATCGGTATTCGAAGCTTTCTGGCAATAGCGCGTACCACCGGGGCAGGAGTCTCTGGTGAGGGCATTTTTGAAATAATGAAGTCTGGGAAATCGCCCGGGCAAGACTTAGGAGACAAACAATGTTCAAAGCATTGGTGATGGAACAAAACGAAGACGGTCTGGCGAGCGCGGAGATCAAAGAAATTAGCGAAGATCAATTGCCCGAAGGCAATGTGACCGTGGCCGTTGAGTATTCTACCGTGAACTACAAAGACGGGCTGTGTCTTTCTAAAAAGGGCGGCGGGTTGGTGCGCAACTATCCGCATGTTCCGGGAATTGATTTTGCAGGGACTGTCGAGACGTCCGATGATGATCGTTACAAGCCCGGAGACAAGGTTGTGCTGACCGGCTGGCGCGTTGGCGAGATGCATTGGGGTGGATACGGCCAGAAAGCGCGGGTCAAGGGCGACTGGCTGGTGCCGCTGCCAGAAGGTCTGAGCACCAAACAGGCAATGGCTGTGGGCACGGCTGGGTTCACGGCCATGTTGGCGGTAATGGCGTTGGAAGATCATGGTTTAAAGCCTGACCAAGGCCCCGTTCTGGTCACCGGCGCTGCTGGGGGCGTGGGATCGGTTGCAACGGCAATCTTGGCCAATCTTGGCTATGAAGTGGCCGGTGTGACAGGTCGTCCGGATACTGGCGATTACCTGAAGTCCTTGGGTGCCACGCAGGTTGTTGCGCGTGAAGAGCTGAACGAAACCGTGAAGCGCCCGCTCGAGGCCGAAACCTGGGCTGGTTGTGTGGATGCCGTAGGCGGTGACATGCTGGCGCGTGTGCTGGGTCAGATGAAATATGGCGCAAGTGTTGGTGCCGTTGGACTGGCCGGTGGCGCTGGCCTTCCGGCTACCGTCATTCCGTTCCTGTTGCGGGGCGTGAACCTGTTGGGCATTGATTCCGTAATGCAGCCCTATGACAACCGCGTCCGAGCGTGGAAGCGCATTGCCAACGATCTGCCGATGGACAAGCTGGAGGCGATGGTGCAGCCAGCAACTTTGTCTGATTTGCCCTCGTTAGGCGCGGATATCCTGAAAGGTCAGGTCAAAGGCCGTGTTGTTGTCGATGTAAACGCGTAATTCCTTACGAAACGTGCAATTTTCTAAAAGCGGGCCCAATGTGGTCCGCTTTTTTTCGTTAGGCGCGGGCCTGTAGAAACTCTGTCAGGCCGGCGATGAAATTGTCCCACCCTTCAGCATGGGTTTTCAGGCTTTTCTCGGATTGAAATCCCTGATGAAGAATTGTGACCTGAGAGCCCAGAGCCGTTGGAGAGAATGACACTGTAATATCAGTCTCTTCCTCGTCACCTGCCCATTTCCAGCTATAGCGCAAGCGGCTGTTTGCAAAGACTTCATAGAATACACCCTGGCAGCTTGGGACATCACCCGAACCCGGCATAAACAAATGATAGGCGCCGCCAACTTTGGGAACCACACGCATCCTTTCTGCCGGAGGAATGATGGTTTCAGAGGAGGTCCAAGCCGCATAGACGAGCGAATTCTCAATTGGTAGGTCGTAGAATTTTTCGAAAGTCATTTGCTGCTCCCCCAGGGGCGAAATTCAAGCGAAAGCACAGCATAGCAGACAGACCTCAAGACGGAAACCAGTTCGGAGAAATCCATCCGTTTCAGAAATCCGGGAAATCGCAATTGCCCTCTGTTGGCTGGAGAATTGTTCAGCTAATCTGCGCGAAACACCAGCGCGAGGACGAGCAAAAATGGCTTATGACAGCGACAATATTTTCGCGAAAATCCTACGGGGAGAAATTCCCAGTGAAAAACTGTACGAAGATGCTGACACGCTGGCGATCATGGATATCATGCCGCGTGCTGAAGGTCATTGTCTGGTGATCCCCAAATCCCCTTGTCGCAATATGTTGGATGCCAGCCAAGAGCAGTTGAATGCTTGCCTCGCAACAGTTCAGAGACTGAGCAAAGCCTGCATGCAGGCCTTTTGCGCCGATGGCATTACCTTGCAACAATTCAACGAAGACGCTGGTGGACAAGAGGTTTTTCATCTGCACTTCCACATTCTTCCGCGTCACGAAGGTGTCAAAATACGCCCTCCTGGAACCATGGCGGATTTCGGTTTGCTGAAACAGCAGGCCGATAAAATTCGCGCTGCGTTGGACGCATAACCCAATGCGATTGAGCTCTCCGACTCCCGGCTTTGCGTCAGCGGCCGTGTTCATTTCAGCCTCGGCTTGGGGGCTTTACTGGATTCCTTTGCGTGCGCTGGACAGTCAGGGCATTGGCGGCAGCTGGGGTGTGGCGCTGTTGAATGCGCCGGGCGCGGTGGTACTGGCCATTGTGGTCCTGTTCCAGCTGGCGGCCCATCGTGGCCACATGCGCGAGGCGGCAGCTATCGGGCTGGTTACCGGTCTGGGGATGGCGCTTTATGGTGTTGGCATCGTGCACACCACGGTGATGCGCGCGACGTTGCTGTTCTACCTCACACCTGTCTGGGCGACGCTCATTGGCATTGTCTGGCTTGAGGAAAAGGCCACGGTGATGCGCTGGGTTGCCATTGGTGTTGGGCTGATCGGCCTGTTGTTGCTGGTCTCGGGTGGCAGCAATACGGTGCCCCTGGGCGTTGGTGATGTGTTCGCGTTTTTCTCAGGCATCGCCTGGGCGATGGGGGCCGCGATGATCAAGAAATACGAGGGCGTGCCGTTGCCCGGCATGACCATGTTCCAGTTTGCCTCGACCGCGTTCTTTGGTCTGCTGTTGGGGGCCGTGGCCGGGGTGCTTGAGGTCCCGTCGCTTGAGGCGTTGCGTACGGCGATACCCTATGCGACGCTGATCTCGATTGCCTTTATCATACCCGCCGTGATGATCCTGTTCTGGGCGCAAAAATTCCTGTTTCCGGGGCGCGTCGGCCTGTTGATGATGTCCGAGGTGCTGGTCGCCGGGATCACCGCCAGCCTGTTCCTGCCCGAAGAACGCATGAGCGGGATTGAGTGGGCGGGCGCCGTGCTGATCCTTGGCGCCTGTCTGGTCGAGGTGCTGCTGACGCCGTCAGATCAGACGTCAGATCACACTCTGGATCAAACCTGATACACGCTTTAGGCTTGCGCTGAGTGCGGCTCTGACGCACCTTGCCTCAAACCCATGAATGAGGCCGCCCATGCAGTTAGATATTGATTTTGTTCGTAGCCAGTTTCCGGCTTTTCAGAAACCTTCTCTTGCCGGGCAAGCGTTCTTTGAGAATGCGGGTGGGTCTTATACCTGTCGACCTGTGATTGACCGTCTGACGCGGTTTTACAGCGAACGCAAAGTTCAGCCCTATGCGCCTTATGAGGCGGCCCGCCTTGGCGGTGCAGAAATGGACGAAGCTCGCGTTCGGCTTGCCGCGATTCTAGGCGTCGAGACCGATGAGTTGTCATTTGGCCCATCGACCACACAAAACACCTATGTGCTGGCGCAGGCGTTTCGCCAATGGTTGAAGCCGGGTGATGCAATCATTGTGACCAATCAGGATCACGAGGCCAATACCGGCCCGTGGCGACGCCTTGCGGACGAGGGGATTGAGGTGCGCGAATGGCGTATTGACCCCGAAACCGGGCGTTTAGACCCGGCCAAGCTGGACAGTTTGTTGGATGATGATGTGCGCCTAGTGTGTTTTCCACATTGTTCGAACGTGGTGGGAGAGATCAATCCCGTAGCAGAGATCTCGGCCCGTGCCCATGCAGCGGGGGCTTTTGTCTGCGTTGATGGCGTGAGCTATGCGCCGCATGGTTTGCCGGACGTGGATGCGCTTGGGGCTGATATTTATTTGTTTTCAAGCTATAAAACCTACGGACCGCATCAGGGTTGTATGGTGATCCGCCGGAATCTGGGGATGATGCTTCCCAATCAGGGACACTATTTCAACGCAGACACTCTTTACATGCGTTTTACGCCTGCCGGACCGGATCACGCTCAGGTCGCTGCATCTGCAGGGATGGCGGATTACATTGATCTTTTGGCTGAACACCATGGTGTCGGCGGACAAACGGCTGCTGGACGCGGCGAGGCTGTACACGACTTGATGCGCGCTCATGAGGTTACCCTTCTTCAACCACTGCTGGATTTTGCTGCGAGCCGAAATTCAGTTCGCCTGATCGGACCTACACAGGCAGAAAACCGCGCTCCGACGGTCGCATTGGCCTGTAAAAAACCCGGTGAACAGCTGGCGGCTGACCTTGCGCCTTATGGGATCATGGCTGGTGGCGGTGATTTTTATGCCGTTCGCGCGCTTGAGGCATTGGGGGTAGACCCTGCAACCGGTGTTTTGCGTCTCAGTTTTGTGCACTACACGTCCAAAGACGAAATCGACACATTACTTGGGGCACTTGAGGCCGTTCTCTAGCGGTCAATACCAATCCAATCTGGCTTTCTGAGGTGCGAAAACAGCGTTTTCGCACCAAAACACACACGTGTTCCCGCTTGATTTGGCCTCTTTTCACAGAAGTCTTGCCCAAAAGGGTTTTTCCGCATTAGCATCTCGGGGCAAACCGCGATGGGAGGAAGCGGGATGATCTTAACGACGACAAAGGGGCAGGACAATCTGCCTCGGTATTTTGCCAACGTGTACGACATCGCAACAAGAATTCAGCGAGGTCGCATAGACTTTGTAATGCCGGATGGCAGGCGGTTTCGCGCCAAAGGCCCAGATGCGGGTCCTGTCGCTGAACTTCGTCTCCATGACCAGGATACCTTTGCCAGATTGGTGCGAGAAGGCGATCTTGGGTTTTGTGACGCCTATATTGAAGGTGGCTGGAGCACACCGGATCTTCAGGCGTTTCTGGACTTTTTGCAGGCAGACAATGATGTTCTGTATGACGGATTTCCGGGAATGTTTTTCGTGCGTCTCTATGAACGTATGCGTCATTGGGCCAATCGAAACACCAAGGAACAGGCCAAAAAGAATATTTCCTATCACTATGACCTGGGGAATGATTTTTATCGACTTTGGCTTGACGAAAGCATGACCTATTCTTCCGCACTTTTTCAAAGCGGCCAAGAGGACCTTGGTAAGGCACAGGAACAGAAATACGCATCAATGGTGGACCAGATGGGGGCCCAACCCGGTGACCATGTGCTTGAAATTGGATGTGGATGGGGGGGCTTTGCGGAATATGCCGCCAGGCACCGTGGATTAAAGGTCACATGTTTGACAATCAGCCAGGAGCAATTGAACTTTGCGCAGCAGCGCATTGAAAATGCAGGACTTAACGAGATGGTGACCTTTAAGCTTCAGGACTATCGAGACGAAACAGGGCAATATGATGGAATTGCCAGTATTGAAATGTTTGAAGCCGTTGGAGAAAAATACTGGCCCGTCTACTTCAAAACTGTCCGCGACCGTTTAAGACCCGGAAGAAACGCAACTTTACAGGTTATTACTCTGACCGAAGAACGGTTTCAAACCTATCGAAAAGGTGTTGATTTCATTCAAAAATACATCTTTCCCGGAGGGATGCTGCCAAGCCCGACAGCCCTGAAAACTGAGGTTAAGAATGCTGGTCTCGATTTCGTCCGATCCATTGAATTTGGCGAAAGCTATAGTCAGACTTTGCGCCGTTGGCATGCAACTTTTAACGCCAAATGGCAGGAGGCTCAGGCGATGGGATTTGATGAACGTTTTCAGCGTATGTGGAATTTCTATCTGACCTCTTGCGCGGCGGCGTTTCACAGCGGAAACTGCGACGTAACGCAAATCACTATTCGCAGGCCTTCCTAATGCCCACCGGTTCAAGACTTGTTGCTGCCATATGCCTCGCCATTCTGAGCGCGATTATTGCCGAAATGGTCAAACCATTGATGCCCGAGGCAACAGTTTTCGGCAAATTTACTTATGTCACAGCTTTTCTGGGGCTAATTGTGGGGTGGACCCATCTTGGAGCCCGCGCCGGTGGATCTGTGGTAGATGGAGTAAATAACGGTATCACGGCCGTAGCCCTCTTGGTCGTATTCGCGCTGCTGGTTTTTGGTAGCTATGAGATGGTCGATCAGGCACTTCGACATCGTTATAGCAACCTACTGCAGGCCCTCCGTGGCATTCTTGCGATAGGTGTAGACTATGGCCAGTATTTGCTAGATGTCGAGATCATCGTAACTTTGGTCGTTGGGGCCGTTGTTTCCGGGCTGATCACTGAATTCGCCTACCGTCGCTGGAGATAATTCTTTGAAAACATTGTTTTTTTACGGCACATTGCGATATGTGCCATTGCTGGCAATTGTGTTGGGGCGTGCGGCGAAAAAACTGAATATTTGTGAGGCGCAGCTCGAAAATCACACTGTTTCCTGGGCAAAGAACCAGGTTTTTCCCATGATTTCAGCTGGAGGAGACGGGGCCAAGGGAATTTTGGTTTCTGGCCTGTCGGATTCAGATATCGCGCGCCTGAACTATTACGAGGGTGGCTTTGACTACGATCTGAAACCCGTCCTAGTGTCGGCCAACGGGCTGGATGTTGAGACCGAAGTCTATTTTCCGAACCCAGACCTTTGGCAAATTGGGGAAGACTGGAGTCTGGAAAAATGGATTGCGGATTGGGGTGAGATGACCCTTTTTGCTGCCCGCGAAGTCATGAGTTATTTTGGCCAGTACAGTGCAGAAAAAATCGCAACGATGTTTCCCATGATCCGTGCCCGCGCCACCGCCAAGGTCAACGCGCGAATGCATAATCTCGGTTCTTCGCCAAGCGGCTTCAGTGACAGAGATGTTCAGGTTCACGCCATGGTTCGCCCGTATGTTGATTTCTTTACGATGAACGAATTTGACTTGTCTTTTCGGCGTTACGACGGCGGTCAAAGCGACATGGTGCGT
This sequence comes from Shimia gijangensis, assembly GCF_900142085.1. Lineage (GTDB taxonomy): Bacteria > Pseudomonadota > Alphaproteobacteria > Rhodobacterales > Rhodobacteraceae > Shimia > Shimia gijangensis. Next base: position 25,346 of record NZ_FQZQ01000023.1, read on the forward strand.
CGCGCTGTGTTTATTGCAACTGACGCTGTAATCGTGCTGCCTTATGATCCGGTTCGTGACCGGGTTCTTCTGATCGAACAATTCCGGCCTGGTCCGTTTGCCCGCGGCGACAAGCTGCCTTGGCAGTTGGAACCCATCGCAGGCCGCGTCGATGCAGGCGAGCATCCTGAAGACACAGCGCACCGTGAATCTGAAGAAGAAGCAGGTCTGACCCTACAATCGTTGCATGAAGTCGCTCACTGCTATGCTTCCCCGGGGTGTTCGACAGAATATTACAATATTTATATAGGCTTAGCGGATTTGCCCGACACCGTCGCCGGAGTAGCCGGATTGGACAGCGAGGCCGAAGATATCAAATCTTACCTGTTCAGCTTTGATGAGTTGATGGGGCTTGTCGACAACATGCAGGCGGTGAATGCGCCTTTGGTCTTGGCGGGTCTTTGGCTTGCACGTCATCGTGAAAGGCTGCGTGGCAACGCTTGAGTTCCCGCTGACCACGGCCTACACAGATTTAAGCACTATAAAAGGAACGCGCCCATGCAAATTGCCTCCGATTTGGCCACCGCTGTTGGCAACACGCCACTGATACGCCTCAACAAAGCCAGCGAGGCTACGGGGTGTGAAATTCTGGGCAAAGCCGAGTTTATGAACCCGGGGCAGTCGGTCAAAGATCGCGCGGCACTTTTCATTATCAAAGATGCCATTGCGCGCGGCGACCTGAAACCCGGTGGTACCATCGTAGAAGGCACCGCAGGCAATACCGGCATTGGCCTTGCTTTGGTGGGCGCCTCCATGGGGTTCAAAACTGTCATTGTCATCCCTGAAACACAAAGTCAGGAAAAGAAGGACATGTTGCGTTTGGCGGGGGCCGAGTTGGTTCAGGTTCCGGCAGCTCCCTATAGCAATCCAAACAACTATGTGCGGTATTCTGGCCGCCTTGCGGAAAAGCTGGCCAAGTCAGAGCCGAACGGCGTGATCTGGGCAAACCAGTTTGACAATGTCGCCAATCGACAGGCCCACATCGAAACGACCGGCCCTGAAATCTGGGAGCAAACCGATCACAAAGTTGATGGGTTTTGCTGTGCAGTCGGGTCGGGTGGAACGCTCGCCGGGGTAGGTGTCGCGCTCCAGTCCAAAGGTGTCAAAGTTGCACTGACCGATCCGGGTGGCTCTGGCATGTTCAAACTGTACACAGGTATCGATCATGGCGGCACGTCGATCACCGAAGGGATTGGGCAGGGGCGCATTACTGCAAACCTCGAAGGGTTCACTCCGGATTTATGCTATAAAATTCCAGACAAAGAAGCTTTGCCTGTCGTGTTTGATCTGCTGTCCGAAGAAGGCTTGTGTCTTGGTGGGTCTTCTGGTGTCAACGTGGCCGGCGCAATGCAGATGGCCCGCGAAATGGGCCCGGGACATACAATTGTGACCGTGCTTTGCGACTATGGTACGCGATATCAATCCAAATTGTTCAATCCACAGTTCCTGAAAGATAAGGGACTGCCAGCCCCGAAATGGCTAAAAGAAGGTCCCGCCAGCATTCCAGGTGTTTTTGAGGATGTTTAAGTCTTGATAAGGTTTTTTCGCTACTTTTTGGTTTTACTGGTTCTGGTGCTAACACCAGGCTGGTATGGCGTGCACGCCCAAGCGGAAACACCGGACTTTGAAAAATGGCGCTCGGTCGCGCAACGCGCGGAAGAAGCCATTCAAACCGCGCGAGCTTCTGAAACGGCAATGGATTCGCTGCGCGCCCAACTGGTTGAATGGCGTAATGACTTTGATACCTATAAGTCACAAACACGAATTTCGGTTGAAACGCTGGAAGCTCAGTTAGATCGGCTTGGGGATGCACCTGAGAACCCGGAGAACGAGTCGGCCGAAATTGTTGAGCAGCGCGATAAACTCAACTCAGCTCTCTCCACGGCGCGGGTTCCGATTGTCAAAGCAGAGCTGGCCAGCATCGAAGCCGTGAAGCTGATTGAAGGTGTCGACAAGTTGATGCGGGACCGCCACGCCAGCGAGCTGCGCCAACGCAATCCATCGCCAGTCTTTCTTAGAAATTGGAATGCCGCGTTAAGATCAATCAGCGGTAGCGCTTCTCATGTTTTCACGGAGATTCAGTCAGCCTGGACATATGAGCAGCGGACGCAGGACTTTTTCCAAAATATGCTAAGCTTTCTGGGCTTGTTGGCGATTGGGTTGGTTTTGATGTTCCGCAGTTCATTCTGGACAGCGCGGGCATTGAAAAAGCTACGGCAATCCAAACGGACAGCGACGCACGAACTCGTTGCTTTCTTAATTTCCTTAGGATATGTCATCCCCCCGCTGATCGGAATTTTTCTGGTTGTTGAGGCTTTTTATGCCACAGACCTGGTTGGCTTACGCGGAGAGCAAATCCTCGGGGTGCTGCCTTTGGCAGGCTTTCACTACCTTATGCCAGTTTGGATCGGACGGCGGGTCTTTACGAAAACAGACACGGAAATCCAACGAGTTCCTCTGAACCCAAAACAAGTGCGTCAGGCTCTGAACGCATCCTATTTGGTAGGCGCTGTCATGGCGACTTATCAGGTATTCGAGGTTGTCGCCAGTTTTGACGGCTGGGAGTCAGACTCGCGCTCGGTCATCCTTTTTCCATTGTTCTTGGCGGCGGGCGCCTTGATGTTACGGTTCGCCCAGCTGTTTCGAGCCAACGTACGGGCCAATATTCGGGCGACGGACGGTGAAGCAAAATATTATGATCATTTTCTATCGATCTTAGCGCGCTTTTATCAAATTGCCGCAGTCGTAGGTGTTGGGTTGGCAATTGCCGGCTATACACGAGCGGCAGAAGCACTGATGTTTCCGGCGATCTACACGGTGCAGCTCGTGACCTTGCTGATTTTGATGCACGGCATGTTCAACCGAATGTTTGCAGATGACACCGCGCCAAAAGTAGAGACAGAACGCAAACTTTGGCCGTTGATCCTGTCCTGCACTATGGTTTTGCTCTCGACTCCCCTGTTATTGTTGATCTGGGGCATGCGGCCTCAGGAAATCACCTCATTTTATCGCCAAATTCTGATTGGTATCCGGGTTGGCGATATTACAATCTCGCCATCGCAGGTCATCATTTTTCTGGCAATTTTCACTATTGGCTATGCAATAACGCGCGGTACACAAGCGTTTTTGAAAAACACTTTTCTTCCGCGCACAAGGCTCGACATTGGTGGCCAAAACGCCGTGGTTGTCGGAGTTGGGTATGTCGGCCTGACCCTGGCCGCGATGATCGCTCTCAACAATACCGGCATCGACCTTGGATCGATCGCTCTGGTGGCTTCGGCTTTGTCCGTTGGGATCGGGTTTGGTCTGCAAACCATTGTGTCGAATTTTGTCAGTGGCATTATTCTTTTGATCGAACGCCCGATCGCAGAAGGTGACTGGATCGAGGTTAATGGCCAGATGGGATATGTGCGTGACATATCGGTACGCTCAACCCGGATTGAAACGTTTGATCGCACGGACGTGATTGTTCCCAATAGCGATTTGGTGGCGGGCACTGTCACCAACTACACCCGCGGCAGCACTGTGGGGCGGGTGATTGCGCCAATTGGCGTGGCTTATGGCACCGATCCTCGAACGGTCGAAAAAATCCTGCTCGAAGTTGCCAATGGCCACCCGATGATCCTCGCAACGCCTGCGCCCTATGTCGTGTTTCAGGGTTTCGGCGCCAGTTCTCTCGATTTCGAAATCCGCGCCATCCTGCGGGACGTAAACTGGGTTCTGAGTGTGCGGTCAGATTTGAATTATGAAATTGCCCGACGCTTTGTTGAAGAGGGCATCGAGATTCCTTTCCCACAACAGGATGTCTGGCTGCGCACACCAGAGCCTGCCAAACACCCGGTTCAGGTCGAACCGGTGAGCCCGGCGGAATTGAACACAATCCGCCAACAAGACAATGATGGCGGCGGCGACGCAGGCGGAGATGGAGACCGATAATGAGTGAATTGTTGTTTCGGGACGACGCCTATTTGCGTCAGGCAACGGGCACGGTGGTCGGCCACACCCCCGAAGGAGGCATTATACTGGACCGCTGTCTTTTCTATCCAACCGGAGGAGGTCAGCCCGGCGACAGCGGTGACATTTCCTGGAACTCGTACAAAATGCCAATCGCAACGACTGTAAAGGCCGAAGGTAACGATATCGCTCTTGTCCAGGCCGAGCCAGCCGCTTTGCCCCCTGTTGGCACCAAAGTGACCCAAACGCTTGACTGGGAACGTCGACACCGCCTGATGCGCGTGCACACGGCTTTGCATCTGTTGTCAGTGATCATCCCGCTACCTGTGACCGGTGGATCGATCAGCCCTGACAAAGGTCGTTTGGATTTCGATATGCCTGAGGCTCTTGAAAACAAAGAGGCCTTGACCGACTCGCTAAATCGATTGATTGAGCGCGATCTTGTGATCACTGAGGGTTGGATCACATCTGGCGAGCTTGAGGCCAATCCAAGCTTGGTCAAAACGATGTCCGTCAAACCACCCATGGGAGAGGGGCAGGTGCGACTGATCCGGATCGGAGAAGGCGGGGATCAGGTTGACCTGCAACCTTGCGGTGGCACTCATGTCGCGCGCACCGGCGAGATCGGTCGTGTGCGCATTGGTAAAGTGGAAAAGAAGGGGCGACAAAACCGCCGCGTCTATTTACACCTCGACATCTGATAAAAGCGCACATCAAAGGCCGTTTGTCTCTTGCGCTGCCCATCCAATATTCGTTAAAGAGCGCATCAACGGAGCGGTGGCCGAGTGGTCGAAGGCGCACGCCTGGAAAGTGTGTAGGCGGGAGACCGTCTCCAGGGTTCGAATCCCTGTCGCTCCGCCACCCAATTAACGTATTGTTATTGTTGGGTAATTAACGGGATTTATACCCCAAATTCCCGAGGCTTGGCAACCTCAGATATTCCCTCAGACACAATTTTCAGGTCATTTTGCGCGCGATTTCCCGTTGGTCTCTGTTGGGAGATTTGGGCGGTGAGGTTTGGGCCTGATTTTCCCTGCTAACAGGGAATTTACAGGGAATTTTTGTAGTTTCGCCTGTTTTGCTGGGTATTCCCTCTAATTTAATGCAGCAACTACAGGCGGTTAGAAGGCGATTTCCCTACTCAATGGAACAGGGAATTTCAAACCACGTAACAGGGAATTCTTTTTGGGTATCAGGGAATATTTTTGACGGATCAGGGATTAGGGTTTTGAACCAATTCCATAGAGTTTTTCTTGGTCCGGCCAGTGCCTGGGAATGCACCTTCTCACAAGGGTTTCCATTGTCAGTCCATCTGGCTGGGTTCCGGCTAAAATGGCGCGCTGAATCCGAGGCGATAAAAACGCCAGTGTGATGACACGGGTGACGTAGCTTTCAGAGATAGACGATGTTGCGGCGATCTGTTTTACACTGACGCCCGTCTTCATTTGTCGCACCCAAATGTGGGCATTATTGAGCGCGCGAATGAGCGCCTTATCTGGCAGGGATTGAATGTCGCCCGCAATGATCTTCATCTCTGCGCCACGACGGCGGCAATGCAGTGGGGCCTCGATGTGCAGCAATGACGGGTGTAACTCGGATGCGGGTAGGCCAAGTGCTTCGGACAGAGACGATGCAATAAGAGTGACTGCGAGACTGCCTTTGCCGATTGTGCCTCGTTCAATCAGGCCTGCGGCAATGCCCACCCCACTTCGTTCCATCCGGGCGGTCAGTGTCAGGGCGGTCTCTGTGGCCTGACTGGAGGCCACAACATCCATGGCGCATAGGATCTCATGGCGCTGAGCCGCAGCTTTGAGGTGTCGTGCGATGGCACCGGCGACTGCGTCTTCAAACGCTCTGGCCGGCAAGCGCCAGGCAGCCCGGTCCGGCTTTCCCGTAATCAGACGGTTCGAGATATAATAGCGATGCCGCTTTTTGCCTTTCTGGGAATGGGACGGTGTGAGGATGTCGCCTGTCTCATCGCGAAACTTTCCAAGCAACGAGGCGACCCCGGTTTGAGCGCCTTTTTGATAAATGGTTTTGACACCTCTCCTGCGGACGGCCGCGGATTCCAACTTGCTCTGCACCCGGTCCCAGAGGGCCTGATCTATGATGGCCTCGTGCAACCCGGGAAAAGACTTCTCCTTGTGGCGAATACGCCCGAGATAGGTTGGGTTGCGCAGGATGTGATAGATTTGACCGCGCCCGAAGGGGCGGTTGCCTTGTTCTCGGCCGGTTGAGAAGTGGTGGTGTTTGGATCGTAGCCCTTCGTCTTTGGCTTTCCGGGTCACGACATTGAGACAGCTGTGCGCATCATAGAGAGCAAATACTTTCTGCACGATCCGGGCTTCAGTCTCATTCAGCACAAGTTCCCGTCGAGACTTGTCGGGATGTGGATCATAGCCAAGTGGCGGCACACCTCCCATCCAAAGTCCTTTCTTTTTGGAGGCGGCGATCTTGTCGCGAATGCGCTCGGCGGCGATGTCAGAGGAAACTCGGTTGTGAAGGGCAGGGCGGCGATCTAGCTTCTGTTCATGACAAAACGCTCTCCTTTTCGCTATTTCAAAACCAGTCCTGAGATCATCCGCCTAGCGGTGATGCTTTACGTCCGATTTCCACTCTCGTTACGAAACGTAGAAGATCTTCTGCACGAAAGGGGCATTGATGTGAGCTACGAAACTGTACGGTTTTGGTGGAACAGATTTGGCCCCATGTTTGCTGCTGAAATACGCAGAAAACGGGTTAGCCGGATGCGGTGTTACTCGAACTGGCGGTGGCACCTCGACGAGGTTTTCGTGAAGATCAACGGTGAACGACATTACCTTTGGCGCGCTGTGGATCACGAAGGTGAGGTGCTGGAAAGCTACGTCACCAAGCGACGAGATCGCGCCGCAGCCCTTAAATTATTGAAGAAGGCGATGAAACGGTATGGGTCACCAGAAGTCATCGTGACCGACAAGTTGCGTTCTTATGGTGCTGCGATGAAAGTCATTGGAAACGCTTGCAAACAGGACACTGGGCGCTGGAAAAACAATCGCGCTGAAAACTCACACCTACCTTTTCGAAGGCGAGAGCGAGCCATGAACGGCTTTCGCCGAATGCGAAGTTTGCAGAAATTTGTTTCCGTTCACGCTTCCGTCTTCAACCATTTTAATCAGGAGCGCAGCCTTTCGAAAAGATGCCATTTCAAGCTGAACCGCACCGCCGCTCTCGCTGAGTGGCGCGGTCTTTGCGCGGCATAAAGGACAGTTTTACTGGCCTAGTAGAGACTGGTTCGAATTTGTCTGACAGCACCCAGGCGCCACATCGAAGTGTTGCAGACGGCGGGTGTCTCATTTGACCGGGCTGTCATGTCTGGCGGCGGAGCTCGCAGCCCCCAATGGCCGCAAATGTTTGCAGACTGTCTCGGGGTTCCGATAACGGTCGCTGAAGCTCAGGAAACCGGTGCTTTGGGGGCTGCGATTGGCGCGGGTGTCGGCGTTGGGCAGTTCGCGGATTACGAACAGGGTATCGCGGCAATGACGGTGGCCAAGAAAGAATTCCTGCCCAATCAAAAGATGAAAAACCACTACGAGATGCGCTTTCAGGCGTTTCTTGAAATGACCAATATGATGCGCCGCTTTTGGACAACGCTCAAAAATTCTGGAGACAAAACATGAAGACGATCGGATTCATCAAATCGCTGAAAATCGAGGAAGCAGACAGTCTTTTTGAGGTTGATCAGCCGATGCCTGAACTAAAACAACAGGACGTTTTGGTCAGGATCGAAGCAATATCCATCAATCCGGCGGATGCTAAAATTCGTATCCGCTCGGCTGCCGAACAGCCACACGATGAACCAAAGATCCTTGGTTATGACGCGGTGGGAGTAATCGAAAAATTGGGCCCAGACGTTGCGGGGTTCAAAGAAGGCGACAGAGTCTGGTACGCCGGTGACGTCAACCGCCCGGGTTCTTACGCTGAATATCAGGCGGTTGATCACCGCATCATTGCCAAGGCCCCGGTTGGGGTTGCTCCGACCTCGTCAGCTTCAATGCCGCTGGTATCTCTGACCGCGTGGGAAATATTGTTCGACCGATTGCAAGTGCCCCTCGATGATTCCTCGTCCTCGCTGTTGATCATAGGAGGCGCCGGTGGCGTTGGATCTGTGACCACGCAGTTGGCACGTGCGCTTACCCAACTTCAAGTGGTCGCAACCGCTTCGCGCCCCGAGAGTTCGGACTGGTGCCGCAAGATGGGCGCCCACGAGGTCGTTGATCACCGCGATTTGGTTCAAAACTTTCGGGCGACAGACCGCGAGTTTGCCGAATTCATCGTGCAATATGCGGATTTGGCGCAACACTGGGATGCGATGTGCGAGCTGGTGGCTCCACAAGGGCGTATTGGCACCATTGTCGAAACGTCTGAAAAAATTGATATTTCTGCACTACAAGGCAAGTCCGCCGCGTTGATGTGGGAACTGATGTTCACCCGTACGCTGTTTGGTACGGCAGATATCGCAAATCAGGGGCATATTTTGGATCGCGTCGCGCGGCTTGTGGAAGACGGGACTATCCAGACAACCCAAACACGTGTTTTGACAGGGCTCAGCGCAGAGACTTTGAAAACTGCGCACGAAATTATCGAAAGCGGAACCATGATCGGCAAGCTCGTCGTGGATTTCACCAAATAACAAACATTAAGTGAGCACGAGATGGGTTACACCAAAGCAATCGAAGGAACGTACGACTACATCATCGTCGGGGCTGGCACAGCAGGGTGCGTTCTGGCCAACCGTCTCACGGAAGAGCCAAAAAATCGGGTTCTATTGTTAGAGGCCGGCCGAAAAGATAATTATCACTGGGTCAAAATTCCCGTCGGATACTTGTACTGCATTGGGAATCCGCGCACCGATTGGATGATGAAGACCGCTGAAGAGCCGGGATTGAACGGCCGCTCCCTGGTCTATCCGCGTGGCAAAGTTTTGGGCGGCTGCACTTCGGTAAACGGCATGATCTACATGCGTGGGCAGGCGGCGGACTATGATCGCTGGCGGCAATTGGGGAATGTGGGATGGGGCTGGGATGATGTCCTGCCGTATTTTTTGAAATCTGAAGATCACCACGCAGGCTCAACTGACATGCACAGTACCGGCGGTGAATGGAAGGTATCAAAGCAGCGGTTGAAATGGGATATTCTGAGCGCGGTTCAGGACGGCGCTAAGGAGTTTGGCATTCTGCCGCGTGATGACTTTAATGACGGTGATAATATTGGCTCCGGTTTCTTTGAGGTGAACCAGAACAAGGGCGTTCGCTGGAGCACGGCCAGCGGGTTTCTGCGCCCCGCGATGAAGCGCCCCAATCTGCGGGTGTTGACACAGGCTCACACAGAGGGGCAGTGTCAGAGGAAACTTGGTTGTGAAGGGCAGGGCGGCGATCTAGCTTCTGTTCATGACAAAGCGCTCTCCTTTTCGCTATTTCAAAACCAGTCCCGAAGTCATCCGTTTGGCGGTAATGCTTTACGTCCGATTTCCACTCTCGTTACGAAACGTTGAAGACCTGCTGCATGAACGCGGCATCGACGTGAGCCACGAAACTATTCGGTTTTGGTGGAACAGATTTGGCCCGTTGTTTGCATCCGAAATCAAGAAAAGGAGGATTCAGCAGCTTCGATCATACTCCAATTGGAGATGGCATTTGGACGAAGTATTTGTGAAAATAAATGGCGTTCAGCATTACCTTTGGCGTGCGGTTGATCACGAAGGCGAGGTGCTGGAAAGCTACGTCACAAAACGCCGGGATCGCACCGCAGCCCTTAAATTCTTGAGAAAGGCGATGAAACGGTATGGAACGCCGGAAGTCATCGTGACCGACAAGTTGCGGTCTTATGGCGCTGCGATGAAGGTCATCGGAAATGAAGTGAAACAAAAATCCGGGCGCTGGAAGAACAATCGCGCTGAGAATTCACATCTACCGTTTCGACGAAGGGAGCGCGCGATGCACCGCTTTCGACGCATACGAAGTTTGCAGAAATTTGTGTCTGTTCACGCTTCCGTATTCAACCACTTCAATCAGGACCGCAGCCTTTCACAAAGATGCCATTTCAAGCTGAACCGCACCGCCGCTCTTGCTGAGTGGCGCGGTCTTTGCGCGGCATAAAGGACAGCTTCACTGGCCTAGCAGAGACTGGTTCGAATTTGTCTGACACCACCGAACTTTCTTCTCCCATTTTCCTGGAAGTCGAGAGATCAAACGTCCTTTTTCAAAGCCAAACTTTTCGATCATGTATTTGAAGGTATTCCAGTCGGCACCTATGGCCGCGGGCTCTACTGTCGAAGCATCCCAGCGAACTCAGCGTCACCTGCAGCAATCTCGGCCAGACGGTTGAAGCCTTGTTCACCTACTTCTGCCATTGCTGAAGTGGTCGCGGAGTTGGTGATTGTGGTTTCTAGGTTGGCGCAAACATCACGTTGGTTTTGTGTGAGGTTAAGCGGGCCACACGCAAGCATTATTCATCAGAAGAGAAGGTACGCATCGTGCTGGATGGCGGCAGATTTGTTCCGCATAGGTTCACGCATTCTGTCGCAAACTGAGACTGGTTCGAATTAATCTGATAGCATCGTTCTGTCTGCTGTTGAGTGACAGTTACAGGTATCGACACCTTGGTTCTGACGTAAAATTGCCTTAAACTTGACATAATTCAATATCCGCTTTACCCATTATGATGTTATCACGATGAATTTTTCGACAAGAGATTAAGCAATCGGCATCTGATTATGTGTGGTTCGGGGTTCGTTCAAGGCACTGTTTCGCACCATTCGTCAGCAAATGAGCCGACAAGCAATCCGATAAATTGAGCGCAGGCGACAAGACTTCTAGCGATCAGCGTAGCTGGTAGTTTGTCTTTCGCGGACAACTAACCAAAAGCATTTTTACTCGGAGACGAGTGTGACGTTCGACGCCCTGTGTCTGGTCCCTTTTTCCAGAACTTCGGGGCTTCTGCATCAAACATGGGGATGTATCATGGCTAACGATTTTGAAGTAATTCTGAATGACGAAGATATTCTGGAGAATGATCTCAGCGTATCTACGGATCTTGATGACTATGCGCCTGGATCGACAGCCAAGATTACTGCGACAGGGGTCGCCGTCGGAGGGACTATCACTTTCGAAGTCGACCATGTCAGCGGACCCGGTGAGGACGGCGTTTACGGAACGTCCGATGATGCCGTGGCGGATCTGGACGGCGCGGGCCACGACAGTTGGTCAGTCACTGACGGCGGCGCGGGTGATCTGGACGGCGAAGCGAACGGCACCATCGTAACCAATTGGTATGTGAACCCGGATGATAGTCTGGATGAGACATTTCTGTTGAGCGCAGACTCCGGAACTGAAACTGCATTCTGGAGTTTTACCGATAGTATCCCCGCTGGTTATGTACCTCCAACGGGAAGCGGTGTTCCCGCGACCACAGTCCTGGACCTCACGGCACTCGATAGTCCCGACTTTCAGGATGCAAGCGGGACTGTTTGGACAAATGATATTTTTGGCGCCGGTACAGGCGTTATTTCCCCTTTCCTTCGAACTCAAGCGACCGGCAATGCGGATACGCAAGACGGGGTCAACACATCCGGTGACCTGAACAACGATGAAAAGGCGCAGGCAAACGGTTATACACGTGACCTGCTTCTGAGCGAAGTCGCCCGTTTTAACTCTGACAACAACGTCGTTTTGGAGAATGGTGACTACGAAGGAAGCTTTTACGAATTCCGTCTCGATATCAACGAGAACTCGAATTCAAACGGCGAACAATACATCTCTCTTGATGAGCTTATGATTTTTGTTTCGACAGAGGATAACCTCACAATCGAAAGCACGGAAGTTTACGGCAAGACGGCTGGCGAGATCGAGGCACTTTTCTACGATTCAGACTTGGGAAGTAGCGTGTTGGATGGTGCCATTTCGTCCGACAAGATTGAATTGGTCTATGACCTTGACGCTCTTTTGGATAGTTGGGTCGCGCTGAACTACGACCTGCAAGCTGGCAGCGGTGTGGGTGACATCGCGTTCTATATCCAGGAAAGCGATTTTCTGGCCGCAATGGCCACACTGGTCGATGATGGGTATTCCGGGTCAACGCAGGCAACCTACGTTTATCTTGTCTCGTCAAACGGTGCACAAGGGGCAGGTACTGCACCACTGCTGACATCGGATGATAACTATGACCCAGCAGGTGGTAGCCAGGACGCCCAATGGGGCATCAGTGATGGTTTTGAAGAATGGTCAGTCCTGAAAGCGGTGCCCTTTGGTGGAATTCAGGGCTATAAATACGAAGATACCGACGGCGACGGCGTGCTGGATGATGGCGAAACCGGTATCGCCCAATGGCACATCTATCTCTATGCTGATGCGAACAACGACGGGCTGTTCACGGCTGCTGACGTGTTCAACCCCGACGGTACATTGATTGCGCCCGTGCGACAGACCCAGACATTGACGCTGGAGGCCGCAAACGGAGACGCGACGCTGGTTGGATCGTATTCCTTTGAAGGGGTGGCTGTCGGAAATTACTGGCTGGTCGAAGAGAGTTTTGACGGGTGGTTTAACAGCGATGAAACTTACACAACGGTTACAAATCCGTCTACTGCGGAAGAAGTAACATTTATCCACGCAGAGCTGATTAGCGTAAGCGCAGGTAGTACTTTCGGAGAAGGGGCGGAAGAAGACGCGAGTTTCCTGAACTACCAGACAGGGTCGATCTCCGGCACGAAGTACGAGGACAATGACGGCAACACCGGTGGTGCGGATGCCGACACGCCGCTTGCGGGTGTGATGATCTATCTGTTCGAGCTGGTTGGCGGGTCCTATGTCAACACGGGCCTGACGGCTGAGACCGATATTAACGGGGACTACAGCTTCAACGATCTTGATCCCGGGACGTATAAGGTGTCCGAGACCGCCGATCTGGGGGATGACGAGACTGGCGCAGCAACCACGATCACGGTTGATGGTGCAACCTGGATCGCGGTCGGCGACGACACGGCGTCGGATGAGATCACGCTGACGTCTGGCGAGAGCGAAGAAGACCACGACTTCTTCAACTACCAGACAGGGTCGATCTCCGGCACGAAGTACGAGGACAATGACGGCAACACCGGTGGTGCGGATGCCGACACGCCGCTTGCGGGTGTGATGATCTATCTGTTCGAGCTGGTTGGCGGGTCCTATGTCAACACGGGCCTGACGGCTGAGACCGATATTAACGGGGACTACAGCTTCAACGATCTTGATCCCGGGACGTATAAGGTGTCCGAGACCGCCGATCTGGGGGATGACGAGACTGGCGCAGCAACCACGATCACGGTTGATGGTGCAACCTGGATCGCGGTCGGCGACGACACGGCGTCGGATGAGATCACGCTGACGTCTGGCGAGAGCGAAGAAGACCACGACTTCTTCAACTACCAGACAGGGTCGATCTCCGGCACGAAGTACGAGGACAATGACGGTCTGAGTGCGACGACTGATGATCGGGATGTTACACTTGAAGGGTGGACCATCACGCTGACGGGCGACACGGACGGCGATGGCATCGATGATTTCCATGCGACAGATACGACGGATGAGTTCGGAAACTTCAGTTTCACGGATCTTGAGCCGGGCGACTACGTCATTACCGAAGAAGACAGGGATGGTTGGTCAAATGTGACGCCATTGACCATCACGGCAGACGGCCTGACATCCGGGTTCGCGTTGACCGGGCAGGACTTTGCGAACTTCGAGCTCGCTTCAATAGAAGGTTTCAAGTTCTGGGACCTCGACCGCGATGGATTGTGGGAAGACGCTGATGGTGAGATGGGCGCGAATGGTTGGGAGATCCAGCTGCTTGATGAAAGCATGGCTGTGATCGACTCTTATGTCACAGGCAGCGAAGCGGGCAAGGAAGACGGTTATTGGTACTTTGATGATCTGGGCCCGGGCACCTACTATCTTCAAGAGGTGCTGATTGGCGGCTTTGTCCAGACACTTCCGGATGACGGGGTATACAAAGTCGTCGTGGACGAGTCTGGCGCACTTTATGTCATGGATACGGAGACGGGCGAAGATCTCTTGTTCGGCAACGACAAGATCGACGGACCCGGCGTTCGGACACCCGGTTTCTGGCAGGGTCAGCTAGGTCAAACCTTCTGGGATGGTGACAGCGAGAATGACGGGATCATTGATGGTACCGGCAATGACACCGAGAAGCAGGGCGACGAGTTTGCCGATGATGATGTGATTGTCCTGAACTACGGTGAAAATGACTACGATGCGCAAGCCCCGGGCACCGGTTCGGCTTATTGGGAACGTGTCGGGAGTGAAGACCCCGGTCGAGACGCGTTGTTTCTGCTCATTGGTGACTGGGACTTTGACGGCTCACTGGATGATACCGAGGAATGGTATGAAGATGGGCCAGGACCGGATAAAATGGGCATAAACCTCATCGAGGCACTGAACGCTTTGCGAGGCGGCGGTTTGGATGGTGAAAGGAGCCGTGGCAAGGACTGGGGCAAGACCGATCTGATTGAACGTGATCTTGTGGCGTCTTGGTTGAATGTCATGGCTGGCAATGACGCAAGTGAGACCGCAGCAGGTGGCGAGGATGCCGGCTATTGGATTGATCAGGCGATCGCCTATCTGAATGCGCCGGGATCGGGTGGCAAGAAAGCGTGGTCGGATGGCGTTCGCTTCGACTCGAACGGTGACGGGGAGATCGACGGTGATGATGCGCACACCGAAAGCGGCGCTGCCATTCATGACGCCTTGGACGGCTGGAATAACTCCGGCGAACTTGACGGTTTCTCCGTTGCGGTCGATGGCGACGATACCGGATTGGCACAGTTCCAAGCCTTCTACGAGGCCGTGGCATAAGCCCAACGTCCGCCTATAGACCTTTGGCGAAGCCCCAGATTGCAGGGGCTTCGTCTTTTGCTCAAAGCAGATAGGAAAAAGGATCAAAACTGATGAGTATGCAGGAATTGTTTCAAAAAGCGGCTCCGCTTTCCAAAGAACAGCACAGCGGTTCATTTCTAGAGGCAGGAACGGGCTTTGATTTTGCCAGATCAATGTCGCATGTTCCCGTGCTCGTGACCGAATTTCCGGATCTTGTATCGGACTATATTGTGGCCTTTCTGCAGAGTAGCGACAAAGTGGTCGTCGTCGCTTTGCTTGGCCTCAAGGAAGATGAAAACCTTTATCTCAAACCGGACGGATCGTGGGCTGTCAAATATGTTCCTGCACTGCTGCGGCAGTACCCCTTTGCCGCGATGGTTGGCGAAGAGCGTCGGGTGCTGTGCATTGCCGAGGATTGCCCGGGCCTGAATACTTCAGGCAAAGGTACGGCCCTATTCGGGGAGGACGGCGAGGTCAGCGAATTCGTTGTAAATGTGCGGAAACTTGTATCAAGCGTCGCCAGCGCCGGAGTACGAAGCGAGGCATTTTGCGCGCGCATGAAAGAGCTTGATCTGCTTAAACCCATCAAGGCGGTCCTGAAGGACGAAGCTGGCAAGGAACGGCGGATTTCGGGGCTTCAGGTGATCAACAAAGAGGCCCTAAATGGCCTGCCTGCCAAGACGATCAAAGAGCTTCAGGCGAATGGGATGCTGGAGGCGATATATGCGCATCTACTCAGCTTGCGAAACCTTCGTGATCTGGCCGCGCGTGTATCCGTTCAAGATAAAGAGAGGCTGAATTGACACGGATGTGCTACACTCTTTCGCAGATGATGGACGTTGCGGCCTGAAGGGTCGGGGCGTTTTAGTGACGGTATCGTTTGATGATTAACTGAAAGGTACAAGCATGGCGCAACCGACTTTGTTCACGCAGGTAATGCGATCCGGCCGCAAACAGTTCGGCGGTCTGTTCTTCCTGAGTTTTCTGTCGAACATTCTGCTTTTGGCGTCGTCTATCTATATGTTGCAGGTTTTTGACCGTGTTCTGGCAAGCGGATCCTACGATACGCTGATCTGGCTGTCGGTCTTGGCGGTTCTGGCAATTGTCGCCTATGGATTTCTCGAGTTTGCACGCCGCAAGGTGCTGACCCGCACGGGGGCCTGGATTGCATCAGAACTTTCGCCAGAGGTGATCCGCCGGACGATCGCGGCCCGCCTTTCGACTGGGCGCAGTCCTGCTGGCCTGGGCGATGTCCGCGATGTCCGTGGTTTCGTGGGCGGCGATGCAATTCTGGCGTTCTTTGATGCGCCATGGTCGCCTGTCTTCATTGCTATTATCTGGTTCATGCATCCTTTGTTGGGGATGATCGCGGTGGCTGGCGCGGTCACACTGTTCGCTATTGGTGTCCTGAATGATGTCATTACCCGCCGCTCGCAGGCGCAGTCGGCAATGCAAATGCGGCAGGTTCACAATGATGCAGATGCTTTTGTTGCCAATGCCGAGGCTTTGGAAGGCATGGGGATGATCGGGTCTGTCGTCACGCGATGGCGCACGAACCACGAGAACGCAGAACAAGAAGGCGCAAGTGCTGCAGAAGTCTCTGCAATCCTGTTTAATCTTTCGCGATCAATCCGGCTTGGTCTGCAAATAGCGATCTTGGGCGCAGGTGCGGCGCTTGTGCTGCAGGCTGAACTTAGCGCGGGGGGCATGATTGCGGCCTCCATTATTCTTGCGCGTGCGCTGTCGCCAGTGGAACGTGCGATCTCGGCTTGGAAAAGCTTCGGGTCTTACCGTTTGGCCAGAAGTCGCTTGGCGCGCCTTTTCAAGGAAACGGCCACGCCTAAGGAACGTATTTCATTAGCAAAGCCTGCAGGCAATCTGGCCGTCAAAGACGTGCGCTATTTCGCGCCAGAGACCCGCGCGCCGCTGGTCAAATCAGTTTCGTTTCAATTACGACCGGGTGAATTGTGCGGCATGCTTGGTCCGTCTGGCAGTGGAAAGTCCAGTCTTTGCAGGCTTTTGGTCGGCGCATGGCGACCAAGCTTTGGCGAGATCCGTCTGGATGGAGCCGAATTGGCCGAGTGGGATAGCGAAGAGCGTGGGCGCTTTATTGGATATCTTCCCCAGCAAACAGAACTATTCAGCGGAACGGTTGCAGAAAACATCGCGCGCATGGGGGCGGTCAATGATGACGCGGTTCTGAATGCCGCGAAAAAGGCTGGGGCACATGAAATGATACTGGCTTTGCCCGAAGGGTATGAAACGCAGCTTGGTCAGTTTCGCGATCAGCTTTCAGGTGGTCAGAAACAACGTATCGGGCTTGCGCGCGCGCTTTATGGCGACCCGAGTTTTGTTGTGCTGGACGAGCCGAACTCCAATCTTGATGGCAATGGCGAAATCGCTTTGCAGCGTGCGCTCAGTGCCATGAAGGCGGTGGGGCAAACGGTGCTGATCGTTACTCATGTGCCTAACCTCTTGCGCCAGGTGGATAAGATCTTGGTCATTCATGACGGGACGCTGAAGTCGTTCGGCAACAGGGACGAGGTTATGCGTGAAATGATGCCCAAAGGCCGTGCAGCGCCCAAGCCTGCGCAAGCGGCGGAGTAGGTATAATGTCCATAATTGAATCGATCAAAGCCGACCTTGCCCGAGTTTCCGAAAGCCTCAGTGCCTTGGCACAAGACGTTGTTGAATCATCCGGGGCGGATGGAATGATCTCGGCTTCGAGTTCGGCAGTTTTGGCTGGAGGCGTCATTGCGGTAGCCGTCGTGTTGGTCCTGCTTCACGTACTCTTTCGCAGGTCACCGCAACAGATGCCCAATATGCCTTTGCATCTGCAGACCCGCGGCCCACGGTGGATGGGCTATGTGGTGGCCATCATATTCTTCGGGTTCTTGGGCAGTTGGGCATGGTACGCACCGCTGTCCAGTGCCGCAGTCGCACCTGGTGTTGTAAGTCCAGACGGATCGCGCAAAACGGTGCAGCATCTGGAAGGTGGGATCATCCGCCGTATTCATGTTCGCGAAGGCCAGCATGTAACCGCCGGATCGACACTCATTACACTGGAAGACGTCCGTGCACTTGCGCGTCTGGACGAATTGCGCGAGCGCATGATTTTTTTGCTCGCGACAGAGAGCAGATTTCTGGCCGAACTGGACGAGCTTGAAGCCGTCGTGTTTGCCATTCCTGATGACCTGCAGCAGGCAGCGGCGGCGCAGGTCGAGATTGCACAACGCGGACAACAACAGTTGTTCGAAAGTCGGCGCGAAATGCGCTCTGCGCGGGTACGAATTTTAGCCAAACGGATTGACCAGCTTAACGAAGAAATCACAGGTCTAAACGAAGTGATCGAAGCGCAAGATCAGCAACTTGCCCTGGTCGCGCAAGAGCTTGAAGCGACTAAACAGCTTTATGAGCAAGGTCTACAACGCTTGTCGCCATATCTGGCACTGCAAAGGCAAGAGGCCGACCTCAAGGCCGAGCGCGCATCGAACCGCGCAGCGATTGCGCGGATCGGGCAGCAAATTGGTGAAACGGAACTCCAGTTGTCGGCAATTGGCCTGCAGTCGCGCGAAGAAGCCATTGAGGAACTTAGCCGTGTCCGCTCAGAGCTGGCGACGATCCGGTCGCAGATACCGGAACGGTCCGATGCCTTACTGCGCACAACAGTCACGGCACCGATTGCTGGACAGGTCCTGAGTATTCAGGTGACCACTGAAGCGGGCGGCATTTTACGTCCCGGAGGGGATATTCTGGATATCGTGCCTGATGACGCGGCATTGATCATCGACGCGCGAGTGCGTCCGCAAGATATAGACAAGGTCTATGCGGGGATGTCTGCGCAGGTCATTCTGACCGCCTATGCGCAACGGAATTTGCCACGAATTTTCGGCAGCGTGCAAAGCGTATCGGCTGACCGGTTCGTAGACGAACGTACCGGCGAGCCCTATTTCTTGGCGAAGATCTTTGTTGACAACCAAGATGTCGATGCGCTTGGGCAGAGTATCGAATTGATGGCCGGGATGCCCGCCGATGTAATGATCTTAACGGGCGAGGGGACGTTTTTCGACTTTATTTTCAAACCGTTCAGCGATTCTATTCGTGCTAGTTTCAGAGAAGACTAGGTTAGGGACCCTGTCGGCTCCCCGACCCAAAGCTGCCGCTCGAAATCGACAAACACGTTGCATTACAGCATACTCAGCCGCGACCGGCGACACTTGCTTAGTATCGGTTAAGGTCCGAGACAAGCGATTGGCCGGAAGGGACGCCCATCCGTTTGCAGGGCGCTGTCAGAAGAAAACTTGTTGAGGCGGGCAGGGAGAGTAATTAGCGTCGCTGGATGACAAAACGCAGCCCCTTTCGCTACTTCAAGACGAGCCCTGAGATCATCTGCCTAGCGGTCATGATGTATGTTCGATTCCCGCTTTCGCTTCGGAACGTTGAGGACCTTCTGCACGAACGCGGCATCGACATCAGCCACGAAACGGTTCGGTTTTGGTGGAACAGATTTGGCCCGCTGTTTGCCGCAGAGATCCGCAAGAAAAGGGTCAGCCAGATGCGCGCATATTCAAATTGGCAGTGGCACTTGGACGAGGTGTTCGTGAAGATCAACGGCGAGATGCACTATCTTTGGCGGGCTGTAGATCACGAAGGGGAGGTCCTGGAAAGCTTTGTCACAAAGCGCCGGGATCGCAAGGCAGCATTGAAATTCCTCAGGAAAACCATGAAACGCCATGGTCGCCCGCATATCTTCGTCACCGACAAACTACGGTCCTACGGCGCGGCGATGAAGGAGATCGGCATCGCTGATCGGCAAGAAACTGGCCGCTGGCAAAACAACAGGGCTGAGAATTCACACCAGCCATTTCGAAGGCGAGAACGGGCTATGCTTCGCTTTAGCCGGGTGCGTACTTTACAGAAATTCGTCGCCGTCCATGCCTCAGTCCACAACCATTTCAACGCGGAGCGCCACCTCTACAGCCGATCATTTTTCAAGCTGAACCGCGCCGCTGCTCTTACCGAGTGGCGCGGTCTCTTCGCAGCCTAACAGATTGAGATTGCTAAAGAACAGAGACTGGTTCGCATTTGTCTGACACCACCTCTCAGCGGCTTTTTCTGCAATGACAATCGTGGCGGCATGCGTGTTTGCCGAAGTGACGTTAGGCATGATCGACGCATCGACAACCCGAATATTGCGTAACCCATGCACGCGCAACTCCGGGTCGACAACTGCCAGCGGATCGCGTGTCGGACCCATTTTGCAAGAGCCAACCAAATGATGGCTGAACGATGCGCATTTGCGAATCCAGGCCTCAATTTCCGCGTCTTCGGTGACGGTCGCACCGGGCACCAGCTCGCGGTCCAAAAGCGCGTCGAATTCCTGCTGCGCCACAACGTTGCGGATGGTTGCAATCGCCTGTTTGTAGATTTCAACGTCCTGCGCATCTTGAAGATAGTTAAACCGAAACCTCGGCTGCGCGTTGATATCCGTGGAGGCAATGTGAACCTGCCCACGGCTTTGGCAACCGACCAGTTCGACATAGACCTGAAACCCATGTTGATCGACCGCGCCTGTTGTCCCGGCAAGTGCAAGGGGCAGAAAGGTCAATTGATAGTCGGGGCGGTCGGCATCAGGGTGGCTTTTCAAAAAGGCCCCGGCCTCAAAATGCGTCGTGGCGGCTGGCCCTCTGCGGTTCAGCAGCCACCGCGCCCCTGCAATCAATTTGCCGATGCCGCGCGTGGCGTTCAGGATTGAAACCGGTTTGGAACAGGTGAACGTCATCGCAATCGTTGGGTGCGTGTGAAAGTTCTGGCCAACACCCGGTAGGGCGTGAACCAACGGAATACCGACATCTTCGAGGACTTCAGGGGCACCGATACCCGACAGTTCCAACAGTTGCGGGCTGGCGATGCTGCCCGCGGCCAAGATGATTTCGCGACGGGCAATAAAACGGTGGTCGCACCCTTTGTGCGTTGTCCGGACAGATATCGCCGTTTTGCCGTCGAATTCGATCTTCTGAACCGTGTGCTCCGGCAGGATGGTCAGGTTCTTTCGGGTTCTTATCGGATGGATATAGCCCTGATAGACATCGCCCCGCCGCCCGTTTCGCGTGTTGCGATGCAGGGCACAAAACCCTTCCTGATCGCCAGAATTTGGGTTTGGATTGATCCGGTAGCCGGCGGTTTTTGCCGCTTTTAGAAAAGCATCCGACAGCGGTTGATTCTCGGGTTTGCCCCGTGTGACCGGAATTGGTCCGTCATGCCCCATTGCAGAATCCGAGCGATCCTCAAAAGCTTCGATCCGGCGGAATAGTGGTTCCAGATCGCCATATTCCCAACCACGGCAGCCAGACGCTTTCCAGTCATCAAAATCCAATGGATTGCCACGCGCCCAGACCTGCCCGTTGATAGCCGATGATCCGCCGACGATCCGGCCCATCTTGTATGGCAGAGTTTTGTCAGCGGCATGGGGTTCGGGGTCGGCCACATAAGGCCAGTGAAAGGCCCCTTTGTCGTAAAGTGCGCCGAGGGCGGCAGGCATATGGATAAGTAACCCGCGATGATGGGGGCCTGCCTCAAGCACGATCACCGAAACATCAGGATCTTCGGTCAATCTTGCAGCCAACACGCATCCGGCGGTACCCCCGCCGATAATTACGTAATCTGCCGTCTTGACGCGCATGCTGTCCACTGCCCCAGAACCCGTGCTGCCGCATTGAAAAAATGGCGGCAGCACTTTGTTCAAAATGTTGTCAGACCTGAACGTGAGGTCCAACACCTTCGGGCAGATCCTTGGCCATACGCAGTTCTTCCTTGGTGATGATCTGCAGCAGAACCGGAATACCCTGATCTGCTTTTTCGATGGCCCGTTTGTAGGCGGGGATCAGATCGGCGGGATCAGTGATGGTTTCGGCGTAACCCCCAAAAGCTTCGGCCATCGCGGCATAGTCACCACCCAATGCTTCGATCTGATATTTTTCAGATGCGTTGGGGTGATGCTTGGTATATCCGCCCATGATCGAGTTCTTGAGAATGATGGTGATTGTCCCCAGCTTCAGGCGCACGGCGGTTTCAAAATCCATGCCCGTCATGCCGATGGCTGCATCGCCCATGACATGAACGCAGGTCCAGTCAGGTTTGGCCAGTTTGGCCCCCTGCATCAGGCCAAGGCTCATACCCAGCTGAGTGGTCTTACCCCAACCCATATAGCCATGCGGCACGATGGATTCCCAAAACGGCGTGGTCTGGTCGCGCGGGCTGCCAGCTTCGTGGGTCATCACGGTTTTGCTGCGATCCACGGTGTTCATCAGGTCCCAGACAACGCGATAAGGGCTGATCGGTTGCTCGTCGGAGGTCAGCATCGGCATCCATTTATCAAGGAATGCCTGTTTCTCGGCGGCAACGGTTTCGATCACCTCAGGGCGATCAACGCCTTTGCCGTCTGTCTTGGCCTTCACGGCCTCAACCAGTGCGGCGATTGACGGTTTGGCATCACCAATGACGCCCAGATCAATCGGGTAATCCTTGGAGATATCGCCTTCCCAGTTGGTCAGCTGCACAAAGGTGCGGTTCGCCTTGGGGAAGGGTGTGATGTAATCCGAGGTGGTAAAGCTGGTGCCAAGCCCGATGTAAACATCCGCGCGTTCCAGCGCCCGGTTCACCCCATCGGGGCGCGCGCCACCAGCACAACCCACTGACAACGGGTGGTCTTCGGGGAAGCAGCTTTTGCCGTTCAAGGTCGAAATCACCGGAGTGTCGGTCAGTTCAGCCAAGGCGACCAGCTCGTCCCAGGCTTCGGCATAGAGAATGCCCTGACCGGCAATGATCACCGGATTTTTTGCCGCCAGCAGGATATCGGCCATCTCAGAGATATCAGCGGGGTCAGCATGCGGAGCCGAGCGGCGCTGAACTTTATAGCTGTCCAGCAGCGCCGGATCGACTTCTTCGGTGAAGATATCGATCGGAATTTCCAGGGTCACCGGACCGGGGCGGCCGTTCTTCATCATCGCAAAGGCGTTTTGCATCATCTGCGGGATGCGGTCGGCCTGAAGCACCATCTCGCACCACTTATTGACGAGCTGCATATTGCGCGCGCCATTAAAATTAGGAGCAATCCCCTGATCGGCGCGGGCATAGCCGCCAGGCATATGCAAGACTGGCACGTTGTCGGCATAACATTGTGCAACAGCACCCACGGCGTTTTCCGAACCCGGACCATACTGAACCGTTGTGCAACACACCTTTCGACCACCATGCATCCGTGTGTAGCCATCAGCAATATGCAACGAGTGTCGTTCCTGGCGCACGATCAACGGCACAATGCCGATTTTGGCCCCGCTGTCGATAATGTCACTATGTGGAAAGGCCGGAATGTACTCTACGCCTTCTTTTTTCAGGATACCAGCGATCAGGTCTGCACCAATCATTTTCGACTCCGTTTTATCGCCCGAAATTGGACTGTATTCGGAACATCCTGTCGTGAATCTCAAACTCACCTGTGTTTGTTTTAGCAAAAAATGTATCTTTTTTCGACAAAGTTTTTGTGAAAGTAGACGACGTCCGGCATTAATTCTGGCGAGCTGTGGATTATGAATGTGAAGTTTGCAAAAATTTATTTCCGTTCACGCGCTCATTCTCAACCACGTCAATCAGGAACGCGGTCTTTCAAAAAGATGCCATTTCAAGCTGAACTGCATCGCTGCCCTCGCCGAGTGGTGCGGGCTTTGCGCCGCTTAACGGGCCTGCCCGAAATAAGAGGCGCCGGTGTTTCCACCGGCGCCAGCCTTTTTCCGTGAGTGGTTCCGATCTGGCCAAGGCCAGAACCAGACCGGTTTATGGGCTTTGCAAGGAGGGAGAGGGACAGTCTTGCTGCAAAGCCAGGAAGCACGATCAGTTGCGCTCCTTACAAAAGACAAATGGGAAGAGGATTGGTTCGCCTCATGCCAGAGTGGGACAAAAATTTGCGAAATTGTGCCAATCGGTGCGGCCTTCTTGCAGGCATGGCCATGACATGGGATAGCTTTGAGGATGAAGATATTTTGGCTAGCTTTTCGCGACGCATTATTGCGCTTTTCCACCAAGGGGGGCTTTGTGCGCGCCAGTCACGTCGCCTTGTCGATGATGCTGGCAATCTTTCCCTTCTGTATTCTGGTTCTGTCGGTCGCAGGCATGTTGTCTTCAGCGGGGCTTTCGGCCTCAGATGCCGAATTGGGGGATTTGCTGGATGTGGTGTTTGGGTCTTGGCCGGACGCCATTGCAGAACCGATCGAAAACGAAGTGCGCGCAGTGATGGAAACCAGTGGCGGCTCAACGCTGACCCTTGGCGCTTTGTTGACGATCCTGTTTGCCTCAAACGGATTTGAGGCCGTGCGTTTCGCCATCAGTGCAGCCTATCATGACCGTGATGATCCCCGCCCGATTTGGAAACAACGTCTTTTGGCAATGAGCTTTGCAGTTTGCGGTGCCATTCTGGTGACATTGGCCGGGGTGTTCACCGTGGTGATCCCGATCTATGTGCGCTTTGTTGCAGACGTCGCACCGATCCTGCATCTTGAATCTCTGGCAGGTGATTTTCTGGGTAATGCAGTGACGGCCGGCGTTTTGATTTTTGCATTAGCCGCCTGCCATAAATGGTTACCAGGTGTCCAAAGACCATTTCGGGCTT
This sequence comes from Shimia gijangensis, assembly GCF_900142085.1. Lineage (GTDB taxonomy): Bacteria > Pseudomonadota > Alphaproteobacteria > Rhodobacterales > Rhodobacteraceae > Shimia > Shimia gijangensis. The sequence continues at coordinate 49,910 of NZ_FQZQ01000023.1, forward strand.
TGTGGCCGGGGATTATTCTTACCCTCGTTCTATGGGGTATTTGCGCGTACGGGTTTGAATTCTATATCATGACCTTTTCCACGTATTCCGTGACGTATGCAGGTCTTGCCGGAGTTATGTCAGCCTTGGTGTTCATGTATTTGATGGCCGCTATTTTTGTTCTCGGTGCCGAGTACAATGCCAGCCTTGGCGCTATGGCCAAAACACGGCGCAACGGGACATCTGGCTCAGAGTAGAGGCTGAAACAAGCGTGCACAGGGTGCCCCCAAACGGATCCACAGCGGTTGATCGCTTAGATTGTCTTCCAGCAGATGCGACTGCGCAAAGTCGGCCTGCAGCATGGTTGCAACATCCCGTGCCGCCTCGGAGTCAAACATCATCGTTGTTGTTTCAAAGTTCAGTCGGCAAGAGCGCGCATCAAGGTTGAAAGTGCCAACAGACGCGACGGTTTCATCGACCAGCAAAACCTTTTGATGCATGAAACCCTGATCGTACCGCCAGAACTGAACACCCGCGGTGCGCAATTCATCAAAGTAATCAAACGCCGCCAGATAGGTGGCCCAGTGGTCGGCAGAGTCGGGCATCAGGATACGTACATCCAGTCCTTTGAGAGCGGCTACCTTGAGCGCTGTATTAATATCCGAATCCGGTACAAAATATGGTGACGCGATCCAGATCCGTTCCTGTGCCGCCCGGATGGCTGCACAAAAATAAAGGTTGCCGGTTTCCATCTCATCAGCGGGCCCCGAGGCCAACAGCAGCGCATCAATGTTTTGCGACGCGCGCCCGGATTTCCAGTTCAGATCATCCAAAAGGTTTTCTTCAGTCGCCCAATGCCAGTCTTCACAAAAAACCAATTGTAATTGCGACACAATCGGCCCGTGCATCTGACAATGTGTGTCCCGCCAATGGCCGAGCTTTGCATCCCGGCCAAGGTATTCATCACCAATATTATGCCCACCAGAAAACCCAAGCACTCCATCCACGATGACGGTCTTACGATGGTTTCGAAAATTGATCTGGAGACGGTTTGTCGGCCCTCGCAGGGCGTTGGAATCCAGTATTTTGACCCCAGCATCTGTTAACTCGCGAATGTAGCGATTGGGCAGGCGCGAGCTGCCGACAGAATCATATAGAACGCGAACGGTTATGCCGCGTGCAGCAGTCTCGATCAGAAGATCGCGAAACGCACGCCCCAGGGTATCGTCGCGAATGATGTAGAACTGGACCAGCACATAGGATTCTGCCCCGGCTATGGCTTCAAAGATCGCATCAAAAGTCTCATCGCCATCCACCAGCATCTCAACCGAATTACCGGAAAGCACAGGCGCCGCCGCCAGCGCTTCAAAAACCGGATAGCCGACATTGTGTGCATCACCTGCCGGAGGGTAATCCCGCCGGGCATCCGCCATTCCGTCAAGCACCCGAATGGATTTTTGCCGTGCGATGACGTATCCACTAATGCGTTTGTGACCCAGAAAAAGATAACTGATGATCGCCAGATAGGGGGCGGCCAAGAGAAAAACCACCCAAGCGACCGAACCCTGAGGCGTGCGGGAATTGACCACGGCACGATAGGCAAAATAGATTGCCAGCCCTTCAAGAAAGAGCAGGAAAATCACTGAAATACTTGTGAACACGCCGCTGCTCCTTTGCGCCTTTGGCGTTGCCTCATTCGGATGGTAGCCTGACAGGCCGCAAGGTCAAAGCCCTGCTTTCTGGTTTGGCGTTGCGTCAGCGAGAAGGTTCGATATTCTTCGATCAATTCGGCTGCCGGGGAGAAGGCCATGAGCGAAACTATTGCAGCGTTTTTCGACAGGAAAGCAGAGGTTTACAGCGACAATGCCCTATTGTGCGTGCCGCAGAATCCGGACCGTGACTATCATCCAGATGGTTATGAGATCACTTATAGTGAGGCTCGCGATACGATCGAGCGCTGGCAGGAACAGCTGCGTACGGCGGGTTATGGCCATGGGCACCGCATTGCTGTTCTCCTCGCAAACCGCCCCGAGATGTTGCTGCTCAAGATTGCGTTGAATGGACTTGGGATAAGTTGGGTGCCAATCAATCCCGATTACCGTGCTTCAGAAATTGCCTATCTGCTGGAAGACAGCCGTGCAGAATTGATTGTTACCACGCCCACGATGATGACACTGATGCAAGCCGGGCACGATGCGGCGGCCTGTGATGCGCCCATAATTGAAATGGATACGGACTTACCGCGCCTGCCAATGGCGCCGACGGATGCGCCCTTGATTGAAAAAGTCTCGGGAGCGACTGAAGCCAGCCTGATTTACACCTCTGGCACCACGGGGCGGCCCAAGGGGTGTATCCTCAGTCATGACTATGAAATCAGCATGGGGCTCTGGTATGCCAGCCAGGGCGGGCTGATTGACTTCAAAGAAGGACAGGATCGGCTGTATTGTCCGCTCCCACTATTCCATCTGAACGCAGCAGTTCTGGTGCTGTTTTGTATGGTCGAAACCGGGGGGTGCCAGATCATCCCCGAACGGTTTCGCGCCAGTGCCTGGTGGCGGGAATTGTCGGAAACCAAAGCCACCGTCGCGCATTATCTTGGTATCGTCATTCCGGCCTTGATGAATCGTGAGAAAGGCGATTGGGACTATAAAAATAAGGTGCGTTTCGCGGTTGGGGCAGGGGTGGAACCCACGCTTCATGGGCCCTTTGAAGAGCGTTTTGGCTTTCCCTTGATCGAGGTTTGGGGGATGACCGAAATGTGCCGCGTTCTGGCCTGTAATACTGAACCCCGCATGATTGATACCCGTGCGATGGGGCGGCCCAGCAAAGGGCTGGACGTTCAGGTGTGGGATGAAGCCGATCAGGAAGTTCCGCGGGGAACCGCCGGAGAAATGGTCATTCGCCATAGTGCCGAAACCCCACGCCGTGGGGCGTTTTCGGGGTATCTGAACCTGCCGGAGGTCACGGAAGACAGCTGGCGAGGAGGGTGGTTCCACACAGGCGATACGGTGATGATGGATGAAAGTGACATGGTGTTCTTTCTGGATCGCAAAAAGAACATCATTCGCCGGTCTGGTGAAAACATTGCAGCTGCGGAAATTGAGGCGTGTTTACAAGAGCATAGTGAGGTTGAGCGGGTGGCTGTTCTTGCGGTCGAAGACCCTTTGCGCGACGAAGAAGTCATGGCTTGCATCATGGGTAAACCTGACGCTGAACTGGCCGAAAATCTGTTCAACTGGTGCTTTGAAAGGCTGACATATTACAAGGCGCCGGGGTGGATCAGGTTTGTCGACGACATCCCTGTTACGGGCACGCAGAAGATACAAAAACACGCCATGTTTGCCGAGGGCGAAGACCCGACAAACGGTGCTTTTGACTTTCGGGATCGCAAAAAGCGCTCAGGCTGACAGCGAGGCTATTTTCGGCGTTTTGTCTGTTTTGTACAAAGTTTTGAGCAGGTTTGTCCGTTTTGTACAAAACTCAAAAAACCGCCAAATTGGCCAAAAGGAAAGGGGCGCACGACCAGCGCACGCCCCTAAACAATTTGCTAACGCGACCGGCACGCCGGATCAGTCGCGGCGACGACGTCCACCTGTGCGACCGCCGCGACCACGGCCTTCTTCACCGGGTTTGGCAGGTACTTTGTTAAAGCGAATCCAGTTGGCGCCACCTTCGTCATTGTTGGTCAGGAAGTTGGCGGCACGAATGGCCTCCATTTCCTTGCCGGGGCGCGGCTTGGTCGATCCCATGCCAAACATGATCGCAAAGGCTTCGTCGTCCATGCCTTCTGGGATGATGATTCCAGCGGCTTCGACTTCGGCCTTTTTCTCTGCCAGTTTCTTTGGACCAACGGGCAGGGCGACCGGGTTCATAATTGCCGAGGTCATACCAGTGGCCATCGCCATCGGCAGGAAGGCGTTGTTGATGCCGTGACGGTTGGGCAGACCAAATGAAATGTTCGATGCACCACACGTGGTGTTCACACCCAGTTCGTGACGCAGACGGTGGTTCAGTTCAAAAACCTGAAGACCGGCTGTGCCCATCGCGCCCACAGGCATCACCAGTGGGTCAACCACGATGTCATGGGCCGGAATGCCAAAGTCAGCGGCGCGCTCGACAATTTTCTTGGCGACGGCAAAGCGCACTTCGGGATCTTCGGAAATACCAGTGTCGTCGTTGGAAATCGCCACAACAGGCACGTTGTATTTTTTGACCAGAGGCAGAACCATTTCGAGGCGTTCTTCTTCGCCGGTGACTGAGTTCAGCAAAGGCCGACCTTCGGCGGCTTCCAGACCAGCAATCAACGCACCGGGAACGGAAGAGTCGATACAAATCGGACAATCAGTCACGGCCTGAACCGTTTTCACCAACTGACGCATCAAGTCAGGCTCAACAAAGTTGTTGTCGGCGTAGCGGGGATCTTCGGCCATTTTGTTTGAGAACACAGCGCCCGAGTTGATGTCGAGAACTGTTGCGCCTGCGGCAACCTGGGCCAGCGCGTCAGCTTCAACACGGCTGAAGTCACCGGCTTCCAACTCGGCGTTCAGGATTTTGCGGCCCGTTGGGTTGATGCGTTCACCAATCACGGTAAACGGTTGATCAAAGCCCATGATCGTGGTTTTTGTTTTTGATTCAATGACGGTACGGGTCATAGTTAATCCTTAGGCGTTGGCGGGCACAGTGGATGCGCCGCCGTTTTCAATGGCCCAGTTGGCATTGGTTTTAATGCCACCAAGCGGGAAGAAGTGAACTTTTTCGATGTTGAAATCCGGGTTCGCAGCCTTGTGCGCGGCAAGCTCAGAAATCACATCGTTCGGGGTGTAGGGCAACAACAGCTTGGACACATCCATCGCACGCTTTTGCAAGACTTTGAGCGAAGGACCAACACCACATGCAATCGCGAATTTGATGAGGGTCTGCAACTTGGCAGGGCCCGCGATGCCGATATGAACCGGAATATCGATGCCGGCTTCTTTCAGGCTATTGGCCCAGTCGATGATCGGGCCAGCCTCAAACGCGAATTGTGTGGCCAAGGCCATTTTGGCGTCGGTGGTTTCCGAGAATTTTTGCTTCCAACGCAGAGCGTCGTCAACATTTTTACTGCCGCCCTTGGGATCGATGTCTTTATTGCCTTCCGGGTGGCCAGCGACGTGCAGGTGGGTATAGCCCGCCTTGTCAAATGCGCCGGATTCCAAAAGCTGCATAGAACAATGATAGGCACCGTGCGGTTTGTCGACGCCACCAGCAAGAAGCAACGCCTCTTTCACGTCGGCTTCGCCCTGGTACATGGCGATCCAGTTTTCCAGCGTCGCCTGATCCCTGATGATGCGGGCGGGGAAGTGCGGCATCACCGGATAGCCGTCTTCATTCAGGCGCTTGGCTGTGGCGACCATCTCTTCGATGGGGGTGCCTTCAATGTGGGCGATGTAGACCCGCGTGCCCTGGGGCAACAAGGCGCGAAAATCTTCGACCTTGGCCGCAGTGCGGGGCATGACTTCGATCGAATAGCCTTGCAAGAAGGCTTCGACCTCGGGGGACACAGTTTTCACGGCGTCCGACTTTTTCTTGAAACTCAACAACGCCATTGCGTTCTCCCAAAGCGATTTGCCACTCATGCGCGGCCTTCGTTAGCAATCAGGGCTTTCAGTCGGTCCTGATCAAATTCGGCTTCGAGACGGGCAGCTTCTGCCTCAACAATCTCAGCCGCTTCACCTTCAACCGAATAGGGATCAGCTTTGCGCCATTCTGCCAGATAGGCATCGGCATCTTTGGCGCCAATTTTCATGGCGGCGCGATCGATCGCTTGTTCAAACCGCTCAGCGAGCTGTTTTTTTGAGCCGCGGCGACCTTTGCCCACGATAACTTGGGCAGGGATGTCGCGCCAGTAAACGATAGTGACGTCAGGCATGATCTGATTCCTTGGTTTCAGTGTCCACATTCCTAGATCAGCCGTTGTACGCCATGGTGCACGTTTTCGACAGAACGGCAGCATTCAGCGACCAAATCCTGTCTAGCCGGGGTCAAAGCGCCTTTCACCCGAAAATTCCTAATGATCTTGATGAGCCACAGCAGGGATTGCGCGCCTGTGTGCAAGTCACTAGGTTGAGAGTAACTCGAAATGGAGGCGCAACTAATGGCGCCCAAGCGTCCCAAAGGTGCGGGCGCGTTCCCTAAAGCGGTTGAAACCCCCGCGCCGAAATCGCCTGATCCGAGCGAGCTTTATGCCGCGTTGGATTTGGGCACGAACAGCTGTCGCATGCTGATTGCCCAACCAAAGGGCAGTCAGTTTCATGTGGTGGACAGTTTTTCAAAGTCTGTGCAGCTTGGTGCAGGTTTGGAAAGCACTGGTCGTTTGTCGCATGGCTCTATGCGGCGGACCATTCAGGCATTGCGTATTTGCCAGCAGAAACTCAAACGGCACCGGGTGCGTCATATGCGTCTGGTGGCGACAGAAGCCTGCCGCCGCGCCCACAACTCACGCGACTTTATCCGTCAGGTCGAACGCGAAGCCGGGTTGACGCTGGATATCATTGAACCCGAAGAAGAAGCACGGTTGGCCGTGATTTCCTGCGCGCCACTGGTCAGTACCAAGACCGAACAATTGCTGGTCGTCGATATTGGGGGGGGGTCGACCGAACTGGTCTGGATTGACCTTGCCAATGTGCCAAAACGAGATCGTCCAAAAGCGATCATGCGGTTGCATTCTGGATTTAAGAACGCAGAAAATCCGTTTCCGGCAGCCAAGGTTGTGGATTGGATTTCGGTACCGTTGGGCGTGGCAACCCTGCGCGACCAGTTTTCTGACGTTGAGGACGACGCCGCGAGATTTGCTTTGATGAGCTGGTTTTTTGAGGAAAATCTGACCGAGTTTGCGCCTTACAAAGACGCGCCCCCCAGTGAAGGGTTCCAGATCATCGGGACAAGCGGCACTGTGACGACGGTCGCGGCCAGCCATCTGGGATTGCGCCGGTACGACCGAACCAAAGTGGACGGGTTGCGGATGACGTCGGGTCAGATCGATAAGGTGATCCACGGGTATCTGGCTCTTGGACCACTTGGGCGGCGTCGCGATCCGCGCATCGGGCAGGACAGGCAAGCGTTGATCATGTCGGGTTCGGCCATTTTGCAGGCCTTGTTGCGCTGCTGGCCAACAAACCGGTTGTCAGTTGCGGATCGCGGTCTGCGAGAAGGTTTGTTATACGCACAAATGAGCGCCGACGGCGTATTAGAAGATGGACCGTTTTAAGGCGGAATAGATCATGGCAAAGACACCCACAGGTAAAAACACATCCGGACGCGGACAGCGCGATCTGACGGTCAAAGTGAAAACGGCGCGAGGACGTACGCTCAGCTCAACCCGTTGGTTGCAGCGACAGTTGAACGATCCGTATGTGAAACGTGCGCAGGCCGAAGGGTATCGCGGGCGTGCGGCGTTCAAGATCATGGAGCTGGACGACAAATACCGGTTTCTGGTCAATGGCGCGCGGATCGTGGACCTTGGCTGTGCGCCGGGGGGGTGGTGTCAGGTCGCTGTTAAACGGGTGAATGCGTTGGGTGAAAAGCCGGGCAAAAAGGTCGGTACAATTCTGGGTATCGATTTACAGGAAGTTGACCCAATCCCCGGCTGTGTCTTCCACCAGCTGGATTTTATGGACGAAGGCGCGGATGACAAGGTCAAGGAATGGCTGGGCGGTAAGGCTGATGTTGTGATGTCGGACATGGCAGCATCCAGTTCGGGCCACAAGCAAACCGACCACCTGCGCATTATTTCCTTGTGCGAGGCCGCAGCCTATTTCGCCTTTGATGTGTTGGAAGAGGGTGGCACCTTTGTGGCCAAGGTTCTGGCCGGTGGCGCCGAAGGAGATTTGCAAAAACTCCTGAAGCAGAAATTCACCAAAGTTTTCAATATGAAGCCGCCATCCAGCCGTTCGGACAGTTCGGAGAAATTTGTGGTGGCGATGGGTTTCCGCGGCTAGTTCTTAGGATGCACGACGCAGCGAGTTGCAAGCCATTGCGCGAAACTTTTCCTGTGCCGATAAAACACGGGTTTTCTGAAGAAACTCTGCCGGTCGTTGTTGCGTAAGATTGCCCTGACGGATCAGTTCAAATAACCGGTTGTGGCGCGTGGCAGCGTTGGAATTGGCCATGACTTGTGGCAAGGGTCGCATTAGGTTCTCCAAGTGATATCATCACACGAGCAGGTGCGATCAAAACGCTTGATGACGGATTAATGCGGCCGGATTTTCACCGATTTCCGGCGGTTTTAAGGTATTTCGCCACAATTCGGCTGTTAGGGAGTTTTCGAAAACACCCGCATGGCAGCGCTTTTCAAGAAAGTCTGAACAAACGCTCAAATAGTCGTTTTCAGGGGTCGGCAAAGGGGTCTGGAACGGATAACGTGCTTTCAAAGAGTCGCGCAGTCGCGCGCAAATATACTCGGAGGACACATGCGTTTTCATTCACCGGCGTCATTTGAGGACGCTGCCAATATTGCCGCTTCGGCAACTGGAGTAACCCGGTTTTTGGCCGGAGGAACAGATGTTTTGGTGCAATTGCGTGCCGATATTGTTGAGCCCGACGACCTGATCGACGTCAAACAAATTGCCGGCGTAAAGGACATCACGCGGCGCAGCGATGGCGGCTGGGATTTGGGTGTCGCGGTGGCCGGTGCAGAAATGACCGAACACGCCGCCCTGATGGCGGACTGGCCGGGATTGGTCGAAGGCATGGGCCTGATTGGGTCAACTCAGGTACAGGGACGCGCCACACTTGTAGGTAACTTGTGCAATGCGTCCCCTGCGGGTGATGCGTCTCCTGGGATGATGGCGGCTGGTGTGACTGTGACAGTCACAGGGCCGAACGGGACCCGCGAAGTGGCCGTGGAAGATGTGCCAACAGCGCCGGGGCGCACCAGCCTTGAAAAGGGTGAGGTTGTCAGCGCGGTGCATATTCCGGCACGTGGTGCCAATGGCGGAGACGCCTATTTGCGATTTATTCCGCGCACCGAGATGGATATCGCGGTTGTGGGCTGTGGGGTAAACCTGCGTCTTGATGGGGATATCGTCACTGAGGCCCGTGTGGCGCTAGGGGCGGTGGCACCGACTGCGCGTCTGGTTCAGGACGCGGCAGATGCCATTATCGGCACGACACTGGATGATGCGGCATTGGACGCGCTGGCCGCAGCAGCCGAAGCGGCCTGTATGCCGATTGATGACAAACGCGGCACCATTGAGTTCCGTACAGATGTGGCCGGTGTTCTGGCCAAACGCGCTGCAAAAATCGCTTATGCGCGCGCCAAGGGAGACACAAAATGAGCAAGGTTCATGTGACCACCACCGTAAACGGTGACCAAGCCGAGTTCCTGTGTGAACCGCGCGAAACCCTGTTGGATTGTCTGCGTGACAAGCTGCATCTGACCGGCTCTAAAGAGGGTTGCGGCACAGGCGATTGCGGTGCCTGCAGTGTGACAGTGGACGATCGTCTGGTGTGTTCCTGTCTGATGCTTGGCGTTGAAGCCGAGGGCAAAGAGATCAAAACCATCGAAGGCATGGCAGATGGTGAAAACCTGCGCCCGTTGCAAGCCAAGTTCATTGAACATGCTGCATTGCAGTGCGGGGTTTGCACACCCGGCATTCTGGTGGCCTCTGAGGCGCTTTTGAAAAAGAACCCTGATCCCACCGAGGAAGAGTTGCGCTATTGGCTGGCGGGCAATCTTTGCCGTTGCACCGGCTATGATAAAATCATTCGCGCCGTTATGGATGCGGCGGCTGAAATGCGGGAGACTTCGTAATGGCTTTGGACAATAAAAACAATGAATTCAAAGTGATCGGATCCACTCCTAATCGACCCGACGGATTGGACAAGGTCACGGGCCGCGCACGTTTCGGAGCCGATATTTCGGTCCCCGGCATGCTGCATGGTGCGGTTGTCCGCAGCCCGCACGCGCATGCAAAAATCGTCAAGATTGATGCGTCAAAAGCCTTGGCCATGAAAGGCGTCAAGGCGGTCATTACCCGCGCTGATTTTCCAGAGGGCCTTGAGGGTGAAGACTGGAATCTGCAAGAAAATGCAATGGCCGGTGAAAAGGCGCTGTATGACGGGCATGCGGTGGCCGCTGTGGCGGCAACCAGCCCCTTGGCCGCCCGTGATGCGGCCAAGCTGATCGAGGTCGAATATGAGGTTCTGCTGCATGTGACCGACGTTGATGAGGCGATGAAAGACGGCGCCCCGGCCATTCGTGAAGGCGCGGCAGATTATTCGGTGCCAGAAGGACTGCACCCGAATGTGGTGCGTTTCTTTGACACCGGCATGGGCGATCTCGACAAGGGATTTGCCGAAGCCGATCTGGTGGTAGAGCGCAGTTATACCACTGAGGCCGCGCATCAGGGCTATATCGAGCCCCACGCCTGTTTGGGGCAGATGGGCGCCGACGGGCGCGGAGAGTTGTGGTGCTGCACACAGGGCCATTGGTTCATTCGGCGCATGTCGACGGCTGTTCTGGGAGTCGAAACCACCAATATCCGCGTTACGCCATCAGAGATCGGCGGCGGCTTTGGAGGCAAGACCACCATCACAATCGAACCACTGTCGCTGGCGTTGTCGCGCAAAGCAGGCGGAGCCCCGGTGAAAATGGTGATGAACCGCGGAGAAGTGTTGCGGGCAACCGGACCAACTTCGTCGGCATCGATGGATATCAAAATGGGCATGACCAAGGACGGCAAAATCACCGCCGCTCATGGAACGTTCCGCATGCAGGGCGGGGCCTTTCCGGGCGCGCCGGTGGATGTCACCACCATGCTGGCCTTTGCCAACTACACCATCGAAAACGTGCACCACATTGGCTATGACGTTATCACCAACCGCCCCAAACAGGCCGCATATCGCGCGCCGGGTGCGCCGATGGCAGCATTTGCAGTTGAAAGCACCGTGGATGAGATGTGCCGCACGCTGGGTCTTGATCCCATTGAAACCCGTCTGAAAAACGCATCCCGAGATGGCACGCGCTCAACTTTTGGTCCCAAGTTTGGCCCCGTAGGTCTGGTCGAGAGTCTTGAAGCGGCGCGTGATCACGCGAACTACAAGATGCCACTTGGTCCCAATCAGGGTCGCGGTGTGGCGTCAGGGTACTGGATGAACTGGGGCGGGGAAACATCTGCGTCAGTCGCCATGTCCGAAGACGGCACGGTGACCGTATCTGTGGGCACGCCGGACATTGGTGGCTCCCGCGCATCCATGGCGCTGATGGCAGCAGAAGCCTTTGGAATTGCCTATGAAAACGTCCGTGTGAACATCTCGGATACGGGTGCTTTGGGCGTGAATGAGCCAACCCACGGCAGCCGCGCAACGTATGCCAGCGGTCTGGCCACCATCAAGGCTGCCGAAGAATGCATCACAAAAATGTGCAAACGGGCGGCTGACAAATGGGGCATTGATGCGGATGCGGTGATTTGGGAAGACGGAAGCGCCAAGCCTTCGGGCCCCAATGCAGGCGAGTTTGATCCCCTGAGCATCGGCGAGATTTGCGCGGAAATGGGTGAGACAGGAGGCCCGATTTCGGGGCACTACGAAGGCTCACCCACAGGGTTTTCCGGCAGCTTTGGCACCCACGTCGTGGATGTTGAGATTGACCCCGAGACCGGCCACACCACCGTGTTGCGCTATCTTGTGGTGCAGGATGCGGGCAAGGCGATCCATCCGGCCTATGTTGAAGGTCAATTCCAGGGCGGCGCCGCGCAAGGCATCGGCTGGGCGCTGAACGAAGAATACATCTATGGCGAGGACGGGCGACTGCAAAACCCGGTCTTCCTGGACTATCGTATTCCTGTGGCCTCGGACCTGCCGATGATCGACACGGTGATTGTCGAAGTGCCAAACCCCGGCCACCCATATGGTGTGCGCGGGGTAGGTGAGACAGGTATCACGCCGCCATTGCCGGCCTTGGCCAATGCCATTGCGGATGCCACGGGCCTGCGCATGCGTGGCCTGCCAATGACACCACCCAAAATTCTGGCCGCTCTTAAGGCGCAGAAAAATGGTTGAGATCAATCTCTGGTCCGGGCTGCGCCGCTTTGCGGACGGCAAGGACAAGGTTGAGGTCAGCGGAAAAACGGTCGGCGAGATCCTTGATGATCTCGTCGCCAGATACCCCGGCATGGCCCCCGTCATTAAGGCGGGGGTGTCCATTTCCGTGGACGGCGAGATTATCCCCACAGGCCGCAGAGAACCAGTTAAAGAAGACAGTGAAGTCTTTCTTTTACAACGCCTTAAGGGCGGGTAGTTAAAGTACGCGATCTATTTTTTACCAATCAGTTCCATTGAGATGTTGCGACCAAAAAGCCGCTCGGCATTTTTGTAGGCAATCTTTTCGGCAACCTCGCGGGGCAACAAGGACAACCACTGGCGATTAGATGAAATGATCGCATCATAATTATCCCATTGGCTGTTCACCCAAGTGTCACTGCCGACCATCAGACGATCCTGAAACGCCATAATGATCCGCTTCCATTCTGGATCAAGCGATTGGCCTTCGCCCAGAATGGCGTGTTCCCGTAAGGACGTGTCCGCCACCAAATTGGGGTGATCCTTCATCACTTGATACACGGTGCGCGCGCTTTGCCCCAATCCGGCGTGTGCCCAAATAATCTTGACCTCTGGGTCCAGTTGATAAAGCCAGCGAATTGGATCTGGCCCGGAATGAACGTGCAAAAAGATATCACGTTCATTGGCCATTCTGATCACCGACCGAAACAGGGCTTCGTCCGAATAGTCCAGGCTGTGAATGTGAAATTCACCAATTCCTTCATGGGGATACTCTAACAGGCGCTGCAAAAGATAGGCATCCATACCCGGAGATTTGGCCCAATTGGATGAGCCTGCATCCCCGTGATAGGGGCGAAGTTCTGGCACAATCCGATTGGGCGCATATTCCCAGAGCATGATCGTGCCTTCATCCGGCGTAGACGAAACCAATCCCATCGCAACGCCGTTGCTGTCCATCAGTTCAATAATGCTCTCAACCGGGTAGGGCCCCCATGCGGGTTCTTTGTAATGTCTGACGTCAGCGCTTATGGGTCCAAATAGGGTGATTTGATAAGGGAGTGTTTCTGGCTCATCGTAACCACCAAGGAGTGGGACATGAGAC
>NZ_FQZQ01000001.1 GCF_900142085.1 Shimia gijangensis
CATCGCAAACACGCCGCATAATACCATCAACAAGATGAGCCAAACACTCTCTTAGTTTAGGCCGCTCTTGGGCCCAAAAACTCTGCCGACGGACACAAGGCTACTATCAAACTGGCCAACGACAATGATATTTCTCCGATTGCGGCGCCTAGTTTGGCAGATGTGGCACTGGAAGAAATTGTGTCTCGGGTTGAGGAATTGATTCAAAAAGATCCCTCTGCAAATTCTCCGCTTTTTGCGGCAAATTTGGGTGGATTTGAATTGCCCGATACCACCCTGAACGAGATTGCAGAGCAAATGGCTGAACTCTGTCCAGACAAGGTTGCTCGGAAAAATAACCGGCAAAGGAGAATGTGGCACAATCGCTATAAGCGAGCAGCCGCAACCTTTTCAGCACTCGCGGGTAGTATGCCCATCGCCAATATTACAGTTGGTGACGCATCAAATTATCGGCGCTCATTTGAGAAGAGGGTAACCAATCAAGAAGTCACTACTCAGTATGCCAACAAGCATTTCGGCTATCTTCGGGTGATGGTCGATACGTATTATGACAACCTAAAGATTGATGAATACTCGAACCCTTTCGTTAATGTTCGCATTAAGGGTGAAGCGAATTGGGAAAAGGCAAAAGATCCAGTCAGAAAGGCCGAATTTTCACCCAACTGGATTCAACAGAACATTGCAAGCGGTGCTAAGCTTGATGGCCTAAATGATGAAGCACGGGACATCTTGATTGTGTGTGCTGAAACGGGGTGCCGACAAACTGAAATCTACGATCTGCCCCAGTCAGCTATCAAGCTAGATGCAAGTGTACCTCACATTTTGATTAGCGTGGAAGACGGCGAACACAGGCGGGAAATCAAAAACAAAGCCTCCCGTCGTCCAGTGCCACTTGTTGGAATGGCTCTAGCGGCCATGAAACGAAACCCAAAGGGTTTTCCAAGGTATCGCGGCAAAGAAGGTTTCAGTGCCACAGTGTCTAAGTACTTTGAGGAACATAACATGTTCCCAACTGCCAGACACCATGTGAGCAGTTTACGTCACAGCTTTGAGTCCAGAATGCGCCGAGCCGGCCTCACCAACGAGGAGCGAGGCTACATGATGGGGCATTCTATGAAAACCATTAGAGGGCGAGAAGTATATGGGGATGAACCAGATTTGAGAATTCGCGCACTTTATGCAGAGCTGGTTTCATTCGAAGCATCTGATTGGAAACCGAGAAAGGCTGAAGACATCTTCAATGAAATGGATGACATCTTGACTGACGAAGGTTTCCGCCCGGCAAGCCACAGGGATAACAGATAGGCTTGTCCTCTTGTGCAATTGAATGGCACTATTTTGGAGAGTTGGAGCTTAGCAATCAAAGTTCGTTTCTAAAATGGTGCCATCATGGACTATGCGTTAAAAATACTCGAAGTTATGGTCTTTGGAACAGCAGCCATAATTGTCATGGTCGTTGTCTCTGGAATTGTCTTGTTTGTTGTAGACAGAACTCAACGCAGGGACGCAATTCGGCGGAATTATCCGGTGATTGGACGGTTTCGGCGGCTTTTTTCCTCCCTAGGTGAATTCTTCCGACAGTATTTTTTCGCGATGGATCGCGAAGAAATGCCATTCAATCGCGCCCAAAGGGAATGGGTTAATCGAGCAGCGGAAGGGCACATTAACACCGTTGCATTCGGATCTACCCGCAACCTCGCCGTAGTGGGTACACCTATTTTTGTTAATGCACCCTTTCCGCCCCTAGAGGAACAACACACGATTCCGGGCCCCTTAATTATCGGCCAATCGGCCAAGTTTCCCTTTGAAGCTCCATCATTTTTCAACATTTCGGGAATGAGCTATGGCGCAATTTCCGCCCCCGCTGTTCGGGCCCTTAGCGCTGGTGCGCAAAAGGCTGGCATTTGGCTGAACACGGGCGAAGGAGGGTTAAGCCCTTTTCACCTTGAAGGGGGCTGCGACATCGTCTTTCAAATCGGAACCGCCAAGTACGGTGTCTGCAATGACAAAGGCGAACTGGATGACAAAAAGCTTAAAGAAGTTGGGTCCCACAAATCGGTTCGCATGTTCGAACTCAAATTGGCGCAAGGTGCAAAGCCGGGAAAAGGGGGCATTCTGCCAGCTGAAAAGGTGTCAGAAGAAATTGCGAAAATACGTGGGATTCCAATCGGCCAGGCGAGTTTGTCTCCGAACCGACACCGCGAAATCAAATCCTATTGTGATTTGGGCAAGGTGATTGCCCATATTCGAGAAGTGACCGGCAAACCCGTAGGTATTAAAATCGTCGTCGGTTCAGAAGCCGATGTTCGCCAGATGTTTGAAACTTTTGCGAATACAGCATCTGAGATGGTTCCAGATTTCATCACACTGGATGGCGGGGAGGGTGGAACCGGAGCAGCCCCGATGCCCTTGATTGATTTGGTAGGTGTTTCTATCCGCGAAGCACTGCCTTTGGTTGTTGGCGTTCGAGAAGAATTTGGATTGCAAGATCGCATTCGACTGATTGCATCGGGCAAACTGGTTAACCCTGGTGATGTTGCATGGGCATTGGCCGCAGGCGCTGACTTTGTAACCTCTGCTCGCGGATTTATGTTTGCATTGGGATGTATTCAGGCATTGAAGTGCAACAAGAACACCTGCCCAACGGGGATCACGACACACGATGTTCGATTGCAGCAGGGTTTGGATGTAGGGCACAAGATTGAGCGGGTCTTTTGTTATGCGAAAGAGATAATTCACGAGGTGGAGGTCATTGCGCACTCAACCGGTGTCTTAGAACCCAGAGACCTACGCCCCCAGCATGTTCGGCTTGTTCTTCCAGATGGGCGTAGTGCTCAGATGGATCGGCTCTAGTTCAAAAGTCGAAATCTGTAATTCTAGTGTCGGTCAACTAGGAGCGCTCATGGTAAAAACCAGCTGAGATTTGGATGGAACCAAAAGTAGAGTGTTCAGGTTTAGGAAGTGTACTGCGGCAACGTGGTAGAATGCGCCGAACGTCAATTGCCTTAGATGCAACTCTTGACAATAACGCCTTGAAACTTAAACATTCCATTTCCCCTACGTGAATGCTGGCAAGCTTTACAGCAGTTAGGCATTCTATTGTTTTTCTTGAGAAACCTTGTGCATTTGCTCTTTGTAATGCAGTTTGGTGGGTAAAGGCGCCTTAAGGCAATCACGGCTTGGGAAAGATCACTCAACTTTTCTTTTTGTATTAGCCAGCCTGAGGCCTTGATGGGGAATGCTGAGAGAACAAATGCCAAAAATTTTGCTTGTTGAAGACAATGAAATGAACCGGGACATGCTGTCCCGACGATTAATGAAAAAGGGTTTTGATGTCGTTATGGCTTTTGACGGTCAGCAAGGCGTCAACATGGCTTTGAGCGAAACGCCTGACATCATTCTTCTTGATATGAGTTTGCCAGTCATGGATGGTTGGGATGCCGCTGGTGTTTTGAAAGGCCAAGACGCCACAAAAGCCATCCCAATAATCGCTCTTACTGCCCATGCAATGGCTGGTGACAAGGAAAAAGCCTTGGAAGCGGGTTGTAACGATTACGATACAAAGCCCGTGGATTTCAAACGGCTTCTGAGCAAAATCCATGAGTTTGTTGGGGCATAAGCGCGGAAAGCGGAGACAGCAATGAATAGTCTGGACATACTCTGGGTCGTCATTTGCTGCGCACTGGTTTTTCTGATGCAGGCCGGATTCTTGTGTTTAGAGAGCGGCCTCACTAGGACGAAGAACAGCATCAACGTTGCCATAAAAAACCTGGCCGATTTTTGCCTTACCACAATTGTGTTTTGGGCCGTCGGCTACTCGCTAATGTTCGGCACTTCTCAACTAGGTGTGTGGGGAAGGGGTTTGGTGTTTCCTGATTTTTCGGAGATTTCAGCACAGGAAACCACCTTTTTTCTTTTCCAAGTCATGTTTTGCGGAGCGACCGTGACAATAATTTCTGGAGCGGTCGCAGAAAGGTTGCAGTTCGGTGGCTATCTAATTGTTGCACTATTGGTCTCTGGGTTGGTTTATCCGGTCGCTGGACACTGGGCTTGGTCTTCACTGAACGGCGGCGAACCGGGTTTTCTGGCGAGATATGGGTTCGTGGACTTCGCAGGGTCTTCAGTAGTTCACAGTGTGGGGGGGTGGTCGGCCTTAGCCCTTCTAATAATTGTGGGGCCCCGCTTGGGTCGCTTTGACGGCAGCATAATGACGGCCGGGTCGAACCTGCCAATAGCGACACTTGGGGTCCTGTTACTTTTTGTCGGGTGGCTGGGCTTCAATGGGGGCAGCACGTTGGCAATGAACGAAGACGTCCCATCCATCCTCGTAAACACGGTTATTGCCGGTTCAGCGGGCGCTCTCGCAGCTGGTGGGTTAGGATATGCTGTAAATAATAATTTGAACGTAACTCAGTTCATGAACGGCACTCTCGGCGGTCTGGTCGCAGTAACGGCCAATTGTTTTGCGGTCACGACACCTGTAGCAGCACTGATTGGGATCGTCGGCGGCATGATTGTCGTCTTCGCTGAAAAGTTGCTGGAGCGTTTGGAACTGGACGATGCCGTCGGGGCGATACCCGTGCATCTGGCTGCCGGTATCTGGGGGACAGTGGCAACTGGCCTTTATGGAAATTTGGATATTTTGGGAACTGGGCTATCGCGGCTTGAACAAGTTGGCATCCAGCTCATAGGCGTTTTTGTTTATGGGGCTTGGGCCTTTGGAGTGTCTTATGTCTTGTTCTCTCTGGTCGACCGGGTTCTGCCATTTAGAGTGAGCGAAGAGCACGAGTTAATGGGGCTCAATCTTAGCGAGCACGGAATTCGACAGGAAACAGAAGGCGTGACACCAGTTACGTCAAATTCCTGAGCGGGGAAAATGACATGAGATCGAAACTTAGTATCGGACAAAAGATTGTTTTTGTGACAATTCCGATAACGATGTTTGCTGTCCTTTTTACAGCGGTGGTTTCTGGCATCTCTTCGCGAAACGCCCTTGAAGAGGCCGCATTCGAACGGTTGACGGCTGTTAGAGAACTCAAAGCCCAACAAATCGAAGACTATTTTTTGCAAGTGGGTCATCAAGTAGCACAGGTTGCATTGGATCAATCCAATATTGACACATTGGACGCGATTGGCTTCACAACTTACAGCTTGCCAAGCATTTCTGAGAAAACAAAATCGGCCAATCTGGCGGCTGTTTCCAGTTTTTACTCGAAGAATATTTTCACATCTTTGAAGGAATCTCGCATTCCTGGTTTGACTCAGGAAATGCTTAGTGCGCTGGTTCCCCAAGACCCGATAGCCTTGTACTTTCAAAATGCTATTCTTGTTTCTCAAAGTTTGGAAACCGTCGACACTTTACCGACTTACTGGCAATACTATTTGGACAAAAAGACCGACCTCGACGCTCAATTTGTTGAGTTTTCACAACGGTTTGGTTTCCCATCTGTCTATTTCGCATTGGAACAAGATGCTCGCGTCGTTTACTCGACACAAAGGGGGATGGAGATTGGCACTTCTTTGACAAAAGGTCCGCATCACGAAAGCAATTTGGCTGAGGCGGTTAAACAAGCGCTCACACTCAAAAAAGGTGAAGCCGTCTTCGTCGATTTTGAGTCATATATTCCAGCAATGGGCCGCCCTACCGGTTTCATGGCGTCACCTATTTTCAAAGGCGATGTGAAGTTGGGGGCTGTTGCATTTGAAATCCCGATCACCAAAATGAATGACATGATGACTTCACACCAATCCTGGAGCGAAGTTGGTCTGGGTGCGTCCGGAGAAACCTATCTAGTTGGCGACGACTTTTTGCTACGTAGCCAGTCTAGGTTTTTGATTGAAGATCGTGATCAGTATCTACAAATGATCCGCGAAATAGGAACGCCAGAAGAAACAGTTCAACTAATTGCCTCGCAAAACAATTCTATAGGGTTGCAAAAGGTCGACACTGTCGGGACTCGAACAGCGCTGAAGGGTGAGATTGATACCAGAATTTTTCCTGACTATCGCGGCGTTGACGTTTTGTCTTCTTTTCGCCCCTTAAACATCCCTGACACAAGTTGGGTGATAATGAGCGAAATCGACAAAGCGGAAGCTTTGGCGGCATTTCAAAAACTTCAAGACAAACTGATCCTGATTGCATCCGTTGTTTTGGCTGCGACGGTCTTTTTTGGCTATTTCTTCTCTTTGTCTTTGTCACGTCCAATCAGAGCCTTGGCTATGTCTGCAAAGGAACTAACCGGTGGAAATCTTGATGCTATCGTAGATGTTCAAACTGGTGATGAAATTGGAGAGCTAGCCGACGAATTCCAAAAAATGCAGCTGGCCCTACGGGAGTCTTTCGAGCGTGTCGAAATACAAAAAGATGAGCTGGAGTGCGAAGTTAAGCGCCAAACTGAAGAACTTAGAGAGACTTCTAGCCAGCTGAACTCGGCATTAGCTAGCATGTCCAGCGGCATTTACATGCTAGATGAAGAGTTAAATTTTGTCCTGTTTAATCAACGGTTTTTGGAACAATACGAAGTCCCGGAAGGAGTTGTTCAAGTTGGCACAAATATTAGAGACGTTCTAAAGTTTCATGCTCATAGAGGTGATTTTGGTGATCGGGAAAGCGAAGAGGTGATTTTGTCGGTAATCGATGAATTCAGATCCAAAACTAATCAGCGGATTGAGCGAAAATTGCCTAACGGGAAAACTATCAACGCCCAATTTTCGTTTCTGGAAAGCGGATCTGTCATCGTTGTTACTTCCGACATCAGCGACCTGAAAGAAAAAGAAGACCACCTCCTCCATCAAAACGAAGAGATGCTGAAAGTTCAGGGTGACCTAAAAGATAGTGAACAGCGTATCTCGAAGATTATTCAATCAAGTCCGGATGGGATCATTACGATTGATCGCAGCGGTATCGTTCAATCATTTAGCAATTCCGCAGAACGCATTTTTGGCTATTTTGCCGAAGAAGTGATCGGACGGAACGTCAAGATCCTGATGCCAAAAGAGGTTGCTCTGGAGCATGATTATTATCTCGAACGCTACACCGTTGGGAAAAGTTCTTCGATTGTTGGGGGCGTCCGAGTTGTAGATGCACTCCGCAAAGATGGCACGAAGTTTAAAATGGAACTGAGAGTTGAAGCTATTGAATTTGAAGGAGCCGAAACGCTCTACATAGGAACTGTCCGTGACATTACCATTCAACTGCAAATGGAAGAGGAAGTGAACCGAGCTCGTGAGGAGGCCATTGCTGCCAACGCAGCCAAAAGTGCCTTCTTGGCCAATATGAGCCACGAGTTGCGGACGCCAATGAACGCCATTATCGGGTATTCTGAAATGCTTGCGGAAGATGCCGAAGACGATGGCGATGAAGACGTACTCGCAGATTTGAACAAGATTACGACGGCCGGCAAGCACCTGCTTTCTCTCATCAATGATGTTCTTGACCTATCCAAGATCGAAGCCGGAAAAATGGAGCTGTTTATTGAAGAATTCAGCTTCTCAGATCTCGCCGCAGAGGTTGTTGTTACTGCTCAGAGTCTAGCAGATAAAAATGGAAATTCCCTTGCAGTCCAAATTGACGAAAATCTGAACAAAGTTTCCGGCGATCTAACGAAAACGCGGCAAATGCTTTTCAATCTGATTTCCAATGCTGCCAAATTCACCACGGATGGCACTATTACGCTGATTGGCGAAAGCTATCAAAATCGGGGTGAGGAATGGCTGCGTATGACTGTGGCGGACACTGGAATAGGCATTCCGGCGTCCAAACTGGACAAGATTTTTCAAGAGTTCTCTCAGGCCGACGAGTCCACGACACGAAACTATGGCGGGACAGGGTTAGGGCTTTCGCTTACTCGTCGCTTCGCCGAAATGATGGGCGGACGTATTAAAGTGGAAAGCATTGAAGGCGAAGGGTCTCAGTTCATTATTGAGTTACCTATGGAAGTTGAAAAACGGCACGAAGGCCTTGAAGCCGAAGCAAGCATTGAAGATCACGATCCAATTACATCGCCGGAGGAAGTGGTCGAACAATTAGCAGAAGTATCGGAACATGATTCCTTGGTCCTTGTGATTGATGATGAACAAAACGCACGACGATTGCTACAAAGAGCGCTGGAGCAGCAAGGATGCAAAGTCATCCTGGCAAATGATGGGCGAGAGGGGCTTAGACAAGCAGCCAAGTACAAACCGAATCTGATTACATTGGATGTTATGATGCCCGGAATGGACGGCTGGGCTGTGTTGCGCTCGCTCAAATCTGATGAAGCTCTCAGAGATATTCCGGTCCTTATGGTGTCGATGATAGGTGACCGAGGCATGAGTTATGAACTCGGTGCTGTAGACGCGCTTCAAAAGCCGGTTGATCGGAATAAGCTAAGAAAATTTGTCGAAACCTATGCACATAGCAAAAACAAAAATGTGCTGATCG
The DNA here is from genome assembly GCF_900142085.1 of Shimia gijangensis. GTDB lineage: Bacteria > Pseudomonadota > Alphaproteobacteria > Rhodobacterales > Rhodobacteraceae > Shimia > Shimia gijangensis. The sequence continues at coordinate 8,423 of NZ_FQZQ01000001.1, forward strand.
TTGAAGATGATCCAGCAGCCCGCTCCAATCTCAAGTCTATTCTGGAAAAGGAAAAATGGCGGGTTACAGAGGCAGAAAATGGCGCCGTCGGATTGGAAAAGGCTCAGTCAACTGAGTACCAACTTATCCTACTGGATTTGATGATGCCGGTTATGGATGGATTTGAATTTTTGCAATCCGTTCGGTCGCCGGATTGTCGCTCGTCCCGCTCGCCAGTGGTCGTGATAACGGCCAAGGATTTGGATGCAACTGACAGGGCGAAGTTGTCGGGGAGTGTAGATCAGGTTGTTGCCAAATCTGGTCAATCAATCGAGAGCATTATGGCTGAGGTTAGGTCTGCACTTGGTGGGCAGTTTAATAAAGATCGGGGCCCGAATCCGTGAACTCTGATACCAATGGATCAACGCTGATCGAAAAACTTCTGATCGGAAAGGCTGAATGGGCCGAGTATCGTCTCTCCGCAGCGGGACAAAAAGATGACGCACTAGATTTCAGCGAGGCGGATCTGGATGCAGCCGATCTCGCTGACCGCGATTTATCTAGGGCGGATTTCTTTTCGGCGAGCCTGGCGCAAGCAAATCTAAAAATGTGCGATCTTGGTGGTGCAGATTTTGGAAGCGCCAAGCTAACGAAGGCTTCGCTATACAAATGCAATCTGAGAGGAACGATTTTTCAGGAAAGTGATTTGAGTCAGGCCGACCTGTCGCACAGCGATTGTGAAAACGCTGATTTCCGCGGAGCCAACTTGACCAATACTAACTTTGAAGGCGCCAATCTGAAAAATGCTCGGTTTGTGTCAGCAAATCTGACCAACGCATCTTTTCGAGCAGCTGTGTTAGATGGAATCGATTGCAGACATTCCACCTTTGAGAAAGTGGATTTGACGTTATCTAGCTTTGGCGGATACAGCACGATGACTGGAAAGTTTACCGGAATCAGAGGTATCGAGAGCTGCTATGGAAATGCTGTCTTTGTTCGTGATGTGAAAGACCAAGACTATATTGATACATTCAAGCAATCTATCGAGGCGTTGCCCAATGGTTTCAAAAAGTCGCTAGAACTCTTGATGTTCAGGGCTTGGGGATTAATCGATCACGGGCGCAGTTTGGCTAAAGTCAGCCTTTATGCCGTGATACTGGCTACAATTTACGGCCTCGTCTATCTGGCTGATATGTCTTTTGGCTGGGAAATGATGGACTACTCCAATTCTGCCCAAACATGGTTCACGCCATTTTACTATTCCTTGGTTACTTACACGACACTCGGATACGGAGACGTTACAGCCAATTCTCTTATCGGAGAAATGTTAGTCATCAGCGAAGTTGTAATAGGGTATTTTACTCTCGGCCTGTTGCTGTCCATCCTTGCTAACACTATTGCTCGTCGAAGCTGATTTCTTGGGGGAAATCTATGAGTGAAACTTCATCCGTTACAGAAGCAGTTATATTTTTTCTTTTTCTGGCCAGTATAACGCTCCTGTTTGTACGAACAGCCATTGCGGTGGCAAAAGGACGACGACATCGTTTACGGCTGGCAATGGAGCTCGTGGCGCTTTTTGCGATAATCTACTTTCTCAATAGTCCAGCATTGCGCTTCCTTGGGATGGAAAATCTTGCCGCTGATTTCCAAAAAGGAGTTTTGTTCCTTTGGACTGTCTCATTAGCGTTTTTGGCGAATACAGCGCTGGAACGATTTGTGTGGGATGGTGTCCTTTCGATCCATGGTGAACGACGCATCCCCAAGCTAATCACCGATGGCATTGGGCTGATAATTTACTCCGTCGCAGTGATGTTTGTCCTTCACTATGTTTATGGCGAACCAATCGGCCCAGTGCTTGCGACCTCTGGGGCAGCCGCCATTGTTATTGGATTTGGTGCGCAGTCGACAATCCGCGAAGTGTTTTCTGGAGTTGCACTTAACACGACCAAGGCGTTGCGAATTGGCGACTACGTCGAGATAGACGACGTCTATGGGCAGGTACATGACATCAATTGGCGCAGCGTCTCTGTTCACAACCCTCACACTGACTCGCTCTACATTTTCCCAAACAGCGCCGTTGCTGAAACGAAAATCCTGAACTTTAGCGAACCACAAGATGTATTTCGCTACTACATCACATTCTCGGCGGAGCTTTCAGCGCCACCCGAAAAGGTCATTCGGGTCATTGCGGATGAGCTTAAGCACTCGAAGTATGTTTACCGGACTCCAGCGCCAAACTTCAACATTCTCGGCTACAGTGAGCGAGGTATCGACTATCGTGTCCGGTATCATTTTGAAGGTGATGACCCATGGTGGGATGCCCAAAATGAAATGTGCATGGCCATATGGGGCGCTGCCCGCAAGCATGGATTGCGCATCGCCATGAACAGAATGCTTCAGGGTTCACCAAACTCGGAATGGGAGTTCATCGACGAAAAAAATTTCGCTACTGCGGCGCCGGATGCCGTGCTGGATCTTTTGAAATCCCATCCGGTTTTCGGCAAGCTTTCGGACGAAGGGTTAAAAATACTCTGCGATGGATACGAAACTGTCGATCTAAGCCCGCCATCCTGTTTCTACCAAAAAGGGGAGTTGGCAGACGGCGCCTTTCTTCTGCTAGAAGGTCGTGTCGATATTCTTGACGATGAGGGGCTACACGACCTAGAGGTCCAGAACGTCGAGCCCGGCGAATTCTTTGGTTTGGAAACGGTCTTCGGAGAGCAAAAACGCTTGCTAGCAGCTCGGGCCGACGAGTACTCGGTTGCAGTACGATTTAATGACGAAACAATTACAAATATTCTCCGAGAGTCCGAAAATGTGAAAAAGCTTCTTTCTGAATCTGAGGCTTCATTCGACAATGATCGCCGTCAACGGCGTAAAGACGAGCTGTTCCAAATTCGCATCGCTGCACATCATCGGGAACGGCACTCTTCTCTTAACAGCATCCGCAGCGGTATAGACGAAATGGTTAACAAACCAGCCCTGCACCATTTGTTGGATCATTTCTCCAAACGAGTTCGAAACGAAGAGCTTCTGGAAGGGCTGGCAGCTACGGCAGCCCACCTGGCCGTATCCCGCGGAACTCCTGACGAAGTCGAGAGAGACTATTTCAGAGAAGCCCTTCGACATGCTGATTTGCTGAAACATGTTGAGCTGACGCATGGTTTGGACCTGTTTGACAGCTATTGTTCTCAGTTAGTAGATCAGACCGACAGAGAAAAATCCGGCCTTGTTCTGAAGGAACTAAGAGAGGCCAAAAGGGTTAAGGGCGGTGAAGCGGTTGTTCGCCATTTTGCCAAAGGTTTGTTTGGCGTTCGAGGGTTGCCGGATGAACGTGAGCAAAGCGCTTTCGCTCAAATTGAGGCGGTTCTGAGCGAAACAAGAAACTAATCTAATCGCAGAATACTGTGAAAAGGGACGCAAACATGAGTGAAGCAAGCATTCTGTCATTTGTCGTGGGAGTAACAGGCCACAGAGACATCCCCAAGCAGCTTTGTCAGCTTGTGGAAGAGAACGTGGCTGCCCAACTCAGGTCGATTTCAGAAATGTTTTCGTCGTTACCCATAGAGATCGTGAGCGGGCTAGCAGCAGGCGCGGACACACTTGTGGCGGAACAGGCGTTGGCGCTGGGAATGAAGGTCACTGCGGTTTTACCTATGCCGGCAGAGATGTATGAAGCGGACTTTGATGGAGAAGATCTAGAACGTTTCCGCACGTTGTTGGTAGATGAAAGAGTCAGTGTTACAGAACTCCCCGTTCTAGATTCAGAAAACCTGGATCGAGATCATCAGTACGTTCTCCTGAAGGACTATCTTGTACGCAGATCTAATCTACTGATTGCGCTTTGGGATGGGGAGGTAACGGGGCTTGCCGGCGGTACTTCGGATGTAGTGCTGTCCTATCTTGGCATAGAAACAAATAGTCCCAATCTTCAAAAGCTATCCCGATCTTCAAATAGCGGAGATGATGGTAATCTAGTGATTTCGATTTCCACACCGCGTGTTTGGAGTGAGTATGCCGATGGTGAGGTTGGCTTTGAATATCTGGTGAGCGAAGGCGCTGAAGGGTGTTTGGCAAGTCTAATCGATTTCCCCAAGACTATTTTCGACCGATGGAAAAATTTTAACTCCTATGCCGCTGAGAGATTTTCAACAAATGGTGAATCAATAGTTTCCTATGATTTGTTTTCAGAAAATGACCCTGATCTTGTTGCCGCCGCTAATCTGCTGAATGAAGAATTCATCAGAGCGGATCAACTAGCCATCCAAAATCAAAAGCGATCTGACATGCTGTTCAAAGGTTTTGGATTGATGGCCGGGGCAATGGGTCTTCTGTTTCTGGTCTATGCAAAGCTAGCATCGATGAAGATCTTTCTAGTTGCTTATCTGGTTTTGTTTGCAGCGGGATATGTACTTTTCAAAGTCGGTCACAAGCGTGCCTGGTTCAGCAAGCACTTAGGATACAGGGCTTTTGCAGAGACAATCCGCATTCGGTATTTTCTGGAACTGTCCGGATGCGGTGACGCAGTGGATACCAGCGGTCGTTTGAAGCTTATGAAAGTGAACCGTTTCAAAGGGCTAGAATGGATTGTAGATGCTGCGCGATGCACCGAAACTCTGCCAAGTCTTAAACAGAACAGTCGTGGCGTGATGGAAACAACGAGGCGCTGGGTTGAAGATCAGTCGAAGTACTTTGAAAAGAAGGTTCATCACCTGCACGCTGAGCATGAAAGACTTGAGACGATAAAGAAGCTTTTGTTTTTTGGGTCGTTCATTGGGACGCTGGCTCTGATCTTTTTCAAGAAAGATCTCTATCATTTGAAACTTGCAGGATTTGACGGCAAGACTCTCCTAGTTTTCCTTATGGGTTTGCTTCCCCTCTGGTTGGCTCTTTGGGAGCTGTACCAGAGTAAAATGGCTATCAGGGAGCTGGCTTGGCAGTACTCCAATCAAGCTCAGATGTTCACGAACGCTTTACGCCGATTGAACGAGTTGCAGGGGGAGACCTGTCAACGTGCCATTATTACCGATCTTGCGGACAGCTCATTTGCGGAGGCTTTGCAATGGACAGTTCATCGTTACCATCGCGAACATGAACCACCAACGGCAGGATAAACATGACAGAAGCTAGTCCAACATCCTTCGCAGAAATGCTTTCAGGCATCCGACATGACCTCAGAACGCCAGTAGGTCACATCATCGGGTACTCAGAGATGATCGAGGAGGAATTGGATGAGGATGAGGCCAACACATTCGCCCAAGATTTGCAGGCAATTCAGAACGCTGGACAGCGGATCCTAGCACTGATTGACGACCACTTTAACGCAGCAAAAACGTCACCCGACCAAATTTCACTCCATGACGCACAGTACCAGTTGCGGGTACAGCTCAATCACATATCCGGATATGCGGAGATGCTTCGAGAGGAGGGCGTGGATGACCAGAATCAAGAGCTCGTCTCCGACCTGGACAAAATCATCCACGCTGAAAAGGTGATTGTTTCGCTGGTCGAAAAAATTGACCTGAATGAAAAAGACTCAACCGAAAAATCTGCCAAAGTTTCGGGGCCACAAACAGCCCCTAGCAATCCGGCAATCGAAGAATCCGCGCTTGTCGGTGTAGGTGGTCATATTCTGGTCGTCGATGATGATCCTGTGAACCGAGAGATGCTTCAAAGAAGATTGGCTCGAAGTGGATATACATCCTCTGTAGTCGCTTCCGGGCAAGAGGCATTGGACACGCTAGCCAAGAGCCGTGCCGATCTTGTTCTTCTTGATCTGATGATGCCTGGGTTATCTGGTCTGGAAACGCTTGAGATTCTGAAGGCGGATCAAAGGCTACGCACTGTCCCGGTGATTATGCTAACCGCCGCTGACGATATGAACACAATGGTACAATGCGTATTACAGGGTGCGGATGACTACATTTTCAAACCATTCAATCCTGTTCTTCTGAATGCTCGCATTAGCGCATGCTTGGAAAAAGTTCGACTTCGTCAGAATGTCTCTAAGAAAATTCGCGTTTTTATTTCTTCACCTGGCGACGTCATTCCTGAGCGTAAAATCTTGAAAGAAGTCATTGGTCGGCTGAATGAAGAGTTTTTTGGATCCGCATACATCATCCCAATATTGTGGGAAGAAGAACCGCTTCTTGCGTCCGATACCTTTCAGGCTCAGATTCATCCCCCCCATGATACGGATGTTTATGTGGGAATATTGTGGTCACGCATCGGTTCGCCATTACCGGACTCGATTCTACGGCCAGACGGAACGAGATACGATTCTGGCACCGCTTTTGAATTCGAGGATGCGCTTGATGGATTTCGTCAGAATGGAAAGCCAGAGATGTTGCTTTACCGCAAATCTGGTGCTCCTTCTCTGTCGTTGGCAGATGAAGCGGCTGTTTTGGACAGATTGGATCAGATCAAAAAGTTGCAAAGCTATGTGGATAGGTGGCTGATTGGCGAAGATGGATCTTACATTGGCGCTTTTCACATGTTCGCGGAAATTGATGAATTTGAAGCAATGACTGAAATGCATTTACGTAAGGTGGTCGACAAGCTGATTTAGTGTGTGGCGAACCGCATAGCTAGTGTTTGGCAAGGGAACATTATTCATGTGCCACGTGCTGACCTCCAGCTTCTTGGCGGAACAATCTTGAAGTCCGCCAATGTCGTTGGATCATTCTACGCCGGATTGTCCCCTCCACAAACAATGTCGAGGGGACGTTTTGTCTATTGTTTCGTGGCCTGTTCATGTGCAATTTTTACAGTAGCCATAATCCTATGCACAATTTGGTAAGGATCTGCATCTGATGCCGGACGACGGTCTTCGAGATAGCCCTTCCAATCATGTGTAGTGGTGTAGAGTGGAATTCGGATCGATGCACCGCGGTTGCTGGCGCCAAAACTGAAATCGTCAATTGACGCCGTCTCGTGAGATCCAGTCAGACGCAGTTCGTTCCCCGCGCCGTATACAGCGATGTGATCCTTGTGGAATGGTCGAAAATGGTAGGAAAAGAAAAGCGATTTAGGCAAGGTCGCATTTCAGTGCTAATGCTTCATCGGCAAAGTTTCCAACCTCTGCAATTCATCCAAAAGCTTGACCGCAAGCCGAACACTGGCGGATTGATATTTGTGCGATGCCTGAAGCACCCCCATGATTTCCTCTAAGCAATCATCTGGCAGATTCCGCCGCTTCACTTCTTTTTCGAGGAATGTATTCATCTGAACCTGGTTCGGTGGTTCAATATGAATTGACCGAAGGCGGGAGCGCAAAAGAGCAGGAAGTCGACTGACATCATTCGCAGTCATCAACCAATTGATCCGGCTCATGTCGAACCCTGTCTGGAAATACGGACAATGCCAATTAACGGCTGATACCGGCTCCAGCAGACCCAACAACGCTGAATGAAGCGAAGTACTATGGCCACTCGTTCCTGTGGCAATTCCAGCTTTGTCGATTTCATCAATCACGACGACAGGGTTTGCAATCTTGTTTGCCAACATGGTTTTTACAGGACGACCACATTCCGCACCTCCCCAACCTCTGGCCAAACCAGCGACTGGGAAACCTTCAGATCCAGCGCCTCCATCAATATGAACAACGGGTAAACTGGTAAGTTCAGCAATCCGACGTACGAGATGTGTCTTTCCCAGACCAGCACCGCCAACCAATAATGTTGGGCGCAGCTTCAAACCGGCTCCATGTTCGGAAACATGATGACGCATATCCAACCAGATCTCGTTGATTGGCTCCTGCATCCAGGGCATTTCTTCAAACAGTTGAGATGCGATTTCATCAACTTGATGTACAGTTTCAGGGCCTTCAATGGAGACCCCATTCAATGCCGGTTTCAACATCTTCTTTTCAGCACGAGTAAGATGCTGGCCTTGGCTGTACTTTCGGCGAGCTCGCACAATCTTTGCAGCTCGTTGGTTGATCTTTTTTCTGTCGTCCCAACTCAGATAGATTGGATCTTGGGTTTTCTTGGTTTTGTTTTGAGTAAACCTTAGATCCTCAAGATGGCTTTTCAATCGCTTCTCAATATCTTCATCATCTGTTTCAAACAGCTTCAGATCAGTCAATAAGGGAACAATTTTAGGCATGCAAACACCTTCCAAGATGTTTCGCAGACAGAGATTTCTATTGGGAAATTTCTAGAAAACCGTTGTCCGCATTCAATAATTATCGATCAGCAAAAATGCTGTTCATATCGAATGCAGGGGATTCCAGTTTCTATTCATACCAATGACATATGAGGCCAAAAGGTCAATTTCAACAAAATGATGATTCTAATGTTTCAATCTGGATATGAAGGAATTCACTTTTGACCAGAATTCATTTCCAAAAAGATTCAGCGAATAGATTTTCAGTCTGGAAATTGGGGATTCCAAAAGAGTAAGCCAACCATATTTAGGATCAGGGGATTCCTTGATTTTTCGGTTCTTCGGTTTTCGTTCTTTTTCGATCTCCAGAAGAGTTTTCAAAACATTTGGACTGACGATTACCGTGTAACTCTGTACCTCAGAAGCCCTTAGAAGCTTCAGAATGTCCTCGGCAATCGGGTTAAGGAATTCTTTAAGATTGAAGCGTCGACCTGTATTTGCTTCCCAGGCATATCTCGCCACTTTGTTGGCTTCATAAAAGCTACCTGGACCACCGGACACCAGCAAGTTTTCTAAACTGTCTTCTTCAAAATTCTGAACAAGACCAAACGCCAATAGCCGGCCTTCAGGCGACGCAACGGGATTACCGCAGCCACAATAGATGTTTTCGGTTTTTGGACGATCCGGGTTTTGGGGAACCCTTTCGGGGTCTGGTTTCTCTGCTTCCGACGATTCTGAAGTGTCGTCCTTTTTTGAATTCGTTTTTGAGCGCTTATCAACAAGACAGACGGACATTCGGCCAGTTGTTTCACAGCGATGGAAAGTGGTTCGGCGCCCTTGGTCTTTCAGCTCTTTTAGAGTTGTTTTCAGAGGGGCTTCTGTTCTTGTGAACCTCTTTCGCCTGGATTGGCCTAGATAGGCTTCAAAAACGCTCTCATTGCCTGCTGCCGCGATTTCATAGGCTGTGGCGCAGGGTTTGGTTCCGTATCGAATAGCTCGGGCAACATCTTTATGGGCGATACGCTTTAAATGTAATCCAGCATGGCTCTCCAGCCAGGGAGTATTTGTCTTCAGGAATGATAAGGCGTCCCGACGGCTAACATCGCCAAATCCGATTTCCAAAAACACATGGAAATGCAGGTAGAAGGTTTCTGTTATAGGATCATACGGCGCCTCTAATTGAGCATAGATGAATTCACCTAATTCAGACTTCTTGAATGCGTTTTTAAGTTTATTAAATCGCTTGAAGGCGAGATCGACACCAGCCTCGTAATTCTCAACTGTGATGCGTTCGTCAAGAGCGGGAAATGTCAGGGCTGCCAGCTGTGCCTGCCCATATATCTTGCTTTCATAATGGTAGGTAATATTGGCGGCAGTCTGTGTTGCATCGACCATCGCAACTGACGGGAGACGCTTGTCATGTTTGTATGCCGAGTAACAAAACCCTAGGTATTCGCCGTCTGGCAGGCCCAACAAAAGCTGTGCCGTTTTCTTCTTTCCAGGGCGGCGGAAGCTTTGCCCAATCTGTTCTCCCATCTCCGCTACAACAGCCGACATCTCTCGAATGTTTGTGGAGCCAACGCCAAAACGGAAGCCGTCTTTGTATTCAACTTTCTTTCCGACTTTTTGCAGCGTGCCTTTGGTCGAGATGATCTCGTGACCGTTCAGTTCTTTGACTGCTTTTTTTGCCTGTTTGCGGTTTTTGTGGCTTCGTCTGCTTTGGGCAAACCTCTTCTGTTCACGGACTCGAGCCGCGTTCTGATTTTTCAAATCTCAATTCCTTCAGTTTTGGTCGAAGGAAGAATTTGAAAATTTGGGCTAAATGAGCCCCACACCTCCGACGCCAGTTAAATGCGTCGAGGGTTGCAAGTCAGTTCGATCAAAATTGATGGAACGCAAATCCTGTCGGCAAACAAGAGATGCGGCAAAACCCTTTTCAAACTCATTAAAGTTTGAAGAAATTAGAAGGTTTGAAAGATGTTTATGGGTGTAAAATTACAACCAGTAGGAATGTACAGATTTCGTGACTAAGCAGCTGTCCCCGTTACTTCATACAAAAGAAACCAAATACGTGCGGATTAGTAACCAATTTCCACAGCGAAAAGAATTTTACGAAACATAGAAAAATACCTGAATTAGCGTGAAAATTACATTGGTTCCGGCTTTTCTTTTCCCATTGGTCGCCGTGATCTGTGCACTTCCAGTCCATATTTGAGAAGAGTTCTGATCGCTTCCGAACGGTTTTTGAGGCGGGCGTCGTGGAAGTATTCGTCCACCTCAACCAGCTCGTCCTCATCAAGCATGACGTGGATACGAGTGGCTTTCTTGTCAGTTCGTCTCGGGGGCATGTGTTTCTCCTGTCACACAACTTTAGTGTGGCACACATTATGTGTCAAATGTGCTTTACGAATCATACGGCACATTATACACATTATGCACACCATAAGGAGAGACGTCATGAAGAAGCTGTTCGTAAAAGGTTGGCATGGGCTGCACGATATTAGTGTCGTCATTCACGTCAGTTTGGTCATGATGGAATTGGCCCACCAGGCACATCTGATCTGATGATCGGGTTCGAATCAGAAAGCCGGCAGAGAAGTCTGCTGGTGATATGAAATCATTTACCTAGCTATGGTCAAATGCATGAATTCTTAAATATTTGCTTAATCTCAGTGGGCTAAAAGTTGGGCAGACAATAAAAGAGGCAAAGCCCATGCAGGTAACTATTGAAGAATTAGTGCTATATCAAAAGTACATCGCCAAGGCGATACAAAGCCGATCTGACGGTGAATTGTACATCCCCATTTTTGAGCGCCTGGAACGGGAAATCGAAGAGCGTCATCTTCGGGTGGACACTAAGTCTAGGATCGCGGCTATCGCGCAAATGAGCTAAGAGAATTCCTTAGAAAATTTCACACAATCATTCAGAAGCCGAGTTTTGGATTTGTCGCTAGCATTTTGTTGGCGGCTTTTCTTTTGGCCTGACGGACAATCGGCCGAGACGTCCTAGAGAAATTGGTAGATCAGGAAGAGGAGCAACTTCTTGGATTCGTGATCCAGAGACGCCCACAACAAGCACTCGCGCTGCCAATTTTGCGCTTGCCGCGTGAGGTTTTGGCAACAGCTGCGAAACCGGAAATGTGCTACAAAATGTGCAACATTTTTCGGAACAGATTGGCTCAAAGCTTCAGAAAATTCACTAAACTCAGTAACTTATAGCGAAAATGCCAAGAAGATTTGGTGCCCAGAAGAGGACTCGAACCTCCACGTCCTTGCGGACACTAGCACCTGAAGCTAGCGCGTCTACCAATTCCGCCATCTGGGCACGGGTTGGTGAGGCTGGCATTTAGACCTCGGGCAAGGTGGTGTCAACGTCGATTCTGTGGAATTGCCAAAATTTCCTAAGAGTGCCGGGCTTCTGTAAGCCGATCCGGAAGGACTTGGCCTCCAAGCAAGGGTATTCTTGTCGCGGGGGTGGCTTTGCGTCTTGTTCCGAAACGCTCGTGAGAGTATTCCAGCTTAAGGAATTCAGACAGCGGAGGGTTCCCATGTCTAAACTGGTTACGATCTACGGCGGCTCTGGCTTTGTTGGTCGCTACATTGCGCGCCGCATGGCCAAAGAAGGCTGGCGTGTACGGGTGGCCGTGCGCCGTCCAAACGAAGCTTTGCACGTTAAACCATATGGCACTGTTGGTCAGGTTGAACCTTTCCCCTGCAACATACGCGACGACACGTCGGTTGCAGCAGCTATGCAAGGGGCCGACGCGGTTGTGAACTGTGTTGGTATTCTGGGCGAACATCGCAAGAACACTTTTGATTCCGTTCAAGTCGAAGGCGTCGAGAGAATCGCAAGGCTGGCCGCTGCAATCGGTATCTCGACCATGGTGCATGTGTCTGCCATCGGAGCAGACGCTGACTCGGAAAGCGAATACGCGCAGTCCAAAGCCGCAGGCGAAGCTGCCGTGCTGGCCCATCTACCTGATGCCATGATCCTGCGCCCTTCGGTGATTTTCGGGCAGGAAGACGGGTTCTTTAACCGTTTTGGTTTCCTGTCGCGGTTCGGGCCTTTCCTTACTGTTGTTGGGGCTGACACACGGTTCCAACCCGTGTTCGTGGATGATGTTGCGGCTGCGGCAGTTCAGGGAATTTTAGGCAAAGCCTCAGGACTATACGAACTGGGCGGGCCAGATGTTGGAACGCTGCGCGATTTCGCACAGGAAACTCTGGATCTGGTCAATCGTCGCCGGGTGATTGTGAACCTTCCGTTCTGGGTGGCGCACCTAATGGCGTTGGGTTGCGATCTTACTCAAAAAATCCTGATGGGTCTGATCGAAAACAAGGTTCTGACTCGTGATCAGGTGAAACTGCTGCGTGAAGACAATGTTGTCGCTGAAGATGCGCGTACTCTCGAAGATCTGGGCATCAAGCCGACCAGTACAAGCACTGTATTGCCGACGTATCTGTGGCGGTATCGTCCGTCGGGTCAGTATGACGACATCAAGGATTCGGCTAAGAACCTGAAAGTCTGACGGATTGAGAACTCGAAAGTTTTGGAGCGGGCCCTGCGGGGTCCGCCCTAACTATATGCGATGACCAAAAGTACGGAGCCAAGGGCAATGCGATAGATCACATAAGGCGTAAAGCTAACTGATCGCAACAGGCGCATCATAAGGCCCAGCGCCAGCAAGGCCGCGACAAAGGAAAACCCAGCAGCAATGGCCCCATCGCGGGCTGTTTGCAGATCAGCGTTACCTGCGACTTTGGCGCCCAGCAACACGCCGCTGGCAATGATAGTGGGGATCGACATCAGCATTGAAAGGCGCGCCGCGTCGCTGCGTTCATACCCCAGCGCGCGGGCGCCGGTGATTGTAATGCCAGACCGGGACGTGCCGGGGATCAAAGCCACGGCCTGCCAAAACCCCATGATCATCGCGTCGCGCAAATTCCAGTCACCCGAAGATTTGTCCGAACTACCTTTTTGATCCATCCACCAAAGCAGTATGCCAAAGCCCAGCATGGTCCAGCCAATGACTGTGATTGAACGCATGGCGTCGCTTAGTCCGGTGACGCTTAGGATAAACCCCAGGACGACAACCGGAATAGTGGCCATGATCAGAAGAAATGCCAGTTTGCTGCCTTCGGTGTCCACACGGCCAGTCACCAGCCGGGGGAGGCCGCCAACCGCCAATCGCACATCTGACCAGAAATACACCACCACCGCCGCGAGCGTGCCCAGGTGCACGGCGACGTCTATGGCCTGTCCCTGATCCTCAAGGCTCGTGAGATTCGGCAATAGAATCAAGTGGCCTGAAGAGCTGACAGGTAGGAATTCTGTCAGTCCCTGAATGATCGCGACCAATAGAATATGAAAGAAGCTCATCCGCCCATGATCCTTTGTCCTATGGGGTTAGCCTATAAGGTATTGGAAATAGAAGGAAAGAGTGTATTTAGGTCCGATTCGGAGTTAATTTTATGCCATTTCCCTTGATGCGCTACCAGAAGGCTCGAAAAAAATCACTAATAGGTCAGTGAAATTGACTTTTATATCTTTTCAAACTTGCTTACACACGCGTGACCAAGGAAATTAGGAGGCAGCAACCGTGGCCAAGCAACCGATGCTGAAATTCGTAACCGTCAATCGGGATATGCCCGAAAAACGCGACGCAGAAATGCGGAACAAGGATTTCAATGAAATCTATTCGGAATTTGCCGACACCAAGGCTGCAGAGCAATCCAGCCGCTGCTCGCAATGTGGCGTGCCCTATTGTCAGGCACATTGCCCGCTGCACAACAACATTCCTGATTGGCTGAACATGACAGCGACCGGGCGTCTTGAAGAGGCCTATGCCATCAGTCAGGCCACCAATACGTTTCCGGAAATTTGTGGGCGTATCTGCCCTCAGGACCGCCTGTGTGAAGGCAACTGTGTGATCGAACAATCTGGCCACGAGACGGTGACCATTGGCGCGGTTGAGAAATACATCACAGACACTGCTTGGGAAAAGGGTTGGGTCAAGCCGATCATCCCTGCACAAGAGCGGGCTGAAAGTGTCGGCATCATTGGCGCAGGCCCCGGTGGTCTGGCGGCTGCGGACCGTTTGCGCCGAGCAGGTGTTCAGGTGACTGTCTATGATCGTCATGATCGTGCAGGCGGATTGCTGACCTACGGCATTCCGGGCTTTAAGCTGGAAAAAGATATCGTGATGCGCCGTAACGCGCAGCTTGAGGCGGGCGGCGTGACCTTCCGTTTGAACTGTGAAATCGGCAAGGACATTACTTTCGCGGACATTCGCGAGGCCCATGACGCCGTGATTATCGCCACCGGCGTATACAAGACCCGTGATCTGCAAGGCCCCGGTGCGGGTGCCAAGGGCATCGTGAATGCAATCGATTACCTGACTTGTTCAAATCGCTTGAGCTTTGGAGACAGTGTTGCAGAATTCGATAGCGGTGAGTTGGATGCCAAAGACAAGAAAATTGTCGTAATTGGCGGCGGTGATACGGCTATGGACTGTGTACGCACTGCAGTGCGGCAAGGCGCCGAAAGTGTTAAATGTCTGTATCGCCGTGACCGCGCTAATATGCCCGGATCGCAACGTGAAACCCAGAATGCCGAGGAAGAAGGCGTGGTGTTCGAATGGCTGGCCGCTCCTAAAGGATTTGCAGGAGATCCTGTGACCGGAGTGATGGTTCAGCGCATGCGTCTTGGGCAACCCGATGCTTCGGGACGCCAAAGCCCGGAAGTGATCGAGGGTGCGGACTATATGGAAGACGCCGATCTGGTGATCAAAGCATTGGGCTTTGAGCCAGAAGATTTGCCCGCTCTTTGGAACGAGCCGGAATTGGCAGTGACCCGTTGGGGTACAGTCAAAGCGCAATTCACGACAGGCGAGACAGACATCGACGGTGTTTATGCAATCGGCGACATTGTCCGTGGTGCGTCACTGGTAGTTTGGGCCATTAAGGATGGTCGCGATAGCGCAGATGCCATTGTCGAAAGGTTTAGCGCGTCGGCATCGGTTGCCGCAGAGTAAAGGTTGGCTGCCTGTCTGCTAACTTCGTCAGGCGCGTTGCCACACCATATGAGCCACCCACTAAACGGGAGTACTGATATGAGAAAAACTGTAGTATTGGCAGCGGCACTGTCCATGGTCGCCGGCTTGACGTCTGCCTCTGAAACCATGCCAGTTCCCGAAAACTGCGAAGTGAAAGCCTCTGTGCACCGAGACAGTTGTATTGTGTCGAACTACGTGCAGTGTGGAGATCTTACAGAAGTGCATTCCTTTCTGCGGGGTGAGCTGACCGATACGCATATCTTCGGGCCGGATTGGGATCTCGTAGCGTATATGGCGGACGGTGGACGCACAGATGTTAGAGTGGTCGAAGGCAGCGCACCTGAGGCGTCGCTTTCAAGCGCTCTGGCAACAGGCGAAAGCCTTGGTGAACGCGATTTGACGTTCTCAACAGGTGTTCTAAAGGGCAACGTGCTTCACATGGAGTCTACGTTGCTTATGAGTAAAGAAGAAATCGTTATAAGTGGTCAGACTTTTGTGACCGGAACACTTTCTCGCAAAATGACAGTCAAGAAAAACGGCGTAACATCTCAGTATGATTTTACGGTTTACGCAACGCCAGACGCCTCCTTGTTGATTGAAGGTGTGGCAGAGGTCGATCAGTTTGGTTCAAAAAACCGTTTGGAATGGACCCCCCGTAAAATTGCTTTACCCGGAGAAATAGGCTTTGGCGTGACTACGTCGCTTGTTGGGTGTGATGGGTGACACAATGAGCTGTGAAAAGACTGGAAAGTGCCTGTGCGGGGCGGTGTCGTTTTCCGCGCGCAATGTGCCCAAAAATTTTGGACTTTGCCACTGCGATATGTGCAGACGCTGGTCCGGTGGGCGTTGGATAGGTGTTCACATCGAAATGCAGGATCTTCAGCTGTCCGGCGCCGAGGAAATAGCCACGTTTAAAAGCTCGGATTGGGCTGAACGAGCATTCTGCAAAAAATGCGGATCAAACATTTGGTACCGCGTGACCGAAGGGCCATACGCCAGCGGAGTCAGCATTGGCGTTGGACTGTTGGATGACACAGACGAAATGAAACTGGCGCGCGAGTTTTACGTGGACCGCCAGACTGGAGCCTATGAGTTTCCAGCAGACAGAATTCAAATGACCGAGGCTGAGGTGATCGCATTGTTCGCCCCCTCGGAAGAAGGAGAGCCGCAATGATAAAATATGACGAAAACTGGGTTCGTGCCGAAGAGGCCAAGCGCACATGGATGGCTGAAAATGGTCTCTACAAGGAAGAAGAAGAGCATTCCTCTTGTGGTGTTGGCCTTGTCGTATCGATTGACGGTAAACCCAGCCGTAAAGTTGTCGAAGCAGGCATTACGGCGCTGAAAGCAATCTGGCACCGTGGCGCGGTGGATGCCGATGGTAAAACCGGCGATGGCGCGGGCATCCATGTGCAGATCCCCGTCATGTTCTTTTACGACCAAATCCGCCGTACAGGTCATGAACCCCGTATGGACGAATTAATGGCGGTCGGTCAGGTGTTTCTGCCACGCACCAACTTTGGTGCACAGGAAGCCTGTCGGACGATTGTCGAAACCGAAGTTCTGAAGATGGGTTACAACATCTATGGGTGGCGTCATGTACCTGTGGATGTGACCTGTCTTGGTGAGAAAGCAAACGCGACACGTCCCGAGATCGAACAGATTCTGATTTCGAACTCCAAAGGCGTAGATGAAGACACATTCGAACGCGAGCTTTACGTGATCCGCCGCCGCATCGAAAAGGCAGCAGCGACTGCAAACATTACCGAGTTGTATCTTGCGTCGCTGTCCTGCCGGTCGATCATCTACAAAGGCATGATGCTGGCTGAACAAGTTGCCGTGTTTTATCCTGATCTGGAAGACGAACGCTTTGAAAGCGCTTTTGCCCTGTACCACCAGCGCTATTCAACCAACACTTTCCCGCAGTGGTGGCTGGCGCAACCTTTCCGCATGCTGGCGCACAATGGCGAAATTAACACGCTGAAGGGCAACCTTAACTGGATGAAGAGCCACGAAATTCGGATGGCTTCTTCCTTTTTCGGTGAACTGGCAGAAGACATCAAACCTATTGTTCAAAGTGGGTCTTCTGACTCGGCCGCTTTGGATTCGGTGTTTGAAGTTATGGTGCGTGCTGGGCGCTCGGCCCCGATGGCCAAAACGATGCTGATCCCGGAATCCTGGTCGCAGCAGGCTGTTGAATTGCCTGATGCATGGCGTGATATGTATTCTTATTGCAACTCGGTTATGGAGCCATGGGATGGCCCTGCCGCGCTGGCAATGACCGATGGTCGCTGGGTGTCCGCCGGGCTAGACCGCAGCGGCCTGCGTCCGATGCGCTATGTGGTGACCGGAGACGGCTTGCTGATCGCTGGATCCGAGGCAGGCATGGTGCCGATTGACGAGGCAAATCTGGTCGAGAAAGGCGCGCTGGGCCCTGGGCAGATGATCGCTGTCGATATGGGCGAAGGCAAATTGTACCACGATACCGAACTTAAAGATAAGCTCGCGACTGCCCGACCCTACGGTGAATGGGTTGGCAAAATTCGTGATCTGGCGACCGATCTGAAATGTGTGCCTGAAACAGCCATTTTCACTGGCGAAGACCTGCGTCAGCGTCAGATCGCAGCCGGTTACACCATGGAAGAGTTAGAGCAAATCCTTTCGCCAATGGCAGAAGATGGTAAAGAAACACTGGCTTCAATGGGCGACGATACACCAAGTGCGGTTCTGTCGAACAAGTACCGCCCCCTGAGCCATTTCTTCCGCCAGAATTTTTCTCAGGTCACAAACCCGCCGATCGACAGCTTGCGTGAATTCCGAGTGATGTCTTTGAAGACACGGTTTGGGAACCTCAAAAACGTGTTGGACGAAGACGGCTCACAAACAGAGATTGTCATGCTGGAAAGCCCTTTTGTGGCCAACACTCAGTTTGAAAAACTTCTCGAAGCGTTTGATGACACTGTCGCGCGTATTGACTGCTCCTTTGGAGCGGATGACGGCAAAGGTGCGCTGCAAGCCGGACTGGAGCGTATTCGCGCCGAGGCAGAAGATGCCGTTCGGTCTGGGGCCGGGCATATCGTTCTGAGCGATGAAGGGCAGGGGCTTGACCGGGTTGCGATGCCAATGATCCTCGCGACAAGCGCGGTTCACAGCCATTTGGTGCGCAAAGGGTTGCGGACGTTCTGTTCGCTGAATGTGCGTTCTGCCGAATGCATCGATCCGCACTATTTTGCGGTTCTGATTGGCGCAGGGGCCACTGTGGTCAACGCTTATCTGGCCGAAGATTCGCTGGCTGATCGTATTGAACGGAACTTGCTTGATTGCGACCTTAACACCGCGATGGCGCGTTATCGCGAAGCCATCGATCAGGGCCTTCTCAAGATTATGGCCAAGATGGGTATCTCGGTCATCTCATCCTATCGTGGTGGGCTCAACTTTGAAGCGGTTGGTCTGTCGCGCGCGATGTGCGCTGAGTATTTCCCCGGCATGCTTAGCCGGATTTCAGGCATCGGGATCAGCGGCATCCAGACCAAAGCTGTCGAAATTCACCACAAAGGATTTCGCACTGGTCAGGACGTTCTGCCAATTGGTGGTTTTTACAAGGCTCGCAAATCTGGCGAGACTCACGCCTGGGGTGCTCAGACCATGCATATGTTGCAATCGGCCTGTAACAGAGCCTCATATGAGCTGTGGAAACAGTATTCCGCTGCGATGCGCGCCAATCCACCAATCCACTTGCGTGATCTCTTGGACATCAAGGCAATCGGAAAACCTGTGCCGATAGAAGAAGTCGAAAGCATCACGTCGATCCGCAAACGGTTTGTGACTCCGGGCATGTCTTTGGGCGCGCTTAGCCCCGAAGCCCATAAAACCCTGAACGTTGCGATGAACCGCATTGGTGCCAAATCGGACAGCGGTGAAGGCGGCGAAGACCCGGCACACTTTGTACCGGAACCCAATGGCGACAATCCGTCGGCCAAGATCAAACAGGTGGCATCGGGCCGCTTTGGTGTCACGGCGGAATATCTGAACCAGTGTGAAGAACTTGAGATCAAGGTGGCACAGGGCGCAAAGCCCGGTGAAGGTGGCCAGCTGCCGGGCATGAAAGTGACCGACCTGATCGCGCGCCTGCGTCACTCGACCAAGGGCGTCACCCTGATTTCACCGCCGCCGCACCACGATATCTATTCGATCGAGGACCTCGCACAGCTGATCTACGATCTGAAACAGATCAATCCGCGTTGCAAAGTCACCGTGAAACTGGTGGCCTCTTCGGGGGTTGGCACAATTGCCGCTGGTGTGGCCAAGGCTAAGGCCGACATCATCCTGATCTCGGGTCACAACGGTGGCACCGGGGCATCGCCTGCGACCTCGATCAAATATGCTGGTCTTCCGTGGGAGATGGGTCTGACCGAGGCGCATCAGGTTCTGGCGATGAACAACCTGCGTGAACGCGTGACCCTGCGGACCGATGGCGGTTTGCGCACTGGGCGTGACATTGTCATGGCCGCAATGCTTGGCGCCGAGGAATACGGCATCGGAACCGCCGCGTTGATTGCGATGGGCTGTATCATGGTGCGACAGTGCCAATCGAATACCTGCCCGGTAGGTGTCTGTACGCAGGACCCTGAGTTGCGGGCCAAGTATTCGGGCTCGGCGGATAAGGTTGTGAACCTGATCACCTTTTATGCGACCGAAGTCCGCGAAATTCTAGCTTCTATCGGGGCGCGCTCTTTGGATGAAGTGATTGGCCGCGCTGACCTTTTGGCGCAGGTTTCGCGCGGGTCGGCACATCTTGATGATCTGGACCTCAATCCGCTGTTAATCACGGTCGATGGTGCAAAGAACATCGTCTATAACCGTGACAAAGACCGCAACGCGGTGCCGGATACTCTGGACGCCGAGATTGTTCGCGATGCTAGCCGTTTCCTTGAGGATGGCGAAAAGATGCAGCTGTCTTATGCGGTGCAAAACACCCATCGTACTGTCGGAACGCGCACCTCGTCGCATATCGTCCGCAATTTTGGAATGCGCAATGCGCTGCAAGAGGATCACTTGACGGTGAAATTGACCGGATCTGCCGGACAATCACTGGGGGCTTTTGCGGCTCCGGGTCTCAAGATCGAAGTATCTGGCGATGCCAACGACTACGTTGGCAAGGGCCTATCCGGGGGCATGATCGTAGTTCGCCCGTCAATGGCGTCACCACTGATGGCTTCGGAAAACACCATCATCGGCAATACGGTTCTTTACGGGGCCACAGACGGTTATCTGTTAGCCGCAGGCCGCGCGGGCGAGCGTTTTGCTGTGCGCAACTCGGGTGCCAAAGTGGTGGTCGAAGGTTGTGGTGCCTGTGGCTGCGAATACATGACCGGTGGTCTGGCCGTGATCCTTGGAGACATCGGCGCCAACTTTGGCGCAGGCATGACCGGAGGTATGGCCTATCTGTACGATCCAGAGGGCAAAGCCCCGGATGTCATGAACATGGAAACGTTGGTGACCTGTCCGGTCACGGTTGCCCATTGGGAAGATCAGCTGAAATCCATGATCGAACGCCATGTTGCCGAAACAGGTAGCCGCAAAGGCGCGGATATTTTGCAACATTGGGAGTTTGAGAAGGCCAACTTCTTGCAGGTCTGCCCAAAAGAGATGCTGGTGCATATCCCGGCACCACTCAGCGAAGAAGAGACGGCCGTTCCCGCTGAATAATGTGTTAAAAGTACAAGAGTTGAGCCCCGCAGACCAAGTCTGTGGGGCTTTTCCTTGTCGCAAACACTTGCCTGACAGGCGGTGCTGGATTAGGGCCTAGGGGCAGAGCAGGTCCGAGATGATGGCAAAGAAGAAGACGAAAAAGAAGCAAGAACCAAGCCTCGCTCGGCGGCAATGGTTGCGCGTGCGTCACTGGTTGCGCCGATCATTGATGTGGGCTGTGTCTTTTACCGTTTTGCTAGTGTTGCTCTACGCGGTCATTAACCCGCCGATCACATGGACTATGGTTGGTGAGAAACGCAAGTTAGGTCAGATAGATCGTGAATGGGTGGCAATCGAAGAAGTTGCCCCGGTTTTCCTGCGATCCGTTGTGGCCGCAGAGGATGCCAATTTCTGTCAGCACTGGGGTTTTGATATCAAAGCGATCCGTGCAGCTATGGATGGGGGTGCTACTCGGGGGGCGTCAACAATTAGCCAGCAGACGGTCAAAAATGTCTATCTATGGCAAGGCCGAAGCTGGGCACGTAAGGCACTTGAGGCCTTGATCACTCCAGTCGCCGAAATTGCATGGAGCAAACGGCGAATTCTTGAGATTTACATAAACATTGCCGAGTTTGATGAAGGTGTCTTTGGCGTCGAAGCTGCCGCGCGCCATTATTTTGGAGTTGGGCCAGAGGCGCTGAGCGCGGTTCAGGCCGCCCGGCTTGCGGCTGTTCTTCCTTCACCAAAAAAGCGATCTGCCGCAAAACCATCGGCAAGGGTCCGCCAAAAAGCAGCAGCGATCATGGATGGGGCAGAAACCATCCGCCAAGACGGTCGATCAGCTTGTTTCGAGGATTGAAAAATTTGCGATCTCAGGGCATTGAGGTGGCGTACTCTTATTCTAGCGTGATGTTCAGATGAATCGTCTTTTCCATGTCCCTCTTTCTCCCTTTTGTCGCAAGGTTCGCCTGTCTTTGGCCGAAAAACGGATTGAGGTCGAGTTGGTAGAGGAACGATATTGGGAACAAGATCCTGATTTCCTGCGTCGCAACCCGGCAGCCAAGGTTCCGGTTCTCAAGATGAACGGAAAAATGATGGCCGAAAGCGGTGCCATCTGCGAATACCTTGAAGAAAAGTATCCCGATCCAAGTCTGATGCCGCGGGATGCAGACGGCCGGTACGAAGTGCGCCGCCTTGTGGCGTGGTTTGATGATAAATTCCACCACGAAGTGACATCCAAACTTTTGTATGAGCGTGTGAACAAGAAGGTCACCGGACAGGGGTATCCAGACAGCACCAACGTCAAAGCGGGTGCGCGCGCCATCAAATACCATCTGGATTATATGAACTGGCTTTTGGAGCATCGTCGCTGGTTGGCGGGAGATGTGATGACATTGGCTGATTTCGCGGCGGCCTCGCATCTGTCTGCGCTGGACTATATTTCGGATGTGGACTGGAATCGATCAGAGACCGTCAAGGACTGGTACGCCAAGATAAAATCACGCCCGGCGTTTCGCTCAATTCTGGCGGATCAAATCCCTGGCTTTGTACCGCCGCAACATTATTCAGATCTGGACTTTTGATACTGTGACGCCGATGTCTGAACATGGCTGATGACCTGAAATCAAAACTAGTGGCTGAAGCGCAGGAGATGGGGTTCGATTCGTGCCGCATTTGCCGTCCTGATGCAGTTGGCCATGTACCCGAAGGCCTGTCCGCCTATTTGGCAAAGGGACATCATGGGCAGATGGGATGGCTGGCCGAGCGCACGCATTGGCGCGGAAATCCATCAGTCCTTTGGCCGGAGGCAAAATCAGTGATCATGCTGGGGGAAAGCTATTCTCCTGAGCATGATCCTACGGCAGTTCTTGAGATGCCAGATCGCGCTGCCATTTCGGTTTACGCCCAAAACAAAGACTACCACGAGATTGTCAAAAAGCGGCTCAAACGGTTGGCGCGTTGGTTGATTGCCGAGGTCGGTGATGAAACCCAAGTGAAGGTGTTTGTTGACACGGCGCCGGTTCCGGAAAAGCCACTGGGTCAGGCGGCAGGATTGGGATGGCAAGGCAAACACACCAATCTCGTGAGCAGAGAATTGGGGTCGTGGTTTTTCATTGGATCGGTGTTCACAACGGTAGAATTAGAGACTGATTACGCCGAAATCGATCATTGCGGGTCGTGTCGGGCCTGTCTGGATGCCTGTCCAACAGATGCATTTCCGGCGCCTAATCAGATTGATGCGCGTCGATGCATTTCCTATTTGACGATTGAACATCACGGGCCTGTAGATCTGCAGTTTCGCCCGTTGTTGGGCAATCGTATCTATGGCTGTGATGACTGTCTGGCAGCCTGCCCGTGGAATAAGTTTGCTGTAGAAGCCCGCGAGATGAGGTACCATGCACGCGATGACTTGATGGCTCCAAAACTCAGCAGTTTGGTAGAATTGGACGATGCATCTTTTCGCACGTATTTTTCTGGTAGCCCGATCAAGCGCATCGGGCGCAACAGGTTCATTCGCAATGTGCTTTACGCCATTGGCAACAGTGACGACATTAATTTGCTGCCAAAGGTCCGGGCACTACAGACAGACCCGGATGAAACTGTCGTTGATGCTGCTCATTGGGCGGAAGAGCAGCTAAAACAGGTCGCAAACAGGCAGGTTTAGGGCCGTTTTACGTGGCACTCAGGCTCTCGCGAACAAGGGGAAAATCACATGGCATTGTCACTGGGTGTGGATACTGGTGGAACCTATACAGATGCGGTTCTGATCCGTGACGAAAAGGACGTGATCGCGTCAGCCAAAGCGCTGACCACACGACATGATCTGGCCGAGGGGATCGGCGGCGCGGTCAGCGCGGTTCTGGAGCAGGCCTCGGTTGATCCTGGCGATATTGCACTTGCATCCTTGTCGACGACTCTGGCCACCAATGCCTTGGTCGAAGGGCAAGGCGGTCGTGTCGCGCTCATTCTGATTGGGTTTCGTGATGGTGATCTGGGCCGGCATGGTCTGACCGGCGCTTTGGCTGGTGACCCAGCTTTGTTGCTGGCAGGTGGTCACAATCACGCAGGTGATCAGAAGCAGCCGCTGGATGAGGACGGATTGCGCGAATGGCTGAAAGAGCATGGCCGCGAAGTATCTGGTTATGCCGTTGCAGCGCAGTTTGCCACGCGAAACCCGGCGCATGAGCAGCGCGTGTCAGCTATGGTACAGGAAATGACGGGCCGGCCAGTCAGCTGTTCACATCACCTATCATCCAAGCTGAATGGCCCAAAGCGGGCGATGACGGCCGTGTTGAATGCACGGTTGATCGGCATGATTGATCGTCTGATCAATCGCGCCGAAGAACGTTTGAACGAATTGGGCGTCACCGCCCCTTTGATGGTGGTGCGTGGGGACGGCGCATTGATTTCGGCCGAATTTGCCCGTGAACGGCCCATTGAAACGATCCTAAGTGGCCCTGCCGCGTCCATTGTTGGCGCCCGGTGGATGACTGGTGCGCAGGAAGCTTTGGTCAGCGATATTGGTGGGACCACGACCGATGTTGCCGTCCTGCGAGACGGACGCCCAAGTATTGATCCAGACGGCGCGAGGGTAGGGCCCTATCGCACCATGGTCGAAGCGGTTGCAATGCGCACCTCAGGTCTGGGTGGTGACAGCGAGGTGCATTTCCTTGGTGAAGGCCTGAAAGGTGGTGTCTCGCTGGGGCCCCGACGCCTATTGCCGGTTTCGCTGATCGCATTAGAGGCCCCTGATGTCGTGCACGCTGCACTGGATGAACAACTGCGCAACGCCGCGCCGGGTGAGCACGACGGCCGCTTTGTGCGAACCCTTGCTGGTATTCCGCGCGAGGGGCTAGAGCTGCGTGAGGAGACACTGCTCGCTCGGATAGCGGATCAGGTCCAACCATTGGCTAAAGTGCTTCGAAACCGGATAGAGATGAAGGCGCTACGTCGTTTGGTTGAGCGCGGGATTGTGCAGATTGCCGGGGTCACTCCTTCGGATGCCAGCCATGTATTGGGCAACCTTTCGTCCTGGGATCGCGAGGCTGCTGAAAAGGCGATTGCTCTGTTTGGTCGCCGCCGAACCGGAAGCGGCAACATGCTTGCTCCGAACCCCGCGGACATGGCGGAAATAATCGTTAAGCAACTTACCGATCAGACCGTATTGGCTCTATTAGAGACTGCTTTTTCGGAAGAGGTCGACGTATTCGGCCTTCCCGCAGAACAGTTGGCGCGGCATGTTCTGATAAAACGGGGTTTGGACGGGCATCGTGGGTTGCTCCGTCTTGATGCCGGACTGAACCGTCCCGTTATTGGGCTGGGCGCTTCGGCTTCGACCTATTATCCAGCCGTCGGCGAGCGTCTCGGCTGTCAGATGGAATTACCCACCCATGCCGGTGTGGCCAACGCTATTGGTGCAGTTGTCGGACGGGTGACAATTCGGCGCTCGGGAGAAGTGAGCGCGCCTGCTGAAGGCCGTTACCGTGTGCATCTGGAAAGCGGGCCACTGGATTTCACGGATTGCGAAGAAGCTTTGGGTGCGTTGGAGAAACACCTGTCCGAAACAGCGCAGAAAGAGGCGATTGCAGCCGGGGCAGAAGGTATCCGTGTCACCGTAACACGCGATATCCGCACCGCCCCAGCAGAAGGCCGTGAGATATTTATCCAAGGCCTGCTGAGTGTCGAAGCATCGGGGCGACCCCGAATTGCGGCGGATTAGTCTCTATTTTTGCCGTGGGAGCACCCAATCAGGACGGGCAAAGTGACAGGTATACCCGCCGCGATTTTTCTCCAGATAATCCTGGTGGTGCTCTTCGGCTGTCCAGAAGGCACCGACAGGTTCAACCTCGGTCACAACTTTGCCCGGCCATAGACCTGATGCGTCGACATCCGCAATCGTATTCAGGGCTTCGTTCTTTTGAGTTTCATCGGTGTAGTAAATAGCAGACCGATAGGCTGTTCCCAGATCATTGCCCTGACGGTTGGGGGTGGTTGGGTCATGAATCTGAAAGAAAAATTCGAGCAGCTTACGAAAGCTGATTTTCGCGGGATCATATATGATTTCGATCCCTTCCGCATGGGTACCATGGTCGCGGTAGGTGGCGTTATCTACATTACCTCCGGTATAGCCAACCTGCGTTGAAATCACGCCGTCCATTTTGCGGATCAGGTCCTGCATGCCCCAAAAACACCCGCCTGCGAGTACCGCACGTTCGCTCATGTCACGTCCTCCACTTGATCCAGATAAGCCCCATAGCCTTCGTCTTGCATGTCAGTGCGATGAATAAATCGCAAGCTGGCTGAATTGATACAATACCGAAGTCCGCCTTGATCTGCCGGGCCGTCAGTGAACACATGGCCCAGATGACTGTCACCATGTGTTGACCTCACTTCGGTTCGCACCATTCCATGTGTAGTGTCTTGCAACTCGGCCACGTGGGCAGGCTCGATTGGTTTGGTGAAGCTGGGCCATCCACAACCGGATTCATACTTGTCCGAACTGGCAAACAGGGGCTCCCCTGACACAACATCAACGTAGATGCCGGGTTCCTTATTGTTCAACAACCGGCCTGATCCGGGTCGCTCTGTCCCGCTTTCCTGCGTCACCCAGAACTGCTCGTCCGTCAGCGCGGCAATGGCGTCTGGATTTTTTGAATAGGATGTCATGCGCGTTTCCCCTTTTGTCTAAGTCTTACACTAGATGGGGTACGCGCACGAGTTTCAAAGCATTATTTCAAACAGCTTTCAAAGGCGTGATAAGGCCGTGCGAATTGCAGCAAATACACTAATTTCACTTTTCGGAAATGCTTTGCGAACCGGAGCTAGGCCCCGGCCTTTCTGTTTGACTAGGACATAGCCGCCTTCAACGCCGTATCCATCAACGCCTTGATGTCGCCCCTTGAGGTGCCGGCCACAATACGCCCCAACTCATCTTCACCTTTTAGGACAACCAGCGTTGAGCGGCGCGGGATGTTCAGGAACATTGTCAGAGCATCTTTTGAGTAAGTGTCCCAGTCGACATTCACAAACACGATGTTCTTTTCGTAATCAGGGTTCTCGCCTTTCAGGGCATTGATGACGCGCTCTTGGGCCGCACAGGTGCTGCACCAATCGGCTTTAAAGTCCAGAAAGACGGTATCACCCGCATCCAGATGCTTTTGTACAAGGCCGGGTTTATAATCCATTGCGGCAAAAGCCAGGCTGGGAAAGGTCGATGCAGCGGCGGAAAAAAACAGGAAATCGCGACGGTTCATAAGAAGTTCTCCAGAGGTTAAACAGATACGGAAAGATCAAGAAGCCAGCCGGGCATGAGGGAAATCAACCAGGCTTCAATCATGTGGTGAATGTTGAAAAATAGCATCAGGCCGACTGCGACAAAGACAATTCCCATCACGGGTCGTGCCGAAGCCGCAATACGGCGCATCAAAGCCTGATGTTTCATCAGGGCTGAGCGCGCGCCATGGCCAAGCGCCAGAATGATGGTCGACACGCCCAAGGCGAAAAAGATCATGATGGCAGCCGCCCAGCCCAGACTTTTGCCCTGACTGGCCAGCGAGATTGCCCCGCCCAGCGTTGGGCCAACGCAAGGGCTCCAAACTGCCCCAAGCAGGATGCCACCCAGAAACTGGCCACGCAAAGTGTTGCGGTCAATTTGGTCCATGCCTGCATCCGCGCTTGCGGCTACCCCGGCGGTGGCTGTGGAAAAGGCGGCAGAAAAACGGGGAACCAGCAGGATCAGACCAAAGCCAATCATCAACACCGCGCCGCCGCGAGCAATGTCTTCTTCGCGCAGGCCAACTGCATATCCAAAAGTCGTCACCGCCACCCCAAGCAGCACAAACGACAGGCTCATCCCCGCGGCAAGCGCGAGAGGGCCATGGCGGCTGGCTTGTAATGCGGTCGCCAAAACAATCGGCAACACCGGCAAAACGCAGGGATTAATCAAGGTCAGCAGACCGGCAGTATACGCAAACAAAAGCTCCATGCTTCTTATCTGCCGCGTTTTACATGTGATGTCAGCACTACGGCGTCTGACAAACGATCACTTGGGCGTGTGGGTTTGTTTCGAAAGCTGCACGGCCAGAATACCGATCGTGATGATCGCAACCCCTACGATATCAAGCCAGCCAAGAGTTTCCCCCAGCAGTATTGCCGCAATCGCGACACCAAAAAATGGGTTGAGAAAATGAAATGTGGCGGCGCGAACCGCCCCTATTCGATTGACCAATGCGAACCAAACCCAAGTGGCCAGCAGACCCGGTGCCAAGATGGTATAGGTTAGCGCGCTGAGCATGCGGGGATTCCAGTTGAATTCCCAGGTTTCCAGTACCAACGAAGCCACAAACAAAACGGCGGCACCAACGAACATCTGAAGTCCCACAACCATCATCAGATTGCCGCCAGATGATGCGCCGCGCATGGCCAGGGTGGCAATCGTCAGCGCTGCGGCGGCCACAAAGCACAAGCCCATCCCGAACATGTCCACGCCGGCGCCAATCCGTGAACTCATGATGACAGCGACACCGGTAAACCCCAAAGCCAACCCAAGGGATGCCATCGGGGACAGCCGTTCGCGCAAGACGGCCCAACCCGCGAACGCCACCATCAGCGGCATGGTCGAGGCAATAATTGAGGCAACCGAGGCTTCGACGGTGGTCATAGCCATAAAGTTGAGACCCAGATACAGCCCATTCTGACACAGTCCAAAGACAAGAATCGTCCGCCACTGATCCCGGTTCAGGTGCCAGGATTGGCCCAACGATCGGGCAATTAGAACTCCGAGAACACCCGAAATAGCGAACCGGATTGCAGAGATCGCAAGCGGTGGTGCGTCCGCCACGATGATCCGCGCCGAGGTAAAGGCCGATGACCAGATCAAGGCAAATAAAAGGCCCATGCCCAACGCGCGGAAATCCATTTACCTTGCCTCACATGTTAACCTTTGGGCGGATGTAACCGCATTCACTGGACCTGCGCAACGGCTCTGCCCTGAGATAATGCTTGCGAAGATGATCGTGGCCGTGCACAGCGGATTCCATGAGAGCAGACGGTTTCCTTAGACAGAATGCGCCATTTTTGGCCGCCGGAGCGTTACTGACGTTCATGTCTGGTTTTGGGCAGACGTTTTTTATCTCGATCTTCGCCGGAGAAATCCGTGGAACCTTTGGCCTAAGTCACGGCGAGTGGGGCGGAATCTATATGCTTGGCACCACGGCTTCGGCGGTGGTGATGGTTTGGGCCGGCGCGCTGACAGATAAAATGCGGGTCAAAGTTTTGGGGCCTGTGATCCTGTTAGGACTGGCCTGCGCTTGTGTGGCGATGGCGACGAACCGATGGGTTTGGGCCTTGCCGGTGGTGATATTTGCCTTGCGGTTTTTTGGGCAAGGCATGAGCAGTCACATTGCCGTTGTGGCTATGGCGCGCTGGTTTGTGGCCACGCGGGGCCGGGCCTTGTCGATCGCCTCGCTTGGGTTTTCGGTTGGCGAGGCGGTCCTTCCGCTTTTGTTTGTGGCCTTGATGACAATGATCGACTGGCGGTTCCTGTGGGTTGCTGCGGCAATGATCAGCATTATGGGTATTCCCATTCTGGGCTGGTTATTGGGTAAAGAGCGCACCCCCGGAGCCTTGGCCGCAATCAACAGTAGCCTTGGCATGCAGGGCAAACACTGGAAGCGCAAAGAGGCGTTGATGCACCCGTTGTTCTGGGTGTTGGTGCCGTCGATTCTTGGACAATCGGCCTTTAACACGGCGTTCTTTTTTCACCAGGTCCATTTCGCCGATGTCAAAGGTTGGAACCATGTCTATCTAGTGTCCTTTTTCCCGGCCTACACACTGATCTCAATCGGAGCGCTGATGCTGGCGGGCTGGGCGTTGGACAAATATGGCACCGCGCGGTTGATGCCCTTTTATCAGGTGCCGATGATTGTGGCCTTCCTGATTTTTGCGGGCGGCAGCAGCGCGTATAGTTTGTTCCTGGGGTTGTTTTTTCTCGGGTTGTCCGCGGGTGCTAATGCCACCTTGCCCAGCGCGTTCTGGGCGGATTTTTACGGTACCGCGCACATCGGCGCGATAAAGGCCATGGCGACAGCAGTTATGGTGTTCGGCTCAGCAATTGGACCGGGCTTGACCGGTGTCCTGATCGATCTCGGGTTTGGTATTGAAGGACAGTATGTGGCGATCGGATTATTCTTTGTTGCGACCACCGGCTTGTTGCTCTGGGGGATTCGCAGGTCGGCGCAGGATCTTCCTCCTCCTATAACTTCTGAAGTCAGAGCAAGGATCTGATATGCAGGGCATTCAAGGGCAGATCACCTGGGTCTACACACATGACTTGGAAACCAGTGCTGGATTCTACCGTGATATGCTTAGACTACCGGTGTCTCGTGATGCTGGTACGGCGGTGATTTTTGAAACAACTCCTAATGCCTTTGTTGGGGTCTGCGAAGTTTTCGGAGATCGAACAGTTGAGCCCGAGGGCGGCATGATCACCTTTCTTGTCGACACCAAAGATCAGGTTGATGATCGGTTTGCCCAACTAAAAGCGCGGGGAGTGGCTCTGGGAAAGGCACCTCAAGAACTCGACCAATTTGGCATCTACAGTTTCTTTTGTACCGATCCCAATGGATATGTGATCGAAATTCAGACCTTCCTGAAATGAAAAAGGGCCGCCATCTGGCGACCCTTTCAACGTGTCTTGAAAAAAGACTTAGCCGTTTACGCTATCTTTCAGCGCTTTGGCGATGGTCATTTTGACCACTTTGTCGGCGTCTTTTTTGATTTGCTCACCGGTGGCAGGGTTGCGAACCATACGCTCAGGGCGCTCGCGGCAATAAATTTTGCCAACGCCCGGCAGAGTTACGGCGCCACCGGCCGAAACTTCGCGGGTGATCAAAGCACATACGGCTTCCAAAGCTGCGCCTGCAGATTTCTTGTCTGTGCCCATATCTTCGGCCAGTGCAGCAACGAGTTGGGTCTTGGTCATCGGTTTTGCCATTTCAGGTCTCCATTAGTCTGCCCGATTTGTAGGGCCTCGTGCGGGGCATTTAACGGGATATAGTGGTCGAACACAACGAATTGTGGTGTTGAAACCCTTATTTTTTGCGGTTTTCTTTCGATTTTTGACCAAATAGTGCATTTCAGAATGCTCATTTGCGGAAGATGAGCAAAAACCTGCCGAAATGCCGCAAAACTGTGGGTTTCCTGAGTAAATCCCCTAAAAGCGCCTTTTCCAAGCCTTCCCTAAAGGAAAGCGGTTTCATCAAAGCTTCGCAGCTTCCGTGAGTGCAGTCTTTCCAGGGGCATTTCACGAAGGGTTTCCATGGCGCGAATTCCGATCATCAGGTGACGTGCCACCTGTGTTTGGTAAAAGTCCGACGCCATTCCGGGCAGCTTTAATTCCCCATGAAGCGGTTTGTCCGATACACATAAAAGCGTTCCATAGGGCACCCTGAACCGAAACCCATTAGCTGCAATCGTGGCACTTTCCATATCAAGCGCAATTGCACGCGATTGGCTCAGGCGCTGGACAGGACCGGACTGATCACGCAGTTCCCAGTTGCGATTGTCGATTGTGGCCACCGTGCCGGTTCGCATCACGCGTTTCAGATCATATCCCTTGAGGTCAGTGACATCGGCCACCGCCTGTTCCAGCGCAATCTGCACTTCGGCCAGTGCCGGGATCGGTACCCAGACGGGCAAATCATCATCCAGAACGTGGTCTTCGCGCAAATAGGCATGTGCCAGGACAAAATCGCCAAGGCTTTGCGAATTGCGCAGGCCCGCGCAGTGCCCCACCATCACCCAGGCATGTGGGCGCAGCACCGCGATGTGATCCGTGGCCGTTTTAGCGTTCGAAGGGCCAACGCCGATGTTCACCAGTGTGATACCGGATCCATCTGGTCGCTTAAGATGGTAAGTCGGCATTTGCGGTTGTTTTGCCACAGTAGGAATCGGTGTATCCCCATCAGTAATCTCGCAATTGCCGGTGCTGACAAACGAAGAATACCCACTGGCAGGATCGTTCAGTTGCTGGCGCGCAAAGGCTTCAAACTCTGAGACATAGAATTGATAGTTGGTAAACAGTACGTGGTTTTGGAAATGCTCGGCGTCCGTGGCGGTATAGTGACTTAGCCGGGCCAAAGAATAGTCGACGCGCTGGGCGGTAAATGGAGCCAGCGGGGCGCTGCCATCTTCTGGCACAAAGGTTCCGTTAACGATGTCATCATTGGTTGTCGACAAGACCGGAACGTCAAACACATCGCGTAGAGTGAATGCTGTGGCGCCTTCTTGCGGGACCGTCAGGTTGGTATCTCCTGACACCGCAAAATGCACCGGAATTGGCGTTGTCGACGGGCCGATCATCACCGGTGCACTGTGGTTACAAATCAGCAAATCTATCTGTTGCTCCAAATAGTTTCGGAACAGATCAGGGCGAGTGATTGTGGCCACATGGGTGCCGGGTTCAGCCACGTGGCCAAAGCTCAGTCGCGAGTCGACCTGGGCAAAACTGGTCGTGGTAATACGAATCTCGGGATAAAAAGCACGAAAGCGTTTCGCTTTGGGGCCGCTCTCCAGAACCAGGCGAAACTTTTCACACAAGAAATCTGTTGCTGCATTATAAAGCTGCTCCAGACGATCCACAGCAGCCTTGGGATCTGTGAAGGCCTCGGCATGGGGCACAGTTGGGGTAATGATGCGATTGTCGGTGTGAGGTGTCATTGCGAAGTCTCCAACAGGTCGATGCGTTCGAACTTGCGGACATCCACCAGCCCAAGGTCTGAAATGCGTAGTTCAGGAATCACCACAAGAGCCAACAAAGAATGCTGCATGTAGGCATTGTTGAGGGTGCAACCACAGGTCTCCATTGCGTCCACCATCGCTTGCGCTTTGTCGGCAACATCGGTGGCTGGACTGTCGGACATCAGGCCCGCAATTGGCAGCTCGACCAAGGCGATTTCTTTGCCGTCCTGAAATACAGTGACACCACCGCCAACTTCACCCAACCGATTGGAGGCTAACGCCATATCTTCGCGGCTTGTTCCAATCACAATCATATGATGGCTGTCATGGGCTACTGTACTGGCCATCGCCATATTGCCCTTGTAACCGAACCCCGAAACAAACCCATTGGTCACATTACCGGTTGCGCGATGCCGTTCCACTAGCGCGATTTGGGCAACATCAGCCTCTATATTGCCCTCAACGACCCCATTGCGCACAGTTAGATCCGCCTTCAGGGCCTTTGTCGGCGCCTGATTTTCTACCACACCAATCACGTTGGCCGTGACTGTGTTGGCGCCCTCGGGTGCTGCAATCTCAAAGTGCTTTGCATCCAGCGTCTTGCCCATATGGACAGTGTTTCGAGCGTGATCTGGCCAGTTGTAGTGTGGACAGTCTACAAGACATGCGCCGCCGTTTGCGATGGTCACGCCACGTGCAATCACGTGTTCGATGGGCAGGGTTGTCAGATCACTGGTCAGGATCACGTCCGCGCGCCGTCCCGGTGTAATAGAGCCGATATCCCGCTCAAGACCAAAGTGGCAGGCAGTGTTCAATGTCGCCATTTGTAGGGCCACTACCGGATCGCAACCGCAGGCAATGGCATGGCGCACCACACGGTTCATATGGCCTTCGTGCACCAGAGTGCCGGAATGGCTGTCGTCAGTGCAGAGAATGAAGCTGCGCGGATCCAGCCCCTTTTCCGTCACAGCGGAAATCTGCGTTTCCACATCATACCAGGCCGAGCCCAGCCGCATCATTGACCGCATGCCCTGACGCACCCGCGCTATCGCGTCCGCCTCGCATGTGCCTTCGTGATCATCCGCCGGACCACCGGCCACATAGGCCGCAAAGTTGGGTCCAAGATCAGGGGATGCATAATGCCCACCAACGGTTTTGCCGGCATTTTGCGTGGCGGCAATTTCTGCCAGCATTTGTGGGTCAGCACTGATCACACCGGGAAAATTCATCATTTCCCCAAGGCCGATGATACCGGGCCATGTCATGGCTTCGGCAACATCTTCGGCTGAAATCTCAAAGCCAGTTGTTTCTAATCCCGGGGCCGAGGGTGCACAGGACGGCATTTGCGTGAAAATATTCACGGGTTGCATCAAGGCTTCGTCATGCATCATGCGCACGCCCTCAAGCCCAAGGACATTGGCAATTTCATGCGGATCGGTGAACATCGACGTGGTGCCATGCGGGATCACGGCGCGGGCGAACTCTGCCGGAGTCAACATGCCGCTTTCGATATGCATATGGGCATCGCAGAGCCCGGGGATCATAAAGCGGCCATTTGCTTCGATAATCTCAGTGTCCGGGCCGGTGCAATGGCTGGCATCCAATCCGACATAGGCAATCCGACCTTCGGCGATGGCGATGTCATGATCCGGCAGGATCTCACGCGTGTGCACATTGACCCATTGGCCTTTGCGGATCACGAGGTCAGCGGGTGCGCGACCTGCGGCCACAGCGACGAGACGGGGGGCACATTCGGCCCAGGTTTTGAATGTGGTTTGCTCCATAGCGCACGTTGACATGTGCAAGGGCGGGGATCAAGCTCGGGGTCGTGAAGGTTTTGTGAAAGGGGCCGGCGATGGATTTTGAGACGGTTGGAGCCGAAGAGTTCGGGGCCTCATTGCGGGGGATCGGGCTGAACCTGCTGGTGCGCGATGTGCAAGCGATGTGTGTCATGCTGGAGGCTGTGTTTGGCATGAAGCCGCATCAGGTCACCGCAGATTTTGCCATCGTGACATATGGTGATCAGGTGTTTCAGCTGCACAGTGATGGCACCTATCACTCCAACCCGTTGCTGGGGTTGCTCCCCGAAGCCGGGGCACGTGGCGCGGGTATAGAAATCCGTCTTTATGATAGTGATCCGGAGGCAGCGGTTGCGCGGGCCGACGCGGCCGGTATGCATGTGTTGCAGGCGCCGGCGGACAAGCCTCATGGTTTGCGCGAGGCGTATTTGTTGTGCCCCAACGGTTATGCCTGGGTGCCTTCGAGGCCATTGTAGGGCTTGGTTTGCTAAACTAAAAAAGGGACGCTGCCCCTCCCTGCCCGGGTAGGCCGGTTCACCCCGGAGTATTTGTGAAAAGGTGAAGCCCAGGGGGTAGGTTGTCTTCGGCGGCGATTTCCCCGATCAGCCAGTCTGAAAAAGCATGGGCCGCAGGAATGTCGCGGGCATGGGGGGCGATCATCAGATAGTAGGCTTCCTGCATGGCGACGCGATGCTCAAAGGGGGCAACCAGTTTTCCATCTGCAATGAGGCCGGATGCAATGGTATCGTGGGCCAGTGCCACGCCACCGCCTGCTGCCGCCACGGCCATGCTAACGGAATAAGTTGTGCAATAGGTGACATGTGGGTTTGGCCAGTCCAGCGCCTGATCCTCGGCCCAGGAGGGCCAGTTGCACATCAGCTTGGCACAATCATAGAGCGGATGGGTCGCAAGATCGTCAAGGCCCACCGAGTAACCGGGCGCGGTGACCGGATAGTAATGATCCTGCCGGATCAGGCGCGCCTCGAGATCAGGTGGCGGGCTGAGCGTGTAGCGGATTTCGATATCAGCGCCTTCGGCCATGTCGCGCGGCTCCCACAACTCTGTGCGGATATTCAGCCGGACGTCCGGGTAGAGCGCGTGAAAGCGACCCAGGCGCGGCGCCAGCCAGTGAATGGCAAAGGTGATGTTGCTTTGGATTTGCAACACCTGCGACTGCGGCCCCAACATGGCACGGGTGCCGCGCAGAAGCGTACGAAACGCTTCGCGCACCACGGGCAGGTACAATAGCCCGGTTGATGTGAGTTCAAGCGAACGCGGGCGACGGTGAAACAGCGGCGTGCCCAGATGCCCTTCCAGCGATTTGATCTGCTGGCTGACGGCGCTTTGGGTCATGTGCAGCTCGGCGGCGGCATCGGTAAACGACAAGTGCCGCGCTGCGGCCTCAAAAGCACGCAACCAGTTCAGCGGAGGCAGGGCATTCTGCATATGCATAATCCACGCATTAGTTTTACTTATGAGATACCTGTGTTTTTTTCGTTGGTAAAGGTGTGCCGCGCGCGGCAGGTAATGAACAGAACAAGGAGATTCCCAAATGAGCGTGACTGAACTTCGTCCCAACCTCGATTTCTGGCAAGAACGCGTCGACATGGCCGCCGCATTTCGCTGGACCGCCCGGCTGAACCTGCACGAAGCCGTGGCCAACCATTTCTCACTGTCGGTGAACGACGATGGCACCAAGTTCCTGATGAACCCGAACCAGGTGCACTTTAGCCGCATCAAGGCCAGCGATCTGTTGCTGCTGGACGCCAATGACCCGGACACATTGAACATGCCCGGCGCGCCGGACCCAACCGCCTGGGGTGTGCATGGCAGCCTGCACCGGTTCTGCCCGCACGCGCGTTGCGCTATGCATGTGCATTCGATGCATTCCACAGTTCTTGCCAGCCTGGCCGATTCCAATATCCAACCGATCGATCAGAATACCGCGACATTCTATAACCGGTATGTGATCGACGAAGAGATGCAGGGTCTGGCTTTTGAGAACGAAGGCGAACGTCTGGCCAAATTGTTGACCGACCCCAAGAAGAAAACCGTCATCATGGGCAACCATGGCGTTTTGGTGCTGGGTGACACGGTGGCCGAGACGTTCAACCGGCTCTACTACTTTGAGCGCGCCGCCGAGACCTATATTCGTGCGCTGCAAACCGGCCAGCCGCTGCGCGTGTTGAGCCATGAGGTTGCCGAGAAGACAGCACAAGAGCTTGAGGATTACCCCGAGCAGGACGTGCGCCATCTGGCAGAGCTGAAAGCGATCCTGGACGAAGAGGGATCGAACTACGCGAGCTAAGCCGGTCCAGAGACTGTTTTTATCCAATAGGGGAGGATTGGATATGAGCGATAAGGACGCAATGCAGGACATGAGCCGGGAGTGGAACTACCACCCCGAGCTCCCTCTGCGGGATTCGTCGATCTTTCACTGGCCACCCCGGCCCGGCCATTTGCTGCGCTGGGTTGGGCGCAACTGGCTGACCCTTAGTGAACGGGTGATGATGGTTGGGCTCGCCGTGTTGCTATGGCTGTTCGTCTACCCGTCACTGGAGACGGCGCAGAGCTTTGCCTTGGGCTGGATTGCGCAGGTCTGGGTGGCAAATTTACTGTTGATCTTTGCCAGCGCGGGCGGGCTGCACTGGTTCTTTTACATGCGCAAGGGTCAGGGCAAAAAGCTGAAGTTTGAACGCCGTGATCAAGGCAAAAACAACAAGCTGTGGGATTTCAGCGATCAGGTGAAAGACAATATGTTCTGGTCGCTGGGCTCTGGCGTTTTGCAACTGACCGGCTTTCAGGTGGTGACCATGTGGTTGATGGCCAATGGCTATACCCCCGTCATCACCTTTGCCGAGGCCCCGGTCTGGTTCATCGCCTTTCTGATGATCCTGCCGATGTGGTCGGCGTTTCATTTTTACTGGGTGCACCGGCTGTTGCATCAGCCGTTTTTGTACAAACGCGTGCATGCCTTGCACCACCGCGACGTCAACATCGGCCCTTGGTCCGGATTCTCGATGCATCCCGTTGAGCACTTTATCTATCTGACCACACTGTGCATCCACTGGGTGGTGGCGAGCCACCCGATCCACCTGTTCTTTCATATCGTGTTTCAGGGGCCGGGTGCTGCGATGACCCACACCGGCTATGAAGATCTCTTGATACGGGACAAACGGCGGCTAGCATTGGGGACGTTTTATCACCAGCTGCATCACCGCTATTACGAGTGTAACTACGGCAATCAGGAAATGCCCTGGGATCGTTGGTTTGGCACCTTCCATGATGGATCGACCGACGCCACGGACGAAACCCGCGCACGCAAGAAACGCATGTACAGCAAAGGCTGATATCAGTGACTATCACGGCGTAATTCGCGTGGGGTGGTGCCAAACTCCTGCTTGAAAGCACGGGTCATGGCGGCGGGGTTTTCATAGCCAGACCGCAATGCAATTTCGGCCACGGTCAGGTCGGTTTCTGTCACCAGTTTGCGTGAGAGATTGAGCCGAAGGCGGCGATAGACCTGTTGCGGGGTGGCGCCAAGGTCAGCCATCATTCGCGCCTCAAGCGCCTTTTGGGTGCGGCCCGACCGGCGGGCCACTTCGGCGATCGGTAGTGGCTCTTCCAGATGTTCCTGCATCACCGCCAGCGCGCGGTTGACCACACGGCTGGCGGACCCTGCCCCACCGGCATGGCTGCGCGCAGAATCGCGAGTCATGAACAGATGCGACACCTCAAGCGCGAGTGCCTGCCCGTGGTCACGCCCGATCATATGCAGCACCAGATCAAAGGCCGCCATTGCACCGGAACAGGTCACCCGGTCACGGTCGATAACAAAACGTTCACGCGCGGTGTCAACCTCGGGGAAACGTTCCTCGAAACTGGTCAGCTCTTCCCAGTGGATGGTGGCGCGGTGCCCGTCCAGCAAACCGGCCTCGGCCAGCAGCCAGCTGCCGGTGTCCAGCCCGGCCAGCGCGGTGAACCGTTTCGCCGAGGCGCGCAGGGCGGCCTGCGTGGTCCAGCCCGCGTATTGCTGAAACCCGTAAGACGGCATCACCGCCAAAAGATCACCGGATGCATCATTCAGGCGGCTGTGCGGGGCCACCTGTAATCCACTCGAGCTTTCGGCATTGCGTCCACTCAACGTCAGGAACTGCCAGTCATAAAGGGGCCTGCCCGAAAGCGTGTTGGCTGCGCGCAGCGGTTCGACCGTATTGGCCAGACAATGGTTCGAAAACCCGTCAAACAACAGGACCCCGATATGCTGCACAGCAGCGGAAGTTTTCGACCATATTCGCATGATTTACCTCTAATTCCGCATGATATAACCCGTCAAGAGTCGTAATCCTGTGTGAAATCGAAAAGGAAGCGCGCCATGCATTTTGGAATGACCGAAGAACAGGCCATGATCGTCGATACGACTCGGGCTTTTGTGGAAAATGAACTCTACCCGCACGAGCTGGAAGTTGAGCGCACCGGCCATCTGGACATGGACCTGATCCGTGACATCCAGAAAAAAGCGATGGAGGCTGGCCTTTATGCGGCCAACATGCCCGAAGAAGTGGGTGGCGCGGGTCTCGATACACTGAGCTGGCTTCTTTATGAAAAAGAACTGGGCCGCGCCAACTATGCGCTGCACTGGACCGGTGTTGCGCGCCCGTCGAACATCCTGCTCGCAGGTACGGAAGAGCAGAAAGAAAAATACCTCTACCCTTGTATGAAGGGTGAGAAATGGGACTGTCTGGCGATGACCGAGCCGGGCGCCGGATCGGACCTGCGCGGCATGAAAGCCTCGGCGCGTCAGGATGGCGATGACTGGATCCTGAACGGCACCAAACACTTCATCAGCCACGCCGACATTGCCGACTTTTCGATCGTGTTCATGGCTTCGGGCGAAGAAGACACGCCGCGCGGGCCAAAGAAAAAGATCACCGCGTTTTTTGTCGACAAGGGCACGCCCGGCTTCACCATCCGCGAAGGTTATCGCAATGTGTCGCACCGCGGCTACACCAACGCCGTGCTGGAATTCGACGATTGCCGCCTGCCGTCCTCTGCCATTCTGGGTGAGGTCGACAAAGGCTTTGACGTGGCCAACACATGGCTGGGCGCCACCCGTCTGCAAGTTGCTGCCACCTGTCTGGGCCGCGCCGAACGCGCATTGCAACACGCCACCGAATACGCCGCCGAGCGTAAGCAGTTCGGTCAGCTGATCGGCAAATTCCAAGGGGTCTCGTTCAAGCTGGCCGATATGGCGCTGGAGCTGAAAGCCGCTAACCTGCTGACATGGGAAGCCGGTTGGAAATTCGATCAGGGCACAGTGACCGAGACCGACATGTCGATGGCCAAGCTGAAGGCCACCGAAATGTTGGCATTCGTAGCGGACGAGGCGATCCAGATTCACGGCGGCATGGGCCTGATGGACGAGCTGCCGCTGGAACGCATCTGGCGCGATGCCCGGGTTGAACGCATCTGGGAAGGCACCAGTGAAATTCAGCGCCACATCATCAGCCGCGAAATGCTCCGTGCGCTTGGCGCTTAAGGATTTAAGCCTCCGGCGGGGATACTTGGGCCATTTGGAAGCCATTCAGTCGTTGCTTCCAAATGGTGGTCAATATCCCCGCCAGAGGCTCCGGCATTTTCCACTCTTGCGAGGTTTCCATTGAAACGCGATCTTTCGAGACTATTTCGCCCTAAAACCATTGCTGTAGTTGGCGGCGGTGCCTGGTGTGCACTGGTGATTGAACAGTGCCACAAAATGGGATTTGACGGGGAAATCTGGCCAGTGCATCCCAAGGCGGACACTGTGGGTGGGTTGCCCGTATACAAAGATGTGGCTGCTCTGCCAGAGGCGCCGGATGCGACCTTTATCGGCGTGAATCGCTTTCTGACGATTGAGATTGTGGCCGCATTGTCGGCGCGTGGCGCAGGTGGTGCAGTGTGCTTCGCTAGCGGGTTTCTTGAGGCTCAGGCCGAGGATGCCGAAGGTGCAGACTTGCAGCAAAGATTGCTGGAAGCCGCCGAAGACATGCCGTTTCTTGGGCCAAACTGCTATGGCTTTGTAAACTATCTGGACGGCGCACTTTTGTGGCCCGATCAACATGGCGGCGTTGCCTGCGACACCGGGGTGGCGATTGTCACCCAAAGCTCAAACATCGCGATCAACATGACCATGCAGATGCGTGGGCTGCCGGTGGCCTATGTCGTAACGGCTGGTAATCAGGCTCAGTCTGGCGTTGCGCATATTGGTGAGGCACTATTGGACGATCCACGGGTGACGGCTTTGGGTCTTCACATCGAAGGTTTTGGGGACCTGAGAGCATTTGAATCTCTTGCCAAAAAGGCCAACGATTTGGGCAAGCCGATTGTTGCCCTGAAAGTTGGAAAATCGGACCAGGCGCAGGCTGCGACCGTATCTCATACGGCCTCGCTGGCGGGCGGGGATGCTGGGGGCGCTGCGGTTCTAGCGCGTTTAGGAATCGCCCGGTTGAATTCCATCCCGGACTTTTTAGAAACTTTGAAGTTGTTGCATGTGGTTGGGCGGCTGCCGTCCACGCGAGTCGCCTCAATCAGCTGCTCGGGCGGTGAAGCCAGTCTTGCCGCCGACACCGCTCACGGGCGGGATGTGTTTTTCCCACCATTGAATGCCCAGCAAAAGACGGATCTGCGCGACGCCTTGGGCCCTATGGTCGCCTTGGCCAACCCACTGGATTACCACACCTATATCTGGCGTGACGCCGAGGCGATGACCAAGGCCTGGGGTGCAATGATGGACCCCTCGTTGGCGTTGACCATGCTGATCGTGGATTTCCCGCGTCCGGATCGATGTGACCCACGTGATTGGGACTGCGCAGTGAAAGCAGCGATTGGTGCTAAGAATATGCGCAACGCCAATGTGGCCTTGGTCGCAACGTTGCCGGAACTTATCACCGAGGACATTTCAGATGTCCTGATTGAGGCTGGGGTTGTACCACTTGCAGGGCTAAGCGAGGCAATTTCCGCCTGCGAAGCGGCTGCGATTCAGATACCAGATGAGATATTGCCGATTTGCCTGCCGACAAAGACTGTTTCACCTGATCTTGTCCCGGAAGCAGAGGCGAAAGCACGTCTGGCGGCCTATGGGTTACGCATTCCAAGAGCAACGAGGTGTGACAGCGCGGCCGGGACTGGCGTTGCAGCGGAAATGACTGGCTACCCGGTTGTTCTCAAAGGCGAGGGTGTCGCGCATAAAACCGAGGCCGGGGCTGTTGCACTGAATTTGACGGATGGCGATGCCGTCATCCAAGCGGCGCAATGCATGCCAACGGATCACTTTCTGGTGGAGGAAATGATCACCGGAACTGTCGCTGAGTTGTTGATCGGCGTTGTCAAAGACCCGGCACATGGCTTTGTTATGACACTGGCGGCGGGCGGCACGTTGACTGAAATACTGGAGGACAGCGCCAGCCTGCTTTTGCCTGCTCCAGGTGCCGCGATTGAAACTGCCCTGAACGGCCTGCGTGTGGCTGGGTTGTTGGATGGATTTCGCGGTGCACCGGCGGCGGACCGTGCGGCGATCCTGAAAGCAATTCGTGCGGTCGAAGCATATGTCCTTGCCAATGCCGAAGGACTTGAAGAAATTGAAATCAACCCCCTGCTGTGTACCGCCGATGACGCGATTGCAGCAGACGCCCTGATGCGACGGAAGGACTAATTCATGAGCGACTCACCTGTAAAAACGCGCCGCGAAGGTGCTATTCTCGAGATCACACTAGACCGCCCAAAGGCCAACGCGATTGACCTTGCGACCAGCAGAATCATGGGCGAGGTTTTCCGTGATTTTCGCGATGACCCCGAATTGCGCGTTGCGATTCTGACAGGTGGTGGCGAAAAGTTCTTTTGCCCCGGTTGGGATTTGAAGGCTGCGGCTGACGGTGACGAAGTTGACGGGAACTATGGCGTCGGTGGATTTGGTGGCCTTCAGGAACTGCGTGACATGAACAAGCCGGTGATTGCTGCAGTAAACGGCATTGCCTGTGGTGGTGGCCTGGAATTGATGATTTCAGCAGACATTATCATTGCCGCAGAGCACGCGAGTTTTGCTTTACCGGAAATCAGATCGGGCACCGTGGCGGATGCGGCCAGCATCAAGCTGCCCAAACGAATTCCATACCATATCGCCATGGATCTCTTGCTGACTGGTCGCTGGTTTGATGTTGAAGAAGCCAATCGTTGGGGGCTGGTGAACGAGATTGTACCAGCCGATAAGCTGATGGATCGCGCCTGGGAGCAGGCCCGCCTTTTGGCAAGCGGTCCGCCGCTGGTATATGCCGCCATCAAGGAAGTGGTGCGAGACGCAGAAAATTTGAAATTCCAGGACGCGATGAACCACATTACTCAGCGTCAGCTGCGGTCGATCGATGTGCTTTATTCGAGCGATGACCAGCTTGAGGGCGCGCGCGCCTTTGCTGAAAAGCGCGATCCCGTCTGGAAAGGCAAGTAATCAGTCTCAGGCTTTGCGGAAAAGCGCGATATAGACGGTGTCATCCTTGTGGCCGTCTGTTGCGCTTTCTCCGTAAATCCGGACTTCTGGCAGGTGCAGATCTGTGATTTGGCCGTCGAGGTCTTGCAATTTGGCTTTGAACCCCTTCGCGTCATAATGGACGGTGTTGATCGAAAGCGCCAACAGACCACCGGGTTGGGTGATGCGCAGCAATTCGTCAAATGCCTCGGGACCAACATGCCCGTTCGTGAAGGTGCCAGAACTGACAACGCCCGCATAAGTGTCGTCTTCGACGGCTAGGCGTGCAGTCAGATCTCCAGCGAAAAGGGTTCGATAGATCGACTTGGTCGCAGCAACGTTCAGCATTTCTTGTGAAATGTCCGTGGCATCAACCGGTCCGATATTCAGCGCGATGAGCTCTTGTCCACAAAGCCCGGTTCCGGCGCCCACATCCAACACAAGGCCTGTTCCTCCCTCATCCTTGTAGGCCTGTGCCACAAGTAGCGGCAAAAGGTAATCATGCGCCTGGGCAAAGGTCTGATCATAGGTTTCCGCCCAATTGGCATAAAGGCGGCGCGAATCCTCGGGGGTTTCCAGAGCATAGGCCCCATCGAGGCTTGGGTTTTCGGTGTCTTTGTCTGTCATATGTGCAGTGAAGCGCGTGACAATGTCTCACGCAAGGGTTTCTCTTGCGAATAGGGCAGAGGAAATGCAATTTGCGCCCATGACCAAAACACTACTTTCACTGGGACATGGGTTTTCCGCGCGCGAATTGGGTCGCCAGTTGGTGCCACAGGGATGGCGCGTGATTGGCACTACCCGCAAGATTGAGAACTTTGCTGCGTTTGAAGCCGAAGAGGTCGAGCCGCTTTTGTGGCCTTGTGATCTTGAACAAGCACTTCAGGGTGTGACGCATCTTTTGACGTCGGTAGCACCGGACAGCGATGGCGATCCGATTATGCGTCATCACCGGGCCGCTATTGAGGCGGCGGCGCCTCAACTTGAATGGGTTGGATATCTGTCGACAACTGGTGTCTACGGAGATCACGATGGCGGTTGGGTCGACGAAGACTCGCCTACAGATCCTGCCACGATCCGTGGTCAACGCAGAGTTCTGGCCGAACGCGAGTGGTTGAATACGCCGGGCCTGCCAGTGCATGTGTTTCGACTTGCTGGAATTTATGGTCCGGGCAGGGGGCCTTTTGCCAAGCTGCGCAAAGGTGTAGCGCAGAGAGTTATCAAGAAAAATCAGGTGTTTAGCCGCGCGCATATCGAGGATATTGCGCAAGTTCTGGAGGCATCTATTGCCGCGCCGAATCCTGGAGGGATCTACAATGTCTGTGACGATGATCCCGCCCCACCACAGGATGTGATTGAATATGCGGCCGAGTTATTGGGGATGGCACCGCCCCCTGCGGTGCGGTTCGAAGACGCAGAGATGAGCCCGATGGCGCGGAGTTTTTATTCCGACAGCAAACGTGTGCGCAATGACCGGATCAAAAATGAGTTGGGT
Source organism: Shimia gijangensis (assembly GCF_900142085.1). GTDB lineage: Bacteria > Pseudomonadota > Alphaproteobacteria > Rhodobacterales > Rhodobacteraceae > Shimia > Shimia gijangensis. The sequence continues at coordinate 52,784 of NZ_FQZQ01000001.1, forward strand.
ATTGTGCTGAAGCATCCGACCTATCGGGCGGCGTTGCGGGCCATGCTTGAGGTCGAGCAGAGCTAAGCGGTGGGGCTATTACCCCCACTCCCCAGTGTATTTGTGGCAAGATGAAGCTCTCAGGCGCGTTTGGTGCCTATTTGGGCAATGCCCAATGCACTGAGTACTTTGGCTTCGATCTGTTCGGCATTCATAGCAGCCACATCATACATGTCACGCGGATTTGCCTGATCGATAAAGATGTCCGGCAAAACCATAGAGCGAAATTTCAACCCGTCATCAAACACGCCGTTTTCTGCCAAAAGCTGTGCCACATGAGAGCCAAAGCCTCCAATAGCACCTTCTTCGATGGTGATCAGTGCCTCGTGGCCATGTGCGAGGTCCAGAATCAGTGCCTCGTCCAGAGGTTTGGCAAATCGGGCGTCCGCAATGGTCGGCGTGATGCCTTTGGCCGAAAGGGCCTCGGCGGCTTTTCTTACTTCGTCGAGACGGGTTCCTAAGGACAACAATGCAACACGTTTGCCTTTTTGGATCATCCGGCCTTTGCCGATTTCCAATGGCTCCCCGCGCTCAGGCATTTCGACGCCAACGCCTTCACCACGTGGGTAACGGAAAGCAATTGGTCCCTCATCATGGGCTGCGGCCGTGGCCACCATGTGCACCAGTTCTGCCTCATCCGCGGCGGCCATCACGACCATGCCTGGAAGATTGGCCATAAAGGCGATGTCAAAACTGCCTGCATGGGTGGCGCCATCTGCGCCCACCAGACCGGCACGGTCGATGGCAAAGCGCACGGGCAAACGTTGGATCGCCACGTCGTGCACAACCTGGTCATAACCGCGCTGAAGAAAGGTCGAATACATCGTGCAGAACGGTTTCATGCCGCCTGCTGCTAAAGCGGCCGAGAATGTCACACCATGCTGTTCGGCAATGGCGACGTCAAAGCACCGGCTGGGATAGCGTTCGGCAAACAGGTTAAGACCGGTACCATCAGGCATCGCAGCCGTCACCGCGCAGATTTTGTCGTCGCGGGCGGCTTCATCCACCAATGCGTTGCCAAATACAGTTGTGTAAGACGGCGCGTTGGAAGGCGCTTTGTGCTGCTTGCCTGTCAGAACGTCGAATTTCGCAGTGGCGTGACCCTTGTCACGTGCGGCCTCTGCGGGGGCATAGCCTTTGCCCTTTTTGGTGATGATGTGCAGCATCACCGGGCCCGTCGCGCGCTGGTGAATGGTCCGTAGTACCGGCATCAACTGGTCCATGTCGTGGCCGTCAATCGGGCCGACGTAGGAAAACCCAAGTTCTTCGAACAAGGTCCCACCAACGGCCATGCCCTTGATCATTTCCTTGGCGCGTTTGGCGCCTTCACGGAAGGGTTCCGGCAGCAGCGACACAGCACCCTTAGCGGCAGCGCGCAGCTCTTGAAAAGGCTCTCCTGCATAGAGGCGTGACAGATAGGATGACATGGCCCCGACAGGTGGCGCAATCGACATGTCGTTGTCGTTCAGCACCACAAACAGACGCTTGTCCAAGTGGCCCGCGTTATTCATCGCTTCAAAAGCCATACCCGCCGAGATGGATCCATCGCCAATCACCGCGACGGCATCACCAAGACCACCTTCGCATTGGCCACCCAGATCGCGCGCGACAGCGAATCCCAAAGCCGCCGAGATCGAAGTCGATGAATGTGCGGCACCAAAGGGGTCGTAAACGCTTTCGCTGCGTTTGGTGAAGCCCGAAAGGCCATCTTTCTGGCGCAAGGTTCGGATACGGTCGCGCCGCCCAGTCAGGATTTTATGCGGATAACATTGGTGCCCCACATCCCAGATAATCTTGTCACGTGGTGTATCAAACACCGCATGCAACGCTACGGTCAGCTCAACCACGCCCAGGCCTGCGCCCAGATGTCCGCCGGTTTCTGATACTGCAGACACAGTCTCGGCGCGCAATTCATGCGCTATCTGAGCCAGCTCGGAATCCGAGAACTGCTTCAAATCTGCCGGGCGGTCCACTTTATCCAAAAGCGGTGTGTCGGGTCTGGCTGACATCACAGGATGCCTTTCTGTCTTAGCTATCGCGCGAAATAACGAAACGTGCGGCTTCCCGCAAGGTCGTGGCCTCATTCCCGTATATATCCAAAGCGTCGCAAGCGTCATTCACGAGTTCGCGCGCGCGCGCTTTTGCCCCGTCAAGCCCGAGCAAAGACACGAAAGTGGCTTTGCCCGCATCCGCATCCTTGCCAACGGCTTTGCCGACCTTATCGGCATCGCCTTCGATATCCAGGATATCATCGGCAATCTGAAAGGCGAGTCCAAGGTCGGTGGCATAGCGTTGCAATGGGGCTGTGTCAGACCGGGCCATGACTGCACCTGCCATTGCCGACCACGCAATCAACGCCCCGGTCTTTCCAGCCTGAAGGGTGGTGATTTCCTTCAAAGTCAAAGGTGTTTTTGCGGTTTCGGCTGCAATATCAAGCGCTTGTCCCAAAACCATACCTTGCGCACCAGCGGCGCGGGCTAAGGTCAATGTCAGATCGGCGCGTACAAGAGGGTCAGGATGGCACTCAGGCCGGCTCACGCATTCAAACCCGAACGTCTGCAGTGCATCACCCGCCAACACTGCGGTCGCGTCATCCCATTTGACATGTACGGTTGGCTGCCCCCTGCGCAGGGCATCATCGTCCATGCAGGGCAGATCATCATGCACCAGCGAATAAGCATGGATAGCCTCAATAGCAGCGGCAGGCCAAATCGCGTGATCCGGTGACACACCATGTAATCGCGCACTTTCCAAAACTAAAAAGGCGCGCAACCGTTTGCCACCCGCGCTCGCATAGCGCATGGCGTGGATCACGGGCAGATTGCCCAATGATCCCATTGTGGCATCCAGATGCGCCTGCACCTGTGCCGCAGCATCCATAAGGCGGGATTGAAACACTCAGAGACCTTCGGCAGGCTTTAGGCCAGTGGCGTTTCCGTCACCATCAAGGGTAATCGCCGCAACCTTTTCTTCGGCCTCTTTCAGCTTGGCTTCACAACGCTTTTTCAACTCGGCTCCGCGCTCATACAGCGCGATTGATTCCTCAAGCGCCACGTCGCCGCGTTCCAACTGGCCAACAACTTTTTCCAGCTCGGCCATGGCCTGTTCAAAGCTCAATTCGCTTACGGACGTGTCCGTCATGCGCCATTCTCCATCAATACGCTCACATGTGCGGCGGTCGCTGCCGCCAGTGCCGAAAGATCATATCCGCCTTCCAGAGTCGAGACAACGCGGCCCTCGCAATGATCCGCCGCCAGACCACAAATTTTCTGCGTCAACCAAGCGAAATCCTCGGTGCTCCAATTAAGCTGCGCCAACGGGTCAGCTTCGTGTGCGTCAAATCCCGCTGACACTATGATCAACTGAGGCTCATAGCGATCGATCACTGGCCAGACCTGAGCGTCATATGTGGCGCGCATCAGCCGACCATCGCTGTGTGGAGGCAACGGCAAATTGTGAATATGGCCATGTCCACCGGTTTCCTCAGCCATACCAGTCCCCGGCCAAAGTGGGTTCTGATGGCTCGATACAAATAACGCACGCGTTTCGTTCCACAACAATGCTTGCGTGCCGTTGCCGTGGTGAACATCGAAATCAACAATAGCCACGCGTTCCAACCCATGGCGCTCAATGGCGTGGCGCGCGGCGATGGCGGCATTTCCGAACAGGCAAAACCCCATCGGTGTGCTTTGTTCGGCATGATGGCCCGGAGGGCGGCACGCGACAAATGCGTTTTGCACTTCACGGTCCAAAACTGCATCAACGGCCGCGATATTGGCGCCAACCGCTCGCCGTGCCGCCTGAACCGATCCAACGGACATATGTGTGTCCGCATCTAAAGCCCTGCTTCCCTTGAATGGTTCTGCGGCAAAGATCGTGTCCAGATGGCTTTGGGGATGGCACAACAGAATATCGTCATCGTTACACAAAGGTGCTTTGCGTCGGTCCAATTTGTCAAAGGCTTCGGACGACAATGCGTCATTGATATACTGCAATCGCGCGACCTGCTCGGGATGGCCCGGGGGCGTGCGGTGTTCCAGACAATCGGAATGAGTGTAAAATGCGGTGGTCATTGAGGCCCCTGTTTCTTCGTTTCAAAATACTTTCACCGAAGGCAATAAAAGGGGAACGTACCCCGCCTTTTGTCCGCTCGCGGCGAAAGTAATCGGCGGCCCGTCAGGTTGCCAGCGAATTAGAGAACCTCAGCCCATCTCTTCCTGACGTTCGATAGCTGCTTCCAGGCCTATCATCGTGCCGCCCAAGTCGATCGCAGTGACATAGCCATTCTCGTTGTAAATGTTCATCGTGTATTTGGCGGCGATGTCAAAAAGGAAATCAGGGTTGTCAAAATAGATGTCGGCACCCGGCACATCATTCAAATACAGTCCGGTGGCCATCGCGTCATACTCTTGACCATCCAGATCAAACAGAATGCCATGGGTTTGGCCTTGTTCGATATCGCCCCAAGCCTCGTTAAAGGCGGTGACATACCCCTCGCCTCGGTTGCGGTCAAAGCCAATGCGAATAACAGATCCGTCGGAATAGGCAGCCTGAATCAGACAACCATCTCCAAGGGACGGATCAATCATCACATCCCAACCTCCGGCTGTTCCCCATGCCTCAAGCTGTTGTGCGGCGGCAGAAAAAGGGAGCAGTCCGGCAAATGCAATGGCAGTAAATTTTTGAGTATCATGGAGTTCTCCTTGTTCAATCCTATCCGAAACAAAGTTTCAGTTCGAAATCTCTCACAACAAAAGGACGAGTTATCACAACAGGTTTAGTCAGGAGCCAACATATACCCGGCGCCGCGAACTGTCTGCAAATACCTTGGTTGCTTGGGGTCGGCCTCGATTTTCCGGCGCAAGCGGGTGATTTGTACGTCCACTGCACGTTCCTGCGCCTGATCACGATCCCGCCCCAAATCCTCGACCAACTTGTTGCGGCTAACCGGCTCGCCAGGGGTGGCGGCGAATATCTTCATCAACTGATTTTCGGTGGCGGTGAGGCGTACGATATCTTCACCCTGCCACATCTCTCCGCGATCTATGTCATAACGGATCGCGCCAAGGTGCAGCACTTTGGGCACGGTGTCTGCTTCCTTTACTTCTGGCATCCGTCTCAGAATGGCGTTGATCCGAAGCAACAATTCTTTGGGTTCAAATGGCTTTGGCAGGTAGTCGTCTGCACCTGCTTCGAGCCCTTGAATGCGATCTTCGGTTTCGCCTTTTGCGGTCAGCAGCAAGATTGGCGTCATGGAAGTTTCGCGAATGGCACGGGTCAGGGACATACCGTCTTCTCCGGGCATCATCACGTCCATTACGATCATGTCGAAATCCAACCCCGACAAGATGCGGCGCGCGTGGGCTGCATCGCGGGCAGAGGTCACCAGAAATCCGTTGCGCATCAGAAATTTCTTGAGCAATTCCCGAATGCGTTCGTCATCGTCGACAATCAGAAGGTGGGGATCGATTTCGCTCATTGGCCATTCTCCCTCAGGCTGGCATATCGACGCTTCATGTCGCCATCCATCATCGACTCCAGCACCTTGCGAAACCCAGCAACGGCTTCGGGACCCGCATCGCGAAAGGCGGCGCGCATGCGGGTGCGCTGGGCTTCCGACAACCGGTTCTCCAAAGCTTCACCTGCTTCTGTTAGAAACAAATTGCGCTCGCGGCGATCGGATGAGCCAACCTGACTTTCAACCAACCCGTCCTCGATCAAAGCCCGCAGAACTCGGTTCAGAGATTGTTTGGTCACTCCCAGGATAGCCAAAAGGTTCGTCACGGTTGTGCCCGGTGCACGTTTGATAAAGTGGATGGCCCTGTGATGCGCGCGTCCATATGCCATGGTCCCCAGAATGCGATCCGGATCGGCGGTAAAGCCGCGATAGGCAAAATACATTGCTTCGATGCCCTGCCGCAGCTGCTCGTCGGTGAGGTACAATAGGCTGTTGCCACTCGAATGTTCTGGCATAGGCGACCACCATTCTTTTTTGCCTGTTTAAGCGCCACAATACGTCAGCTTTGTTGACACTCCAAGCGTGAACTGATAGCGATTCTCAGATTTTGCGCAAGAATATGTCCGCTTCGGACGTAATTTGCGCAACTAATGCAAAACCCTAAGCTGGAGGATGAGCTATGGCAGGTTCTTATGATGATCGCGACGGCAAAATCTGGATGGATGGCAAATTGGTCGAATGGCGTGACGCCAATGTCCACATTCTGACCCATGCGATGCACTATGCAAGTTCGGTGTTTGAGGGCGAGCGCGCCTACAATGGCAAGATTTTCAAAAGCCGTGAACACTCCGAGCGTTTGATCGCGTCGGCCGAGGCCCTGGATATGCCAATGCCCTATTCGATTGACGAGATCGAAGCCGCCAAAGAAGAAACCCTCAAAGCCAGCGGTTTGACCGACGCGTATGTTCGAGTTTTGGTTTGGCGCGGCTCTGGCGAAGACATGGGTGTGGCTTCGGCCCTTAACCCAGTGCGCATGGCAGTCGCTGTTTGGGGCTGGGGCGCCTATTATGGCGATGCTAAAATGCAAGGCGCCAAGCTGGACATCGCGGAATGGAAGCGGCCCAGCCCGGAAACCATTCCCGTGCACGCCAAGGCCGCCGGTCTTTACATGATCTGCACCATTTCCAAACACAAAGCCGAGGCCAAAGGCTGCTCGGACGCTTTGTTCATGGATTGGCGTGGCTATGTCGCGGAAGCGACGGGCGCCAACGTGTTCTTTGTCAAAGACGGCGAAGTTCACACACCAAAGGCAGACTGCTTTCTGAATGGCATCACGCGTCAGACCGTGATTCAGATGCTGAAGGACAAAGGCATCACAGTGCATGAGCGCCGGATCAAGCCAGAAGAGATGGCCGAATTTGAACAGTGCTGGTTGACTGGTACCGCCGCCGAGGTGACTCCGGTTGGTCAGATCGGTGACTATACGTTTGAAGTCGGCGATATGACCCGCGACATCGCCGAAAGCTACGAGCGTCTGGTCCGCGAGTAAGTCGCGTGGCCGCGTTGCCAGATTACATAGATGGTTACGGCCCCGTGCATGCATTTGCCGGGGCCGAATTGTCTCTGACATCGCCTAATCCGCCCCGCCCGGCAGTCAACACAGTGTTCACCGCAACCTTGGCTGAAGCTATTGGCAATGCGGGCCTTGCCAGTGGCTCTACGATTTCGTTCCATCACCATTTGCGTAATGGCGATGACGTGATGCGCCAGGTACTGGCGATCTGCCAGACGCTGGGTATCTGCGACCTTCATATCGCGCCCTCCTCCCTGTTTCCGTGCCACGCGAGCCTGATTCCATTCCTTGCAGACGGCACGGTGACCCGTATTACCACTGCCTACATGAATGGCCCCCTTGCGGATGCAGTGAAGGCAGGTAAGTTACGCAACCCAGCTGTCCTGCAAACCCATGGTGGTCGGGCCCATGCCATCGAAAGTGGGCGTCTTGGGATCGACGTCGCCTTTGTTGCGGCCCCTGCGGTCGATCGGTCTGGTAATCTCACTGGCGCCATCGGTCCCGAGGCTTGCGGACCCTTGGGCTATGCTATGGTCGATGCCGCCCATGCCGCCCATGTCATTGCGGTGACAGATCACGTTGCCGAATCTCTGCCACGAATCTGCATCCCTGCTGCGCAGGTGGATCAGGTCGTCAATGTGCACTCAATCGGTGCCGCCGCCAGAATCGTCTCGGGCACCACGGGTCGCCCGGTCTCGCCAAAGGGCAAGATCATTGCCAACCTGACCGCGCGGCTCATTGCGGCGTCTGGGTTGCTGCAAAACGGTTTTAGCTTTCAAACAGGTGCAGGGGCCACGTCTCTTGCGGTGGCAAGTGCTTTGACCCCGGTTATGACCGAAAGGGGCATCACTGGTGGTTTTGCCGCTGGCGGCATGACCGGCCCCTTGGTCAACATGCACCACAACGGCCTGTTTCGCGAGTTGTGGGATGTGCAGGCTTTTGACCTTGAGGCTGTTCGGTCTTTTGCGTCCGATGCAGCGCATCATCCAATGTCCGCCGCACTCTATGCCAGCCCAGCACGTGCTGACGCGATTGCCAATCGGCTTGACGTGATGATCCTTGGTGCTGCCGAAGTGGACCAATCCTTTAATGTCAATGTCACACAGGCCAGCGATGGGCGCATCATTGGCGGCTCTGGTGGTCATTCGGACACGGCTGCCGGCGCCAAGCTTCCAATTGTCACCACGACGCTCAAAGCAGGTGGATTTCCCAAGTTAGTGTCTGAATTGACTTGCCTGACCACGCCAGGTGACACCATCGGTGCCGTCGTGACCGAGGCCGGTATGGCCATTCACCCCTCTCGCCCGGACCTTACCAAAGCCGCCCTTCACGCAGGCTTGCCTGTCGTATCTATCGAAGACTTATGCGCACAGGCTCAGCGTGAATGCGGGAAAGCTCCTCGGACACAATCCGATGGCCGCATTGTTGCGGTTTGCGAGTATCGCGATGGTCGTGTGATTGACGTGATCATCGCGTAACCCTGTGGCAATGATCTACTTGGTCCTCGCCTGGGGCGAATGTGTTCACAATCGCAAACACCAAGATCGAATTCAGCCTCAATGCGATGGCGTAATGTGGTGATGAAGGCTCCGATCCCAGGAAGAATTGCGCAGGAATGACATGAGCAAGGGCTTGAAATTGGTGCGGGAGCAGGGGACAACCTCGTAAAAACCAGACAAAGGCCTTTTCCATGTACGATCAGAATTACCTGATAACTCGTTTACGTGCAGCGTCCGTCGACGACGACGCGCGTACCTTTGCGACAATTCCGAGCCGCACGTCGATGTCTCATGCCGATCTGTGGGGTGGTGCAGAACGCATGGCGGCGGCTTTGGTGCAGATGGGGGTGGTGCCCGGAGATCGGGTGGCCGTTCAGGTCGAAAAGACCATCGAAGCGATTCAGTTGTATCTTGGTACGGTGATGGCGGGCGGAGTGTTTCTGCCTCTCAATACGGCCTACACCACGCCCGAGGTCGCCTATTTTCTGGGAGATGCGACCCCGCGAGTGGTGGTCTGCGATCCCGCCAAAGAAGTTGCCATTGTTGAGATTTCCAACGGCGTCCATGTCGTGACTTTGGACGCGGCTGGTCAAGGCTCAATGAGCGATGCTGCGGCACAAATGTCAGGCTTTGTGCCGATTGACCGCAGCGCAGATGATCTGGCGGCGATCCTTTATACTTCCGGTACAACTGGACGCTCGAAGGGAGCGATGCTGAGTCACAAAAACCTGGCTTCAAATTCAGAAACCTTGCGTGACTACTGGCGGTTCACCAGCGCTGATGTTCTGATCCATGCATTGCCGATTTTTCACACGCATGGGCTGTTCGTGGCGACCAATGTGGCCTTGCTGGCGGGCGCATCAGTTGTGTTTCTGGCCCGGTATGACCCTGACCTGATCCTTGATGCGATGCCACAGGCAACAGCGCTTATGGGCGTGCCAACCTTTTACACCCGGCTTTTGGGTGATCCGCGTCTGACCCGCAAGCAGGCGGTCAACATGCGGTTGTTCATCTCAGGATCAGCACCGCTTTTGGTGGACACACATGAAAGCTGGGAGCAGCGCACCGGCCACCGGATTCTTGAAAGATACGGTATGACCGAGACCAATATGAACACGTCCAATCCCTATGACGGTGAACGCCGCGCAGGCACGGTAGGTTTCCCTTTGCCGGGCGTCCAGGCACGCATCCTGAAGGATGGTATTGAAGTGCCGGATGGTGAGATCGGTGTGCTGGAAGTGCGCGGTGACAACGTATTTAAGGGGTATTGGCAAATGCCCAAGAAAACCGCCGAAGAATTGCAGGCGGACGGATGGTTCATTACTGGCGATTTGGCTCGGGTGGATCAGGATGGATATGTCACCATCGTCGGCCGCTCTAAGGATTTGGTGATCACAGGCGGTTTTAATGTCTATCCCAAAGAGGTGGAATCGCTGATTGACGACATTCCCGGTGTTTTGGAAAGTGCTGTCATTGGTGTGCCGCATCCCGATTTTGGCGAGGCCGTTGTGGCGGTTGTCGTGCCAGATGGCGAAGACCTGCAGGCGCAAGGCATAATCGATGCCCTTGCCGATCAACTGGCCAAGTTCAAGCAACCCAAAAAGGTGATTATTCTGCCAGAGTTGCCCCGCAACACGATGGGCAAGGTGCAGAAAAAGGCGCTGCGCGAAGAGTATTCGACCTTGTTCGCTTGAGCCCAGCGGACAGGCACCACCGACGGAAGTGTTTGACAATAGGGAATGGCAGTGTTGCGCTGCGTTGAATGCAATGAAACAGTGAGGCACCTTAGAAAGGATGCCTCATGTCAGACGCACCAGTTTTTGAGATTGATCCAAAAGCCTTTTGGCGCGACCCTTATCCTGCGTTGAAGCAAATGCGCGCACAGGCTCCGATTGCCTATGTGCCCCAGTTGAATGCCACTCTGTTCACCCGGCGCGATGATATTTTTGAAAATGAAAAGAAGATCGACGTGTTTTCGTCGGACCAGCCTGACGGGTTGATGACGGTCTTGATGGGACAAAACATGATGCGCAAAGATGGCGATGCGCATATGGCAGAACGCCGCGCGATTTTCCCAACGATTTCCCCGAAAACAGTGAAAAATGTCTGGCTGGCCCAGTTTCAGGCCGCAACACAACAAATTTTGGACGAAGTAGCTCCTTTGAGCAGGGCCGATATGGTTGGCGATATCGCGATGCGGATATCCGGAGAGGCACTCAAATCCATCACTGGTTTGACCAATATGTCCTGGGCCGAAATGGACCGTGTCAGCCAAGGCATGATTGATGGCTGTTCCAATTATGCCGGCGATCCGGAGGTTGAGGCACAGTGCCACGACTGCACTGGTTCAATCGACCGTCATATTGATGAGATGACGCCCCTGCTCAAGGCGACCCCCAATCACTCGCTTTTGTCAGTGCAGATGCAGGCAGAAATGCCAGAGGCCGCGATCCGGGCAAATATCAAGCTGGCCATCAGTGGCGGTCAGAACGAACCCCGTGACGCGATTGCCGGGGTGATCTGGGCGTTACTCACGCACCCTGAACAGTTGCGCGGTGTGCTGGATGGTAAAGTCACCTGGTTGCAGGCGTTCGAAGAATATACTCGCTGGATGTCTCCGATTGGGATGTCACCGCGCCGGGTTGCAAAGACATACGCCACCCACGGCATCACTTTTGATCGCGAAGATCGGGTGTTTTTCATGTTTGGCTCAGGCAATCGCGATGCGGCGCACTTCAAACACCCGGATGTGTTTGATGTCACTCGGGATGTGGGTCCTTCGATCGCCTTTGGCGCGGGCCCGCATTTCTGTGCCGGGGCATGGGCCGCGCGTTCATTGATAGCGGATGTGGCCTTGCCGATGATTTTTGAGCGCCTGCCAGACCTGCGTTTGGCCGGAGATGTGCCCTTTGGTGGCCGGGCCTTTCGAGGGCCTCTGTCCATGCCCGTGGCGTGGTAGTCAGGTCAAAAGCAGCAACAAGCCAGACAGGGTGAAAAAGGCGGCGCTGGTGGCCATAAGCATCGCAATGGATGCCAGCCCTTCAAGCCCGCTTTCTTGTGCCAGGACCGGGTAGACGCCGAACATTGAGATTGCCGCACTTAAGATCAAAGCTGCAAACAGGTCATGCGACATTGGCGCCAGGCCCAGAAGTGGCAGAACCAAGACCGCCAGGAAAACCATTGTCGGATGCAAAAGCAGTTTGGCCGCAGTAATCTGGGCTGCAAACAGGCGATTTCCCTTAAGTGGTAGATCAACAAGCGATCCCCCAATCACAATCAGCGACAAAGCCGAGGCCGACGCAGCGACGATGCGCACAAGGTGATCGAGAGCGCCGGGAATTGGAACCCCAAATGCCGAAACGACCAGCCCCAACATTAGCCCGATAAACATCGGACGACGCAGAACACTTGCCAGATTTGAAACGACCTGTTGCAAAACCGTGTCATGATCGCCGTCGCGCGCACTGTCCATCAACATCAGACCAATCGGTATAAGAACCACCAGTTCGACCAGAAAATTCAGCGCCAGCACCATTCCTGCAATCTCGGGGAAAGTCAGCAGCATTAAAGGGTATCCAATAAAACCCGAATTTGGACAGGTACTGCCCAATACCGCGACCGCACGCCGGGATTTGTCACGTGCGGTTACGCTGAACCAGACAAAAGCGACTGCAATGGTTGCAAGGCCGCCAATTGTGTAGCTGGCCAGATAGCCGGGATGAAAAACGTCTGCGATGTCACGTGAGGCAACCGCGTTGAACAGCAAGGCTGGCAGCGCAATGTTCATAACATACTTGCCGAAACTGCGCATGTCAGCCGGTGAAAACCACCCCTTGCGGACCACGATGTAGCCAATGGCAATGGCTGCGTAGATTGGAAAGATGATGGTCAGGATGCTCATTGTTCCAGCAATTCGAACCAGTATTCGGGCAACACCGTATCCATCTCTTTGGACAGTTGCGTGAGATAAGCCAGCATCAAACGTGCGCGTTTGTTGGCGATCTTGCGGCCTTTGGCGGTGACCATTTCCCCCGGCAATTTCAGCAGTTTTAAGTGCCAGTGGTCAATCGACCAGGTCTGTTCGTCCAAGGCGCGGTTGGCAGCGAAAGGGTCCAAAGGATCGCACAACGCACGACCCATGTTGCCAGCCACCATAAAGGTCCGGGCAATGCCAATTGCCCCAAGGGCATCCAATCGATCCGCGTCTCTCAGAATAAAGGCTTCCGCTGATTGCGGCGGAATTTGCGCCGAAAAACTATGTGCTTCGATTGTATGTTGAGTGGCGGTGATCTCGTTGTCTGAGTAGTCCAGCGACCGGAGCAGGGGTTCCGCAGCATTTGCCGACAAGCGTGATGCTGCAGACCGGTTTGGTGCATCTTTGGGTAAGTTTACAAGGTCATGCAAATAGGCTGCCGCAAGAAGAACGCGCAGGTCGGCGTTTCCTTCGTCGCGGGCAATGCGGTGTGCATTGGCCCAGACCCGGTCCAGATGCGCTATGTCATGCGCCGGATCCTGGGTCATCTCTTTTGCGATAATGCGGCGCAACTTAGTGCGCAAAGCGTCCATTAACCGATCTTACCGCGATTTTCGCCAACCTGACCGCGATGCAAGAGCAGATGATCGAGGATAACACAGGCCATCATGGCTTCGCCCACCGGCACTGCGCGAATGCCGACACAAGGATCATGGCGGCCCTTCGTGACCACTTCGATCGGAGTGCCATCTTTGCGGATCGATTTGCGAGGGCTCAGGATTGATGAGGTCGGTTTGACAGCAAACCGCACGACCAAATCTTGCCCGGTAGAGATGCCCCCAAGAATGCCGCCTGCGTGGTTTGATGAATATTCCGGTCCATCAGAGCCCATGGTGATCTCGTCAGCGTTGTCTGTGCCCATTAACCGAGCTGCATTCATGCCCTCGCCGATTTCAACGCCTTTGACGGCGTTGATCGACATCATCGCGGCGGATAAATCCGTGTCCAGCTTGCCATATACCGGCGCACCAAGGCCTGCTGGCACACCGCGTGCGACCACTTCGACAATGGCGCCGACCGAGTTGTGCTCTTTGCGGATAGTCTGGAGATAGTCTTCCCATTCCTGAGCGATGTCCGGCCCTTGGGGAATCCAGAACTGGTTCTGGTCTACAGCGTCCCAATCGAATTTGGATCGGTCGATGTCCAAAGCGCCCATCGCCGTCATATAGCCTTTGATCGCAACGCCGGGGGCCAGTGCCTTAATCGCTTCGCGTGCGATGCCACCTGCAGCCACACGGGCCGCAGTTTCACGCGCCGAAGACCGACCACCACCGCGATAATCGCGGATGCCGTATTTCTGCCAATAGGTGATATCGGCGTGACCGGGGCGGAAGGTTTCCGAGATATCGCCGTAGTCCTTTGACCGCTGATCGGTGTTTTCGATCATCAACTGAATGGATGTACCCGTGGTTTGGCCTTCGAATACGCCGGATAGAATTTTTACCGCATCAGGTTCGTTTCGTTGGGTCATGTTTTTGTTCTGACCCGGACGACGTTTGTCGAGCCAGTGTTGCAGCATGGATTCGTCCACCGGCACACCCGGAGGGCAGCCGTCAACGGTGGCTCCTAATGCTGGTCCATGGCTTTCACCCCAGGTGGTGACACGAAAAAGATGTCCAAAGCTGTTCATCGACATGAGATAGGCTCCTGTTTCAAAGCACCTTTAGCTGGATTGGGTTGTCTGTGGAAGGCGCGAACTCAGAAAAGGCCGCCCTGACAGGGCGACCCTGGGTCTTTTTGTGACGTCGAATAGATTAGAAGAGTGTGCCAGCAATCCCAAAGGCGTTGTGAAAGGCAGACCTTCCGTGGAAGGATTTGCGACCTTTCTTAACATCACCCGACAATGGGAAGCTTACCCCAAGAGCGAATTGGTCAAAGGATTGGGTGGCTCCTTTCATGCGGCCAAACGAACCGACAATATATACCGGGACACTGCTGAGCTGGCTGGAAGGCACCAGATAGCCAACAGTCACGCCATACTGGTCGATCGAACTCGTGGTAAGGTCTTCGGAAAGATAGTAGGCACCAAAATCCAGACCGTTTTGCAGCGTATATGTGAAGTCGATACCGAAACTGTCCGAGTCAGAAGGCGCACCAATGTCCGAGTAATCGCCGACGCCATAAAACGCCACAACATCGACCGGGCCATTTTTATATCCGCCCTGCAGACCATACACATGGGCCCAGCCCGAAAATGTGCCCGAACTGTCAAAATGTGTACCGTCCCAGAACAGCCCTGCATAGAGCCCCTGTGAGAAAAGGTAATTTCCGGCCAAGGATAACCGGAACAGATTATCCAATCCGCTACCGCTGATGTTGTCGGGTGAGGCGTAGCCCAGCCCGAAATCCAACTCGATAGTGTCGGACGCCATGGCTGAGGCATCCAATCCAAGATTGAAGCCATCCGCGTCACCTGCGCTGGAATCTATCCGATCCCACCCAAAGTGAATTTCCGAAGATTTGAATTCAAAGGCGCTTGCACCTGATGCTGCAATTGCAAGGGCACCGCCAACAAGAAGTGATTTTGTAAACATAACAATAGTCCTCCAGCAAGTGGCGCAATTATAGCACAAAGTCAAGTTAAGCTCATCAAACGAAAGGATTATTTCCGGGTGTGTGGCTGTGCATCCTCAACTTGCATCTAAGCTTTGGAAATCCAAACGTATTGCCGTTGCTTAGCCCCGCAAAGGTTCCTTCACAGAGGGTTCGGTAGGCCAAAAATGGCCCATACAAATGGGCGAGGCAACGTTGAGCGGCACGTATTTGGACTCATCAATATTGCTTGTCTTCCTTTGTTGGCCTCACTAAGTTCGCGCCTACCTCGGGGGGCCTGTGCGCATTGTGCTGGCTGAGATGCAAAAATTGCGGACCCGTTGAACCTGAACCGGTTAAGACCGGCGGAGGGAAGGTTATGGAATTCTTCCAGACTTGCTCCGCCCGTCGCATTTTGGAGGATACCATGAAGTATCTAACGTTTGCCGCGGGAATGATGGCGGCCACCATGGCGGTGGCAGAGACGCCCGTTCTCACAGTGTATACCTATGACAGCTTTGTCTCAGATTGGGGCCCCGGCCCTGCGGTTGAAGCCGCGTTTGAAGAGACCTGTGGTTGTGATCTCAAATTCGTCGGCGCTGGAGATGGCGCAGCCTTGTTGGCCCGTGTCAAACTTGAAGGGGCGCGCACCGATGCGGATATCGTATTGGGTCTGGATACCAACCTGACGGCGGCTGCCCGCGAAACAGATCTGTTTGCGGATCACGCGATTGAAGCTTCCTATGCCTTTCCTATCGGTTGGAACGACGCACAGTTTGTGCCGTTTGACTGGGGGATCTTCGCGTTTGTAAAGAATGCCGATTTGGACGCCCCGACCGACTTCAAAGCCCTGGGCGCTTCTGATCTCAAGATTGTGATTCAAGATCCCCGATCTTCGACTCCCGGTCTTGGCTTGTTGATGTGGGTGAAAACAGCCTATGGAGACGAGTCCAAAGCGGTTTGGGAAGGTCTGTCCGACAATATCGTGACTGTGACCAAGGGTTGGTCCGAAGCTTACGGTATGTTCATCGAAGGCGAAGCCGACATGGTGCTGAGCTACACCACGTCGCCTGCTTATCACCTGATTGCGGAAGAAGACGCCAGCAAAGATGCGGTGAAATTCACCGAAGGCCACTACATGCAGATTGAAGTGGCGGGCAAGTTGAAGTCCACCGATCAGGATGCACTGGCGGATCAGTTCCTGGCCTTTATGGTCTCGGATGCGTTTCAGTCGATCATTCCAACGACCAACTGGATGTATCCTGCGGTGACACCTGCCGACGGATTGCCAAAGGGGTTTGAAACTCTGGTGGTGCCGGACAAAGGACTGCTGGTGGCGTCTGATCAGGTTCAGGCTATCCGTGATGAAGCATTGGCCGAATGGCTCGACGCGCTATCCCAGTAAAAAAATGGCCCGGAATGGTTGCGGCGGCGATTGTCGCCGCACTCATTCTGGGCACATTGCTGGCGGTCGCCCTGCGCGCAGAAGCAGGGCGTGGCCTCGGGCCGTCCGAATGGGCGGCCATTCGCTTTACTTTTTGGCAGGCTGTTCTGTCAGCGACCTTGAGCGTCGCTCTTGCCATTCCTGTGGCCCGCGCATTGTCCCGAAGACAGTTTCCGGGGCGGCATTTGTTGGTCACACTGCTGGGTGCACCATTCATTCTCCCGGTTATTGTCGCGGTGTTGGGCCTGCTGGCTGTGTTCGGGCGCAGTGGTGTTCTGAATGAAATCTTACGGTGGCTTGGTCTTCCCGAAGTGCAAATCTATGGCCTGCACGGCGTGGTTCTGGCCCATGTTTTCTTCAATCTTCCCTTGGCCACGCGGCTGATCCTGATGGGGTGGCAACAAGTGCCGTCCGAACGTTTCCGTCTGGCGGCTCAGCTTGATTTTGGCCCCCGCGAAATGTGGCGGGTAATCGAGGCGCCATTATTGCGGCGTGTTGTGCCGTCGGCGCTTGCGGTGATTTTTGCCATTTGTCTGTCCAGCTTCGCTGTGGCGCTGACTGTTGGTGGCGGACCACGGGCGACAACCGTTGAACTGGCCATCTATCAGGCGTTCCGGTTTGACTTTGACCTTGGTCGCGCTGCGCTGCTGTCTTGTGTGCAACTTTTGCTGGTTGGGACGGCTGCTTTTGTGGCCTTGCGCTTGTCAGGCACGGATAGTTTTGGCACCGGGCTGGATCGGGTTGTCAAACGTTGGGACGCCGGCGGATTGACCCGGATTGCTCTTGATTCCTTTGCGATCTGTGGTGCTACAATATTCCTGATCCTTCCATTGTCGATGGTGGTCTGGGACGGGATGTTTGGTGTTTTACAAATGCCGGCTCAGGTCTGGAAAGCTGCTGGCGTTTCATTGGTGGTGGCCTTGGCCTCGACCCTTTTGATGCTTGGGTTTGCTCTTCCGATCGCCATTGCGGCCGGCGGTCGGCAAAGCTGGATAGAGATGGTGGGCCTCTTGGGTGTTGCGGCGTCTCCGCTGGTGATCGGGACGGGACTGTTCATTGTGATTTTTCCGATCGCTGATCCATTCGCCGTAGCGTTCCCTGTGACAGCGCTGGTGAATGCCGTGATGGCGCTGCCCTTTGCGCTGCGCATATTGGTCGGTCCGGTGCGAGATGTGATCCAAAATTATGGCCACCTTAGCCATTCCTTGAATGTAACCGGACGGCACTGGCTGCTGCTGATACTTCTGCCGCGCATTCGATCTGTTTTGGGTTTTGCCTGTGGTTTGACGGCAGCATTGTCGATGGGGGACCTTGGGGTGATTGCCTTGTTCGCGGATCCGGAAACTGCGACGTTGCCGTTGCAAATGTACCGCCTGATGGGCGCCTACAGGATTGATGCCGCATCAGGGGCTGGGTTGTTGTTGTTATGTCTGAGTTTTGGCCTGTTCTGGCTGTTCGACAAAGGAGGACGTGGACGTGCTGACACTTGAAAATGTAGCGATACGGCAAGGAGATTTCTCGCTCCGAGCGGACTTCACCATTCAGGCTGGGCAACGTGTCGCTGTTATCGGGCGTTCCGGGGCCGGAAAGTCGACCCTGTTAAGTTTGATTGCGGGGTTCTTTCCGCCTGAAGAGGGCAGCGTCTTGTTCGATGGTCAGAATATGACCAAGGCCGCGCCCGGTAAGCGCCCGCTTGCCATGCTGTTTCAGGACAACAACCTGTTTCCGCATCTCAGCGTCGCGCAAAATGTCGGCTTGGGCGTACGTCCCGATCTACGTTTAAATCAGGTGCAGAAGTCCCTTGTTGCCAATGCGATTGAGCGGGTTGGGCTATCCGGTCTTGAAGATCGCAAGCCTGCACAGCTTTCAGGTGGTCAACAAAGCCGCGTCGCGCTGGCGCGTATTTTGGTGCAAGATAAGCCGTTGGTTCTGCTGGACGAACCCTTTGCAGCGCTGGGCCCTGCACTCAAGATCGAAATGCTGGATTTGGTAGCGGAAGTGCTTGAGGAAACTGGTGCAGCGCTGTTGATGGTGTCACACGATCCGCAAGACGCGCGCCGCATCGCGCCGATGACGGTGCTTGTGGCTGACGGAGTCGCGTACGCACCGACCGAGACTGGCGCATTGCTGGATAACCCACCGCCTGCGCTAAAGGCTTACCTTGGTTGACCTGTTACTTTGAGCGTAGATTATTGGGTCCCTGCGCGAGAAACCACTCGTAGGTTCCACGAATTCCCTCTTCAAGTTCCGTCGAGTAGGTCCATCCCAATCGGGCCAGTCGACTGACGTCCATCAGTTTGCGTGGCGCGCCGTCGGGCTTGGTTGAATCAAACGACAGTTTCCCTTCAAAGCCGGTCACTTTTGCGACGGTTTCCGCCAATTCGCGAATGGTCACGTCGGTGCCAGAACCGACATTGATGTGGCTGAGCATCTCCTGGGTTTCGCGTTTGTAAGTGTCCGGATCGAGATCCATCACAAACAGCGAAGCCGCGGCCATATCGTCCACGTGCAGGAATTCGCGCATCGGTGTGCCGGTGCCCCAGATCACGACCTCGTCTGCACTGGTTTGCGCGGCTTCGTGGAAACGGCGGATCAGGGCAGGCAGAACGTGGCTGTTTTCAGGGTGGAAGTTATCGCCGGGCCCATAAAGATTGGTTGGCATCACCGAACGATAATCAACGCCATACTGACGATTATAGCTTTCACACAGTTTGATCCCGGCAATCTTGGCCACCGCGTAGGGCTCGTTGGTGGGCTCAAGTTCGCCCGTCAGCAGCGCATCTTCGCGCATCGGCTGTTCGGCCATTTTTGGGTAGATACAGCTGGACCCCAGTTGCAGCAGATTTTGCACGCCTGCCTCATAGGCCTGATGGATGACGTTGCATTCCATCATCAGGTTTTCGTAGATAAATTGCGCCGGATAGTTGTTGTTGGCGACAATTCCGCCAACCTTGGCCGCCGCCAGAATCACCTGATTGGGAAGCACAGATTGCATGAACTCCCGCACGTCGGCCTGATCGGTCAGGTCCAGTTCCGTGCTGGTACGTGTAATGATTTCAATGTTTGCTCCGGCGTTCTTGCGGGCCTGCAACTGTCGCAGGATCGCGCCGCCCACCATACCCCGGTGGCCTGCAACAAAAATCTTCATGGATCTATCCTTCGATCGACACAGGCACGTCCATGCCGTGTTCTTTCAACAGGGCATAGCGTTGCGAGGCCTTTAGGTCCTCGGCCACCATTTCAGCACACATCTCCTGAACCGTGATCTCCGGCACCCAACCCAGTTTATCCTTGGCCTTGGCGGGATCGCCCAACAGGGTTTCCACTTCAGCAGGGCGGAAGTAACGCGGATCAATGCGCATGACAACATCGCCAACCTTCAGCCCCGGCGCATTGTCACCTGTGATTGCAGATACCGTGGCAACTTCATCAAGGCCTGTGCCTACAAAGGCCAGCTTAATCCCCAGTTCACTTGCGGACCATTCAATGAATTGACGCACAGAGTACTGCACCCCGGTGGCGATCACAAAATCTTCTGGCGAGCCCTGCTGCAGCATCATCCACTGCATTCGCACATAGTCTTTGGCATGGCCCCAATCGCGCAGGGCATCGATGTTGCCCATATAGAGGCAATCTTCCAGACCTTGGGCAATATTGGCCAGTCCACGTGTAATTTTGCGTGTCACAAAGGTCTCACCCCGGCGCGGGCTTTCGTGATTAAACAGGATGCCGTTGCAGGCATACATTCCGTAAGCTTCGCGGTAGTTCACGGTGATCCAATAGGCGTACATCTTGGCCACGGCATAGGGGCTACGCGGGTGGAAAGGGGTGGTCTCGGTTTGCGGTGTTTCCTGCACCAGACCGTAAAGCTCAGACGTCGAGGCCTGATAAAAGCGGGTCTTCTTTTCCATCCCAAGAAAACGAATGGCCTCAAGCAATCGCAAAGTGCCCATGGCGTCTACATCGGCGGTATACTCCGGTGCCTCAAAGCTGACAGCAACATGGGATTGCGCCCCAAGGTTATACACTTCGTCAGGCTGTACTTCCTGAAGGATACGGGTGAGATTCGACGAATCCGTCAGGTCTCCGTAATGCAGTTTAAAGCGTGCCTGATCCGTGTGCGGATCCTCGTATATATGATCCACGCGCTGAGTGTTGAACGAAGACGCGCGGCGTTTGATGCCATGCACCTCATAGCCCTTTTCCAGCAGAAACTCGGCCAAATACGACCCATCCTGGCCTGTGATGCCGGTGATTAATGCTTTCTTCATACTGGTCTTCCTTCTCTCCGGTAAAGTTCCGGGTCAATGGGCGTGTGGTTGACTTCGTTCACATTTGGTCAGTTTCAGGAGCTTTTCAACGGAAGAAATCGAGATGAAATCGCGGAAAACCTCAACAAAAGCTCATTCGGCGTATCTGAAAGTCGATGCCAACACATTACAGTTCATAACCTTGGGTTTTCATATAGGTCCCAATGGGGGAAGTGAATGATGGATTGCGAGGATTATACCGACGTCAGAAAATGGGAATGTGCTTGTTTCTCATGATGCGCCAAGACGCGCAGGCCCAGCAGCTGCATCAGTTCATACTCTGGGGGAGTGGTGGGTCGTGAGAGGCTCGAACTCCCGACATCTTCGGTGTAAACGAAGCGCTCTACCAACTGAGCTAACGACCCGAGTGGCGCGGGTTTAGCCAATGATGAGAACAAGCGCAAGACCCTTAATTGCACTTCTGTCGAATTGACAGCAACGGGCTGGCCGTGTCTCAATTGGGCATGACATTTAGCCCCGTAGATCATCAAACCCATGCCACACGGAAATTCCACGAATTTCGAGTTGGAGAAGTGTTTCGCGCCCCATCGCGCACCATGACAGAAGGTGTTTTTGCAGCGTTTCAGGCCGCCAGTGGTGACAACCACCCCATTCACTACGACCGCGCCTATCTTCAACGTCTGGGGCATCGTGACTTGATGGCCCATGGCTATCAGACCTTGATTCAAGCTGCGATTGGAGCAAGCCCTCTGGCACATGAAATGGGCGAAGCGCTGATCGGGTTTTTGGAGCAATCCTCTAAGTTTCTGGCCCCTGTTTACTGCGGTGATACCCTGTACCCGAGCTTTGTCGTGTCCGAGTTAAAGAAAAACACAACGACCGGCGTGCTGACAGTGGATATCAGCATTCACAACCAAGACGGCGTGAAAGTTGTCGAGGGGCATCAATCCTATCTTATGCATCTGTAAACAGGGACCTCAGAGGCGCAAAGACCGGCAGAGTGAACTTTGTCGGCGTTATCGCACAAATCTGTTGTCGGATTTCTTTTGGAATGTAGGACTCCGCGAACCCGTTCGCGAACATCGCCCAAGTTAAAGGAAAAAATCAGAAACAGAACTCCAAAGAATTCGTCGCAACTATTTGAATAAACATGTTTTTATTTTTTCCAAACGAACCCACTTCTTACCCCCCTTTTTAATAAGAAGATGTTGTCGGAGTGACAAATCTTTAGCATTTTGCAGATCGAATTTCACGATTTCAGTTAAGAAATTGGCATTTTTTTTAAATCACATCTTCTTCTTTATTTTTGCGATTTTCAGCTTCCGGCCTTTTTGCCTGAAACAGAAGTTAACTTTGGCGTTGCGAGAACTGCGTGGTCCAGTAGTCTCTTGCGAATGAACAAATCGTATACTGGAAAGTGCTTGTGTGGCGAGGTGTCATACGTCGCCGATGGACTGCCAGTCGTTGTTGCACAATGTCATTGTGAAGAGTGCCGTCGACTTAGCGGAACTGGCCATTCTGTAGGAGTCATGTTCAGGTCGAACGCCGTCTCCTTAAGTGGGGACCCAAACGAGTTTAGCTATTCGTCCAGCAAGGGTTCGAAAGTCACAAAAGGGTTTTGTTCGAACTGCGGAAGTCACATCTATGGAACGAATACCAGGACGCCTGATCATCTGACGCTGACGCTTGGTACAATGGATGATACGACCGGACTGGAAGTCCAAGTCGTGATTTTTGAGCAAGATAAACCGCACTGGGACCGGCTTGGTAAGGATGTCGTTTCATTCAAGACCCAGCCAGATTGGAAACCAGAAGACTGAGTAGTTGCTGCGTGAGCCTACAAAGGCGGGCCTCAAAGCAAACACTGACAATTTGGATGCGTAACACTATAACACGTAGCCAGCCAATTTAATTGGAGATGACCTGTGAAACCTCGCCTTTTGGAAGTTTTGGAAACTGAAAAACCCATCTTATCCGCACCGATGGCTGGAGCCGTTGGCCCCGAACTTGTGGCTGCAGTTTGCAATGCCGGGGGCTATGGGGTCGTGCCGCTGTGGGAAATACCCGAAGAAGATGTAGGTGCAAAAATTGACGAACTGAGAGAACTGACCGACAGGAACTTCGCTGTTATTCTGAATATGTCATTTCCTTACGAAAAACAGTTGGAAACCTGCATTAATAAAGGCGTTCATGGCGTTTCTCTTTTCTGGGGAGTGGAACCGAAAGCCATAGCACGCGCAAAAGCTGGAGGCCTGGTTGTTTTAGCAAGCGTCGGAAATGCGAACGAGGCCAGAATTGCTGCAGATGCTGGTGCGGATGTCATCGTAGCTCAAGGCTGGGAGGCAGGTGGACATGTGTGGGGGCAGGTTTCGACTATGGCACTCATTCCGGCAGTGGCTGATGCGGTTGATCTCCCAGTCGTGGCCGCAGGCGGGATTTCAGACGGGCGTGGAATGGCTGCCGCATTGATGCTTGGAGCATCAGGTGTTTGGATTGGAACACGTCTATTGGCGAGCCCCGAGGCGACGATCCATAAAGAATACCGATCCCGTATCCTGCAGGCATCCGAGGCCGATACCCAATGGGCCCACGATCTATACGATGTTGATTGGCCAGATGCACCTCACCGTACACTGATCAACTCGACATCAAGAACCTGGGCAGAAGCTGGAAGCCCCGCTCCTGGTGAAAGACCAAATGAAAAAGAAATGATTGGTCAAGATTCCGCAGGTGAGCCAGTTGAGCGCTACCAAAGCTACACACCGCAACCCCAAACTGTCGGCAATGTGGAGGCGATGTCGCTCTGGTCAGGTCAAGGCGTGTCTTTGGTTCGCGAAGTCATGCCCGTATCTGATATCGTTGAAGAAATTCATCGTGATGCGAAGAAGTGCCTGCGGGCAGGTACCTCAGTTCTTTAGGCAAACACCCTGAGCATGTATTCAGAAATGAAGCGCGCTGTTTTTTGTCGTGACATTTTTCAATGTGGTGGAGGCAAGATGGCCTTAACGCCTGCCCAATAGGAGGGCCACAAGATTCAAAAGTAACAGCATTAACTTCAGCCAGGCCATTTTCAATGGCCTTCGGCTGCAATAGCCTCATTCAAGAAAAGGGGAGAAGCCAATGGCCGACATTGCCTTTATAGGGTTAGGGAACATGGGCTTGGTTCTGGCGAAGACGGCCGCAAAAGCTGGCTTTGATACAGTCGTTTGGAACAGAACAGCCGACAAAGCCAAGCCGCTTCAGGAACTGGGACTGATCGTTGCGGCTGGCCCAAAGGAGGCCATTCTGACGAGCCCCGTCATAGTGGTTTGTGTCTACGACTACGAAGCCGCTGACGAAATTCTGAGACAAGTGGGTTGCGCCGAAGCTCTGGAAGGACGCGTTTTGGTTCAATTGACGACCGCCACGCCACGAACCGCCAAGGCAACGCATGACTGGGCGCTACAACAGGGCATCTTCTACCTTGACGGTGAGATTATTGCCTACCCATCCGATATTGGCAGCGATGCGGCTCGCATACTTGTTTCCGGCGACGAGAAAGCCCTGGTTACAGCGGCTCCGCTGTTACGCGCGTTTGCACCTGAAATCGAGTATCTCGGCAGCGACCCGAGCAAAGCTTCCGCGCTAAATTTGGCGACTTTGTCCGCAAGTCTTGGCCGGATCATCGGAACACTTAACGGTGCCGCGATTTGCGAAGCGGCCAACATACCTTTGGACCAGTTTTACAAAAACATTACGAAGGACGCGGATCAAGACAGTGATGCCTTGATTAAGAGTTTGAAAAAGATTGCATCTGGCGACCTTGAGACGGCGGAAGCCACCGTGGAGGTTTGGGCGGGCACTTCTGACTACATGACGGAATTTGCAGTCGAGGCAGGATACAGCCCGGAGATATCCGAATTCATGCGCAAGCTCTTCGATAAGGCCATCAAGAAGGGGTTTGGAAACCACGACGTAGGGGCATTGATCAACATCTTGCGATCTTAGAAGCAACGGTAAACTTGAATTAGTCTCAATGTGATCTGACACCGTCCCCTTCCCAGCAAGCTGAAATGGGGACGGCACATCTCTTGAAGGAGATGATGGTTGTCCGTTTTGATGGTGATGCACACCAACCACAAAACGAGGAAACCACAATGTTGAATACTACCGACAAGATCATCAAACTGTCCGTCGTCAGGGTTTTTGGAACCAATGGCTACGTAAACTAAGAGAGAGTTTGGCTCATCTGGTTTGTTTGATTATGCGGCCTGCGTTTGTTGCACAGCAGCGATATGCAGATTGCACCTATATTATGCCATTGGGCGGATCGAGCGCCCAAGGTGCACTGGGCTATGTCAGTGCTGCAGCAGAAATTGCCAGCCAAGCGACGCAGGAAGGTATCGAGTTTGATGCCTAGTACACGCCACTGGCAGCGGCGGTACGCAGGCGGTTTTGATCGTTGGATTTTCGGCACTTGGGGTCAATCTGCCCATCCATGGCGTTTCCGTGAAGTATGACGCTGCCGCGATGGCACCAATTGTTCAGAGCCTTGTTCACCAAACCGCCGAATTGTTTTCACCTGACACTCTATCTTCTCCATTGTCCTTGGCAATCTCAGACAGCTTTATTGGCGAAGCCTACGGGTTACCGACACCGGCAGGCCTCGAGGCCTTACGTATGTTGGCCCAGGTGGAATGGATTTTGATCGACCCGGTCTACACATCGAAAGCAATGGCCTGGCTCATTGACGCGATAAAGAGCGGAACATTTACTTCGGATCAACGGATCCTCTTTCTGCACACAGGCGGCTCTTCCAGTCTGTTTGGTTACTCTGATCTTGTTTTACCCGATCAGTAATCGTTTCAGCTTTTTCTGCCAATTTCCGTCGCGCTAATATCGTTGATGCCTCTTGCCCGGAGTAACCGTGACAGTCGCCCACGCTGCACAGCTGAAGTTTTGGCCGACCCCCTGGGCAAAATTTTCGACCGCCTCTCAAAAAGCATTTCTTTCACCGATTTTCGACAAAACTGGAGTTTTTCACCACAATCCGCCCATACTCGCGAGTGCTGCGTTTGCAATTTCCACTAATCTGGGTTTGCCACAGACCCTCGTTCTCCAGGCGTTCATGTCAGAGTGCAAAATTGTGCCTGAACCTACATCGGGAATCAAAATTCGGTTTGCAACCCAAGATCCCAAAGTGGCGCTCAACAGTTGATAGATTGAAAGAAAAATTCAGCATTTCATATCAGACTTCATAATGCCCAAAGTGCTTATACGAAGCACTTTGGGCATTATGCGAAAATTTTTGGGTTTCGCGAAGCGCTATGCGCATTCCTACAAGGAATCAGAAATCCAGATTTTCAACACTCAGCGCATTTTTCTGAATGAACTCGCGACGTGGTTCCACCACATCGCCCATCAATTTGGTGAACAGGTCGTCTGCCTCGGCCATATCCTCGACCTTAACCTGCAACAGTGTGCGGGCATCCGGATCAAGTGTTGTCTCCCAGAGTTGGTCCGGGTTCATTTCACCCAAGCCCTTGTAGCGCTGCAGGGATAGGCCCTTTTCACCTTCGGACAGGATCGCATGCAGCAAATCCAGTGGGCCATAAATCATCTGGCTACGGTCTTTGCGCATCAATGTCGCAGGCGTGTTGTAAATCTCCTGCAAGCTTTCGGTAAAGCTGCCGGTCTTACGTGCTTCACCAGATCGCAGCATCGGACCATCCAACGTGCGCACCTCTTCGACGCCACGCAAGATGCGGGCCAATTTGATGCCATGGTCCTGCGTAATCCGCCCTTGCCAACCGCGCTCGTACTCCAAGGCAATCAGATCAAGCCGCGTAGCAACTTTGTCGGCCACGCCTTGCAGGTCGGCGTCTACGGCGCCGGGAACAAAGGCCCCTGCGATCGCGGCCTGTTCCAGAATATGGCGTGGATAATGGGTCGGAAATGCATCTAAAACACGTTTCAACTGACGGGCTTCGGACACTACACGCAAAAGGTCCTGACCATTGATATCAAATCCATTGCCCAGTCGCAGAACGGCACCATCGATCCCCTGGTCGACCAAATAGTCGTCCATGGCGGCCTGATCCTTGAGGTAAACTTCGGATTTGCCGCGCGACACTTTGTAAAGCGGTGGCTGGGCGATATACAAATGCCCGTTTTCAATCAACTCAGGCATCTGCCGGTAGAAGAACGTCAGCAACAAAGTTCGGATGTGGGCACCATCGACATCAGCATCGGTCATAATGACAATCTTGTGGTAGCGCAGTTTGTCGAGGTTGAACTCGTCGCGGCCAATGCCGGTGCCAAGCGCCATAACCAGATTGCCAATTTCCTGACTTCCCAGCATACGATCAAACCGGGCGCGTTCGACGTTCAAAATCTTACCTTTGAGCGGCAGAATGGCCTGTGTTTGGCGGTCACGTCCTGTCTGCGCTGATCCACCCGCAGAATCCCCCTCCACCAGGAAGACTTCGGTTTTGGACGGGTCTTTCTCCGAACAATCCTTCAGCTTGCCCGCCAGAAAATTCACGTCCATCGCGGTCTTGCGGCGGGTCAGGTCGCGGGCTTTGCGGGCGGCTTCACGGGCGTGAGCGGCCTCGATGATTTTGCCGACAATGATTTTGGCTTCGGCGGGGTTCTCTTCGAACCACTCAGCCAGCTTTTCATTGACCAGTCCCTCAACCGCCGGGCGCACTTCCGAGCTGACCAGCTTGTCTTTGGTTTGCGAGCTGAACTTGGGGTCGGGCACTTTGACCGACAGCACACAGGTCAGACCTTCGCGCGCGTCATCTCCGGTAAAGCTGACCTTTTCCTTGCGGGCAATACCGGTTGATTGGGCATAATTGTTAATGGTGCGGGTCAGCGCGCCACGAAACCCCGCCATATGGGTGCCACCATCGCGTTGCGGGATGTTGTTGGTAAACGGCAGGACGTTTTCGTGATAGCTGTCGTTCCACCACATCGCCACCTCAACGCCGATGTCGTCCTTTTCGCCAATGACATAGATCGGCTCGGGCATCATCGCTGTCTTGTGACGGTCAACATATTTGACAAATTCTTTGACGCCACCTTCGTAGAATAACTCGGTTTTGAGCGGCTCTGCCGGGCGCAGGTCTTCGAGGATAATCCGCACACCCGAATTCAAAAAGGCCAGCTCGCGCAGACGTTTTTCCAGGGTCTCAAACACAAAATCCCGGTTTGAAAACGTATCAAGCGACGCCATAAACCGCACTTCGGTGCCGGTGGTTTCTGCCTCGCCAACCACTTCAAGATGTTTGACGGTATCGCCATGTTCAAACCGGGCAATATGCTCTTTGCCTTCGCGCCAGATGCGCAGTTCAAGCCAGTCCGAAAGCGCATTCACAACCGATACGCCAACACCGTGCAGACCCCCCGACACCTTGTAGGAATTTGAGTCGAACTTGCCGCCCGCATGCAGCTGGGTCATGATAACTTCGGCGGCTGAAACGCCCTCTTCCTCGTGAATCCCAACCGGAATCCCACGCCCGTTATCATAAACCGAGACTGAGCTATCGGCGTGGATTTTGACCTTTACATGGTCCGCGTGCTTCGCCAGCGCCTCGTCAATGCCGTTGTCCACGACCTCATAGACCATGTGGTGCAGGCCCGACCCATCATCAGTATCCCCGATGTACATGCCGGGGCGTTTGCGGACAGCTTCTAAGCCTTTGAGAACCTTGATGGAATCCGCGCCGTATTCCGGTGTGTTCTGCGCCTCGTCGGACATGTGATATTTCCCTTTATCAGTCCACCTAAAATAGGGGGTCAGACCGGGAATGTCACGCAATAGACGTAAGATTTTTCAAGATGGGTTCGTTGATTGACCCTTAAGAATCACGACCTTCGATCTGAGAGAGGCCATTCATATCCGTTACCTCCAGATATTGCGCACGTGCGCCAAGATCCGAGAATAATTCCGGCCCGGTTCCGGTCATCCAGGCTTGGGCGCCAAGCGCGCAAATCTCTTCATAAAGCGCAGCCCGGCGGCCCGCATCAAGATGGGCGGCGACCTCATCTAGCAAAAGGATCGGAGGTGCGCCAAAACCGTCAGATAAGGCACGACCATTGGCAAGGATCAGCGAGATCAGCAACGCCTTTTGCTCTCCGGTGGAGCAATCTTTGGCGGGAACACCCTTGGCCGCATAGACAGCGTCCAGATCACTGCGATGGGGTCCCACCAGCGTGCGGCCCGCCATCAGGTCACGTGGGCGGCTTTCTGAAAAGGCCTCCCGCAGGTCAGCCGCCGCAGAAGGTAGGGTGCCTTCGGCCTGCGTGAGGGTCAGTTCAGCGATTGGGAAGGCGGTTTCCGCATTGGCTTGCGCCACATCCAAATTCGAAAGCGCCGAAACCCGGTTGGCATGAATGATTGCACCTGCGTCGGCCATCTGAGCCTCAAGCGCGCCATACCAGGCAGCATCCCGCACCTGATCTTTCAGCAGCCGGTTTCGTTCTCGCATCGACTTTTCATAGGTCAGAGATGCTTCGGCGTGACCCGGAAAGAAAGACAATGCCATGCGATCCAGAAAACGTCGTCGGCCGTCGGCGCCTTCGATCCACAAACGATCCATGGCAGGGATCAACCATAACACCCGCGCAACGCGACCAAGCGCGGTTTGTGGCGCAGATTTACCATCGAGCTTTAGTTGCCGCGCATTGCCACCCTCTGACCAGATCTCAATCTCGTGCAACTGTCCGAGCGATTGCAAATGACCTGAAACTTTCCACCCCAGAGCCTCGGGGCGACGTGTCATGGCCTCGGCACTTGACCGCCTTAGACCGCGTCCAGGTGACATCAGAGATACGGCTTCAAGAATGTTGGTCTTGCCCGCGCCATTGGGCCCATAAATCGCTACGGGACGCGCATCGCAGTCGATGGCGCCCTTTTTGTGGGAACGAAAATGGGACAGCGAGAGTTTGTTCAGATAAAGCGCGGTCATGCCGCTATCTTCTTTCTTGAAAGAACACTCGCACTGCGGGCATCGGCGTTAGCCGATCACACCCGCATCGGCATGACAACATAAACGGCGCTGGTGTCATTGCCTTCGCGCATCAGGGTCGGGTCACCTGCCGAGTTAAACATGAAGACAGCGTTTTCGCGGTCAACCTGACTGGCGATCTCCAGGAGGTACTTGGCGTTAAATCCGATCTCAAGGCGCTCGTCATTATAGGCAACTACCAGCTCTTCTTCCGCCGCACCGCTGTCTGGAGCGTTTACGGACAGTACAAGCTTGTCTTCGTCCAACTGCAGCTTCACCGCGCGAGAACGCTCAGAAGACACGGTGGCGACACGGTCCACGGCTTGCGCAAACTCCGACGCATCGACTTCCAGCTTGCGGGTGTTGCCTTGCGGAATAACGCGTGTGTAATCCGGGAACGTGCCATCGATCACTTTGGATGTCAGAGTGATCTCGGGTGTGGCAAAGCGCACTTTGGTTTCAGATACCGAAACCGCGATCTGCATCTCGTCGTCGTCTAGCAATTTGCGCAGTTCGCCAACCGTTTTACGGGGCACAATGACGCCGGGCATATCCGCAGCATCTTGTGGAAGGTCAGCATCAATACGGGCCAGACGGTGGCCATCGGTTGCCACGCAACGTAAAACCTTGCCGCCTTCGCCGTCTGACACATGCATATAGACGCCATTCAGATAATAGCGGGTTTCTTCGGTCGAAATGGCAAACTTGGATTTGTCAAACAGGCGGCGCAGCATGGCAGCCGGGGCCGAGAAATTCGATTGGTATTCGGAAGATGCCATCACCGGAAAATCTTCGCGCGGCAGCGTGGCCAGTGAAAAGTTTGACCGGCCAGCTTCGACGGTCAGGCGACCCGAAGCGCCGTCGTCTGTCAGCGTAACCAGTGCACCATCCGGTAGCTTACGAACAATTTCGTGCAGGGTCGTGGCGGATACTGTTGTGGCGCCGGCGCGTTCAACCATTGCCGGGGTTTTGTCGACCACTTCGATATCAAGGTCTGTGGCGCGGAACTGAACCGTGTCGCCTTCGGCTTCGATCAGCACATTGGCAAGGATTGGAATAGTGTTACGGCGTTCGACAACGGATTGTGCCTGCGAGACTGCTTTGAGCAGATTACCGCGTTCAATACTGATCTTCATACCAATTTCCTCCGTCTGCCGGGAGGGGCACACTATCGGTTTCCCCCTTCGGCGCAAGCCTTTTTGCTTTTGTCGACCTAAACCAATGGGGCGTCAACCCGGATGCACGTCAAGCGCGATGATTTGTGCCATCCGTGGGCGATAACAAAAGAAAAGGCCGCACCCAAAGGCACGGCCACTTTTTTTCTATATATTTTGATCAAGCTTCGAGTGCGCGGCGCAACAACTCGAGGTCCTCTGCGATCTGACCATCCTGAACACGCAACTCTTCGATGCGTCTTACGCCATGCATCACGGTCGTATGGTCGCGGCCACCAAACCGACGGCCAATTTCGGGCAGGCTGCGGCTGGTCAGTTGTTTGCTCAGATACATCGCCACCTGACGAGGGCGAGCCAAGGTGCGCACCCGCTTGGGGCCAATCATGTCGCTCAGACGGATGTTGTAGTGTTCCGCGACCCGGCGTTGGATTTCTTCAACAGTGATTTTGCGCTCGGAGGCCCGAAGAACGTCAGACAGGCAGTCCTGAGTCAGTTCCATTGTGATTTCACGGCCCACCAGCGACGCAAAGGCAAACAATCTTGTCAATGCGCCCTCAAGCACACGCACATTGGTGGAAATGCGGTGGGCCAGAAATTCAAGCACCCCATCAGCGAGCTGCAATCCCGGATATTGTTCGCGGTATTGCTCAACTTTGGTCTGAAGAATGCCAAGGCGCAATTCATAGTCCGTTGGGTGCAGATCAACCACAAGGCCACACTGCAGGCGGGATTTGATCCGATCTTCAAGATCTTTGATCTCTCCCGGTGCTCGGTCTGCAGAAATAATGATCTGTTTGTTCTGATCGACCAGAGCATTGAAGGTGTGAAAGAACTCTTCCTGCGTGCTGTCCTTGCCGGCAATGAATTGCACGTCGTCTACCATCAGTACATCGACCGAGCGGAACAGTTGTTTGAAATCCATCATTTTGCGATCACGCAAGGCTTGTACAAAACGGTACATGAATTGTTCTGCCGACAGATACACCACGTTCAGGTCCGGCCGGCGCTGTTGCAGGTCCCAGGCAATCGCATGCATCAGGTGGGTTTTGCCAAGGCCAACGCCGCCGTAAAGAAATAACGGATTAAAGGTCACTGGACCACCTTCGGCAACACGACGTGCGGCTGCATTGGCCAATTCGTTGGGTTTACCGACAACGAAGCTGTCAAATGTGAAACGCGCATCCAGCGGGGCGCCTGGAAGGCTGTCTTTGGTGACGGACGGAGAGACAAAATCCGTTTTCTCGGCGACAGGGCGCGGTGCAGGACGGTCCAAAGAATTCGCCGATACCTTGAAGTGCACGCGCTGAACGCGTTGCCCGTTGGACGTTAGTTTGTGCAGAATCAGGTCGCCAAAATTTTGAGAGACATAGTTGCCGAAAAAATTGGTCGGGACATGAAAGGTCACAGCACCTTCGGTCAAGTCCGCAAATTCCAGAGGCTCAATCCAGGTCTTGAAATTATTCTGCCCAACAGTCTTTAGCAGATCCTGTTTCAACGTGCCCCATTGTTCTTGTATCATGTGTCCCCGTTTCTAACCTTCGTGCCGTGCATCTACGGGCTTAACAGTGCCCAAAATTCATGAGTCGCTTTTCAAATCGCAACCCATCGGACCCTGCGTTTTTCCAACTTTGCAGTGCCTCTGAACGTAAAATGCCCCGTCAATCAAAGCCCCTGCTTTGACAGACTTTTAGTTCAATGGCGCGCTGGTTGCGCAGTTTGAAGGACAGACCGAAAGCCAAAAAGCTTCATCGGCCAGACACAGTAGACGTCCGCAGAAATCCCTGCGGCATTCTCTGTGAAATACGACCCGAAAGTCATATAACGCTGGTGTCTGTCCCCCCGACGGGCGATGTGAATCGCTGGATTGAAACTAGCAACACCGATGCGCCCCGGGCAACCGATCTTCGAACTTGACTCGGGGTTTTGTAAAAAAGAATCTCTCGGGCTCGAAATTGGCACCGAAAACGACAAAGGCGCCACCGCTGGTGACGCCTTTCTCTTCAATAGCTTGTAGGTTTGGGCTTAGCCCAGAGCCTTCACACGTGCCGACAGGCGCGACATTTTGCGCGACGCTGTGTTCTTGTGGTAAACGCCCTTGGTCACACCGCGCATCAGCTCAGGCTGAGCTGTGCGCAAAGCTGCCGTTGCGGCATCTTTGTCGCCAGAAGCGATAGCTTCTTCAACTTTGCGCAGTTGCGTACGGATGCGCGAACGACGGGCTTTGTTGACTGCAAAGCGGGCTTCGTTCTGACGGGCGCGTTTCTTCGCTTGAGGTGAGTTTGCCATGAATCTCAGGTCCTTGAATTATACTTCGTTCAGTTATCACACGTGCCACTGCCCGAAAGGGACCGTCCCGTTTAGGGAATCGATTCAAGCCAGAGCGGGCTGCACGCGCATGTATTGAGGGCGCTTACTAATGATTTTTGGAAGGGATGCAACCCAAAAACCACCAAAGAAAAAAGGGGCGGCCTATATGCCGCCCCGATTCTGAAATGTGTCGAGCCAAAGTTACTTGTCGCGGAACTGGGCCTGACGCTTTTCCATAAACGCGGCCATGCCCTCTTTTTGGTCCTCGGTCGCGAACAGGGCGTGGAACACGCGGCGTTCAAACAACAGACCTTCGGTCAGGGTGCTTTCAAAGCTGCGGTTCACGGCCTCTTTGGCTGTGCGCGCCGTGATCAGCGATTTCTCGACAATCTTCAGGGCTGCGCCCATCGCCTCTTCCATCATCTTTTTGGCTGGCACGACGCGGCTGACAAGTCCGGCGCGCTCGGCCTCTTCGGCATCCATAAAGCGTCCGGTCAGGTTCATATCCATCGATTTGGATTTGCCCACGGCACGCGTCAAACGTTGGCTGCCGCCCATACCGGCAATAACACCCAGATTGATTTCAGGCTGGCCGAATTTGGCGGTGTCTGACGCAATGATAAAGTCGCAGGCCATTGCCAGTTCGCAACCGCCCCCCAACGCATAGCCAGAAACGGCTGCAATCACGGGTTTGCGGATCCGCTGAATGCCATCCCCAAATGCGGCAAACAGATTGGATGCGTTGACGTCGACAAAACTCATCGACGACATTTCCTTGATGTCTGCCCCGGCGGCAAAAGCTTTTTCCGAGCCTGTCAGCAAGATGCAGCGCACCTTGTCATTGGCATCGGCTTCTTCCAGAGCCTGCATCAGCTCTCCCAAAAGCTGTTGGTTCAGCGCGTTCAGTGCATCGGGGCGGTTCAGTTTGACGAGGGCCACGTGGTCCTCGATTTCGACGATGATCGTCTCAAAAGCCATGAGTGGTGCTTTCTCTTGTTCCGGTCAGGAACGATTTCTTACCATTGTTCAGGGGCGGATCAAGCTATCTTTGGCATTGCGGACAATAGAAGGATGAGCGTCCCGATTGAGTGATTCGCGCAATCACCCCATCACATCCGGATGTATGACAGGCCTCGCCTTCCCGACCGTACACATCGAAACTATGTTGAAAATATCCAAGTTCTCCATCAGCTTGGCGGAAATCCTTGAGCGAAGATCCCCCCGCATCAATCGCGTCAGACAGCACCCGGCGGATGATTGGCACCAGGCTCGCAGTGCGTTCCGCAGCAATCTTTCCCGCTTTGCGACGTGGCGATATGCCTGCCCGGTACAGGGCTTCACAGACATAAATGTTGCCCAATCCCGCGACAATTCGCTGGTCCAGAAGCGCGGATTTGACCGGGGTGTTTCGATTCTCCAGAGATTTCACAAGATAGTCTTCGTCAAAACCGTTGCCCAAAGGTTCCGGGCCAAGTTTCGCCAGCAACGGATGCGCGTCGACCGTGGCCGTTGTCAAAAGGTCCATCGCCCCAAACCGGCGCGGGTCGTTGAATGTCACACGTGCTCCGTTATCCATATCGAACACCACGTGGTCATGTTTTTCGGCCTGTGGATGGGTGTGCACGAACTGCCCCAAAGGATCACCTGATACGGTCATGCGCCCAGACATACCAAGATGGATCAACAGCGTTTCATCGGTATCCAATTCCACCAGAATGTACTTTGACCGCCGCCGAAGTGCGTTCACCCGCGCGCCGGTCAGGCGCTCTGCCATACGTTCGGGAAACGGCCAGCGCAAATTGGGGCGATTCACCGCCACATCAGAAAATCGGGCGTGTTCCATAGAAGGCAAAAGGCCACGTCGTACGGTTTCAACTTCGGGAAGTTCAGGCATGATCTGGCTTTCGGTTTGGGCGGGCTCAAAAGAATAGCCTGTTGCGGCATCTCAATGAACCATAACTCTGAGTGACAGGAACAAATTCAGCGCATTGTATGCTGCCCGACGGCCCTATAAGAAGAGCCCAGTTTAATTTGCGGTCAGAGCCATGAGCGATAGCAATCAAAATACCACCCATTTCGGATTTACCACCGTTCCCGAGGCTGAAAAGGCTGGCAAAGTGCAGGGCGTATTCAATTCGGTCGCGTCGAAATATGACGTGATGAATGATGTGATGAGCATGGGCATCCACCGTGTCTGGAAAGACGCAATGATGGACTGGCTGGCACCACGCCCCGGCCAGCGTTTACTGGATGTGGCTGGCGGCACCGGCGACATTTCTTTCCGCTTTCTGGATCGCGCAGGGCATGGGCATGCCACTGTACTAGACCTCACGGAACCAATGTTGGTTGAGGGGCGCAAACGTGCTGAGGCCTCGGCGATGGTGGAAAGCCTCAACTGGGTTGTTGGCGATGCGATGGCGTTGCCGTTTGAGGACAACACCTTTGATGTTTACACCATTTCGTTTGGTATCCGTAACGTGACCCGCCCCCAAGAGGCGCTGAACGAAGCTTACCGCGTGCTGAAACCGGGCGGTCGTCTGATGGTGCTGGAATTCAGCCAAATTCCCAACGACATGATGCAAAAGGCCTATGACCTTTATTCGTTCAACATCATTCCTCGTATGGGCCAGATGATTGCGGGTGACCGCGACAGCTATCAGTATCTTGTCGAATCGATCCGCAAATTCCCGGACCAGGACACGTTTCTGGACATGGTGAAGACCGCTGGGTTTGAGAATGCTAAGTACCGCAACTTGTCATTGGGGATTGCGGCGCTTCATTCAGGGTGGAAGATTTGAGAGGCCCGCATAACATCTGGCGACTGATCCGAACCGGTGCCACGATGGAGCGGACCGGCGCCATGAGTGTGGTGATGGATGCGATGGACGCGCCGCATGCGCTGCGCATTGTTGCACGCACAGTTGTCTGGCCGTTTCGCTGGCTTGGCATTAAGGGTGATCCCACGATGCCGCCGGTGGTCCGCGCCCTGAACGCGCTGGGGCCTGCCTACATCAAGTTCGGACAGGTGTTGTCAACGCGACCGGATGTTGTCGGGCCTGATCTGGCCACCGAATTGCGTGTGTTGCAGGATAAGCTGCCGCCGTTCTCGTTGGAAGTGGCCAAGCGTTCTGTCGAGGATGAACTGGGTCACCCGGTCGCCGATGTTTTCTCGGAATTTTCCGAACCGGTGGCTGCGGCGTCAATCGCTCAAGTCCACAAGGCGTGCATTGCAGAAACCGGCGAAGAAGTTGCCGTCAAAGTTCTGCGCCCCGGCATCGAAAAGGCATTCCGCAAGGATGTTGATGCCTTCTATTTTGCTGCCGATACCATCGAATTCTTGTCCCCGGCGTCGCGCCGATTGCGCCCCCGAGATGTCATCGAACATTTCGACGGAGTGGTCACCGGAGAGCTGGACTTGCGGCTTGAAGCGGCTTCAGCCAGTGAATTTGCCGCCAACACGGCGAAAGATCAGGGCTTTCAGGTTCCCACAGTTCGTTGGGAGTTTTCCGGCCGTCGGGTTATGACCTTGGGCTGGGCCGAAGGTGAGCCTTTGGGCGACAATGACGCCTTGGATGCCGCCGGACACGATCGCCACGCTTTGGGCAACCGGGTGTTGGCGCTGTTTCTGAGCCACGCTCTGCGCGACGGGTATTTCCACGCTGACATGCATCAGGGCAACCTCAAGGTCGCGGCGAATGGCGACATCATTGCCTACGACTTTGGCATCATGGGGCATATCGACGAATACACCCGCCGGGTTTATGCCGAAATTCTGTTTGGCTTTATCAAACGTGATTACCAACGTGTCGCCGAAGTTCATTTTGAAGCGGGGTATGTCCCGGCCAATCAGGATGTAGACGAGTTTGCCCGAGCTCTGCGGGCGGTCGGAGAGCCGATTTTTGGCATGGATGCGACACGCATTTCGATGGGACGTTTGCTAAGCTATCTGTTCGAAGTGACTGAACGCTTTGGAATGGAAACCCGGACCGAGTTGATCTTGTTGCAGCGCACCATGGTCGTCGTCGAAGGCGTGGCCCGCTCGCTTGATCCCGAGGTCAACATCTGGGATGTCGCGCAGCCAGTGGTGGAAGATTACATCAAACAAAGCATTGGCCCCAAAGCGCTTGGCCGTGATCTGATGAGAACCGCCCGTGTACTGGCGCGGTTTGGCCCCAGACTTCCGGGGTTGGTCGAGGGCGCGTTGATCCGTCAGGCAACACCCGTCGAAGAAGTCACCCGCCGGAATTGGGCGTTGGTTTTGTCAACCGGACTTGGGGGGGCTTGTATCGGGGCCGCCATCGCCGCGGCGATCCTGATCTTGAGCTAATAATCTGCGTCTAGTGCTGACACAAATAAAAAGCCCCGGTTTGGACCGGGGCTTTTGCATTGAATAGCCGTGTAGATCAGAGCAAGCCAGCTGATGCCATCGCCGCATCAATCTGCGCTTTGACGTCATCGCTAAGGCCTGTCAAAGGCAAGCGCACCTCTTCGTTGCAAAGGTCCAGTTTTGACATCGCATATTTCGCGCCAACCAGACCAGGCTCTGCAAAAATCGCCATGTGCAAAGGCATCAGACGATCCAGATATTCCAGTGCTTTGGCGTAGTTGCCATCAAGTGTGGCTGCCTGAAACTCGGCGCAAAGTCTGGGCGCGACATTTGCTGTGACCGAGATACAGCCAACGCCACCGTGGGCATTGAAACCTAGTGCGGTCGCGTCTTCACCAGACAGTTGCACAAAGTCCGCGCCACAGGTGATGCGCTGCTGAGGGACGCGGCTCAGATCACCGGTGGCATCCTTGACGCCAGCAATGCGCGGAAGTTTTGCCAGCTCGCCCATGGTTTCAGGAGACATGTCCACAACCGAACGGCCCGGAATATTGTAGATAATGATTGGCAGATTGCAGCAATCGTGGATCGCGGTGAAATGGGCAATCAACCCGCGCTGCGTCGGTTTGTTATAATAGGGTGTGACCACGAGAACCGCATCGGCGCCTGCCTTTTCCGCGGCCTGAGCCAGGCGAATTGACTCCAACGTATTGTTGGACCCTGCACCGGCAATCACAGGCACGCGGCCCGCGGCTGTTTTCACAACGGTTTCCACAACTGCGTCATGTTCTGTATGAGTCAGTGTTGGGCTTTCGCCAGTGGTGCCAACCGGTACAAAGCCGTTCGAACCTTCGCCGATATGCCACTCGACCAGCTTCTTAAGCGTTTCTAAATCCAGCTCGCCGTTCGTGAACGGCGTGACGAGTGCGGGTAGAGACCCAGTAAACATAACACGCTCCTTTTCATTGCGTAGCTGGGCGAAACGCCCGTTTCAGCAGATTTACGTGCAAAACCCTACCGGGTTCGTCGCCTTGCCAAGTTTGTGAATTGTCGGCAGGCTCGCACGCCACTACTGTGGGTTTCTATCCTTTGTCGCATTGGAAATTGCAAGACATGTTGCGTGCCATCTTGACCGTTCTTACTGGGTTTTTCGTAATTAGTGCCGGATTGGCACAGGCTGAAACGCCTGTGTCGCGTGCCATGGAAGCGGTGCGCTCGAAGAACTGGGACTCGGCCGCTGCCGAGGTGCGCGGCGAAGGGCGTGTGGCTCGCGACATTGTGGAATGGCATCGATTGCGTTCGGGCCTCGGGTCCGCATCCGAAGTTTTGACCTTTCTTGAACGTCGCCCGGACTGGCCCGGCTTGCCGTATCTGCGAAAACAATCCGAACAGGCTTTTGGCGATGCCACCCGTCGCCAGATCAGTGCATTCTTTGCCTACGGAGATGCACAAGGCCCTCAGGGGGTGCTGATTCAGGCGCGCGCTTTGGAAAAGCTGGGCCAACCAGAGCAGGCGCAGGCACTTGCGGTGAATGCGTGGAAGACCATGGCAATTGGACCGCAGACCCATCAGAGATTTCTTGACCGCTATGGAAAGTTGCTCAAACCCCACCACACGGCGCGTATGGACATGGTGTTGTGGAAAAACTGGGAGAGCAACACCAAACGCATGAAACCCTTGGTCAATGAGGGCTGGGACAGGTTGGCTGACGCCCGTCTGGGGTTGCGGGCGCGGTCCAAAGGGGTGGATGGGCTGATCGCGGCTGTACCGCCAGCGCTGCAATCTGATCCCGGAATGGCGTATGAGCGGTTCGTGTGGCGCGCACGCAAAGGGCGTGATGACGGTGCCATTGAAATTCTGCTGGCACGCAGCATCTCGGGTGACCTTGGTCAGGCCAAAGACTGGTCGCTTCGTCGTCGCGATCTGGCGCGCAAGCAAATGCGTGCAGGCAACTATGACACCGCGTACAAGATCGCGGCCCATCACGGCCTGACACCGGAGGACGGTTATGCCTACTCTGATTGCGAATGGATCGCGGGCTATGTGGCGTTGCGGTTCCTGAACAAGCCGGGCGTCGCATTGGGCCATTTCAAACGGTTCGAAGCGCCGGTCGAAACACCGATTTCTTTGGGTCGCGGCGGCTATTGGCGAGGTCGCGCTCATGAAGCAATGGGCGACACCGAAGCCGCAAAACGCGCTTATACCGAAGGCGGTGCGCATCAGACAAGTTTCTACGGACTTTTGGCGGCGGAAAAGGCAGGGCTGCCGGTTGATGCAGCCCTGAGTGGAAGCGAAAAATTCCCCGATTGGCGCGCAGCGAGTTTCACCAAGTCATCGGTGCATCACGCGGCTTTGCTGCTGTTGCAGGCTGGTGAATTGTCTTTGGCCGAACGGTTCTGGGTCCATCAATCGGAAACCCAGGATCGCCAGACATTGGGCCAGATGGGCACCATGGTGCAGGACCTCGGCGCGCCGCACATCGCGGTGATGCTTGGTAAAAAGATGGTCCGACGCGGGATCGTGTTGCCGGGGCCATATTACCCCTTGCACCCGATGATTGACACCAAACTGCCTGTCCCAACTGAAATGTCATTGGCGATTGCCCGTCGTGAAAGCGAGTTTGACCCAGTGGTT
The DNA here is from genome assembly GCF_900142085.1 of Shimia gijangensis. Classification (GTDB taxonomy): domain Bacteria; phylum Pseudomonadota; class Alphaproteobacteria; order Rhodobacterales; family Rhodobacteraceae; genus Shimia; species Shimia gijangensis. The sequence continues at coordinate 93,066 of NZ_FQZQ01000001.1, forward strand.
GTTTCTGGTGCTGGTGCGCGCGGCCTGATGCAAGTGATGCCCGCCACCGCAAGGCAGGTCGCTGCTGCCATTGGTGAGGTTTACAGCCATGCGTGGCTCACCGGGAAACCTGAATACAATATCAAACTGGGTTCGGCTTATCTGGCGGGGCTTGGCGATCAGTTTGATGGCAATGTGATTATGGTTTCTGCCGGATACAATGCCGGTCCGGGGCGCCCTGTGCGCTGGATGAAAGACCGTGGAGATCCACGACGCGGGGGCATGGATATTGTCGACTGGATCGAACACATCCCCTTCAACGAGACCCGGAACTATGTGATGCGTGTCTCAGAAAGCCTGCCGGTGTACCGCGCGCGATTGGGCAAAAAGGCATTGCCGATCCCGTTTAGCAAAGAATTGGTTGGAAGCTCGGTGAAACCAACCCGATGATCAGGCGCGGCGACGTTCTCTCCACAGTGTGAACAGACCCGCGCAAACGACGATCGCGGCCCCAATGGCTACGTTTGTGCGCAGGGTTTCCCCAAACAACAACATGCCGAATCCGGCGGCAAAAGGCAGTTGAAGATAGGCAAAGGGTTGCACCGCGCTGGCCTCGGCGTGGTCATATGTTTTGATCAACAACCAGTGCCCCAACACGCCTGTAAAGCAAAGCATACCCATCCAGATCCAGTTGGCACTGCTGATCGGTTCCCAATACCAAATCCCAATGGCGGTCATCACCACCATGCCGACGGTGCCGGTGTAAAAGAAACTGACAGCTGATCCATCATCGCGCGCCACATATCGGGTCAGCAGGCCGTAGACTGCGAACATCAACGCGCCGACCAATGGAATGACTGCTGCGGGTGAAAAAACGCCCGCACTTGGTTTCAGAACGATAAGGACACCGACCATCCCCACGCCAATCGCACTCCACCTCCGCCAGCCGACGGTCTCGCCCAGAATAGGGCCGGATAAGGCTGCAATAATCAACGGATAACAGATAAAGATTGCATGCGTTTCCGTAAGGCCAAGCAAGGTGAAGGCAACCACCGTCACAACAATTTCCATCGCCAGCAATACACCGCGAAAACACTGCAGGAACAGGTGCTTGGTCGCGATGGCCTTGCGTAAACCACCGGGTCGGCGCGCAGACAAGGCCACCACGAAGGCGGCAAAAAACCAATATCGGATCATGACGATCAGATAGACACTGTATTCGCTTGCCAGATGGCGCGACAGACCGTCCTGAGCGGCAAACACGAAGGTCGCGCTGCACATCAACAGGATGCCAAGGCGGGTGTTGTTATCACTCATGAAAGCCTCCCTGCCACGGTCATGTGACGTTTGCGCCCGTATCCGGGAACACGGGTTACTTCAAAGCCTGCTTCCGTCAGATTGCGGCGTACAAAGCCTGCGGCTGTATAGGTCGCGGCTGTGCCGCCCGGCTTGGTGTGATCCCCGACGGCTTGCATCAAATCGGCGTTCCAGAGTTCTGGGTTCTTGGCTGGCGAAAACCCATCCAGAAACCACGCATCTGCAAAAAAGGTTTTGGCCTTCAGTGTTTCGCGTGCATCTCCGATCACAACTTCGGCCGTAATCCCGTCAAGGGTCGCCAACGTATTGTCTTCGTCCCATGCTTTCACAAGGCGCGCCGCATAAGCGGCAAGAGCTGGAAAGGCCTCTAATGCACGTTCCATTTCCTGAGCGTGCATTGGAAAGGCCTCAAAACTGGTGAATTTCAAAGGTCCGGTCTGGCCGCTGGCGTCCCATGCAGCCCATGTGGTCAACAGGTTAAGCCCCGTGCCGAACCCTAACTCGGCAATGTGGAAACCGGGAACAAAACGCTGGGGCAGGTCGTTGCCTTGCAGGAACACATGATGCGTTTCAGCCAGCCCGTTTTCAAGGCTGAAATACGGGTCATCGAACTGGGTCGACACCGGTACAACGCCGTCGCGCCACTCCAGATTTGCGTGCTGGTCGCTCATGTCGGGATGCCTTAGAAACTTATTGGAACGAGCATTGGTGCAAGGCGGGTGATTTGGCAATGGTGGATGTAACAGTGATGGGGGCAGGGGCCTTTGGTCTGGCCGTGGCGTGGGCCTGCGCTGCCAAGGGTGCCAAAGTTCGGGTGGTCGATCCGGGCGGCGTAGGCGCAGGGTCGTCTGGCGGTTTGGTGGGCGCGCTTGCTCCACACACCCCGGAAAATTGGAACGACAAGAAAGAGTTCCAGTTTCAAAGCCTCATTATGGCCAAAGAGTTTTGGGCTGACGTTGAAGCGACCGGAGGAGTCTCCCCGGGGTATGCGCGCACGGGCCGTTTGCAGCCGGTGATGAATGATCGTGGTTTGGAATTGGCACAGGCTCGCTCGGAAACTGCCAAAGATCTATGGCGCGGGAAAGCCCTGTGGCAGGTGATTAGTGCGGATGAAGCTGGTGAATGGGTGCCTGTGACGCCTACAGGGTATCTGATCCAAGACACGTTAACTGCGAGGATGAGTCCGCGCGGTGCCGGGGCTGCATTGACAGCAGCGGTCCTGGCCCGGGGCGGTGAAATTGTGCATGAGGGCGCAGCGGAAGGCAAAATCGTCTGGGCCACGGGTTGGCAGGGGCTGCTGGATTTGTCCCAAGAAATGGGCCGCATGGTTGGCAATGGCGTCAAAGGGCAATCGGCATTGCTTCAATTGGATCGCGCGGACCTGCCGCAACTGTTTGCTGATACGGTGCATGTGGTGCCTCATGCTGATGGCACCGTGGCTATCGGGTCTACCAGCGAACGGGAATTTGACGATCCCACCTCGACCGACGCCCAGTTGGACGCGGTTCTGGAGCGCGCCTATGCTGTGGTCCCTGTGCTGAAAGATGCCAAAGTGATCGAACGTTGGGCTGGTGTACGTCCTCGCGCCAAAAGCCGCGCGCCGATGCTTGGAGATCACCCAACGCGGGATGGCGAATTTATCGCCAACGGCGGGTTCAAAATTGGCTTTGGGATGGCGCCCAAAGTGGGGCAAGTCATGGCTGAACTGCTGTTGGACGGTGTTGATGGCATTCCCGAAGATTTCAAACCGGGGGCGTCGCTGTGAATATGGGATGCCTCCGGCGGGAGTCTTTGGGAAAAAAGTAAAACGCGGGCCTAGCTGGCATCGGCGATCATGTTTTGACGGCCATCCGGGCCGCGGACCCAAAGTGTGCCATCGCCGCCCCAGCACAATTTGGCTTCTTCAAAATGCATCAGCGGTGATGTGGCGCGAAACGAAAACCGTTTTAGGCTGCCAAGTTCACGCTCAGCCTTCAACATCAGTAGTTGGGCCAGCAATGGCCCATGCACGACAAGGCCGCCGTAGCCTTCGACGTCTTTGGCATAGTCGATGTCATAATGAATGCGGTGACCATTGAATGTAAGCGCCGAATAACGAAACAAGAGTGTACTGTTGAAGCAGTGGGTTTCTGAGCAGATTTCGTTTGTTCGGGCTTGGGGTACGACAGGTTTTAGGGCCTTCGGATCCGGGTCTTCGCGATAGACAAGGTCCTGAAATTCGGTGACGCAAAGATTGCCGCCTTGCGTAAAATCATGCCGCAGTTTTACGAAACCAAGCGGACCTGAACGTCCGTCTTTGTGCGCCGCGGAAACCACAGTTGTGGTCTTGCTTGCCGTGATGCCTGCGCGCAATTGCTCGTGGAATTCCAGTTGCCCACCCGCCCACATGCGGCGTGGCAGGTCCATGTCTGGGATCCCACCGCCAACCTTTGGGTGTCCGTCGCGGCCCAGATCGGCGGGTGGCTGAGCCTCCCAAAAATAAAGTTGATGAAAAAATGGCGGCAAGGGATCGCCGCTGGCAACGGTCGCAGGTAGGGACAGAGTCGTCAGACAAGCTGTTGCGCGCGCTGGATCCATTGCATCACTTTGACTGTGGCTGTCTGAAAGGGCATCTTGCATGTGGCCAAAACTAGGGCCGGCTAAACCCCGGAGCAAGTCCATATGACACCCAAACTATCAACGCTGGATCATCTTGTTCTGACGGTTACAAATGTAGATGAAACAATTGCTTTTTATGGCAAGGTTTTGGGCATGATGCCCGAGAAATTCGAACCTGTGGACGGGAGTGTGCGATGGGCACTGAGTTTTGGATCACAAAAGATCAACCTGCACCCTTCAGGGGGCGAATTTGAACCAAAGGCGGCGTGCGTCATGCCCGGCTCAGCAGACCTTTGTTTTCTAAGCGATGTTCCAGTCGCGGATTGGCAGGCACATCTGAGCGCCTGCAATGTGGCGATTGAAGACGGACCAGTCAGGCGCACAGGCGCCACCGGGCCGATTATGTCGATCTATTTGCGTGATCCGGATGGCAACTTGCTGGAAATCAGTAACCACCATTAACGGGCGGCTTCGCTGGCGAGACCCTTCATCAATTCGGCAAGAGACTTTTCGTAGCGCGGAGACAGTCGGCCGCTCTCATCAAACTGATTGTTGCAATCTGCCACAGCCACCTCGGGGCCCGAAATCACCTGCGCGCGAAATGGCACCATGCACGAACGTAGCATTGTCAGCGCGCGTGCGCCTCCAGACCTGCCCGCAGCAGCGGACATCAACACAACCGGTTTGTCTGTCCAGGGTTTGACGTCTGCCCGGCTGATCCAATCAAGTGCGTTTTTCAGCACCCCGGAGACACCAGAATTGTATTCCGGAGTGGAAATAGCCACAGCATCTGCCTGAGAAACCTGGCGCACAAGCTTTTGAACCTCGTCAGGCAAACCATGGGCGTCTTCAATATCATTGTCGTAAAGGGGCAGTCTCAAGTCCGCCTGCACGAATTGTCCCCCCGAAAGGCGGGCGGCTTCAAGCAGCAGTTTGCTGTTGGCTGATGTCTGACGCAATGAGCCCGACAATCCCAAAAGAGTATAGTTCACCATCGACGTCTCCTTGTGCTTAGGAGGACCCTAGCCCCTCAGATCGCTGGGACAATGCGAAACGCCGCACAGACCCTGCGCGGCGTTGCATAGAGTTGCATAGATCAGACATGAAGGCCTAAGCGTTCGGCAAAATAACGATTTCGACGCGGCGGTTCTTGGCCTTGCCTTCTTCGTTCAGGTTCGACGCGACAGGTTCGTTTTCACCTTTGCCAACGGTTTCAATCCGCTCGAATGCAATACCGGCATCCATGAGCTTGTCGGCCACGGCATTGGCGCGGCGCTCGGACAATGTCTGATTGTGTTCGGCAGAGCCGCTGCTGTCAGTGTGGCCAATCACCTGCACCACTGAATCGGGGTATTTTTTCAGGCTGTCGGCAACCGCGCCAATGTCGTTCACCAGATCAGGGCGCACAACATAGCTATCGGATTCGAAAACAAGATCCTGCGGCAAGGTCACGATCAGCCGGTCACCGGCATTTTCGACGGTCACGCCATTGTTGCCAACATCGTCCCGTATCTCCTGGGCCTGTTGGTCGAGGTCATGGCCAATGATTGCACCGACACCTGCGCCAATCGCAGCGCCTGCCAGAACGTTGCCGCCAGTGGCTTTACCGACACCCGCGCCGACAAGGCCGCCAATGATCGCTCCGCCTTTGGTATTGCGATATTCGTCACGGGCTTCTTGATCGCCTGTGACATAGGCGGGATCGGTACACGCACCAAGTGTCGCCACGGACAAAATGACTAGGGGAATTGTAAAACGTCTCATAACTGCTGCCTCTGGTTCTTCGTGGCCTTTTTTCGACCTTGTGAGACAATATAAGGTATTCGCGGCCAAGACCCAAACGCTTCAACCGGATTTTTCGGCGAATTCCGGCCTTTTTTCCGGTGTTTCACTCTCTGAGCGGGCGGCCTCGCGGGCCAAGAGCGCCCGTTTGACCGGCAAGCCCCAGTGATAGCCCCCTAATGCACCCGATTTCCGAAGAGCCCGATGGCAGGGAATTAGCCAGCTGACCGGGTTTCGCCCCACGGCGGTGCCCACAGCTCGGACCGCGCGCGGCATGCCGATGGATTGGGCAATTTCCGAATAGGTCGAAACCTGCCCTGACGGGATACGCATCAAGGCTTCCCAGACTTTGATTTGAAGGGGGGAGCCCATCATGTAGACCGGTGTTTTTCCAAGATCACCGCTTTGTTCGTCAAAAGCCGCTAGAACCCAAGGTCGCAGAAACATGGGGTCTTCGACAAAACGGGCTTTGGGCCAGCGCGACACAAGGTCTTCCATGGCGTCTTCTGTGCCGGTTTCCGCAGCAAAGCCAATGCCGCAGATGCCCTTTTCTGTGCCCATGACCAATGCCAAGCCATAGGGGCTGTCGAACCAGCCCCAGAAAATCTCCAACCCCTCTCCGCGGCGGGCGTATTCGCCAGGGCTCATGGCCTCCCACCGCAGAAACAGATCATGCAGGCGACCCGACCCAGACAGGCCCACGGCGTTTGATGTGTCCAGAGTCGTAAAGTGGTCCCGCAGCAAGGCTTTGGCATGGCCGAGGGTCAGGTATTGTTGCAATTTCTTGGGTGAAACACCGGTCCACTTGGTAAACAAGCGTTGAAAATGGGCCGGGCTCATACCCATGGCAGCCGCCAATTCTTCAAGAGACAAAGCGTCGTCGCTGCCATCGATCAATTCGATTGCGCGGCGCATGACGTGATAATGATAGCCTTCGGTCATGTCAGTCATGGGCGTTCTCCTTTGTGCTTGATCTATAACTACGTCGCGTTGGCCTTCTCGGCGACCCGGAAGTTGCGCAATTTCAGGAAATGTTCTGACGAATCTGTGATTTTGATACATCTCTGTAAATGCTAGGCTGGCACCATGAGATATTGTTTCGTTCTTTTGTTTGCTGCCACCCCCGCTTTGGCCGAACCTCCTGTCGTTGAAGCTGTTCAGGCCGCGCAATCCGGGTCTGGGTGGCGATTTGACGTGACCGTTTCGCATCCGGATACAGGCTGGGAGCACTACGCAGATGGCTGGCAGGTTGAAACTGAGACCGGAGACGTGCTTGGCACACGCCTGTTGGCCCATCCGCATGAAACCGAACAGCCGTTTACCCGGTCACTTTCAGGTATGAGCATTCCCGAAGGCATAACCACCGTGTACATTCGAACAAAATGCCTCGTGGATGGGTGGTCACGGGAAACCGTCCAATACAGTTTAAAATGATCGCGTGTAGAAACGTTTTGACCTGTTCTCTGGTTCTGGGGTTACTGAGCGGATGGACCACAAAACCTTTTTGAAAACTCTGAGCGCAGAACAGACCGAACGCCTGACCAAACGTAGCGACAGGCGGGGCTTGCGCCACCTGCTGGGCCATGTCGCGGTGATACTGGTCATTGGAATGTGGATTGCCGCAGGTTGGCCATTGTGGTGGGTCATGTTGGTTGTGCAGGGGGTGACGATTGTTTTCTTGTTTACTCTTGAGCATGAAGCGACCCACAAAACGCCCTTTGCCAACGAGACACTAAACGAATGGGTCGGGCGCAGTTGCGGATTGCTGATCGTTCTGCCGTTTGAATGGTTTCGCTATTTCCATCTGGCACACCATCGTTTTACGAACATTGCGGACAAAGACCCGGAATTGGCGGGAGATCAAAGCCACTATGACGCGTGGGGTCCATTTCTTTGGCACGTATCGGGGGTGCCGTATTGGGGCTCTATGTTGCGACAGGTTCTTGTGAATGCGGCGGGCCGGGCTGATGCAGGCTACCTGCCGGAACGTGCCAAACCCCGCATCGAACGGGAAGCACGTTGGGTTCTGGCGATCTACGTTTTGGCTCTGATAAGTCTGATCTGGACCCCGGTGCTATTGTGGGTCTGGATCGTTCCGCTGCTGTTGGGGCAACCATTTCTGCGGCTCTATTTGATGGCTGAGCATGGGCGTTGCCCGCAGGTGGCCAACATGCTGGACAACTCGCGCACCACCTATACCAATGCAGTTGTGCGGTTTCTTGCGTGGAACATGCCCTACCACACCGAGCATCATGTGTTTCCCTCGGTTCCGTTCTATCAGCTGCCTGAACTCAATCGCCTCATTCAACAGGATTTGTTGCATGAGCAAGACGGTTATGCTGCCTTTACGCGCGAAACAATCGAACACCTTTGACTGACTTGCAGATCGTTCGTGAAGCGGGGATAAAGCGCCATGGCCAAGCAACTTGACTATCATACCATTCGCGAGATTTTCACGCGTTTTCAGGCGGCCGAGGCCGAACCCAAAGGCGAGCTGAATCACGTGAACGCCTATACGCTGGTGGTGGCTGTGGCCCTGTCTGCACAGGCGACGGACGTCGGGGTGAACCGCGCCACCGAAAAGCTGTTCAAAATTGCCGATACGCCGCAAAAGATGCTTGATCTGGGCGAAGAAGCATTGATCGAGCACATCAAAACCATCGGCCTTTATCGCAACAAGGCCAAGAACGTCATCAAGCTCTCCAGAATACTTGCTGAAGAATATGGTGGCGAAGTGCCAAATTCTCGTGCCGCTTTGGAAAGCCTGCCCGGCGTGGGTCGTAAGACCGCCAATGTTGTTTTGAACATGTGGTGGTCCTATCCGGCGCAAGCTGTGGACACGCATATCTATCGTTTTGGCAATCGCTCGGGCGTGTGCCCTGGCAAAGACGTGGTTGCGGTCGAACGCGCCATCGAAGACAATATTCCTGTGGATTTTCAACACCACGCCCATCACTGGATGATCCTGCACGGACGCTATGTCTGTAAGGCGCGCAAGCCCATGTGCGGCAATTGCCTGATCCGGGACCTTTGTATGTTTGAGGACAAAAACTTATGAGCAAGACCTATCAGATTGTCGGCATCGGCAACGCTATTGTGGATGTGATTTCCCAGTCGGATGATTCATTTCTGGACCTGATGGGCATCCAGAAGGGTGTCATGCAATTGGTCGAAAAAGAACGAGGCGAGATGCTTTATGCGGGCATGACCAACCGCACGCAGGCTCCGGGCGGATCTGTGGCCAACACAGTTGCCGGTTTGGGGTCTCTGGGATTGAAGACAGGCTTTATCGGACGTGTGCATGATGATGCGCTGGGCAAGTTTTATGCCGCCGAAATGCAGGCTGATGGCACCGACTTTGTGAACCCACCCGTAGCAGGGGGGGAATTGCCGACCTCACGTTCAATGATTTTTGTGTCGCCAGACGGCGAACGGTCGATGAACACCTATCTGGGAATTTCTGCTGAACTTGGCCCCGAAGACGTTGCGGATGATGTGGCCGGGGACGCGCAGCTGTTGTTCCTTGAGGGGTATCTCTACGACAAGCCCAAGGGCAAAGAAGCCTTTGAAACAGCGGCGCGCCTGTGTCGTCAGGGTGGCGGCATGGCCGGTATTGCGCTGTCAGATCCGTTCTGTGTGGAACGTCACCGGGACGATTTCCGCCGCCTTGTGAAAGAACTCGATTTTGTGATCGGTAACGAACACGAATGGCAGTCTCTGTATCAGACAGATTTGTCCGCGGCTCTTGAGCAGGCGTCCGAAGATGCAGGCATGGTGGTCTGTACCCGGTCGGGTCACGACGTGGTTCTGCTACGCGGCGAAGAAGAAGCCGTAGTGCCGGTCAACGAGGTGGTGCCGGTGGATGCCACTGGCGCGGGTGATCAATTTGCCGCCGGGTTCCTTTATGGGGTGGCCACAGGCCAATCTCTGGACGTGTCCGGACGCATGGGCTGTATCGCTGCTACCGAAGTGATCAGCCACTATGGCGCACGTCCCGAAGCGGACGTTAAGGCGATGTTCCGCAAAGAAGGTTTGATCGGGTAATCTACCGGGCTGTCGGAGCCTCCGGCGGGGATGTTTTCATCCATTTGGAAGCCGCGGATTTTGTCCGTGGCACCCTGCGCCACGAGCGGTTAGGGTGGTGGGTATCTGTTTGACTCTGGAGCGCGCCAATGTCCTTTACCCTTGCCACGTGGAATATCAATTCAGTTCGCTTGCGCGAACCTATCGTGTTGAAATTGCTTGAAGAAGAAGCGCCGGACGTCTTGTGCTTGCAAGAGTGTAAAAGCCCGGTTGAAAAGATTCCTACCGAAGGCTTTGCGGCCCTTGGCTACACGCACATGGTGGCGCGCGGTCAAAAGGGGTACAACGGCGTCGCAATCCTGTCAAAGATTCCAATGGTCGAAGCCGCCAGCGAAGATTTCGCCTCATTGAACCATGCGCGCCACATTGCGGGACGGTTAGAGAACGGCGTGACCGTGCACAATTTCTATGTGCCTGCCGGGGGCGATAAGCCTGACCGTGAAGTGAACGAGAAATTTGGCCAAAAGCTCGATTACCTGACCGAGATGCGCGATTGGTTCCATGCCGAAAAGCCCGAGAAATCCATCCTTGTGGGCGATTTGAATATTGCCCCTCGTGAAGATGATGTCTGGGATCACAAAAAGCTTTTGAAAGTGGTGTCACACACACCGATCGAAGTCGAAAAACTGGCAGAAACGCAAGAGTCCGGAGGCTGGGTGGATATTACCCGGCAGGATGTGCCCGAGGGCAAGCTGTACAGTTGGTGGTCATACCGTGCGCGCGATTGGGATGTTGCCGATAAAGGGCGGCGATTGGATCACGTTTGGGCGACGCCCGATATTTCCAACGCAGGTCACGGCAGCCGTGTGTTGCGCGCCGCGCGTGGATGGGAAAAACCCAGTGACCATGCGCCGGTGTTCGCATCATTCGATCTTTGATGCGACCTGATCGCAAAAAGCCTCTGTATCGAAAAGTGAACACCCGCACCCATGGGGTGCATCACGGGTGCGGTCGATTGCAGATGCGAGACGGTGAAGCAGGACAGGGTATGCGGCAGGGATTGCGTCATGGTCTTGATTACACACCTTTGTACAAGTTTCTGTTGTCGCGGGTCGGCAAGCCTTGGGATGAGGTGTTCTCAGAGGCTTTGACGCGTCTGCCCGAAGAGGCGCCGATCTGGCATATTGTGGCGCACTCAGAATTGGAAGCGGAGCCGATCATTCGCGCCGGTGAGTCCTCATACTATAGTGGTCTTTTTGTGGATGACGCCGGGCAATTGTCCAAAGTGGACGCGACTTTGGAGGCCGAAACGATGCGCCCTGCCTGCCCCTGTTGCACGCATACATTCAATGGTCAGCGGTTTGGGCTGGCTTGTGATGCACCAGAGGACACGCCCCAGGGCTGAAATCTGGTTTTGGCCCTTTGAAACTGTGACGAAGATCGTCATATAAGGCCCAACAGATTTTTTGAGGATACGAACCATGCTGGAACTTGGACAAGGTAGCGCCCCTGCCGGTGATCTGATCAAAGACGTCAGCGAGGCGACCTTTATGGATGAGGTGGTGGACGCCTCGCAAAACGTGCCGGTGATTGTGGATTTCTGGGCGCCGTGGTGTGGCCCCTGCAAAACCCTTGGGCCCGCACTCGAGGCGGCTGTGACTGCTGCCGGTGGTGCGGTGAAGATGGCCAAAGTCAATGTCGATGAAAATCAGGCCATCGCAGGCCAGTTGCAGGTGCAATCCATTCCAACGGTCTATGCGTTTTGGAAGGGCCAGCCGATTGATGGGTTTCAGGGGGCATTACCGCCCAGTGAGATCGACGCCTTTGTCCAAAAAGTTATAGAGGCATCCGGTGGCGAAGCCGCTGGCGGCGGGCTGGAAGAAGCGGTCGAGGCAGCAGAAGAAATGCTGGCGGCTGGCGATGCGCAATCTGCTGGCGAAACCTTTGCTGCCATCCTTGAACAGGATCAGGAAAATGTCGCCTCGTTTGCTGGCTTGGCCCGGGCCAATATTGCAATGGGGGCATTGGAGCAGGCCGAAGCCGTGTTGAACGGTGTTCCGGCCGATTTGTCGGACGCGCCCGAAGTTGAGGCGGCACGTGCGCAACTGGAACTCGCCCGCCAGGCCGAGAATGCAGGCCCGCTGGCTGAGTTGAACGCCGCCGTGGACGCTGATCCGGCCAATCATCAGGCGCGCTTTGAACTGGCACAGGCAATGCATGCAGCTGGCGAGGCCGAAGCCGCGGTTGACCAATTGCTGGAATTGTTCCGCCGCGATCGCGAATGGAACGACGGTGCGGCCAAGACACAGCTGTTCACAATCTTTGAAGCTTTGAAGCCCAATGACCCGATTGTGTTGAATGGTCGCCGCAAGCTGAGTTCGATGATATTTGCTTGATAGCAAATTCACGCTAGTCTTTTAGTCATGTTCAAAGCTGTCGATCTCCCCCAAACGGTGGCCGTGTTTCCTTTGCCCGGAGCGCTTTTACTGCCTCGCTCCCGTTTGCCGCTTCATATTTTTGAGCCGCGTTACCTTGCTATGCTTGATGATGCGTTAAAAATACCGGGCCGTTTGATTGGCATGGTGCAGCCCAACGAAGTACCGGGTCGCTCGGGAACCGGGCTCCATGCGATTGGCTGTGCCGGGCGGGTGACGCAGTTTTCTGAAACCGAAGATCATCGCTATATGATCACTTTGACGGGGATCTCGCGGTTTCGCGTATTGAAAGAAGTGGATGGATTTCAACCCTATCGCCGTTGCGAGGTCAGTTGGGAGGGATTTGACCGTGATTTGGGGCTTGCAGAACATGACAAGTCCTACAATCGCCCTCAGTTCATGGAGCTGCTGGAGAGATATTTTGCCTCTATGAATCTTTCGACGGATTGGGACACGCTCAAGCAGGCAGAAGACGAATTGCTGGTGAATTCCTTGTCGATGCTTCTGGATCTTTCTAACGAAGACAAACAGGCGCTTTTGGAGGCGCCAAGCTTGGCAACCCGTCGGGAAACGCTTATCACGTTGATCGAATTTGCGCTGCTGGGCGGCGTTAAAGAGGACAAATTACAATGACTGACACTGTTTCCCAGTTTGACCGCCGTATGCTTGAGGCGCTGATTTGCCCTCAGACACGGAGCGTCCTGAAATACGATGCCGAAGCGCAGGAATTGATTTCTACAGGCGCTAAGTTGGCGTTTCCGATCCGCAATGGAATTCCGGTCATGCTGGTCGATGAAGCCCGCGACATCAGCTAACGGCCAATCCAAAGACCGCTTTAACGCATGAGTTCGGGTAGCTCGCCCGTCAGCCCGGCGGCTTCGCGCATGAAGGTGCGGCGCAAGGCCGGCGACGCATTCACCAACCCCATTCCGATGTCACGCCCAAGCCGGAGCAGAGGGTTGTCGTTTGAAAACAGTTTGTTGGTAATGTCCGTCGCGGCCACGAGTGTGTGTGTGTCAAAGCGGCGCCATTCCTGATAGCGCTCAAGCACATTGATGGCGGCGATATCTTCACCTCGGCGCTGGGCTTCGCTGAGAATTTGAACCAAAGCACCGACGTCGCGCAATCCGGCATTCAATCCCTGGCCTGCAATCGGGTGCATCCCGTGTGCTGCATCCCCAACCAAAGCCACGTGATCAGCGACGAATTCATTCGCGACGGTCAAGTTCAGCGGATAACTGAACCGACCACCTGCCAGTTCGATTTCGCCAAGGAAATCTCCAAACCGGGGGCGCAGCATTGCAATATAGTCATCATCCGACAACGCATTGACACGTTCGGCATTTTCGTCAGTTTCGCTCCAGACGATGGACGACATGTTGCCCGGCAACGGCAATATCGCCAGAGGTCCGGGGGGCATGAAAAACTGATGCGCAATCCCGTTGTGGGGCCTTTCATGCGCGATGGCACAGACCAACGCGGTTTGGCCGTATTCCCAGCCGGTGCGCTTGATGCCAGCGCGTTTTGCAACACCGCTTTGGCGCCCATCACAGCCAACAAGCAAACGACATCGCAAAATTTTACCCGAAGCCAAAGTGACCGTGACACCAGCGGTGTCTACGTCCTGCGCGACAACGCTGTCTTCTGTTACCTTGTTGATCCGCTCTTCTTCGGCCAGCGCGTTCAAAAAGGCTCGGTACAGGAAACGATCCTCCAGCATGAACCCCATCGGGCCTTCTTCGATCTCAGTGTGATCGAAATGCAGAAAAAACGGGGACGGTCCTTCGCCTGCACGCCCATCCGACACCTTGATTTCCTTCATAGGCTGGGCATCCGCCGCAACCCTTTGCCAAACACCAAGCGCGTTCAACAGGCGTTTTGACGCCAGCGCCAGGGCATAGCCGCGACCGTCAAAATTATCTTCGGCGCGCGCGGTTTCAGGGCGGGCGTCAACCATAGTCACGGAAAACCCTGCCTGTGCCAGCCCCAGCGCAAGTGCGGGGCCATTCAGGCCGCCTCCGGCAATCAGGATATCGCAGTCGTATTTCATAAGTCTCAATATGCGTGCGTCTGTGGGATTGTCCATGCTACCCAAGGCCGCTACCGTTATTTTTGAGAAATATGATCGGGGGAGTCATCATGTTCGACTGGCTGGAAAAAAGCGCGGCAGACCTGGGGCGCGGCATTGGTGAAGGAGCGATTGATCCTGTTGCATTGACACAAGCCTTTCTTGGGGCGATCGACAGCCATGATGCAAAGGACCGGATTTATTCGGTGGTGACCTATGATCGCGCTCTGGCCGAGGCCGAAGCAGCTGCAGAACGGGCGCGGGCCGGATATCGGTTGTCGCCTCTCGATGGCGTGCCGATCAGCTGGAAAGATCTGTTTGATAGTGCCGGTGTGGCCACAGAAGCAGGCTCGCGGCTGCTCAAAGATCGCGTTCCGGCGGGCGACGCCGAGGTTATGCAGAATGCAACGGCGTTGGGGCTCGTGTGTCTTGGAAAAACCCACATGTCGGAACTGGCCTTTTCGGGGCTGGGTCTCAATCCAATGACAGCAACACCACCTTGTATCAATGATCCCAAGGCTGTTCCCGGTGGGTCCTCTTCCGGGGCTGCGGCGTCGGTTGCTTTTGGATTGGCTGCGGTGGGTGTGGGGTCCGACACGGGTGGGTCGGTGCGCATTCCGTCCGCTTGGAATGATCTTGTTGGATTAAAAACCACTGCGGGTCGTGTTTCAGCCAAAGGCGTGGTCCCGCTTTGCGAAAAATTCGACACGGTAGGGCCATTGTGTCGAACGGTCGAAGATGCGGCGTTGATGTTGGGGGTACTGGAAGGCGCAAGCACGCCGGACCTCAAAGGTGCCAGCCTTCAGGGCAAGCGGTTCGCCGTTCTTGTAACCGAAGCCTTGGAGGATGTGCGCGAAGCTCCCATGGCAGGGTTCGAGCTCGCGGTAACACGCCTTCGCGATATGGGCGCCGAGATTGAAATCCTCGAAGCGCCAGAGGTTTCGGGTGCTTTGGCATTGTCTGGCCCGCTGTTCACAGCCGAGGCATATGGCCAATGGCGCGATGTGATCGAGGCCAACTCTGACTTGATGTTCGATCAGGTTTTGGATCGGTTCAGAGCCGGGGCAACGTTCGATGGCCCCACATATGTTGCAGCATGGAAAGATCTCGACGTGTTTCGCGCCAAATGGCATGCGCGGGTCGCCGGCTATGACGCTGTGCTGCTTCCGACATCTCCGATTCTGCCACCTGATGCCGACCGGCTGATGACCGATCAGGACTACTATGTCACCGAAAACCTGTTGGCGCTGCGCAACACGCGAATTGGCAATTTGATGGGTGTGTGCGGGATGTCATTGCCAACCGGAGTGCCCAGTTGCGGGCTGATGATGTTGGGCGCGCCGATGGGTGAAGAGCGGTTGTTGCGCGTTGCTGCTGCGGTTGAAGCCGTGTTGCGCACATAAATAGGCTGACTCAAATGCCACAACTGCTGGATTAGACGCCATTTTTCTGGACGAACGGGCGGCTCTTGGGTAATTTGGGGTCAAACGGGGCGCAATGATCCCGTACCTTGAGGCAGTTGAATATGTTTCCCGAGCGGTTTTCGAACCTTCCGGCCTATGCGTTTCCGCGTTTGCGCGCGCTGTTGGATCACCATCAGCCCGGTGGTGATGTTGTGCATATGACCATTGGTGAGCCCAAACACGCCTTTCCGGCGTGGGTTTCAGATGTGATTGCTGAATATTCTCAAGAGTTTAACAGATATCCGTCGAACGAAGGCACGCTTGAATTGCTCCAAGCCATTTCGGGCTGGATTACGCGTCGATACGGCGTGACCATGCCCGTGGATCAAATCATGGCACTGAATGGTACCCGCGAAGGGCTTTACAATGCGGCCATGGCGCTGTGTCCGGAAACCAAAGGCGGCAAACAACCTGTTATTTTGACACCAAACCCGTTTTATCAGGTTTACGCGGTTGCTGCTGTGTCCGTCGGGGCCGAGCCGGTGTTCGTGAACGCCGAGGCGGAAACCGGATTTTTGCCGAACTATGCAGGCCTGCCCAAAGATGTGCTGGATCGCGTGGCAATCGCCTATATCTGCTCGCCTGCCAATCCGCAGGGGGCCGTGGCAAGTCGCGCGTACTGGCGTGATCTGATTGCTTTGGCGGACAAGCACGACTTCAAGATTTTCGCCGATGAATGCTATTCCGAGATTTACCGAACCACACCGCCGGTGGGCGCCCTCGAGGTGGCCGGTGAAATGGGCGCTGATCCAGAGCGTGTGGTGGTGTTTCATTCGCTTTCCAAACGTAGCAACCTTCCGGGGTTGCGATCCGGTTTTGTGGCGGCTGGGCCAGAATGCATGCGGCGTATCCGCCAATTGCGCGCATACTCCGGCTCACCTTTGCCGATGCCCCTGCAGCGTGCCGCCGAGAAGGTCTGGGCGGACGAGGCTCATGTGGTCGAAAACCGTCGGCTCTATGCGGAAAAGTTTGATGTGGCGGATGACGTGTTTCGGGATGTTGCGGGATACACCAGTCCAGACGCCGGGTTCTTTTTGTGGCTTCCCGTTGAAGATGGCGAAGCCGCCGCACTGAAACTGTGGACCGAGACAGGGGTTCGGGTTCTGCCCGGTGCCTATCTTAGCCGCGATACAAAGGCCGGAAATCCCGGCAAGAAATTTATTCGGGTCGCATTAGTGGCCCCAAAAACCGAGGTACAGAGCGCGCTTATCACGCTGCGCGACTGTCTCTACGGATAAAAACGAGGGAACGAGTATGGCATATCAGGCACGGGGCCGAGACCCGCTCTTGGACAGCACCACGCAAGCCGCGATTGAAAAACGCGGTAAGGAATTGATCGGCATTGCCCTGATCGTTCTTGGCTGCATGGCCGCATTGATGATTGTGTCTTACAATCCCAGTGACCCAAGCTGGATTTCGGCGACTGATGCGCCGGTTCAGAACCTCATGGGCCGGATCGGAGCGTCAATTGCTGCGCCGCTGTTCATGATCGTGGGCTGGGGAAGTTGGGCTTTGCCGCTGATCCTGATCACTTGGGGCGTTCGTTTTGTCCTGCATGTTGGCGAAGAGCGTGGTCTGAGCCGGGTGATTTTTGCTCCGATAATGGTGGCCTTGGCCTCAATCTATGCCTCGACTCTGCTGCCCGGTGGCAGCTGGACCAATAGCTTTGGTCTTGGGGGGTTGTTTGGCGATACCATTCTGGGTGCCGTTTTGACGATCCTGCCGATTGGTGCTGCAACGGGTCTCAAGATCATTTCGTTTCTGGTTGGGCTGGTATTTGTCGGGCTGTCTCTGTTTGTGTTGGGATGTACCCGCCCCGAACTGAAAAAAGTGTTCCGGTTTTTGGTCGTGGGCGTGATCCTGACCTATGCCGGTATCATGAATGTCTTGGGCAAAGGCGTAGGAGGGGCCGCGCTTGCTGCACAAAATGCGCAGTCCCGTCGTCAGGAACGCAAAGCACAAGCCGAAGTCGAAATGGCTGCAGCAGCGCAGGCTGGGTACGACGAAGTTGTGCTTAAAGCCGAACCAGCTTTGCAGACAGATGCTCGCGAAGAACAGCCTGTTGCCAAAACCGGATTGCTGGCTCGCATGCCCGCATTGATCAAACGGGTTGACCCGATGCCCGAACCCGAGCTTGTCGAAAACTTCTTTGTTGATGAGCTGGAAGATGTACCGGGAGAAGACCGCATTCGTGAGAAAATCGCGGATATTGTCCGGAGCCGCAAACAGGACGCTTTGAATGTAGAAGCCGAGCCGATTGAGGAGCTTGCACCATTGACCCGTGGCCGTGGTCGCGGCCCGGAGCCTCTTATTCTTGATGCCTCACCTTTTGATGGGCTTCCGCCCGAGCCACCTCTTACCTCGGCGCCTGTCGCGAGATCGGGCCAGACTGAGGATCTCGTGGACGTTTCTGAAGACGATGCCTTGCCGCTTCAGCCCCAAGCCGCTGCTGCAACGCCGACCATTCCGACGGCGCAACCGCGCAAAGTGGTACAGCCGCGTCAGAACAAGGCCGTTCAGCCATCCGTGCGTGCCAAAGCCGAAGCGCAACCGTCTTTGGCCTTTGAGGACAACAAAACCGAATTTGAATTGCCACCTTTGGGTCTTTTGGCCAATCCAATGGACATTCAGCGCCACCACCTGAGCGATGACGCACTGGAAGAAAACGCCCGTATGCTTGAGGTGGTTCTGGACGACTATGGTGTCAAAGGTGAGATTGTTTCGGTTCGTCCGGGCCCCGTGGTCACCATGTACGAACTTGAGCCTGCGCCGGGTCTTAAGGCCAGTCGTGTGATTGGCCTTGCAGATGATATTGCCCGGTCCATGGCAGCTTTGTCCGCGCGGGTTTCTACCGTGCCGGGGCGCTCTGTGATCGGGATCGAACTGCCCAATGAAAACCGCGAAAAAGTTGTCTTGCGCGAAATTCTGGGCGCACGCGACTTTGGCGATACGAATATGAAACTGCCGCTGGCATTGGGCAAAGATATTGGCGGTGACCCCATCGTTGCGAACCTTGCCAAGATGCCCCACTTGCTGATCGCCGGGACCACCGGGTCAGGTAAATCGGTGGCCATCAACACCATGATCCTGTCGCTGTTGTATCGCCTGACGCCAGACGAATGCCGGATGATTATGATCGATCCCAAAATGCTCGAACTGTCCGTCTATGACGGAATCCCGCATCTTTTGTCGCCTGTTGTGACCG
Organism: Shimia gijangensis; assembly: GCF_900142085.1. GTDB lineage: Bacteria > Pseudomonadota > Alphaproteobacteria > Rhodobacterales > Rhodobacteraceae > Shimia > Shimia gijangensis. Next base: position 111,936 of record NZ_FQZQ01000001.1, read on the forward strand.
ATCCCAAAAAGGCAGTTGTCGCGCTGAAATGGGTCGTGGGCGAGATGGAAGAACGCTATCGCAAGATGTCCAAAATGGGCGTGCGCAACATTGATGGCTACAATGGTCGCGTAAAAGACGCTCAGTCCAAAAACGAAATGTTCTCCCGCACGGTTCAGACCGGCTTTGATGATGACACCGGTGAACCGGTGTTTGAAACCGAAGAATTTGCGCCGGAAAAAATGCCCTACATTGTGGTGATCGTCGATGAGATGGCCGACTTGATGATGGTCGCAGGCAAAGAAATCGAAGCCTGCATTCAACGTCTTGCCCAAATGGCGCGGGCTTCCGGTATCCACATCATCATGGCGACGCAACGTCCTTCGGTGGACGTTATCACGGGCACGATTAAGGCCAACTTCCCCACCCGGATTTCTTTCCAGGTCACGTCGAAAATCGACAGTCGGACCATTTTGGGTGAAATGGGTGCAGAGCAACTCTTGGGCATGGGCGACATGTTGTACATGGCTGGTGGTGCCAAAATCACCCGTTGCCATGGACCGTTTGTGAGCGATGAAGAAGTCGAAGAAATCGTCAATCACCTTAAGAGCTTCGGGACACCTGATTACGTCAGCGGTGTGGTCGAAGGTCCTGCCGATGAAAACGCAGGCAGCATAGATGCGGTATTGGGTCTTGGTGGAAACACGGATGGCGAAGATGCGCTGTATGATACGGCCGTTGCGATTGTCATCAAAGACCGCAAATGCTCCACGTCCTATATCCAGCGAAAGCTTGCGATCGGCTATAACAAGGCCGCGCGTCTGGTGGAGCAGATGGAGGATCAGGGGCTGGTCAGTGCGGCCAACCATGTCGGCAAGCGGGAAATCCTTGTTCCTGAGCAATAGCGTATTTGAGCGACAACGGGCCGACGCGCAAAAATGTGAACAGGACCGGGGTGAAACCCGGTCTGTGAACAATTAGGTTTAAGCTATGAGAGTATTACGTTTTCTGACCGCGCCCGCCATCTTTGTGGCGATGTCGATGCCCGCCATGGCGGACAAGCTTTCGTTGAATGCTTTGTCGGCCTATCTCAATGATATGAAAACCGCCAAATCTGCGTTTACTCAGATCAATGATGACGGCTCGGTCTCTACCGGGCGCGTGTACATCAAACGTCCAGGCCGTGTGCGGTTTGAATATGATCCGCCCGAAAAAGCGATGGTTCTGGCCAGCGCCAATACGGTTGCGATCTTTGATGGCCGGTCAAACCAACCGCCCGAAACTTACCCGTTAAAACGCACGCCATTGTCAGTGATCCTCGCGCGTAACGTGAACCTTGCCAAGGCCAACATGGTTGTCGGGCATGACTATGATGGCACGGCCACAATGGTCACGGCGCAGGATCCTGAACACCCGGAATATGGCAACATTCAACTGATGTTTACGGCCGAGCCAACCGAGTTGCGCCAGTGGATCATCAATGACGGATCCGGTGGGCAGACAACGGTGATATTGGGCGAGATGGAAACAGGGGTGCCTCTCAAAAACGCGCTGTTCAACATCGAGCTGTATCTGCAACGCACACAATAATCAGCGCAGGATCAGGTCATCTGATCCGCGCGCATTTCTCGACCTGCCACTTGTACATGTCAGCCCGATCCGCAACCTCTTGTGAGACCCGCATCAACCATGATTTGCGCTTATAGGTGCCGCGCGCGTAACCCGTGTGGCCTTCGTGATAGGCAAGATACTGATTACGGGCATCAGACAAGGCGATGCCGTTGCGTTCTTTGGTTTCGGTCATGTACCAGCCCATGAAATCGGTGGCATCACGAATGTTGTCGCGCTTAGCACCCCGGCTTCTGGTTTCTTTGCGATACTGGTCCCAGGTCGCATCCAGTGCCTGTGCATACCCATAGGCGCTGCTTTGGCGGCCCATGGGCAAAACACCCAAAACGTATTTGTAGGGCGTGCGCGCATCCGCGTCGAATTTGCTTTCCTGATACAGGATCGCCATCTGCACATGTACCGGAACACCCCACTTACGTTTGGTGGCCTTGAACGCTTTTATAAACTGCGGGCGCTGTTTCAAAATTGAACAGGCATCATTCAGATTGCGAGGGGGGGTATTGTATCCGCCACCACCGCAGGATGCGACCAGTGCAATAATCAAAACCGCGCGAAAGAATCTGCTCATCTGCCTCTCGCTCATATTTTCTTGTTTTGTGGATAGTCTAGCGCATTGGGGACGCTGAGGGAAATCACATTCGAGAGGCCTAAAGCAGGAGGGTCAGCAAAAGCGGCAGACCGGCAACGGAAATCAGGGTGGAAACCACGACAAATCCCGCGACCGAGCTGCTGTCGGCGCCAAATTTTTCGGCCAACAGATAGGCGGTTACGGCAACCGGGGTCGCAATCTGAAGCACCAGAACGCCAAAAGAAATGTCATCCAGCGCAAAGGCGCGCCCGATCCCCCAGGCCACAGCGACACAAACACCCAGCTTGAGAAGAGACAGTAAGATTGCAACGCCAACGCGTCCCGGCGTTAGTCGCGCCACCGCAACCCCCAAAGTGATCAGCATCAAAGGAATCGCCATTTGCCCAATCAGATCAAGTGTATTGGTCAGAAACGTTGGTGTTTCCCATCCGCGCCATAAAAACAGCGCCCCAAGGAGTGTTGCACCAATCATTGGCTCTTTGATGATCTTAAAGAAAGACCCGCGTCCGGCCACCAGCCAGATGCCAACTGTAAAGGAAAGAATTGAGGTCGTTGCCAGCAAAACGACTCCACGCTCAAGCCCTTCTTGACCAAATGCAAACAGAGTAAGTGGCAGTCCGAGGTTTCCGGTATTTCCAAATATGAAGGGTGCCAGATAAGTTCTCTGGCCCAATCCGAACACTGCCAAAAGAACCGCACCAACCACTCCGACAGCCATGTAAGACGCGAAAGCAGCCATTGTCAGGGTTCCAAGGGTCGACAGATCAACCTCGGTTTTCATTAATGATGTGAAGACCAGGCAAGGAACCGCCATTGTCATGGCCAGGCGCGTGACGAACTCGATCCTGTACTCGAAACCTGCTTTAACCCAGACAAAGCCAATGGCCGCCAAAAGAAACACAGGCGAAACGATTTCTAGGACTGTCACTGTAAGGTTCACAGACTGTTTCCTTGCAAATTGCGGCAAAAGTTGGACAAAGACCCCTTGAAAGGTCTAACTTTGGGAGGTAGGGGCTGCAAGTTATGTTGAAAACACGCGCTAGATATCATCTTGGACAGGTTGTCCGTCACCGAAAGTACCCCTTTCGAGGCGTTGTTTTTGATGTGGATCCGGAATTTTCCAATACGGACGAATGGTACGAAGCCATTCCCGAGGATATTCGCCCGGAAAAAGGCCAACCGTTCTATCACTTGCTGGCCGAAAACGATCAGTCGTTCTATGTGGCCTATGTGTCCGAGCAAAACCTGATCGCCGATTATTCCGGCGAGCCGGTAGAGCACCCGGATATCGGTGATTTGTTTGGTCCGTTCGAAGACGGCGCGTACCCGCTGCATTTCCAGCTGAATTAATCAGTTTCAATCGGCGCGCCGCGGGATTTCCATGCCCCGAATCCGCCTTCCATTTCAGCAATGTTTTCGACACCCATGTCCTGAAGCGCCTTAACGGCAAGGGCTGAGCGCAGCGCACCTGCGCAAAACAGAACCAGTTTTTTGTCGGTGATAAAGTCAGCCCGGTGATAGGGGCTGGCCGGGTCCACCCAGAATTCCAGCATGCCACGCGGCGCGTGCATGGCGCCCGCAATACGGCCTTCGCGTTTCAATTCGCGGATATCGCGGATGTCGACCAATTGGGCTGTGCCCGCCGCCGCCTGTTCTTGCACGTCTTCCTGTGACAGGGTCTCAATCTCAGTTTTGGCGTGTTCTACCAGGCTTTTTACAGGAGTAATTGGCATCGGTCAGTATCCTATCGCTGCGCCGTCTTTACGCGGGTCCGAGGCGCCCTCAAGGACACCGTTGTCATGAATGCGGATTGCTTGCGCGCCGCCAATCGGCGCCGTCGGTACAACAATGTTGTGCCCCATATCGGCAAGTTCGGAGCGGGTATTTTCGGAATATCCCTGTTCCAGCTTCAACACTCCATCATCTGCAAACGCTCGTGGCGCGTCGATGGCGGCCTGCGGGTCCATTCCGAAATCGACCATATTGGACACAAACCGCGCATGCCCATTGGGTTGATAGGCCCCGCCCATCACGCCAAATGGCATCACTACGCGACCATTTTCGCGCAGCATTCCGGGGATAATCGTGTGCATCGGGCGCTTGCCGCCAGCCAATTCATTTGGATGGCCTTGTTCAAGCGTGAACCCGGCCCCCCGGTTTTGCAAAAGAATGCCAAATTTTTCCGAAGCAATACCGGAACCAAAACTGTGATAAACTGAATAGATCAGCGACACAGACATGCGGTCGCGGTCGACGACTGTGATATAAACCGTGTCTTTGTGCACATTCTCGGTCAAAGGTGCTGCAGCGGCCATGGCGCGATTTGGATCAATTAGGCCCGCAAGTTTGTCTGCAGTATCAGCCGACAGCATATGGTCCAGCCGGCTCGTTGATCCGGGGTCTGCAATAAACCGATTGCGCGCGTCATACGCCAATTTGGCGGCTTCAGCTTCGATATGGGTGCGCTCTGCCCCGAACGGATCCATGCCTGCAATGTCGAACCGCTTGAGAATGTTCAGCATCAAAATTGCCGTCGCACCCTGCCCGTTGGGCGGATGCTCGATCAGATCAATGCCTTTATAAGTCCCGTCGACAGGTGTGGTTTCATCGCCCTTGGTGGCCGCAAAATCCGCAAGTTGATGGACGCCACCCACTGCCTGCAATGCCGCGACCATATCTTCGGCGATCTCGCCTTCATAAAAGGCGTCTCGCCCCTTGGTGGCGATGCGGCGTAAAACTTCGGCCTGTCCCGGCGCGCGGAACATTTGTCCGACAATTGGTGTTTTGCCGTCGACTAAATAGTGTTGCCTTGCCGCCCCTTGCAGGATGGAACCGCTTTCGCCGTAATCGAAGGCCACGCGTGGCGCAATCGGAACGCCAGCATCGGCATAGTGGATTGCAGGTTGCAAAATGGTGCCGAGACCCAGTTTGCCGTATTTTTCGGACAGTTGACAAAAACCATCAATGGCACCGGGAATGGTGACGGCTTCGGGGCTGTAAAGGTCAATGGCGTCAAATCCGCGTGCTCTCATGGATTCGCTCGAGGCCGCCGCCGGTGCGCGGCCTGATCCGTTAAAAGCAACAATGTCCTCGCTTCCGGCTGGTGAGACCAAGGCAAAGCAATCTCCGCCAATACCTGTGCTTTGCGGTTCGCAAATACCAAGAAGCACAGCGCCCGCAATGGCGGCATCCATCGCGTTGCCACCCTGCTTTAGGATGTCCAGCGCAGATTGCGCAGCCAGCGGATGCGACGTTGCGCATATACCGTTCTCGGCAAAAACGGACGAACGTCCGGGCAGGTGGAAATTTCGCATCAAAGTCTCCTTGGTTATTCGGGACTTTAGGGTGCGAAATCAAGATTGCCAATTGCGGGCTTTCAGTAATCAGGAACGGAAAACTTCAGGCAATTTCGACCCGTTTGGCGACTGTAAGAAACGTCACTTGTCAGCATGTGTACCATTGCCCAGCCAAACCCACCCTCGGGCAAGTCTTCTCGGCGCGTGTTAACGGTGGGCAAGGCTTCGCCGGGAAGGCGCATTTTAGGAAGCGGTTGGCCTGAATCCCGCACCTGAAAGGCCCAGTCCCCTTGTCGGCGCTGGCCAAAAGTTTCCACAAGCCCATTGGGTTGCCCGGCAAGAGCGTGCTCGACAACGTTGTTTAGAACTTCGGCCATAACGGTTTCAATCCGACCCATTTGATCCGGCGATGCACCCGCGGTACCCAACTCACTACGGATCTGGGACAGGGCGCGTCTGACGCCTTGCGGTGTTCCGCTGAATTGAATTGTAAAACGAGGGTAGTCCTGAGGCATGCCCTTTAATCCTGGCAAGATTGGCGTGATCGGCTCTGTGTAGAGGGCCCTATTGTGCAAAGGCGTCCCCAAGCGTTTCATGAATTTGAAACACTGTATCCATTCGGGTTAATCGAAAAACCCGATCCACATTTTCGTTTAAGCAAGACAGATCCATACGACGATCCGCCCCTAATTGTTTCATCGCCGCGACAATCGCCCCAAGCCCCCTGGAATCTATGAAATCCACCTGTGACAGGTTCAAAATGACGCGGTCTTCGGTGCTTTCGGTTTCTTCGCGCATTTTGTCTTTGAATTGAATTGAATGGCCACGGCCGCATCGATGCGCTGTTCGTTTACTGTTACCACCAATGCGCCCTCTTTCGCGGTGCTCGATAGATCCATGCCGCTTGTCCTTTTGTTCGTTCAGGCACGACACTAGACGTCAATTCTTACCATTCGGTATCCATGGCCCGTATTTTCGCGGGGTGGACCTTTGCCCCTTAAGTTCTAATGATGCGCTTTGAAATATCGGTGAAAGAATTGTGCCGCAAAACGCGTCCAGCAGAATACGAATCACCAAGGGAGAGCAAAGATGAAAACGGTTGTGATTGCAGGGGCCGCACGGACCCCAATGGGTGGTTTTCAGGGTGCCTTTGCAGGGGTCGAAGCGGCCACGCTTGGTGGGGCTGCGATCAAGGCCGCCCTTGCCGATGCGCGTGCTCAAACTGTGGACGAAGTGCTGATGGGCTGTGTTTTGCCCGCAGGTCAGGGGCAGGCTCCGGCGCGTCAGGCTGGATTTGCCGGTGGCTTGGGCGAAGAGGTGCCAGCAACGACGCTGAACAAAATGTGTGGCTCGGGCATGAAGGCCGCGATGATTGGGTTTGACCAGATCGCACTGGGCAATACCGACACGATGATTGCGGGCGGTATGGAAAGCATGACCAACGCGCCTTACATTCTGCCAAATATGCGCAATGGCGCGCGTATCGGTCATCAGCAGGCTCAGGATCACATGTTCCTTGATGGTCTGGAAGATGCCTATGACAAGGGCCGCCTGATGGGCACCTTTGCCGAAGACTGCGCCGAAAGCTTTCAATTCACCCGCGAGGCTCAGGACGAATACGCTCTGAAATCTCTGTCGAACGCGCTCGAGGCGCAAAGCTCTGGTGCATTTGAAGGTGAAATTGCGCCGGTTACTCTGTCGACCCGTAAGGGCAATGTCGTCATTGGCGAAGATGAACAACCCGGCAATGCCCGCCCTGAAAAAATCCCAACGCTGAAGCCAGCCTTCCGCAAAGAGGGCACCGTCACGGCGGCAAACTCATCGTCTATTTCCGACGGTGCCGCAGCGCTGGTTATGGCGTCCGAGGATGTGGCCAAGGCGCAGGGGATGAATATCCGCGCGCGCGTTGTGGGTCATGCCAGCCATGCGCAGGCACCCGGCCTGTTCACCACTGCCCCGGTACCCGCTGCACAAAAACTGTTGGAAAACATCGGATGGAGCAAAGACGACGTTGATCTGTGGGAAGTGAACGAAGCGTTTGCTGTGGTGCCGATGGCATTTATGCATGAAATGGGCCTGTCGCGTGACATCGTGAATGTCAACGGAGGCGCTTGTGCTCTGGGTCATCCTATCGGAGCGTCCGGTGCACGGATCATGGTCACGTTGTTGAACGCAATGGAGAAACGCGGCCTGAAGCGAGGCGTTGCAGCGATTTGTATTGGTGGAGGCGAAGGCACAGCCATCGCCATTGAACGCGATTAAGATATCCGCGTCTGATCAAAGCGGGTCTGGCTGGGAGTTTGAGACATGCGTGTCCATTACGATGATTTGTCACAATCCATTGCAGCTCTGGCCGAGGGAGAAACCGACACTGTTGCCCTGATGGCCACCGTCGCCTGTGAAGTGCATCACGCGGATGACCGCTTTGACTGGACCGGGTTTTACCGTGTTGTCGGTCCGGAATTGATGAAAATTGGCCCCTATCAGGGCGGGCACGGGTGTTTGGTGATCCCGTTTTCCCGCGGTGTCTGTGGTGCAGCCGCCCGCAAGGGCGAGGTTCAACTGGTGCCGGATGTGGATGCCTTTGCCGATCATATCGCCTGTTCGTCTTCAACCCGATCTGAATTGGTCCTGCCTGTTAAGAATGCGGCAGGGGATCTGTTGGGTGTGTTCGACATCGATAGCAATCAACTGGACGCTTTTGACTCTCAGGATGCGGGACGCATGGCAGAAATTCTTTCCAGTGTATTCCGCAACGCCGGGCCCGCTTTTTAGAGGGCATTTCCGCTTCGGGCTGATGGCGCTCACCCCCCAGAGAGTTTTCCAAAGGACAAGCCGGCAGAATTGCTGCGCTGCGTCGTGAAAAAATGCTTGGAATTTTCACAAAAGTGACGCAACGTGAAAATCTGATAAGTTTTTTCACGAAGTGAGTCGGCGTGTGCTGCACCAAATGCCATCTGATCTGGGAACGCTCGGCGCGGATATGCGGGCTTTGCGCAAATCGCGCGGGCTGACGCTGACCGATATGGCCGAACGTCTGGGGCGCTCGGTTGGCTGGCTCAGCCAGGTTGAGCGCGACAAATCTGAACCGTCGATATCTGACCTTCGCCAGATTGCCGAAGTCCTGGGCGTGCCGATGTCGATGCTGTTTGGCCACTTCAACGCACCTGCCGAAGAACAAGGCTATGTGGTGCGCTCGGGCGCGCGCCGTCCAATGGGCTCTGGCACCGAAGGGTTGATCGAAGAACTGCTGTCACCGGATCTGACCGATGACTTTGAAATGGTGCATTCCACCTTTCAGCCCAAGTCTGCCATGCAGGTGCCCGCCCAACGTCCAACCCAAGAAGTCGGCTATGTCATGTCTGGCAAGCTGGACCTGACACTTGGCGAGCGCAGTTTTACCGTGGGCGCAGGCGACAGTTTCCGTTTTCGCGGTGAGTTGTACCAATGGGCCAACCCCTATGATGAACCCTGTGTTGCGATCTGGGTGATCGCACCGCCGGTCTATTAGGGGGCCGGGTATGCTGTCAGGAAGCTGCCTGTGTGGGGACATTCGGTTTGAGGCGTCTGGCATGCCTCAGGGGCCGTCGATGTGTCATTGCGGCCAATGTCGCAAACAATCCGGAGGCGTATGGTCTTCGGCCTATGTGCCCGAATCTGACCTTCAGATCATCGGCCCTGTGAATTGGTTCGCCTCCAGCGACACTGCCAAACGCGGGTCCTGCCCGCGTTGCGGATCGTTCTTGTTCTGGAAGGCCAATGACGAGAACACGATCAGCTTTGCATTGGGGGCGATTGACGGCCCCACCGGGCTGACCTTGGACAAGCACATCTTTGTCTCAGACAAGGGTGATTACTATGACATCGCGGACGGCGTGCCGCAAAAAGACTGAGTAGGAGAGACCATGTCTGATTTTCCAACCAAGGCCCGAGTGGTCATCATCGGCGGCGGCGTTGTTGGCGCCTCAACGCTTTACCACCTTGGCAAAAAAGGCTGGACCGATTGTGTGCTTCTGGAAAAGAACGAGCTGACAGCTGGCTCTACATGGCATGCTGCAGGCAACGTGCCGACCTTCTCGACCAGCTGGGGCATTATGAACATGCAGCGCTATTCGACCGAGCTGTATGACGGGTTGGCCGAAGAAGTCGACTATCCGATGAACTATCACCAGACCGGGTCGATCCGTCTGGCGCATTCCAAAGAGCGGATGCAGGAATTTGAGCGCGCCGCATCCATGGGTCGCTATCAGGGCATCGAGATGGAGATGTGGACACCGGAGCAAACCAAAGAGCGTTATCCGTTCCTTGAAACCCATGACCTCGAAGGCGTTCTATGGGACCCATCTGATGGTGATATCGATCCTGCACAGCTCACTCAGGCGCTGGCCAAAGGTGCCCGTGACATGGGCCAAAAGATCATGCGTTTCTGCCCGGCCACTGGCGTCACCCAGAAAGAAGACGACACATGGATCGTGCACACCGACAAGGGTGATATCGAGTGTGATTACGTCGTAAATGCTGCGGGCTATTACGCACAACGTGTCGGTGAATGGTTCCTGCCTTATGGCGGACGCACCGTGCCCATGATGGTGATGGAACACCAGTATCTTTTGACCGAGCAGATCCCCGAGATTGAAGCACATACCAAGGAAACTGGTAAAAAACTGCCGCTGATCCGCGACGTGGATGTGTCCTATTACCTGCGGCAGGAAAAGAACGGCTATAACCTCGGCCCCTATGAGCCAAACTGCAAGGCCCATTGGGTCGAAGACAATGACAAGATGCCCGAGGACTTCAGCTTCCAGCTCTGGCAGGAAGACCTGGATCGGATCGAAGACATTGTGGTCGACGCCATGGCGCGTGTGCCGTTGATGGAATCTTCGGGTGTCTCCAGCGTCATCAACGGCCCCATTCCATACGCCCCCGACGGGTTGCCGCTGATCGGCCCCATGCCCGGCGTCAAAAACGCCTTTGAGGCCTGCGTCTTTACCTTTGGCATCGCACAGGGCGGTGGCGCGGGCAAAGTCATGGCGGAATGGATTGTCGATGGCAGCACCGAATGGGACATGTGGGCGGTCGATCCGCGCCGCTACACCGACTACACCGATCAGGACTATTGCAACAAGAAAGGCATGGAAGTTTACGGCAACGAATATGCCATGCACTTCCCGGCCCACGAATGGCCCGCCGCACGCGACAAGAAACTGTCGCCAGTACATGACAAAATCAAAGCGCTGGGCGGCGTCATGGGTGCCTACAACGGCTGGGAACGCGCCAACTGGTTTGCCAAAGATGGTGATGACACATCCGAGGAAGGCACCCACACATGGGGCCGTCAGGGTCCGTGGACAGATCGCATCAAAGAAGAATGCGAAGCCGTGCGCGATGGCGTTGGCGTTCTGGATCTGCCGGGTTTCTCGCGCTTTATGCTGCAGGGCGAAGGTGCTGCAGAGGCGCTGCGCGGTCTGGTCACCGGTGGCCTGCCCAAAGTGGGACGCATCAATCTGGTGTATATCGCGGATACCCGTGGCCGCATCCTGACCGAGATGTCCTGCATGCGTCTGGATGAGGATGAGTTTGTGATGATCACGGCAGCAACTGCACAGTGGCATGACCGCGATATCCTTGTGAACGCGATGCCGGCTGGCGTGACCGTCAAAGACATCACCACCACCCGTGGCACGCTGATCGTCACCGGGCCCAAGGCGCGCGATCTGCTGGCGGGTCTCTCGGATGATGCCGACCTCTCCACCGGCTGGCTGACCCATCAGGCCGCCACCGTTGCGGGCCAGCCGGCCCATCTGATCCGTGTGTCCTTTGCCGGTGAGCTGGGCTGGGAAGTGCACGCCCTGAATGCTGACATGCCTGCGATCTACGACGCGGTGCTGGATGCAGGTGCTAAACCGTTTGGCATGTATGCACTGAACTCTCTGCGTCTGGAAAAAGGTTACCGCGCGTGGAAAGGCGATCTGTCGACAGACTATTCGCTGCTCGAAGCGGGCCTGGGCCGTTTTGTCAAACTCGACAAACCTCAGGACTTCCCGGGCAAGGCTGCCATTCAGGCCGAAAAACAGCAAGGCGTGAAGAAATCCTTCGTCACCCTGATTGTTGAGGCCGGTGATGCGGACGCGCCTTACATGTCCTGCATCTGGAAAGATGGTGAAATCATTGGTGAGACCACCTCGGGTGGCTGGGGCTACCGTGTCAACGCGTCCATCGCGCTGGGTATGGTCAAAGCCGAACATGCGGTTCCGGGCACTGAGCTGGAGGTTGAAATCTACGGCGAGAAATGTCGCGCCGTGGTTCAGGAAGATCAACCGATCTGGGATCCGGCCAACGAAAGACTGCGCGCATGACCTCGGTCATCCTCAAAGATGGTGGCACCGGACAGGAGTTAATCAAGCGTTCCTCGATGCCGCCACATCCTCTCTGGTCTGCCAAGGTTATGATGGAAGAACCAGAGGTGGTGCAGGGTGTGCACGAAGATTTCATCCGTGCCGGTGCGCGGATGATTACCCTGAACAATTACTCGGCCACGCCCGAACGTCTGGCACGTGAAGGCGTGCCGGAATTGTTCCTGACCCTTCAAAAACAGGCCATTGCGTTGGTTCAGGCTGCACGTGAGGCCACAGGTGTTGACACGGTCCGCATTGCCGGGTGTCTGCCGCCGTTACATGGATCCTATCGCCCGGACATGGCGCGCAGCCACGACGATTTGCTGCCGGCCTATCGCGAAATTGCGGCACCGCAGGTTGATGCCTGCGATGTATTCCTTTGCGAGACATTGTCTTCGGTGGCTGAGGTCACCGCGGCAGCGCAGGCCGGGGTTGAAACCGGCGTGCCAACATGGGTGTCGATGACCTTGAACGATGACGACAGCGGCACTCTGCGATCGGGTGAAACGCTCGAGGCCGCGTTGGATGCGCTCGACGGGATGGGGCACACAGGGATAATGCTGAATTGTTCCAAGCCCGAGGTGGTTGACGCCAATCTTGGCGCATTGTTGGCGCGTAACAAACCTGTCGGTGCTTACGCCAACGGTTTCACGGGCATTGATGCGCTTGAAATCGGTGGCACGGTTTCAGAATTGAAGGCCCGTCAGGATTTGACGCCCGAAGCCTATGCTGAGTTCGCGATGGGTTGGGTCAAAATGGGTGCGACGTTTACGGGGGGATGTTGTGAAGTTGGGCCCGCCCACATCGCAGCCCTCGCAGAGCGTCTGATTGCAGATGGCTACAAGGTGATTTGATATGACAGCCGGAGTTCGCCAGAAAGAGTTTGTAAACGTCAGCAAGGTCTGGCGAATTGACATATTGCTGGCGGACGATTTTGTCCTGACAGAGTTGGCAGGCATTGTGGATGTCCTGATGATCGCAAACCGCGTCAGCGTCAGCCCGGTGTTCGAATGCACCTATCGGTCTCTGCGGGGTGGCATCGTGCGGACCCGTACCGGTGTTCTTGTTGAAACCGAGTGTTTGCCCGAAAAACCGACGGCAGATTACCTGTTTGTGGTTGGTAATTCCAATCCAGACAATCCGGCGTTGTCGGTCGGCAGTACTGTCAAATCCTATACCTATCGCAATGCTCAGGTGTTCCTGCTGGCCGAGGCCGCCAGCCGCTATATCAGCGAACATGGTGACCGCCATCAGGCCTTGACCACGCATTGGGAAAACAGTGCTTTGTTGCGCGAACGCATTGGATTCTTTGATGCCGGGTCTTCGCTGGCTGTGGAAGACGGTCGCGTCGTAACCTGCGCGGGCATGGAGGCCACGCTGGACGTCACGCTCAATCTGATTGGGCGGCATGTTTCGGCGGCGACCAAGATGACAGTGGCGGATATCATGCTGCATGAACGTATTCGCGATTTTTCGACCCAACAACCGTTTGGCGGGGCCAAATCCACCAGCACCGGTGACAACGAACTGGATCAATGCATCGAATTGATGAGCGCCAACATCGAAGAGCCTCTGCCGATCAATGATCTGGTGCGCCTTCTCGAGATTTCGAACCGCTCTCTGGAACGCAAATTCCGCACCTATCTGAACACAACGCCCAACACGTTCTACCGCGAACTTCGGCTGGCCAGAGCAAACAACCTCTTGCTGAACACAACCCTCAGTGTGCGCGAGGTTGGTTTGGTTTGTGGCTTTGGCAGCGGGTTCAGTGGGCTCTATAAAAGTTTCTTTGGGAAAACCCCATTGGTTGTACGAAAAGAGCGCCGCGCGGCGCAAACATAACAATATAAGCAGGGGGTTTCCCTTTCATTTAGTGACGTATTTGGAATGTTTTTTTCGACCCAAACTGACAGAATACGCACGACTCAGGATCGTTGGAGAAAAAAATGGCTGATCTTCCTAACAAGGCCCGCGTGGTCATTATCGGTGGCGGTATTGTAGGCTGTTCGGTGGCCTATCACCTCGCGAAACTCGGCTGGAAGGATGTGGTTCTTCTGGAACGCAAGCAACTGACCTCTGGCACGACATGGCATGCTGCTGGCCTGATTGGTCAGCTGCGCGCGACCGCGAATATGACCAAGCTGGCGCGCTATTCTGCCGAATTGTACCTCGGACTGGAGGAAGAGACCGGCGTCGCGACAGGCATGCGTCAGGTCGGATCCGTGTCGGCTGCGCTGACGGATGAGCGTCTGGAAGAACTCTATCGCACTGCCGCCATGGCACGTGCTTTTGGTGTTCCCGTGGAAGAGCTTTCGCCAAAGGAAGTTTTGGAAAAATACGAACATATCAATCTTGACGGGGTCACTGGTGGTGTCTGGTTGCCAACCGATGGTCAGGCCGATCCGGCCAACATCGCGCTGGCACTGGCCAAAGGCGCACGTCAGATGGGCGCAACGGTCAAAGAACGCATCAAAGTCACGGGTATGTCCAAAGAGGGGCGTCGCGTCACAGGCGTGGACTGGGCCAGCGATGACGGCAAGGAACAGGGCCATATCGCTTGTGACATGATCGTCAACTGCGCGGGTATGTGGGGCCATGAGGTTGGTAAAATGGCGGGAAGCAATGTTCCGCTGCATGCTTGTGAACACTTCTACATCGTCACCGAAGGCATCGACAAACTGGCTCAGATGCCGGTTCTCCGCGTGCCGGATGAATGCGCTTATTATAAAGAGGATGCCGGAAAAATTCTGCTCGGTGCCTTTGAACCCAACGCCAAGCCTTGGGGCATGAACGGTATCGCGGACAGTTTTGAGTTCGATCAGCTGCCCGAAGATTTCGACCATTTCGAACCCATTCTGGAAGCCGCTGTCAATCGTATGCCGATGCTTGCCGAGGCGGGCATTCACACCTTCTTCAATGGTCCCGAAAGCTTTACGCCGGACGATGCCTACCACCTTGGCCTCGCGCCCGAGATGGACAACGTCTGGGTCGCTGCCGGGTTCAACTCGATCGGTATCCAGTCGGCCGGTGGCGCCGGTATGGCGCTGGCACAATGGATGCAGGACGGCGAGAAACCGTTTGATCTGGGCGACGTTGACATTAGTCGGATGCACCCGTTCCAGGGCAATAAAACCTATCTTTTCGAACGCTCTAAAGAGACCCTCGGCCTGCTCTATGCCGATCACTACCCCTATCGCCAAAAGGCCACCGCACGTGGTGTGCGCCGCACGCCATTCCATCACGACCTGCTCGCACAAGGTGCGGTCATGGGCGAGATAGGCGGGTGGGAGCGCGCAAACTGGTTTGCCAACGAAGGTCAGGAACGCGAATACCAATACACGTGGAAACGTCAGAACTGGTTTGAAAATTCGGCTGCTGAACACCGCGCGGTGCGTGAAAACGTCGGCATGTACGACATGTCCTCCTTTGGCAAAATCCGTGTCGAAGGCCCCGACGCCGAAGCCTTTTTGAACTATGTTGGCGGCGGCAACTATTCAGTACCGAATGGCAAGATCGTCTATACGCAGTTCCTGAATTCGCGCGGCGGTATCGAGGCGGATGTGACCATCACTCGCCTGACCGAGACTTCCTATCTGGTCGTGACACCAGCGGTGACCCGTCTGGCGGATCAGGTCTGGATGGAGCGTCACAAAGGCAACTTTAATGTGGTCATCACTGATGTGACCCCTGGCGAAGGTGTGCTGGCCATCATGGGCCCCAACGCGCGCAAGCTCTTGGAAAAAGTATCGCCCGCAGATTTCACCAACGCTACCAACCCGTTTGGCACCGCGCAGGACATTGAGCTGGGCATGGGGATCGCGCGCGCGCACCGCGTCACTTACGTGGGCGAACTGGGCTGGGAAATCTATGTCTCCGCAGACATGGCGGGCCACGCCTTTGAAACTCTGTTCGAGGCCGGACAGGACATGGGGCTTAAGCTGTGCGGCATGCACATGATGGATTCATGTCGCATCGAAAAAGGCTTCCGCCACTTTGGTCATGACATCACCTGCGAAGACCATGTGATCGACGCCGGGCTTGGCTTTGCGGTGAAAACTGACAAGCCCGACTTTATCGGCAAGGCCGCCGTGCTGGAACGCAAGGAAACCGGGCCGAAACACCGCATGGTGCAGTTCAAACTGACCGATCCCGAACCGCTGTTGTTCCATAATGAACCCCTGATCCGCGACGGCGAGATTGTCGGCTACATCAGCTCTGGCAACTACGGCCACACGCTGGGCGGTGCCATCGGCATGGGCTACGTGCCCTGCGAAGGTGAAAAAGCGGCTGACGTGTTGGCCTCAACCTATGAGATCGACGTGATGGGCACCCGCGTGCGCGCCGAGGCGTCGCTCAAGCCGATGTATGATCCCAAGTCGGAACGGGTCAAAGTTTAAGTTATAAAAGTATTGAGCCCCGGCATCACAAATGTTGATGCCGGGGCTCTCATTTTTTGAGGTTTCTTTTCGCAAATCTCCTGCCATAAGAATTCGGTAGCTCATTCAGGAGTGCCGGAATGGCGCAGCCCCCAATTAAATCCCAGGCCGAAGATACCCCACGAGGATTCGCCTTTGCGGTGACGGCCTATGTGCTTTGGGGTTTTTTACCGCTCTATATGAAACTGCTGTCTCATATCCCGCCAATTGAGGTCGTGGCGCACCGGGTCATTTGGTCTATTCCAATAGCCGGGTTGGTGTTGATTGCGCTAAAACGCACCCATGATCTCAAGGCGGCCCTTGGCAATCCGCGTATGCTGGCGATGGCTTGCCTGACCGCCGCGCTGGTTTCGGTTAACTGGGCGATTTACGTTTGGGCCATCACAAGTGGAAACGCGCTGGATGCGGCCCTTGGTTACTACATCAACCCATTGTTTAGCATCGGTCTTGGGGCCGTTTTTCTGGGGGAACGTTTGACGCGGGCACAGTTCGTCGCCATTGGCCTTGCCTCTGCGGGCGTTGCGGTCCTGATTGTTGACGCTGGTTCGTTGCCCTGGGCGGCATTGGGGCTAACATTCAGCTGGGGTTTTTACGCGATGTTCAAACGGTCTTTGCCTATCGGACCTAATCAGGGCTTCCTGCTCGAGGTTCTGATCCTCGCCATACCTGCAGTAGGCTATGCTGCTTGGCTAACTGCCTCGGGTACGGCGCATTTCGGGATTGGTCTTTACGATACCGCTTTGCTGGTGGGGTGCGGCGCAGTCACGGCAGTGCCGCTTATGGTCTACGCCAACGGAGCCAAGCTGGTGCGCCTGTCGACGATGGGTATCCTGCAATACATCGCGCCAACGATGATCTTCGTCACCGCAATCCTCGCGTTCGGAGAAGAAATCGGGCAGGGGCGGATGATCGCGTTTCCCCTGATCTGGGCCGCTTTGGTGGTCTATTCAATTCCTATGGTGCGTCAGCTGCGCCAACCGAAACCCTAACCTGGGATCGCCTTGGCAATTTGTCCGGCCCACACAGCATAGGCGTCTTCTGAGGGGTGGAATCCATCAATCGCCACAAATCGGGGCTCATAGGGCAAATCAAGCGCCAGATGGCTGACGTCTTCCTGCGACTGTGCGATGCCCGCCAGAACACGATCGAGCCTTACCGCATGACACCCCAGCACCCACCGAAGGGGCTGTGGCAGTAGTGGAAAATGGTGCATTGGCGGCAGGCCTGAGAGGATCACATGCCTGACACCATGGCGCCTGCGCAGGTGATCCATCAGCTTTTTCTGTCGCGCCTGGAACATCTTGGAAGAGGTAAAACGCGTGGTGTCATTCACCCCATGCACCAAAAGGGCCGTGTCAAAGGTCTGATCCGGCAACTCAGACAGCTTTCTTAACGAGGTTTTTGTGGTGGCCCCGATCTCTGCCTCCAGATGCCAAGTCAACGGGCCGTGTTGTTCCATCACCTTCGAAAGCTGACCGCCCAGACCTTTGGACTGCGTTCTGGCACCAACCCCTGCCGCCGAACTGTCGCCCAGAATCAAAAGCCGTAATCCATCGCCCTTGCCTCCGGATCGCGGTCCCGGCGGTTCGGGCAGCTGTTGTGCTGTGCGCCGCACCCACAGGCCTTGGGCAAGCAACACCGGCGCAAGTAGGAGCCTTGCAATTTGATCCAACGCCATCATGTCAGCCTCTTGTGACAGCATCCTTATGCTTAAGAAAGCGAGGGTCGCTCATGACCCGCGCGTTCATCGCCTCGCGCAAAGCCTTGACCGTTTTGTAGGGGCGAATGGCAACCTCAAATTTCTGGATGAGGCCATCATCATCAAGTGTCAAAAGATCAACTCCAACCGCATCAAGATCACCGACCTTGCACTGGAACTCTAAGATCCAGTCTTTTCCCTCGCCAAGAATGCGACGATACCGGAATTCAGTAAAGATCTTACCCACATGACCAAGAAGCATGGCCACCGGCTCGCGGCCGGTCCACGTGGCCCAGTACGTGGGCGGTAAAAAGGTGACGTCCTCGGCCAAAAGGCCCTCGATCAACGTGTCATCACCTGAGGCAATAACCTCTTGAATGCGCTGGATGGTTGGGTGCATGAGACCTTCCTCGTATTTTGTCCAAGACTGCCGATATCTTTTGCTTAGGCAAGGCTGACGTTGGGTTGCCGATCCGAGGCTGGGTCTTTAAAGCCTGCGCATGGCAGTTTCATCCGATTATACCCCGCCCATGGATCCGCTCGTGGTCCTGCACGAAGATCACGAGATCGTCGTCGTCGACAAGCCTGCCGGACTGTTGTCTGTGCCGGGCCGGGGGGACCATCTGGCGGATTGTCTTTTGACCCGTTTGCAAGTGGCCTTTCCCACCGCTCTATTGGTGCATCGGCTGGATCGCGACACCTCGGGCGTATTGGTGTTCGGACTGACCCCTCATGCACAGCGAAACCTGTCGATGCAGTTTGAAAAGCGATCGACGAAAAAGACTTATGTCGCGCGGCTTGAGGGACGGATGGAGGAAAAATCCGGCACCGTTGATTTGCCTTTGATTGTCGATTGGGAGAACCGCCCCCGCCAGATGGTATGCCATGACACGGGCAAGCAAGCGGTGACCGATTGGCGTGTGCTGAAGGTGTCAGACGATGACACCCGTGTACGGTTGTCGCCCAAGTCCGGACGCACGCATCAGCTACGCGTGCACATGCAGGCGCTGGGCCATCCGATCTTAGGGGATCCTTTGTATGCCAAAGGAGCGGCCCGTGAGGACTATGACCGGATGATGCTGCATTCCGAAGAACTGCGTATCAATCATCCTGACAGTGGCCGAGGGATGAGTTTTCGGGCCAAGGCGCCATTTTAGAAACTGAAGAGGGGCGTCGCCCCTTATGACGTTTCTGCC
The DNA here is from genome assembly GCF_900142085.1 of Shimia gijangensis. Taxonomy (GTDB): domain Bacteria; phylum Pseudomonadota; class Alphaproteobacteria; order Rhodobacterales; family Rhodobacteraceae; genus Shimia; species Shimia gijangensis. Next base: position 131,155 of record NZ_FQZQ01000001.1, read on the forward strand.
CAGGCAAAGGCGATGCTCACCCCAGTGTATTTTCGAAATTGTGAAGCACAGGCTTTGCTCTAGGCAGAAATCCGGTGCCAGTCATTTGGTAGAATATCCGGGTTTTGCATGCCTTTTGCGGCGAACCAGTCTGTCGGAGCGGCCACAATTTTTTCCGGATTATTGTTGAGCCATGCGCCCCACCAAGAGAATGAACTATTGGCGATGATATTGTGTTGGCAGAGGCTCATCAGGCGCAGGTCTTCAAAGTCGGTTTTTGGGCCGTTAATGTCGACAACGACCTTTTCGAAACGCAGGGGCAGATTGTCATGGGCCCACTGCGGATCATCTGAAAACACAAAAATCGTTGGTCTGCCAATCTGGCGAGCTGCGATGTGTTCAATCGCTGCATTGTAGTAGTCTTCTGAGCAAACGCCGTGTGCACCCACCGCGAGGTAGTCGCCGCGACGCACATGCAGAGACACAGACGTCGTTAAGTTGATGTGGTCAGCAATCGCTGCATTTTCCGGTGACGGAGCCGGGGTTGGCTGGAACACCTGTCGCAAATGGTCGGCGATTTCGGCGAAATACTGCTCGGATTGCCAGTAGCCGTGCAGGTAGCTGTTGTCGGTCCACTGTGCAAAACCGGAATTATACCCAAGATCCTTTTCACGCTGAAACCTTGGGTCGCTACCAAAGACCCTCCAAAGACCATAACGCAAAATTCCGTCATGTTTCGCGGGGGGTAGCGATGGTGCTGGCGTAATGTCCAGATCGAAAACTTCGGTCAACGGGCGTGTGCCATTGTTCTCAATACTGCGGAAATCGAGCGCCAGCTTGGTGCCCAAACGGGTGGCCAGCGCCTGACCGGCCGCATATTGAAACATCTGGTTGCCGAGACCACCAAACAGCCGCGCGAAGATCATGGTAAGCCACTTCCTTTTGGCGTAAAACACAGCCTTGTTAGCAGAGGTCAGCTCTGCGGGCGAGGCAGAAATCAGGAGCAAACATGAGCGTTCGAAGCGAGCTGAGTAAATTCTGGCGGATCATGACAGACCCGGCGTATCGCGCATTTCGCGCGGAATACAAAGCCTTTCGCGCAGCGCATGGCAAGAATACGCCCGCGTCCTATACAGGGTTGATGCCCGGCGATGTGGTGCTGGACATCGGCGGTTATCACGGAGACTGGGCCGAGGCGATGGCGGCGCGTTATGCGGTGAATGTGCATGTGTTCGAGCCGCACCCGCGGTTTGCAACCATGATTGAGCAGCGATTTGCAGAACGCGACGACGTGGTGCCGCATGCCTATGCCATCGGCAGCGCTGACGCTGAGTTGCTTCTGTCTGATGATGAAAATGCATCTTCCGCCTTGGTGGCCGATGGTCCAACCGCCAAAGGGGCTGTCCGCAATGTTGCGGAGGTGTTCAAAGAGTTTGGATTTGAAAAGATTGGCGCGACCAAAATGAACATCGAAGGCGGTGAGTACGACCTGCTGCCTGCCTTGATTGAGAACGGTTTAATAGATCAGTTCGAACGCATCACAGTCCAGTTTCACAAGTTCAGCGAAGGGGATCGCAAGCGACGCGATGATATCCGCGAGGCTCTGTCCAAGACCCATACTTGTGTCTGGTGCTACCCGTTCATTTGGGAAGAATGGCATCACAAAGCTCTTAGAGGGTCGCCAGAATAATAAACGCCGGGGATGGACCCCGGCGTTTGAATTTGCTGGTCGGGTGTTTTACCAGGGGCATCCTGCGATGGCCTTGATTTCGCAGAATTCTTCGATGCCCCAGACACCGCCTTCGCGACCATTGCCCGACTGGCCATAACCGCCAAATGGCGACCCGCATTGGGCATCCGCACCATTGACTTCGACCATACCAGATCTGACAGCCCGCGCGACGCGCACCCCGCGTTCGGCATTGCTGGTCTGGATATAGTTTGTCAGGCCATAGACTGTGTCATTGGCCATATCGATGGCTTCTTTTTCACTGTCAAAGGGTGTGATGGCCAGAACAGGGCCAAAGATTTCTTCGCGGTAGATGGTCATATCCGGCGTGACGTCCGCAAAGATCGTTGGACGTACATAATAGCCTTTGTTGATGCCTTCCGGGCGTCCCAGTCCGCCCGTCAAAAGGGTCGCGCCCTCTTTGATTCCGGTTTCGATCAGGCCTTGAATTTTGTTGTACTGCAACTCGCTGACGACGGGGCCCAGATGGCGGCCGGAGTCGCTTGTCGGGCCGACCTGAGTGGCGTCTCCAGCGGCTTTGGCCTGCTCGATTGCTTTGGCATAATGTGACCGTTCCACCAACATACGGGTTGGCGCGTTGCACGATTGGCCAGTGTTTTGCATGCAGTGGATCACACCGCGCTTGACCGCCTTTTCGTCCGCGTCGGCAAAGATGATGTTGGCGCCTTTTCCGCCCAGCTCGAGGCTCACGCGCTTGAGCGTATCGGCGGCGGCCTTAGAAATGGCCGTGCCAGCGCGGGTTGATCCGGTAAAGCTGATCATGTCCACATCCGGGTGCGAGGACAGCTGTGTGCCAACGCCGACACCATCGCCGTTCACCATGTTGAACACACCAGCGGGGAAGCCCGCAGCATCCACGATTTCGGCAAAAACGATCGACGACAACGGTGCGATTTCCGAAGGCTTCAACACCATCGTGCAGCCCACGGCCAGCGCCGGAATAACCTTGAGGAACACTTGGTTCATTGGCCAGTTCCAAGGCGTGATCATGCCGCACACGCCAATCGGCTCAAGGCGGATGCGATCAACCTCTTTGTAAACTTTCTCGAACTCGAAGCCTTCGAGGGCATCAAGGAATCCTTCCAGATGCCAGCTGCCTGATCCCCATTGCGAGTTGCGCGACAGATCGATGGGCGCGCCCATTTCCAGGCGCATGGCCTCGGCCATGTCATCGCGGCGGTCTTCATAGACTTCACCCAGTTTACGCAAAAGCGCGATACGCTCTTCCAACGGCGTATCCGCCCAGGTCGGGAACGCTGCTTTGGCAGCGGCGACGGCGGCGTCTGTATCGGCCTGATCGCCGATTGAGATCACGGCGCACACGTCTTCCGTGGCCGGATCAATCACATCCATATCGTTTACGGCAACCGGGTTGACCCAGGCTCCGTTGATGTAAAATTGGCGTTTCTCAATCATCGTGACTCTCCAGAGAACTCTGTGCACATCCCGCGTGCAAAATGAGGCCCGCAAAAGGGTTTGCGACGGCTTTGGTGAGAATTTGATCAAATTAATTGAAGAGTCAATCGATGTCTGATCCGATGGTGTTGCAAAAGATCGGATTTCGCAGCCAACCGCCTTCGGCGAGAGTTTTTGGGCCAAGGTGAAGTGCCTTGCGCCGCACCATTAAGTCTGAGGGTTGCGATTGACCAGAGCCCTGTAGCGGGCACGGCGGATTTCGCGCATCAGTTTGGAACGCAATCCGCCGGACTTATGTTGCACGGTCGAGCCCGCGCCAAAGGGCATCTCGGTGGCACCATTGGGCAGGATGGTTTCAACCTTCTGGTCTGTGATCCAATGCATTTGTAGGAACGTATCGACCGGGCGATCAAGTGTTTGTGTAGCGGCCAGAAGGCGCTGTGCCGCATTGCGGCCAACCACTTGCGCGGTTGTCTGCAAACCAATGATGTAGGGTGTAAACAGCGCCATGTCTTCCTCTCGGTCGGTCACGGTTGCCTGAGTTTCCCGGTCTTTTGGTGGAATGCGGATAAAGCAGTCTGGCGTGGAATTGCGTGCCAGTAGCTTCATGAGCGGGGCCAGTCTATCTGGCGCAATCGCAAGGTCATCTTCGGCGACAATGGCCGCGTCCCAATTTTCATCCACGATCTTTTGCCAACAGGCACGGTGGCTTAAGAAACAACCGATTTCCCCCCCTTTGATCGCAAAGGGATAGTGGGGATCGTGCAGATCTCCGGGGCGCAGATCAACGCTTGTTTGTACTTCGGGCAACCGTCCGTCAACGGCTTCGATCACCTGCGCGTTAGGCAGGTCACTCAGCAAACGATCAACGTTTTCACGCCGCTCAATGCTGGAAGACATATGGATGATCAGGCTGTGCATGACCCACAGATAACGACGCTTAGCCCAAAGAAAAAGCCCCGGCGTTTCCACCGGGGCTTTGTTGTTTCAAACGAGAGAGGATTAATCCTCTTTTTTCTCGGCAACGACTTCTTCGCCAGTTTCCTGATCGACAACTTTCATCGACAGGCGCACTTTGCCGCGATCGTCAAAGCCCAAAAGCTTGACCTTCACGTCCTGGCCTTCTTTCAGAACATCCGACGGATGGTTCAGGCGACGGTTTTCGATCTGGCTGACGTGCACAAGGCCGTCACGTTTGCCAAAGAAGTTCACGAAGGCGCCGAAATCAACGATCTTCACGACTTTACCGTCGTAGATTTTGTTGACCTCAGGTTCTGCCACGATCGAGTAGATCATGTCATAGGCTTTCTTGATGGCTTCGCCGTTTGGCGATGCAATCTTGATGATGCCTTCGTCGTTGATGTCGACTTTAGCGCCCGACACTTCAACGATTTCACGGATCACTTTACCGCCCGAGCCGATCACTTCACGGATCTTATCCGTTGGAACCTGCATGGTTTCAATGCGCGGCGCGTGGATCGAGAAGTCAGCGGCACCTGTCAGTGCTTTGTTCATCTCGCCCAGAATGTGCATCCGGCCGTCTTTGGCCTGAGCCAAAGCTTTTTCCATGATTTCAGGTGTGATGCCGGCCACCTTGATGTCCATCTGCAGCGACGTGATACCATTTTCGGTACCTGCCACTTTGAAGTCCATGTCGCCAAGGTGGTCTTCGTCACCCAGGATGTCCGACAGGATCGCATATGATCCGTCGTTTTCCAGGATCAGACCCATGGCCACACCAGCAACAGCAGACGTCAGCGGAACACCCGCATCCATCATCGACAAAGAGCCACCGCAAACCGACGCCATCGAAGACGAGCCGTTGGATTCAGTGATCTCAGACACAACACGTACCGTGTACGGGAAGTCGGTTGCCGCAGGCAGAACCGCCTGAAGCGCACGCCATGCCAGTTTTCCGTGACCAATCTCACGACGTCCTGGGCCCATCACACGACCAACTTCACCAACCGAATAGGGAGGGAAGTTATAATGCAAGAGGAAGTTCGAACGGTATGTACCGGTCAGTGCGTCGATCATTTGCTCGTCATCGCCGGTGCCCAAAGTGGTCACAACCAGACCTTGGGTCTCGCCACGTGTGAACAAGGCCGAGCCGTGCGTACGAGGCAACAGGCCAGTTTGACATTCGATGCCACGGATGTCGGCAGTGCCACGTCCGTCGATACGCTTGCCAGTTTTGACAACGTCACCGCGCAGGATGCCAGCTTCGAGCTTTTTCATCGCCGAGCCAAGGTTGGCGTCTGCCAGCTGGTCTTCGGTCAAGGCGTCTTTGACAACGGCACGGGCTGCCGAAACAGCAGCAGTGCGCTCTTGTTTGTCAGTCAAAGCAAAAGCGGCACGCATGTCGGTTTCGCCAGCTGCTTTAACCGCATCATACAGATCGCCATATTCTGGCGGCTGGAAGTCAAACGGCTCTTTGGCTGTGTCTTCGGCCAGGTCAATGATCAGGTCGATCACAGGCTGGATAGACTCGTGTGCAAATTTCACCGCACCGAGCATTTCTGCTTCGGACAGTTCGTATGCTTCCGATTCCACCATCATCACGGCGTCTTTGGTGCCAGCAACAACAAGATCCAGACGCTGGTCTGGGTTGTTGCGCAGAACGTGCATGTCATCAACCGTTGGGTTCAGAACATATTCGCCCTCTTCAAAGCCAACGCGTGCTGCAGCGATTGGGCCCATGAACGGAGCGCCCGAAATGGTCAACGCGGCCGAGGCTGCGATCATCGCAACCATGTCGGGGTCGTTTACCAGATCGTGGCTCAGCACGGTGCACATCACCAGAACTTCGTTTTTGAAGCCAGGCACAAACAGCGGGCGGATCGGACGGTCGATCAGACGCGCGGTCAGAGTTTCTTTCTCGGTGGGACGGGCCTCACGCTTGAAGAAGCCACCAGGTACTTTACCTGCGGCATAGTATTTTTCTTGGTAGTGAACGGTCAGCGGGAAAAAGTCCTGACCGGGTTTTGGTGCCTTCGCAAAGGTCACAGCAGCCATCACGGATGTTTCGCCCAAAGTGGCGATCACACAGCCGTCAGCCTGACGGGCAACTTTGCCCGTTTCCAGAGTGAGGGTTTCTTCACCCCACTGCATAGATTTTGTCGTTACGTCAAACATATATCGTTTCCTAGTTGGGAGCACTCCCAGGCGTTCCTGGGTCTCCCGTTTCAATAGCGGCCGCATTGCCGCCGATCCCTCTTCATCCTTGTTATCGGGTGCCGGGATCAGGGCACCACGCTCAGATGGAGCGGCCATATAGGAAAACAAGTGGTTTGGAAACTGCAAACTGCATCGGGCAGAGAATGCACAAGGCCTCGGTTTCTCCGCATTTAGTTCGGATTGTTGCCCTTCTCACATGCGATCTCTGTAGTATTATGGCGCCATGCCTTTGGGCGCATTGGATATGATGAATTATGTTTAGAAAATCTCTTTTGATTTCGCTCGCCTTGCTGATGAGCCTTTGGAGTGGTTTTGGTGCCGCAGAAGACAAAACACCCCGCATTCTGACTATGGGCGACAGCCTTTTGGCTTGGCATGGCGTCAGTGGTCGTTCGGTTTCCCATGTTGTGGCCAACGAGCTGAAGGAACCTGTTGAAAACCGCTCGATTGGTGGTGCCCGGGTTTTGTACGGCTTGCCAGTCACCGGGTCGATGGGGATGAAGATCGCCAAACAGTACACTCCGGGCGATTGGGAATGGGTTGTTCTGAATGGCGGGGGCAATGATCTGTGGCTGGGATGTGGCTGCAAAGCCTGCGACAAAAAAATGGACCGCATGATTTCAGCCGATGGTAAAAAAGGCGCCATTCCGGGGTTGATCGGCAAACTGCGCAGCAGCGGTGCTCAGGTGGTCTTTGTCGGCTATCTGCGCAGCCCCGGCGTTGGCTCGGTTATCGATGCCTGTCGCGACGAAGGCGACAAACTGGAAGCGCGCATCGCCAAACTGGCCAAGTTTGCCGACGGTGTTCATTTCCTGTCCCTGGCTGAAATGGTGCCGCACGGCGACCGCAGTTTTCATACGGTCAGCATGATCCACCCATCTATCAAAGGCAGCCGCGAAATCGGCAAACGCGTGGCCGAGATCATTCGGGACAATGATTAGGTGGGGCAGACCGAAGGCTGAGGACTATGTCTGCTCTGCGGACGAAGCAGACTTTCGCCCAAGATCATTTTCTTCCGCTGAAAATGTAGCGGTTTAGCGAAAAGAAAAACCCTTCACTTTGGTCCAGATTCTTTTGGTCATCCAGCCAGTTCATTTGATCCTCTGAACTGAATTCCGGCGATCCCTCCATGATTGCTGTCGCAAACCCAGCGGTTTGCCTTGCATATGTATTGTCTCCAAAATCGGTGTTTAGGACGACAAAGCTTTCCGATGTGATATTGCAGAAACCCGACCGAACAAGTCGTTGCGGCAGTGATTTCGACACATGGGCATCAGCATAGACTGCCTTGTATGCGTCCAACATCCGCGCCATCAAGTCAGGTGTGTTGTTTTGCCAAACAAGGGTATCCCAATCAGTATCCAAGATTACGATGCGGCCTCCGGGTCTAAGCACACGAAATGCTTCTTTCAAAGCCTGATCAACATCATCCAAAAAGCTGAACAATTGCGCCGCAACCACGGCATCAAAGGTCACATCTTCAAATGGTAGGGACACAGCGTCACCCAGAACAAATTCACCCTGCGGGCAAAAATGTTGTGCCATCCCATTGATCGCTTCCGAGGAATCCAGCCCAACCACGCGGCCGCCCGAACCTAAGCAATCGACCAACTCACGCGCGAAAATTCCATTGCCAGAGCCAAGTTCTAAAATGTGTTCACCGGACCTTGGCGATAGAACTCGCATTAGTTCCGAACGCTGGTGCACCATGTCCTTGGTACATGCTAGGCGCTCCTGCTGTGCCGCCATCGCTTCATCAAAAAATTCACTCAAGGTATCGCCCCCAAAGTTCTCCCACAGATTCTGACTGTATATCATACGGTGACCGCTTAGGGCTCAAACCAGACATCCCGCCATTCCTAAGTTTTCGCCAATTCTTCGCGTCCCAATCCCTGAACACCTTGCGCCTGCAACGCCTTGACCAGTGTTGCGTGATCCACTTCCTGCACAGCACACCCCTCAGCGATCGCCAACGCCGCCGCCGTACCCGTGGCCTGCCCCATCGCCATGCATTGCGGCATGCCGCGCACGGACGCAAAGGCGGTTGCATCGGCCGAGATAATCCGCCCCGCAAACATCAGGTTTGATACATACTCGGGCACCAAGGCGCGAAACGGGATGGTGTAGTAATCGCCTGTTTCCACCATTGCGTCATGGGTCATGTCGCTGGAGGTGCGCATCACGTCATCAATCGGGTTGTCGCAACATACGATCCCGTCTGGAAATCTGGTACCATCGGCAAGGTCCTGAGCGGTGATCTCATAGACACCCTTTAGTTTGCGGGTTTCGCGCACGCCCACGGTCGGCCCCAGATTGGTCATATGCGCGTTTTCAAACCCGGGAATATCCTGTTGCAGGAACCGGGCCATTTGCACAGCCCGGCGTCGTCCTTCCTGAGTGCCCTTGGCCACGGCCTCGGGGTTGGTGCCGTCGATGCCACGGATCACAACCGAATTGCAGAACACGGTATTCTGGTGAAACCCCTTCATCAGATACAGCTTGCCCAAATCCTCGTGCAGCCGCCCTTCAGCGATACCCTTGGCGGCGTAGCTTGTGAAATAGGGATCATTCTGGGCAAACACCCGATCCCAGTCGGCGTTCTCCATCATAAAGGTCAACGTGACCCCCATCATATTGCCCCGCGCGTCGCCCAGGACAAAGGGCACCCCGGCTTTGGCGGAAATATCACCGTCCCCGGAACAGTCGATGACGATCTTGGCGGCGATATCATGTTGCCCATGGCGATCAAAGAACGACACTGATGCAATCTTTGTGTCCTGCATGTCCGGTGCAATGGCTGTGGCATTCAGGTGCAGATGCACGCCCGCCTCTTCCAGCATTTCAAACATTGCCGTGGTGGCAATATCGTGGTCGTAAATGATTTCGTCGCCAAAATTTTCGAGCGTACAGAGGCGTCTTTCGGCGGCGGGTGGTTGCATCTCAAATAGGCGTGTCGACAACTCCTCCATCAGGCCGCCAATGCTGGTGTCGCATGGATAGGCGGCACCCCAAGGCATGCCCGGACAAAACGCCATCACGCCGCCGACTTTGTTGCCTGCCTCGATCAGATGCACGTTCAATCCCTGACGTGCTGCCGCCACCGCCGCGCCAAATCCGGCGGTGCCGCCGCCGATGACCAGAACATCGGTTGTTATCTTAGACATGTGCAGGTCGCCCCAATTTGTGTCGCGGGTATTGGAGGTCAAAAGGCGCGAAAAGCAATCAAATTCGCGAATTGTACACATTGTACAAACCAGACTCTTGGGGAGGGGAGGATTGTACAAAACGGACACTTTTGGGATTTTGGAGGATTGAGGCCGTCCGAGCCACAAACGAAAAACGCCCGCTCAAATGAGCGGGCGTCTGACAATCCAAAAGGATCGGAATTCTTAGCGGCGCAGGCCCAGACGTTTGATCAGGTCTGTATAGCGTGCTTCTTCTTTGCCCTTCAGGTAGTCCAGCAGCTTACGGCGCTGTGCAACCATTTTCAAAAGGCCACGGCGACCGTGGTTGTCTTTTTTGTGGGTTTTGAAGTGCTCGGTCAGAGTCGCGATGCGCGAGGACAAGATAGCAACCTGAACTTCGGGCGAACCAGTGTCACCTTCTTTAGTTGCGAATTCTTTCATTACGCGGTCTTTTTCTTCAGCAGTAATCGACATCGGGGTCTCCTTTGGTCAAAGGGTTAAGGGCACGAGCCGGGATGTCGTCCAGCAAGGTCCGTGGAGAGAATCCCCCCAGTTTTCATGAGCGGATGCGAGCGTATAAGAGATTTATGCACAAAAGAAAAGGGGGATATGGTGCGGCGATTGCGGCGATCAGGCGGACAAAAGCTCAGTGACTGTTGTTTGCTGAACCAGTGAAACATCAGCGGCCGACAAATCAGGGTTTCCCTGAACCGTCGCCACAAGAACACCTTCAACAAAAATGCCGCTCGCATTGGGCGAGTCTGCCAACCCATAAACCGCGACCTCAGGGGGGAGGTCTGACCCATCATAAACAAGAACAAGACTGTCCTCACTCCTGTCAAAGTCCGTGATCGTCGTGATTTGATCCGAGGCCGACCATTCATCGAGCAAAAACTGGTCAAGACCTTCGCCACCCGTGATCCAGTCGCCACTCCCGGCAACTATGATATCATTGCCGTCTCCACCATTCAGGAAATCGGCCTCAGAACCGGTGTCGTCAGCCCCGACGATCACGTCCTGCCCGTCACCGCCAAACAATGTATCGCCCCCTTCACCACCGCTAAGAGTATCATCATCCGCGCCACCATGCAGGGCGTCATTGCCTTCACCACCGACAAGACTGTCGGCGCCAAAGCCACCTACAAGTGAATCGCTGCCCGCACCGCCATCCAGCACGTCGTTGCCCATATGGCCAAACAGAGAGTCATCGCCGGTCTCACCATTCAGTGTGTCTTCGCCGTTTTGGCCATGCAGGACATCATCACCTTCACCACCGAACAAAAGGTCGTTGCCGTCCTCGCCAAACAGGTGATCCTCGCCCGCCAGACCTGTCAGGGAGTCGTCGCCTTCATATCCGTTGATTTGGTCTTTGCCAGCGCCACCAAGGATCGTTTCGTCATCTTCTGTGCCTGAAATGATCTGATCTTCAGACGATGTCAGACTGTCTGGGTCCAGCCCATCAAGGGCAATGTCGAGGCCGTCCCATTCGGAGTTTTCGATCTGGTCAGGGTCTTCTGGGAGGAGGTCGTCCTCTCCGGTTGCGATCTCTTCAAAACCAACCATGACAACTGCGCTGGCTGCCATCAGGCCAAGAAGGCCAAAAATAAACATTACTCCCCACTCCACACAACGCCCCAGAGTATAAGGGCACGGCAGATGCTGGGCGTAAAGTGTATCGTGAAAAAGTGGTTAACAAGACGCAATCAAAAAAACCTGCACTTTCGATTAGATGCTGATGTCCCAAAGCTCGGGTTTTTGAGCATAGGCGATGTATAGTGGATGGCCGGGATGACCCTTTTTAGTAAGGCCAAGGCAGTGCACCGGGCGCCCCGTCGCACGCAAGACGTTTTGCATCGCGGCTCCCCGATTTAGGTGATCTCCGTGCGCGCCCCATGCGGCAATGATCGTATCTGCCCAGTGGCATGCCTGTGTGATGGCCAGATCGTTTTCCGGACCTTCGGGCGACTTATGGGCGCGCATTTTCTTGGGGTCAGTTTCGCGCAGAGCAAAAATGTTGACCGCGCAGAAACCACCGAACCCTAACGCCCGTGCGCGGCGTTCGCAGCGTTCAATGGTGGGGTCGTTCTGCTTTTCCGTGGCCTTCGACGGGTTCAGCATAATAAAGACAACGCGTTTGCCCTCGGGCTGCCAGACTCGTGACAGAGAATAGCGATATGTGCCGCATTCCGAGTATTCAGCCTGAGAGGCGGCGTCGTCTTTTTGATGATGCCGGGTGATCACTGTGAGATCAGACCTCTGGAAGGACAAACACGCGGTTTGGATGCAACTCACCTGCTTTGAAAACACCGACCGCCACAGCCTGGCCTTCGAATGAAGCCCAGGCCTCGTCGCCGTAGTCAACGCCATGAGCAATCACCATCGCAGGGTTTCCATTGCGAAGCCGGGTGACACTTTCCGCGGTGCATTTCACCTCGGGCAGTCCGGCAAGGGCCTCTTCCAACGGGCGCAGATGGGTGTCGAGTTCGGGCGTCCGGGCCAGTTTTTCGATCTCGTCAAAAGTCAGCCCATCCTTGACCTCAAAGGGGCCTGACCAGATGCGACGCAACTTCAGGACATGGCCAAAGCAGCCCAAAGCAGCGCCGAGGTCACGGGCGATCGAACGCACATATCCGCCTTTGCCACAGGTCATTTCAAGGGTCACGTGATCTGCATCGGGGCGATCTGTCATGACCAGCTCTTCGACCCAAAGTGGGCGAGCTTCGATCGTCACATCTTCGCCGTCGCGTGCCAGTTTATAGGCGCGCTGACCGTCAATTTTCACAGCGGAAAATTTGGGCGGTACTTGCATGATGTCGCCGACAAATGGGCCCAAAGCGTCTTTGATCTGCTCATCGGAAGGCCGCAGATCTGATTGTGAGATAACTTCGCCTTCGGCATCATCGGTATTAGTAGCCTGCCCCAGACGTGCGGTGAATTCATAGCATTTCAGATCGTCGGTGATGTAGGGCACAGTTTTGGTGGCTTCGCCCAAAGCGATGGCCAGAACGCCCGTGGCTTCGGGGTCCAGAGTTCCGGCGTGACCGGCCTTTTTGGCATCAAACGCCCAGCGAACTTTGTTCACTACAGCGGTTGAGGTCATACCGGCAGGTTTGTCGACCACCAGCCAACCTGAAATGTCGCGACCTTTGCGTTTGCGTCCCATTGAGTGTCCGATCTGAGTGTTAAGAGCGGCGGCGTAGCGGAAGGCGGGGGAACTGTCAAATTCTGTTGCGCCATCAGGGGCGCTGCTCCTCATGCCGGGATATTCTGTTCCAGTTGAAAGGAGGTCAGTTGGGCGCGACAACGCCAACGATGGGGCCAAGCCAGAAACCCGCATCGGATCGGTTTAGTTCCGGTGCGTGCAGGCGGCTGACTTTGCCATCAAAGTAAAGTGCGTTGGGTAGTTTTAATTCGTCGCGAAACAGGCGGCCAAATTCGTGGAAAGTGACCGGGTTATTGGAAATGGCGAAAACGGCGCGGGTGCCATCGCTGTTGGTGCCGACGCCATTGCGCAGATAGCGAGAGGTACTGTCGGGCAAAAAACGCGGGTGCAATTTGCCGTCAATCACCAGCATTGGCCCGGATTGGCTGGCGTAGGTGCAATTTGGGCGACTTTTTTTAAAGGCGAGGGTTTCAATCACTCTGGCCCGAGTGTCTTCAACGCAGAACACACCATTGGGTAAGAGACCAAAGTTACCTTTGCTGGCGCCCGTCAGCAGGCGCCCTTCGGATTTGCCGTTTTCCACATAAAGCCCAACCGGGCTGCGGTCGGCATGATACATGCCCGCATTCATGGCGAAGGCAAGTGACTGGCCGTCCGGCAGGCGCGTATTGATTGCGGAAAACTGACCAATAGGCATGGCTTTGTCGTCGCGCAGAAAAAGTCGCAGATCCTCTTGCGTGGTGTCGACTTCGCAGAGCGTGTAGCGATTCTTATCATGCTCAAAGTCGCGGCATTCAACGGCTTGAGCTTCGGTCGCCAGCGCCCCCAGTGCGGTTAAGATAGCGACTGCCCGGATCATTCGTCGCCTTCAATATCCTGACGCACGTGATCCTGATTCAGTATCCGGCGTGTTTCGTCCATCTGATCAAAGGTCGTATCAAGTCGAAAGCGCAGCTCGGGCGTATGTTTCAATCCGGTTTTCTTGCCGATGGCATGGCGAATTTCGCCTTTGTTTTTCGCCAGTAGCTTGAGCACATCGTCTTTGCCCTTGCCGCCAAGTGGCAGGACAAAGGCCGTAGCGATCCTGAGATCAGGTGTTGTGCGCACTTCGCCCACGGTGATGGACATGCGATTCAGGTCCGGGTCGTGTACATCGCCCCGTGACAGAATTTCGGCCAAAGCGCGACGGATCAGTTCGCCGACGCGAAGCTGACGTTGGGAGGGGCCGGAGCCTTCATAGGATTTGTTCTTTGCCATGGCCCCCACTTATGCTTTTCCTAAGGCTTTGCCAAGCGTCCCGGCTTTGGGTAAACGTGGCCGGACGTTATTCAGCCGACAGGGGACAGTCAGATGGAAAATCTGCCAGGGATCGTAATCACCGGTGCATCGGGTCGCATGGGCCAGATGCTGGTTCAAACCGTGATGGCGAGTGACAAGGCGAGCCTTGTTGGGGCCATCGAACGTGCGGGGCATCCGTGGGTCGGCATGGATATCGGCGAGGCCATGGGGGGGCAGGCGGTGGGTGTGGTTGTGACAGACCAACCGCTGGACGCCTTTGCCAAGGCGCAGGCGGTGATTGATTTCACGGCCCCTGCTGCAACGTTGCAATTTGCCAAACTGGCGGCGCAGGCGCGGGCAGTGCATGTGATTGGCACCACAGGTATGACCGATGAAGATATTGCGAAACTCGAGCCCTGCGGACGCCACGCAGTGATCGTGCGGGCTGGCAATATGTCGCTCGGTGTGAACCTGCTGACGCAGTTGACCAAAAAAGTCGCGGCGGCGCTGGACGATGATTTCGACATCGAAGTGATCGAATCGCACCACAACCAAAAAGTAGATGCTCCGTCAGGGACCGCCCTGATGTTGGGTGAAGCCGCGGCCGAGGGACGGGGTGTCGATCTGGCGGATGTTGCGGACCGGGGCCGTGATGGCATTACCGGGGCCCGTAAGAAAGGTGACATCGGATTTGTCGCCATTCGCGGTGGCGACATTGTCGGGGAACATGATGTGATGTTTGCCGCCCCCGGCGAGCGCATTGTGCTGCGTCATCTGGCCAGTGATCGGGCGGTGTTTGCACGTGGTGCTTTGAAAGCGGCCTTGTGGGGGCAGGATAAAAAGCCCGGCGAATACGACATGCTGGACGTGTTGGGGCTCTGATCTCCTAAGGGTCGCTCAGAAGTCGATCGCAATGCCCTTTTTCTCCCAATCGCCGAAACGTACTGGTTCTGGCCCGTCGCGCCCGCCAAGTTCGGTTGGCATTTCCGCGGCTTTCGCCTTTTTGCGGCGTTCTTCGGCTTCGGCCAACGCACGCCGGGCGGCGGGTGGCAGGTCTGGTTTCGGTTGATCGGGCGTATCGCTCATTGGCAGGGTTCCTTTCGGTCCGTGCCCCTGATATACGCGCCCGTCCCCAAAGGACAAGTTTTACAGGAGCGTCTTCATGTCTCAGAGCGGTGTCTATGCCCGTCGCAGCGCGGTTTATCTGTTGGATCAGGTGCTGGGAGAAGGACGACTTTTGCCTGAGTTGATTGGTGCCGGTGCGTTGGAGCAACTGCAACCCGAAGATCGCGCCCGTGCGCAACGCTTGGCGACGGAAACCTTGCGCGGCCTGGAACGCGCGGATCGTATTTTGCAGAAACACCTCAAGAAAAACCCTCCTATGACGGTGCGCAATGTGCTGCGGGTGGCCACGGTCGAGCTGTGTTCAGGTGGGGCCGCGCATGGGGTCGTTAATGATGCCGTTGAGCTTGTGAGCCGCAATAAGGGCACGGCTTCAATGAAGGGTCTTGTTAATGCGGTGTTGCGCAAGGTTGCGGCGACTGGCCCTGAAGAATGGAAAAAACTACGGGTGCCGCACTTGCCCAAGTGGCTGCGAAAACCGCTGGTTCAGGCTTATGGTCCTGAGGCTGTGGCCGCCATGGAGGCTGCGCATTTTGCCGGTGCCCCGTTGGATCTGACCGCCAAAGGTGACAGGGGCGCGTTGCATCGTTCGTTGGGTGGGGATTTCCTGCCAACGGGCACCGTTAGGCTTGAGAGTGCGGGGCAAGTGTCCACGTTGCCGGGTTTCAAAAGGGGCAGTTGGTGGGTGCAGGACGCGGCGGCGTCATTGCCAGTACAGGTTTTGGCCCCGAAAGAGGGTGAGAAAATCCTCGATCTTTGTGCAGCTCCGGGCGGCAAAACTTTACAGATTGCGGCCAGTGGGGCTGAGGTCACATCAGTGGATGATTCTGAACTTCGAATGGCGCGCGTGTATGAAAATCTGAAACGGACGGGCCTTAAATCCGAATGCATTGTGGGCGATGTGATGGAGCAAACCGGTGAATGGGACGCGATCCTGCTGGATGCGCCTTGTTCAGCCACTGGCACCATTCGGCGTCACCCTGATCTTCCGCACGCAAAAGACGGCAGCGAATTTGGTGCTTTGATTGAGTTGCAGGCGGTTATGTTGGATCATGCGCTTTCGTTGCTCAAACCCGGTGGGCGGCTTGTGTTTTGTACCTGTTCGCTTTTGCCAGACGAGGGCGAATGTCAGGTCGAAGATGTCTTGGAGCGGCATGAAGGTCTGACTGTGGATCGCGATGCGCTGAACCTGGACGGTATCGATCCTGCATGGATCACCGAAGAAGGCGGCCTGCGCCTGCGTCCTGATTATTGGGCGGACAAGGGCGGCATGGACGGGTTTTACATGGCCTGCCTGCGCAAAGGTTAAGTTTTGATCCAGACCGGCAGGAACCCGCAACGCGGTACCGGACAGGCAATTCAAACGGTGACTTTGTGTCCTCTGCGCTGTATTATGGAAAAAAACGCCAACAAGGCGTAGAGGCAGAGACATGAGCAACCCCGAAGGGTTTTCAGCGCGCTGGGCGCGCTTCATGCATCGCGTGCATGCGCGATTAAGCACGCGTGCGCGCCCTGCAACCGGTTTCACCTCAATGCCTGAACCACGCACCATCGGTAGTTTTGCCCGTGGTCGCCAGTTGGTGGCGGGAAACTATCTGTTTGCCGGCCATCTGGTGACAGCCCCGGAATTGTCAGTTTGGGATGTGAAAGTGGCCGATCCGGTTTATGGTCAGGAATTGCAGGGCTTTGCATGGCTTGATGATCTTGCCGCCGTCGGTGATGCCGCTGCCCGTGATAAAGGTCAGGATTGGGTTTGGCACTGGATTGATCGCTATGGCCGCGGTCAGGGAGAGGGCTGGACGCCTGACCTGACAGGACGACGGCTGATCCGCTGGATCAACCATGCTTTGTTCCTGTTACGAGGGCGCGAGTCTGCGCAGTCCGAAGCGTTTTATCGTTCGCTTGGACAACAGACGATCTTTTTGTCTCGGCGCTGGCAGAAATCAGCCTCCGGCTTGCCCCGATTCGAAGCACTTGCCGGATTGATCTATGCGGGTTTGGCTCTGGAGGGGATGGACACGCATGTTGCCCCTGCCGTAAAGGCGCTGGATCGTGAATGTCGTAGTCAGGTCGACGATCAGGGCGGTATTCCAACGCGCAACCCGGAAGAATTACTCGAAGTCTTTACCTTGTTGACTTGGGTCGCGGCAGCTCTGAGCGAAGCCGGGCAAACGCCAACCTCTGCGCATGTTGAGGCGATTGAACGTATTGCGCCTACCCTTAGAACTTTGCGCCACTCAGATGGTGGGTTGGCACGGTTTCATGGTGGTGGCCGCGGTATCGAAGGGCGGCTGGATCACGCGCTGGCAGAAAGCCAGATCAAAACCAGCGCACCCGATGGATTGTCGATGGGATACGCGCGTTTGTCGGCAGGGCGCACCAGCGTGATCGTCGACGCGAGCCCACCGCCTAAAGGCGCTGCATCGCTCAATGCGCATGCCTCAACTCTGGCATTCGAGCTGACCAGCGGGCGACGGCCAGTGCTTGTGAATTGCGGGTCGGGTGTCAGCTTTGGCGAAGACTGGCGTCGCGCCGGGCGTGCGACACCCAGCCATTCGACTTTGTCGTTGAACGGATTTTCCAGCGCACGTCTTGGGGAGGGCGGACGCGGGTGGCGCGATGAACAGTTGGTCGACGCACCGACAGAAGTACCTATTCAGATGAGTCAGGCGCCTGACGGGCTTCGTTTTCAGGGTGGGCATAACGGCTATGTGCGCACTCACGGGCTGACCCATGCGCGCACACTTGAGTTGACCTTTGATGGGCGAGGCATGGTGGGTGAGGATTTGCTGGTCGCACTGGATGATCCTGCCAAGCGGATTTTTGACAAGACGATGGATGCCAACAGCCTGCAGGGTGTGCCTTATGAGGTGCGCTTTCATCTGCACCCCGAGGTGGACGCGGCCGTGGATATGGGGGGAGCGGCCGTGTCATTGGCGCTGAAAAGCGGCGAGATTTGGATTTTCCGCCAAGGCGGTGACGTGCAAATAACCCTGGAACCCAGTGTTTTCCTAGAAAAGAACCGATTAAAGCCACGCGCGACAAAACAGATCGTTCTATCTGGCGCCGCAATAGAGTATGCGACCCGCATCCGGTGGTCGTTGGCCAAAGCGCAGGATTCTGCGGTGGCGATCCGAGACCTGAGCCGGGATGATCTGGATATGACAAACTGACCTGGGACCCCTGAACCTATGACCGATATGACCCCCATCCGCCGCGCCTTGATTTCCGTCTCCGACAAAACCGGATTGATTGAACTGGGCAAGGCGCTTTCTGAGCGTGGTATTGAACTGCTTTCCACTGGTGGAAGTGCCAAAGCTATGCGTGACGCGGGGTTGACCGTTGTAGATGTCGCTGACGTCACCGGATTTCCTGAAATGATGGATGGCCGGGTGAAAACTTTGCACCCCAATGTGCACGGTGGTCTGTTGGCTTTGCGCAGCAACCCAGACCATGTCGCCGCAATGGACGAGCATGGCATTGGTCCGATCGATCTTTTGGTTGTGAACCTGTATCCGTTTGAGGCCACTGTTGCGGCTGGTGCGGACTATGACACCTGCATTGAAAACATCGATATTGGCGGACCCGCGATGATCCGGGCGGCTGCTAAGAACCACGGCGACGTGACCGTGATTGTGGATGTTCAGGATTACGACAAACTGCTTGGCGATATGGACAAGCATAACAACGCGACCTGTACCAAGTTCCGCCGCCGTCGCGCACAGATCGCCTATGCCCGCACAGCGGCCTACGATGCAGCCGTTTCAAACTGGATGGCGGATGCGATTGGCTTTGACACACCGCGCCGTCGCGCTGTTGCCGGTGAAATTAAACAATCGCTGCGCTATGGCGAAAACAGTCACCAGCAAGCATCGTTCTACACGGATGGATCAAACCGTCCGGGCGTGGCGACTGCTCAACAGTTGCAAGGCAAGGAACTCAGCTACAACAACATCAACGACACGGACGCCGCGTTTGAATTGGTGGCCGAATTTGATCCGGCCAACGGCCCGGCCTGCGCAATCATCAAACACGCCAACCCTTGCGGCGTGGCTGTAGGGACATCGCTGACCGAAGCCTATCAAAAAGCGTTTGATTGCGATCGTACGTCGGCCTTTGGTGGCATCGTTGCCTTGAATCAGCCATTGGATGCAGCAACCGCAGCCAAGATCGTGGAAATCTTCACCGAGGTGGTAATCGCACCGGGTGCGTCTGATGAAGCCAAAGAGATTTTCGCGGCTAAAAAGAACCTGCGCCTGCTTTTGACTGATGGCCTGCCAGACCCTCGCAAGCCGATTATGGCATACAAACAAGTGGCTGGTGGCATGCTGGTTCAGGACAAAGATGTGGGCTATGTCGGCATCGATGACCTGAAAGTTGTGACCAAAAAGGCACCGTCTGAGCAGGAAATGGCCGATCTGCTGTTTGCCTGGAAGGTTGCGAAGCACGTGAAGTCAAACGCGATTGTTTACGTCAAAGATGGCGCCACAGTTGGCGTAGGCGCAGGTCAGATGAGCCGTCTGGACAGTGCCAATGTAGCGGCCTCCAAGGCGGCCCGCATGGCCGTTGAGTTGGGCATGGATGAAAGCCCGGCCAAAGGCAGCGCCGTGGCGTCCGATGCGTTCTTTCCGTTTGCCGATGGTTTGCTTGAGGCCGCAGCAGCAGGTGGCAAATGTGTGATCCAGCCCGGTGGCTCGATGCGCGATGACGAAGTGATTGCAGCTGCTGATGAGACAGGCCTTGCCATGGTGTTTACCGGCATGCGCCATTTCCGCCACTAGGGCGGTAAAAAACAAGCAACCCGTTACGGATAAACGTTTCGGGTTGCGGTAAGAAAATGCGGAAGCCCTTGAAAACAAAGGGAACGCAAGAGGCAGAAAAGGGGACGTGCAATGCGTCTGGTGTTCTGGGCAGGATTTTGGGCTTTTCTCTCCGATCAGGCGAGCAAGTACCTTGTTGTTCATATACTGAACTTGCGGGACGTGGGCATGATTGATGTGTTTCCGCCGTTTTTACGCCTGCATATGGCGTGGAACGAAGGTGTGAACTTTGGCCTGTTCTCCAATAGCTCTGAGGCCGCGCGCTGGGTTTTGATCGTGATCGCACTGTTGATTTCAGCTTTTGTGCTGCTCTGGGTGTGGCGGGATCCCCCCGGTAAGGGCGGCCTGATCGCAGCTGGAATGCTGGTTGGCGGCGCACTTGGCAACGTTGTTGACCGATTGCTTTATGGCGCGGTCGCGGACTTTCTGAATATGTCGTGTTGCGGAATAAACAATCCGTTTGCGTTTAATTTGGCGGATGTCTGGATATTTGCCGGAGCCTTTGGTCTGATCTTTCTGGGTGGGACGAAAAAGCCCTCGTGACGTCTGCGTTTGGATGCGTTAAAAGCGGGGTCGAGGAAGCAGGAGAAGTGCCATGCGCGTGTCGCGTGCCTTGATTTTAGGGTTTGGATTGTTGCTTGCTGCGTGCAGCGGTGATGATGGAATCCGTCAATTGAGCTCGAACGGAGAAGGTCCGGACGAGTTTAGAATTCTGCCTGCCAAACCTTTGAGTGTTCCCAAAGACTTTAATGCGCTGCCGACGCCCACGCCGGGTGGCGCAAATTCGACTGACGTTGATCCTGTCGGCGACGCAGTTGTTGCTCTTGGTGGGTCGCGCAAGGCTGCAAACAGTACGTCGATTCCGGGTGGTGATGCTGGCTTGGTCAATTATTCTGGTCGTCTGGGGCGCGCGGAAAATATCCGGGCTACGGTGGCGGCTGACGACGCAGAGTTTCGCAAGAAGCGCGGACGCTTTACCAACATTCGCATCGTCAAAGAAGATCGGTACAACGAAGTCTACAAGAAGCAGCATCTGAACCAATATGCTGAACAGGACCGATGGCGTCGAGGGGGTGCAACAACACCTGCTGCGCCGCCTAACAATTAAAACGATTTCGTGACCAAGAGGTATTGCCTCTTGAAGGCGGCTCAGGCGGTCGTAAGTATCTCGTGACAACTGATGAACAGGGAGAGGCGCATGTCTCGCATTATTGCGTTGGCCGCCGGTCTTGTGATGACGGCAATATCCGTGCAGGCACAAGAGCAAGTCAGCGATTTCCAACTGGATAACGGTATGCAGGTTGTGGTGATTGAAGATCACCGTGCCCCTGTGGTGATGCATATGGTCTGGTATCGTGCCGGGTCTGCAGACGAACCGGCAGGCGCCTCGGGGGTTGCCCATTTTCTGGAGCATCTTTTGTTCAAAGGCACTGATACGATGGAGCCCGGTGAGTTTTCGGCAACTGTTGCCGCAAATGGGGGACGTGACAATGCGTTCACCAGTTACGATTACACCGCCTATTTTCAGCGGGTCGCGGCGGACCGGCTTGAGTTGATGATGCAGATGGAAAGCGACCGGATGATCAATCTGCGTCTTGGTGAGGCTGAAATCCTGACCGAACGCCAGGTTATCATCGAGGAGCGCAACCAGCGTACCGAAAACAGCCCTGGCGCCTTGATGCGTGAACAGCTGAGCGCTGCACAGTATTACAACCATCGCTATGGCGTGCCCATCATTGGCTGGCGTCACGAGATGGAAACGCTCTCTCTTGAAGATGCGCTGGCGTACTACCGCACATATTACGCCCCCAACAATGCCGCGCTGATTGTGGCCGGGGATGTAGAGCCTGATGAGGTTCTTGAACTGGCCAAAACGTATTATGGCGTGCTGCCTGCGAACCCGGATCTTGGACCACGCAATCGGACACAAGAGCCGCCGCAGACCTCTGCGCGTCGCATGGTGTTTGAAGATCCGCGTGTCGCGCAACCCTATGTGACACGGTCATATCTGGCGCCCGAGCGAAACCCCGGAGACCAAAAAACAGCCGCAGCATTAACCCTGCTGGCTGAGTTGTTGGGCGGTGGGACGACATCCTTGATGAACGAACGCTTGCAGTTCGAACAAAAGCTGGCGGTTTACTCTGGCGCGCATTACCGCGGATCATCTCTGGATCAAACGACCTTTGATCTTACTGTTGTGCCGGCCCAAGGCGTCACCCTTGAAGACGCCGAAGCCGCGATGGATGCCGTGTTGGTCGAATTTGTAGAAGCCGGCGTGAACAGCCAGCATCTGGACCGTATTAAAATGCAGCTGAGAGCATCGCAGATTTATGAACGCGACAGTGTTGAATCCATGGCCAATCGTTACGGGCACGCGTTGACTTCGGGGTTAGGGATCGAAGACGTTCAGGCTTGGCCTGATGTGCTTCAGGCTGTCACCGAAGAAGACATTCTGGCCGCCGCCCGAATGGTTTTCGATGAACGGCAATCAGTGACTGGTTGGCTCACGGGTGTCAGTGCGGAGGTGACCCAATGATGCGTTTTGTATTTGTCGCAGTCATGATGTTGGCCGCCTTGCCTGCCCGCGCTGGAGTTGAAATCAAAGAGGTGACAACGCCGGGTGGAATAAATGTTTGGCTGGTCGAGGAACCCTCAATTCCTTTCGTCGCTTTGGAAATCCGTTTTCGCGGGGGGGCGTCGCTGGACGTGGAAGGCAAACGTGGCGCCACCAACCTGATGGTGGGATTACTTGAAGAAGGTGCTGGCGATCTGGATTCGCAAGGGTTTGCCAAAGCAACCGAGGCGTTGGCTGCGCAATTCAGTTATGACGCCAGCGATGATGCCATTTCGGTATCAGCGCGATTTCTAACCGAAAACCGCCGCGAAGCATTAGAGTTGTTGCGCTTGTCTTTGATCGAACCGACCTTTGATGACGTGTCTTTGAATAGGGTTCGGGGACAGGTGTTGGCCGGAATTCGATCCAGCGAAAAAGACCCTAACGATATCGCTTCCCGGAACTTTGATGCCTTGGCCTTTGGGGATCATCCCTACAGCACAGCTTTGGAGGGCACGGTTCAAAGTGTTTCTGGGCTGACCCGGCAAGACATAGTTGACGCCCACGCCAATGCTTTGGCGCGGGATCGTTTGTATGTTTCTGCCGTTGGCGACATCACCGAAGCTGAGCTTGGCGTGTTGTTGGATGACCTCCTCGGGGCGTTGCCGCAAACCGGTGCGCCTTTGCCGGAACGCGCCGATCTTACGTTAAGTGGCGGTACGACCGTGATTGACTTTGATATCCCGCAATCAGTGGCTTTGTTTGGCCATGTCGGCATGGAACGTGACGACGATGATTTTTTTGCCGCTTACCTGCTGAACACAATTCTGGGCGGCGGCGGTTTTGAAAGTCGGCTCATGGAAGAAGTACGCGTAAAGCGCGGTCTGACCTATGGGGTGTATTCGTATCTTGTCCCCAAGGATTTGGCCGCTCTTTACCTTGGCTCGGTGTCGTCTGCCAATGACCGGATTGCTGAGGCGGTTGAAGTGATCCGTTCTGAATGGGCCCGCACGGCCAGCGAAGGGGTCAGCGAAGAAGAGTTGAGCAAGGCCAAGGCGCTTTTGACTGGAGCGTACCCGTTGCGATTTGACGGCAACGGATCAATCGCCCGCATTATGGTTGGTATGCAGATGGAAGATCTGGGCGTGGATTACATCGCGACCCGAAATGATCAGCTGAACGCGGTCACGCTGGAAGACGTCAATCGTGTTGCCGGTGAATTGTTGCAACCAGAGGCGCTTCAGTTTGTTGTAGTGGGCAAACCACAAGGGTTGTGAGAGGCTCGTTGCCCCTCACGTGGCCTTTGTAAGGCAAAGGCAACGCTCACCCCGGGATACTTGACCATTGGAAGCGGGCGGTCTGGAAAGGCCGCCCGTTTTGTTATTCGCCGTAGGGAACCCAGATGTTTTTCACCTCTGTGGAGGCTTCAAGGAACATGCGGCTATGATCGTCCTGCCAGTCACAGGCCTTGGCATTGTTCACCCATGTGCGTTTCAGGTTTCCGGCACTGGCGCGTTCAATCTCGGCCGAAAGATCGGTCGAAGAAAAACTCCAGACCGCGTCGATGTCCAGATGGCTTGCCAATGTGGGGGCCAGATCAGCGTGATTTCCGGTCAGGATGTTCACCACTCCGGCGGGGACGTCTGATGTGTCCAGCACTTGATAGAAGTCGGTAGCGGCCAGGGGGAATGGTTGCGAGGCGCCAAGGATCACGCGGTTGCCCATCGCGATGGCCGGAGCCATCACTGAGATTAGGCCCAGCAGTGGGGTTTCATCCGGGCAGAGCGCACCAATCACTCCAACCGGTTCGCGCATCGCCAGAGCCACGCCACGGATCGGCACGTTGTGGGCCTGACCGTCGAATTTGTCGGCCCATGCGGCGGCCGAAAATAGACGGGCAATCGAGGCATCGACTTCTTTGCGACCGTTGCGCGCACCTGTCAGCGCATTGACGCGCGATGCGAATTCATCGCCGCGTGCCGAGAGATTTTCGGCGATGTAGTATAGGATTTGCGCCCGAAGGTGGCCCGTGGTTTTGGACCACCCTTTGGCGGCGTGAGCAGCTTCAACGGCATTGCGAATGTCCTTGCGGTTGGCAATCGGAGACTGGCCCAACAGCGCGCCGTTCTTGCCGTAGATATTGTTGGAATAGCCTCCGTCGGGGCGGGCCTGTTTGCCGCCGATGTAGAGTTTTGGCGTGCGATCCAGCGGATCACCCGGCCCCTTGTCACCTTTGAAGGCGGCAACCGGAGCCAATGGTTTGGTGTTGCCTTTGGGCTTGGTATAGGCGCCAAGGCCTTCCCAGCCACCTTCGCGACCAAAGCCGCTTTCACGCATTCCGCCAAATCCGGCGGCAGCATCAAACAGATTGGTTGCATTGACCCAGACTACACCAGCCACCAGTTGTGGCGCGATATCAAGCGCAAGGTTGACGTTTTCTGTCCACAGGCTGGCGGCCAATCCATAGCGGGTGTTGTTGGCCAGTTGCACAGCCTCGGCCGGTGTGCGGAAGGTTGTGGAGACCAGCACGGGGCCAAAAATCTCTTCCTGCATCAGGCGTGATGACGGGGCCAGCCCAGTGATCAATGTTGGCGGATAAAAACAGCCCTCAACCGGCATTTCGACATTGGCGCGATAGGTTTCACCTTCGTTATTGGCGTCGACCATTTCAGCAATGGTTTTGAGCTGCACCGGATCGACCACGGCACCCACGTCGATGCATTTGTCCAGAGGGTTGCCCAGACGCAGGCCATCCATGCGGGCCTTGAGCTTGGTGTGGAAACGATCTGCGATGCCTTCTTGTACCAAAAGGCGCGAGCCAGCACAGCAAACCTGACCTTGATTGAACCAGATCGCATCGACCAGCCCTTCGACGGCGCTGTCAATGTCGGCATCGTCAAAGACGATGTAGGGCGATTTGCCGCCCAGTTCGAGAGTCAGGGATTTTCCTGACCCGGCGGTAGCCTCACGAATGCGGCGGCCCACATCGGTTGAGCCGGTAAAGGCGATCTTGTTGATATCCTCGTGGGCGACAATCATTTCGCCCGTAGTGCCATCGCCAGTCACGATGTTCACAACGCCTTGCGGCAGGCCAGCCTGCTGGCAGATGTCGGCAAACAACAAGGCGGTGAGCGATGTGTATTCCGCAGGCTTCAGAACAACCGTGTTGCCCATCGCCAGCGCTGGCGCGACTTTCCATGCCAGCATCAAGAGCGGAAAATTCCACGGGATGATCTGGCCACAGACACCCAGCGCTTCGCGATCCGGCATCTCAGCATCCATCAGCTGGGCCATACCCGCGTGATAGTAGAAGTGACGGTGCACCAGCGGAATATCGATGTCGCGGCTTTCACGGATTGGCTTGCCGTTATCCAAGGTCTCCAGAACGGCAAAAAGGCGGGCGTGTTTCTGAACCAGACGGGCTATTGCGTAAAGGTATTTGGCGCGGGTATGCCCACCAAGACCTTCCCATTTTCCCTGGGCCTTGCGTGCGGCGGTAACAGCGGCGTTCACATCGTCCTGACCTGCTTGGGACAATTTGGCGAGGATTTCGCCATTGGCCGGATTGCTGCTGGTGAACTCATCCGTGGGATCGGTGAATTTGCCATTGATAAAGTGGCCGAAACGCGCGCCCTGATCGACAATCCACGCCAATGCGTCGCCGGCACCTTCGGGGGCGGGGCCGTAATCCATGGTCTCGAAAATCTCTTTGACGGTCATGAGGTTCGTCCTGTCAGGCCAAAGCGTGGCGGTAAGTGGCGGAATAGGCGCCGGTGACGTGGTGCTCAAGCTGGCGTTCGATGTCGCCCAAGAGCGAGGAAGCGCCAAAGCGGAACAAATCGGGTTGCAGCCAGCGGTCGCCAAGTTCGTCTTTCATCAGCGACAGATATGTCACCGCATCCTTGGCCTTGGAAATACCGCCCGCGGGTTTATAGCCGACGCGGTATCCGGTGCGGTCATAATAGTCGCGAATGGCGCGGACCATCACAAGGCTGACGGGCAGGGTGGCATTGACGCTTTCCTTGCCGGTGGATGTCTTGATGAAGTCGGCCCCGGCCATCATGCAAACCAGCGACGCACGCGCCACATTGCGCAAAGTCCCGAGTTCACCTGTGGCCAGAATAGCTTTGACGTGGGCGTCACCACAGGCCTCACGAAAGGCGCGCATTTCGTCATACAACGCCTGCCAGTTGCCTTGCAGCACGTGGCGGCGGGTGATTACGATATCAATCTCGTCCGCGCCAGCTTTGACACCTTCACGGATTTCTTCAACGCGAAGGTGAAACGGAGAGAGGCCCGCGGGAAATCCGGTCGACACGGCGGCGACAGGAATGCCTGACCCGTCAAGCGCATCCACTGCCGTGGAAATCATGTCGTGATAGACGCAGATCGCCCCGGTGGTGATGTCGGGCATGCCCAGTTGCTCCAGCAGTTCCGCACGCACCGGCTGGCGGGCTTTGGCGCACAGACGGCGCACACGGCCCTCGGTGTCGTCGCCGGACAGTGTGGTCAGGTCCATACAGGTGATCGCCTTGAGCAACCACGCGGCTTGATAATCTTTTTTGACAGACCGTCGGCCAGGCAGCGATTTGGCGCGACGTTCAATGGCCGATGTATTGGCTTGGGCGCGTCGCACCCAGTCCAGATCAAGCTCCATTCCCGGATTGCGGGGCTCAATGGCTTGCGGCAACTGATGGTCCGTTGGGGTGGTTGTCGGGCTGTGCATGTCTCATCCCTGTTCAAATCAGACCTTACCGTGTCATGCAAAGCAGGGCATTTCAAGAAGCGGCGTAGGGTTAAGGGGTGATAATTTGTCCTTTTGGTCAAAAATGAATTGAGAATTGTTCTCAATTGCATTGACTTAGTTGCGAATGGCTCTCATATTCATTTGGTAAGATTGATAGGAGTAATCCAATGCGACTCACCCGTCGCGACGTATTGTTGACCGGAATGGCTGGGGCTGCAGTTGCGGCAACGCCTGTTTGGGCATTGGATAAACTGACAATTGTGGCGACCACGGGTATGATCGCGGACACGGCGCGACGTATTGGCGGTGACTTTGTTCAGGTCAAAGCCTTGATGGGTCCCGGGATCGATCCGCACTCATACCGCCAGACCCGGTCTGACATTGTGGCCATGACACGGGCAGATTTGGTGCTGTGGCACGGACTTTATCTTGAAGCCCAGATGCAGGAGTTTCTGCACAAGCTGGAAAAACGTGTGCCGGTGCGCGCTGTCACAGAGACAATTCCAAGTGGCACTCTCAGGGTTCATCCCTCCTATGCGGACAAATTTGACCCACATGTTTGGATGGTTCCTGAAATCTGGGCCCACTGCGCGCTGCGCATTCGTGATGTGATGAGCGAGGCCCGCCCGGACATGGCCGAAGCCTTTGCGACAAATGCCGACACCTTTCTGCAAGAGTTGAAAGGATTGCAGGCTTATGGCAAGTCTGCGCTATCGACAGTTCCGCAAGAAAAACGCGTGTTGGTCACGGCCCATGATGCCTTTGGCTATTTTGGCCGTGAATACGGTTTTGAGGTGCTTGGCATTCAGGGTATTTCAACCCAATCCGAAGCCGGCCTTAACCGGATCAGCGAGTTGGTGAATGTTTTGGTGGAGCGCAAAATCGGTGCGGTCTTTGTCGAAAGTTCGGTTTCTGACCGTAGTATTCGCGCGCTTGGCGAAGGGGCTGCGGCACAAGGCCACAATGTCATTATCGGTGGGGAGCTGTTTTCTGACGCTATGGGGGCTGACGGCACCTATGAAGGCACATATCCCGGCATGATCGATCACAACGTAACGGTCATCGCCAATGCGCTGGGCGGGCAAACCCCTGCGCACGGGCTGACGGGCAAATTGTCCGCCGGGTTTTGAGGAGTAACGGGTATGACCGTTGAACTAGTCGCAAATCAGGGGCTGCCCCCCGTCGCGGACAAGGTTGAGAATGCCCCTCTGGCCGTGCGCGGCATGACCGTATCTTACGGACAAAAACCGGTGGTGTTCTCGGTCGACATGACTGTCGCCGAAGGGTCCATGACGGCCATTGTCGGACCCAACGGCGCCGGTAAATCTACCTTGCTCAAGGCCGCTCTTGGCATTGTAAAGCCGCTGTCGGGTCAGACCATGGTTTTTGGTCAGCCCTTGCCGGGACAACGGCATCGCATCGCCTATGTGCCGCAGCGCGCCAGTGTGGATTGGGATTTTCCGACCCGCGTCATTGATGTCGTCCTGATGGGGCTTTATCGCGAGTTGGGATTGCTGAAACGCGTTCGACAACCGCATCTGGACAAGGCTATGGCCTGTCTGGAACGCGTCGGTATGACCGACTTTTCTGATCGACAAATCGGACAGCTGTCCGGTGGCCAACAACAACGCGTGTTTCTTGCGCGTGCTCTGGCGCAAGGCGCGGACCTTTACTTGTTGGATGAACCTTTTGCGGGTGTCGATGCAGCGACAGAAAAGGCCATTATTGCGGTGCTCAAGGGCCTACGTGAAGAAGGCAAAACCGTTGTCGCCGTGCATCACGATCTGGCGACAGTGCCCGAGTATTTTGACCGGGTGTTCATGATCAACACCAGCAAAATCGCCGAAGGTACTGTGGCCGAAGTCTTTACCGCAGAAAACCTCAACAAGACCTATGGTGGACGTCTGGCAACCGGCCAGATCGACCAGCTGGATCTGGTGACGGGGTGATACCAAATGCTTTGGGAAGCCATTTTCCTCCAGCTTGGCTATAATGCCACGTTGGTGACGATCGGTGCCTGTTTCTTAGGTATCGCAGCTGGGGTGACCGGCACATTTCTTTTCCTGCGCAAACGCTCGCTGGTCAGCGACGCGATCAGCCATGCCACGCTGCCCGGTGTGGCATTGGCCTTTATCGTCATGGTGTCGCTGGGCGGTGATGGGCGCAATCTGATTGGGTTGCTGCTGGGGTCCGCCCTGTCTGCGGGCTTTGGCCTGTTGTGCGTAAGCTGGCTCACCCGTCAAACACGTCTTGCAGAAGATGCTGCCATCGGGTCTGTGCTGTCTGTGTTTTTTGGCTTTGGCATTGTGCTGTTGACCGTGATCCAATCGATGTCCTCGGGGCGACAGGCCGGGTTGGAAGGGTTCTTGCTGGGCTCTACCGCCGGAATGCTATGGAGTGATGCGGTCGTCATTGCAGTAGGTGGTGCGCTGACTTTGGCTGTGGTTTTGGTGTTGCGCCGCCCTATGGGGTTGGTGGCTTTTGATCCAGAATTTGCCGCCGCCAATGGGATGAATGTGACGCGGATTGACCTCACGATCATGGCGCTGGCGATGGCTGTGACCGTTGTGGGACTGAAAATTGTCGGCTTGATCCTGATCGTTGCCATGCTGATTATCCCGCCGGTGTCGGCTCGGTTCTGGACGGACCGAACCGACCGGGTCACATTACTGGCTGGGATCACCGGGGGCGTGTCTGGCTATGTCGGGGCCGCCCTTTCTGCCGCAGCACCTTCGGTTCCAACCGGCCCGATCATCGTACTGGTCAGCTTTGCGATCTTTGCGGTTTCCCTGTTTTTTGCACCCACACGCGGCGTTCTTGCGGCGGTGTTGCGTCACTTGAAGTTTCAGCACCGCGTTCATATGCGGCAGGGTCTACTGGCTCTGGCCCAAGGTCAGCCGATTTATGAAAAGCTGACACTGCGCCTGTTGCTACACGCTGGGCTGGCACGGGCGGACGGTGTGCCGACCGAGACCGGGCGCGCCCGCGCGGCCAAGGCTTTGCGGG
Source organism: Shimia gijangensis (assembly GCF_900142085.1). Taxonomy (GTDB): domain Bacteria; phylum Pseudomonadota; class Alphaproteobacteria; order Rhodobacterales; family Rhodobacteraceae; genus Shimia; species Shimia gijangensis. Next base: position 161,352 of record NZ_FQZQ01000001.1, read on the forward strand.
ATGAAAAACGTTGGGAAGTGGTGCGAACGGATCAGGCCTTTGAAGGGGCTGCGGCCCTTTACGATGGGCTTCGCGAGATTGAAACCGTGCTGACCGAAGACCAGATTGGTGAAGTTGACCGCCGTATTGGTGGACCACAAGGAGTGGTGGCATGAGCGGTGAAGAGTTTGTCCCCCTGTCGCTGACGCCGTTGTTGATTGGCATGTTTGCGGCCGTCGCCTGTGCCTTGCCGGGAAACTTTCTCGTGTTGCGTAAACAAGCCCTGATTGGGGACGCGATCAGCCATGTGGTTCTGCCGGGCATTGTGGTGGCTTTTCTGGTGACGGGCACCGTGTCAACCTGGCCGATGATGATTGGTGCAGCCGTCGCGGCAGTGGTTGCGGTTGGGCTGATCGAGGCCATTCGCCGGTTGGGCCGTATTGAGCCCGGTGCCGCCATGGGCGTGACATTTACCTCGATGTTCGCTGGCGGTGTGTTGCTGTTGGAACAGTCCGACACCTCGACCGTGCATCTGGATGTCGAGCACGCGCTTTACGGCAATCTGGAGAGCCTGATCTGGCTGGATGCGGTTGGATGGCAAAGCCTGTGGGATCCTGCAGCGTTGGCGGGACTGCCAAATGAATTGATCCGCATGGGCCTTACTTTGATTGTGGTCGTGTGTTTTGTCTGGTTGTTCTGGCGCCCTTTAAAACTATCGACTTTTGACGAAGGGTTTGCACGCACGTTGGGGATGCGCACAGGCGTTCTTGGGCTCGCTCTTGTTGTTATCGCTGCGATTGCTGCGGTCGCAGCCTTTGATGCGGTTGGATCGATCATCGTGATCGCCATGTTCATTTGCCCCCCTGCGGGGGCGCGTCTGATGACCAATCGGTTGGAAGTGCAGATTGTCTGGAGCGTCATCTTTGCGCTCATGTCGGCCATTCTGGGGTATTTCATTGCGGGCTATGGGCCACAATGGCTTGGGGCTGAAAATGCCGTGAGTGCGGCTGGGATGATTGCCACGGTGTCTGGACTGATTTTGGCGCTTGCGGCTTTGTTTGGACCTTGCCGCAAGCGGACTGGAGCCCCGGCGGTATAGGGAATTTCGCCTCGGGCGGGAGTATGCCCGAAATAATGAATATCAGGACGTGGCACGGACCGTATCGGGGGTCAGTTTGACCATGGCATCGTATTGCGCAAGAAACACCTCGCCAGTCAGATTATCGAGGAAATGACTGCGTTTCAGACGGTCCATGACCGGTCCCTTGACCTCAGACAGGTGCAGGGTGATGCCCACCTCGTGCAGACGATGGTTGATCTCTTCAAGGCTTTCCAACGCACTCATGTCGATCTCATTTACCGCCGAACACATCAGCACAACATGGCTGATAGGGGTGTCACCATTCACACGCTCGAGAAGGTAATCCTCGAGAAAGTGGGCGTTGGCAAAATAGAGGCTTTCATCAATGCGCAACGACACAAGGCTGGGATGGGTTTCGACCTTATGGCGCAGGATATTGCGAAAATGCTGCGTGCCTGGAACCAGACCGACCTCGGCCACATGTGGGCGGGAGGTTTTGTAAAGGAACAGGCCTAAGGACAGCAGCACACCGGCAGAAACACCGACTTCGACGCCAAATCCAAGCGTCAGAAAGATGGTTGCGGACACCGCAGAAAAATCAACTTTGGAGTAGGTCCATGTTTTGCGAAGGATCGAGAAATCGACCAGATTAAGAACTGCGACGATGATGGTGGCAGCCAGCGTGGCTTTGGGAAGAAAGAACAACAGTGGCGTGAGCAAGAGGGCCGCAAAGGCGATCCCAATGGCTGTGAAGGCACCTGCAGCAGGGGTTTCAGCGCCTGCGTCAAAGTTCACGACGGATCGGGCAAACCCACCCGTGACCGAGTAACCTCCGGACAAGGCTGCGGCGATGTTGGAGGTGCCTAAGCCTACGAGTTCCTGATCCGGGACGATGCGTTGGCGTTTTTTGGCAGCAAGGGTTTGTGCGACCGAAACGGATTCTACGAACCCGATGACGGAAATCAGCAAAGCCGACACAAAAAGAGATGACCATAGGTCAGCAGAGAAACTGGGCAACGACAGGGGGGGCAGGCCCACCGGAACCTCTCCGACGATCTTTACACCTTTGGTTTGCAGCTGAAACATCCATACAACCAGTGTGGTCAGGGCGACCGCGGCAACCGGGCCAGCCTTGGCAAGGATATCGGCCAATCGGGGGGGCATGCCGGTCGACAACAACAATGGCTTCAGCCCTTTACGCACCCAGAACAGGAACCCAACGCCGGCCACTCCGATCACAAAGGTGATGAGGTTGGTTTCATTCAGGTGGGCGATCAAGGAGGTCACCAAAGCAATCAGATTGTGACCGTGCGCGTCAACGCCAAGGATGTGTTTGATCTGGGAGGTTGCAATCAGAATACCCGAGGCGGTGATAAATCCTGCGATGACTGGGTGTGACAGGAAGTTTGCCAAAAAACCCAATCGGAACAATCCCATAACCGTCAGGATCAGGCCAGAGATAAAGGCCAATGTGATGGCCGCCGCGATGTATTCTTCGGTGCCTTGCAATGCCAGATTGCCCACCGCAGCTGCGGTCATCAGAGAGACAACAGCAACCGGCCCGACAGCCAATGCCCGCGAGGTGCCAAAAATCGCATAGGCCACCAATGGCAGGATCGACGCATAAAGCCCCATCTCGGCTGGCAGCCCGGCCAATAGCGCGTAGGCCAGTGATTGCGGGATGAGCATGATGGTCACAATCACGGCGGCCACGAGGTCCGATGTGAGCGTATCCCGGCTATAAGTTTTGGACCATTGCAGGATCGGCAGGTGACGCTCGAGTTGGGCGCGTTTGAGAGGCAGAAGGGTCATGAGAATCCTGTGTGGTCAAGGTGGTGTCTTCTTATATATTCCAAATACTGAATAAGTGAAGGGCAAAAATACCCCGCATCATCACCCATCTGAAACGCGCACAGTCTGAGGGGCAAAAAAGTCTGCCTCAGTCAGCGGTTTCTGCAGGTGTCTGGCGGGCGCAGGCTTAACGTGCCGAGACCTTTTCCGGCTTGGCGAGCCACTCTTTGCCGCGAAGCATGGCCTTCCAATACACCGGCGGTAGGATTTGTTCCTTGAGAATCCAGGCGCGGCGTGTGGGTTTGGTGCCATCGACCAGCCATTTCGGAAAGCTGGGCAACAAGGTGCCGCCATATCCGAACTCAGCCAGCACAATCTTGCCACGTTCAACCGTCAGAGGGCAGGACCCATAGCCATTGTAGATCGCGGTCGGGGAATTGCCTTCGATGTCGTCGATCAGATTTTCCGCCACAACGGGTGCCTGAACGCGGGCCGCCGCCGCCGTTTTGGCGTTGGGAGCATTCATCACATCGCCAAGGCTCCAGATGTTGTCGAACTCCTTGTGGCGCAATGTTGATTGGTCAACGTCGATCCACCCGGCGGCATCCGCCAGGGGTGACACCCGGATAAAGTCGGGTGCTGTTTGTGGTGGGCAGACATGCATCATGTCAAAATCGACAGTGACAGTGGTTTTTTCGGTGTCGGGTTTTGAGACCTCAAATGTCGCCTGTTTGGCCGGGCCGTCCACAGAAATCAGGTTGTGAAAGAAATTGAGATCAGCATCGTAGCGTTCGACATATTCCATCAACGCAGGCACATAATCTTTCACGCCAAACAAGACACCTGCAGCGTTCATGAACTGGATGTCGACGTCTTTCAGAACCCCCATGCGCTCCCAATTGCTACCGGACAAATAGAGGGCCTTTTGCGGCGCGCCTGCGCATTTGATCGGCATAGGTGGTTGTGTGAACAACGCGCGTCCCCGTTTGAGGCCTTTGACCAACTCCCATGTGTAGGGCGCGAGGTCATAGCGGTAGTTTGAAGTGACGCCGTTTTTGCCCAGAGTTTCGACCAACCCTTCGACCTTGTGCCAGTCGAGTTTCAGGCCGGGGCAGACGATCAGGCGGTTGTATTTCACCACCCGGCACCCATCCAGAACCACAGCGTTGTCTTTGGGCTCAAAGGCGGCGACCGCAGATTTCACCCAGTGAACACCCTTGGGGATCAGCGATCCCATGGTTTTCGCGGTGGTTTCGGCATCGAAAATGCCGCCACCAACCATGGTCCAACCGGGTTGGTAATAGTGGATGTCCGCTGGGTCGATGATGGCAATGTCCAGACCCGGTTTGCGTGCGCGTAGCGACGACGCCACCGCAATTCCGGCTGCGCCACCCCCGACAATCACCACATCAAAAGCGGCATCTGCTGTATCGGTCGGGGTCTTGCCACCATTTACAATGCGGCGGATGACGCCAGCCATGTCGTAACCTGCAGCCTTGGTTGCGGCCAGAATGTCCGCAGGCTCAAGCGTTTTGGATTGGCTCAGCGACCACAGGGTCGCCGAACGGGTTCCGGTGCGGCAATAAGCGAAAACCGGTCCCGGCAGTTCCATCAAAGCCTGGCCAAAAGCCTCAGAGTCAGAATCTTGAACCTTGCCGGAAATAATTGGCAAGTTGCGACATTCGAGGCCGGATGCACGGGCTTCGGCTTCGATTTCCTCAAAGGTTGGCTGATCTGCAGCTTCGCCATCAGGACGGTTGCATATGATTGAACGGAAGCCCATTTCTGCGATAGCCTTGACGTCGTCGGGGCTGATTTGCGGCGAGACCGAAATCTGGTCATTGATCTTACGGGCTTCCATCGGTGCTTATCCTTGGCTTTTGCGTTAGCGGCGGCAGGTAGACATGCCAACCAGCCGGTAGAGAGGGCAGAACTTCATGGCCGAAGTGGCCACGAGAATGATGCCTACGGCCATAGCACCATATTTCAAGATTGCACTGTCCCAAAGGGCATAGTCCGTGACGAAGGGCCACAGGAACAAGGCTGCTCCAAGAAGGATGCGCAGTAGCCGATCAATTTTGCCGACGTTCTTGGTCATTTTGGTCTCCAGAATTGTGGGTTTGTAATACTTGGTATTATATTCCAATATCTGAATGAAATGAAGAGACGCAGTGCGCGCGCCTTGTCGCAGGGTGCCTGTTGCTTTGGTTCTGATCTGAATGAGCGCACAGAGCGCGCGCAGGTTTCGCCCTGTGTGCAGTTGGTGTCTGGCAGCACTTTGGTGCCAGAATGCGTGTGGCAGAATCGGCGGCAAGCGTGCTAGGTTTTGCGGTATGATGCGACCTGACCCCAACATAAGCGAAAAATCCCCTGTTATTCGACAGTTGGATGATGCGGCAATCAATCGGATTGCGGCGGGTGAAGTCGTAGAGCGTCCGGCCTCGGCGGTTAAAGAACTTGTCGAGAATGCTTTGGATGCAGGTGCGGGGCGGATCGAAGTCTCTTATGGTGTTGGTGGCAAGACGCTGATCCGGGTGACGGACGATGGTTGCGGCATAGCAGCCGATGATTTGCCTCTGGCTCTTTCTCGTCATGCGACGTCCAAGATTGATGGGTCTGATCTCTTGGATATTCATACATTCGGGTTCCGGGGCGAGGCCCTCCCGTCTTTGGGGGCGGTTGGTCGGCTCAAGATTACATCGCGTGCGCAGGGACATGATGCGGCTTCGATCACCGTCGAAGGCGGGCAGATGAGTGCGGTTAAGCCGGCTGCCTTGGGCGGCGGCACGATCGTAGAACTGCGGGATTTGTTCTACGCCACACCTGCACGGCTAAAATTCATGCGCACGGATCGCGCCGAAGCGCAGGCGATCACCGATGTGGTCAAGCGACTGGCCATGGCAGAGCCGTTTGTCGGGTTCACCTTGCGCGATCTGACCAACGGTGGTGAGGGGCGGGTTACGTTTCGGGCTGATCCTGAAAGCGGGGACTTGTTCGATGCGTTACATGGCAGATTGGCGCGCATTCTGGGGGCGGAGTTTGCCGACAATGCCTTGCGCATCGATGCCACCCGTGAGGGGTTGCATCTGACGGGCTATGCCGCACTGCCAACCTATTCCCGCGGCTCGGCCGTGGCGCAGTATCTGTTCGTGAACGGCCGCCCGGTGAAAGACAAACTTCTGGTCGGCGCACTGCGTGGCGCCTATTTCGATTTCCTCAGCCGGGATCGTCACCCTGCGGCGGCCCTGTTCATCGAATGTGATCCGCATCTTGTCGATGTGAACGTGCACCCGGCCAAGTCCGAAGTTCGGTTTCGTGATCCGGGGTTGGCGCGCGGGTTGATTGTGAGTGCTTTGCGTCATGCGTTGGCTGAAGCTGGGCATCGGGCGTCGACCACGGTGGCAGGGGCGACATTAGGTGCGTTTCGGCCTGAACCAACGGGGCGGGTCTATCAAATGGATCGACCGTCTTTGGGCGCGCGTGCCGCAGGTTATCAGATGCAGGCGCCGCAGTCCGCCCAGATGGAAACGCCGGGATTTGGCGAAAGCCCGATGGCGATGAGCGCGCGGGTCGAAGTGGTTGAGGCGTCCGAGGCGGAAAAACCGCTGGAAAGCCATCCATTAGGCGCAGCGCGCGCGCAGGTGCATGAGAATTACATCGTCGCACAGACCGCAGATGGTATGGTGATTGTCGATCAGCACGCGGCCCATGAGCGGCTGGTCTATGAAAAACTGAAAGCGCAGATGGCGGAAAACGGCGTGGCTGCGCAGGCCCTGCTGATCCCCGAAATCGTGGAATTGTCTGATGGTGATTGCGCACGGCTTTTGGCTGTGGCTGATGACCTGACCAAACTGGGCCTAACGTTGGAACCGTTTGGTGGTGGCGCGGTTGCCGTGCGCGAAACCCCGGCCATTCTGGGCGAGGTTAATGCCCGGGCCATGGTGCTCGATATTCTGGATGAGCTGGACGATCAGGGCGAAAGCCACATGGTGCAGGCCCGCATTGAGGCAATCCTCAGCCGTGTGGCCTGTCACGGGTCGATCCGGTCGGGGCGACGCATGCAGGCGGACGAAATGAACGCCCTGTTGCGCGAGATGGAGGCAACCCCACATTCCGGTCAATGCAACCACGGACGCCCCACCTATGTGGAGCTTAAGCTTGCGGATATCGAAAGGTTGTTTGGGCGAACATGATTACGGTTGGAGACTATGTTCTGGAATTGCCCGAGCTTGTCGGGTTGGGAATTGCCGTGATTGTGATTGTTTTGCTGATCATGACGGTGCGCGCTGCAGGACGCTCGGCGCAGTTGGCCGAACCCATGGCACAACAGATGGGCGCGATCTCGGCGCGGGTACAGATGTTGTCGGACGGGCAACAGCAACTTACGGGCGGGCTCACTCATGTGTCCGAGGCACAGGCTGCGTCACAAACCAGCATGTTGCAACTGATGGAAAAAAGGCTGGCGCAGGTCAGCGAGAATATGACTGAAAACCTGCAAGGCTCGTCCCGGCGCACCGCGCATTCCTTGGGAGAGTTGCAAGAACGGCTCAAGACCATCGACAAGGCACAGGAAAATATCACCAAACTGTCGGGCGATGTTCTGTCGTTGCAGGATATTCTGTCGAACAAACAGACCCGCGGTGCGTTTGGGGAAATTCAGCTGAATGACATCGTGGGCAAAGCGCTGCCCAAAGATTCCTATGCTCTGCAACATACGCTCTCGAATGGTAAGCGGGCCGACTGTCTGATCTATCTGCCGAACCCTCCGGGGCCAATTGTGATCGATTCCAAATTTCCTTTGGAAGCCTATGAGGCGTTGCGCAATGCCAAGACGCAAAGCCAGTTGAACGAAGCGGCGCGGATGCTGCGCACGTCTGTGCGAACACATATCAAGGCAATCTCGGAAAAATACATCCTTGAGGGCGAAACTGCCGATGGGGCGCTGATGTTCCTACCGTCTGAAGCGGTTTACGCTGAGCTGCATGCCAATTTCCCGGAGCTTGTGCGCGAAGGGTTTTCGGCAAAAGTTTGGATCGTGTCGCCCACCACCTGCATGGCAACGTTGAACACCATGCGCGCGATCCTAAAAGACGCCCGTATGCGCGAACAAGCCGGTGCTATTCGTCGCGAACTTGGGTTGTTGTATACAGACGTTGAACGACTGGGCACGCGGGTTGAAAACCTGGACCGGCACTTTGGTCAGGCGGCCAAGGACATCTCGGACATCAAGATCAGTGCCGACAAAGCTGGGCGTCGTGCGCGTCGTCTGGACAACTTTGACTTTGAGGAACTGGCCTCGGACGATGACAAGGTTGTGCCTCTGACCAAGCCCGAGGTCTAACCTCTCAGAAATTTGCAAGAACCTGCGAGACCTGCTGGCGCAGCCAACGATGGGCCGGATTGTTTGTGCTGCGCTCGTGCCAGATCATGCATAGTTCCGGCTCGGGCACCGGCATCGGCGCTTCAAACATATCCAACCCAAGGAGTTCTGCAACATAATCAGCATATTGGTGGGCCACCAGCGCAATGAGGTCGCTATGGGCTACGGCATTTGTGACCCCTGAAAAGGCCGGCAATGACATCACCACACGTCGGCTTCTCCCAACTTTGGCGAGGGCGGCATCTCCTAACCCATGCAGGTTTCCTTCAGTTGAAAACAGAACATGGCCGAGACTGCAGAACAAATCCATATCCACCTTGGACCCCGGTGCAAGCCCGTTGCCCCCAAGTTGCGGGTGGCCCTTTCGTGCAATCACCACAAAGCGCGACCGAAACAAGGGCTGATAGCCAATCCATGACGGAAACGCGATCTTTGGGATCAGAGCTAGATCAATCGCCGCGTTTTCCAGAATCCCGACGTAACTTTCTGGGACAAGGTCGACCTGCTGGATGCGCATCAGCGGGGCCTTGCGAGCAAATACTTCAGCCAGTTGGGGCATCAGGAGGGTAGCAAAGAAATCTGACCCGGATACCTTAAAGCTGGTGTCCGACTGATATGGATCAAATCTGTCAGATCCTGAAAGCGCCTGTTGAAGGTCGCCAAGGATTTTTTCAAGTGGGCGCTCTAATGTGCGGGCAAAGTCGGTTGGCACCAGGCGCTGACCTTGCCTGACAAACAGCGGATCATTCAAGGCATGCCGCAACCTGTTCAGCGCGGCTGAGACCGCAGATTGTGAGAGACCAATCTTTTCGCCGGCTCGGGTCGTCGAGTGTTCCGCCAGCAGGGCACTGAGCACTCTGAGAAGGTTCAGGTCAAAAGATAATAAATTCATAACATAAATCATTACCATGAAAGGTATTTGTTTTGAAGATGAACTAAGACCCGTCATTCTCTGAGCACACCCCGGAGCGAACGCTGGGGATTTCAAAAGGGACGGAGGAAACAATGCGTGGAATTTCAAAAGCGTTTTTTGGACTGGCACTTGTCTGTGCGATCGTAGGTATGGCTTGGGGTATTCAGATGTCTGCTAGCGGCGATCATCTGTTGTCACCGGCGCACGCTCATCTGAACCTGATTGGGTATGTGGGTTTTGCAATATTCGGGATTTATTATCATCTTGTTCCATCGGCGGCGGAAAAGATGATTGCAAAAATCCACTTGGCCATCGCTGTGGTAGGAGTCGTCTTGATGGTGCCAGGCATTGTCATGGCGATTAGGGAAACTAGTGAGACACTGGCCAAACTTGGATCGATTGCAGCCATTGCATCGATGCTGCTTTTTGCCTGGATATTCATCACTTCAAGCCGAGAAACCTAAACCAGTTAGCAGTTTTTGAAGTTGCGCAAGATCAAGGACGGGGTGCATAGTTGTCTGTGAGATAGAACCGAACAGGACAATTGGAGTCAGCAAATGCTTGAAATTTCGCCTTGGAAGGTTGCGCAAGTCGTGCTCATGTCCCGCGAATTGGACCGCGCGGAAGGTGAGCTGCGCGGTTTTATCGACAACCTAAATGAAGATGAACAGGCCAGCCTCGTCGCCGTCATGTGGATTGGCCGCGAAAGTTTTATGCGCGATGAGCTGGCCGAAGCGATCGCCACTGCCAAAGCCGAAGCCACTGCACCAACCGCTGACTATCTGCTTGGATCGCCACATCTTTCAGATCATTTGGAAAACGGAATGGGCGAATTGGGCATTTCACTGACGGATGAAGAAGACGAATTGATGCGTCGCGGGTAATCGCGCTGCACATGTAAAATAAAAGGCCGCAGAAACCTCTGCGGCCTTTGGCATTCGTAGGACTGCACGGATCAGGCCGTGTGGTCCACGACTTGCAAATGTTGCGCCAAAATGCCCACGTCTTCCAGCCAGGCATTGAACAACTTGGGATCGCTTGGCGCCGCGTGAACACCCGCAGGGATCTGACGTTTCATCACAGCTTCGATCGCAAGCGACACAGGGATCGACACAAGGCGCGCCATGGCCGTACCGCGCTCGTCACCCCAGGCATCCATCACATAAGTCTTGTGCCAGACTTCCTTACCGTCCCGTTCGGCCTTGAGACCCACACAAAGAACAACCCGATCCGGCTCGCCTTCGTCATAGGCGTTTTCATCCCAGAACTGATCGGACATTTCTTTCAGCCGAGCTTCGCCTTCGGGGCCTTCCAGCGTCTCAATTTCCTTGAACACTGCGTCCCAGGCCTCAGCCCAGCCGTTCAGGCGCAACGTGCCGCGGACGAATTCTTTGACGGTCCAGTCCGGATCGAACTTGTAGTCCTCCATGAAGGGGATTGAATCGCGGTTGGGATAGACCTCAAAGCTTTCTGGTGTTGGTAGCGGCGCGATATAGCTCGAGATCGCGTCCCATGGGCGGGCCACATCTAAAGGGGCGTGATTGCGGATGGACCGTGACGGCGAGCGCAGCGCTTTCAGAACACCAAGCGGCGACCAGCTGAATTTATAACGGAAAGGATTCGGGTTCTTAGGAATGCCGCCACAGTACCCAATGAACGAGATCGTGTTGTTCATGTCATAGGCATCCGAGGCTTTGTAATCGGCGACCAGCGCGTGCGCCATCAAGTGATCGATGCCGGGATCGAGACCCATTTCATTGACCAGCGTGACACCTGCTGCGCGTGCTTTGTCGTCCAAAGCCTTCATTTCCGGCGCAATGTAAGAGGAACTGACAAAGTTGGCCTTCTTGGAAATACACAACTCAGCCAAGGGGACATGCCAGTCTCCGGGCAACATGGAAACGACAATGTCGCCGCTTTCCAACACTGCATCAAGAGCGTCGATGTCAAAGGCATGGATATCCGTGGTCAGATCGCCCACTGCTTCCTGCGCCTTTTCGATTGTTCGGTTCCAGACTGTGATCTTGTGGCCCGCATCCAGCAGTCGGCGAAGGCCGGGAATAGCCGAAAGGCCAGTACCACACCAGTGAATTGTCATATCTTTTCCCCTCTTACAGGTCTTTGGAATGTTTCGTGAAATCAGCTTCGGCACGGGTCCAGACGCCGTCGGAAAGATCGTCAAGTTTCAGCAGAGTTGCCAATAGCTGCTCTGCGTAGTCTTGCGAAGATTCGACCGGCAGCATCGACGGCAGGTTATCAATGGCCATGACATCCAGCACCGGATCGTCGTGCACGCGCAATGCCGGGGCGTCCCAGGTGGTGGCTTTGTCATAGACAGGCACCGGGTTGTAATCGCTGTCGGGATCGCAAGCCACGTCCCCGATGGCCGTCAGTTTCCGCGAGGCCGTTTTGGCGTCTACTGGCACAAAGACAGGCGTGCCGGGACGGGCGAAGATGCAGCTCATAAAGATGTCGTGTTGCAGAATTTCCGGGAAAGGGCCGCCTGTCGCAGTCTCAGCCATATCCCATTTGGTCACATCTATGCCAAGGGTTTCCAAAAGATCAGCGGCACCTGTTCCAACGCGGCCAAGCGCTCCAATGACGATGGCGTTTGGCATTTCGATACCGGGTACGTCGAGTTCGGCCCCAAGATCATCCAAAAGGGCGTCTTTGTTGCTGTAAACGCCAACAGGTCCGCAAAGGCGCCCATGCTGCTGTGCGATCCATGCCTTTAGAGTGACAGCTGCACCAGCATATCCTGCCCAATAGCCAAAGGCTGCGACGCGGCGACCGGTGTCACCCACGAGATACTCAAGATCATAAAGAGTGCCGCCGCCCTCTTTGAAGCGCTTTAAGAGAGCGATTCCAGAGTGTTGCCCTTTGAAGGCATGACCAAACATAATGTGTTTGTGGGGCAGCGGTGTGCCATCTTCCGGTAATTCTTTGAGGCCAAAAATGATCGCGTCCTGCGGCGCTTCGGGCCAGGTATTTTCACGCGCAATGTCACATCCGGCATCGCGGTATCCGTCAATGGGAATGGCCCGGACAGAGCTTTCTTCGACGGTGACGCGAATGCCTTTGGCAATCAGCTGTTTCGCGCCATCGGGCGTCAGGCCCACGCGCTCTTCGTTCGGGCGTTGTTCGGCGCGTACCCAAAGATGTGTCATGGCAACTCTCCTCGCTGATCGGCGACTGATAAAGCACCGTGTTGAGCGAAAGACAAGAGACGAGGTGCGCGGGTCTCTGAAAGGTCGCAGGCAAAGCCCTCGCCATTTCCAAAGTCGGGCGTGGTCGGTAATAAAATGCGATTTGACCGTTTTGTACAACTTCTCAGAGCTGAATCTCCGTTTTGTACAAAACGCCAGCTTAGGAGTTTTGGCCCCCAAAGGCGCGGTTTCCGGGTGGAACCGCCGTGCGCCGCGTGGCACAACAGTTGAAACGAAACGGGAGATGCGCGACATGGAAACCGGGTTTGGCAAAGGGTGCCATCTGCATCTGATTGATGGATCGGCCTTTATCTTTCGCGCCTATCACGCGCTGCCTCCGCTGACACGCAAATCCGATGGCCTGCCAATTGGCGCCGTGGCCGGATTTTGCAACATGCTGCACCGCTATGTTGAGGGCAACACAGGCGCGGATGCACCGACACATGTTGCTGTGATATTTGACAAGGGCAGCCACACGTTTCGCAACGACATGTATGACCTTTACAAGGCCAACCGTGAGGCGATGCCCGAAGATTTGCGCCCGCAGATGCCGCTGACCCGAGAGGCGACCAGGGCGTTCAACATTGCCTGCAAGGAAATGGAGGGCTGGGAGGCCGATGACATCATCGCCACACTGGCGGTTCAGGCCCGCGAGGCGGGCGGACGTTGCACGATCATCTCGTCCGACAAAGACATGATGCAGTTGGTCGGTGGCGGCGTTGAAATGCTGGATGCGATGAAAAACCGTCGCATCGATGTGGACGGCGTGCATGAAAAGTTTGGCGTCGGCCCCGAACGTGTGGTCGATGTGCAGGCCTTGGCCGGAGATAGCGTGGACAACGTACCGGGTGCGCCGGGGATTGGGATCAAAACCGCCGCCCTATTGATCAATGAATATGGTGATCTGGAGACGCTTCTGGATCGTGCGACAGAGATCAAACAACCCAAACGCCGCCAGACGTTGATCGACAACCGTGCGCAGATCGAACTGTCGAAAAAGCTGGTCCAGCTGGACGAAAACACGCCACTTGATTTCACGCTGGAAGACCTTGAGGTCAAAGACCCCGAACCAGAAGCTTTGATGACGTTTCTGGCCGAGATGGAGTTCCGCACCCTGTCCAAACGGATCGCCGATCAAATCGGGGTTGAGGCCCCGGTGATTGCGGATGCGCCCGCCAAGGCGGCGGATGGTGCCGCGGCGGACGCGCCCGAGGACAAGCCGTTTGATCCAGAGGCTTATGAGTGGGTCAAGGACCGCGCGCGGCTTGAGGATTGGGCAGCTAGGGCTGTCGCCAAAGGGTATGTGGCAGTGGATACCGAAACCACCGGTCTGGACGACATGGTTGTCGATCTGGTGGGCGTGTGCCTGTCGATCGAGCCGGGAGAGGCCTGTTACATTCCTGTCGCCCATAAAAAGGGCGCCGCGGATGACCTGTTCGGTAGCGAAGAAATGGCCGAAGGGCAGATGAGCGTTGACGAGGTGCTGGAAGTTCTGAAGCCGGTGCTGGAAGACGCGTCTGTCCTGAAAATCTTTCAAAATGCAAAATATGACTGCAAGATTCTCAAACGCTACGGGGTGAGTGTCGCGCCGATTGATGACACGATGCTGATGTCCTACGCGTTACAGGCCGGATTGAACCGACATGGCATGGACGCTCTGTCAGAACTCTATCTGTCGCACCAACCGATTTCGATCAAGACGCTGTTGGGCACCGGCAAATCGGCGATCACCTTTGACCGGGTGCCGATTGAGGATGCGGTGAAATATGCCGCCGAAGATGCCGACATCACCCTGCGCCTGTGGCAGAAATTCAAACCACAATTGCACCAACAGCAGGTGACCACAGTTTATGAAACGCTTGAGCGTCCTTTGTCGCCGGTTTTGGCCGAGATGGAGATGCATGGGGTTAAGGTGGATCGCGATACGCTAAGCCGGATGTCCAATGCCTTTGCCCAGAAGATGGCTGGGCTTGAAGCCGAAATTCATGACCTGGCCGGAGAAAACTTTAACGTCGGCAGCCCGGCCCAGTTGGGAGAAATCCTGTTTGACAAGATGGGTCTTGAGGGTGGCAAGCGTGGCAAAAACGGGAAGTACTCGACGGGTGCTGATGTTCTGGAAGATCTTGCGACCGAAAACGATCTGCCCGCCAGGGTGCTGGACTGGCGGCAATTGTCCAAGCTGAAGTCAACCTATACCGATGCGCTGCAAGACCACATCAACCCTGACACGGGCCGCGTGCACACATCGTATGTGCAGACCGGGGCCAACACCGGGCGTCTGGCGTCCACTGATCCCAACCTGCAAAACATTCCTGTGCGCAGCGAAGAGGGGCGCCGCATTCGCGAGGCCTTTGTCGCCGAGCCAGGCAAGACGCTGATTTCGCTGGACTATAGTCAGGTCGAACTGCGCATTCTGGCGCATATCGCGGACATAGAAGCATTGAAACAAGCGTTCCGCGACGGGCAGGACATTCACGCCATGACCGCATCCGAGATGTTTGATGTGCCGATGGAAGAGATGACACCCGAGGTCCGTAGCCGCGCTAAGGCGATCAATTTCGGGGTGATCTATGGCATCTCAGGCTTTGGTCTGGCGCGTAACCTGCGCATTCCACGCGGCGAGGCGCAGGATTTCATCAACCGGTATTTCGAACGCTTCCCCGGCATTCGCACCTATATGGATGACACCAAAGCCTTTGCCAAAGAGCATCTCTATGTGCAGACGTTGTTCGGGCGCAAAATCCATATGCCACAGATCAATGCCAAGGGACCGCATGCTGGGTTTGCCTCGCGCGCAGCGATCAACGCACCCATTCAGGGTACGGCAGCAGACATCATACGGCGCGCGATGATCCGTATGCCCGAAGCGATCAAAGACCTGCCTGCCAAGATGCTTTTGCAGGTTCATGACGAACTGATCTTTGAGGTTGAAGACAGTGCCGTGGACGACACCATCGCTGTTGCACGAGCGGTCATGGAAGGTGCTGCAGAACCCGCGATCAAGCTGGACGTGCCGCTGATTGTGGATGCGGGGCAAGGGCAAAACTGGGCCGAGGCGCATTAGAGCCCCAACCTTTTGAAGTTACCTGTGGTTTACCCAGTCCAAACCTTCGGTGGTGATGCTGGCGGGGTGGTATTCGGCGCTGACGTACCCTTGGTAGCCTTCCTTATCCAGCAAGTTGAAAAACGCAGGATAGTCGACGTGACCAGTGTGTGGTTCATTGCGCCCCGGAGCACCGGCAATTTGAATATGGCCCGCGCGTGCGCCATGCGCCTCCCAGACGGCTTTCATATCGCCGGTGATCATATGCGCGTGATAGGCATCAAATTGCAGGGTCAGATTGGGGGCTGAAACCTCGTCCAGAATGCCAGCGGCAAGACCAAAATCGTTCAGGAAGTATCCCGGCATATCAACCTGGTTGATCGGCTCAATTGTCAGTTTTTGGCTGGGCGCAAAAGCCGTGGCCCATCTGAGGTTTTCAATCATCGTGTCGTGGGCTTCGGTGCCCTCGGCAATCCCGGACATGACGTGGATCATATTGGCACCAAGAACGCCCGCATAACGCAAAGCCCGCCTGAAATCGTGTTGAAACCGTTCCTGCCCGCCAGGGATGGCAGCGAAACCGCGATCGCCTCCCGTCCAGTTTGGCGGCGGGGTGTTGATCAACAATAGCTCCTGCTCTGTTGCCTGAAGACAGCCGAGGATGTCCCTTGCGGCAATGTCATAAGGGAACAGGATTTCGACGGCATCAAAGCCAGCTTTCTTCGCAGCCGAGAAGCGATCCAGAAACGGCAACTCGGTAAAAAGCACACTGATGTTAGCTGCAAATTTTGGCATATTTAGTCCTTTCGGGTCCCTGTAAACCTGACGCCAATCAACGTCAAGGCATCGTTGGCGAACGAGGCCCTTCCTGCTGCCGTGCCAAGCGTAGAACGGGCCAAAACCGACATTCTGTCGAAAACAGAACAGAACAGCGCCTGTTTCAAAGACAGACTTTTTTACATTGGCCTCATTTCGGGCCACTTCTGATTCGATTTGAAAGGTGTGGGAATGTCCGTGACAGGCCCGGATACCGCTCGGTTTGATACCGCAGCGCGCCATCGTCAGGTATTGTCTGGTAATGCCCTTGGTATTGCGGCGGTCCTGTCGTGGTCTGTCGGATTTCCTGCCGCCGAACTTTTGCTGACCAGCTGGCCTCCGCTTGCTCTTATCACCGGGCGCTTTGTCATCTCAGTGTGTGTTTTGATGGTGCTTTGGCTGAGTGTGGACGGCCCAAGTGCTGTGATTAACGCCCGATGGGGACGCGGCACATTGGTCGGAAGCGTGACCTTTGGGTTGGGGGCCTATCTGTTGCTATTGGCGCAGTATTTCACGGATCCGGTCACTGTTGCGATCATCGCCTCAACAACGCCCATCGCGGCCACACTGGTGGAAATGGTGACTGGCAATCGCCGTCTTAGCGGAATGTTCGCCTTTGGACTTGGAGCGTCTGTGATTGGCGGGATCGTGGCCACTGGCTCTGCCGATGTGGGAAATCTTGGGCTAGGGGCGCTAAGCGCAATAACGTCCGGATTTCTGTTTTCGATTGGCAGCCATTGTTGTGTCAGGGATTTGCCCAGCTTGTCCCCGATCGGGCGATCTGCAGTCACCTTGGCGGGGGGGCTTCTGTTTGCGGGCGGGGCTTTGATAATTTCGCATACCCTTGGGATGGAGGTTTTGCCCAACCAACCGGTTGACGCCTCTCAGATCGGTCTTTTGTTGATCTATGCGCTGGCGGGCATGGCGTTCAGCCAAGTCATGTGGATCGCCTGCGTCGGGCGTCTTGGGGTTGCGCTGGCGTCTTTCCACATGAATGTGGCCCCGTTTTACGTGATGCTGATCATGTTGGCACTGGGCGCGGGTTGGAATTGGGGCACCGCGCTGGGTGCCGGGATTGTCATTATTGGAGTCATTCTTGCCCAGACACCACCGCCCCGCAGGCGGGTCTAGGGCAATTCAGAAGACGGAATGATCGGGAAAAACGCACCGCCCGAGCGTACGCCAAACCAGCTTGTGTTATCCACGTCCTGATGCTCTCCCAAATCCACCAGCCGGTAAAAACTTTTGCGATCAATAAGCGCCTCAAGGTTGGCGCGGATCAGAACATAGGGTGATGGTTCGCCTGTTTCGGGATCACGTTCAACACGGATGGGCAGATCAGGGCCTGCTGCGGCCTCGTCTCCGACATTTGTGGTAAAAGTCAAAATCTGGTCTTCGCCATTGCCTGAGACTTCGAAATCCACCGCGACAAACGGCGCGTCGTCGACGGTGATGCCAACCAATTCAACGGGTGTCACCAGAAAGTATTTATCGCCGTCTTTACGCAAAATGCTTGAGAACAGCCGCACCAGTTCATGCCGTCCAATCGGAGTGCCAAGGTAGAACCATGTGCCATCACGCGCGATGCGCATATCCAGATCGCCGCAAAACGGCGGATTCCACAGATGCACAGGTGGCAGACCCTTGCCTTTTTTGGCCGCACGGGCTGCTGTGGCGATGCCATCTGCTGAAGGTTTCACAGGAATTTGTCCGCTCATTGCTTTTGTCATTTCATCAAGGCGTTATACAGTTTCTAAAGGATATAGCCGAAACAGGAGATTTGTCATGACCGAACACGCCGATCTGGTGCAGGAAATCGAAGTTCTTGGCGAAAAGCTGGGTCTGGCGAAAGCGGCGATCACCAAACGGTTCATCGGACAGGAACGGGTGGTCGATCTGACACTATCGGCGCTTTTGTGTGGTGGACACGGGCTTCTGATTGGATTGCCGGGGCTGGGTAAAACCCGGTTGGTGGACACACTGTCGACAGTGATGGGGTTGAATGGCAATCGCGTGCAGTTCACGCCGGACCTGATGCCCGCAGATATTCTGGGCTCAGAGATCCTCGAAACCGGAAGCGATGGCAGCCGGGCATTCAAATTTGTTCAGGGGCCGGTGTTCTGCCAGCTGTTGATGGCAGATGAGATCAACCGCGCCAGCCCTCGTACCCAGTCGGCGTTGTTGCAGGCGATGCAGGAAGGCAAAGTCACTGTTGCAGGTGAGGATCGCGCGTTGGATCACCCGTTTCACGTATTGGCCACACAGAACCCGATTGAACAGGAAGGCACCTATCCACTGCCCGAAGCACAGCTTGACCGCTTTTTAGTCCAGATTGATGTGCCCTATCCTGAGCGCGACACCGAGCGTGACATTTTGCTGGCCACAACCGGTGTCGAAGAAGACGAAGCCCATCAGGTGTTCACTGCCGACGAATTGATTGCGGCACAGGTATTGCTGCGCCGCATGCCCGTGGGCGAAAGCGTGGTGGAAATGATCCTTGATCTGGTGCGCGCCTTCCGCCCCGAGGACGAAAGTGCCTCTGAGGCTGTGCGCGAGAGCGTGGCTTGGGGGCCGGGACCACGGGCGGCTCAGGCCTTTATGATGACCGTGCGTGCTCAGGCCCTGCTGCATGGGCGTCTGGCCCCGTCGGCACAGGATGTGATGGACATGGCGGCGCCGGTTCTCAGTCACCGGATGGCGTTGAGCTTTGCAGCGCGCGCACGTGGCGAGACCATCGTCGATCTGATTGCGGCCACGCTGCGCGACCTTGACGGAATAGGGGCCGCCGCGTGATTTCAAACCCCCAGCTACGCACGCGGGCCGAGGCCGAAGCTGCCCGTCTGCCGCCATTGTTGGCGCAGGCCGAGCAGTTGGCGGGCACGGTCCTGTTGGGCGAACACGGCCGCAGGCGCGCCGGGCTGGGCGACGATTTCTGGCAGTACCGACCGGTGCAACCCGGTGACAGCCTGCGAATGATCGATTGGCGTCGGTCAGCGCGCAGTGATGCCCAATTTGTGCGTCAGCGGGAATGGCAAGTGGCGCAGTCGGTGATGCTTTGGGTGGATCAGGCAGCCTCAATGGGGTTTGCATCAACCAAAGAGGGTGTGACCAAACGTGACCGCGCCCGTGTTTTGTCGCTGGCTTTGTCGATCCTGTTGATCCGATCGGGTGAACGGGTTGGTTTGACCGGTACGACCTTGCCTCCGCGCCGGGGCGAGGCGCAAATTCTTCGGCTGACAGAAATGTTGCTGACGGACGAGAATGATGACTACGGCACGCCCGAGGCACGGGCGATGTTGCCCCATGCGCGGGCGGTTTTTCTGTCTGATTTTCTGGGGGATATGGATGCGGTTGAGGCGGCCTTGCTCAAAGCTGCGGATCGCGGTGTGCGTGGTGTCATCTTTCAGATACTTGACCCTGCCGAAGAAAGCTTTCCGTATGAGGGGCGCGCCATTTTTGAAAGCATGGGCGGCAGCCTGAGCCACGAGACCCGCAAAGCGTCTGAGTTGCGCCAGCGATATCTCGACAGGCTGGCGAAACGCAGGGATCGGTTGCAGCATCTGGCGCGGGTGACAGGCTGGCAGTTTGGCAGCCATGACACAGGGCATTCCGCGCAATCCGCATTGTTGTGGATTTATCGCGCGCTGGAGCAAAAGCTGTG
Source organism: Shimia gijangensis (assembly GCF_900142085.1). Taxonomy (GTDB): domain Bacteria; phylum Pseudomonadota; class Alphaproteobacteria; order Rhodobacterales; family Rhodobacteraceae; genus Shimia; species Shimia gijangensis. Next base: position 181,222 of record NZ_FQZQ01000001.1, read on the forward strand.
ATTGCTGGTCTGCCCATAGGGTTCGCCGCACCATGGGTGCTGCTGGGGCTGATCGCCTTACCGATCCTTTGGATCCTTCTCAGGGCCATCCCGCCTGCTCCGATCCGGCGGCGATTTCCCGGCGTGGCCTTGCTTTTGGGGTTGCAGGACGAAGATACGGTGACCGATCGAACCCCATGGTGGCTGTTGTTGTTGCGCTCCTTGGTGCTGGCGGCGGTCATTATCGGATTGGCGGGGCCTATCCTGAACCCCACGGACCAGTCCAAACAAGGCAGCAACCGTTTGCTGGTGTTGTTTGATGGTGGGTGGGCTTCAGCCTCGGCCTGGAGCGAACGGATGGCGATGGTCGAAGGGATTTTGGATGCGGCCGCACATTCGAACCGCTTGGCGGCTGTCGTGTCCCTCACTGAGCCGAACGCGCCGCGGTTTCAACCGGCGGCCACGTGGAAGGCGCGATTGCCGGGGGTTTTGCCGAACCCGTGGCAACCCGACCCAACCCTGATGGGCAGCTTCTCTACAACGCTTGGTGCACAGGATTTTGACACGATTTGGTTGTCTGACGGGCTGTCCAACCCCGCGCGGTCCGGGCTGTTGCAGGTTTTGCAGACACATGGGGACGTGAGGGTTGTTGAGAACCGCCTGGGTCTAATGGCGCTGCAAAGGCCCGTTGTTGATGGTGGATTGTTGCGCATCACAGCACAGCGGATTGGCCCTGCTCTTGAACGGGATGTCACGGTGCAGGCACATGGGTTAGACCCCTCGGGGGCGGCAGCAGTGCTGGCGTCTGTGGAACTGAGTTTTGCGGCCGGGGAAGAAAACGCCAGTGCCGAGCTGGCGCTGCCTGCGGAACTACGTGCGCGCATCACGCGATTTGAAATCTCGGGCGAAGGATCTGCCGGGGCAGTGGCCCTCTCGGATGACAGCCTGCAACGCCGCGAGGTGGCGCTGATTGCAGGACGCGAAGAACGCGAAGGTTTGCAATTGTTGTCGCCGCTGCACTATCTGCGGCAAGCGTTGCAACCCAATGCCGAAGTTCTGGAGGGCCCGTTGGGCGACCTGCTTCCGGCAAAGCCGGATGTGGTTGTCATGGCAGATGTGGCCGGTCTGGCCCCATCCGAAGAAGCGGCATTGCTGAAATGGACCGAGGCCGGAGGGCTTTTGGTGCGATTTGCGGGGCCGCGTCTGGCGGCGAGTGAACTGGCCCGTAGCGGCGAACATCCTTTGATGCCGGTGCGCTTGCGGGTCGGGGGACGCAGTGTCGGTGGTGCAATGAGCTGGGGCCAACCCAAAGCCTTGGCGCCATTTTCCCAAGACAGCCCGTTCTTCGGCTTGCAAATACCTGATGAAGTGCGTGTTTCTGCTCAGGTTGTGGCGCAACCCGATCCAAGCCTTGCCAGTCGGGTGATTGCCGAACTGAGCGACGGCACACCTTTGGTGACCCGCAAAGAGGTGGGGCAAGGGCAGGTGGTGCTGTTCCATGTGACCGCCAATGCGGAATGGTCCGGGTTACCTTTGTCTGGATTGTTTGTGCAGATGCTGGACCGTTTGGCTGTTCTGAGTTCGGCGGACCGCGCCAGCGAAGATCGCATTGCCGGAACAATTTGGCAGCCAGTAAAGGTTCTGGACGGGTTTGGACGGCTGGAAGACGGTCAGACCTTGCCCGGTGTGGATGGGGTGGAATTGATCTCGAACGATCTTGGCCCAAAGCTCAGACCGGGTCTTTATCGTGACGGGATGCATTTGCTGGCTCGTAATGTGATTGAAGACGACAACAGACTTACGGCTGCAGACTGGCCAAATGATATCCAGGTAGAGGGCCTGAGCACGCCGCCATCAGAGAACCTGTCGGGCCTGTTTCTGGGATTGGCGCTGATATTGTTGGCAGCGGATGTTCTGGCGTCTCTTCTGGTCTCCGGGCGGTTTTGGGGGAGTCGACAGGTTGCTGCGGTTCTGGCGGTCCTGCTATTGCCGCAACTCTCCGAAGCCCAGAACGCCACAGCCATACGCGACACGCGTGAAGTGGTGTTAGGCCATATCCTGACCGGAGATCGCGCCGTCGATAAAATGGCTCATGCGGGGCTTGTCGGACTGTCCGAGACGTTGTTTTTTCGCACGTCGGTGGAACCCAACGAACCTGCTGAGTTGAACCTCGAAACGGATGAGCTGGCGTTTTACCCTTTGCTTTATTGGCCAATCTCTACGGATCAACCGACCCCATCCCCCGAGGCCTATGCAAAGCTGAACACCTACCTGCGATCCGGTGGTATGATCCTGTTTGATACCCGTGACGCAGATGTGGCGCGGTTTGGCACAGCCAGCCCGAATGGTCGCAAACTGCAACGTCTGGCCGCGCCGCTGGATATCCCACCGCTCGAAGTGCTGCCCAATGACCACGTCCTGACGCGCACTTTCTATTTGTTGCAGGATTTTCCCGGGCGGTATGACAGCCGGGATGTCTGGGTCGAGGCCGCTCCGGTGGATGCTGTCAAAATTGAAGGCATGCCGTTTCGCAACTTGAACGACGGGGTGACGCCGGTTGTGATCGGTGGCAATGACTGGGCATCTGCCTGGGCGCAGGATGGTCGCGGCAATACTATGGTGCCCGTGGGACGTGGCCGCGCCGGAGAACGGCAACGCGAATTGGCCTATCGGTTTGGCGTGAATCTGGTGATGCATGTGCTGACTGGAAACTACAAATCCGATCAGGTGCATGTGCCGGCTCTTTTGGACAGGTTGGGCCAATGACAAGTCAGATCCTGTTTGACCCATTATTGCCCTTTTGGGCGCTGGCTGTTCTGGCCGGGATTGGTGTGATTTCTGTTGGCTGGGCATGGTGGCGCGGCCTAAGCGGCTGGAGCCTGCGTGGGCTGGCCGTTCTCGTTGTGCTGGCCGCCCTGAGCGGGCCGTTCTTACAGGGTGAAAACCGCAAACCGCTGAGCGATATCGTTTTAATGCTGGTGGACCAGAGTGCGAGCCAGCAGTTGGGTGATCGCGCAGCAATGACCAATCGCGCCGCTCAGGATCTCGAAACTCGGCTTGCCAACCGTCCCAACACCGAGTTGCGCCGCATTGATGTGCCAGACGGTGCAGGAAATGCAGGCACCGAGATGATGCGCGCCCTTTCCGAGGCTTTGGCACAGGAGCCCCGTGGCCGCATTGCCGGCATTCTCGCTCTAAGCGATGGACATGTGCATGATATGGAACGCGCCCCTGATCTGCCGGCACCTATGCATCTGCTGCACACCGGGCGTCGGTCCGATTGGGATCGCCGCCTGATTGTCACTGGCGCGCCTGCTTTTGCCATTCTGGGAGAGCCGATCACTCTGACGATGCGCGTAGAAGACAGCGGTGCCGTGCCCTCAAATGGGGGTAAGGCGCCAGTCGAAATTTCTGTCGATGGTGAAGAGCCGCGCGGTTTTATGGTGCCGATTGGACAATCAGTGGAACTGCCTGTGACGCTCCCGCATGGGGGGCGCAATGTGATTCAGTTCAAAGTGCCCGCAGCAGAAGGTGAACTGACGGACCGCAACAACAGCGCGCTGGTGCAGATCAATGGGGTGCGTGATCGCCTGCGTGTGCTGCTGGTCAGCGGTGAGCCGCATCCCGGAGGACGGACATGGCGCAATCTTTTGAAATCGGACGCGTCCGTTGATCTGGTGCATTTCACCATTTTGCGCCCACCTGAAAAGCAGGATGGCGTGCCGGTCAGCGAATTGTCGTTAATCGCTTTTCCAACCCGCGAATTGTTCATGGAAAAGATCGAAGACTTCGATCTCATCATTTTCGACCGGTATCAGCGCCGGGGTATTTTGCCATCCTTGTATCTGGACAATGTGGTGCAATACGTGCGGGGCGGTGGGGCCGTTTTGGTCAGTGCCGGGCCGGATTTTGCCAGTGCGGACAGCATCTATCGTTCCCCATTGGAAGATGTCCTGCCAGCGCGTCCAACGGCGCGGGTGATCGATCAGGCCTATACGCCAAAAGTGTCCGAACTCGGAGCGCGTCACCCCGTGACTGCAGGTCTGCCAGATCAGGAAACCTGGGGGCGCTGGCTGCGTCAGATTGAGGTCGAACCCGGTGAAGGCGATGTTGTCATGACAGGGGCCGAAGGGCTGCCATTACTGGTTCTTGATCGGGTTGAGGACGGGCGCGTAGCCCTCATTGCGTCGGATCAGGCGTGGCTTTGGGCACGTGGATACGAAGGCGGTGGACCGCAGCTGGAACTGTTGCGCCGGTTGGCGCATTGGATGATGGGCGAGCCAGAGTTGGAAGAAGAAGCGCTGTGGGCCGAGGCCAATGGTCAGGACATGCGCATCATTCGTCGCACGCTGGAGGTAGGCGCGGGTGATGTTGTGGTCACGGCGCCTTCGGGCGTGCAGGAAACCTTGCCATTGCTGGAATTGCGCCCCGGCCATTTTGAAGCAAGGTACACAGGACAGGACATCGGTCTTTACAGGTTGGTGAATGGTGAACAGGAAGCGGTGATTGGTCTGGGGCCCGCCGCTCCGCGAGAATTTGTGAGCACGATTGCCACGGGCGAAGTTCTAGACCCGATACTGCAGAGCCAACGCGGCGGCAGTTTTGCACTGGAGGACGGTCTGCCGGGAGTACGGTCCGTGCGCCCCGGGCGACCTGCTGCAGGCAATGGCTGGCTGGGTCTGACACCGCGAGATGCCTACGAGGTGCGCGATGTTGCGCGCACACCGATCCTGCCTGCCTGGTTGATTTTGATGATGACATCAATGTTGATATTGGGCGGCTGGCTGCGCGAAGGGCGCCGGTAAAGCGACTGGCACAAGGCCATACCGCTGTGTTGGCCAAGAAACCGGTTCACCCTAGGCCTTGGTCGCGGTAGAACGCGTCCAAAGCAAGTTGGAGCAGCCCGAAATGATCACGCCCAAACCTGTAGTCCTTTGCATTCTCGATGGGTGGGGGATCAGCGACACAAATGAGGCCAACGCGCCCGCATTGGCCGCAACGCCAACGTTTGACGCGATGATGGCCGAGTGCCCAAATGCAACCCTGATCACCCATGGTCCGGATGTGGGGCTTCCGACAGGGCAGATGGGCAATTCCGAAGTGGGGCACACCAATATTGGCGCCGGTCGGGTTGTCGCAATGGATTTGGGCCAGATTGATCTGGCGATCGAAGAAGGTTCGTTCTTTGACAATGATGCTCTGCAGACCTTTATCCGGACTATGAAAGATACCGGCGGCACCGCGCATCTGATGGGTATGATTTCGGATGGCGGTGTGCACGGCCATATCGAGCATATTCTGGCAGCGGCCAAGGCTGTAGCGGATGCGGGCGTGCCTGTGGCTTTGCATGCGATCACTGATGGGCGTGATGTCGCCCCCAAATCCGCGTTTACCTATCTGGAAACACTGGCGGACCGTTTGCCAGATGGCGCGCGTCTGGTCACGGTTTCCGGGCGCTATTTCGCGATGGACCGTGACAATCGCTGGGAACGTGTCGCGGAAGCCTACAATGCCTGGATCAAGGGCGAAGGCAACCATGCTGATGACGCCCACGCGGCGGTGTCCAATGCCTATAACCGGTCAGAAACCGACGAGTTTATCACCCCGACAATTCTTGGAGATTTCGCCGGGGCGACGGACGGAGACGGGTTCTTTTGCCTCAATTTTCGGGCAGACCGGGCGCGGGAAATCCTGGCAGCGATTGGTAAGCCGGGGTTTGATGCCTTTGACACGGGTACACGCCCAAAATGGGCAGCGATGTTGGGGATGGTCGACTATTCTGAAGATCACCGCACCTATATGACCACCTGCTACCCCAAGCAGGAGATCGTGAATACGTTGGGGGAATGGGTGTCCAAAAAAGGGCTGCGCCAGTTCCATTTGGCGGAAACTGAAAAATATCCGCATGTCACGTTTTTCCTGAATGGCGGCAAGGAACAGCCCGAACAGGGTGAGGATCGCTATATGGCGGCATCGCCCAAGGTTGCGACCTATGATTTGCAGCCTGAAATGTCCGCAGCGGAAGTGACCGAGCATTTTGTTGGCGCCATCGAAGACGGCTATGATCTGATCGTCACCAACTATGCCAACCCGGACATGGTAGGCCATACCGGAGATCTGAATGCGGCAATGCTGGCCTGTGAAGCCGTGGATCAGGGTTTGGCGGCCGTGTGCGAGGCCTTGACCAAAGTGGGCGGTGCGATGATTGTGACCGCGGATCACGGCAATTGCGAGGTGATGGTAGACCCAATTACCGGTGGGCCACATACGGCCCATACGACCAATCTGGTGCCTGTCGTTCTGGTCAATGGTCCTGAAGGCGCGTCGTTGCGGTCTGGCCGTTTGGCCGACCTTGCACCTTCGCTGTTGGATTTGATGGGGCTGGATCAACCGCCCGAAATGACCGGAGAAAGTTTGATTTCCTGATGAAGTGGATTGCGGCGTTGATGTTTGTGGGACTGGTTGCGGGTTTTGCCCGCGCTGAAACCAGCCCTGCCGAAGCGGCGATAGCGGCGGCCGATCAGCTTGAGGCCGCTTCCCTTTCTCTGCAGGACGCTAAAAAATCGCGCGACCGGGTCGCCGCGCTGACGGAAACGGTGCAGGCCTATGAGGCCGGGCTTGCGGCCTTGCGCGAAGGGTTGCGCCGTGCGGCTATTCGCGAAGCTCAGATCGGGCGCGAGCTGAAAGCACAAGAAGATGAGATTGCCCGTTTGCTGGGTGTGCTGCAGGGCATGGGTCAAGGGCCAGCCCCGGTGATGCTGTTGCACCCCGAAGGCCCTATGGGGACCGCGCGGTCCGGGATGATTTTGGCCGACGTCACACCTGCGCTGGACGAACGCGCCGCGAAGTTACGTTATGATCTGGAAGAAGTCTCTATTCTGCGAGAGTTGCAGCAAGGGGCCGCTGAGAAATTGCAGGACGGTCTGACCGGTGTCCAGACGGCGCGTACGTCGCTCAGTCAGGCGATTTCCGATCGCACCGATTTACCGCTTCGCTTCGCAGATGATCCGGTGAAAACTGCGCTGCTGATTGCTTCCACCGAAACTCTGGAAGGCTTTGCCAGTGGCTTGAGTGTCATTCAGGAAGACGAGGCCGAAGCCGAGATTCTGCCTGACGTGACCTACCGCATGGGGGAATTGTCCTTGCCGGTTGAGGCGCAGGTTTTGCGCCACGCGCATGAGGCAGATGCCGCTGGTATTCGCCGTCCCGGTCTGGTGCTGGCGACGCGCGCGAATGCGCTGGTCACCTCGCCCACGGCGGCGACAATCCGCTATCGTGGTCCGCTACTGGATTATGGCACTGTGATGATTCTTGAACCCCAGGCCGGGCTGATGTTTGTCTTGGCTGGCATGGACACTGTGTTTGGCGCGACCGGCCAAGTGATCCCCGAAGGCTCTCCGATTGGGTTAATGGGGGGGCAAGACCCACAAATTGGCTCAATTCTTTCAACATCCGGTGAAGGCACTGGAAACGAACGCACAGAAACGCTCTATATAGAAGTCAGACAAGGCAAAGATGCCGTGGACCCTGAAATCTGGTTCCGCACAGACAAGGATGGATAATTGATGAAGAAATTTGTCGCGGCCGCACTTACCGGCACCCTCGCGGGCGTGCTCATGGCGACGCAGGTGGCTGGCCCCCTGCTGGCTCAGGAAAGCGCGCGCACAACCAATGTCTATGAACAGCTTGATCTGTTCGGTGACATCTTTGAACGCATTCGGGCCCAATATGTCGAAGACGTCGACGAAGGAGACCTGATTGAGGCGGCCATCAATGGCATGCTGACCTCACTTGATCCCCATTCGTCCTACCTGTCGCCGGACGATGCGGAAGACATGCGCGTGCAAACCCGTGGTGAGTTTGGTGGTCTGGGCATCGAAGTCACGCAAGAAGACGGCTTTGTCAAAGTGGTGTCTCCGATCGATGGCACACCAGCAGATGCCGCCGGCATCGAAGCAGGCGATTTTATCACTCATGTAGATGGCGAAAGCGTTCTTGGTCTGACATTGGATCAGGCGGTGGAAATGATGCGCGGTCCGGTTGGGTCCGAGATTGTGATCACCGTGGGCCGCGAAGGTGAACCTGAGCCGTTTGATGTGTCGATTATCCGCGACACCATCAAGCTCACAGCCGTGCGTTCGCGCACCCAGGGCAACACCGTTGTTCTGCGGGTAACAACATTCAACGACCAGACCATGGTAAACCTCGAAGCGGGCCTGAAAAAGCAAGCAGAAGAATTGGGTGGCATGGACAACGTCAACGGCATTGTTCTGGATCTGCGCAACAATCCGGGTGGCCTGTTGACCCAAGCGATCCGCGTGTCGGATGCCTTCCTTGAGAAAGGCGAGATTGTTTCAACCCGTGGCCGTGATCCCGAGGATGGGGATCGCTACAACGCGACACCGGGCGATTTGGCAGATGGCAAGCCTCTTGTTGTACTGATCAATGGCGGGTCAGCCTCGGCTTCGGAAATTGTGGCGGGTGCGCTGCAGGATCATCGCCGCGCTATCGTTGTGGGCACCAAGAGCTTTGGTAAGGGCTCGGTTCAGACGGTGATGCCGTTGCGTGGCAATGCCGCGATGCGCCTGACCACGGCACGGTATTACACACCCTCAGGGCGCTCGATTCAGGCGCTGGGCGTGTCTCCGGATATTGTTGTCGCACAACCACGCCGCGTTCCGGCAACGGAAGAAGAGGAAGAAAAGCGCAAGATGCGGACCGAAGCGGACCTGCGTGGCAGCCTTGATAACGACAGCCTGACCGAAGACGAAATTCGTCAGATCGAAGAGGATCGCGCCAAAACCGAAGAGGCCGCCAAGCTGCGTGAAGACGATTATCAGCTGGCCTATGCGATCGATATCCTCAAAGGCCTCTCAGCTTTGGGCTCTAAAGAGTAAATCGATTGTAAGTAAGCTATGAAAAGGCGCTCTGCTTCGGGGCGCCTTTTTCATGTCTGGTGTTGTCCGGTGCGGCGACAGGCGGATTGCAACAAGCCAGCTGCCATAATAGATGTGTGGCGTTTCCGGAAGAAATGAGGTTGTCACATGAGCCCCGAAGAGATCGCCAAACTCCCGTATCGGCCCTGTGTTGGGGTGATGCTGATGAACTCTGACGGGCATGTCTTTGTCGGCCAGCGAATCGACAACCCAACAGATGCCTGGCAGATGCCCCAAGGCGGCGTCGACAAGGGGGAAGACCCCCGCGATGCGGTTTTGCGCGAACTTTGGGAAGAAACCGGCGTGGTGTCGGACCTTGTGACCATTGAAGCTGAGACCGACGATTGGCTGCCTTATGATCTGCCGCATGAACTTGTGCCGCGTATCTGGAAAGGCCGCTATCGCGGGCAAGAGCAAAAATGGTACCTTTTACGTTACCACGGCACCGATGCGGACGTGAACATCAAGACCGAACACGCTGAGTTCTCGCAGTGGCGCTGGCTGCCATCAGATCAGTTGGTTGAAAAGATCGTGCCCTTCAAAAGGGACGTCTATCGCAACGTGCTGGCAGCGTTCAAAAACCACCTTTAGACCGTCACGCACCGATCCTTCGGTGCGCCAAAGTCAGACCTGAACGTCTTGTAGTTTGCCGGCTTTTTTGTGCGGCCCATTGCGCTTGGAGAGCCATTTTCGCACATCCACGATGTCGAAATATATCCCAAGGATGCTTGGGAATACGAAAATGACCAGCAAGGTCGACGCCATAAGACCAAAAGCCACGGCTGTGACCAAGGGCACAAGTACCTGCGCATGAGGACTGGTTTCAAACAACATCGGCAGCAACCCGGCGAAGGTGGTCGAGAACGACAGAACGACGGGGCGGAACCTGTGGCGCACAGCCTCGACCGCTGCAGTCAGATAGTCGTCTCCTTCAATCTCGGCTTCAAAGAAGGTCAGGAACAGGATTGCATTGTTCACCACCACCCCGGCGAGGGAGGCAAAGCCGATAAAACTTGGCATGGAAATATCAAGTCCCATGGCAAAATGTCCAAAAATTGTCCCGATCAACGCAAAGGGAATGCTGAGCATCACCATGAAGGGCAGGGTGTAACTGTGGAACTGGAACGCCAGGATCAGATAGACACCGACCAATCCGGTCAACAGTGCAGTCGCAATTGATGTTTGGGTTTTCTGTTGTTCCTCTGTTGCGCCCCCGATGCCGATGGTCACGTCCGGGAACCGTTCGTGCAACAGTGGCCCCAGTTGATCCGTCACCACAGAGGAGATTGCCGTAGAGGTCGTCGCGCTGCGGTCAATTTTACCGATGATCCGGGCAATGGCGCGCCCGTTCTTGCGGGTGATCTGGGCGTAAGCGCCGGTATGTTCAATTTTGGCGACGGTGCTGAGCGCCACCTGATCGCCGCCAGGAAGGGTCAGCGGGAACTGTTCAAGATCCGCCAAGGTGGGCACTGTATTGCCGAGTTCAACCCGGATGCTGACATCCGATTCATTTTGGCGAAAGCTGTCTGTTTCCGTCCCGGAGAATGCGGCGCGCAACTGTGCGCTAATGGCTTGCGGTGTGAGGCCGCTGACATAGCCAAATTCACTCAGCGAAAGGCGGATTTCGGGCCTGCCCGCTGAAAAATCCTGATAGGCCTCGGTGACGTCATCGCGGGATACGAGCGCTGTCAAAAGCGCGTTACTGGCGGCTTCAAGCTGCTCCAGATCGCGCGACGCAAGTTCCACATCAAGGTCGTGGCCGCCCGGCCCTCCGGCAACCTGGGTAAAGTTGTTCTGAGCCAGATCAGGAATCGGTCCTGCCGCCAGTTTCCACGCTGCCAGAACGTCGTCGGCTGTGACATTTCGCAATTCACTGTCCAGAAGGTCAACGGTGATCGTTGCGGTGTAGGCCCCGTTGTCTTTGACATCCTGGTTTGTCGCATAGCGAACCAGCACACGTTCCACCAAAGGCGCGCCATCGGTTGTGTTTGGTGTCAGTTCCCGATCGACCTGTTCAATACCCTTAACCAGATGCGCGACGGCCGCTTGTGTGCGTTCAATCGGCAGGCCAGAAGTCAGGGCGATCCGTGCTTCAACCGTGTCGCCTTCAGTTTCAGGGAAACCCACCACCTTGATCAGGCCAGAGGCCAGAAAGCCCACGCTGACAATCAGGATCGCAAATACCGTCCCAAGCGTGGCATAGCGCCAACGCACAAAAAGCGCCGCGGTCGGGATCACAAATCCGTCCCGTATCCGATCAAGAGTGCGTGGTATCAGGCGCCGGGCATTGACCTCAGGGTCAGCCGTGGTGTGGCTCATGTGGTGCGGCAGGATCAGAAAAGCTTCAATCAGGCTGGTGGCCATGGTCAGCAACAAGACCACCGGGATGACCTGAAGAACTTTGCCGGTTTCACCGGACAGGAACATCAGCGGACCAAACACGCAGGAGGTTGTCAGAAACGATGATACCACACCCGGCATCACTTCAAGCGTGCCTTTGATGGCGGCTTCCCGAGGTCCAAGTTTTCGCCGCCACTTGGCAATATTGTCGGCAATAACGATACTGTCATCCATTATCAAACCAATCGCCATCAACAGGCCGATCAGTGAAATGATATTGATCGTCATGCCGACCTGACTCATCAGGAAAATGCCACCCAGAAACGAAAATGGCAGAGCGAAGGAAATCCAGATCGCCTCGGAGATTGAAAAGAACAGACACATCACCAGAACCACCAGCGCGATACTGACCACAGAGTTGCCCAACACCAGACTGATCCGCGAATCCACGGCTTCGGTCAGGTTGTTCACCACCGAAATCCGAAACGGGGCAGGATACTGAGACTCGGCCTTTTTGATCATTTCTTCGACCTGCGCAAAAGCTTTGATCGCGTCATCGGATTTGGTTTTTGCCACTTGGATGATCGCGGCACGATCTCCGTCAATGAAGGATTGAATTTCCGGGGACTCGTCAGTCAGGTGCACTTTGGCCACATCGATCAGGCGGACGATGCCACCATCCGTACTTTCCAGAAGGACCAGATTTTCAAGATCGGTAATAGAGCGCTGCGCGTCATAAAACCGTAGAGTGACATCGCGCCCGGTGGTTGAAACAGTGCCAAGCGGAGCGCGCAGACTGCGAGCGGCGACCGCATCCGCCAGATCTTTGGGGCTGATCCCGTAACGGCGCAGCGCAAGCTGATCAAATGAGATCCGGTATTCTGCATTGGAAATGCCAGATACGTTTGCTGTCGCAATCATCGAAAGAGATGCAACTTCGTCGGCAAATTCATCCGCGAACTGGATCAAAGACTCGCGGGAGTCGATCCCTGATACGGCGATTGAGGCAATGACTTCGGTTTGTCCAAGGATCGAAACCGAAGGCAATTCGGCGTCGTCCGGCAAATCATTGATGCTGGAAACTTCCGAGGAAATATCGTTGTAAAACTGGCCGATATCCCCGTTTTCCGCCATTTTGAGGGTCGCGGTGGCCCGATTTTCGACCGACAAGCACTCAAAATCTTCAAGGTTGTCAACAGCACCAAGCGCGCTGTCCAAAACGATGCAGACCTGTTCATCGACATCCCCGGCCGAGGCGCCGGGGTATTGGACTGATACCGATACATTGGTGGCGGTAAATTCTGGAAAGCTTTCGCGTTCCATACCCAAAACCGCGAATATCCCCATCAGGGAGACTCCGATCAATGCCAGGTTGGCGGCAACTGGGTGGCGTGTAAAATAGGCAATCATTCTGTTGACACCTCGCGGTCATCAACAGGCTTCAAAAGCATGCCAACAATGGCAGGACGCGGATCAGACAGGACGATTTCATCCCCTTCTGAGAGCCCGGATAAAACAACAACCATGTCGTCTTGCACTGATCCGGTCTGGATCGGGTTTCGCGCCAGACGGGATTGACCATCCACCGTATAGACATAGCTTCCGGCGTCATCGGTGTGGATCGCCGAACGTTGAACCCGAAGCGCCGAAATGGGTTTGGGCATAGACATTTGCACTTCGACAAATGACCCATTGGACAAAGGCGGGCCGGGGCGCTCCGGGTCCGGAAGGCTTGGGTCTGCGATCCGCACGACAATGCCAACTGTTCCTGTTGTGGGGTCGGCGCTGCCATCAAACCGAATGACTTCAGCCGGCCAAAAGAATTCCTGATCCCCGGAACTCATGCGCACTTTGGCTTGCAAATTGAACCGCTTGAGGAGGACCGAAGCGTCTGCTGCTCCAAGGCCGACCAGCTTTTCACGGGTGAGGTCGTTTTCCAGTGTTGTAAAAAGATTGCCCAAAACACGGGTCTGGAACTCGGCTACAACTTCGGACGCATTGGTGCCTTCAATCGTTGCCAGAGTATCACCCACCCGTACGAACTGTCCGTCAGAGACCGTTGTGGCGGTCACTCGGCCTGTAAGCGGGGCAAAAATCGAGGTGTTGGCCAGGGCGCGCTCGGCCTCTTCAATGTCAACAAGGCGCGTGTCAAACGTGGCCTGCAGGGACGCGCGCTGCGCCGGAAGCAGGCGCAAAGAGTTTTCGAGGGACAGAACGACTTTTTCCTGAGCCAGCAGGACGCGCACAGCCTCATCCACCTTGGCTTGCGAGGCATTGCCGCGCGCCAACAGGGTTTCTTGTCGACCAAGCTCGCTTTTGCGCAGCTCCTCAATGCGTTTTTCCAGCCGGATTGTAGAGCGGGTATTTTCTTCAGAAGCGGTGAGCTCTTCGAGGGCTGCCTGCGCGCTGTCGCGGGACGCAATCGCTCGGGCAAGACTGATTTCATAATCTCGCGCGTCAATTCGGATAATCTCTGTCCCGGCCTCGATAATAGCCCCTTCATCCAGTTCAGGGTCAACAAGAACTGCCCGTCCCTGAACCTGCGAAATGGCGGACCAGCTGTCCTCTGCGACAACCCGGCCATACCCTGACGCAGACGGGGTTGCCATCGTTGGTGCCAAGGACAATGTCCTGACGACGGTCACCGTTTCTGGTGGCGCTTCCATTTCGCTTTCCGGCCCGGCCGTCGTCAGCCACATGAACACCGCGACACCTGCAGCAATGGGAGGGATAAAGAGAAGCGGGCGGAAGTTCATGGGGCACCTTTTACGATTTTTGGTCTTGGGTATTTGTCGCATGGGGGCGACCAAAGAAGAAAATGTTTTATTGCATCAGGCCAATTGCGGGTTTGCAGCGCGCTCTCGGCGGGACAATGCCGGCTTGAAAGACCCCATAATCAGTTCCACGATCAGCGGAATGACGTTCGACACGCCAACTAAAATCTCTTTGCTTTCCAAGACGTGGAATTCTTCGCTTAGTTTGCCGTCCGGGATTGAAGCCTGCGCCAAAGCCAACAGATCAGGCATCATAGGGACCAGAAAGACAAAAGCGTTCACAGCCAGAAAGGCGGTCATGGCCAGTTTGACCCGCATCCACCAGGCTCGTTCGCCAAAGGCAAAGACCAGGATCAGATCAGTGAGAATTTTTAACGCCAGCCCCGGCAGGATCAGAATATAGGCGCTTTGGAGTTTGTAGAACAAGATCGTACTGGCGACCTCAGGGCTTGGGTGAGCGTTGATCGCGCCAATGACGATATGAGACAAAATCCCGCCCACATACATGATCGTGCCAATCTCAGCGACAAAATGAACAAGTTTCTTCATGACAGTTCGAACCTTTTCAGTGTCATCGAGTTCAGGCGCTTTTGCGCCAAGGGGAGTGACGAACAAAGACGGGTGAGAGCTATACGCGGGCCCCACCCGTTTCCGTCGTTTTTTCTTAGCGGAACTCGAAAGCTTCGGTGTGAATACGATGTCTGGGAACGCCTTCGCCCTTGAGATCCTTCATAATCCCATTCACCATTGGTTTCGGCCCGCACATAAAATACTCGTAAGAGCCAAGCGCATCCGGCAGCTTTTGCTTCATCATGTCGACGCGTGCAAAATTCCCTTCATCCGAAAACACAGGCACAATGGTCACGTTCCCAAGCTTTTCTGCGAGACGTTTCAACTCGTCCAGAAAGATGGCGTCCTGTTCTTCGCGTGCGGCATAAACGAGATGGATTTGACGCGAGTCGTCAGGCTGCATAGCCCGGATTTTGGACAGAAACGGCGTCAGACCAATCCCACCGGCCAGCCAGATTTGTTTTTCGGTTGCATTCGCGGCGTCAAATCGCCCGTAGGGGCCCCGCACCATAACTGTTGCGCCCGGTTGCAGCTCTTCGCGCACCTTGCGGGTCCAGTCACCCAGAACCTTAATGCTAAACCGCAGGTGGTCTTCGTCAGGCGCGCTGGAAATCGTAAACGGATGAGGTTCTGACCACCCTTTGCCTTGAATTTCAACAAAGGCGAATTGCCCTGGTTTGAACTGCAATGCTGCGCCGGTTGGCTTCAACACAATTTCTGTTGCCCGTTCCATCGCATTCACGGTCTCAATTGTGTAGGGCAACGCAGTCCGTTTGTTCATGCCAAACAACGAGTAAAGCATACACACCACACCGACGATGGCGGATATGAGCAATAACAGACCGGATGGGCTGAATTGTTCAACAAAAATGGCAGGGGCGGTGAAAAAATGGCCCACCAGCAATAGGTATACCAGCGCCATGATCTTGTGGGTGGGACGCCAGAACGAATAGCGGATTTTACGGTTCAGAGCGACAAACAGACCAATCACCAAAAAGATCAGCCCCAACATGCCAAGTGGCGCCGAGGGCACCAAGACATTTGCAACAGGATCAACACCCGCTGGCAGTTCCTTAGGAACTCCAAAAAAATGCACCAAAGCAAGGATTGCGGCGCTGACACCCACAACGCGGTGCACCTGATACATACGGTCCAAGCCACCGAACAAGCTTTCCAAGATTGGGGCTCGGGTCGAAAGAACAACCGCGCAAGTCATCAACAGAAAGGCGGAGCCGCCCAAAAACGTTGTCGCGGTTGTACGTGTATCATGCTGCTCCGGCGGGAAGCCGAGATGTAGAAGCGCGAACAAAACGATCAGTCCAATGATCGCGTAAATACCATATTTTCTTAGCATTTTGTGTCTCCAAGACGAATGGGAACTTTTTAAAAACCGGGCGCCAGAACGACCCGCATAGCAACCAACGTCACCGCCAGATCAATTTGCTTCCTCAGGGGGCTCCTGTGGGTCTGTCGAATCACTTGTGCAGATCGCTTGTAAATGCATTACTTGCAAATGTAAGTATTGTAAATACAACTTAATTTGCAACACTTGTAACCTGCAAGCATTGAGGCTATTCCCATGTTCAGAGGTGATTACCTGATGACACAAGTTCCAAAAGCTAAGGCAGCGCGAGAAGGAAGTTTTGGTTTTCTCGTACAACTTTTGGCACGTGATCTGGACGCCAGAATGAAGGAAGCGCTGAAGGAAATCGGGGTGGAGGTCAAAATCTTTGCCAACCTTATGATGCTTTACGAGGAAGACGGCATCAATCAGCGTGCCCTTGGGGAACGGCTTAATTTTCCGGAATACTTCACCAGTAGAAATATCGACGCGATGGTGGAGGCGGGGTATGTCGAACGCAGGCAAGACCCAAACAGCCGACGGTCGTACCTGATATTTCTTACTGACAAAGGGCGTGAAAAAGCCTCGCAGCTACCTGCAAAGATCAAAGCCGTCAACGACAGCGTTCTGGCGGAATTGACTGAACAGGAAAAAGCAGACGTTATCAAACTGCTTCAAAAGGCCGCCAAAATTTCGGATGGCACAAGCAGTTAGATAGAAACGTTCCGAACCGAACGTCGTTGTAAAAGCATCTGGCAACGGATTTCTCTTTGACACCCGCCATGAAAAAAGGGCGCAGAAATTCCGCGCCCTTTCCAGTCATTCAAGATGAGCCTGATTTACAAGCTGGCGTCCAGTGCGGCAATGATCGCCGATCCCATTTCTTCGGTCGACACAGGCGTGTCCCCTTCGGCCTGCATCAGGTCTGCGGTGCGGGTGCCGTCGGCCAGAACCTTTTCAACCGCAGCTTCCAGCCGATCGGCTTCTTCGCCTTGGTCGAAGGAATAGCGCAGCGCCATGGCAAAGCTGAGGATACAGGCACTTGGGTTGGCTTTGCCCTGACCCGTGATGTCGGGCGCCGAGCCGTGCACGGGCTCGTACATGGCTTTGGGGCGGCCATTTTCCATCGGCGCACCAAGGCTGGCCGAAGGCAACATGCCCAAAGATCCGGTCAGCATCGCGGCACAATCCGACAGGATGTCACCAAACAGGTTGTCGGTGTAGATCACGTCAAACTGCTTTGGCGCACGCACCAGCTGCATCGCGCCGTTGTCGGCATACATATGGCTCAGTTCAACTTCGGGGTAGTCTTTGGACACTTCGGTCACGACATCACGCCAAAGAATGCCCGATTCCATCACGTTGGCTTTTTCCATCGAGCAAAGCTTTTTGTTGCGACGCATGGCCAGTTCAAATGCTGACCGGGCACCGCGTTCAATTTCGCTTTCGGTGTAACGCTGTGTGTTGATGCCGACGCGCTCATTGCCTTCTTCAAAGATACCACGCGGCTCTCCGAAATAGACACCAGCGGTCAGTTCGCGCACGATCATGATGTCCAGACCAGACACCAGTTCGGTTTTCAGCGACGAGAAATCCGCCAGCGCGTCAAAACACTGTGCAGGGCGCAGGTTGGCGTACAGATCCATTTCCTTGCGCAGGCGCAACAGGCCGCGCTCGGGCTTTACGCTGAAATCCAGATCATCATAAGCCGGTCCACCCACGGCGCCCAAGAGAACCGCGTCGACCTCTTGCGCTTTGGCCATCGTGTCGTCGTGCAATGGCACACCATGCGCGTCATAGGCGGCACCGCCGACAAGGTCTTCGCTGACGTCAAAGTTCAGGCCGCGTTTGTCGCCATACCAGGTGATGATGCGTTGCACCTGGGCCATGACTTCGGGGCCGATGCCGTCGCCGGCGAGAATAAGAAGCGAAGGGTTGCTCATGAGGTCTGTGTCCTTGATGAATCGATTTGGAATTGCCCTAGCGGGATGGGGCGGAAAGATCAAGAAACGAAGGGCCGCAGCCCGGCAGATAACAGGTCCCAGATGCGCGCGATTCGGGGTGTTTGACGCATAACTTCGTGTGCAGTCAGCCAAACCGGCAGAGGTGGGATGGGCAGGCCGGGGACCAGTTCAACGATGTTCGGGTCGCTAAGTGCCGTATGGCTTTGGCTAAACCCGATACCACATCCTGCCCGCACCAGCTCCCAATAGGCGGTTTGATTGTCGCAACGCACTTTGAACCAATCGCGTTGCGCTGGCAGCCCCGCGTCACGCATCGATCGCACAATCAGATCACTGCGGTCATAGCCCACAAGGTCGTGGTGTTGCAGGTCCTGCGGTGTGGTGGGTGCGCCCTTGCGATCAATATACGAACGCGCCGCGAACAGACCCAAGGGAATATCCCCCAAATGTCGAGTCACCATATCAAGCTGGCGCGGGCGGTACATACGCACCGCAATATCGGCTTCCCGAAACAACAGATTATCGCTGTCATCGCTGGCGACCAGATCAATGCGGATATCCGGTTCGGTTTCACGGATGTCTGCCAGAATACCCGGCAGTACATGATGCGCCATGAAAACACTTGTGGTGATCCGAACGTCGCCTTCTAACGTGGATTGCGCACCTGCCGCCGCCAGAGACAGATCATTCATGGCCTGATGCATAGCCTGCGCCGCCGGAACCATGTCGCGCCCCAGTCGGGTCAGCTCGAGCCCGCGGGCATGTCGGTGGAAGACCTCCACACCCAAAGTTTTTTCGAGCGTTCGGATTTGCCGCCCCAGCGTCGGCTGGCTTGTTCCCAACTGGCGCGCAGCCCCTGAAAGCGACCCGGTTTCGGCAACGGCAAGAAAGGACTGGATCAGGGACCAGTCGAGAAAGGCAAGTTTATCCATTCATAAGTGAATATCATATCTGCAATTTATGACAATTACTATTCCTTTATGAATGCTTGATGGTGGTCACAGATGAACCACAGGAGATTTCCCATGAGCGGATCAGCTTTGATACTTGGCGGCAATGGCCGCTTTGGACGCAACTGTACTTTGGCCTTTAAGGCGGCGGGCTGGCAGGTCCGCCAATTTGACCGTCAGTCTGATGACCTGATGCAGGCGGTTCAGGGCGTTGATGTGATCGTTGCGGCGTGGAACCCGGCGTACCCCGATTGGGCCACCCAGGTTCTGCAACAACACACACAGGTTATTGAAGCGGCCAAAACAGTGGATGCCACAGTGATTGTCCCCGGAAATGTCTATGTGTACGGACCGGAAAACGAAAAAGTTTGGCGCAATACCACCCCACATCTGGCGCAAAATCCTTTGGGACGTATCCGTATCGATATGGAGGCCGTCTATCGCAATAGCGATGTGCGAACGATCCTGTTGCGCGCGGGGGATTTCATTGACACCCAAGACTCGGGCAATTGGTTCGACATGATCCTGACCAGCAAGTTGTCCAAAGGCGTGTTTCGCTATCCGGGCCGGGTGGACATCCCGCATGCCTGGGCCTTTTTGCCTGACCTGACCCGCGCGGCCGTTGCGCTGGCTGATCGGCGCGATAGCCTTAATCGGTTCGAGGATGTCGCCTTTCCCGGGTACACAATGAGCGGGCAGGACATGGCCCACGCCTTGTCGGATGTGTGTGGTGTTGACCTTCGTCTGAAGCAGGTCAACTGGCTGCCCTTCCGCCTCATGTCCCCGGTTTGGAAAATGGCAAGCTGTCTGCTGGAAATGCGCTATTTGTGGAATACACCGCATTCCTTGGCGCGAGATCGGTTTGTTGAACTGTTGCCGGATTTCCAAGAGACACCAGTTACGGTTGCTTTACGACGGGCAGTGGCGGGCAAAGTTCAAAAATCGGGGCTTTCCATAACAGACACATCCACCCAAACCAGCCGGTGACGGCTGGCTTGTGCAACATCCTCTGCGAGGTATTCGTCTGGGGCAGGCCAGAACACACCAGATTTCTGAACGGTCCAATCCGCAGAGGGCAGCACATAGTCCACTCGCATGTCACCCGGAGAGGGGTCGGGCCAGTCAACGGTATCGGCCCCGCCCGCAGTAGATGCTGGTTGAGAATCCTGCAACTGAGAATGGACCAGCAGCGTCTTGATTGCCGCGTGGCGTCCCTGACCTTTGATCGGGTCAAGGTTGCCATCCCCCAGAATGAAAAATCGCTTGGTTGGCGCGTCTCCAAGTTGCCCGTCCAAAACCCGCGCCCAAAGCCGAATTTCGTCGGCATTGCGCAAACCATTGCGGTCTTCTGGCCCATCGAAAACAGGCGGTGTTGCAGAAAAAGCCATAAGGGTCATTGGTGGCGCATTTGGCAACGTGATGGGCACGATCCAGTGACCAGTTGAGGACAGGCGCTGGATTGCCTGTGCTTGCTCGGACGGGAACGGTTTGTTGTCGAGACTGGGAAGTGTAGCTCCGGGCAGGTCTCGCCACAAAAGGTCCGAGAAATCCTGAACTGCGTCAGTGTCTATCTGCCAGCGCGACAACACAACCATGCCCCGCTGCCCCGAGAAATAGCCAAACCCCTGCGCATCAGCAGGGCCACCCGTGCGTCCGTCTCCATTCATATCCTGCCCGGTTGGCATCCCGGTGCTGGGGAGCAGCGCAAAGATATGCGGGTAGTGAAGACCAGCCTCGGCAATCAGGTCGCGCAGGGCACCGGCCCCATGGTGTTCTGCGTCATAGTCGACGCCCTGCAACACCACCACATCCGGGCCGACGTGAGCAATAACGCGCGCGGCGGCCTCGGCCTGAGGATCACCACGCAGGATATCGCGCAGCATCAGGCCGGGCCCTTTGCGATAAAGCTCCACATTGTAAGTCGCCACGCGAACAGTCTCGGCGGCCAACGGCACGCCCAGGGAAAACAGCAGAAATAGAGTAAGCGTCAGACGGTTTGCATAGCCTGTGCCGCGGCATAGGCACGACGGCGATTTTCGTCGATCATCTCGGCGACGCGGCCCATGGCCATGCCGCGCATAATCAGACTTGCCGGAATGAAAGCCCATGCGCTTATTGTCCAGATCAGGGTCATCGGATCATCCAGATAAATAGGATTGACAAGATCCGACATCATCTGAACAACTGCCGGGATCAAGAATGGCATCAGAAACCCTAACGCAATGTTAAGACGTCCGTCGCGTTGAAGGCGGGGCAAAACATCCCCTCCTGCAGTTGGGTCGAACAACGGCAAATTGACCCAAACGTTAAACGCGCCGTTTCGCGCAGGCCATCCCAGAATACGCACGTAGAAAAAGAATATCGTCAGGGTGACCATCGAAATCAGATAGGCCATCCCCGATGCCGTGCGCACCGAGAGGATCAGGGCATCTGACGCATTGTCCGGCAGCATGATGACCATAAGGCGAACCGGCGAGTAAGGAAAATCAATCCAGTCCCCGACCACAATGCCGAGCGACCGCAGGAACGACGTAAGCGCATTCGGTTCGTATTGACCGCGTGCGATCACCGAAAGTGTCAGAACACATAAGAACAGTGCCAGAAAGCGCAGGCGGTTAAACGGCGCAGCGTAGCGAAACTCAACGATGCTTGGGTAGGTCGAGAGATATTCGATAAAGACCAAAATCCCCGCAAACAGCGAGAACAGAACAACTATGTGGATTGCGTCTGTCGAGACATTTGACAAAACCAACGCAGGCGTCGCCATCAGCAACGCCACCAACAATGCACGCGTAAGTGCGCTTGCAAATTTTCCGATCACTGCTCTTTCCCTTCAACCTGGACGATCCCGATACGTTGCCGCGATCTTTTTCCAACTTGATCCCGCCTGCTCCGACGGGTTGCCTCATTCTTGCCTTAATCCTGCCCAGTTTTGCCCAAGGTCTCAAGGATTTGTTTGTGTTCTGGTTAAAAAGATATGTTGAAAGGGGCAAGAATGGTGCGGGAATACATCAATTCGAGCCGAAAAAAGTGAGAGACTCCAATGGGCTACAACATCTTGTGGTCGGCTTTACGGGCGTCACCATAAGGGTTTGGTGGTTTCGCGTCACTTCGCGACCCATTTCAGCAAACGTAAAACGGGCCGCCCTTTTAAGGCAGCCCGCCACATTTTTGTCTTATTTATCGGATCAGACCCAAGGGCGCGCAGCGCTGTCCTTGGCCTCAAATGCGTCGATGGCATCGATCTTTTCCATGGTAAGACCGATGTCGTCGAGGCCGTTCAGCAGGCAATGCTTTTTGAACGCGTCTACTTCGAACGGCACCACAGTGCCCTCGGAGGTGGTGATTTCCTGTGCTTCCAGATCAACGGTCATCCGGGCGTTTGCACCGCGTTCCGCGTCTTCCATCAACAGATCAACCTGCTCTTGTGGCAAAACCACCGGCAGAATGCCGTTCTTAAAGCAGTTGTTAAAGAAGATGTCGGCAAACGACGTTGAGACCACGCATTTGATGCCAAAATCTGCAATTGCCCAAGGCGCGTGTTCACGGCTGGAGCCGCAGCCAAAGTTGTCACCTGCCACCAGAATCTCTGCGTTGCGATACTGCGGTTTGTTCAGCACGAAATCACCGATTTCACTGCCGTCGCGGTTATAGCGCATCTCGTCGAACAGGTTTTTACCAAACCCGGTCCGCTTGATCGACTTCAGGTGGATCTTGGGGATGATCATGTCGGTGTCAATATTGACCAACGGCATTGGCGCCGCGACACCTTGGAGTTTTTCGAATTTTTCCATTTCAAGTCTCCTTGACTAAATACGGTCCGGCTTGTGGCCCGGGACCGAAAATCTTGTTCAGTTTGCGCGAATCCACCCGCGCAATCTTTGTTTCCATCCGAGTGGCCGTCCACCGGGTTTGATCAATGCAAAAACATCTAGATAAGGACCCATAACACCCAATTTTTCAATTTCGGTGTTGAACACCTGAACGTTAAACTCGGGCTCCCACTCTTTAATGCGCTGCGCCAGATCCTGACCGTATTTGAAGGTCACCAAAGCGCCGCCATCGATCGCAGGATTGCCGTGATACTCGGGTTTTTCGTGATGCTCGACACCGTCGGCGGTATACGTCGCCACACGTTTGGTTATGTCGAGATCCGCCTCTACAGGCGTCGTGAATATCGCCAAACCACCAGGTTTCAGAGTGCGCATCATTTCACGCACACATCTGTCAGGGTGATTGACGTGTTCCATGACATCCAGATGCACATGAACGTCGACAGAATTGTCGGCAAACGTCATAGCCTCGAGATTTTCGCATCGATAGCCTTTATGCACTTCCCCAAGCTCTTGATCGGGGTAGTAGTTCGTTGCGACATAGTTTTCGCAATGCTCTGCCAAATGTACAGAGATACCCCTGGGCGCAGGCGACGACTCGTGAATCTTCAGCTTGCGCCAATCCGGGCGCAGGCGTCCTAGAACATTCGCCAGTGCCCTCTCACGAGGAACCGAACGGCAATTTGTGCATTTCAGGCTGGCGCGAAAGCCTCGCGTCTGGGCCACAAACCGAGTGCGGGTTTCGCACGCGGGACAATAGCCGCGCGCCTGATAGAACGGGCGCGGAGGCGTCTTGTTAGGTTGTGATCCAGACTGAGGCATTTTCGATTTCACATCAAATCGCGCACATCGGTCAGGCGACCGGTCAGTGCAGCAGCGGCGGCCATGGCAGGCGACACAAGGTGTGTCCGACCTTTATAGCCCTGACGGCCTTCAAAGTTGCGGTTCGAGGTTGACGCGCAACGCTCGTTCTCGCTCAGCTGATCTGGGTTCATCGCCAGACACATCGAACACCCCGCAAGACGCCATTCAAATCCGGCGGCCTCGAAAATCTCGGCCAGACCTTCTTCTTCGGCTTGCGCCCGCACCAGACCAGAGCCCGGAACGATCATGGCGCGCATGCCGTCTTTGATCTTTTTGCCTTTGACCACTTCTGCCACAGCGCGCATGTCCTCGATGCGACCATTGGTGCAAGACCCGATGAACACGGTGTCGATTTCAATCTCGCTGAGTTTCTGACCAGGGGTCAGACCCATATAGTCGATCGAACGACGGGCAGCTTCGATTTTGCCGCCTTCAAAGTCTTCGGGTGCAGGCACAGTTGCGGTGATTGGCAGAACGTCTTCGGGCGAGGTGCCCCATGTGACGCAAGGCTGAATGTCTTCACCTTTCAGGGTGACGACCTTGTCAAAATGTGCGCCTTCGTCGGTAAACAAGGTTTTCCAGTCTTCCAGCGCTTGTTCAAAAGCACCGCCTTTTGGGGCGTGTGCGCGGCCCTTGACGTAGTCAAAGGTGGTCTCGTCCGGTGCGATCAAGCCGGCGCGGGCGCCGCCTTCGATGGCCATGTTGCAGACGGTCATGCGGCCTTCCATGGTCAGATCACGGATGGCTTCACCGCAATATTCAATGACGTAGCCAGTGCCGCCAGCCGTACCGGTTTCACCGATCACGGCCATGGTGATGTCTTTTGCCGTCACACCGGGCTTTAGTTTGCCGGTGATCTCGACCTTCATGTTCTTCGATTTTTTCTGGATCAGCGTTTGCGTCGCCAGAACGTGTTCGACCTCGGATGTGCCGATGCCATGCGCCAACGAACCAAAGGCGCCGTGCGTTGCCGTGTGGCTGTCACCGCACACCACGGTCATGCCGGGCAGGGTCCAGCCCTGTTCCGGGCCGACGATATGCACGATACCCTGACGCACATCAGACATCGGATAGTACTGCAGGCCGAATTCCTTGGCATTGACGTCCAGAGCGTCCACCTGAATGCGGCTCTCTTCGGTCATCTGTGCAGGGTCTTCGCGACCCGCCGTGGTCGGAACGTTGTGATCCGGCACGGCGATGGTTTTTTCGGGCGCGCGCACTTTGCGGCCGGTCATGCGCAGGCCTTCAAAGGCCTGCGGGCTGGTCACTTCGTGCACAAGGTGGCGGTCGATATACAACAGGCAGGTGCCATCGTCGGCTTCGTGGGCAACGTGGGCATCCCAGATTTTATCATAGAGCGTTTTGGGGGACATGGTCCTCTCCCGTGGATGGTCAAAATGAAAGGTTCAGGCAGACAGGGATGGGCAGCCTTACAGGCAGCCAAACACCGAACAGGCTTCGCCGTAGAAGCGTTCGCGCAACCGCGCGCGGTCATCCATGTCGAAAATCCGTGTCATGCAGGGTCAGATATACAGGTTGACTGAGTCTCGCAAGGGAAATGGCCCGAAAATGACTTGTCCTGCAAGGGCCGTGCATGCCACGCTGGCCATGAGGTGGAAGACGAGCATGGAAGAAGAAACGACCCAATCAGAAGAAAGTACAACAACCCTTGAACTGACAGAGAGCCCGGTCGAAGAGGTTGTAAGCCCCGATGCGCAGGAAATTGCCTTGGGCATTTGGGCGCAGATCGAGAATTTTGCAAACGGTCTGCTGCGACCCTGGAACGCCTATCAGGTGGCCATTGCGCTGATGGTTCTGGCGGTGTCGTTGTTGCTCGCCAGACACCTGAAACCCCGTATGTACGAGTGGATGAAAGAGCGCGAAGGCTGGCCGAAATGGCGCTACCGCTATTTGATGACGGCGCATCGCAGGTTGGGGTTGATTATCTTTGTCATCCTGATCTGGTTGGTGGTCTGGACCATGCGCGGTGTTACCTGGCCAAGTCGATCCTACCTTCTGGCCATTCTGGCGAACCTGTCGACCGCATGGCTGATCGTGGCTGTGGTATTGCGCCTGGTAAACAACGCGTTCTTACGATCTTTGCTGCGGTATGGCGCCTGGATCTGGGTGACGGTGTCTATTTTGGGACTGTCCGAAGAGACGATGCAGCTGCTCGACAGTGCCGCCATTGAACTGGGTGACGCACGCATTTCCGTCTGGCTTGCCGTCAAAGCCGTTGTGATGCTGGGGATCACGATCGCAGTGGTGCGGTTCCTGTCTCGCAAAACCTCGGCCACCATCCAAGGCAACGATGCCGTATCACCGACGATGCAGGTTCTGTTTATCAAGATGCTGCAGGTCCTGATGTATGGTCTGGCCTTTGTTGTTGGATTGCGCACGCTGGGGTTTGACTTGCGCGGGCTGGCTGTGTTGTCCGGCTTTATCGGGGTTGGTCTTGGTTTTGGTTTGCAAAAGGTCGTTTCAAACCTCGTGTCCGGCATCATCATTCTTTTGGACAAGTCGATCAAACCCGGCGACGTCATCAGCCTTGGCGAGACCTTTGGCTGGATCAACAGCCTTGGCGCACGCTATGTCAGCGTGGTCACGCGGGATGGTCGTGAATATCTGATCCCCAACGAAGACCTGATTACCGGGCAGGTGGTGAATTGGTCACACACCAACTCTTATGTTCGGTTGGATATCTTCTTTGGCACCGCCTATGGTGATGACCCGCATCTGGTGCGAAAAATTGCCGTTGATGCCGCCAAAAGTGTCGGTCGCGTTCTGACCTATCCCAACACGCCCGTGTGTCACATCGTGGGCTTCGGAGACAGCTCAGTAGACTACATTCTGCGCTTCTGGATCGAAGATCCCACTGCGGGGCTGACCAATATTCGCGGCAATGTTTATCTGGCGCTTTGGGATGCGTTTCAGGACAACAATATCAGCATTCCCTTCCCACAACGCGAGTTGCGGATGCTGGAAGACGATGAAGGGCAGGGTTCAGCCGCCCTTCCTTAAGGCTTCAATCCCAACCCAGATCTTTGCGGGCCTGTTCGTGGCCTAGGTTTCCAGCGGCAAACAGATGGGACAAGGCCTTGGACGGTTCAGCTGTCACGCCTTCTCCGGCCGTGTACATCTGCGACAGCGCGTAATAGGCGCGACCTGACCCCTGTTCGGCCGCCGCCTCATAATGCTGATGCGCATCATAGAAACTGACGTCTCCAAGCGTGCCTTCGCGCATCCAGTCCCCCATGAGCTCTTGGGCCGACAGATATCCGGCGTCAGCTGCGGAATTCATCGCATCATAAGCCAGAACGAGGTCTTGTTTGCCGTCGCCCTGTTGCACCAGAATGCGGGCATAATTGTACCGCGCAGAAAGGCTACCCAAATCAGAGCCGTCGCTGAAGTACGCCCGCGCTTTGTCATGATCCTGATCGGTGTAATCGCCATCCCAATACAAAAGGCCCAAATGGTTAAAGGCCTCGGGATAACCCATGTCGGCTGCATCCTGAAGCACCCAGAGCGCGTCTGGGTTGTCGGCTTTGTCATAAGCGCGACCCAGTTGATACAGCATCCGCACATTGTCCGGCGCCAGATCAAGCGCACGTTCACAGACCTGAACGGCCGCCATCGCGTCAATATCTGCCCAAGCCACACCATCGGTGGGTTGCTGGCTGTCATCTGGATGGCCGACCTCGGCGTCGCACGTGGCTATGGCCTCGTCGGTCTCTTGATTGTTTTCGTTCTGGCTTTCTAAAAAGGCCTCGGCGTGATGAACGATTTCGTCCGTTGCTGCGACCACGTTGCTCAGTGTAAAGCCATGGGTTTCGCCGCCAATGTGGATGGTCCAGTCGGTGGCCGCGCGCAGCATCTGCATCTCGTTTTTGCTCAGTTGAAAGGTCAACGCTTGCTGGGTTTCCCCGGCATCCTGACTGCGCATAAACGCGCCCTCAAGGAACTCTTTGACTTGGATTTTGCCGTTGGCAAGGTGGATGCGCGAGGTGAATTCGTCCACATAATGCTCGGTATCCACTTTGATCATAGCAACCCATTGCTGACCGGCATGTACCCAGTAAAGTGCGGCCAGTTCCCGCTCTGTTTTGGTCGCGGCACCGTAAGCGCCGTCGATATAGAAATTGCTGCCAACCTCGGCATATTCCCATGGCGACGACGCAAGGGCGCTGTTGTCGCATTCTTTCAGTGTTTCACCGGATTGGCGGGCCGCCTCGCAACGGGCCTCGGCCTGTTGTTCATCGCTTTCTGCCTGCAGGACAGAGTGGCCGATATCATCTGCCATCATTTCCAGCATAAAGATTGCCTCTTCTGATCCGGCGTTGGTCATGCGGAAAATGGAAATGCCCAGATCGCTGGAAACAGCCCAGAACCGGGCTGTCTTGGCAGCTTGGACAAAATCTTGGGCAAGGGGGAATGAAAAGACGCTGAACTGGTCTCCGACAAAATTCGTGTACAGGTTCTCGTCACCGGCGTTCAGCTTGTATTTCACCTTTTGGCCATCTGCAGCGCTGAGAACATTGGAAATCGCCGTGTCCTGATCATCCCCGATCAGAACCAGCGTCGCGATCCATTTACCGGTCATCGGATCAATCTTGACCATCAGGGTCTCAGGGCCGTTTTGTATCTGCGCCTTTGGCAGGTTTTCGTCATAGTAGCTATGGTCCGGGTCCAGAACGGTCCACTGGTCGTCTTCGGCCTGGGCAATTCCAGTGAATGCCAACCCAGCCACACAGGCAAAAGTGATGATCTTGGTGAATAGGTTCATAATATGCCTGCCTGTCGAAGGATTGTGGTTTTGAGGGTCGCATTCTTAGCAACAAGTTGCCTGTTTTCAAATGCTCCGTGTTGAATTCGCTTGTTGAGCACAAAGGAATCAGCGAAACGCGACGCTGCACCGCTCTGTGGCCGGATGAACACATCCCCGAGAGGCGGCGTTGAGAATGAATGGTTTCGATGCTATCTTGAAATCATGCCCGGCGTCGGGGCTATGCGGCGCGTTGAAAGGAGGGCAGATCTCTGTCTCTTAATACAGATGTGGCTCAGGCTACTTCCGATCCCGCAAAAAACGGGCCCCGGACCGACGTGACAAGCGAAGAATTGCTTGCGCGTATCTTATCCTCGCTTGAAGAAGACAAAGCTGAAGAGATCGTGCAGGTCGACCTGCGCGGCATATCCGCTATTGGTGATGCCATGGTGATCTGTTCTGGCCGGTCTTCGCGTCAGGTGATCTCGATCGCGGAAAAACTGGTCGATCGGCTTAAGGCCGAATTCGGGCGCTTTTCCAAGATTGAAGGCAAAGAAACCGGCGACTGGGTGCTGATTGATACCGGAGATGTGATTGTTCACGTTTTCCGCCCTGAAGTCAGGGAATTCTATCAGCTCGAGAAAATGTGGTTGCCCGGCGGCGCCACCTGAGTTTTTAAACGGGCCCAACGCCCGGAGAAATGAATGCCGTTACGTGTGCATATCTGCGCCGTTGGCCGGTTACGGTCCGGTCCCGAGCGCGACCTTCTGAATGATTATCTGACACGGTTTGATCGCACCGGGCGGGCCTTGGGCCTGGGCCCGGCGACGGTGCATGAAGTCGAGGATAAGAAAGGCGGCGGTATGTCTGCTGAGGCGGGCTTGCTGTCTGGCGTTATTCCTAAGGGCGCGGTGATCTGCGCGCTGGACGAGCGTGGTAAACTGATATCGTCACCGGAATTCGCCACCACATTAGGCGGATGGCGCGATGATGGTCGCAGCGATCTGGCTTTTGTCATCGGTGGCGCGGATGGGATCGACCCATCGCTGAGGGCACAGGCTGATGCAAAACTGTCTTTTGGTAAGATGGTTTGGCCACATATGCTGGCACGTGTGATGCTAAGTGAGCAATTGTATCGGGCGGCATCAATTCTGTCCGGCGCACCGTATCACCGGGTTTAGGGGCGCGCGGCCCCCCACGCCCTAGGGCGCCCATCCCGGGATATTTTTCCATTTGGAAGAGATTATTGACCAAATCCATCAGTTGGTTCAGCCATGACCATACGGGATTTTGAACCAAACTCGCGTCGCCAGAGCACAAACAGAGTGAGCGATGTCGCGAGAAGGAACGCAATTCCTCCAAACAGCCACGCGGCAGAGGCGAGACCGAAATAGACGGATCGCATCGCCCGGTTAAAGCTGCGCGCGGCGGAGATATTGATCTCAGAAGCTTTACGTGCGCGGGGCTGGGCCGCTGGATCATCCGGGTTGTTAGGAACCGCTGACATAACCACCGAGCAATAGCCAAACAAACGGTGCGCCCAAACAAATTTGAGGAAGGCATTGGCGATAAGAAGGATCACAAGCACCAGCTTGATCTCAAGAACAAAGGCCGGAGAGCGCATCGTCGTGAGGTCTGTGGCAATGCCCGCAAGTTGATCGGGGTTTCCGATCAAAGCCAGCCCGCCACCGATCGCAATCATCGTGGCCGAGGCGAAAAACGCTGTGCCCTGCCGCAGATTCCCGAGAATCTGAGCGTCAAAGACACGCGGTTCACGCGCCACGAATTGAACCATCCACTCTTTGCGGTAGCGGACCATTAAGTTGGAAAGTGACTGGTGGTTTTTGGGCGGGTTCTCAATGACAAAACCAATTCCAAGCCAGCACAGCAGAAAGAATGCGACGGCGAAATAATCCAGCGGTGCAAAAAGCGCGAGGCGGTCGGTCCATATCATAACCTCAATCTAGCGTGAGAAGATGGGACTTGCCAGATGGGTAAATTGGTTATATTTCCTTACCAATCTTCAAAGGTGGAAGTATGCCATGGAAATGCCAGTCCCTGACCAGTCCGTTATCGATCGCAAAGCGCATATCGTGGCGCAGTTGCGCGCCGTACTGCCCGCCGACGCGGTGATCGATGATGAGGCCGAGACCCGTGCCTATGAATGCGATGCACTGACGGCCTATCGCTGCCCGCCCCTCGCGGCTGTCTTGCCGTCTTCAACCGAAGAAGTGTCAGCGGTTCTCAAAATTTGTCATCGCGAAGGTGTTCCGGTGGTGCCGCGCGGAGCGGGAACCTCGCTGGCCGGGGGGGCATTGCCCACGGCGGATTCGGTGATCCTTGGCGTTGCGCGCATGAACGAGGTGCTGGAAACGGATTATGACAACCGGTTTATCCGGGTGCAGACCGGACGCACAAACCTGAGCGTGTCAGGCGCCGTTGAGGAAAACGACTTCTTTTATGCGCCGGACCCGTCGTCGCAACTTGCCTGCGCCATTGCTGGTAATATCGCGATGAATTCAGGTGGGGCGCATTGTCTGAAATATGGCGTTACCACCAACAATCTCATGGGGGTCACCATGGTGATGATGGATGGCGAGATTGTTGAGATTGGCGGCGCGCATCTGGACTCTGGCGGACTGGATCTTTTGGGGCTGATTTGTGGATCAGAAGGGCAACTGGGTGTTGTGACCGAAGCCACTTTGCGGATTTTGCGCAAACCGGAAGGGGCGCGGCCGGTTCTGATGGGCTTTGATAATAACGAGGTCGCGGGCCAATGTGTGAGCGACATCATCAAGGCCGGCATTTTGCCCGTGGCGATCGAGTTCATGGATCGCCCGTGTATTCGTGCAACCGAGGCGTTCGCCGGGGCAGGCTATCCCGACTGCGAGGCGTTGCTGATTGTCGAGGTTGAAGGCAGCGAAGAAGAGATTGCAGCCCAGCTTGACCGGATCATCGCCATTGCCAGGACCCACAATCCGGTAGAGCTGCGTGAAAGTGCGTCCGCTGAAGAAAGCGCCAAGATTTGGCTGGGCCGCAAATCGGCCTTTGGCGCGATGGGGCAGATCAACGATTACATGTGTCTTGATGGCACAATCCCGGTATCGCAACTGCCGTTTGTACTGCGCCGTATTGGCGAGATGAGCAAGGAGTACGGGCTGGACGTGGGCAATGTGTTCCACGCAGGTGACGGAAATATGCACCCGCTGATCCTGTTTGATGCCAACAAACCTGGCGATCTGGAACTGTGCGAAGCCTTTGGGGCGGATATCCTTAAACTTTGCGTGGAAGTGGGGGGATGCCTGACCGGGGAACATGGCGTCGGCATCGAAAAGCGTGACCTGATGGTCGATCAATACGCGCCCGAAGATCTGGAAATTCAGATGGCGGTGAAGGATATCTTTGATCCCAAATGGCTTTTGAACCCGGCCAAAGTGTTTCCCTTAGCATCGAGCGACACCCGTCGGATGGCGGCTGAGTAGGGGCGTTGCCCTTTCGGCCGGATGGCCCCACCCCCAGAGTACTTTGAAAAGATGACAATCATGAAACCTGAGAATGAAGCGGCTCTGGCCGAGATGGTGAAAACGGCCCAGGGGCCGATACGGATTTTTGGCGGTGGCACGCGCGACATTGGCGGGCCCACCGAGGGCGAGGTTCTGTCAGTGGCGGGATTGTCCGGTGTGTCGCTTTATGAACCCGGCGCACTGACATTGGTGGCGCAGGCGGGCACGCCGGTGGCCGAGATTGAAAGCGTGTTGGCCGCAGAAAGTCAGCGTTTGGCGTTTGAGCCGATGGATCACCGCGCACTGTTGGGCACCTCCGGCACGCCGACCATTGGCGGGGTTGTGGCCGCGAATGTCTCAGGGCCGCGACGCATTCAGGTTGGCGCCTGCCGGGATTCCCTGTTGGGGGTTCGGTTCGTTGATGGGCAGGGCCGTATCCTGAAAAATGGCGGGCGGGTCATGAAAAACGTCACTGGCTATGATCTGGTGAAACTGATGGCCGGGTCGTGGGGCACGTTGGGTGTGCTCAGCGAAGTGTCGCTGAAGGTGCAGGCGGTGCCTGAGGCATCGGCCTGTGTGTTGCTCTATGGTCTGGAAGAGACCGCCGCAGTCGACGCCATGAGCGCGGCACTTGGCTCTCCCTATGACATTAGCGGCGCGGCGCATGCGCCGATTGGGATCGACGGGCATTCCGCTACGATGATCCGAATTGAAGGGCTTGAAGCTTCGGTGGCCTATCGCGTTGAGAAACTAAAGGCGCTGTTTGCCGGAGCCGGCGCGGAGATTCATGTTGAGCGTGCGCCACAGAATGTTGCAGCGGGCTGGTCTTGGGTGCGCGATGTTGCCTTGATGCAAGGTGGAAGCGGGGATGTGTGGCGGTTGTCAGTCAAGCCGTCGGACGCGCCGGGTTTGGTGGCGCGTTTGCGCGAAGAACACCCTGATATCAAAGTGCTTTATGACTGGGGTGGCGGGCTGGTTTGGATTGAGACGCCAGCCGGACGCGATCTGCGCACCACAGGTTTTGCGGGGCACGCGACGTTGATCCGGGCCTCAGAAGAAACGCGCCGGACGCTCCGGACATTTCACCCTGAACCCACGCCAATTGCGGCAATCACCAAGGGACTTCGGGCCAGGTTTGACCCGCGCGGCATCTTTAATCCGGGATTGATGGGGTAAACCATGCAAACGATGTTCACCGAAAAACAATTGCAGGACACCGGTATTCAGCGGGCCAATGAAATCTTGCGCGCCTGTGTGCATTGCGGATTTTGCACGGCGACCTGTCCCACCTACCAAATTCTTGGGGATGAGTTGGACAGCCCCCGAGGCCGGATTTATCAGATCAAGGATATGCTTGAGAACGAACGCGTTCCTGACCCCAAAACCGTGATGCATATCGACCGATGTCTGTCCTGTCTGGCCTGCATGACCACCTGTCCATCAGGGGTGCATTACATGCATCTGGTGGATCAGGCCCGCGAATATATCGAAGGCAAATACAAACGCCCCTTAATGGACCGGGTGCTGCGCTGGACGCTGGCGCGTATTCTGCCCTATCCGATGCGGTTTCGGCTGGCTTTGCTTGGTGCGAAAATCGGCCGCCCCTTTGCACGGCTGATGCCAGACGCGCGACTCAAAGCGATGCTCGAAATGGCGCCCCGGCACATCCCCCCCGTTAGCCGCAATGACGATCCACAAAGCTTTGCGCCCGAAACCCCGCAAAAGATGCGTGTCGCGTTGATGACGGGCTGTGCGCAAAAGGCGCTTAACACGGATATCAACGATGCCACGATCCGGCTGCTGACCCGGTTAGGGTGTGAGGTCGTGGTGGCCAAAGGGGCGGGGTGCTGCGGGGCGCTCACCCATCACATGGGCAAGACCGAGGAAAGCCACGCAACGGCTGCGAAAAACATCAAAGCCTGGTGTCATGAGATGGATGACAAAGGGCTTGATGCGATTGTCATCAACACGTCCGGTTGCGGCACCACGGTCAAGGATTATGGCTATATGTTCCGCCATGAGGCCCTGGCTGCGGACGCCAAAAGGATCAGTGACATCGCCATGGACGTCTCGGAATTGTTGATGAAACTCGACCTGCCCGAAGGTGAGGACAAAGAAACCGTTGTGGCCTATCACGCGGCCTGTTCGCTACAACATGGCCAACAGATCAAAACCTTTCCCAAGGACCTGTTGAAATGCGCAGGATTCACCGTTGTTGAACCGGCTGACAGCCATCTGTGTTGCGGGTCGGCGGGCACATACAACCTGATGCAGCCCGAGATTTCGGGAAAGCTGAAGGCGCGCAAAGTGCGTACGCTTGAGGCGAAGAACCCCGACATCATTGCGGCCGGCAACATTGGTTGCATGATGCAGATCGGTGGAGGGACTGAGGTGCCGATTGTGCACACGGTTGAGCTGTTGGATTGGGCCACCGGAGGCCCACAACCACCTGCGCTGACCGCCGAGGGGAAACGCGCGCCAGAGATTCCAATCCTGCGCTAAGGCCAGTGTTTCTAAGCCCACCAATTTCGTTTTCTTGCCCTAGTTTTGCCTTGCACGATTGCTATGCACGGGTCAGGTAAAATATGGGGCATCTATGGTGCATTTGGTAAAAACACTTGTTTTCAGCTTGTTAATGGCTGGGTCTGCCTTGGCGGGCGACAGTGAATTGCGCCGTATGGACACGGGTGATCAGGCGCAAGGCTGGGAAGCGGTCGGACGGCTAGAGTTGAATGGCAGCCGATTTTGCACTGGTGCATTAATCGCCCATGACCTTGTTCTCACGGCCGCCCATTGCCTTTATGACAAGACCACGGGCCAACGGCTGAATGTTGAAGAGATTGAATTTCGGGCCGGGTGGCGCAATGGTCGCGCCGAAGCCTATCGGGGGGTGCGCCGCGCGGTGCAGCATCCCGATTACCAGTTTGGTGCGGAAACGGGGCCCCTTCGGGTTGTCAACGATATGGCGATCCTGCAATTGCACCACCCCATTCGCAACACCACAGTAACGCCGTTTGAGATGTCCGGCCAATTGCGCGACGGCAGTCGGGTGGGGGTTGTGTCTTATGGCAAAGATCGGGCTGACGCGCCCTCGTTTCAGCAAATGTGCTCGGTTCTGGGGCGTCAAAGCGGTGTCTATATTCTCACTTGTGACGTGGACTATGGAAGCAGCGGTTCGCCTGTGTTTTCCTTTGAAAACGGTGAAGCGCGGATTGTTTCGGTGGTGTCTGCCAAAGCCACCTATGAACAGGAAAATGTGGCTCTGGGCGCAGTTCTTGAAGGACCGTTCGAGCAACTGATGGCTGAACTGGACGCCGATCCGCAATTGCCCGCGGTGCGTCGTTTGCCATCAACATCGGATCAAAACCGGTCCGGTGCAAAATTTGTGCGCCCATGACTGTGTTGAAACGCATAGCCTTTTCAGCGCTGTTTGCGATTGTGGCATGGCCGTTGTCCGCAGGCAGCGAACATTTGGCATTGCGCACACGCGGCGAATTGCTGGGCTGGGAGGCTGTTGGTCGTATTGAGCTGGACAACAAAGGGTTTTGCACGGGTGTTCTGATTTCTGCCCGGCTTGTTCTGACTGCAGCGCATTGCGTGTTTGACCGGGCCAGCGCCAAACCGATAGCGCCAGAGAAACTCAGGTTTCAGGCTGGGTATGTTGCGGGAAATTCACTCGCTGACCGGAAAGTAGACCGGGTGATCGTGGATGCAGCGTATAAGCCCAGTACAAATGGCATGATCAGCGGTAGAATGCTGATGAACGATGTGGCGCTACTGCGGCTCGAATTTCCAATTTCCACAAGCGAAGCCGATCCCTTTGCGATCTATTCTGACCCCAAACCGGGTGATCGAGTATCCGTGCTCAGCTATGGAAAAGGGCGCAGTGAACATCTTTCATGGCAGAAATCCTGTTCTGTTTTGCGTCGCGTTCGCGGTGCCATGACGTTTGATTGTGATGTGACCTACGGCTCATCCGGAGCGCCGGTGTTTGTGCGCTACGGCAACCGGGTGCGCATTTTGTCGCTGATCTCGGCGATCGGGCAAGATCAAAACGGCAATCACGAGGCCTACGGCATGGAACTACCGGGTAAAGTGGCCACCATGAAACAACGTATGCACAACGGTGATCTGCCGTCTGTCCGCGTTGGAACAGGGGCGAAACGTGTGACTGTTGGTAAGCGTTCCAGCTCTTCCGGCGCGAAATTTGTGCAGGTTGACTAAGTCCACCTTCGCCCCCTTGAAATCCACAAATACCATCCACACCTATGGTTTATCGGGACGCCAATGATTGGGTCCCGGGATGAACTGCCTGTCCGTTTGGAAGGCGAATTGTTGTCGCTCATGATGGAGGATAACCCATGAGAAGTTTTGATTTTGCACCCCTGTACCGTTCTTCGGTCGGCTTTGACCAACTGGCCAATATGATGGACCGTGTGCTGACCAATGATGGCGCACAAGTCAGCTACCCCCCTTACAACATTGAAAAAACTGCCGAAGATGCCTATCGCATCTCAATCGCGGTGGCCGGGTTTTCAGACGATGACCTTGGCATCGAGGTCAAGGAAAACGCGTTGATTGTGACCGCTCGCAAAGCGGACGAAACCGACGAGAAAACCTATCTGCACCGTGGCATTGCCACCCGCGCATTCGAGCGCCGCTTTCACCTTGCCGACCATGTGCGCGTGACGGGCGCGAGCCATGCCGACGGCATGCTGCACATCGATCTGGAACGCGAAATTCCTGAAGCGCTGAAGCCGCGCCGGATTGAGATTGCCAGTGGCAAGCAGATCGAAAAAGACGTGGTTGACGCCAAGGCCGTTAACTAAGACGTCGAAAACGTTTGTTTCGCTTGATACGACCCCCGGTTGCTTTGCAGCCGGGGGTTTTGTTTTGCCCTCATAAGCTTGCTATCCCAGCGCGCGTCACCCAAAGTCCGCAGGTTGTATCACCCCAAAGGACGAGTGCTTGAATTTCGCTGCGCTGAAATCGCCCAACTTCCGCACATACATCAGCGGCAGCTTTATGGGGCTTCTGTCGCTTTGGATGCAGCGTGTCACCAGCGGGTGGCTGGCATGGGATTTGACCAACTCGGCCAGCTTTGTTGGCCTGGTGGCCTTGCTGCAGTTCGCCCCGGCAATCCTGCTATCACCCTTGTTTGGGGTCTGGGCGGATCGGCTGAACGTCAAGCGGTCTGCGGTGACGGTTCAGTCGTTGAACTGCCTGATCGCTGTCGCCTTTTTTGCGGTCGCTGCATTGGGTTGGCTGACGCCGTTTTGGATGGGGGTCTTATCGCTGGCCTCAGGTATCGCCGCCGCAGCCAGCCATCCGGTGCGCATGTCACTTACCCCTCGTTTGGTTGAGCGCGACCTGATTGGCTCGGTGGTCAATATCGTGGCCATCAACTTTAACGTGGCGCGTATGCTTGGCCCTGCTTTGGGAGGGCTGTCGATTGGTGTGTTCGGTGTCACCGTGACCCTGTTCATTCAGGCCCTTCTTTATGTGCCATATGTCTATGTTCTCACCCGGCTGACGTTGCGCCCGCGCCGCGACACAGGTTCAGCAAGCGAGCCGTTCTTTCACGCACTTGCAGCCGGATTTCGCCATGTCTGGACAACTCCGGTGATCTGGCGGGCGATGGTGATCGTTGCGGTGCTGTCACTTGTGGCGCGTGGCACGTTGGAAATCCTGCCGCCCTTGGCTGACGGCATTTTCGACCGGGGCGCAAGCGGGCTTGGCGTCTTGCTGTCTGCAACGGGTGCCGGGGCGATCATCGGTGGTGTTTTCAAAGGCTTCCTGCCGCCGCAGGAACCTGAACGAATTCCGCGTCTTTCCTTGGCTTTTGTTCTGTTGGGGCTTGGCCTTGTGCCGGTTCTGGGGGCCGTGCGCATCTGGGAGGTGGCCCTGATTGTCGTCGCCGGTATGGCCTTTGTCACCACCCTCACGGCAATTTCCATGCAAACCGCCATTCAAATTGTTCTTGAGGACGACATGCGTGGCCGGGTGATGAGCCTGTGGGCGGTTGTTGCCGCAGGTGGTTCGGCGTTGGGCGCGGGTATTCTGGGGGTTCTGGCTGACGTTCTGGGATACGAGCTGACCCTGTTCTGGGCGGGCAGTGGTGCTGCTGTGTGCCTGACCGCTTATTTTGTGTATATCTTCGCCCAAAGATAACGGCGCGCCAGATCACTGACGCACCGTCTCTGCTCGGGGTTGTCCGCTATTATTGCGCGCTCAGGCTTTGCGCCAAACGCATCAGCTGTACGGCCTCTGCCCGATATCCATAAGCATCCGTTCCACGCGCCCCATTGGCCAGCGCGATGGCGTCCCCCCAGCTCCAATCGCCCAGATATTTGTCGTCCTTCAGCAACTGACCAAATCCGGCGATGGCTGCGGCGAACTGCATTTCTGCGCTCGCCTCGCCTGAGGCTATAATCGGGGTTTCGATCAACTGGCTGCTGTCTGCGCCGGGCTCTTTATAGCGCAGTTTGAGAAAGCCCAATTCGTTCGAACCATCGCCGTCTTCCTGCGCTCCATAGCGCAGCGGATCCGTCAGCCTCGCCTCCGAATCCACCGGGGTAATCTCATACAAGGCCGTAACAGAATGGCCTGCACCAATTTCACCCGCATCAACCTTATCGTTGTTAAAGTCTTCGCGGTTCAACATGCGGGTTTCATAGCCAATCAACCGGTATTCCGCGACCTGCGCCGGGTTGAATTCCACCTGAATTTTCACGTCATTGGCAATTGGGAACAATGCGCCGGTCAACTGATCCACCAGCACCTTTTGGGCCTCGTTCAGCGTATCAATATAGGCCGCCTGACCATTGCCGTTCTGCGCCAGAGCCTGCATGGTGGCGTCATCCAGATTGCCACGCCCAAAGCCCAGCACAGACAGATACGTCCCGCTGTCGCGCTTGCCGGCGATAAAGTCTTTCAACGCATCCGGATCAGACAGACCCACATTAAAATCCCCATCTGTCGCTAGGATCACACGGCTGACCTCACCGTCTTCGGCCATGGCTTCGGCGGTGGCATAGGCCTGCTGCAATCCGGCCTGTCCTGCCGTCGATCCACCTGCGTCCAATTGGTTTAAAGATGCCAGAATAGTGGCGCGATCGCTTGCAGGTGTTGGGGCCAGAACCTGACCCGCAGAGCCCGCATAAGTCACAATCGCCACGCTGTCCTCTGCCCGCAGTTCCGACAACATCAGTGCAAAGCTTTGCTTCAACAAAGGCAATTTGTCGGGGTTGTTCATGCTGCCGGAGGTGTCGATCAGAAACACGAGGTTCAACGGCGGACGATCCTCGACTGCAGGCATCTGGCCTTGCAGGCCGATATGCACCAGTTGCGTGCCCGCGTTCCACGGGGTCTGGAAGGTTGTGACATGGGTGGCAAACGGGGCCTCGCCATGGGCGGGGGCCGCATAATCATACGGGAAATAATTCACCATTTCTTCGACCCGCACGGCATCAGCGTTTGGCAGATACCCGTTTTCAATGGAATTGCGCACGATGCCATACGCTGCCGTATCAACGTCGATTGAAAATGTGGAAACCGGCTCTTCGGCTGTGACTTTAAGCGGATTACTGTCGGCCTCGGGAAAGGCTTCGGTGTTGCCTTCTTGTGGGGCCATGATGGGCTCAGGCGATGGCGCAGGTTGGGCATAGCCCAAGGCAACCTCAGCCTGCGGGGCGGCCAGCCGGGCAATCGGGGCGTCGGCCGATTGGACACGTTGTTTGCTCAGGCGCTCTTCCTTGACGGCCATGTCGGCCAGATCGGCGGCCACGACTTCTTCAGCTTCCAGAACGACCACGTCACGCTCAGTGCGTATCAGATCATCCAGACCGGGCGCCTGGTTCAGGCTTGGCAGATACACAATCATACCCACCGCGACCATGGCGGTGGTGGCGGTCAGGGCGGCTTTGGCGGGGAAGGTTTGCAACATCTCAATAACTCCTCTGAACAAGCCCCGTTTCGGGGCATCAGAGGTAAGACGTGTCTCATCCGTCGATCCTTGGCGCTGATCGAAGTTTTTTTGCGCCAACGCCAGATTTTCTGCCTTACGCGACCCATCCGGAGCCGGAGTTGCAGCCGTCATCGCCGCCTTGAGGTCATCAAGATCGAAATCATCGCTCATGCGTTTTCCTCCTTTTCTTTTAAATCTTTGAGGCGTTTCTTCGCCTCGGAAACGCGCCAACTCACTGTGCCTTCAGAAACATCCAAAACCTCGCCAACTTCTGCATGGGTCATGTCATCCAACACCAACGCCAGCGTGTCGCGCAGATCCTCGGGCAGGGCTCTCATGGCGCGGGTCAGCCAATCAATCCGCTCGGCGGTTTCCGCATTGGCCGCTTGACGCGACAGCTCCCAATCGCCCCAACCATCGGCGGCTCTGGCATGGCTGGCCTGACGGCGGCGGCGATCATGGGCGGCATTGACCACCACGCGATAGAGCCATGTGGTAAACTGCGCGTGCCCATCAAAGCGGGTCAGCTTTGCAGGCAGGGCGGCACAGATATCTTGTGTCAGGTCCTCGGCCTCGGCGCGCAATCCGCTCATGCGAAAGGCCAGTGCAAAAACCCGGTCATAATGGCGCGCAAGCAAGGTGGCAAAGGCATCGCCATCACCCAATGCGGCCTGTTTGGCCAGTCTCTGGTCACTTGGTTCCATCTGCATCTTGGGTATAGGACGCAGCCCAAAGGTCAATCCTTGGCAAGACTTTGAACTTTTTTGCAAAGAAAAAGGGGCGCCTCAAAAAGCGCCCCTCATATCCCTGATCTGCGGGTCGTTTAGACCGACATACAGATGTATTTCATTTCAAGGTAATCTTCGATGCCGTGGTGCGAACCCTCGCGGCCCAGACCCGATTGCTTCACGCCACCAAACGGGGCCACCTCGGTTGAGATGATGCCAGTGTTCACACCAACAATGCCGTATTCCAGCGCCTCGGCCACTTTGTAAACGCGGCTCAGGTCCTTGGCGTAGAAGTAGGATGCCAGACCAAAGATCGTGTCGTTGGCCATGGCGATCACTTCGTCTTCGTCCTCAAATTTGAACAAAGGCGCGAAGGGGCCAAAGGTTTCATCCACGGACACCAGCATGTCTTTGGTGGCGCCGGTGACGATGGTTGGCTGGAAGAATGTGCCACCCAGATCCGACGAGGCACCGCCCAGGATCACGTTGCCGCCTTTGGCTTTGGCGTCTGCAATGTGCTCCTGCACTTTTTCCACGGCTTCGCCGTTGATCAGCGGTCCAAAGATGGTGCCATCGGCAAGACCATCGCCAACCGACATGGTTTCAACGCGTGCCTTCAGCTTGGCTGCAAATTCGTCATAAACACCGGACTGAACATAGATGCGGTTCGCACAGACACAGGTCTGACCGTTGTTGCGGAACTTGCACATGATCGCGCCTTCGACGGCGGCGTCCAGGTCGGCATCGTCAAACACGATGAACGGCGCGTTGCCACCCAGCTCCATCGAGCATTTCATCACGCTGTCTGCGGCCTGACGCAGCAGGATGCGGCCCACTTCGGTTGATCCGGTAAAGGTCAGCTTGCGCACAGCGTCGTTTTCGCAGAACTCTTTGCCGATCTCGCTGGCGCGCGACGATGTCACGATGTTCAACACGCCCGCCGGGATGCCCGCGCGATCCGCCAGCACACCCAGAACGATGGCCGACAGCGGTGTTTCCGCAGCCGGGCGCGCGACAAAGGCACAGCCTGCAGCCAGCGCTGGGCCAGCCTTGCGGGTGATCATTGCGTTCGGAAAGTTCCATGGCGTGATTGACGCGGCCACACCGATCGGCTGTTTGATCACTGTGATACGCTTGTCGCGCTGGTGACCCGGAATGGTTTCGCCATAGATACGCTTGGCTTCTTCGGCAAAGAATTCGATAAACGACGCACCATAGGCAACTTCACCCACAGCTTCAGCCAGAGGCTTGCCCATTTCGGCAGTCAGGATGATGCCCAGATCGTTTTGGTTCTCCATCATCAGGTTGAACCATTTGCGTAGAACAGCAGCGCGTTCTTTACCGGTCCAGCTGGCCCATTCCTTTTGGGCCGCTTCGGCTTGCGCGATGGCGCCAGCAACTTGCGCACGGCTGAGATCGGCCACTTGGGCAATCACGTCGCCACGCGCCGGGTTGGTCACATCATATGTGCCATTGTCGCCTTCGACCCACTGGCCGCCGATATAGGCACGGGTTTCCAGCAGGGAAGGATCGTTCAATAGCGATTTGAGGTCGGTAACTGTATCAAGCATCATGGTCTCCGGGATTTTCACTCGAAAGGTCAAAGCAATTGCGGCTAACCTTGTCCAGAAAAATCCTTAAGTCCAGAATTTGATCAAATAAAGGTGGAAAATGCGGTTAGATGACGATTATGCCAATGGGGCTTACATAAAAGGGGCCG
This sequence comes from Shimia gijangensis, assembly GCF_900142085.1. Lineage (GTDB taxonomy): Bacteria > Pseudomonadota > Alphaproteobacteria > Rhodobacterales > Rhodobacteraceae > Shimia > Shimia gijangensis. The sequence continues at coordinate 223,453 of NZ_FQZQ01000001.1, forward strand.
ATTCCTACCCGCCAAAGTGGCAGGCCATGGCCGAATCGTTTCGCGCAAAACACCTCACTCATGGGGATCTGGCCTATGGAGATAGCCCGCGACAGGTGATGGACGTGTTTCTGCCGGACGGCGAATCCCGGGGGCTCTTCGTCTTTGTGCATGGTGGATATTGGAAAGCCTTAGACAAATCCTATTGGTCCCATTTGGCCGCTGGCATGTTGGCACGGGGGTGGTCGGTTGCCATGCCGTCCTATGATCTGTGCCCGGATGTTCAGATTGCTGACATCACCCGACAAATAGCGCAGGCGATCACCAAGGCCGCGCATCAGGTTGCGGGTCCGATCATTCTGGCCGGGCATTCCGCGGGCGGGCATCTGGTCGCGCGGATGGCATGCGCTGGGGTCTTGCCGGACGATGTAGTGCGTCGGTTGCAACATGTGATGCCCATCTCACCGGTGTCCGATCTGCGCCCGCTTTTGGAAACCTCGATGAATGAAACTTTTGGGTTGGATATGGCCGGCGCTGTTGCTGAAAGCCCGGCGCTATGCACCGATTTCCATGATATCCCAATCACGTCTTGGGTCGGCAGCGATGAACGCCCTGCGTTTCTGGATCAGGCACGCTGGCTGGCCGAGGCATGGGGATGCGGGCATGTCGTGGATCAAGGTCTGCACCATTTCGACGTGATAGATGCCTTGGCGAATACCAACAGCGCAATGGTGCGGTGTCTGGCGGAAGAGGGCGAGGAATGAGCTGGGATTATATCGTTGTCGGTGCCGGCAGTGCGGGATGTGTGGTGGCCAATCGCCTGAGCACGGCAGGCCACAAAGTGCTGCTGCTCGAAGCCGGTGGGCGCGACAATTACCACTGGATTCATATCCCGATGGGGTATCTCTATTGCATCGGAAATCCCCGCACCGACTGGATGTATAAAACCGCCCCCGACAAGGGCCTGAATGGCCGGTCGCTACTATATCCACGCGGCAAAGTGTTGGGAGGGTGTTCGTCGATCAACGGCATGTTGTATCTGCGCGGGCAGGCGGCGGACTATGACCTTTGGCGACAAATGGGCAATCCCGGCTGGGGTTGGGACGACGTGCTGCCAATGTTCAAAAAGGTCGAGGATTACATGGATGGCCCGTCCGAAATGCACGGGGTTGGCGGGGAATGGCACGTTGATAACCAGCGCCTGCATTGGGATGTGCTGGACGATTGGATGGCCGCCGCCAATGCCGCAGGCGTGCCCAGCACGGATGACTTCAACACCGGCAACAACGAAGGTGTTGGCTATTTCAAAGTGAACCAGAACAATGGCTGGCGCCTGAATACAGCCAAAGCGTTCTTGCGGCCCATTAAAGAGTCGAAGCTCAAAATCGAAACCCACGCCCTGACCACGCGCGTTTTGGTCGAAGATGGCCACGCGGTTGGGGTGGAATACACGCAAAATGGCACGGTCATACAGGCGCGCTGCAACGCCGAAGTGATCTTGTCTGCGGGCGCGGTCAACACGCCGCAAATCCTGCAACTCTCGGGCATCGGCCCCGGCGATTTGTTGCAGAAACACGGGGTTGAAACCCAGCTGGATGCGCCGGGCGTTGGTGAAAACCTTCAGGATCATTTGCAACTGCGTTGCGCGTGGAAACTGGATGGAGCCAAGACGCTGAACACCATGGCCAATTCTTTATTTGGCAAGGCCAAGATTGGGCTGGAGTATCTGCTGAAACGCTCGGGGCCGATGTCGATGGCCCCTTCCCAACTGGGGGCCTTCACCAAATCCCGCCCTGATCTGGAAACGCCTGATCTGGAATACCACGTTCAGCCTTTGACGCTTGAGGCCTTTGGTCAGCCGCTGCACGATTTCCCGGCCATGACCGCCAGCGTTTGCAACCTGCGCCCCGAAAGCCGCGGGCACGTGCGCATCATCTCACCTGACCCAACAGACGCCCCAGAGATTGCCCCGAACTACCTGTCCACCGAAGGAGATCGCGCAGTGGCCGTCGCGGCCCTGAAACAAGCGCGCCAGATCATGGCACAGGCGCCAATGGCGAAATACAGCCCCCAAGAGATGAAACCCGGCATCACAGCGCAGGATGACGCAGACCTTGCCAAAGCGGCGGGCGATATTGGCACCACGATCTTTCACCCGGTCAGCACCGTACGCATGGGTATGGAAGATGCCGCACCACTGGATGCAAAGCTGCGGATGAAAGGCATCAACGGCCTGCGCGTTGCTGATGCATCAATCATGCCAACTATCACCAGCGGAAATACAAACTCGCCGACCATTATGATCGGCGAGAAAGCAAGTCAGATGATTTTGGAAGGGGCGTAGTTTACGCCTCTTCTGCTGGTTCCAATTTGTCTTGCGTCTGGGTTTCAAAGTCGCCCGCGTCGTGACGTTCGCGAAGCTGCTTGTCCAGATCGGCCCACGCACGGTTGACCATAACACCGCGCTTTACTGCCGGACGGTCGTTGATCTCGTTGGCCCAGCGTTGCACGTGCTCATAGCTGGCGACATCCAGAAACTCAGCCGCTTCATACAAGCGTCCCAGCGCCAGTGCGCCGTACCATGACCAGATCGCGATGTCGGCGATGCTATAGTCATCCCCCACCATATAACGATTGTCTGCCAGATGCCGGTTCAACACGTCCAGCTGGCGTTTGGTCTCCATGGCGAACCGGTCAATCGGATACTGCCATTTCTCTGGCGCATAGGCGTAAAAGTGGCCAAAACCGCCGCCCAGATAGGGCGCGCTGCCCATCTGCCAGAACAGCCAGCTCAACATCTCAGGGCGCTTTTCCTTTGGCCCAAGGAAGGCATCAAAGGTTTCGGCCAGATGCAACAGGATAGCACCGGATTCAAAAACGCGGGTTGGTGTTGTGCCACTGCGATCCATCAAGGCCGGGATTTTTGAGTTTGGATTCACATCGACAAAGCCCGAGCCAAACTGATCGCCATCGCCGATATTGATCAGCCATGCGTCATACTCGGCCCCCTTGTGGCCCTCGGCCAGTAGTTCTTCGAGCATCACCGTGACCTTCACGCCGTTGGGCGTGGCCAGTGAATAAAGCTGATAGGGGTGTTCACCCACCGGTAAGTCTTTGTCATGAGTTGGCCCCGCGATGGGGCGGTTGATGCTGGCAAACTTGCCGCCGCTTTCGCTGTCACAGGTCCAGACTTTGGGGGGTGTGTATGTATCGGTCATGGTATCGCGCCCTGTGTAATCTATCTGTGTATTGCATTGGTTTGGGTTAACTTAGGCGTTCCCAATCAGAATTGCAGGGGGTGTGTGCGATATCCCGAAAAAGTTTCCGCCCCACACCAGAGGTGCAGGGCGGAAGGTCGTTCGTATGTTCGTCAGATCAGTGGTTGTATTTCTTGATTTCACCACTGTCGAGACGCGCCATATAGCTGACCATCTCACGCTTGACGATTGGCGCCAGGAAGTAGAGGCCAAGGATGTTCGGCACACAGATCAGGAAGACCAGAGCGTCCGAGATATCCAGAATTGGCCCAAGCTGAACCATACAGCCCAGTGCCACAAAGGCACAGAACATCAGCTTATAGATTGTCTGACCCATCTGGCCTTCGCCAAACAGATACGTCCAACCCTTGAGCCCATAGTACGACCACGAGATCATGGTCGAGAAGGCAAACAAAAGCGCACCAAAGGCCAGTGGGATCGGGAACCAACCAATTTGACGTTCGAACGCAGCCGAGGTCATGGCCACACCTGTTGCGTCACCGGCAAAGTTCGGATCAGCCACCTGGCTGGTACCGATCACCAATGCCGTGATGGTACAGATGACGATTGTGTCGATGAACGGCTCCAGAAGGGAAACGTAACCTTCGGTCACAGGCTCGGGTGTACGCACCGCCGCGTGGGCGATAGACGCAGACCCGATACCGGCTTCGTTCGAGAACACCGCCCGTTGGAAACCAATGATCAACGCACCAATCGCACCACCCTGAACGCCAGCACCGGTAAAGGCACCTGCAAAGATGTTGCCGATGGCGGCAGGGATCGAGGTAAAGTTCATCAGGATCACGATGATCGCAAAGACACAGTAAAATACGGCCATGAAAGGCACGATCTTTTCAGTCACGCGCGCGATGGATTTGATACCACCGATGATCACCATGAACACCACGGCAGCAAGGATCAAGCCAACCAGCCAGCCCAGGCCGTCCAGTGCGCCACCGGCCACTGTGTTCAGTTGAACGTAGGCTTGGTTTGACTGGAACATGTTGCCAATGCCCAATGCACCAACGAAAATACCAATCGCATAGAAGGTGCCCATGAACTTGCCAAAGCCCTCCATGCCGCGCTCTTCAAAGCCCTTTTTCATGTAGTACATCGGACCACCCGAGACGGAACCGTCCGGGTTTTCCTGCCGGTATTTCACACCCAGCGTACATTCCACGAACTTGGTCGACATGCCCAGGAAACCGGCCACGATCAGCCAGAATGTGGCACCCGCACCACCGATGGTCACCGCAACCGCGACACCCCCGATGTTACCAATACCCACTGTGCCCGAAACGGCTGTGGCAAGTGCCTGAAAGTGCGACACCTCACCAGGGCTTTCCGGGTCGGCATAGTCACCGCGCACCAGTTGAATGGCGTGTTTAAAGCCGCGTACGTTCACAAACCCCATGTAGAAGGTAAAGAACACCGCGCCGATCACCAACCAAAGCACCACCAGCGGAAGCTGCGCGCCAAGAACTGGAATCTTGAAGAATACAAAGGCACCTACTGCGCTTGCGATGGGTGCTGTGGCAGCGTTGATAGCCTCGTCAAAACCCGCATGCGCTGGCAACGCGAGCATAACAAGAGCAAAAGCTGCTGCAAAAAATCTTATCATTTTCTGTCCCTGTTTGTTTTTTTGTTCAGAGTTTCCGGCGTGTTCCTAGGGAACCACGACAACCGGAACCGGAGAAGTCTGGATAAGGTTGCCGGCAACACTGCCGAACAAAAGGGCTTTGATGCCCGATTGCCCACGACGACCGATCACGATCTGCGCAACCTCGTATTTGTTGGCAAGCTTGATCAGTGTTTCTGCCGGAGGGCCGTGGGTGACGACCGTTTGGCAATCGATGTCTGCTGCTTTCAGAACCTTGGCGGCTGGGTCAACGATGGTTTCTGTCGCCCGTTTGATCTCTTGCTCGCGCCGCTTGTGACGCTCAGCGTTTTCTTCGGGTGTGTTGAACGAGTACTGAGACCATTCGATGACGTATGCAACGATTAGTTTCGCACCGCCGAGCTTGGCGCGTTCCATGGCATATTGGAGCGCCCTTTCCCCGCCCGCACTTCCGTCGATTGCAAGTAATACGGAGTTTGACATTGTCATTCCTTTCGCGAATTTGGCCTGTATGGCCCCGCAACCCTACGTCAGACTGCACAATTTTGCGACGTTTTGCGCTGCCGGTGCACAGTTGTTGCGCAATTTTGGAACGCAAATTGGTAGCGCGTCGCGCTCAGTCGAAACCGAATCCAGCGAGGCTGCTTCAAAATAATTGGTTGTTTTTCAGGAGGATATAAGTCGACATGCACAAGAAGATGATTGACAACCTATGAGGGAAAGTGGACATAAAGCTATGTTACATTTGGACATAAAAATATTGGAGAATTTGGCCAAAAACCTGACGAAACTTTCCTCGCAATTGTCATTTGTTGCATAAAATCGACAAAATTTCTGAGGCCACGCCAGATTTGGCGCCCCTGAGCGATAGGTGATTTGGTGAAGTTTGTTTGTGCGCTCACTCAACTTAAGCTGGTTGATTTTCTGCCGCCGACGCTGACATCCGCAAATGCCCATTCTCACGTCGTCGAAATCATGCCCTTTGTGATCCCCATTCCGCAGAGCGGTGCTATACATTCCTGCCCATTTGTTCTAAGTGCAGCGCTTGTTGCTCTTAAATGACGGTGGGGCGGCCTGTAATGGACAGGCCAACTGGCGGTGTTGTGTGAGCAAAACCCCTGGGAAAAGAAGTTACCGTTGTGAAACAAGCTCTCCGTGACGCGCTCGATGCACGTGGATATGAAAAACTGACACCTGTTCAAGAGGCTGTCTTAGACCCCGCCCTGCAAGGCTCTGACCTTTTGGTGTCGGCGCAAACCGGCTCGGGTAAAACCGTTGGCTTTGGTCTTAGCATTGCACCCACCCTTTTGGGTGATGCGGACGCATTCGACCCGGCCGAGGCACCACTGGCTCTGGTCATCGCGCCCACCCGCGAACTGGCGCTTCAGGTCAAACGCGAACTCAGCTGGCTTTATGCCAAGGCTGGCGTGCATATGGCGTCCTGCGTTGGCGGTATGGATATGCGCGACGAGCGCCGTGCGCTGGCACGCGGGGCGCATATCGTGGTCGCCACACCGGGTCGTTTGCGCGATCACATCATGCGGGGTTCAATTGATCTGTCTCAGTTGCGCGCCGTGGTTCTGGACGAAGCGGACGAAATGCTCGACCTCGGGTTCCGCGAAGATCTTGAGTTCATCCTTGGCGAAGCGCCGGAAGATCGTCAGACCTTGCTGTTTTCTGCCACCGTGCCAAAATCCATCACCCATCTGGCCAAGAACTATCAGCGCGACGCCGTCCGCGTGGTCACGAAATCCGAAGAAGGCCAGCACGCCGATATCGAATATCGCGCCATGATGGTCTCTGACCGCGATACCGATAATGCCGTGATCAACACACTGCGATTCTACGAGGCGCCAAATGCCATCGTCTTTTGCAACACACGCGCCATGGTCAACCGTCTGACCACCCGTCTGTCCAACCGTGGTTTTCAGGTTGTGGCCCTGTCCGGCGAACTGTCTCAGGCCGAGCGCACCCACGCGCTGCAGGCCATGCGGGATGGGCGGGCACAGGTCTGTGTGGCCACTGATGTTGCTGCGCGCGGCATCGATTTGCCCAACCTTGATTTGGTGGTGCACGCTGAATTGCCATCCAACCACGAAACTTTGCTGCACCGTTCGGGCCGTACAGGACGCGCCGGTCGCAAAGGCGTCAGTGCGCTGATCGTTACCAAAAAGGTTCAAAAGAAAGCCCAACGCATTCTGGGCGGCGCCAAAGTCAAAGCCGAATGGGGCGGCGCCCCGTCGGCATCCGAAGTTCAGGCCCGCGACGAAGAACGCATGCTGGCTGATCCGGTCTGGACAGAACCGACCCCGGAAACCGAAATGGGCGCCGTTCAAAAGCTGGTCGACAGCTTTACGGTCGAGCAAATCGCGACAGCCTATCTTCAGCTCTATCGCTCGTCGCACACCGCAGCAGAAGAACTGTCGGATGTGAACACCAAACCCGAGCCCCGCAAAGAGTTTGGCCCCAGCGTCTGGTTCTCAGTTGCCGGTGGTCGCAAGGCTGACGCGGTTCCGGGCCGTCTGCTGCCAATGCTGTGCAAGGCCGGCAACCTCACCAAAGACGACTTTGGTGCGATCCGCATTCAGTATGATCAGTCCTATGTCGAGATTAGAAAATCCAGTGTTTCTGGCTTTCTCTCGGCGATTGGCGACGACATGAAGGTCGAAGGGGGCGCTGCCCTTGTACAACTGGACCAGGCACCCGTACTCGATCGCCCCGCACGTCCAGAATTCAAAGGTAAGGGCAAACCAAAGCCACATCGCGGTCAACGCGATGATGACGGCGCCGCCCCCAAGCCCCGCGCGCCCAAGCCAAAATCAAGCGCTCCGATCGATTGGAACGACGCCCCCGAACCGCGCACCAAGAAGCCAAAGCCATCGGACAAGCCCAAAGACAAAAAGCCTGGCCAAAAGGCGAAAACCTATGCGCCTGCCGGTGACGGTGGCCATGGCCCTGCGCGCCGTCGCCCAGAAGAAGGCAAGCCTGCAAGATCTGGCAAGCCTAGTGGGAAACCGGGTGGCAAACCCAAAGGCCCACCCCCACCCGCTGGCAAACCCAACAGCAAAAAGAATCGTGCGCGTGCCGAGGCCAAAGCTCAGGTGCGCAAGGCGGGTAAACGCAGCGGACCTACGCGCTAAAGCGTCAAAAAAGGGCGGCTGGCCATGTGCCACCGCCCAATTTACAAATTCACGCCCCCAAAAAACGACAAACCCCCGAGGCTGGGCCACGGGGGTCGTCTAACTTTGGTGTCCAAAGCTACGAAAGAGGCTCTTAGAGCATACCTTCGCGCTGGGCTTTCTTACGTGCCAGTTTACGGGCACGGCGGATCGCTTCAGCTTTCTCGCGCGCTTTTTTCTCGGACGGCTTCTCGAAATGCTGCTTGAGCTTCATTTCACGGAAGACACCTTCACGCTGTAGCTTTTTCTTCAGGGCACGAAGCGCCTGATCGACATTGTTGTCACGAACACTAACCTGCATGTGGTTTTCACCACCTTTCTAAGTTGAGTTGCAAGGATTTGCAGGAATTGGCCCTATAGCAAAGCCGGTTTGCTTTGTCTAGTATGCGCCCGAGTTCAAGGAGAGCGTCATGACCACCCCCGATCCTAAATCCAAATTGCTTGATGCTGCCCTGGATCACGTGGCGTTTGACGGCTGGTCTAAGGCCACATTCGATGCCGCGATTGAAGATTGTGGTGTGGAGCCGGCACTTGCCCATTCAGTTTGCCCGCGCGGTGCTGTGGATCTGGCTGTGGCTTTTCACAAACGTGGCGACGGCGAAATGGTCACCCGATTCGAAACCGAAGAGGTGTCCGATCTGCGCTATAGTGAAAAAGTGGCTGCGCTGGTGCGATTTCGCCTTGAGGCCTGCACTGACAAAGAGGCGGTGCGTCGCGGCACAACCCTGTTTTCGCTGCCTCAATATGCAGGCATCGGCGCTGAACTGATCTGGGGCACATGTGACGCGATCTGGAATGCGCTTGGCGACAGCTCAGAAGATTTCAACTGGTACACCAAACGCGCAACACTGTCCGGCGTTTATGGCTCAACTGTGCTCTACTGGCTTGGCGACGACAGCGAAGATCACGCGGCGACATGGGCGTTTCTGGACCGGCGCATCGAAAACGTGATGCAGTTCGAAAAGGCCAAGGCACAGTTCAAGGCCAGCCCATTCGGCAAACTGGTTCAGGGGCCCTTGTCTGCGCTCGAGAAAATTAAAAAGCCCGGTGCAAGCCACGACATGCCCGGTGTCTGGCGCGGCGAATCGTAAAACCCATCATCTGGCCAAAATATCCTGGGGTGAGCGACGACTTTGCCCCGCAAAGGCATCGCGAGGGGCAACGCCCCTGCTTGCACACCACCCCATCAATGCTAAAGCTTGGCAGGCAAGACTGTCACAGGAGACCCAGATGACCCAAACCATGCGCGCCATAGAAATCACCGAACCCGGCGGACCGGATGTGTTGCAACTGACCGAACGGCCGATGCCGATGCCGGGCGCTGGCGAAGTGGTGATCAAAGTGGCGTATGCCGGGGTCAATCGCCCTGATGCCTTGCAGCGCGCCGGAGCCTATGCGCCCCCGCCCACCGCCAGCGATCTGCCCGGTCTCGAAGCGTCCGGCACGATTGTCTCTGTCGGAGCAGGCGTCAGCGATTGGGTCGAAGGTGACGAGGTCTGCGCTTTGCTGCCCGGTGGTGGATATGCAGAGTATGTTCTGACGCCCGCCGCGCACTGTTTGCCTGTGCCATCGGGACTGGGCCTGAAAGAGGCCGCCTGCCTGCCCGAAACGTATTTCACGGTCTGGACCAACGTGTTTATGCGCGGCGGCCTGCAAGCCGGTGAACGGTTCTTGATGCATGGCGGATCCAGCGGTATTGGGACCACGGCGATCCAGCTGGCCAATGTGTTTGGCGCACGTGTTTTCGCAACCGCCGGGTCAGACGACAAATGCGCGGCCTGTCTGGAGTTGGGCGCCGAACGCGCGATCAATTACCGTGATGAAGATTTTGTCGATGTTCTTCGCGCCGAAGGCGGCGCCAACCTGATCCTCGATATGGTCGGCGGCTCTTACATTCCGCGCAATATCAAAACGCTCGCGGATGATGGCCGCCTTGTGCAGATCGCATTCCTTACAGGGCCCAAGGTCGAGCTGAATTTTGCGCAGATTATGACTCGTCGTCTGACCGTGACCGGGTCAACTTTGCGTCCGCAAAGCGATCTTGCCAAAGCGCGCATTGCCACTGAATTGCGCGAAAAAGTCTGGCCGCTTCTGGACGCTGGCCGCGTGGCTCCGGTGATGGACAGCGAGTTTCCTCTGGCCGAGGCATCCGCCGCCCATGCCCGCATGGAAAGCAGCGGCCATATCGGCAAGATTGTCTTAAAGGTGGGTTAATTTCGTTTTGTACAAAACGGAGAGTCCGCTCTGAAAGTTTTGTACAAAACGGTTATTTTGCGTTTCCCGCTCCCTTAGCGGCGTTGTTCGTGCTCAAATCTCTGGCGGGCAATTTCCTCGTTGCGCTCGGCCTTTTTGTGATCTGACAACGCGGCTTCAACATAGTCGAGATGCGCAATCACCGCGGCCCGCGACGCATCCGCATCCCGTGCCTGAAGAGCCGAATTAATCGCGCGGTGTTGTTCAAGAAGGTCACCGCGTGTGGTGCGTTGCTTGAACATGACTGAGCGGTTGTAAAACACGCCCTCGCGCAACAACTGATACATGGATCGCATCATATGCAGCATGACGACGTTGTGACTGGCCTCGATAATGGCCAGATGAAAATCTGCGTCCAGCCGCGCCTCGTCCGACGGATTGCGCTTGGGGTGGGCGGCTTCCATTTTGTCAAACACGGCCTGAATCACCCGCAGATCGGTGTCTGACGCAAACCGCGCAGCGCGTTCGGCGGCCAGCCCCTCCATATCTCGCCGGAAGGAAACATAGTCAAACACCGCTTCGTCATGCGAGGCGAACAGCCGAATCAGACTGTCGGAAAAGGCGTTTCCCAACACATCGGCCACAAATATTCCGGCACCTGCTTTGGATGCCAACAGGCCCCGTTCCTGCAATTCTGAAATGGCTTCGCGCAGCGATGGGCGTGAAACGCCCAGCCGCTCTGACAGTTCGCGTTCAGACGGCAGGCGTTCACCGGGACGCAAAATTCCTCGCAAAATCAACAGCTCAACCTGCCGAATGACCGATGTCGAGAGCTTTTCGGTTTGGACTTTTTGGAATGGCATGGGTGACCTTTGGCAATTGGTCAGAAGATATGACCACACCGTCCCCTTAGGAGCAAGGTTTGCCGTGTCGTTCACGGAAAATGTTTCATTGGGTCAGCCTTGTTGACTAATGCGGCGATGTGCCCATTATGTCAACTATTATGACCTATGGGAGGGCCGCAGGTGAGCATCGAGCAAATTTTCGCGACACGCACTGAACGAATGAAAGCTTCGGAAATCCGCGAGCTTTTGAAATTGTTGGACAAGCCCGGTATCTTATCTTTTGCGGGCGGTATTCCCGATCCGGCATTGTTCCCATCGGATGCCTTTGCCGCGGCCATGGCAGAGATCATGAAGACCGGCAGCGACACTGCGCTGCAGTATTCGGTCAGCGAAGGGTATCTCCCTTTGCGCGAATGGATCGCAGGTCAAATGGCCGACATCGGGGTTCCTTGCACGCCGGACAACATCCTGATCACCAGCGGGTCTCAGCAAGCTTTGGACTATCTGGGTAAATTGTTCCTGTCGCCGGGGGATACAGCGCTGGTTGGGTGGCCGACTTACATGGGCGCTTTGGGGGCTTTCAATCCTTACGAGCCCCGTTACGATCAGTTAAGTGTCAACGGAAATCGCGCCGCCAGCGACTATGCCAGCGAAGCAGAAACCACGGGTGGAAAGGTGAAATTCGCTTATTTATCAGTGGATTTTGCCAATCCAACTGGCGAAACCGTCGACCAGAGGGGGCGCGAAGCAGTTTTAGACATGGCCGAGGAACTGGATTGCGCTGTCATCGAAGATGCCGCCTATCAGGCGTTGCGCTATGATGGAGAAGACGTGCCGTCAATCCTTGCACTGGAACTGGCGCGCAAGGGTGATCTCGAAGCCTGCCGTACGATCTATTCGGGCAGTTTCTCCAAAACCTTGTCTCCGGGATTGCGCGTGGGGTGGGTTGTGGCGGCCAAGCCGGTGATCAGCCAATTGGTGTTGATGAAGCAGGCGTCAGACTTGCATTCGGCGACGTTCAATCAGATGGCAGTGCACCGGGTGGCTGACGCGCATTTTGACAGCCACGTATCAATGCTGAGAACGGTCTACGGTCGGCGGCGCGAAGCTATGTTGGCTGCCCTTGAGGCGCACATGCCGCAAGGTGTTCAGTGGACACGACCCGAAGGTGGCATGTTCGTTTGGATGACACTGCCAGCGGGCATGGATGGAGCCGATCTGTTGTCGTATGCATTGGAAACTTACAAACTGGCCTTTGTGCCCGGACGCGCATTTTTTGCGGATGGGTCCGGAGGCAACACGCTTCGGCTCAGCTTTTCCTGTGCGAATGAGGCGATGATTGATGACGGAATGGCCCGATTGGGCGCGGCGATCCGTGAGACAATGATCTGACCAATCCCGGTAAACACAACGTTAAAAGGGCACCACAAGGGTGCCCTTTTTCTTGCGGAGGAAACGCAAGGGGTCGCGGGAAACGCCGCGATTATTCGGCGGGCACAGCGTTCCGAGAGGCAGGCCGGCCGAAATGCTGACGATTGAGACGTAAAACCAGCGCAATCATCGCGACCTGAGAGATCAACGCGATTGCGGTCACAGCCCAGTAAGCGGCGCCGAACTTGTCGATAATTCCCGCACCAACGAGACCCTTATTGACAAAGAATTGCACCATTACTGACAGGGCCACACCGGGACAGACCAAGGCATAGGATCCGGGCGAAGTTTTTGGGCCAAACACATAGTCCGTGAAATACCCCTGGCGACGTAAAACCAAAGCCCCGAGCAGCAGGAAAACGACTTGTACTGAAAGCAAACGCGCCAACAGCATCATCGTCTCTGCCTTGGCGGCATGCACGTCGAAAGTGGCGTGCAGGCCGTGGTTCTGGCGCAGGAACATGATGCCCAGCACGGTCAGAATAGGCACCACAATCATCAAGGTGGGTCCGGCTTCTTTGGCGGTTCCATGATGCAGCATCGAGTTGAAGGCCGTGAAAATCGCAATCAAAGCGTAGACGATGGCAGCGGTGCCAATAAACGTCGACAGCACCAATGACAGGCCGACGGTGGTGGTGTTGGTGCTCATCGCGGCGGGGGCCGAAAAGCCAACGGCAATCATCGAAAGCGCGAAGGCAGGCAGCATCTGGGCAAAGGAATTATTGGCGGTGACGTCAAAAATACCACCCTTAGATAGGATGCGACCCAGAAAATCTCCAATAATGCGAAACGCCAGCACTGCGATCAAACCAAAGGCGATCAAGGCAAGTGGAAACAGAAACTCAATAATACTCCACAAGCCGGGCACAAACACCAAACCAACAATGAACAGGGCGTTCACCGTCATCGCAAGCGCCAGGGGCATGGCCATGATCGTGGATTCCGCGTTGGAATTGCGTAAAGTGTTGTAGCCTTCCGTGCGTTTGAATGCTGAGAAGGCCGAGAGGTTCCAGAGTAAGGTCTTAACGTTCAGAATGGCCATGGCAGCAATACCGATCACGGCAATGACGATGGCGGTTTGCATCGGTGTGTTTCCGGTCTGGAACGCACCCGAGATGTCCTCAAAAGTTGGCACGGGTTTGCCGGGGTGGGGCACCCAGAACATCAGATACATAAAAAACGTGACGGCCAGACCGCCAGCCCCAAGAGAGGCGAGAAAATAGAGCGGCGAATAGCTGTCCGCCGGGCGTTTCAGTGCGTGGGACATTGAGAGACTCCATTTATATTCCGTAATTGCTATATATTACACATAGTAAAAATGGAATATAAATGTGACATGCGGGCGCAGGGTAGAGTGATGGCAAGAAAGGAATTGTTAACCTTGTTTGCTGCAGGGTGAGTGTATGAGAAAAATCGTCCTGATATCCCTGAGTTTATTGGCTGCGTGCAACTCTCCGACGATGCACTTCAAGGGCATTGACCCGGTGCAAGTGACGGTGATGGAAAGCACGTTTGACTTGCGCCGCCGGGACAATCAGGTGTTGGTCATACGAACCAGCCGCGAGTATGCCCCGCGCCTAAGCCAGCAATTGGGGCGCCGTGCAGAGATTGCGGTGGAAGAAACCTATGGCTGTCCGGTGGATCGGATACGGGGTGATGCCGCGATGATGGTGGCCCATCTCAAATGTGGAAAGCCGGATGATCTTGCAAAAATCGCCAATGGCCCCTGAGCGACGACTAGTTCAGAGATTTGGTCATGAAAATAGAGGACTTGTTGGCCTCGTAGTCGCCAAATGGCTCGCAATCCTCAAAGCCGTGAGCGCGGTACAAACTGTGGGCCTCGGTCAATTTGTCACCGGTTTCCAGTTTAAGAGCCAGCAAACCTTGCGTGCGCGCCGCGGTGTCCAAGGCCTGCATCAAGAGATGTGAAATGCCTTTGCCACGCGCAGTAGGGCTGACAAACAGGGATTTGATCTCGCCATAGTTGCCTTTGTTGGCAATCGCGGCACAGCCCAGTGTCACATCGTCTTCACGGGCGACAAAGAACTGGATGGAGGGAACGCACAACGCTCCGATTTCCAGAAAATGATTGTCCTCGGGATCGAACAAGGACTGCATCAAGGCGTGGCTTTGTTCCAGCAATGCGGTGGCCTGGGGATCGCGGGGGTCGCCCGGGGTAATGGTGATATCGCTCATTGAAGTCTCGCAGGTGTTTTCGTGATGCTTGTGTGGCAGGGCAGCGCGGGTTAGTCCAGTCTGGCGAAAGGGGGAAACATGAGCCACAAACTGTTTATTTGCGAGACGTGTTTGGATGCCCAAGGGCAGACGCCGGGACCGGATATGGCCGACGCTGTGCGTGCCGCCTTGCAAGTCGACATCGAGGTCATGCTGACACCTTGTATGAACCTGTGCGAAGAGCCCGTGTCGCTGGCATTCCGAGCGCCGGGTAAGATGGCCTATCTGTTTTCAGGCACGAATCCCAAAGACGTAAACGACATCACTGCCATGGCGCGGTTGTTCGTTGAGGCTGAAGGTGGGGTTATTGACGATGCGCGCCCCGCAGGTCGTCTTCGGTTCTGCCTAAAAGGGCGCATACCGGCAGAATGACGCCTCCCCCGAAGGGAAGGCGCTTATGGTCAGGTGTCTTCGCCGCGGACCAAGAAATAGGCGCAGACGTACCCGAGTATTGTCCAGCCGACGGCCGCCGTACCAAGGCTCGCGGTCGTGAACTCTGCCGCCAGTTCTGGTGGAGCAATGCCGTAATAGGTGTCCAGATGTGGCGCGCCGATGAAGTGCGGCAGCAGAACCAAAGCAAGACCAAAGACCTGTTTCCACAGCTCCCCCGCAAAGGCGATGATGGCAAGACCCGCCGCCGTTGACAGGATCGTTCCGGACCACCAGATCTGACGGGGCGTGAGTTCGGCCGCAATTGTACCGGGAAGTTCCGGTGGCAGACCCAAGGCTGGCGCCAGTTGAACGGCGATAAAACCACACAGGCCCCAAATAAGGCCGGTCTTGGCCGACAATGTCGCCCCGAACCGTTCGCGGGCAAACCCCATAGCAGCCACCATCAAAAGCCCGTACCCGGTATAGGTCACGATATTGAAGCCGATCGTCATCAGATGACGGCTCCAGTCGGCACCAATCGCGGGCGCTTCTTTGATGGATTGGGTGGTGCCTTCGATCGCAAAGTGTACGCGGGCACCCGTTTCATACAATTCGCCTTCCAGCAAAAGCGGGATGACAAAAACGAACTGAAGCAGAGCTGCAAACAGCCCTGCTATCAGGCCAGCGAACACAGCGCTGGACAGCAAATTTTTAGTCATTAAAGCGTAACGAGCTTAGTGGCAGGGAAATGCCATTGCGTGACGCTGATCGTGCGCCGCATCGTGCAGCACGGTGGCTTGTGCCATGCCCGAAACGGTCAGCAATACGACACCTACGGTCATTGCCAGAACAAATGCTGCAGTGTTTGAGCGGACAGCTGCGAAAGTCGTTGTGTTGGTCGTCATGTCTTTTCTCCTATTCCCGTCACACCCGACGGGGTGGGGTTTTTATCAGTCGCATGGCCGGTCTCCTGGCTTGTGGGTCGACGCGGTGCATTCCCTTCCCAGAGGTTGCCCTCCAGTGGATTTGAACGCGCGCTCGCCACTTACAGTCGCGGGGGCGGCTGTGGCTAAGACCGAAGCCCGTTCCACATTCCCGTTTGATCCGGCAGTAAACTGCGCGAATACCATACTCCCCCTGTTTGGACGCGAAGCCCCCTCAAGGTCAAGACAGATTGCGACGTCTGATTGTCGCGATGCGTCTTGTTGTAAAGAAAACTCACCAATCAAATACTCAATATCTTGTGGATAACTGGCGGGTTCTGGCCATATTGTGTGGAATGCCGTTGACTCCGGGGGTATCGCTTGGGCAGGCTTCTAAAATAACCAGAATCATGAGGTAAGAAGCAGCTTTGCGTTTTTCGAAACTCAGACTGACCGGCTTTAAGAGCTTTGTAGATCCGACCGACCTGATCATTGCCGATGGGCTGACAGGTGTTGTCGGACCCAATGGCTGTGGCAAGTCGAACCTTTTAGAGGCCCTGCGCTGGGTGATGGGCGAAAATCGCCCGACCGCGATGCGCGGCGGAGGCATGGAAGACGTGATTTTTGCAGGTGCCGCCACGCGACCCGCCCGCAATTTTGCCGAAGTTCACCTGCAGCTCGACAACTCCGAGCGGCTGGCGCCTGCTGGGTTCAACGAAGACGACAACCTTGAGATTGTGCGCCGGATCACGCGGGACGTTGGCAGTGCCTATAAGGTGAACACCAAAGACGTGCGGGCGCGTGATGTTCAGATGTTGTTTGCAGATGCCTCGACCGGGGCGCATTCACCTGCATTGGTCCGGCAGGGGCAGATTGCCGAGTTGATCAACGCCAAGCCCAAAGCACGTCGCCGCATTCTGGAAGAAGCCGCCGGAATATCCGGGCTTTATCAGCGTCGCCACGAAGCTGAACTCAAGTTGAAGGGCGCGGAAACCAATCTTGGCCGTGTCGACGATGTGATCGAACAGCTGGCCAGCCAATTGGCACAGCTTGCCCGTCAGGCCCGGCAGGCCGCGCGGTACCGGGCGATTGGCGAAGACTTGCGTCAGGCCGAAGGGTTGTTGCTGTACCGTCGCTGGAAAGAGGCTGACGAGGCACGTTCGGGTGCGGATGAAGAACTGCGCACGCGCACCACTGCGGCGGCCCAGAGCGAAGGGGCTGCGCGGGCCGCGGCCAAAGCGCGGATCACCAAAGACGACGCCCTGCCGCCTTTGCGCGAAGAGGAAGCCATTGCAGCCGCGGTTTTGCAGCGTCTTCAAGTCCAGCGTGACACGTTGAATGACCAAGAGGCGCATGCTCTACAGATCATTGAAACCTTGCAGAACCGGATTGAACAGCTGGGCAAGGACATGGAGCGCGAGGCCGGGTTGAACCGTGATGCTGGTGAAACCATTGAACGCCTTGAGTGGGAAGCCAAGGAGCTGGCCAAGGCCGGAGAGGGCCACGACGCGCGTCTTGAGGCGTCTTCAGATGGTGCTCGGGAGGCGGCCTCGATCCTTCAGGAACGCGAAAGCGATCTGTCGCAACTGACCGAAGATGTCGCGCGACTCGCAGCGCGGCACCAGTCGGCGCACCGGTTACTGGAAGACAGTCAAAAAACCCAAACAAAGAGCGAAGCCGAAGCGGAAAAAGCGCGTGAAGCGGTTAAGGTTTCCAAATCGGCGTTGGTACAGGCCTCAGAAGATTTCGAGACTGCAAAAACGTTTGAAGCCAGCGCACAGTCTGCGGCCATCCAAGCCGAGGAGACACTGGCCAAGGCCGAGTTGGATCGGGCTGAAACGCAGTCGCGCGAAGCCGATGCGCGGGCTGAACGTTCCGAGGCAGAAGGCGAGCTGAACGCCCTGCGAGCTGAAGTCACAGCATTGGCCAAGCTGCTGGAACGTGACACCGCCGAAGGTGGCCAGATTCTGGATCGCCTGCAGGTCCAACAAGGATTTGAAAAAGCATTGGGCGCGGCAATGGCCGATGACTTACGCGCGCCTGAGGTAGACGAAGATGGCCCGTCAGGTTGGCACGTTTTGCCGCCATACGACCAGATACAGGATTTGCCCGAAGGTGTAACGTCGCTGGTGGCACATGTGTCGGTGCCAGAGGTTCTTCAGCGACGGATGAGCCAGATTGGCCTGATTGCAACAGAAGATGCGATGCGTCTGCAACCCTTGCTGAAACCGGGCCAACGCTTGGTTTCGCTTGAGGGCGATTTGTGGCGTTGGGATGGGTATCGCGCCTGGGCTGAGGATGCCCCAAGTGCGGCGGCGTTGCGGCTGCAACAACTGAACCGTCTGGAAGAACTGAAACAACAGATGGCGCAGGCAACTGCCCGCGCAGACGGTGCGGTGCAGGCACATGAGACTTTGCAAGCGCGGCTGCGGGAGCTGTCCGAGACAGACAAAGCTGCCCGTTTGGCGCGGCGCGATGCAGACCGTGCTGTGGCGGATGCCAATCGTGCCCTAAGCCGTGTCGAGGCCGACCGCAATCTGGCTGAGGGGCGGTTGGAATCTCTGGGTCTGGCCGTTGCGCGCCATGAAGAAGAGGCGATGACAGCAAGGGCCCAGGTCACCGAAGCGGAACGCGGCCTTGAAAGCCTGGGCGATCTGGATGCAGCCAGAGCCGGGATGGAAGACATTAAGATGTCTGTTGAGGCGGCGCGTATCACCATGATGACAAAGCGTTCGGGGCATGATGAATTGCGCCGCGAAGGTGAAGCGCGTTTGCGCCGTTCGCAAGAGGTCACCAAAGAGATTAGTGGTTGGCGTCATCGTCTGGACTCAGCTGAGAAGCGCATTGGCGAATTGGCGGAACGCAAGACGACCTCTGAGGCCGAGCTAAAAGAAGCGGGTAGCGCGCCAGAAGAAATTGCGGCGAAACGCGAAGAGCTGACCGAAGCCATCGAAGAGGCCGAAGCGCGTCGTCGTCAGGCAGGCGACGGCTTGGCCGAAGCTGAAACCGCGCTGCGCGAAGCAGAAACCGCCGAGCGCGATGCGGAACGTGCTGCCAGCGAAGCACGTGAGGCGCGCGCGCGATCTGAAGCGCGTGCAGATGCGGCGCGCGAGACCGTGTCTTATGCAGCGGAACGGATTTACGAAGAACAACAGGTTTCACCTGCGGCCCTGTTGGAGCGGCTGGACGTGGTGCCCGATCAAATGCCAGACAGCCACGCGATTGAAGGTGACGTGAACCGGCTCAAACGTCAGCGCGACAGCCTGGGTGCCGTGAACCTGCGGGCTGAAGAAGATGCCAAGGAAGTGCAAGAAGAGCACGACACGCTGGTTGCAGAGAAATCTGATCTGGAAGAAGCCATCCGTACTTTACGAAATGGAATTGCAAGCCTGAACCGCGAAGGTCGGGAACGGCTTTTGACGGCCTTTGAGCAGGTAAACTCAAACTTTTCGATGTTATTCAAACATTTGTTTGGTGGCGGCGAGGCCAATCTGGTGTTGGTCGAAAGTGACGATCCCCTTGAGGCCGGGCTTGAGATTATGTGCCAGCCGCCCGGAAAAAAGCTGTCCACGCTAAGCCTTTTGTCGGGTGGTGAACAAACTCTGACCGCGATGGCGCTGATCTTTGCGGTATTCCTGGCCAACCCTGCCCCGATCTGTGTGTTGGACGAGGTCGACGCGCCGTTGGACGATGCGAACGTCACGCGCTTTTGTGATCTGTTGGACGAAATGTGCCGCCAGACCAACACGCGGTTCCTGATCATCACGCACCACGCTGTGACCATGGCCCGAATGGATCGCTTGTTTGGGGTCACGATGGCTGAACAGGGAGTGTCTCAGTTGGTGTCTGTCGATCTGAAGGCTGCCGAGACCATGGTGGCCTGATAGGGCCTGTCGGGGACTCTGTCCCCAACACCTTGGGCGAGCCCCCCAGGATATTTGATCCATTTGGAAAACCAACCTCGCGGTAACGTGACGTTCAAGTGCATAAAACCCTCTTACAGTGGGCAAAGGAGGGGCAGGCATGTGGAAATTTCTGATTTTGACGCTCATGGTGTCAGGCCCGGTATGGGGCGCTGACTGGAAGATGCGTGCGGGTGACAAAGTGTTTGGAGGTGATGCGTTAAAGGCGCGTCTCTCTGGGCAAACGCTGGTGTTTTATGACAACGGGCGATCCGTATATAAAGCAGATGGCTCCTACAGTTATACCTACGGCGGGGGTGGCACTTGGGAAGGGCGTTGGGAAACGCAAGACGAGAGCGCGGTGTGCGTGACCTTTGTCACTGGAGTAACCCGTTGCGACCGGATCGTTGAAAACGCAGGAAAGCTGGTTGTGCTGACCGACAAAGGCGAGCGCTTTCCAGTGAAGCCTTAGAGCTTTTTCAACAAGGCTGCGGTAGGCCAAGCGTCGGCAGGCAAGCCAAGGCGTTGTTGCTCTTTTTGCACCGCTGCACGGGTCTTTTTGCCCAAAATTCCATCCACTTTACCGACGTCGTGCCCGTGCTTCTTCAGCTTTTTCTGGAGCTGTTTCATCTGCGCGCCATTGAAAGCAGGATCAGGTTTGCCAGCATTGTAGGGCTTGGCGCCTTCAAGGCGGGTGGCAAAATAGGCCGCGGTGGTCACATAGACAAAGCTTTTGTTCCACTCAAAATACACCCGGAAGTTCGGATAGGCGAGAAAGGCCGGCCCTTTGCGGCCCTGTGGCAGCAGCAATGAGGCTTCGAGATTGGCCAGCTGACCCTGACGTGGCTTTACGCCAAGACGGGCCCACTCAGAGGCTTTCATACTGTGGTCCAGCCCGGATTTGGACCAATCGAGGTTTTTGGGAACAGTCACTTCCTGCATCCAGGGTTGGTTCGCACGCCACCCCAGTTGCTTGAGCATATTGCCACCAGACATCAGCGCGTCCTGCGGTGAGGTTTTGAGGCGCACCTTGCCATCGCCATCGCCATCGACGCCATTTTCAAGAATGTCGTGCGGCAGCATCTGGACCATGCCAATTTCACCGGCCCAGGCGCCGGTGGTCTTGCTTGGGTTGAAGTCGCCATTTTCATAAAGCTTCAAAGCCGCAAACACTTGTGGGCGGAACAGTTCGGGGCGCCGACAATCATGTGCAAGAGTGACCAATGAGTTGAGAGTGTTGAAATCCCCCTGAAAGGCGCCGTAATCGGTTTCAAACGCCCAGAATGCCAGTAAGACGCCGCGCGAAACACCATAGTTTTGTTCAATCTTGTCAAAGGTGGATGCGTATTTCTTGGCTTTTGAGCGGCCGACGTCTATGCGGTTCTGGCTGATCAGGCGGCGGGAAAAGTCGATGAAAGGCATCTGAAAGACGCCCTGCGATCTGTCGGCTTTGATAGTCTTTGAATCCTGTCTGACACCTGCAAAGAATTTGTCGACGGTCGATTTCTTATGGCCGTCTGCAATCGCTTCCTTTTTCAGATCATTCACAAAACCGGAAAAGGTTCCTCCACAGGGCACTTTGGCGAATGTTGCAGTGGCGCTCAGGGCGATGGCGGCAATGAAAAATGGCAAGCGCATGGGAAACCTCGTAATAAAAATTTGGTCAAAGGTAACAGGTCCGTCGCGTGGGGCAAGCTAACTGAATGGGATCAACACAAATGTGAGGCCAAGAAAAGCAGCCCATGTACGCCAAAGAGCATGACAGGTGGCATCAATATCGTCAGGATCCAGAGTTTTGCGCCCGCCCTTATTCACAAACGGAAATTCACGCAGCGCGCCGTCATAAGTGCGAGGCCCGGCGATGGCCGCATCAATGGCGCGCGCCATGGCGGCTTCTGGCCAGCCTGCATTGGGAGAACGGTGTTTGATCGCGTCAGAGCGGATCGAGAGCCAAGCTCTTAGCCCCTCATGTGTAGCGGCAATCAAAAGCGCTGTAAGGCGCGCGGGCACCCAGTTTAACAGGTCATCCAGTCTTGCGGCAGCCCAGCCAAATTGTTCATGCTTTGGGGTGCGGTAGCCGATCATGCTGTCTGCGGTATTGACGACCTTATATGCCAACAGCCCCGGTAATCCTCCGACGAGAAACCAAAAGGCGGGCGCTATCACGCCGTCAGATAGGTTTTCGGCGCCAGATTCTATGGCAGAGCGCGCCACGGCACTGGTATCCATATCGCCGGTATCCCGGCTGACGATCATTGCAACGGCGCGACGACCTTCGCCAAGTGACTGGCGCAGCCCGTTGCTGACGGCGGCCACGTGTTCCACCAAAGAGCGTTGGGCCAAGAGGATCGCGGCGAGTATCACTTGCGGCAGCCATCCAAAACAGGAAATCGCGTAGCCCAGACAGGCCATGGCAATGACCAGGGCGGCTATGAATGCTGTGCCTTTGACTTTTTGGCTGGGCGCAAAGTTCAGGCGGCGGTCTCCCCATCCGATGAGTTTGCCCATCACGATTGCTGGATGCGGGAGGCGGGACCATAGCCAGCGTGGCTCTCCCAACAGAGCGTCCAGCAACAGTGCCAGACAAAGGATAGTCGGGGTGCTCACAGGGCTTGCTCCAGGTGAGCCCATTGATCTGGTGCGGGCAGGCCAAGTCGAAGAAACGTTTTTGAGTAAGGGAATATCCGCGACCACACATGGTGTTGGGCCAGCTGGTTTTGCCACGAAGTGGCGTTATCTACGCTGTACAGGCGAAAGAGCGAGGTGCCGCCAGCCAGCTTACCACCTTTTTCCGCAATCAAAGCGTCAAGACGTGCGGCGTCTTCGGTAAGGCGCTGGCGTGTGGCATCGGCCCATGTTCGATCTTGCAGGGCCTTTGCACCCAGATGCAAGGCAGGGCCCGAGACAGCCCAAGGGCCGGACAAATCCGATAACCGAGAAATGGTGTCGGGGTGCGCAATGGCAAAGCCAAGGCGAATCCCAGCCAATCCCCAGAACTTGCCAAAGCTCTTCAATATGATGCGGCCTGATTCAGAGGCTGTGTGCACAAGGCTTGCATCCGGTGTGACATCGCAAAAGCTTTCATCAACCACTGTGAGTGGGGCTGTTAGATCAGCTTCATTCCAGAGTTTGCCAGTGGGGTTGTTGGGATGAACAAGAACGCGGGCCTCTGGCGATTGATCCGAGAGAGCCCAGCCTTGGGCGACAAAGGCGGCTGCATGTTCGTTGTAGGTCGGGGTCGGGATATCAACGCGGCCTGCATCGGTGAGAGCAGGAATACGTGCAATCAATGCCGATGCACCGGGGGCCGCCAGAATGGCCGCATCGTCGGGGACATTCCAAAAATGCCGCGCGCTGCTCAGGAGATCGGTCTGAGCGTTGCGATCAGGAAGAGACGTCCAGCTATAGTGCGGAAAATCGGCCAGCGGGTAGGACACGGGGTTGATACCCGTCGAAAGGTCGACCCAGTCCCGACGCGCGCCGCCCCAGCGGGCAATGGCGGCATCAAGCCCTCCTCCGTGATCGCGTGCTTTTGAGGTGGAAGAGGACGACATGTATTACTCCGAGACCAGAACGCGCTAGTTCAAGCGGAAATCTGCGAATTTGGCAAGCCGTCCAATCGAGGTTACGCACACGTTAAGTAAACATTAACCTTTTGTTAGGAAATTAGGCAGAACACCAAACATATCGAGTTAAATTGTTATAGAGTAGGCTGGCGAGGGGTTGTCATGCAGGTACTGATCGTAGAGAGCAACCCGGATCTTGGGGGGCTCTGGCAGCGGCATTTGCAGCGTATGGGCGCTGAGGTTGAATTGGCTTTGGACCAATCGGCCGCGATCCATGCTCTGAGAATGCGCGAATTTGATGTTCTCGTGCTTGACCTTGTTCTTGAGGATGGGGCCGCGCTGGCAATCGCGGATTTCGCCAGCTATCGACATCCCGATGCAAGGGTCATATTCGTCACCAATACGTCTTTCTTTTCAGACGGTTCCATATTTAACGTCAGCTCAAACGCCTGTGCCTTTGTTCAGTCAGGTACACCGCCAGAAGATCTGGCGGCGATGGTAGAACATTATGGAGTGACACGGTCGCCTCGTCCATGTGGTTCACCATAGTCAATCACCGGATTGATCGGAACAATGCGATAGGGGTTCACGGTTTCGTGGCTGTAGTGATAATGGCGTACGATATGATGCATGTTTACCGTCCCGGCTACACCAGGCATTTGATACAACTCACGCGTATAGGCCCAGAGATTCGGATAGTCGGTCAGCCGTTTCCGGTTGCATTTAAAGTGCAGGTGATAGACCGGATCAAATCGGATCAGCGTCGTGAATAGCCGCCAGTCTGCCTCGGTGAGGGTGTCCCCCATCAAATATCGATTTGTTGACAAGCGCTCTTCAAGCCAGCCGAGGGTGTCAAATAATGGGTAGACTGCGGCATCATAAGCGCCTTGCGTGGTGGCAAAACCGGACTTGTAAACGCCGTTGTTCAGAGTGTCATAGATGCGTTGATTGACGTCTTCGATGTCGTCGCGCATCGGAGCAGGCCAGTAATCTGTTGTGTTCCCGGTGAGCCCATCAAAGGCGCTGTTGAACATCCGGATGATCTCGGCGCTTTCATTGCTGACGATAGTTTCCTGTTGTTTGTCCCAAAGGATCGGAACTGTAACACGACCCGAGTAATTTTGGTCTGCCTTGGTGTAAATCTGATGCGCAAATTCGTGACCATAAAGCGTGTCACCTGAAGCACCATACGAATCCGTATGGAATGTCCAGCCATCTGTCATCATATCAGGATGCACGGCAGAGACTGAGATGTGCTCGGTCAACCCTTTGAGTTCACGAAAAATAAGGGTTCGGTGTGCCCAGGGGCAGGCATAAGAAACATATAAGTGGTATCGATCTGATTTCGCCGGAAATCCTTTGGAATTGTCACTCCATACGCTACCGTCTGGTATGATCCAATTTCGAAACTGCGAGGCAGAGCGCACAAATTTTCCATTTGTTGATTTTGTGTCGAACCATTGATCCGTCCATTTCCCATCCACCAAAAGCCCCATGGTCTTCTCCGTTGTTGTGTTTGTTGATGACAAGCTAAGAGGCTCAATGTGCGATGAAAACGCAACAGACCGCAAAGGAGTTGCGCGATTACGCACACAAGCGGACAAGCAATAGAAACGTTGCTTGACCAGAATCGGCCTAACCTCAAATCTTAATCACAGGGATGGAGACGCGGTCATGACAACGTATTTGCCAAAAGAAGTGCAGGAAGGGCTGGAAGCGGCCCAGAAGAAAAGCCTGAAGAAAAGCAGCCGCATTCGCGTTGAAGCGGATGGGCGGTCGTTCAGAGTTCTGAAATTCCGTGAAGATGGCTTTAGTCTTGATGTGGAAGACGCTCCGCATCTGCGTGGATTGGTCGATTTATACGATGGTGGTTTCCACCTGTCACAATGCCTGATCGTGGCTTCGGAAGAAGAGGGTGATTTGATGCATTATGAATTCAAACGTTCAACACCCGCCGCACAAAATGCCCCAGTCGATTTCTATCGCGGAGAAAACGCGCCCGTCGCGCTGATCACGGACGAAGGATAAGAGCAGAACTCCTATTGAAGGTCTGAAAACGCGTCGGTCAGGCGATCGCAAGCTTGTTGAACGAGGGCGCGTGGGGTCGCGATATTGAACCGCAAAAAGGTTTCTCCACCCGTGCCAAATGTGTGCCCATCGTTAGGTGCAACCCGCGCTGACTTCTGCACGCGTTCGGTAAACTCGGAGGGCGACATGCCTGTGCCTGAGAAATCCACCCACGACAGATATGTTGCCTCAAGGTTCATGGAGCTGACACCCGGAATGGCATTCAGGGCGCTGTCCAGAAGTTTGCGGTTCCCATCCAGATAGGACACCAAATCGTCGACCCACGCGGCCCCTTCGGGGGAATAGGCCGCCTCGGCCATGAACAGGCCAAACGAATTGGGTGAAAGACCCAAAGCGGCCATGCGGCCCGCAAATCTTGCGCGCAAATCATCGTCAGGGATGATGACATTGCCGGAATGAGAGCCCGCGATGTTAAATGTCTTGGTCGTGGCGGTCATCATCACCAATCGGTCCATGATACTGTCATCAACCAGCGTCATCGGAATGTGGGTGTTGCCTGGGAAAACCAGGTCATGGTGAATTTCATCCGACACAAGGATCAGATCGTGCCGTTTGGCGAAATCGGCCACGCCTTGCAATTCTTCACGGCTCCAGACGCGACCACCGGGATTATGCGGTGAACAAAGGATCACCATCTTCTCGTTGCCGGTCATCATCGCGTCATAGGCGTCAAAATCCATTTCATAGCGACCGTCGTTGTTGACCAGCTGACATTCGACCGCTTGGCGGTTTGCTGCGCTAATCACACGCGCAAACGCATGGTAAACTGGAGTGAACAAAATGACGCCGTCGCCGGGTTGTGTATAGGCGTCGACGCACATGGCGGTGCCGTTAACCAACCCGTGGGTTGTGAAAATATGACTTGGATCAACACGCCAGCCGTGGCGATTTTCCATCCACCAGCAAATCGCAGCGCGATAATCACCTTCATCCCCGTAATAGCCATAGATACCGTGGTCCGTCATGCCTTTGATCGCATCGGTAATGCAGGCCGGGGGACGGAAATCCATATCAGCTACCCACATGGCAATCCCGTCGTCCTTGGGCACGCCATAAAGCTTTTCCATCATGTCCCATTTGACCGAATGTGTGCCGAACCGATTGATGATGTCGTCAAAGCTCATGTCGTAAATTCCCTATTTGCAGACCGAAGAGACGCTAGCGAAAAATCCAAGAGGTGCAAGGGGCGTTGCAACGCGCCAGCGCTTGTCCTAGATGAATGCCATGAAAAAGACGATCCTCATCCATCCCGACCCGCGTTTGAAGAAAATTTGCGAACCCGTGCCCGATTTGTCGGACGAATTGCGCACGTTGGCAGAGGATATGCTCGAGTCGATGTATGACGCGCCGGGCATCGGTTTGGCGGCACCTCAGGTTGGTGTTCTTAGCCGCCTGATTGTGATGGATTGCATCAAGGATGGCACGCCAGAGCCTATGGTTATGTTCAATCCGGAGGTCTTGGGGTCGTCTGATGAACTTAACACCTATGAAGAGGGTTGTTTGTCGATCCCCGAGCAATTTGCCGAGGTAACACGCCCGGCAGATGTGCGCGTGGGTTGGATTGACATGGATGGCAATCCTCAGGAACGCGATTTCGGCGGGCTTTGGGCAACATGTGTCCAACACGAGATTGATCACCTGCAAGGGAAACTGTTCATTGATTACCTTGGACCAATGAAGCGCCAGATGATGACGCGTCGCTCGGCCAAAATGAAACGCGAAAGGGCGCGCGGATGAGCACTCTCCCGATCCTGCACTGGCCCGACACAAGACTTGCCACAGTCTGCGAGCGTGTAGATCGCCCCTCGGCCATTTCGCAACTGGCTGAAAAGATGTTGCGAACAATGTATGACGCCAAAGGGCGCGGTTTGGCGGCCCCTCAGGTCGGTGTGCTGGCCCGGTTGTTCGTGATGGATCCCACGTGGAAAGATTCGGCTGAGTCTCCTTACGTTTGTATCAACCCGCAGATAACAGACCGCTCGGAGGAGCTGGTGACAGGCGAAGAGGCCTGTTTGTCCATTCCCGGCATCTCTGCGGATGTGACGCGACACGCAGAGATTACCCTTTGGTGGCAGGATGTTGATTCTGTCTGGGTTGAGGAACGCCTTACCGGGTTTGCGGCCGTCTGCGCGCAGCACGAATTGGACCATCTGGATGGGGTGGTGATTTTTGACCGTGTCAATAATGAAATGCGAACCCGGTTGGAACAAGACTACAAGGTCCAAGGATGACTGTCCGCACATGCATCCCTTGGCCCGACAAGCGGCTGCGCACACCGGCAGAACCGGTGCCAGAGATTACGGAACAGGTGCGCCAGGTCTGGGATGACCTGATTGACACGATGGAAGCGATGCCCGGTGTCGGCATGGGCGCCAATCAGATTGGTGTGCTGCAGCGATTGGTTGTGGTGGATGCCAGCGACGAACGTGGTCAGCCTGTACGCATGGCCAACCCGGAAATTCTGCACGTCTCAGTGCAGTTGCGTGACCACGAAGAAGCCAGTCCCAATCTGCCCGGTGTGTCGGCCAAAATTTCGCGCCCACGTGCAGTGACGGTCCAGTATATGGATGATCAGGGCGAAATCGTTGTGAAGGATTTTGTTGGACTTTGGGCCACAAGTGTTCAGCATCAGATCGATCACATTAACGGCAAGATGTTCTTTCACCATCTCAGCCGGACCAAGCGGGAAATGCTGATTAAAAAGGCGGGGAAGCTTCGGTGAGACTTGTATTTATGGGCACTCCGGCGTTTTCGGTACCGGTTCTTAATGCTCTGGTGGATGCCGGGCACGAGATTGCTGCGGTCTATTGCCAACCACCGCGCCCAGCCGGTCGTGGCAAAAAGGATCGACCAACGCCTGTTCATGCCCGTGCTGTAGAATTGGGGCTGGATGTGCACCATCCGGTGTCGTTGAAAACCAATGCGGCGCAGGAAGATTTCGCTGCGCTGAATGCAGAAGTGGCTGTGGTAGTGGCCTATGGCCTGATTCTGCCCCAAGTCGTGTTAGATGCCCCGAAACGGGGGTGCCTCAATATTCACGCAAGCCTATTGCCGCGATGGCGTGGGGCTGCCCCGATTCATCGCGCGATTATGGCCGGCGACAAAGAAACCGGCGTATGCATCATGCAGATGGAGGCCGGGCTGGACACAGGTCCGGTTTTGTTGCGGCATGAAACGACGATTGGGACCGAAGAAACCACTGACCAGCTGCATGACCGGCTTTCTCAGATGGGTGCTGATGCTATTGTTAAGGCTTTGGCCGCGATTGATACGCTGACCGCCGCCCCGCAGCCTGACGATGGCGTGACGTATGCCCATAAGATCGACAAACACGAAGCCCACGTGACCTGGTCTGTAACGGCCCTTGAGGTGGACCGCAAAATACGCGGTCTTTCGACCTTTCCGGGTGCTTGGTGCGAGATTGATGGCCAGCGCGTCAAGTTGCTGGCTTCACGGCTCGTGGATGGTACAGGGACGCCCGGAGAAGTTTTGGACGATGCATTGACCGTCGCTTGCGGCGAAGGCGCGGTTCAATTGCAGCGCTTGCAACGGGCGGGCAAAGGCGCGCAGGATGCGGATGTATTTCAGCGCGGGTTCCCTGTTGCCAAGGGAACGCAGCTTTAAGGGAGAGCCGATGTTCTTTACCTTTTTTGGAACGGTCGTGATTGCGGGCATCATAGGCTATGCGTCAGAGCGCACGCAGTTCACCCGCAACGGCTATGTTCCGTCGATCATCATTTGTGTCGGGGGCGCATTTTTGTTCTTCATGATCAGTCGGATGTTCAACATCAGTTTTGGAAGCCCGGGGTTGAATGCGATCCTGTCGTCAATCGGGGCATTGATCATCGTGCCAACGCATTTTTGGAAATAAAAAACGCACTTTCAGGTTAGTCTTTGAACGGTGCCATGCCAGCGCGGGCAAGCTCGTCGGCCTTTTCGTTTTCAGGATGCCCTGCGTGCCCTTTGACCCATTCCCACGTCACGGAGTGCCGTGCCTGCGCCTCGTCCAGCCGTTGCCAAAACTCGACGTTTTTCACGGGTTTCTTGTTTGACGTTTTCCAACCATTCCTTTTCCATCCAAAGATCCAGCTGGTGACGCCATTTTTGACATAAGCGCTGTCTGTGATAACCGTGATGACGCTGGTTTTATCTAGTGTTTCCAAAGCCATAATGGCAGCCATCAACTCCATCTGGTTGTTGGTGGTCAGGGCTTCGCCGCCGCATAGCTCGCGCTCTTTCAGAACGGTATCACCGTCCATGGCGCGCAACAGAACGCCCCACCCGCCGGGGCCGGGGTTTCCAGAGCAGGCTCCGTCGGTATAGGCAAACAATTCAGGCATGTGCGGTCACAATCAAATAGGGGGCCGACTGGCCGGACAGGCCCGCGCCCTCGCCGCGACGGGTGTGGGTGACAGTATAGCCGGAGGTTTCAACAACATCTGTCAATTCGATCTCACTGTAGTAGCTGTAAAGCCGCCCCAGACTGTCACGCACTTCTCCGGCTCCTAACTTCATTCCAAGGTGCAGAATGCCGTTGGGCTTGGTTGCCTCGTGGAGCTGAGACAAATAGATCGGAAACTCGGCGCGGGGGGCGTGAAGCAAGCTGAAGTTGGCCCAGATACCGTCATATGGACCGTTTAGGGTTAGCTGATTAAACGGTTCAACCCGGACGTCCACACCAAACTGCCCCTTGGCCAGCGCGGCCATTTCCGCCGAAGCGTCACAGGCATCTACTGAAAGACCGGCCTGTTTCATTTTTGCGGCCCAATGGCCCGGGCCACAGCCAAGGTCTAATACCCTAGACTCATTTGTCAGAGCCGCAACAAAAGCTTCAAAATCAGACTGTTCGTCAGGATCTGGGCTACGGGCAATTTTTTGCAGGTAGGTTTCTGCAGAGGTGTCGTAGACATTCATTGTTTGCGCGTCGCTCATGCCCGCTCCAGTGCCAGTCGACCAGCCAAAGCAACAAAGATTGTTGCAAAACCCCGATTGAGCCACCGCATCGCCCGTGCACTGCCCAAAAGCATGTCCCGGGCGCGCGCTGCGAACAGGCCGTAAATGGCGAACACAGCGAATGTCATGGCCATAAATACACCTCCAAGTAGGGTCATTTCCACTGTGGCAGACGCCGGATTGCCGGAAAGGAATGGTGGCAGCAACGCTAGAAAGAACACGGAAAGCTTCGGATTGAGGGTGTTGATCAGCGCGGCTCTACGGGCAATGAGCAGCCCCGGTTGTGCCTTATGCTCTGCGCTGACAGATAGTGTGCCGCCTGCGCGGATCGCTTGCCACGCAAGGTATAGAAGATAAGCAACTCCGGCAAATTTGACGATGTTGAACAACACTGCCGATGTGTGGAGAACTGCAGCCAGCCCCAAAGTCGCCGCCAAAAGGCTGGGTACGATTCCTATGGTGCAGCCCCACGCAGCCCATAGTGCGGCACGGCGACCCTGACCCAATCCCATGGCCAGCGTAAAAATCACACCTGATCCGGGGGCGAGAACCACGACCAATGCAGTGGCAAAGAATTGCAATGACAGCATTCAAGCCTCCAGCTGAATGTCACGCAACACGCGTGGTACTTTGAAATTCACACGTTCAATCGCGGTTTCCACAGTTTCCACCGTTACATCGTACCGCGCGCGAAAGGCGTCAATCACTTCATTGACCAACACCTCAGGGGCCGAAGCGCCGGCCGTGATGGCCAGCCCGCGGATACCTTCAAGCGCACGCCAGTCAATGTCTTCTGATCTTTGAACCAGTTGCGAATAGTCGCAGCCATTGTTGGCACCCACCTCGACCAATCGGCGCGAGTTAGATGAATTTGGGGCGCCGACGACCAACAAAGCGTCCACACGTGGCGCGACCTCTTTGACGGCTTCTTGTCGGTTGGTGGTCGCGTAACAGATGTCTTCTTTGTGGGGGCCAACGATGGCCGGAAAGCGCGCGTTCAATGCAGCGACAATGCCAATCGTGTCATCCACTGACAGGGTGGTCTGAGTGACAAAAGCCAGTCTTGCGGGGTCGCGCACTTGTATGGTGCCTACGTCAGCCTCGGTTTCGACCAAAAGCACTTCACCGTCGGGCAACTGACCCATCGTGCCAATGGTTTCGGGATGGCCAGCGTGGCCGATCATGATGATCTGCAAACCAGCAGCCGAGTGGCGCTCGGCCTCAATATGAACTTTGGAGACCAACGGGCAGGTGGCGTCGACATAGATCATCTCGCGGCGTTCCGCCTCGGCTGGTACGGATTTTGCGACACCATGGGCCGAGAAAATTACGGGCCGATCATTGGGGCAATCTGACAGCTCTTCGACGAAAATGGCCCCTTTGGCCCGCAGTCCGTCTACGACAAATTTGTTATGCACAATCTCGTGGCGCACATAAACAGGTGCCCCCCATTTCGCGAGCGCCATTTCAACGATCTTAATAGCGCGGTCGACGCCTGCGCAGAATCCACGCGGTGCGGCAAGGTAAATGGTGAGCGGAGGATTGGTCATGAGAGCCTCGGTACAAACGTTGGCCAAGAGGTAAGGCTTTGTCACGGGCAGGGCAAGCCATCAGGGCTGTTCAGGATTTTGTGACTTGCTTTCCAGTGACTGGAACCCCCTAGGCATTTGGAAAACTCCAATCGGTAAGGTGCAATGAAAAAGATAGGTCTGATAATAGTAGCGGCTCTGGGGGTGGGGATTTTGACCCCAGTGATTGTACAGTCCGGGGGCAAGGGGTTTCTTCCCTATGAAAGCCGGGCCAGCATCAAAAACGGCCAAGAGATTTATGAGCAGCAGTGCGCCAGCTGTCACGGGGCGCAGCTGGAAGGCGCGAAAAACTGGCGCGAACCGGACGAAGAAGGTATGGCACAAGCCCCGCCGCATGACGAGTCCGGGCACACCTGGCATCACCCCGATATGCAGCTTTTTCAGATCACCAAATATGGCACGGCCAAAATCGTGGGCCAAGGATACAAAAGCAATATGCCCGGTTTCGAAGACGTTCTGAGCGATCAGGACATCGTCGACGTTTTGGCTTACATCAAAAGCACATGGTCGAAAAAGATCATTGAGATGCACAACCAGCGTAACGGTTAAGGCATCGTAGTCTTGCAAATGAAAACCGGGGCACAAGGCCCCGGTTTATTTGCTTCCTGCAGAGTCTTTAGAAGTGAACCGACCGGGCTCCGGCAGGCTTTTCAACTGGCGGTGCAAACTTGGTCAGGTTAATGCCTTCCACGGCAGCCTTGTACTCTTCCATGCTTGGGGTTCTGCCAAGGATCGCAGACAAGACAACAACCGGTGTCGACGCCAAGAGCGATTCACCTTTCTTATCCGCTGTATCTTCAACAACCCGGCCCTGGAAAAGACGTGTTGACGTGGCCAGAACTGTGTCGCCCTTTGCAGCCTTTTCCTGGTTGCCCATGCACAAGTTACAGCCGGGGCGTTCAAGGTACATGATGTTCTCATATTCCGTGCGCGCCGTGCTTTTCGGCATCAGGTCATCGAACTCAAAGCCCGAATACTTTTGAAGGATGTCCCAGTCGCCTTCTTCCTTCAACTCATCGATGATGTTGTAGGTTGGTGCAGCGACCACCAGAGGCGCATTGAATTCGACTTTGCCTTGTGCCTTTTCAATGTTCTTGAGCATCTGGGCGACGATCTTCATGTCACCTTTGTGCACCATGCATGATCCAACAAACCCCAGATCGACGTGTTTATCACCACCATAGTAAGACATGGGTCGGATTGTGTCGTGGGTATAGCGTTTGGAAACATCCGCATTGTTCACGTCGGGATCGGCGATCATTGGCTCGTCGATCTCGTCCAGATCAACAACTACTTCGGCAAAGTATTTGGCGTTGTCGTCTGGCGTCAGGGCAGGTTTTTCACCCGATTTGATCTCAGTGATACGCTTGTCTGCGATATCGATCAGATTCTGCAAGGTGCCTGCCGCGTTTTCCATGCCTTTGTCGATCATGATTTGAATGCGGCTCTTGGCAATTTCCAGCGAGCCAACCAATGTATCATTTTCCGAAATACAGATAGAGGCTTTAGCCTTCATCTCGGCAGTCCAGTCGGTGAAGGTGAACGCCTGGTCCGCCAGAAGCGTGCCAATGTGCACTTCGATGATCCGGCCTTGGAAGACGTTGTCGCCAAACTGTTTCAACATCTGAGCTTGCGTTGCATGAACCACGTCGCGGAAATCCATGTGGTCTTTCATGGTGCCCTTGAAGGTCACCTTGACGGATTCAGGGATTGGCATGGTGGCCTCACCCGTTGCAAGCGCCAGCGCAACCGTGCCTGAGTCGGCACCAAAGGCGACGCCTTTGGACATACGTGTGTGGCTGTCGCCACCGATGATGATCGCCCAGTCATCCACTGTGATGTCGTTCAACACTTTGTGGATCACGTCGGTCATGGCGTGATATTCACCTTTCGGATCGCGCGCTGTAATCAGGCCAAATTTGTTCATAAAGCTCATCAGCTTTGGAATATTGGCTTGGGCCTTCGAGTCCCAAACCGAGGCCGTGTGACAGCCCGACTGATACGCACCATCAACCGAAGGTGAGATAACCGTGGCGGCCATCGCTTCGAGTTCCTGCGAGGTCATCAGACCGGTGGTGTCTTGCGAGCCGACAATATTCACTTTGACGCGAACGTCTGACCCTGCGTGCAGGTCCTCATTCGAAGACACACCACGCGCATTCTTGTTAAAGATTTTTTCAACAGCGGTCAGACCCTGACCTTCGTGCGAAATCTCTTTCGAGGGGGCAAAGACCAGCGGGGCTTCTATGCCAAGTGTTTCGGCGGCAAATGCCTGCAGCTTTTTGCCGAAGACGATCGCATAAGATCCACCTGCCTTCATGAATTCGATCTTTTGGGCCGTGAAGGCCGAAGAAACGTCGGCAAGCTGTTCCTTGCCGTCTTCGTCCAGCAGAGCCTTGTTCTTAGTATCGATGGTCAACACGGTTCCTGTGTCGACTGCATATTTTTGCTCGAGGATCGGGTTGCCGTCATTGTTCAGAATGGCGTTGCCGTCTTCATCCACCTTTTTGACCCAGTTCTTCAGGTCGACACCGATCCCGCCGGTCACACTAACGGTTGTCAGGAAGATAGGCGAAATTCCGTTTGTTCCGGCCACGACCGGAGCAATGTTAACGAAAGGGACATAAGGGCTGGCTTGTTGACCTGTCCACAACGCGACATTGTTGACGCCTGACATCCGCGACGAGCCCACACCCATCGTACCCTTTTCGGCGATTAGCATCACACGCTTGTCTGGGTGCTGAATCTTAAGAGCTTGGATTTCGGCTTGAGCCTTTTCAGACATCATGCACTTACCGTGCAGTTCGCGGTCAGAGCGCGAGTGGGCCTGATTGCCAGGAGACAACAAATCGGTCGAAATGTCGCCTTCACCAGCAATATAGGTCACGACTTTAATTTCTTCGTCAATGTCGGGAAGCTTTGTAAAGAACTCGGCCTGAGCATAGCTTTCCAAAATGTCCTGGGCGACAGCATTGCCTGCAGAATATGCGGCAGCGAGACGGTCTGTATCAGCCTCATACAAGAAGACCTGTGTTTTCAAAACGTCGGCCGCCTGCAGAGCAGTCGGTGCGTCATCCCCCAATGCCAGATCGAGAAGGACGTCGACCGAAGGTCCGCCTTTCATATGTGACAGTAGTTCATAGGCATAAGTCGGAGTGATCTCTTCAACAATCGAGGTGCCGAGAATGATCTCTTTCAGAAACTTGGCCTTTTCACCAGCGGCGCTCGTTGTGCCCGGCAGTGTGTTGTAAATGAAGAACTTAAGCGAGTCTTCACGGTGCTCATTTCCAGCATCTTTGATCTGTGCGATGAGTTCATTTACGAGGTCGCCATCATCAATGGGCTTGGGGTTCAGGTCTTGCTCTTTACGAGCGGTAATCTCATTTAGGTAGTCGGTGTACAGGCTCATGACGATTCCAACGATTTTGTGTTAGAGAATACCCAAACGCCGAGTCGCAGATTTCTCCGACGAGCCGGTATTTAAGCGCGTTGTATACCGTAGTATACTAGTTGAACTTGGGTTGCAATATGTCTGGTGGTGGCTTTGTCCCCCCTGAAGACAGGGCCGGATTGCCTTTGGCAATTGGCTAAGCACCGTACTCATATCCGATTGCACAGGGCGCAATACATGCGACCACTCGTCCCGAAACTCTCATCAGAATTGGGTCCGGGTGATACATACGGCGCAGGTAGTGAATCTGGCCGACGAAGTCGGGCGGCGTTTGAAAACCCTGGTTTGCCAGGTGGCTTCGGGCGGAAGTGAAAAGACCTTCTAACAGCCTTGGCGCAAGCTTGCGCATAACCCCGGAAATGGAAACCGGGGCGCAAGGCCCCGGCTCTATTACTCTGCAGTGTATTCTGCTTCACGCTCCCCGGGCATGGGCTCCCGTGGAGGGCGTCCAATGACGTCCCGAAGGCCATCAAGCTCGATAAAGTTGTCGGCCTGGCGTCGCAGCTCGTCCGAGATCATCGGAGGTTGGCTGCGAATGGTGGAAACAACTGAAACGCGCACACCTTGGCGTTGCAGGCTTTCTACCAGTGGCCGGAAATCCCCATCTCCGGAAAACAACACAATGTGGTCGACGCGTGGCGCCAGTTCCATTGCATCAACGGCCAGCTCAATATCCATGTTTCCCTTGACCTTCCGACGGCCCATCGAGTCTGTGTACTCTTTGGCCGGCTTGGTCACCATGGTGAAGCCGTTGTAGTGTAGCCAATCCACCAACGGACGGATTGGGGAATATTCGTCATTCTCCAACAAAGCCGTATAGTAAAAGGCGCGAAGAAGCTTGCCGCGACGCATGAATTCTTGTCGCAATAGCTTGTAGTCGATGTCGAACCCAAGCGCCTTAGCCGCCGCATATAGATTCGAACCATCGATGAACAGCGCGAGCCGTTCGTCTTTGTAAAACATTAAATGTCCTTCCTAATAGTGCTGTGCCGCGTAATGATCCGTGAGTGAAATTTGGTCGGCACAACAACACTTGATAATGTAGAGAAATTCTCTAAGCCTTCAAGAAGGCGATTTGTGTCAAACAGGAAATTCTAAGTGGGCTCAGAAAAGGTGAATAATTTCTGGCTATTAGCTTTGGGAGCCAACTTACCTTCTCAGGTCGGAAAACCCGAAAATACACTGAAGGCGGCGCTGAAAGTGCTTAATTCCGGGCAAATTCGCGTGACCCAGGTGAGTCGTTTTTTTGCAACGCCGTGCTTTCCGGAAGGGGCTGGTCCGGATTTTGTGAATGCGGCGGCCGTGGTTGTCTCGGACTTGCCAGCTGAAGCTGTTTTGAACCAACTGCACCAGGTCGAAGCTGTTTTTGGGCGCGAACGCCAAAGCCGATGGGCAGGGCGCACGCTCGACATTGATTTGCTGGCGGCGAATGACGCGGTTTTACCCGATCCCAAGACCTTCGCCAGATGGCGGGATCTGGATTTGGAAACTCAGAAGACTGAGGCACCTCAGGAGTTGGTTTTACCGCACCCACGACTGCAGGACCGGGCCTTTGTTTTGGTGCCTCTGATGGATGTTGCGCCGGACTGGGTGCACCCCGTAAGCGGCCTTAGTGTGGCGCAAATGTTGTCCAACCTGCCCGAAGCCGAGGTTAAAGCCGTCGTTTCCTTGTGATTCAGTGCTTGTCAACAGAAACGAACCGCCCTAAATACACACTTTCTGATCTCATACCGGCAGAATGGAGAGCCCCATGGCCCGCGTCACAGTTGAAGATTGCGTAGACAAAGTCCCAAACCGCTTTGAGCTGGTGATGCTTGCAGCGCATCGCGCTCGCGAAGTTTCAGCCGGTGCACCGATCACTGTTGAGCGTGACAACGACAAAAACCCTGTTGTCAGC
This sequence comes from Shimia gijangensis, assembly GCF_900142085.1. Taxonomy (GTDB): domain Bacteria; phylum Pseudomonadota; class Alphaproteobacteria; order Rhodobacterales; family Rhodobacteraceae; genus Shimia; species Shimia gijangensis. The sequence continues at coordinate 260,931 of NZ_FQZQ01000001.1, forward strand.
CTGCGTGAGATTGCCGATGAGACACAGACAGCAGACGAGCTGCGCGAACGTCTGATCGAGTCCAATCAGACTCAGATCGAAGTCGACGAGCCTGAAGAAGATCGTATGGCTTTGTTGATGGGCGCAGAATCAGATGCACCTGCGGATGACGACATGTCTGAAGAAAAGCTGCTGCGCGCCCTGATGGAAGCGCAAGGCCAAGGCTAAGGCCTGACCGGAAAGCGAGTGGGCGCAGATGTTTCCAGCTGACGATCTTGTCGATCTTGTCCGCGCCTACAATCCAAAAACCAATGAGACCCTGATTCGCAGTGCCTATGACTATGGCCGCGAAATGCATGGCGGGCAGTTCCGGCACTCGGGCGAACCCTATTTTGAACATCCCATCGATGTGGCACGGATTCTGACCGAGCAGCATCTTGATGACGCCACCATTATCACCGCCTTGCTGCATGACACGATTGAGGACACCAACGCCTCATATTCTGCCGTTGCGGCCATGTTTGGTGACGAAGTGGCGATGCTGGTGGATGGTGTGACCAAGCTGACCAACCTTCAACTATCGTCCACCGAGACCAAACAGGCAGAAAATTTCCGCAAATTGTTTATGGCGATGTCCAAGGATTTGCGCGTTATTCTGGTTAAACTGGCCGACCGCTTGCACAACATGCGTACGATCAAGGCGATGCGCCCCGAGAAGCAGGTGCAAAAAGCACGCGAAACCATGGACATCTATGCACCACTTGCTGGTCGTATGGGTATGCAATGGATGCGTGAAGAGCTCGAGGATCTCGCCTTTAAGGTGCTCAATCCTGAAGGCCGTGCATCCATCATGCGCCGCTTTATCACGCTGCAAAAAGAAAGCGGTGATGTGATCGGGCGGATCACCGAGGATATGCGCCACGAGCTGGATAAAGCGGATATCAAAGCAAAAGTGGTTGGGCGCGCCAAGAAACCCTATTCGATCTGGCGCAAGATGCAGGAAAAAGATCAGGGTTTCAGCCGTCTGTCCGACATCTATGGGTTTCGCATCATCACTGATAGCGAAAATGACTGTTACCGTGTTCTCGGCGCTATTCATCAGCGTTGGCGCGCGGTGCCTGGACGGTTCAAAGACTATATTAGCCAACCGAAAACCAACGGTTATCGGTCGATCCATACAACTGTGTCGGGGCGTGACGGAAAACGGGTAGAGGTGCAAATCCGCACCCAGCAAATGCACGATGTGGCCGAGTCCGGCGTGGCGGCACATTGGTCGTACAAAGACGGTGTGCGGGGCGAAAACCCTTTTGCCGTCGATCCGTTCAAATGGATCAGCTCACTGACCGAGCAGTTCAATGCCGAAGATGATCACGATGAGTTTCTCGAAGCAGTTAAGCTTGAGATGTATTCGGATCAGGTGTTCTGTTTTTCGCCCAAAGGCGATGTGGTCAAACTGCCGCGCGGGGCAACGCCTCTGGATTTTGCCTATGCGATTCACACACGTATTGGCAACGCTTGCGTTGGGGCCAAGATCGACCATATGCGCGTGCCGCTATGGACACGCATTAAGAACGGACAATCGGTTGAGATCATCACTGCCGAAGGGCAGATGCCGCAGGCGACTTGGTTAGATATCGCAACGACAGGCAAAGCTAAAACGGCGATTCGCCGTGCTTTGCGGCTTGTGGATCGCGAGAGATTTATCAAGCTGGGCCGCGAACTGGCGCGGGCAGCGTTCGAACAGGTTGGCAAGAAAGCCACCGATCGCGTTCTGGATACAGCGTCCAAGCAGCTGCGTATCAAAGACCGGGACGAGTTGTTGGCCCGAATGGGCAGTGCCGAGTTGACGGGCCACGAAGTGGTGCAGGCCGTTTATCCCGATCTTGCACCAGATGAGAGTGACGAAATAGGTCAGGAACGCTCTGTGATTGGTCTTTCGCCAGAGCAAAGCTTTCAGCGCGCGCCGTGCTGTCAGCCTTTGCCGGGTGAACGCATTGTCGGTATCACCTATCGTGGCGAAGGTGTTGTGGTACATGCCATCGACTGTGATGTGCTAAGTAATTATGAAGAGCAGCCCAATCGTTGGATGGATTTGCATTGGCACGGCGGAAAGCACAAAGCGATCTACGATGTGACACTTGAATTAACCATCGGCAACGACGCCGGCGTACTGGGACGTATTTGCACATTGATTGGCGAGCACAAGGCCAATATTTCAAATCTGGAATTTGTGGATAGGAAACCGGACTATTTCCGACTGTATGTCTCATTAGAGCTGCGCGACGCAGAGCATTTGCATTCTTTGACTCTCGCACTTCAGGCTGAAAATGAGGTGGCGCAGATCGAAAGACTTCGCGATCCTTCCCGGGCACGAAAGCCCACCAAACCGTAGACACGAGGGCCCACGTACGTGGTATTCAAACGCCGGGATAAAAGATCGACCATGCAAGTCATTGCAGATGGAGTCTATCCCAAGGGCGGTTGGACCCGGGCCTTTCACTATGTCAAACACCGGTTGCGGCGATTGCCGGGGACGCCTGAGTTCATTGCCCGCGGGGTGTGGGCTGGGGTCTTTACGTGTTTCTCTCCATTTTACGGCCTGCACTTTTTGATTGCAGCCGTGATTGCGCGCCTGATCAATGGTAATCTGCTGGCTGCCTTACTAAGCACGTTTTTCGGCAATCCGCTGACCTATCTCCCTATCGGGGTGGCGTCTCTTCAGACGGGCCACTTTCTATTGGGGACCGAATTTGAAGCGGGTGACAAGCAATCTCTGGCCAGCAAATTTGCCAATGCGGGTGCCGATCTGTGGCACAACCTGATTGCACTTTTTACCGACGCCGAAGCGGATTGGCACGGGCTGTCCGTGTTCTATGACGAAGTGTTTTTTCCCTATCTTGTGGGCGGTGTTTTGCCCGGTATTTTTTGTGCGACGATCTGTTATTACCTGACCGCGCCAGTTATCCGTGCCTACCAAAAACGCAGGGCCGCCCGGTTTCGCAAGAAAGTTGCCAAAGCCAGAGCAAAGGCGCAAATTTTTGCGGCCACCAATCCACCGCCCGAGGACGACACCTAAAAAGCGGTTTCCTCGCGCCTGCACCCGTCTTAGGGTTCAATCAAGCAAACATAGGAGAACTAGAGCCATGCTGCGTCTTGGAGTTAACATTGATCACGTGGCCACTGTGCGTAATGCGCGCGGCGGGGCTTATCCTGATCCGACCCGGGCCGCAAAGTTGGCGGAAGAGGCCGGGGCTGATGGCATCACGGCGCATTTGCGCGAAGATCGCCGTCATATTCTGGATGCGGATATCGATGCGCTGATGGACACGCTGACAGTTCCGCTGAACTTTGAAATGGCCGCCACAAAAGAAATGCAGGCCATTGCGTTGCGTCACAAACCGCATGCGGTTTGTCTCGTGCCGGAAAAGCGCGAAGAGCGCACCACCGAAGGCGGGCTGGAAGTTGCCCGTGAAGAAAATCAGCTGGCCCACTACATTGCCCCCTTGCGCGAGGCCGGGTGCCGCGTGTCGATCTTCATTGCTGCCGATCAGCAGCAGATTGAGGCGGCCAATCGCATTGGCGCCCAAGTGATCGAACTGCACACCGGTGCCTACTGCGATCTTCATGCCGAAGGGCATTTTGCTGAGCGAGACATTGAGTTTGCGCGGTTGCGTGAAATGGCAACTTTTGCCCATTCGCTGGGGCTGGAGGTGCATGCAGGCCATGGTTTGACCTATGACTGTGTGAAGCCCATCGCCGCTTTGCCAGAAGTTGTCGAGTTGAACATTGGTCATTTTCTGATTGGCGAGGCCATTTTCTCGGGCCTTGATCCGGCAATCCGGGAAATGCGCCGTCTGATGGATGAGGCACGCGCCTGATGTCACCCGAGATCGCGTTGATCTTGCTGGCTTGGGCCATTGCCGGTGGAAGCCCGGGCCCCGCGACACTGGCCATTTCGGGCACATCCATGTCCGCGGGTCGTAGTGCCGGATTGACCATCGCGGCAGGTATCGTTTGCGGTTCGGCAACCTGGGGTGTTCTGAGTGCATTGGGTATGGGGGCCGTCATGCTGGCCAATGCCTGGGTTTTTGAGGTCGTGCGCTATGTAGGCGCCATGTATCTGGCCTTTCTGGCCGTGAAATCTCTTAAACGTGCAATGCGACCGACACCCGCCGCCGCCCCTGTTCCTGCCGCAAAGGCACACTTGTTTTCCAAGGGTATGTTGTTGCACCTGACCAATCCCAAAGCAGTTTTGTCCTGGGGCGCGATCTATGCGATCGCCCTGCCAGATGGCGCGTCGATGGCTCAGGTCTGGACGCTATTTGGGCAGCTGATCTGTGTTTCAGTGATCGTTTTCTTAGGCTACGGGCTCTTGTTTTCCTCAGCATCGGTTGGCCGGTTCTATCGCAAATCTCAGCGTTGGTTCGAATTTGCATTTGGCATTCTGTTTGGGGTTGCCAGCCTAAAAATCCTGACTGCAAGGCTTGAGGTTTGACTATGAAATCTGCTTTTATTGCCTTGTCTCTTGCACTGGCACTGGCATCATCGCTCAATGCTCAACAAGTTGCCAATTGTGAATGGCAAGCCCGGGCAGATGCCATCGTTGAGCCGTGGGAAAATCACAGCCGTACTTTCGCGAACGGGGATGTTCGTCTTGCTCTTTTGGATACGGTTGAGCCCGCCGCCGGTGCCTATCATGTGCTGGTCCTCTCTCCTCCTTTTGGAGAGCTTGGAGATCGTCAGTGCCGTACCATTGGCATGTCACAGGGTGTTGGGTTCTCTGGCGTAGACTTTGACAGCCTGACCGCTGCTTATGATCCGGCGCATGGGCTTGTCTTTAACCTTGAAGTTCAACGGTTCGTGCCGGATGCCAATGACTTCCTACCGGCTCAGCTACAATTCGCGGTCAATCAATCGACGGGTTTTATCGGGGTCCTTTTGGAATGATCCTCGGCATCGGAACAGATCTGGCCAATATTGATCGTATCTCAGGAACGCTCGAGCGGTTCGGAGACCGGTTTCGCAATCGTGTCTTTACAGAGGTCGAACAAGCCAAAGCCGAACGCCGCCGCGACACGGTTGGAACCTATGCCAAACGTTGGGCCGCCAAAGAGGCGTGCTCTAAGGCGCTGGGCACGGGCTTGCGCATGGGGATCAGCTGGAAAGATATGGCGGTTTCAAATCTGCGCACCGGGCAACCTGTGATGGAGGTGACCGGCTGGGCGGCAGAGCGACTAAAGGCGATGACCCCCGCTGGCCACGAGGCGATCATTCATGTCACCCTGACGGATGATCATCCATGGGCGCAGGCATTTGTGGTGATAGAAGCGCGCCCTTTGGCTGACGGCGCGCCTGACACAGGTGCGCGGGTTGACTCCTAACCCGTCCCGCCGCATGTAGCGCGCTACAGGACAACCTTTTGAGGCAGAAAATGACAACCGAAGGCAAGAAACAGAACGGCTTTGTCGAAACGGTCAAGACGATCTTTTGGGCATTGGTGATCGCGGGAGTGTTCCGCTCGGTGTTTTTTCAACCTTTCTGGATTCCGTCGGGTTCGATGAAAGATACCTTGCTGATCGGTGATTTTTTGTTCGTGAACAAGATGGCCTATGGCTATTCATACGCGTCTTGCCCTTCGGTCCGTATGCCCCGTTTTGGTGTGAATATTGATGCCAAAGACTTGTGTGGCGTCTTCGATGGTGACAACACCCGTTTTCTGCCCGGTGTGCCCGAGCGCGGCGATGTTGTCGTATTTCGCCACCCGGCTACCGGATTGGATTACATCAAACGCCTGATCGCCATGCCTGGTGAAACCGTCCAGATGAAAAAGGGCGTTCTCCACATTGATGGTAAGGCTGTAGAACTGGCAGACGGTGGTTTGTTCGAAGAGCCTGCGGGCCCTCAGGGCCCTCAAGGGCTGCGTCCACGTTGCGAAAACGGCCCAGTAGGCGATGGCGGCAATTGTGTTAAGTCACGCCAGATCGAAACCCTGCCCAATGGGGTAAGCCACGGCATCCTGAACATCACCAATCAGTCTTCGGACAATACCGGCGTCTTTACCGTCCCCGAAGGCCATTTCTTCTTCATGGGTGACAATCGCGACAACTCAACCGACAGCCGCGTGCCGCGCGCTGCACGCGGGGTTGGCTTCGTGCCCTTTGAAAACCTGATTGGCCGCGCGGACCGCATCATGTTCTCGTCTGCCGGACGGTCAATGTTCTTCTTCTGGACATGGCGTGGTGATCGGTTCTTTAAGGCGGTGAATTGAAGATTTCTGCAGAATTGAAGGCGCTTCAGGCGCGGATTGGGTACGACTTTTCCCGCCCCGAGCTATTGGTACGCGCGGTGACACATTCGTCGATGTCATCGCCCAATCGGGATGATAATCAGCGACTGGAGTTCCTGGGCGACCGGGTGCTTGGCCTGGTCATGGCCGAGGCGCTATTGGCTCAGGATCGTAAAGCCACCGAAGGTCAGCTGGCCCCACGATTCAATGCTCTGGTCCGAAAAGAAGCCTGCGCAGATGTCGCTCGTGAGATTGCCCTCGGGGATGCGCTGAAACTGGGTCGCTCCGAGATGATGTCGGGCGGCCGCCGAAAACTGGCGCTTTTGGGTGACGCCATGGAGGCAGTGATCGCTGCTGTTTATCTGGATGGTGGGTTTGATGTTGCCAAGGACATGGTGATCCGCCTTTGGGGCGACCGCGTGCATCAGGTCGAAGCAGATGCACGAGACCCAAAGACATCCCTTCAGGAATGGGCACAAGCACGTCGCCAGAAGCCCCCAAACTACGAAATCATTAGCCGCTCTGGCCCTGATCACGCTCCGGTCTTTACCGTGGCGGTCCGGCTCCAGAATGGCGAGGCTGAGGAAGCCACCGCAGGTTCCAAACGTCAGGCTGAACAGGCCGCTGCCGGGGCCTTGTTGCAAAGATTGGAGAGCGCATGACACGCGCAGGATTTGTCGCCCTTATTGGCGAGCCGAACGCAGGGAAATCAACTCTCACAAACCGCATGGTAGGTGCCAAAGTCTCGATTGTGACCCACAAGGTGCAAACCACCCGTGCCCGTATTCGCGGCGTGGCGTTGGAAGGCGACGCCCAGATTGTGTTTGTGGACACACCCGGCCTGTTCCGCCCGCGCCGACGTCTGGATCGCGCCATGGTGGCTGCCGCATGGGGAGGCGCTGCAGATGCGGACGTAACTGTTCTTTTGGTTGAGGCCCATCGCGGCATCACTGAAGGCGTTGAGCGTATCCTTGAGGGGCTGGAAGGTATCGGCAAGGGTCGGATCGTCGCCTTGGCGATTAACAAGATCGACAAGGTCCAATCTGAGAAATTGCTAAGCCTGACCAAGGACTTGAATGACCGCTATGACTTTGCCGAGACCTTTATGATCTCAGCTGAAAAAGGTCATGGCACCGAGCATCTGAAACAATGGCTGGCCGAGCGGTTGCCCGAAGGTCCGTGGCTCTATCCGGAAGACCAAATCGCCGATCTGCCCATGCGCATGATCGCCGCCGAAATGACTCGCGAAAAGCTGACCATACGTTTGCATCAGGAATTGCCCTACCAGATGACTGTGGAAACAGAGAATTGGGAAGAACGAAAAGATGGCTCTGCCCGCATCGATCAGATCATTTATGTTATGCGCGATGGTCACAAGGGTATCGTGTTGGGCAACAAGGGCGAGACGATCAAATCCGTGTCCAAAGCTGCACGCGAAGAGATTGAAGAGTTCCTTGGCCGTCGCGTGCACCTGTTTTTGCAGGTCAAAGTGCGCCCGAACTGGCTCGAAGAAGCCGAGCGTTACTCCGAGATGGGGCTGAATTTCAAAGACGGAAATAAATGACCCGTCTGACGGCGAAATTCTGGGTCCAAGCCTATATGGCGCGGCTCGAATTTGCCGGAATTCCGGCCTATGTGATGGCCCATGGAGATGACACGGCGGGGGCTGTTTTGGTCAAGCTCAGCACGCTTGATGGGCAGGCGACCGCCTTTCAGCGCAGTTTTGATCTGATGAGCGGTGAGCGCAAATGGGTGACCCTGTCCGAAGGCTCCGAAGCTGACGTGGACGCAGCACTGACCAAACAACGCAGCTTTGACCCAGACCTCTGGGTGATCGAAGTCGAGGATCGCCATGGTCGCCACATGCTCGACGAGCCTGGCCTGGCAGACTGATGTGCTTCCAAATGGGGCAAATATCCCCAACGGAGGCTCCCGAACAGGCCACACAGGCTGACCTTGGCATTCTGACGAAACTCTCTAGGGTTCCGACATGGACTGGCGTGATCAAGGTATCGTTCTAAGCACTCGCAAACACGGAGAAACCTCTGTGATTGTTGAGGTATTTACTCCAGATCATGGTCGTCATGCCGGCGTGGTGCGCGGCGGCACCAGCCGGAAAATGACCCCAACGCTGCAACCCGGCGGACAGGTTGATGTGGTTTGGCGCGCACGGCTGGAAGAACATATTGGCAGCTTTACGGTTGAACCTCTGCGCAGTCGTGCATCTGCAATCTCAGACCGCATGGCGCTGGCAGGCCTAAATACGGTCACGGCGCTGTTGGTCTTTTCCCTGCCCGAGCGGGAACCTCACACCCCGCTCTATCAGCGCACCGAGCAATTGCTTGATCTTCTTGGTCAGAATGAGATATGGCCATTGGCCTATTTGCGATGGGAACAGGCGTTGCTGGAAGAATTGGGGTTCGGACTTGATCTCGGGGCCTGTGCTGTGACCGGATCAACTGACGACCTTGTGTTCGTGTCGCCCCGCACGGGGCGCGCGGTTTCGCGCAAGGGGGCGGGCGAATGGGCGGATCGTTTGCTCGACTTGCCGCCCTGTTTGCGCGGTGAGGGGGAATCGCCAGATGCAGAGGTGCTCGCGGCGTTGCGGACAACCGGGTATTTTATGGAACACAGACTGGCGCCCGAGTTGGGTCACAAACCTTTGCCCGAAGCGCGGGGGCGGTTTGTTGATCTTTTCAGCCGTCGGTTGGCGCGGCCTTGAACACCATCTGACGACCAGAATCATTGCTCAGGATCATCACGTCCCCGGACACTTCGGCCAGGGTCATTTTCCCTAGGGTATTGAAAAATAACGTTTCCTTATTCATCTCAGGGCAGGCCATCCGGGTGCTCCCTATCGGGTCAAAGCCGATCCATGGATAGGGCTTTGTCTGTTTGGTGAAGAAGCTATTGCACGGTGCCTGGCCGGTCACCTTGTTGTCTTCGCCAAACAAAAGAGTGGCGCGCGCCGCGAATTCAACACCGTCGATTTCGGTCAAAATCCACAGTTTTTCACCGTCATAACCGGCCACGGTTTCGTCCTTTTTGCAGGCTGAAAGTGTGATGAGAGCGAGGGCGAATGCCAGAATAATGCGTGTCATGCTCTAAGAATATAGCGCCAGAACCAGATCGACCAGTGTGCCCAAGGCTTCGTCGTTGTCCAGCCCGTCACGGCCGGACATTTCGGCCATACCAAGGTTGGCGGCATAGATAATCCGGGCCAATTCCGGGTTTGACAAGCCGAGGTCGCTTAGGGTGCTTGTGATCTCTGTCATGCGGTATTCGTCCACGCGTGCCACGGTTTCCGAGACGCTTTTGTCCCCATGGGCCCATGCCCGAACAGCTGGTTCAACTGCGTTTCCGGTGGAAATTGTTTCTTCTTTTTCAACAGCTTGTGACAGGTGACGCAACTTTTGAGTTGGCGTCATGTCGATGGCTGCCACGTTCTTAAACCGCTCAAGGCATTCGTCTTCCCAGCGCGTCAACATTGCTTTGTGAAACGCAGGCACGTCTTTGAAATGCCAATAAAACGAACCCTTGGTGGTTTTCAGGTCACGCGCCAGCGCCTCTGCCTTGAGGGCGGAGGGGCCTTGCGCCACGAGGGCCGCAAATCCAGCTTCGATCCAGCTGTCTGGAGAGAGACGTTTAGGTGCCATGTCACTGGCCTACGCCGCACGTTCGTTCAACGCAAGCGCAGCAATGCCGCACTGCAGCAAGTTTCGCGAAAATCGGCGGAATTACCCGTTTTGTACAATTTCAAAAGGCCAAATGACCATTTTGTACAAAACGGGCGAGAGGCCATTTTAGCCCAAAAGGCGGCGTGCAATCACTTGCGCCTGAATTTCGGCAGCACCTTCAAAGATGTTGAGGATACGTGCGTCGCACAGGATGCGGCTGATCTGATATTCGAGGGCAAAGCCATTGCCGCCGTGAATTTGCAGTGCGTTGTCGGCAGAGGCCCAGGCAACACGGGCGCCCAGAAGTTTCGCCATACCTGCCTCAAGATCGCAGCGCTGATCGTGGTCTTTTTCCCAAGCCGAGAAATAGGTCAGCTGACGGGCGACCATGATCTCAACCGCCATCATCGCCAGCTTGCCAGCCACGCGGGGGAAGTTGATCAGGGATTTGCCAAATTGCTTGCGGTCTTCGGCGTATTGCATGCCGACCTCAAGCGCGTTTTGCGCCACACCGATGGCGCGGGCTGCGGTCTGGATGCGGGCCGCTTCAAAGGTTTTCATCAGCTGTTTAAAGCCCTGACCTTCGACGCCACCCAACAGGTTGTCACCTTTGACCTTGAAGCCATCAAACCCGAGTTCGAATTCTTTCATGCCGCGATACCCCAGCACTTCGATTTCGCCGCCGGTCATGCCTTCGGTTGGGAACGGGTTTTCATCGTCGCCCGGTGTTTTCTCGGCGAGGAACATCGACAGGCCACGGTGATCGGTCGAGTCCGGATTGGTACGCGCCAAAAGCGTCATCACATGGGTGCGTGCGGCGTGGGTGATCCATGTCTTGTTGCCGGTGATTTCCCAATCGCCATCGGCGTTTTTCACCGCACGGGTGCGCAAAGAGCCAAGGTCAGAGCCGGTGTTCGGTTCGGTAAAGACGGCCGTGGGCAGAATTTCGGCGCTGGCGATCTTGGGCAGCCAGTTTTCCTTTTGCTCGTCGGTGCCGCCCGCAAGGATCAGCTCGGCTGCGATTTCCGAGCGTGTACCGAGGGACCCGACGCCGATATAGCCACGCGACAGTTCTTCGGAGACAACAACCATCGAGGCTTTGGACAAGCCAAGCCCGCCGTATTCCTCGGGGATGGTCAGGCCAAACACGCCCATCTCGCCCAGCTCTTCGAGAATTTCCATCGGGATGTAGTCATCCTTGAGGTGCCACTCGTGGGCGTTGGGCACGACGCGTTCGTCGGCATAGCGGCGGAATTGCTCGCGGATCATCTCAAGTTCATCATCCAGACCGGTGGTGCCAAAGGTGGCGTGGCCTGCGTTGTCCTGCATCAGCTCGACCAGACGCATGCGTGCGGCCTGAGAGTTTCCGGACTGTGTCAGGGTCGCAACCGAGGGTTCCATCAAAGCCTGCATGTCGTCCTGACCAAGGCCAAGATCCTGCAGACGGGTGATTTCGTTCTGCGACATCGAGATGCCGCCGTAGATCTGCCAGAGGTATTCCCCAAAAGCGATCTGGTGGATCAGCTGTTCCATTTCGCCGAATTTGCCGTCTTCCTTCAGGCTGACGGCCCATTTCTGCATCTGGCGCAGGGATTCGACATATGTGGCCAGCCACGCGAGCCCGTGGGCGGCTCCTTGGTTTTGTTCCAGCTTGGCACCGGAGACGCGCCCCTCTTCGCTGACCATATCGCGAACCGTGTCGGTGGCTTTGGCCAAAATGGCCTCGGCAGGGGCGACGGCGGCGCCTGTCAGTTCAAGAAGATTGGAAAGAATTACTGAATTTGTCATCGTCCGGTCCTGTTCGTGTGGGGCCATGAATCATGTCGTTGTTTTGCTGCAGTGTGACATATTCTTTTTGCAGGTGCAGCGCAATATTAATACGTAGTATTGCTGGGGTTTGATCGTTTGTTGCGTGCAGAGTTTTTGCAGTGCGGCACGAATGGTCCTATCAATCGGACATGGATTCGCTGTTTCTAAACCTGTCGTTTGAGATGATGATTGTCGCTCTTGGTGTCTCTGCTTTGGCAGGTGTGATCAAGGGGACTGTTGGGTTTGGCATGCCGATGATCATGATTTCAGGTCTTAGCACCTTTGTTGAGCCCGAACTGGCGCTTGCGGGGCTGCTGATGCCGACCGTTGCCACAAATGTGCTGCAGGCGTTGCGGCAGGGGCCCAAGGCGGCTCTGACCTCGGTGAAAAAGTTCAAATACTTTTTGATGGCTGGTTTTGTGACACTTATTGCTTCGGCTCAACTGGTGCGGGTTGTGTCGTCGGATGTGTTGCTTTTGGTGATTGGCGTTCCCGTGGCCGTTTTTGCGTTGATCCAACTGATCGGGTTCCGGCCAAATCTGAAACGGACGACCCCGGCAATCGAAACCGGTGTCGGAGCCTTTGCGGGTTTGATTGGTGGCATGTCCGGTGTCTGGGGCGCGCCAACGGTCTTGTATCTGACAGCGCTCAACACCGAAAAATCGGATCAAATGCGGGTACAAGGTGTGATTTATGGATTGGGCGCGTTGGCTTTGGTGGGGGCGCATATCGGGTCAGGCGTGTTGCGGGCAGAAACTTTTCCGTTTTCTCTGGCGATGGTGCCGCCAGCAATGGCGGGAATGTGGTTGGGCGGGCACGTTCAAAACCGGATTGATCAGGCGGCCTTTCGAAAGGCAACACTGTTGGTGCTCGTGGTGGCCGCGCTGAACCTTGTTCGCCGCACTTTGATGGGATGAACGCTGGGTCACAAGGGTTGAAACCTTTGGCGGCGCCCCCTTTGTCTGGTTGACGAAACGGCGTTTGGCAGGTCTTCTGCCCGTAACCAAAGAAAGAACACCCATGGGGACTGATAGCTATCTGAGATCCATCGCGCTTGGGATTGGTATTCTTGCGGCGATTGCCGTTGGCTGGGTTCTGAGTGCCGCTGAGGCGTTGTTGGTGCCTGTGGTCATCGGCGCGCTTCTGGCGTTTTTGATGGATGGGGTTTCGCGTGAAATGGCCCGTCTGCCGCTTTATGCGCGCATTGTGCCGCCTTGGGCGCGGCTGACCATGACGTCAATTGTCCTGTTTCTTATTCTGATGTTGGGAATAGGGTTTTTTGCGCGAAATCTGGAAGCCGTGGTGCGGGCTTTGCCGCAGTATGTTGAAACATTCACCGTGATTGCGGCCGATGTTGCACGTCAGTTTGATGTGGAAGTCGAGCTGACCTGGAATTCTGTGAACAAGATCGTGTCGGATTCGATCAATCTGCAGGATGCCCTGCGATATGTTCTGAACTCTCTCTCATATTCTGCCGGGTATGTCGCGTTGGTCTTTTTGTATGCGATTTTGTTCCTGTTTGAAAAAAACGCCGTCGACGGCAAGATTGCCGCGATCTTTCCCGATGAAGACCGCCGTGCCGGGGTTTGGGTGACGATCGATGCGATCATCTCTCAGATCGGCACCTATTTTACTATGAAGACGCTGGTGAATGTTGTTCTGGGCGCCATCTGTTACGTGATTTTCCTGCTGTTCGGGGTCGAGTTTGCAGCCTTTTTTGCTGTGCTGACAGCCATCTTTAACTACATTCCATACGTCGGTTCGTGGATTGCTATGGTTCTGCCCATGCTGTTTGCGCTTGGGCAATTTGGGCTGAGCCTTGAGGTGCTTTTCCTGTTTTTGCTGCTGGGGGCGGCGCAAATGGCAGTTGGCTATTTCTGGGAGCCCCGCCTGATGGGACGCAGTATGAATGTCAGCCCGGTTGTGGTGATGTTTTCGCTGGCCGTCTGGACGGCGATCTGGGGGCCGACCGGTGCCATTTTGTCGGTGATCCTGACGTCCGCCGTGATGACCGTAATGTCACTGTTCCCAACCACCCGACCTTTGGCGATTCTCTTGACGAACACTGGTGAAGCCCCGGTGCCAGTTTCACCCCGTGAGCCTAAGAAAACACGCTCTTAGGACGGCTGAAACCATTGCATTAGGGCGTCTGGTTCGGGGGGAACATACTCTGCGAGCCCGCCTGAGAACTCATCAAAGCGCGCACTGTTCAGCCCGTTGGTCCCGGCAATCACAGCCGCTCCACGCTCGAGGGCATGTGCAATCAGATCGCGAAACCCCCGACCTTCGGCTTCTTGTTTGCCGTATTTGTTGAGGATGAAAATATCAAAGTCCGTCTCCATCAGGCGGCCTACTTCGGCAACGGCAGCCTCAAGCGCGTCGCCATCAAGCCGACAGCCTTGCGAGCCCCGGCCAAGAGACTGTGAAATGCGGATCAATGAGCCATTTGGCAGAACACGAACGTCCATGTCGCAGCGGTCGTCTTCGTCGTCGCCGCACTCTGAATTGATCTGAACAATGCCACAGGTGCGCACCCCTTTCGCGGCAAGTGTGTCAGCAAAGTCAGCCAGCAAGCGATCCAGCGCGCCTTTGCCTTCGGTCATAGTGTAAGCGATTTTGGTCATCGGCTACTGATCATCCTCTGTTTCCATCGGCTTTAACAGGCGGCTCAGAACAGCCACCAGAAATGCGGTGCTGACACCGAGGCTCAGAATGCCGCTCATCCCCGCGAAAGTGCCGAATATCCGGGTGCCCGGGCCCAGCACAAGGTCGCCATACCCCACTGTCGTGTAGGTCGCAAAGGCAAAGTACAAAGCGCTGTTGAGGTCACCGATCACGCCCATTAGCAAAAATGCTTTGGCCCAGATCCAGACTTGAACTGTATGGGCAAGAGTAATCAGGCCAAACCCAATACTCACCAGACTGACCACCCGCACAAACCGGCGTCGGCGCTCAAGGGCGGTGCCCAATCGCAACAAAACACCGGCCGAATAGCCAATCATCAACACCTGAATGATCGCGCAAATACTGAGGAAAACAGATCCCCAGAAGAGTTGTGTAAGGAGCGTCACAGCAGACCCTTTTCCGAAATTTATGGGGGCCAGTATTCGGTGCTGCCGATCGCTTTGCAAGCGTGCATCTCACAGACCCTTTGACAAATATACAAATCAGAGTATTTATAGTGAAAACAACAACTTCTAATTCGACAAATTTCAAGAACAGCAGGATATGATATGAAATCTCCCAGTATGTTGGCCACCGCGGTTTTCGCTTTGTCTTTGGCTGGAACCACCGCTCAGGCGGACACTCAGTTGACCGTCTATTCCGCAATCGAAGCCGAAGACCTGTCGCGTTATGCGGCCGCCTTCAGCGCGCATCACCCCGACATCACGATCAATTGGGTGCGCGATTCAACTGGCATCATCACAGCCAAGTTGCTGGCAGAAAAGACTAATCCACAGGCAGACGTGATCTGGGGTGTGGCTGCAACGTCGCTTTTGATGTTGAAGTCCGAGGGTATGTTAGAGCCTTACAACCCGACAGGGGTTGAGAAACTGGACCCCAAGTTTGTCGATGCGGACACGCCGCCTTATTGGACCGGCATGGACGCCTGGGTCGCGTCGATTTGTTACAACACTGTGGAAGCAGACAAGCTGGGCCTGACACCCCCGACGTCCTGGAAGGATTTGTTGGATTCGCAGTATGAAGGCCACCTGATTATGCCAAACCCCAACTCGTCAGGGACAGGGTTTCTGGATGTGTCGAGCTGGCTGCAGATGTTTGGCGAAGAGGGCGGCTGGGCCTATATGGATGGGCTGCACAAGAATATCGCCCGTTATACGCATTCCGGCTCCAAGCCCTGCAAGCTGGCGGCTGCGGGTGAAATTCCGATTGGTATTTCCTTTGCGTTCCGTGGCGCCAAATCCAAGGCCGCAGGCGCACCGCTTGAGATCATCGTCCCGTCCGAAGGCGTAGGTTGGGATATGGAAGCCACAGCCATTGTTGCTGGCACGGACAACCTTGAGGCAGCACAGAAACTGGCAGACTTTGCAGTCACCGAAGAAGCCAACGGACTTTACAATGGGGGATATGCTGTTCTTGCGATCCCATCTGTTGCCAAGCCCGTTCCTCATTTTCCAGAAGGATTGCAGGAAGGCATGATCGAAAACGACTTTGAGTTTGCCGCCAACAACCGCAGCGCCATTTTGAAAGAATGGCAGAAGCGGTACGACGGCAAATCCGATCCCAAGAACTAGGGTGGTTGAGCGTCAGAGCAGCGCCTTGGCGTCGGCAGACAGCTTGCGCGCGGCTTTGGCGAACATCACGGTATCAATGCCCACGGCAATGAACGTCGCCCCGAGGTCGAGAAACCGCTGAGCGGCCCCGAGATCCTGAACAAGAATGCCAGCGGCTTTGTCGCTGGCATGGATGCGCTGAAGGGCGTCGGCAATGGCCTCCTGTACCTCGGGCGCACCCGCATTTCCCGGATATCCCATGTCTGCCGAGAGATCAGCCGGGCCGATGAAAACCCCGTCAACGCCGTCGACCGACAGGATTTCATCCAGGTTTTCCAAGGCTTTACGGCTTTCGGCCTGAACAACCAGGCAAACCTGATCATTGGCCGTCGCGACATAATCTGCAATCGCCCCAAAATGTGAAACGCGCCCACCGCTGGCGCCCATGCCGCGAATGCCTTCGGGCGGATAGCGCATAGCCGAGGCCATGTCTCTTGCTTCGTCTGCGGTGTCGACCATCGGGATCAAAACGGTCTGCGCACCGGCATCCAGCACCTGTTTCACCATCCAGGCCTCGCCCACCGGAATGCGTACAACACCGTGGCTTGGCGAAGGCTCAACGACCATCAATTGATCACGCAAAGATCGCAGATCATTCGGCGCGTGCTCTCCGTCAAGCACCATCCAATCAAAGCCCGTGCTGGTCAGAAGTTCAGCGATCGAAGCCTCGGCGGAGGACACCCAAAGGCCGATCTGTGGCGTCTTGGTTGCAAGAGCGGCTTTGAACGGATTGTGAGGTGCGGGCATTTCATGAAGTCCTTTTTGGAAAGAGTAGCGTGCGATTATCTGATCTTTGCCATAGCGATTTGGCCAGCAGAAAGATGTAAATTAGATAATATGTTAAGTAATTTTTGACGAAAGGCAACTGAATTCTCAATCGGTCGGGCAGGTCAAAACATCTTTTGAGAACAAAAAAAGGGGCGACCCGAAGGTCGCCCCTTTTAGCGAATATTGTCAGCGTGTCAGCCGACCAGCTTGGCCTCGTGCGCCTTTAGCGTCATGCGGGCCGCAGTATAGCTGTCCAGACCTTCGCGCTCTTTCAGCTCCGGGAACAGATCATAGATCTCGTTGCGCTGTTCAGCACCGATGCTGCCCAAAGAGTACTCACCAGGTTGGAAGCTTTCGCTCCAGGTGCCGTTGGCCAGAACGACTTCGTGGTTGTCACACAGGAAGTGGACATACTCGACGCCGCTTGTTTTGACCTGCTGCACACCGGGCATATGGGTCATATGCTTGGCTGCAATCAACACTTCGGTTTCTTCGAACAACAGCTGAGCCTGCTGGCTGACCAGAAGCATGCGGTGGTTTGGAGAGACCATCATGTCACGCTCGGGCAGATTGGATCCAAGTGAACCTTTGCGGATCATGACCGGGCGCAGTTTGGGCCGTGCAAGGAGGTCGGTGCCAGAGAGTTTCTTGTTCCCCGTCCAACGGATCGTCTGCAAACCATTGTCGCGGGTCACAACTTTGTCGCCAATTTTCAGGTTTTCCACCAACACTTCGCCCGTTGGGGTCAGAACAGTTGTCCCCGGAGTGAAACAGATGATGTTTTCGATCTGTCCAAAGGCGATCGTGCCGGCCGGGGTGCCACCTGCATCAAACAAGCTGACCGTACCGCTTTCGCTTTCGCCAGTTACAGGGTCATACGTTGGATCCAGCGGGTTGTAGTTGATGACAAAAGAGCCACCGGGTGGAATTGCGCTGGTCAAGTCCAGGGTATCGTTGTCAACACCCCCTTCGCCACCAAAAACAGTGGATCCGTTGTTGACGCCAGTAAAGGTATCTTCGTCATCACCACCGTAGGCAATGTTCAGTCCGCTGTCGCCGCCAAGATCAAGCAAATCGTTACCGCGGCCACCGATAAGGGCGTCGTTCCCGTCACCACCTTCAAGCGTGTCGTCGCCATCACCACCGTAAAGACCGTCATTTCCGGTGCCACCGACCATTGAGTCGTCGCCGTCACCGCCTTCGAGGCGATCATTGCCTTCGTTGCCGAGAAGTGTGTCGCTGCCTTCATCACCGGCCAGTTCATCATTGCCGGCGTTGCCAAATAGGAAATCGTTCCCAACTTCGCCGCGAAGAATGTCGTTGCCTTCACCGCCAGAGATGATGTCATCGCCGTCGCCGCCTAGGATTTCGTCATCTCCCAAAGCGCCGCCGATCGTGTCATTGCCGTCATAGCCGTGAACTGTATCGTTATTTGTCGTCGCTCCCGGCACGCCATTGGCGAGAGGGTCAATGCGGTCGCCTTCGGCGTCCACGTATGAGCCGTCGATTAGGTCGTCAGCAATCGTTCCGTCGACGATTCCAACAGTCGAGCCAGTGAAATCATCTTCCAGAATTTCACTGGTCGAGGTTGCGATTACATCCGGAACGTCCGCCGCGTCTGACAGGGCTTCTGCCAAGAACTCGTCGTGGTTTGGTAAGTCTTCGACGTAGATAACGTTCTCGACATTGGTGAAGGTCGCTGTGCCAATCTCGGTCATCGTATCCAAATCAAGGAACGTGATCGTGCCGGATTCACCCGAGGGGTCCAGCGGATCATAATCGATCAGAGCGTTGCCGCCGATGACCAACGTGTCGTAGTCATCGCCGCCTTCGCCACCGTCTATGACGTCACCAACGCCAACTTCGGTAAAGACATCGCGGTCATCGCCACCGAACATTTCGTCCGCGCCAGCGCCACCGTCGATGATGTCTCCTCCAGAACCACCGAGGATGCTGTCGTCGCCTTCGCCGCCTACCAACAGGTCCGCTGCGCCGCCGGCTGTGTTGCCTTCGCCGGAAGTGCCATCGCCGTAGATGGTGTCATCACCTTCACCGCCAACGATAAGGTCAGTGTCGTCGCCGCCGGTCAGCTCATCGTGACCCTCTTCACCAAAGATAAAGTCAGTACCTGCGCCGCCATCGACAGTGTCGTCGCCTTCACCACCGTCAAGGATGTCCACGCCATCGTCGCCTGACACAACATCGTCGCCGCTGCCGCCGAGAACGAGGTCAGTGTCATCACCGCCATGAAGCGTGTCGTCACCTTGGCCGCCGACGACAATATCGATGCCAGTTCCGCCATCGACGCTGTCGTTGTCGACACCCGCGTCGATAAAGTCGTTGCCTGCGCCACCTGTGATGGTGTCGTTGTCGTCCTGGCCAAAGATCACATCGTTGCCAGCACCGCCGTCGATCAGGTCTTCGCCGTTGTTGGTCACAGGATCAGCCGGACCGGACGAGCCATCATCAGGGATGTTCAGGTAATCCGGGAATGCCGGATCAAGGCCACCGTAGATGGTGTCGTCGCCTTCGCCGCCAAGGATCGTGTCAGACCCTTCGCCGCCCACAACAAGGTCATCACCCGTGCCAGCATCAACTTCGTCGGCGTCTACGCCCGCGTCAATCTCATCGTTGCCAGACCCGCCAAGAATGGTGTCCGCATCATCACCGGTCGAGATCGTATCATCGCCAGCGCCACCGTCGACAAAATCCCGGTCATTGTTCGGATCACCGTCTTGTGGAACTTCAGGGAAACCCAAATAGGATGGGAAACCAAGATCTGGAGATTGGTCCAGATCATTGCCGGTAGACGAGTCAATAATGTCGTTTCCGTCGCCACCTTCGATTGAATCCGATCCGTCACCGCCAGAAATCGTGTCATCTCCGCCCTGGCCGTAAATGTCGTCATCACCCAGACCACCGATCAGCGAGTCCCCTGCGCCGTCGTCTGGCAGGGTTGTCAGCGTGTCAAAGAACACGTCCGTAATATTGACGTGGCTGTTGTCGCCGCCATCGTTGCTGTGTGTGATAATAATGCGCGTGACCGGGCCTGCAATTTCAACCAAAATCGAGTTGTCATTGCCAGTGTTTGGGCCGGAATTGTTTGTCGCCGTGGCCGTATCGTCACCTGCAACACCATCTTCGTTGGACAGGATCAGATCAGTTCCAGCACTGGCAGTCAGCGTTACCGGGATCAGATTCCCGTCCACGCCGTAGGCCTGAATTTGCACAACCGAGTCGTGGTCAATATCGTTGACCCGGAAATCAACATTGCTCACAGCTTCTGAGAAGTTGAGCTTGTAGCTTGCGCTCTCCTGATCGGCATCCAGTTGCGATTCCAGCGAGCTGCACGCGTTGATCGTTTCGGTGCCAGCGTCAATGCCGCTGACATTCTGAGTGTCAGATTCAAACTCGGTTTCTGCACCGTTATCAGTAAGTTGGATATAGGTGACGTAGACTGACCCAGTGTCCTGCACAAAGGATGGATCAATGCTGTCGCCATCATTCAGAAGTGGCCCGCTGCCATCTGTCTGATCCCAATTAAAGCTTTCGCGACCGCCAACCCCGGTGCCTTCGGCATTTCCACCATAGATGGTGTCATCGCCTGTGCCGCCGTCAACGGTATCGCTGCCGTCGCCGCCATAAATCAGGTCATTGCCGCCTTCGCCGTAGATTTCGTCGTCGCCAGCGCCACCCAAAATAGTGTCGTCGCCAGCAGACAGAAAATCGGGGTCAACCGGAGCTTCAAAAGCAATGTCCGTAACGTTAATGCCGCTGTTGTGCGACCCTTCCTGCTCATGCACGATTTCCCAGCTCACTACGGGTCCGGGAATGGTCACAAGCACGGAATGTTCGGCTGCGTCATCATCAGTGTAATCGGTGTCGATGCTGGTTGCCGTGTCGTTGCCTGCAACACCATCTGTGTTTGTCAGAGCAAGGCCCGATCCTGCATCGGACAGCTGTACTTCTATGGCAACTCCATCGGCATCATAGGCGCGAACGGTAACCTGACCGTCGCCGTCGATGTCATTGATCCGAAATTCGACATTTTCAACGGGCGTGTCCGACTCCCAGTGGTAATGCGCTGAATTTGGGTCACCATTCAGGATGGAAGACAGCGAGGAATTGTCATCGATGGATGGGTCAAGGTCGTCTGTGTTCTGGTTTGACGTTTCGTATTCGGTTTCGACCCCAGAGCTTTGAGACAACGTTGTAAATGTGATCGATGCAGCACCGGTGTCCTGAACAAAATTCGGAGCGTTTGAGTGGTTGCCAAAGCCAGGGCCTTCTGACCATTGGAACACTTGTTGTACCGCCGGAGCCGAGCCGTGGTCACCATGAATAGTGTCATCGCCATCCCCGGCAACGATCGAGTCGTCTCCACCAAGGCCGTACACCAAATCGCCACCGCTGGTTACGGCATCGCCGTCACCATCCGTGTAGCCAGAATCGATTACATCGTCGTTTTCGGTGCCTTCAACCACACCAGGTCCGGTCGGATCAGCCATAGTTACCTCATTTCCTTAACGCGCGGCCACGGTCAGGCGAAAACGGTTCCTATCAGGCAAACCTGTCGGCACACGCGCTCGTGCCATGGCATCGCACAGATGCCCAAATAATTTACGGTTGGCCGCCCCGAGCCACTTGTCGCCCCCCAGTCGGACGTGTCTCAAATATGGCCGAATTGGGACATTAACAAAACAGAAACCTGCCACAATTCAGAAAAAAATGCGGTTTCACCCAATAAAACCTCGATTTTTTAGTCCTCCAGGGACCAGTTGAATTGTGGCATTGTTTCCGAAATATGGCGCAAATGTGGCCATAAATCTTTGGACTCGCTGAACGAATCTGAGTCTTTAAGGTTAACAAAGCAGTTTTAACAGAGGCTATGAGGTGGACAAGTTGGGCCGGTGTTTCCAAATCGGAACCAATGAATTCCGAGGTGTTAAGATTTCATACCCATCCCAGAAAAATCGCGTGACCTAGGGGCACCTTGGTTAATTTGGAAGCATTTTCCGGATTTTTCACCCATTGTTGTCGAGGGGGCGACGGTAGCGATTCGAATTCGCGTGAAAAGTGAATTGATTTCGATTCGAATTTGGATATTTGCGCCTTAGTAAGTCAGCAGCAATCGATCCCGCACAACTTCTGTTTCAAGCGATTGCCCGTCCATTTGGAAACGTTTGAGCATTGAACGCCCGATATTCACAAAGTGTTCGTGCTCAAAAAGATCGGCAGGGTATGGAATTTCACAGTAGGTGTTGCCAGACTTTTTGGTTCCATCAATGTTGAGGGCGACATAAACGCCGCGTGATTTGGCATCGGCAATGCCTTCCATCAACTCTTCTAGGCGAAACTTTTGGGCGCCGTACAGAATGCTTTGTGAATGGGAATAGGGCGGGTCGCAATAAACCAGATCCCCCGCATTGGCGCGGGCCAGTGCCTCGAGATAATCCAGACGTTCAAACCGGGCTCCGGCCACACGGGGCACCCACATATCAACTCTTTGGGCGAATTTTTCGGGTTTCACGACCGGATGGCTGCCCAAGGGGGTCGACATCAACCCGTCCTTTTTGCGAAACCGCACGACTCCACCGTAACAGGACCGACACAGAAATAAGAGATCAGCCCCGTTTGGCGCAGCGTTGTAATCTGCCTTGATCTTTTCGTAGCGTTCCAACCTGTCGCCAGCCTGAAACCAGGTCCAGCGATCCGCGTACCATGTCTTGAGCCGCTCCGGGTCTTGCGCGAGGCACTGCCAGATTTCCATCAATGGTGCAAAAACATCAGAGCCCAATGCGCGCGCCGGGGCCAGATTGGCCATCACGCCGCCAGAGCCCAAAAACGGTTCATAGTACATGCCGTATGTGCGCGGAAAATGCGTGATGATTTGATCCGCATAGCGCTGCTTGTTGCCTACCCATTTGATCAGCTGGGTTTTGAATGGCGTAATCGCACCGGTTTCACGGTCCCTCAGATCGGATAGATCGGAAAATAGCGAGGGTTGCATTGTGGACCAGTTCCGCACGATTGAGAGGAAATCCCAACATCGCGGTCTGTCGCCTTGTGAGCAAGGGAAAACCATAGTGACGTGCAAAGCTTTCAAATAACTTTGGCTCAGGATGTTACAGCAGTTCTTTTTCAGGAAGGATCAGACCGCTACAGATTTTTTCGGCAGAGTGTTATTGTTTTGCGAATCGTTCACAGAGGTCCCTCATGCGAAAATTCGTAACAACCTTATTTCTTGGTGGTCTGAGCACAGCCGTACAGGCGCAGTCCACGATTGAAATGGACGAATTTGATCTTGTGCCCAATGCGTCATCGACGGTTGTTGCAACACCTTCTGTCCAGACCGGGGCCGCGTCGGAGATGGAAACCTGCCTTTTGGATCCGTCTAAATGTGCAAACTCCGAATTCAAATCCGGCACAGATTTTACAATGGACGATGTCGTGAACCTGCAATTGGTGAAACATGACAAGACCAAGCCCGAAGACAACATAAGCGGCGAAACTGTCCCGGAGACCATGGTGTCTTCGTCACAACCTTCGACCCAGGCGCTTCCGACAATTGATATCGAAATTCTGTTTGATTCCGGATCTGATCGGTTTCGGGCGGATCAGGAAGCCAAGTTGCGCGATCTCGCTTTGGTGCTGAGTTCGGAACGGTTCAAAGGATATCGGTTCCTGTTTCTGGGTCATACAGACGCCAAAGGCGCAGAAGACTTAAATTGGACGCTTTCCCAACGGCGTGCGGAGAGCGTCGCGCAGGTTGTGCGCTTGTTCACAGGACTGTCGACTTATGAGGTCCTGGCATCAGGACTTGGTGAGACTCGTTTGAAGACGCCCAGCGATCCACATGCCGGGGTGAACCGCCGCGTTCAACTGGTTCTGCTGCCGCAATAGCGCTTATTGAATTTCGAACTCTGAAAACCGAAACTCGGCTTCACCAAACCGCTCGGTCGTCAGAAGGCCGGAATAGGTGCCTTCATTCACCATGGTCAACGTGCTGCGCAGTGTCGCGACAATGTCTGCCTTATCTACGATTCCTTTGGGTTCGCACAGAAACCCCAACTTGTTGGTGCCGTGTGGGTCGCTTTGTTCCACCTGCAGACCGTATTCCGCACCCGGAGAAATCTCGTAACGTATTTGCCCATTGCTCAGGCTGGTGATCCGAAAAAAGCTGCGGGGAATCTGAGTGACTTTGCCTGTGGCGCCAAGATTTACAAACAATGGCTGACAGGATGGCGGCACATCGGCCACAACAGACACTTCTTCGCCTGCTGTGACCCGGGCTGGATAAACCGTCAAAAGTGTCTGCAGGGAATCGCGCCGTTTGGGCGTGCCATCCGTTTGGCGAAAGTAGAACTCTCGTTTCATCTGCGACAGCTGCTGAGGTCGTTGATCTCCGAGTGTTTCCTCAAGAACATCGTTTGTGACCCGTTTCATCAGGACCGACACTTCGGTGTCCGGGGTACCCATGTGACGGGCCAAAGCGCGTGCAAAAGGCGAGTTGTTTCCAGCGCCGTCTGAGGCCACCGCATTTGGCAGGGTGGCGTAGGTTATCATCATGTCGCCTTCGGGGCGCACAACTGCAAAACCACGGCGCACCGAGATATCCCGGTTTTTGCTGGTCGCGGTCTTGATCATCCGGTCGGCCCAGGGGTTGTTGCGACAGGCATCCAGAAAAATAAGACTGATGGGGACCGGCTTAACGATATCAATCAAAGTGTTCAGCGAGATTGTCTCGCGCTCAATCGCGCTTTCGCTTTTCAATTTGGCGTCGACAGGTACCAGATAGTTGATGCCGTCTTTCTGGAGCCCGTGTCCTGCGAAGTAAACCGCGATGACGTCAGTGTCGTCGTGTTGGCTTGCCAGATCATCCAAAGCGGCACCAAAGGTGTCTTCGTCTGCATCGATCAGTACTTTGGTTTCGAACCCCATCGCTTTGAAGCTTTGTTCGATCAAAACAGCATCATTCTTGGCATTCGGAAGGGTGCCTGCCGTGGCATAGTTTGAATTGCCGATCACCAGCGCAAAGCGTTTCTCGGCCAGCGCAGATGTGGTCAGGGCAAGAATTGTTAACAAAACAGTGCAAATTCGAACCAGCATTCAGAACCTCTTGGACGTGTCATTGATTGGGTTTGCCTGCAGCGTGCCCATTTGTAGCAGCGATGACGATCTGCTCGTGACCTCCACCGCTCTCGTGATAATAGGACAGAAAGACATTCAGGACAGCCCCATGACGACTTCTCCTTCTTTTCGCGAAATCCTTAGCGATCTGCGCAATGACAAAGTGCGCAGGGAAAGGCGCACTGACTGGGCCATTGCGTATTTGTATCGCCCGCCGGGTACCGCGCTTTCATGGGTTTTCCTGCGTATGGGAATGGGGCCGGTTGCCGTATCCGTTCTGGGTTTGATTGTTTCGCTTTTTGTTCCGGCGTTTGCGTTGTGGTTGCCCGTCTGGCTGGCCGCGTGGATGGTTTGTTTTTGCGGCGTGGCTTTTCAGATTCTGGATTGTTCGGATGGAACTGTCGCCCGGATGACAGGGCGTACGTCCATTCTTGGGGCGGATTTGGACTATTTTTTTGGCATGGTGCATTACCTGTGCCTGTACCCCAGCATCGGGCTGCTGGCAGATCGCACCTTTGAAAGCGGCCTCTTGTGGACAGCGGTGGCAACCATTGCTGTCGCGGTGCGGTTTCTTGCCCGTTTGATCCGCGATCAGATTGCTCTGCGAAAAAGTCAGGGGGAAGACACGCCTTTCAGATTAAATGATATTCCGGTTGCCTTTTTGGCCGGATTGACCGGGCTTATCCCTTTTGGCGCCTTGTCGGGTCCATATTTGGGGGCCGTGGTGGTCGCACTTTTGATCTATTCCGTTTTGGATGTGATTGACGCGTCCTTGCCGCTTCGCGATGCACCTTACAGACCAGACAGCTAACTTGCAGGTTTGAGGTCTGCGCCCTAGGCTCGTGAGAACAGGGAGGCAGGGGATATGCTGAAACGCGTTCTACAATGGGCCATCTTAGGGGTGGGTCTTCAAGTGACGTCGGGTGTTGCGCAAGAGCAGGCCGTGCCATCTGTGGTGGCAGATTGGCAAACCACGCTCAGCAATCTGGAATGTTCCGACTATCGGTTGAATGAGATCGAGCCTGACCTGTTGTGGGCGATGGCCTCTGCTTTTTCCGGGACAAGCGTTGTGGAGCTGGCGGAAAATGCGGGTTTCAACGAACTCGAAGATTTCTTTGCCAAAAATGGGAGCATCAATTCCTTCGACAATCGTTGGTCTTTGTTACAGCGCATTTTTGAGGCCAACCCAGCCGCGACATCACGCCTGCATGCAGAAGCACGCCAGCATGGGGCCGCTTTGTGTCCTGCACTTTCATACGTTGCCAAGACCGGTTTGCAACAAGTGGCCCGGTTGCAGATCAACGAACGCGCCTATTGGCAGCCGTATTCCGAATTGGCGCAGATTTTGATCAATGCCAAGAATTGCGGCTCTGTGGACGTAGACGGGTTTTTTGGGCCCGCCAGCCGGACGGCGTGGGGCACCAGCAAAGTGGGTCTGTCAGCCGCTGGTGGCACCTTGCCCACACCGGGGGATATTGCAGCACTGGCCGACAGCACGCGCGCCTGTATGCCCTTAAAAATGAACGCGTTTATGTTCGCGATGGATCGCTGTCATAGCGATGGGGGCGAGGTATCTTACCCTGAATTGCGCAAAACAGTTCAGGCCATATTGTCGGGTAACCCCGATCACGGCATGGCGACCGTGCGGCCGGCCCTGGCATGTGTGGTGAATTCGCTGGCTTGGGCCAATGCGCCTGCGGTCGACGGGATCGGAATGTTCGCCGATGTTGTGGAGAGCATTCCCATGGCAGAGAGCGGCTGGAAAGCTGCTCAGGATCACACGCAGGCGGTGCTGGGTGTACTGACCAACGAGGACGGTCAGTCGTTGGCTGACGCAGTTGGCGCAGAGTTGATTTCGCGGCACGGGAAGGGCGATCTGGGCCTTGTCGGTCTTGCCCTGCTGGCAAATGAACCCGGAGGTATCCGCGCAAAGACACTGGAACTTGTTCTGCAAGCGGGGTTTGCACAATCTGATGCCCGACCGGTTGTAGAGCAGCTGATTAAAACTGAGCTTGGCCAGTTGAACAATGTTTTGACAGGCGCGGCCTACGGTGCTGAAACGCGGACATTTGCAGATGGCACGTTGACGTTGGATTCCTCCCTTACGATGGATCAAACGGCGCATGTGATGGGATTTATCACCGCAATTGATACGGTGCCTATGATCCAAAACCGCTTGTTGAACAGCCCTTTCGATCAAATGAATTACGCCTACGCGACCTTCGTGCTGGAAGGGTTTACGCCCGGTGGCCGCCGCCCGGACCTTGCGTTCGCGCATTTCAAGGTGGCAGCAGATCGTGGTCATGCCCCGTCGCTGTTTCGTCAGGCTTTGATGACCGAGCACGGGTTGGGCACATCCGCCGATCCTGATGCAGCGATCGCCTTGTATGGCCGGGCCGCTGCAAAAAAAGAAAGTGCGGCAGCGCTGGCCTTGGCGCAGCGGTATGAGACAGGACAGGGCGTTTCGGCAGATTGGGAACGGGCAGCAAACTATTACGATACGGCTTTGAACAATATGCGACCCGCAACAGCGGCGGTGATGGTGCATGGGCAGATGGCGGCGCAGACCGGATTTTGGGATGACCGCGCACCCGGAGGTGAGCTGTTGGCCAAATGGGCCTATAGCGCCATGCGCGAATTGGCTGTTGGGGATGATGGTGAGCCAGATTGGCAAGAGAGTTTCGCACGCTACCGCGCCCGACGTTTTGCGGTTGCTTTAGGACATCAGTTCAGCGACGCTGAAAGCGGACTGATACTGGATATGCATCGCGCAGCTCAATGGTTGCGGGTGGCTGAAGGTATGGGCTTTTACTGGGATCCGGGCCGCAGTTATGCGGGCGACGACATTGATTACGACCCAGATGGGTCCGAACGGTTGCAGCGGTTGGTGTCGATGCGTCCCGATCTTGCGGCCCATCCGTTGGAGACTTTCGCGGCACAAGACCCGGATTCGCCTGAAGGTGTCTGGGCTGCCACGCGGGACGTATCAAAAACCCAAGCCAAAGTGCACGAGGTTTGTGCTCAAACGGAAGAGTATCAATATAGTGATTGCCTGACGTATCTGCATCGCGCTGCGATTGGCGGTGTGGCACCAGAGCTGGTGGCCAGCGCCTTTGAAATCCTGATGCAGGGATCCGACAAAGAGCTGGACGAGATCCGACAGTTCGGACGTTTGCGCCCCGATGAAAGCAAGCAATTGAATGGTTTGGGATGGGACTATAACCGCGAACCAGAGCACACGGCGCGGTTGGTGGATGTGTTGGCCTTTTTTGGCGACTACAAAGGGGCCGAAGCCCGCGCCCGGCTTGCAAAAACAGCCGCCTTGGACAAATCCATCGGACCGCTTCGCCGGCAGGTGGCCCGGGCCAGAAATCTGGGGCAAGAAAACACCGAATTGGAAAGCCTTTTGAGCGTTCTGGCGCGCAATGGAGACACTTCTGCGCGTGATTTGCTTGAAAGCTACCGTGCTCCGCCGAGACAGGCTGAACCACCTGATCTAGGGGTCGCAAGGGCGCAGTTCGCGGCGGTTGAGCATTTGCCAAATTCGCGGGCCATTGCCAATACGGCGCGGCGTTTGGCCCGTGCCGAGGCTGCAAGTGGCGACGTCCCACGCGCGATCGAGCTTGAATTGATCGCGATGAAGTCCGACATGGGGCGCCATCAGGCATCTGCCTTGTCAGATGGACGGATGGCGGCAAAGCTGGCCGAAGTTTGCACATTGTCGCGATCTTCTGAACGGCTGTTTGGTTATGGTGCGCGCGCCATTGCGATGACCTTTGCCAAACAGGCCGTGAACACGCTTCAGGACATGCGTCGGGATATTTCTTCACTGCCAGAGCATGTGCAATTGTGTTTCCGTGCGCAGGTTGAAAGCCACTATCGCTGGCTTGCCGACTTGTTTATCGCGGAAAACCGACCTGACGAAGCTTCGCGCGTTTTGGAAATGCTCAAAAGCTTTGAAAGTTTTGAGTTTGCCAATCGGGCCAAGGGGCTGACGGGTGAAAGCTATGACAAGCTGCCGATGATGGGTCAGGAAACCAAGCTGATCGAGGCTGTCGAGCGCGTAAAGCCTGCCCAAAACGCTTTGTCGGTTCGTCGAATTGCTTTGATGCGTCTGGCCAATTCGCGCGACTTGTCAGCCCAGGAACAACAAGAGTTGGAGGGGCTGAATAACACATTGGCCGTGGCTGCAGAACAACGAGAAGAAATTCGGGTTGCTTTGGTTGAGGCCGCCGAGGCGGTCGGGAGAGCCGATGCAAATACCCGCCTGAACCCGGGGAAATCGATCAAACGTTATCTGCGCAAGGGGCGTGATGATGTCGCGGCCATCCTGCAATATGTGATTTTGCCGGACCGGATGGGGTTGGTGATGACCACGGCCAGTCATCAACGGGTCTGGGGATGGGATACGCTTGAGGGAGAACCGTTTGACGAGGCCCGTTTGAATAGCCTGATCGCAGATTTTCGCGATCAGTTGCGCACCCCTGCCAGTGATCCGCGCGATCTTGCCCGGCGCCTGAATGACGTGCTTTTGCCTGCCGAAGTGCGTGCGGAACTGAAGGCTGCCAAAGCGGAAACCCTGATCCTGTCACTGGATCGACAGCTTCGGTATCTGCCGGTGGCGGCGTTGCACGATGGTGAAAACTGGCTGGCGGCGCAATTCACCCTGACCCACGTCAACCGGGCTGGATTGACGGCCAGCACCGAAGAACACAGCACAACCGTTGCGGCCTTTGGCGTCACGCAAGCCCATCAGGGGTTTGATCCCCTGCCTGCCGTGGCTGATGAAGTGAACCTGTTGGTTTCAGAAGGTGGTGGCGACAAGGGCATCCTGTCTGGCAGTGCCCGCTTAGACAGCGCATTTACCCGAGATACATTTGTAAACTCTCTGATCTTTTCGGACGAGATTGAGGATCGTATGGGTATTGTGCATCTGGCGTCGCATTTCAAATTTGGCACCACCGAGGCCAACAGTTTCCTGTTGCTTGGCAATGGGGGACGTCTGAGTGTGCAGGAAATTCGCGAAGGCCTTGGGCAAGATGCCGATCTGTCCGAAGTGGCGTTGCTGACCCTGTCGGCCTGCGAAACTGCCTTTGGGGACACCGATGCTGATGGGCGTGAGCTTGAGAGTTTTGCCGCCATTGCGCAGCATCAGGGCGCGCGGGCTGTAATGGCGTCGCTTTGGCCGGTTGCCGACAGTTCGACTGCCGCCCTGATGGTGGCGTTTTATCAACGCTACAACGCAGGCTTGCCGGTTGCTGAGGCTTTGCGGGGGGCTCAGATTGCTTTGATGACAAATGACCCAGAAGCGCAAGGTAGCAGCCGTCGCACCTTTAACCTAGGTGAGGGAGAGGCCGCGGAAACGATGCCCGAATTGCCCGCGATGGATGGTTGGGAACATCCGTTTTACTGGGCTCCGTTTATTCTGTTGGAGGGAAGCGTATGAGACTGTCTGTTTTTGCAATCGCTCTGGTATCTGCAGGGGCAGCGCAGGCTGAAATTGAAGACTGCTATGCGCTTGAGTCACCGCAAGACAAGATTGGCGAAATGGTTGTGACCTCAGACGGAGATATGACCTACACCCAGAAAGGACAGCCCAATATCCTGTATTTCAGCGGCTGTGGCGTGGCCGAAAATGATGTTGTGAAATGCTCGATCGAATGTGATGGCGGCAACATGTCTTACACGCACAGCGTCGAGGGAATCGAAGTCGATGCCAGTGGATTTCGCATTGAAACCATGCAGTTTGACAGCATCCTGAATGGGGCTGGACGTGACGGCGCTGATGGAGAGGTTCTTTATGGCGTGTTCCTGTTAAAACCAGCGCCGGTTGAGATGTGCCGAAAGGTGAACGCGCGTATGCCGGATATCATTTTGCAGGCTGGAGACGTTCATCCATTTGTCGCGGGCCTGGAACGCAACCTTCTTGCTGGTGGCTATTTTGTGGGTGGGGCGGATACGGTGTTTGATACACGCACCACCGATGCCGTGAAGGCTTATCAGGCTGATGTTGGACTAGAACAGACAGGTCACGCGGATCGCGCGCTGATGCGTCGATTGGGCGTCGATACGATGCTGGCGTTTGGCGGGTGCTGATTTCTCAAAAATGACTGGAAACGACATTGCAACGCCGCGCGTTTACAAGACGATGGCCCTTGTGGTTTGCAGTTTGGTCAAAACGTGATCAAAGGACCAGAACCGATGAGCAACAAAGTCATTCTCGTTATCATGGATGGCGCCGGATACGAGGCTTCCGTCAGCCAGTGTGGATACCTTGAGGGGGCTGTCGAACTGGGGCAGGCGAAACGCTGGAAGATGATCACCGCAACGCCAAGCCTGTCGGGGCCAATGTATGAGACTATTCATACAGGCCTGTGGCCGCACGAGCATGGCATTGTGTCGAACGAAGGTATGCGCCTGAGTTCCAGCCCAAACATCTTTTCGCTGGCACGTGCGGCAGGCAAGACCACAGCGGCGGTGGCTCAGTCCTATTATCATGCATTGTATGTGAATCAGCCCTGGGATCGTTTGCGTTCGGTAGAGCATCACGATGCCGACACAGACATTCAACATGCGCGATTCTATTCGATGGAAGGTTACGGAGCGACCAACGCGATGGCGCCTGCCGAGATCGACCTTTGTGCCCAGATGACCATTTTGGCTGAAGCGCATGATCCGGATTATCTTTTGCTGCACACCTGCGCCGCTGACACGCTGGGTCATACGTTTGGCGGCGATAGCGCCGAATATCGTTGGCAGGTCTGGATGATCGACAACGCCCTGTCCCGCGCGATTCCGACATGGCGCGAATTGGGCTATGAAATCATTGTGACCGCCGATCATGGCATGAACGCCGAGCGTCACCACGGCGGCATGGAAAAGATCATGCGCGAAGTGCCGTTCTATTACTTTGGTGATGCCACGGACTTGCCGTCAGACGGCACTGAACTCACTCAGCTTGGTATTGCATCGACAGTTCTTGGACGCATGGGCGTTGCCCCGGCGACAGGTATGCGGCCCGCATTGTTCTAAATGCAGAACACACTGATGGAGTGCTAAAATTCACACAAATCCAATAAGAATTTGTGCGGTTTTGCCCTGTTCCCAATTTTTTGTTGAGCTTACTTAAGGTAAGCTCTATCTTAGGTTGCATGCCAGTGAACGAACGTAGGCTTGGTGAACCTCGTTCGATTTTCGAGTTTTCAGTTAACATTCAGAGCAAGTAGAGCGCGTTTCGGTTTTGTTTTCTTATATTTGAATTGAACCGAAGTGGGTCTACTCGAACAGAGCAGGTCGGCCATTTTCAATGGTGGTTGACCATACGGTATCAGCAGTCCCGGAGCTGATGCAGTAATAAAAAGACGCAATAATAAAAACAAAAGTTTGCATTGTGAGGCAAAAAAAATGAAAATTTTGATCGTAGATGATGAGCCCGACATTCAAGTCCTGCTTACGTTTTTCCTGGAAGCAATGGGGCACACCCAAGTTGTGACAGCAAGTTCTGCTTTCGAGGCATTGAAAATTGTTGAGTCGTCAGAAATTCCTTTTGATATGTTTATGCTCGACATCCAGATGCCCAACATGTCAGGCATCGAGTTGTGTCAGGTTTTGCGCGCAATGCCAGAGTATAGGTTCAAACCTATTCTCATGGTGACAGCGATGTCGGACAAGAAATACGTGGATACCGCGTTTGCGGCGGGTGCCACAGACTACCTGAACAAACCATTCGATGAGCTTGAGCTAAAGCACAGGTTGGGTTTGGCGGAACGCGCTACTTTTCATGAGCGCCAAGTCGCGAAAGACGCCCAAACAATTTCAGATACACTGGCCCATGAGCCCCTCGCCAACCCGTACGACTTGTCCAATGCGGTGCCAATTGATGATGTCAACGGCGTCATGCGCGTGCACGCCTTTGAAAGCTATCTTAAGCATTTGCGTGTCCTTCAATTTCAAAAGACTCATTTTTTTTGTGGTGAATGTTGAAAACATCCGGGAAATTCATCAAAGATGCCAAGGGCGTGAATTTTCCGATCAGGTTGCTGATGTCGCCGAGGCCATTTCAATTGCGTTTTCGTCGGCGACGCCGTTTATCACCTACTTCGGCAATGGCATTTATGCTGTCGCGATGGACCACGGGCACGCCTGTTGGGCATCAGATATGGTAGCTGCAATCGACAACGCCATCATTAACCTGAGAATGGCTTACGGGAATGGTGAGTTGGTCATGGTTAAGTTGGGTCTCAGAGAAGTTGCAATGCCCACACTGCTTTCGGGTGCGCGCGTATCAGATTTTGTGACCGACTTTATCCTGCATATGAAAACGGAACAGATGGCGCACATTGCTGTTGGGTGATCCCAAAACGGATTGAAAAGCTCTGGCTAATTGCGAAAATATCCTGAGAAGGAAGTTCTGCTCAGGGAACGAGACCAGTCTCTTTCAGGAGGCCGCGTTTCTTGGCCTCGTAATAATAGCCGCGGGCATACCACTGAACGGCGGTGTCATAATCGCCGTCTGAGACCATCCATGCGCCGCGCAGGTATTTCACTGCGTATTTGAGGTTGGTTTCCGCATCCAGCAAATCCATGGGCTGACCGGTGAAGCCCATAGATCGCGCCGTGGCGGGAAGGATTTGCATCAGCCCATAATAGGGTCGGTTGATGGCATGGGGCCTGTGGGTGCTTTCGCGTATGATAACCTTGTGAACCAAAGGGCGTGGCACCTCGTAAAGGTCAGCATATTGGTTGATGAGCACGCGGAGTTCGGGGGTCTCATTGGGATAGAGTGGTGGTTCCGGTGGCTGTTGTGCATCACTTTTCCCTCCCGAACAGGCGGCAATAAAGGTCAGGGGGATCAGGCACATCACTGTGCGGCGGGTCATATCGTACATTGGTTTGATCACTCGCTAAGGGGCACCTTCAGAAGGTTACTGCGCCAGACCACAGAAGGCGAACCCCAAGGCGGTGAATGGTGTTTCTGCGTGGATTTTGGGCAGAACCCTGCCGAAGAGGTTGGGAACGAAGAGATCGGCGCGACGAGGGCCTGAAAACCATCTCTTACGGTAGGATCAAAACCATTTTGGGAAGAGGGCGATGGTGCTGTGAGGGAGGATTGAACTCCCGACCTCACCCTTACCAAGGGTGCGCTCTACCACTGAGCTACCACAGCATCTGTCGTGGCGCGGGATTTAGACTTAAAGTACCGACCATGCAACCCCAATCTGGACCCTTTTTTCCGGCTCATGTAAGGAATGGGTATGCAAAGCAATTCGCACTCCAATAAACAAAAGCCGAAACCGCTCACAAGGGATGAGCGGCTCAAGGCTGCGCTTAAGGCAAATATGGGTCGTCGCAAGGCTCAGGCAAAGGCCAGATCAGCGCAGGATGAGACGACAAAAGCCGGCGAAAAAGACAAAGGTTAGAGCAGATGGATTCGATTATCGTGCGCGGCAATGGCCCGCTTAAGGGCCAGATTCCGATTGCAGGGGCTAAAAACGCCTGCCTGACACTGATGCCAGCAACGTTGCTCAGCGAAGAACCGCTGACGCTGACCAATGCGCCGCGTCTGTCAGACATCGCAACCATGACCGAATTGTTGTCGTCACTGGGAGCCGAAGTCAGCAGCTTGCAGGATGGCAAAGTGCAGGCGATGTCGTCGCACAACATCAACAACCACGTGGCCGAATATGACATCGTGCGTAAAATGCGTGCCTCGAACCTTGTGCTGGGGCCGATGCTGGCGCGTCTTGGCCATGCGGTTGTATCACTGCCCGGAGGCTGCGCGATTGGGGCGCGGCCGATGGATTTGCACATTCACGGGCTCGAGGCGCTGGGCGCTGAGATTGAGCTGAAGGATGGCTATCTGCATGCCAAAGTCCCAGGTGGATTTAAGGGCGCTGAAATCAACCTTGCGTTTGCCTCGGTGGGCGCCACGGAAAATATTCTGATGGCATCCACGCTGGCCAAAGGCACAACCATCATCAACAACGCCGCACGCGAGCCTGAAATTGTCGACCTTGCCACCTGCCTGCGCGCCATGGGTGCACAGATCGAAGGTGATGGCACCAGCCGCATCGAAGTGCAGGGCGTGGACCGCCTGCATGGTGCGACCCATCCGGTTGTGACCGATCGGATCGAATTGGGCACCTACATGCTGGCACCGGCCATCTGCGGCGGCGAAGTGGAATGTCTGGGTGGGCGCATTGAGCTTGTGGGTGCGTTCTGTGAAAAGCTGGACGAAGCAGGTATTCATGTTGAAGAAACCGCCAAGGGCCTGAAAGTGTCGCGCAAGAATGGTCGTGTGAGGGCCGTGGACGTCACAACCGAACCCTTCCCCGGTTTCCCAACCGATTTGCAAGCGCAGATGATGGCGTTGATGTGCACGGCCGAAGGCACGTCGGTGCTGGAAGAAAAGATTTTTGAGAACCGGTTTATGCATGCGCCCGAATTGATCCGCATGGGCGCAGAGATTGAAGTGCATGGTGGTACAGCCACGGTCACCGGGGTCGAGCGCCTTAAAGGGGCGCCGGTTATGGCGACAGATTTGCGCGCGTCAGTGTCGTTGATTCTTGCTGCGATGGCGGCCGAAGGCGAAACCATCGTGAACCGGGTCTATCATCTGGACCGCGGTTATGAGCGGGTCGAAGAGAAACTGGGCAATCTTGGCGCCCATATTGAACGGGTCAAAGCCTGATGACACAGAATGATGCAACTTTTGAAGATGGGGCAGAACAGCCGCTGAACCTTGGGGCCTTGGACGCTGAGGACCTGCAGGTCCTGTCTTCGCTGGCACAGGATGCGGTTTTTCCAATCACGGAAATGCGCTGGCTGGCGGCAGAACGTCGCTTTGCGGTGTTGGTGAACCGGTTCCGTTGGGAAGATGCGGAGGCCGCGAAACTGCGCGGTCGCAATGTCGAGCGTGTGCAATCATTGTTGGTTGTCGACAACGTTTTGCAGGTGGCTTCACAGGGGGTGGATCGGTCGGACAAAGACATGATTATGTCCTTGCTGTCGGTTGAATTTGAAGCCGGGGACGATGCTGCTGGTGACGTTCTTTTGACCCTTGCCGGAGACGGCGTGATCCGCCTGACTGTTGAGGCGCTGGAAGTCACTTTGAAGGACGTCACGCGCCCCTATCTGGCACCCTCAGGTCACGTGCCGGATCACGGTACATAAAGGGGCTTTGCCCCTCACGTTGCCTTTGCGCTGCAAAGACAACGCTCACCCCAGGATACTTGAGCCAGATGATGCTTGGAGCCTGCGACTGTAGCAGGGGTTGAGCCCTTTGGGGATGGGCGGTATTGAGCGACCAAAGGAGAGCCTCATGCCGCAGTTTCTGGACGCCAGTGCCGCCGATTTTGAAGATCGTTTTGTTGCCTTGTTGGGTGCCAAACGCGAAGACAGTCCGGATGTGGATGCCGTTGTGGCAGGCATCATCGAAGATGTGCGGGCGCGTGGCGATGCGGCGGTGATCGAACTGACCGCCAAATTTGACCGGCTTGATTTGACGCCACAGACGCTGGCCTTTTCTGACGTCGAGATTGACGAATACTGCGCCAAAGTCAGCGATAGTGACCGTGCGGCGCTGGAACTCGCGGCGGAGCGTATCCGCGCCTATCACGCACGCCAGATTCCACAGGATGACAGCTGGACAGATGACAACGGCGCCACGTTGGGATGGCGTTGGACGCCTGTGTCCGCTGCCGGGTTGTATGTGCCGGGTGGCTTGGCGTCTTATCCGTCGTCCGTATTGATGAATGCTATTCCCGCCAAGGTGGCCGGGGTTGAGCGTTTGGCAGTGGTGGTGCCCACACCGGACGGTGTGGCCAATCCGCTGGTGCTGCTGGCCGCCAGGCTGGCAGGTGTAGACGAAGTTTACCGCATCGGAGGCGCGCAGGCCGTTGCCGCCTTGGCTTATGGCACTGACACTATTGCGCCGGTCGATAAGATCACCGGGCCGGGAAATGCCTTTGTGGCCGCTGCCAAGCGGCGGGTTTTTGGCAAGGTGGGCATCGACATGATCGCGGGCCCATCGGAAATTCTGGTGATAGCTGACAAAGACAACAACCCGGATTGGATCGCGTTGGATCTGTTGTCACAGGCCGAGCACGACGAAAGCGCGCAATCGATTCTGGTCACGAATGACGCGGCATTTGGACAGTCCGTGGCAGACGCCGTGGACAAACGTCTTGAGACCCTTGAACGCCGCGCCATCGCGGGGCCAAGCTGGCGGGACTATGGCGCTGTGATTACTGTATCTGATTTGGATGCGGCGGTGGCCCTGTCAAACCGGGTGGCGCCCGAGCACCTTGAGCTGTGTGTCGCGGATCCGGATGCTTTGGCTGAAAAAATCACCCATGCCGGGGCTATTTTTCTGGGCCAATACACGCCCGAGGCCATTGGCGATTATGTCGGTGGGCCCAACCACGTGTTGCCGACCGCGCGCTCTGCCCGGTTCTCGTCTGGTTTAAGTGTGATGGATTTCGTCAAACGCACGACCCTGTCGAAAATGACGCCCGAAGCATTGCGCGCAATTGGCCCGGCGGCGGAAGCACTGGCGATCAGTGAAAGTCTTGAGGCGCATGGATTGTCGGTGCGCGCGCGCCTTGACGCATTGAACGATTAGGCGGGCTTGCATCACCGCATTGCCCCGCTCGCTCTGATCCGCTAACCATGTCAGCAATTCGCAGCGAGTAAGAAACCTATGTCCCGCATCAGCAAGATCGAGATTGACGACCGCAATCTCCCGCCCCCCACGCCCGAAATCGAACAGGAACGCAAAGTCGCGATGTTCGACCTTTTGGAAGAGAACAGCTTTGATCTGCCTAAACGGGACGATCGAGACGTGCCAGAAGGGCCATTCGAGGTCGAATTGTCGATTCGTGAAAAGCGGTTGGTGTTTGATGTTGCGTCTGAGGGTGGGGACAAGGCGGCGGAATTCCATCTGTCCCTGTCACCGTTTCGGCAGGTGGTGAAAGATTACTGGGCGATCTGCAAAAGCTATTTTGATGCGGTGAAAACCATGCCGCCCAGCCAGATTGAAACCATCGATATGGCCCGGCGCGGTATTCACAACGAAGGTGCGCGTATCCTTGGTGAACGGCTCGAGGGTAAAGCGGACGTCGACCACGACACCGCGCGTCGTCTGTTCACTTTGATCTGTGTCCTGCACTTCGGAGGTTGATGCGTTTGGCTGTCGACCTTCCTCAATCGGTATTGTTTTGCTGCGATCATAATGCAGTACGCTCACCGATGGCCGAGGGCATTATGAAACAGTTTTACGGCTCGGACACCTATGTGCAGTCGGCGGGGATCAAAAACGATCTTGAG
This sequence comes from Shimia gijangensis, assembly GCF_900142085.1. Taxonomy (GTDB): domain Bacteria; phylum Pseudomonadota; class Alphaproteobacteria; order Rhodobacterales; family Rhodobacteraceae; genus Shimia; species Shimia gijangensis. Next base: position 299,201 of record NZ_FQZQ01000001.1, read on the forward strand.
ATTGATGGCTTTGCTATTGCGGTCTGTCAGGAGTTGGGTGTGGAGCTGTCCCGCCATCGTTCGCGCAGCTTTGACGAGATGGAAAAGTGGGGCGATCAGCTGTCATCCTTTGATCTGGTGGTGGCCCTGACGCCTGCGTCGCGCCGCGAAGTCAAAGATCTGACACGTTATTATCATCTGGACGTTGAATACTGGCCAATTTCGGACCCTTGTGGGCTTGGCGAAAGCCGCGACATGCGCCTTGAGGCCTATCGCCAATCGCGTGATGAAATCATTGCCAAGCTGACCGAACGCTGGGGCGACCCGCGCAGCTGATCGTTTAGGCAGGTGGGCGCGTCGATTGCCCCTCTGGTCTCTGACGAAAAAGACGCTTAAATAGCGCGGGATGAGATTTCTACAGAAAGTGACGCAGATGATCGGCAAAGGTCGCCAGACCCGTGATGGGATCCGGATTTACGAAGAGGCAGACTATGCCGGAATGCATGTGGCTGGCGCACTCGCCGCGCGTATTCTGGATGAGATTGCCGAGCACGTGTTTCCCGGACAAACCACTGGTGAGCTGGACCGGCTGATCGAAGAAAAGGTTGATGCTGCAGGGGCCAAGTCGGCCACCATTGGCTATCGTGGCTACAAACACGCCAGCTGTATCAGCGTGAACCACGTGGTTTGTCACGGCATTCCCGGCGACAAAAAGCTGAAAGATGGCGATATCCTGAACATTGACGTCACGGTGATTGTGGACGGATGGTTTGGCGACACCAGCCGCATGTATGTAGCTGGCACGCTGAACCGTAAAACCGAACGGCTGATCCAGGTGACGCATGATTCCCTGATGCTGGGGATCGAAGCGGTCAAACCGGGCAATACTTTTGGTGATATTGGCCATGCCATCCAGACCTATGTTGAAAGTCACCGCATGAGCGTCGTGCGTGATTTCTGTGGGCATGGGCTGGGGCAGGTGTTTCACTCACCGCCAAATGTTTTGCACTACGGGCGCCCCGGAACCGGTGCGACACTGGAAGAGGGCATGTTCTTTACCATCGAGCCGATGGTCAATCTTGGACGTCCCGAGACCAAAGTTCTGGCGGATGACTGGACGGCTGTTACGCGCGACAAATCGCTGAGCGCGCAGTTTGAGCATTCTGTTGGTGTGACGGCGACGGGTGTGGAAATCTTCACCTTGTCACCTGCAGGTAAATTCCACCCGACCTGGGGTTAATCGCCTTCAAATTTTAAAAGAACTGAAAGCGGCGCCCCTTTGGGTGACGGCGAGATTTGCGATGTGAAGTCACCGAATCTGGTGCGGATAGCGCCAAAGCTTCCCTTGGGGGAAACTTTTGTTGTTTTTCCCACACGGTCAATTTTTTGAGAATAATTTCAATATGATAATGGGTTAGATCACATTGCATCCAATTTGAGAACCGTTTGCAACTACGGAGGTGGCCACATATATAAAAGCCACGCCTCGGTGCAACCGCGCCGTTCTGACGTTACTCAATAAAAAGGAGGCTCGCGCGATGTTCAAAATCAAATCCGCAGCCCTCGCCGCCCTTTTGGGCCTGACAGCAACCCAAGGTTTCGCACAGGAAGTTACCCTGAGATTCCAGCACTTCGTTTCGCCAAAATCCGCCAACCCGAAATACTTTATCGAGCCATGGGCCGAGAAGGTTGAGAAGGACTCGGGTGGCCGCATCAAGGTCGAGATCTATCCCTTTATGCAGTTGGGCGGCAAAGCCCCAAGCCAATATGACCTGATCCGCGATGGCGCGATTGATGGTGGTTGGGTGATCCCCGGGTATCAACCCGGTCGCTTCCCCGAAGCCGAGGCCATGGAGATGCCCTTTATGGTGAGCAAATCCGCTGAAGAGGCCTCAAAAGCTGCGTGGATTTATACACAAAAGCACCTGATGGATGATTTTCAGGACGTTCATGTGATTGCCGCGCACATGCATGGTCGTGGTCTGGTGCACAAAAAGGGCCCGTCGGTACAGTCTGTTGAAGACTTTAGGGGTCTGAAACTGCGCGGCCCATCGCGGCCTGCCACGTTGCTGTTGGATAAGGTTGGTGCCACACCGATTGGCATGCCTGTGCCGGCCTTTCCCGAAGCCTTGTCCAAGGGTGTCGTCGACGGTGGCGTGATCACCTGGGAAATGTCGCCCAGCCTTAAGCTGGACCAACTGACTGACAGCCACACCGATGTGGCCGGCGAGCAATCGCTTTATAACCTCTATTTCATCTGGGCGATGAACAAGGACGTCTATGACGACCTGCCGGATGACCTTAAGGTGGTGATCGACGCCAACTCGGGCTATTTCGCTTCTGCCTGGGCCGGTCGTGCGCATGACACCGGCGACAAGGATGGCAAGGCGATCATGGCAGCCTCTGGCAACGAGATCGCAACCCTGAGCGAGGCTGAAACAGCGCGTATTCAGACCCTGGGCGATGAGGTGATTGCCGAGTGGATCGTTGACATGGACAAGAAAGGTCTTGATGGGACTGCGCTGATCGAAGATGCCCGCGCGGCGGTTCAGATCACTCGCAATCCATCTGCACCTATGAACTAAAGCAGCTTTTGAAGATTGTTAAAGGGCCGCCCATTTGGGTGGCCCTTTTCGTTTTCGGACCGGTCAGCCCATTTCAAGAAAGGTGACGTGGGTATCGCCGTATTTGCGAGTGTCGAGATGGGCAAACCCATCTGGTGGGATCTGGGGCGTGCTTTCTTCCCAGACGATCAGAGCTTCCGGGGCGATCCAGCCTCCAGCCTTGGCCACGAGCAGGGCTTTCTGGCCAAGCGACTTGCCATAGGGCGGGTCCAGAAACACCAGATTTGCGGGCTCTGCTGTACAGACGGGCAGGCGGGTGGCGTCCCGGTTGAGCACGGTGGTGTTGGACTGACTGCGGGTCAGGCGGATGTTGTCGCGGATCAGGCTGCCCGCTTTGCGGCCATCATCCACCAGCGTGACATGCGTGGCCCCCCGAGACAGCGCCTCAAGCCCCAGCGCACCTGTGCCGGCGAATAGATCCAGAACTACGGCATCAGTGACCGGATCGCCAAACCTGCCGCCCATCAGTACGTTGAACAGGCTTTCGCGCACGCGGTCCGTGGTTGGGCGCAAATGCGCACCGGCATCTCCTTTGCCAACACTGGCAAGGGCGGTGCCGCGAAATTGTCCAGCAATGATTCTCACAGGCGCATCAGCGCTTTCATGTCTGTCTCGGGGTCCGTGATCATGGCCGGGTCCGGGGATTTGCCACCCTCGATCAACCGCTTGCCGATCATATAGTCGCGCGGTGCGTTCATTGCGTCCACGGCCAACAGTGTTTCGCCCTGATAGTACCAAAAGGACACTGAATTGCCGTCGCCTTGACGGGTCACCACGTTGTCATAGCCGGTGTTCAATCCGGCGATCTGCAATTTCACGTCGTATTGATCTGACCAGAACCAAGGCTTGGCCAGATAGTCCTTGTCTGCGCCCATGATGTTTTCGGCCACGCATTCGGCCTGATCAATCGCGTTGGGCACGCTTTCCAGACGGATACGGCCACCTTTGTAGGGGAAAGATGCGCAATCGCCCGCCGCCCAGACATTGGGCACCGAGGTGCGCCCTTGCGAGTCGGTTTTGATACCATTGTCCAGATCCACACCCGCGGCCTCGGCCAGATCGGAAGCAGGCATGATGCCCACGCCGACAATCACGAAATCCAGATCAAGCAGGCTGCCATCCGTGAGCTTGGCCCCGTTGACCCGGCCTTCGCCTGTCAGATGATCCAGCCCCACGCCTTCGACAATGTTCACGCCGCGCGAAGTGTGCAGATCGCGGAAATAGTCGCTGGTTTCCGGCGCGGCGACACGTTGCAGGATGCGGTCGGCCATTTCCACCAATGTCACCTTTAGTCCACGCGATGCGGCCACGGCGGCGGCCTCAAGCCCAATGTAGCCACCACCGACGATCAGGACGTGTTTGCCTTCGGTGAACTCGGGCGCCATGGCATCGACATCCTTGAGGTCACGCACCACGAACACGCCGTCCAGCGCCCCACCAATAGCCGTAGGCAGGCGGCGGGGGGACGACCCGGTGGTCAGGACCAATTCGTCATAAGACACCACTTCGTTCCCTGCGGTCACGGTTTTAGCACTGGTGTCGATAGCTGACACCGTTTCATTCAGACGCAAGGCAATGTCATTGTCGCTGTAAAAGCTTTGCGGGCGCAGAAACAGGCGGTCCAGCTCCATATCGCCCAGCAGATATTTTTTGGACAAAGGAGGGCGCTGGTAAGGGGGGACGGGTTCTTCACCAATGAGAGTCACCTGACCTTCGAAACCACCATTGCGCAGTTTTGCGACCAGCGACGATCCTGCTTGCCCTGCTCCGATCACAACAACGTGGGTCATACCATTCTCCCGAATATTTCGATTGCCGGTTGGCTCGCGGACCCTATATCGACACATCAGATATTGGCAACGAGTGAGATGAATACCATGACAATTAAGGTTGGCGAAAAATTACCCGGCGGTGTGTTTATGCGGCTGCGAGAAGAGGTTCCTGAACCCGTGCAGGTATCTGCATTGACTGAAGGGCGAAAAATTGCGCTGTTTGGGCTGCCGGGTGCGTTTACGGCCACCTGTTCAAGTGCTCATTTGCCCAGCTTCATACGTTCGGCCAAAGCCATAATGGAAAATGGCGTTGATGAGGTGGTTTGCATGTCGGTGAATGACCCTTGGGTCATGCAGGCCTGGGACAAAGACACCGGAGCCTCGCAGGCAGGTATTACAATGCTGACCGATCCTGATGGAACTCTGACCAAAGCGATGGGATTGGCGTTTTCGGCACCTCCCGTTGGCTTCATTGACCGCACGCGCCGGTTCGCGGCCATTGTTGAGGATGGGGTCGTGACCTGGATTCAGGAAGAAGAAGAGCGTGGAGTATGCAACTTTACTGCTGGTGAGACACTGCTAGAGGCGCTTTAAGCTGCGCGTGAACATGGGGGTCTTAAGGCCCCCATTGTCAGTCTTTGGATACCTAAAGCGTATCAAACTTGCGGGCCAGTTTTGCGTCCAGCGCACTCAGGCCACCAACGTCATGCGTGGTCAGAACCACGTCTACCCGGTTGTAGACATTGAACCACTCCGGGTGGTGGTTCCATTTTTCAGCCCAGATTGCGGCGCGCATCATCCAGCTGATCGCATCAATGAACCCTGGGAAGGTATAGGATTTCGCGATAGCGTCACGATCCTCGACCATGACCCAGCCGTTTTCGAACAACGATCCCAGCATGGCATCGCGGGCAGCAGCACTTAGCTTTTCAGTCATTCGTGATCCTCCTTGTGGGCGTTGCGAAACGGCCCATATGTGGTCAGCACTTCAATTTCCTCGGCGACAGCCTCACGCTCGGCTTTCAGAAACTGTGCAACGGCGTCTGAGAACCCCGGATCGGCAATCCAATGCAACGAATGGGTTGTGACCGGCAAATAGCCGCGCGCAAGTTTGTGTTCGCCCTGAGCGCCAGCTTCAATCCGATCAAGCCCGTTGGATATGGCCCAATCCATGGCCTGATAGTAGCACAGTTCGAAATGCAGGCAGGGGTGATCCTCGGTGCAGCCCCAATACCGGCCAAAAAGCGCCTCTTGGCCAATCAGGTTCATCGCCCCGGCAACGGCCTGTCCGTCACGCATGGCCAGTAGCAAGAGAATGTCATCGCGCAGGGTGTCATGAGCGATGTCAAAGAATTCACGGCTAAGGTACGGCGTGCCCCATTTTCGTGCACCTGTGTCCTGATAGAACCGCCACATGGCGCCCCAGTGTTCGGGGCGAATGTCTGCACCACTTAGGGCGACAAATTCGCCTCCAAACTTATGCGCTTGTGCACGTTCCCGGCGTATATTCTTGCGTTTGCGCGACGACAAAGACGCAAGAAAGTCGTCGAAACTGGCATACCCGTTGTTGAGCCAGTGAAATTGTTGCCCGGTGCGGTTCAAAAGGCCAATCTGACGTCCGGCGTCGGCTTCTTCATCTGTGCAGAAGGTGATGTGCAGCGATGACAGTTCATTGTCTGAGGCCACTTGCACGGCGCCCTGCACCAAAGCAGATTGTCCGATCTGTTCATATCCGGGGCGGGTCAGAAAACGCCGTCCGGTGACAGGTGTAAAGGGCACAGCCATTTGCAGTTTGGGATAATATCGCCCGCCTGCGCCCTCATAAGCATGGGCCCAACTGTAATCAAACACATATTCGCCCTGAGAATGGGATTTGCCATAAAGCGGCGCACAGGCAATGACCTGTCCGTCGACCCGCGCGGTCAGATAGCGTGGCTGCCAGCCCGTGCCGGGCCCCACTGATCCGCTTTGCTCAATGGCCGACAGAAACCGGTAGGTTGTGAACGGGTCGCGCGGCCGGGCACCATTGATGGCTTCGGGGCAGGCGCAGGCATCCCACGTGTCCGGCCCAATACTGGACAGGCTTTGATGCAATTCAATCTCGATCTGTGCGCCGTCCATAAAGCCCCCTGTCCGCCCTATTATACTTGGGTCACAGTGGGCTGGGATCAAGCGTTGATTTTGGCGAGGTAACTTTCAAAGGTAATATTGTCGGCCACCTGCCGTACCTCTTTTTCCTGCGCTTCAGACCGCACGGTCCAGCACAAAACCGGGATGCCTTGGTGCTTGAGTTCGGCCACCCGGTCCCGTTTCAGATCAACGGCCTGATGGCTGATGAAACAGGCTCCTACGCGGTCAAAATCGGGGATGTCGCGTAATCTGTCTCGGGTTGCGTCGTTCAAAAGCGGCCAGTTCTGCGCATTGAACCCATCGGTCACCAGACCACGGGGCACGTCCGGAGCCAATTTCGCGAGGGCCGCAACGCTATGAGGATTGAAAGACATGAGCCCAAGTGGACCATTATAGTCACGCACGGCGTTGGCAGTCGCCTGCTCCAACGGGCCAACATTCGGCCCCATAGCGCCATCCTGATCCTTAAGTTCGACCAGCAAAGGCACCTGTCCGTCAACGATGGCCAAAACCTCGGAAAAGGTTGGAATACCCTCAGAGTCACCGGTCAGGGGAATGGCTTGCAAGGTTACCGCGTCGTGTTGTCGAATGGCTCCGGGCCTGCCTGTCAGGCGCTCCAGCGCATAGTCGTGAAAGACCATCGCCTGACCGTCTGATGACAATTGCAGGTCAATTTCGATACCATAGCCTGCGGAAATAGCCGCAAGAATGGCCGCACGGCTGTTTTCCGGGCGGCCATCGGTTACGTCATGTAAAGCGCGGTGCGCGAGGGGCACACGCAGGAAAGAAGGGTCCAGCAAAGGCGCCTCACTTGATCTGGAAGATGCCTTCGATCTCAACCGCAACACCAAGAGGCAAGGCGGCTGCAGAAACTGCAGAACGCGAATGACGGCCTTTTTCACCAAGTGCTTCTACAAGGAAGTCGGACGCGCCGTTGACCACTTTGGGCTGTTCTGTGTAGTCGCCGGTTGAGTTTACAAATCCGGTCAGCTTCACAACTCGTACCAATCGGTCGAGATCGCCACCACAGGCGGCCTTGACCTGAGCCAGCAGACCAATTGCACATGTTTTGGCCGCCGCGGCTCCATCGGGTGTATCCATGTCATCACCAAGTTTGCCGGTGATCAGGCCGTCAGCGTTCATTGAAATCTGGCCCGAGATGTAGACGATGTCACCAACCTGAACAAAGGGCACATAATTGGCAGCCGGGGCGGCCCCATCAGGCAGAGTTACACCAAGTTCAGCCAGCTTTGCTTCTATCGCGCTCATATCGTATCTCCCGGAGTTGAATTTGCCGAGACGCTAGTGCGCGACGACCCCATTGAAAAGACCCAATTTCGCAATTGGCCCGGTGCATCTGGAATAGAGTCTGCGTCCCCGGGGACGAATGGTTTGGCCCCAGGGTCTTGCGTTCAAATTGGCCGGTCGTCAGCCTTCGCGAAAGGCCTTGATGAAAAAATCAGTGAGCGGTTTAACCAAATAAGCCAATGGGGTGCGATCGCTGGTGCGCAAGTAGGCTTCGACTGGCATGCCAGGAATAAGCGTGACGTCCTCTGGCAAATTGTCAATTTCTCCCGGCGACAGCACGATCTCGGCGCGATAATAGGATGCGCCGGTGTTGTCATCCTGAAAGGCATCAGGCGACACATTTATCACTTCACCAAACAGTTCCGGCGTATTGCGCTGGTCGAGTGCGGAAAACCGCAATGAGACTTCCTGACCTGTGTAAATCTGGTCGATGTGAATGATGGCAACCTGAGCGGCAATGATCAGCGGTCGGTCTTGAGGAACGACAAAAAGAACAGGTTCGGCCGGGCGGATCACCGAGCGGGGGGCGAAGACTTGCAACCCATACACCACACCAGAAACGGGTGATGAAATGTCAAGCCGGGACAGTTTTTCAGCCAGCGATCGACGCTTTTCGCGAAGCTCAATTTCGTTGTATTGCAGGTCTCGCAGCCGGGTGATGGCGTCTTCGCGCCGTTGGGAGTGCAATTTGATGATCTTAATCTCAAGTTCCGTGATCCGGCCTTGGGCCTGTGCTTTGCCGGCGGTTAGTTCTCCAACCTCCCCAAGCAGGCTTGCCTCTTCGCGTTGCAATGCAAGAACCCGTGATGCAGGTGCCAGGCCCCTGTCATAAAGGGATTTTTGGTCTTCCAGTTCGCTGATGATCAACTCGAGCTGGGTCGTTAAGGATTCTTGTTGTGCTTCAATGCCCCTGATCTGATCGCTAATCTGCGTGCGACGCTTGTGCATCTGAGAGATTTCATTTCCAAGTGACGTGATACGGGCCTGAAACAACCGGTTTTGCCCGGCCATGCTATTTGCCACGCTTTGCCGGATTTCTGCGACTTCCAGCAGCTCGGGGTCAAAGGTAATCTGATCGGCGTCATCACGCTCAGCTTCGAATCTGCCACGCCGGGCCATTAGCTCATAAAGCTGTCCTTCGGTGGTTGCCATGTTCGACGCCAGCAATTTTGAGTCCAACTGAATCAGGACCTGACCCGCTTTGACAGTGTCGCCTTCGTCGACCATAATTTTCTCAACAACCCCACCGTCAAGATGCTGAACCACCTGCCGGTTGCGATCCACCTCGATCTGCCCGCCCGCAATGATGGCTCCGGAAATCTTAGACAAAGAGGCCCAGGACCCAAATCCGATCACCAGAACAGCGAGTGTCAGCATTCCGACGGCAAGAGGACGACGGGCGGACCATTTGGAATTAGCGTTGCTCATTGTACGCCTCCCTGACCTTTGGTTTGCTGGATCTGCTTGTGATTGGCTACTGCGTCACGCAGAACCTCGTCGCGAGGACCAAAGGCTGTGCGGGCGCCACCATCCAAGACCAGCAGCAGGTCGCATTCCTTAATGGCGGCTGGCCGGTGAGCCATAATCAGCACAGCGTTTCCGGCCTGTTTCATCGTCCGGATGGCTTCATTCAGCGCATTTGATCCGTCATTGTCGAGATTTGAATTGGGCTCGTCCAGAACCAGAATAACAGGGTTCGAATACATGGCGCGCGCCAAACCGATGCGTTGAACCTGTCCCCCTGAAAGCCTGCCACCGTTGGCCGAGACAATCGTATCATATCCCTCAGGCAGCTTTACGATCATGTCATGCGCTGCAGCCATTTTGGCCGCGGCTACAACTTTTTTGGGGTCGGGCTGTGCGGCCAATCTGGCAATGTTTTGCGCAATAGTGCCCTCAAACAGCTGAACCCGTTGTGGCAGATACCCGATGTACTGGCCCAGCTTGTCCGGGTCATACTGATCCAGCGTTGCACCGTCCAAACGTACGCGCCCCCCGGCAGGTCGCCAAACACCGGTCAAGGCCCGCGCGAGCGTCGATTTTCCAGACCCCGAAGGCCCAATAACGCCGAGGGCCTGGCCCGGCTTCAGTTCAAAGCTGATCATGCGAAGCGCGGCTTGAGATTCGCCCGGGGCAACCACGGTCAATTGTTGGGCCTCCAGTTTTGCTTTTGGCGCAGGCAGTTCGGTACGTTGGCCTTCCGGCGGAACATCAGACAACAGCTGACTTAGGCTTTCCCACCCCTTCAAAGCACGCTGTGCAACCGCCCACTGACCTATGGCCAGTTCAATCGGGGCTAACGCGCGCCCTAACAAAATCGACCCGGCAATCATCGCGCCCGGGGTCAATTCGTTGGCCAACACCAGATAGGCGCCAAGGCCCAGCATTGCGGATTGCAAAAGCAGGCGTGTGGATTTTGTGAATGCGCTGAAACCACCGGCGGTATCGCTGGCTGCCACTTGATGCAGCAAGGCTTCGTCGCGCGCAACTTGCCAACGATCGTTGGCAGCACTCTGCATGCCCAAAGCCCGCACCATTTCCGCCTCGGAACGGATCTGTTCGCCGATCAATGCGGCGTGGTGTGAGGCCGAGCTTGATTTTAGGATGGGTTGGCGGCTGAGAAACCGGTTGAGAATCGAGACCAGAACCAAAAAGCCACCGCCGACAACGGCAAGAATGCCAAGCCAGGGATGAAACAGCGATATTCCAAGCAGAAACACGGGCGTCCAAGGGGCATCAAAAGCCGCCATAAGGACAGGAGACGTCATCAATTGCTGAACAGATTCAAGATCACGCAGCCCGGACGCAGAAGATTGGGTTGGCATTCTGCTGGATTGATGCACAACGGCATCGAAAACGCGCCGGTCGAGTCGGGCCTGAAACCGGGCTCCGGCACGGGCCATCACGCGACCCCGGGCATAGTCAAGAATGCCCATGACGCCATAAAGAAAGGCAACCAGCAAGGACAATGCGATAAGTGTTTCCAGCGACCGGCCGCTTAGCACGCGATCATAGACCTGAAGCATGTACAAAGGCCCGGTGAGCATCAGAAGGTTCGCAAAGAAACTGAACAGCCCTACAGCCCAATATAAGCCACGGCTTTCCCGGCGGGCTGCTCTGAGCTCTTCTTGTCCGGCTTGGAGTAATGCTTGATTCATCTATAAACAGTCCAATGCAATTTTCGAGTTACGGTCGGCAAAGTCGCATTTAGGTATCTGTTTCACTTCTGCCACAAATCTTGCGTATAATATTGCATGGTATTGGGGCTTGTTAATCGAATAGTCTAAGTGCCTTGTTACGTAGTTTAATCCGAGATTTCCATTGCCGTTTTCGATTGTCCGGAATTGCTTGTCACACATTGCACGTCCAGCGCTAGCGCTGGCGTTTGTATTAGGTGTGGCTGGATGTGCCACAGAGCAGGTAAACCTGTCGACTGGTGGGATCTATGACCCCTACGAAGACAACAACCGCCGCACCCATCAATTCAACAAGGATTTGGACCGCTTGGTCGTTGCGCCAATGTCCAATGGATATGGTAAGTCCACTTCTGACGGGCTTCGTGAAGTATTTGGCAACTTTGCCTCTCACCTTGCCTTGCCCAATGACGTCATAAACAATGTGCTCCAGGGTGAGTTGGACGCCGCAGTGCAGAACACCGGGCGTTTTGCAATGAACACGATTGTTGGTTTCGCAGGTTTCTTCGATCCGGCGTCGGACGTCGGCATGTCCCAAATCGACGCTGATTTTGGTCAAACTTTGCATGTCTGGGGCTTTGCAGAGGGGCCTTATGTGGAAATGCCATTCCTTGGACCATCGAACAGTCGCGATTCCATCGGGGTGTTTGTCGACATTGCGTTGAACCCTTTTATCGTGATTCTGCAGGATCCTCAGCAGTATGTGGGGATTTTCGCCTATATACTTGATTCGATGGGCGACCGGTATGAATATGACACCGTTATAGATTCAATCCTCTACCAGAGCGCTGACAGCTACGCGCAGACACGCAGTATTTACTTGCAAAACCGCCGCTACCAACTTGGCATGAGCGCAGAGGATCTTTATCTAGATCCGTATTCGGATGACCCATATGAGGATTTCTGACATGAAACGCCGTGAATTTATCGCAGCTCTGTCCGCTCTGTCTGTTGCCGTGATTGCACCGACCGGAGCCTTGGCCCTGAGTGACGCGCAAGCGAAATCGCTGGTCGATAACGTGGTCAGAGACATCAACAAGGTGATCAGCTCGGGCAAGTCCGTGAGCGGGATGATCAAGGACTTTGAGCGCATCTTTGTGAAATACGGGGATGTTCCAATTATCGCCCGTTCGGCTCTTGGGGCGGATGCCCGGCGCGTGTCAAAATCCCAGCTCAATGCCTATACCAAGGCGTTTCAGGGATATATGTCGCGTAAATATGGCCGCCGCTTTGAAGAGTTCATTGGCGGACGCATCGAAGTCAAAGGCGCGCGCAGAGTCAAAAGCTTTCACGAGGTAAAAACCACAGCCTATCTCAAAGGCCAGTCGCCCTTTGCCGTGGATTTCTTGGTTTCCGACAAATCCGGCAAGCCGCGTTTCTTTGACATGATCATCGAAGGGATCAGCCTGCGCCTGACCGAAAAGGAAGAGATCGGTGCCATGCTGGATAAACGCAAAGGCAATATTGATCTCTTGACGAAAGACCTCAAAAAAGCCGGGTAGCCACGCGCCTTTTGGTCCAGCTTTTGTCAGTTGCCGCCGAAAATATCTTTTAGGATATCATTGACCACGCCCTCAATCGCTTCACCCGGCGATTGCCGTTTGCGTCGTTGCGCAGGTGTCGTCTTGGGTGGCTTTGGAACAAAGGCGGGCAACGGTGTTGGCGAGATACCTTCATGCACGCGCACCATGGCCTCGTGCCAGATTTCCGCCGGCAGGCCGCTGCCCGTGACACCGGTCAGAGGAGTATTGTCGTCATAGCCCATCCAAACGCCAGCAACATATTCTGCGGTAAAGCCGATAAACCATGCGTCTCGCGCGGCCTGAGTGGTGCCGGTTTTTCCCGCCACTTCCCAACCGGGGAGCGCGGCACGACGGCCAGTGCCTTCGCTGACCACTTTTTCCATCATGTAGATCAGTTCGCGCGCAGCCGCTTCGGTGATAACCCGCTCACCAATGCCGCCACCTGTCCCCATCAACGCGTTGGCGTCTCCGGCAAGGCGAAGCTCAACCAACCCATAGGGCGTGACGGACGAGCCTCCGTTCAGGATACCCGCATAAGCTCCGGTCATTTCCAGCAAAGAACTTTCGGATGCGCCCAAAGCCAAAGCAGGCCCTGCTGCCAGATCGCTTTCAATGCCAAATTCACTGGCAACTGTGCGCACGTTTTCCCGGCCAACGGCTTCTGAAATTTTAACAGCTGGAATGTTCAGCGAGTTTTTCAAAGCGGTGGTCAAAGACACCTTGCCATAGTGTTTGTTCGAGTAGTTGCGCGGGCACCACTGCCCGGATCCCGGCACATTCAGGCAATAGGGGGCATCCTCGACCAGATCGTTATGCGCATATCCAAGGTCCAAAGCCGTGCCATAGACAAAAGGCTTAAAAGCCGATCCAGTTTGGCGCTTGGCCTGAACTGCGCGGTTGAATGCGCCGGATACTTTGGTATCGCGACCACCAACCATGGCGCGCACGGCGCCGTCGGCGGACATGACAACAATGGCCGCCTGCGCTTTGGAGCCTTCACGGACTTTGTTTTCAAATACCCATTTCAAACCGTCTTCAACCGCGCTTTGGATGCGGGGGTCCATCGTGGTCTTGAGGATGACGTCTTCGGTGGTGTTGCGGGTGAAAAACTCAGGGCCGGATGCCATCACCCAATCGGCAAAATATCCACCGGCTTTGGCCTCGGCAGCCTCGGACAGTGTGGCGGGGTTGGCCTGCCAATAGGCGGTCTCTTTGTCGTTCAGATAGCCCTGCTCGTTCATCAGGCGCAGAATCGTGGCCGCGCGGTCCTGCGAACGCTGCAGGTTTGCGGTTGGAGCCAGCGAAGATGGTGCGGTCAGCAGGCCCGCAATCATCGCGGCCTCAGAAGGGTTCACAACGGCTGCTGGTTTTCCAAAATACCGCTGAGAGGCGGCTTCAGCACCATAGGCTCCTCCGCCCATGTAAGCCCGGTTCAGATAGATCGAAAGAATATCATTCTTGGAGTATTTAACCTCCATCGCGATCGCAAAGATCGCCTCTTTGGCTTTGCGCCACAAAGATCCCTGACGACAGTCTTTGACATAGGCCGCTTCGCTTTCCCAATCTTCTGAGTTGTACTCGACCCCAAGACACAAAAGCTTGGCGGTTTGTTGGGTGATGGTGGATCCGCCGTGCCCGCTCAGCGGACCGCGCCCTTCGCTCAGGTTGATGCGCACCGCGCCAGCCACGCCGCGCGGGCTGACGCCAAAGTGCCGGTAGAACCGTTTGTCCTCGGTGGCGACCACGGCATTGCGCAAATCTGGTGAAACACCTTCTGCTGAGACAACCCCGCCGAACTGGTCACCGCGCCAGGCAAAGACCTGGTCATTGCGATCCAAAAGCGTCACGGATCCGCGTGCACGCCCGTCCAGAAGGTCGCTCAGGTTGGGCAACGTCGTGTAAAGATACCCGACGGAAATCGCCAGAATGATGCCGACAATCGCACTGATACGCCAGGTGAACGCCCAAATCACACGCCAGATCCACTTCAGGATGCGTAAGAAGAAGGCGACAACCGGATTTCTCTTGCGCGCGGGTTTTCTTGATTTGCGTTTTTTGGGCGTTGGTTTGGGCTTTGCTGTAGATTTGGCCTTGGCTTTGGACGCAGCTTTGGCTTTGGGGGGCTGTACCTTCCCATACCGTTTTTCGGCCACCAGAGGTGGTTTCTTGCGTCCCGAATTGCTCATGAGCTGCTCTGCCCGATCATTTCTCTTTTTGGCACTCTAAACCGGATTGCCCGCAATGTTGAGGCAAAGCGCACCTTCGCACAGATTTTTGTTCTGTTTAAAAAAGTGGCGTAGGTCGAAATTTGTGCAAAAAATGTGCGTTTTTACCGATTTTTCTTAGAAAATTTGCCCCTGACCTCTTCGATTCCGCCCCGATTGTCCGTTTTTCTGCACCTGCACAATGCGGGAACATTCCTGCAAAACCGAAAGGAAAGTCAGTGAAACTGATTATCGCAACAATCAAACCGTTCAAGTTGGAAGAGGTCCGCGAGGCGATGACCTCGATTGGCGTGCGCGGCATGATGGTCACTGAGATCAAGGGGTTTGGCTCTCAGTCAGGTCACACGGAAATATATCGCGGCGCCGAATACGCGGTGAATTTTGTCCCCAAAGTCAAACTGGAACTCGTGGTGTCGGCGGACATGGCCGACCAGGTGGTCGAGACCATCACCAAGACCGCACAAACCGGCAAAATAGGTGACGGAAAAATCTTTGTACTGGACGTGCAGCAAGCCATTCGCGTGCGCACAGGCGAAACCGACGCAGACGCGATCTGAGTATCGCAGAGAAGGAAATCGAAAATGAAGTCTCTTTTGAAATACACTCTGGCGGGCGCGTTGATTGTGGCACCGGTGATGGGGTTGGCTAGCGACAGCCCGGTTGCAGGCGTCAACGCCGCGACCGACACGGTCTTTATTCTGAACTCGGTTCTATTCCTTATGGGGGGGTTTCTGGTGTTCTGGATGGCCGCCGGGTTTGCCATGCTCGAAGCAGGGCTGGTGCGATCCAAGAACGTAACCATGCAGTTGATGAAAAACGTCGCGCTGTTTTCGCTGGCGGCAATCTTCTATTATCTGATCGGCTATAACCTGATGTACCCGTTGGGCACTTGGTCGGTTGACGGACTTCTGTCCGGTGTCTGGGGCCCCGGTGTCCTTGAAGCTGTCGGCGTAACCGCTGATGCGGCGGACGATTACTCTTACGCCTCCACGGGGTCGGATTTCTTCTTCCAACTGATGTTCTGTGCCACCACTGCGTCTATTGTGTCCGGTACTTTGGCGGAACGGATCAAACTATGGCCGTTCCTGGCTTTTGTCATCGTGCTGACCGGAGTGATTTATCCGTTGCAGGCGTCGTGGAAATGGGGCGGTGGTTTTCTGGATACGGCTGGTTTCCTTGATTTTGCGGGCTCAACAGTCGTGCATTCGGTTGGCGGTTGGGCGGCTTTGACCGGCGCGTTGATCCTTGGGCCGCGCATTGGCAAATACAACAAAGCAGGCAAAACCGTTCCGATCCCTGGCTCAAACCTGACGCTGGCAACATTGGGGACGTTTATCCTTTGGCTCGGTTGGTTTGGCTTTAACGGTGGATCACAACTGGCAATGGGCACTATTGGTGATGTGGCGGATGTGAGCCGTATCTTTGCCAATACCAATACGGCCGCGGCTGGGGGGGCTACTGCGGCGATGATTGTCTCGCAACTGATGTTCAAAAAGCCTGACCTGACGATGACTCTGAACGGCGCATTGGCCGGTTTGGTGTCCATCACCGCCGAGCCTCTGACCCCATCGCTGGGCATGGCCACGTTGATCGGTATGGTGGGCGGCGTCATTGTTGTCTTCGCGATCCCCTTGATGGATCGTCTGAAAATTGACGATGTGGTGGGTGCGATCCCTGTGCACCTGATCTGCGGTATCTGGGGCACAATCGCCGTGGTTCTGACCAATCCCGATGCGTCGCTGGGCACTCAGCTTTACGGCATTCTGGTTGTGGGCGTGTTCACTGTCGTGGCCTCGACTGTGGTGTGGCTGATCATCAAGGCGGTCGTCGGACTGCGGGTCGATGAAGAGACCGAGATCAACGGTTTGGATATGGCCGAACTGGGGATGGAAGCCTATCCTGAGTTCACCAACGGTTGAGTCAAATTAGACTAAAAAATTCAAAGGTCCGGGCGAATTGTCCGGGCCTTTTTCGTTTGGTCATAGGGATTTACGGAAATTTATTGGTTTTGCAGCAGGATTGGCTCAGGTGCCGCTGAATGGCCAATTGCAAGGGTACACTATGCTCTACCTGAGAGACGGATTTTTTACGGCTTTGGCCGCCGTTTTTATTATGACGCAGCCTGCGATCGCAAAATGCGGATTGCCGCGTGAGGTGCAGGTTTTGATGGATGATCTTTATGCGTCCACACTGAATGGTGACAGTGTGGATGTCGAACTAACCATGCGATTGCGCCGGAACTCAAAAAACATAGATATGGCGGATGTCAGTTCGAAATTGTTTTCGGTTGGTATGGCCCATCGTCGGGACCGGATTGATACGCTTCTGAAAGAAGCGCAGTTGATAGATGCCTCCGGTCACGCCATGAACCCCAATCTCTTGCGCGAACAGCTCAAGCGGGCGGAACGTCTGGACGCCATTGTCTGTAAGCTTGAGCAAAGAGAAAAGGACAAGAACCGCCCACCCCCTTTTCCTGCGGCAAAAGAAAAAAGACCGTCGATGCCGCTTACCGAAGCCGCGCAAAGCCTTGGAACGACCGCGCGCCTGGTGGTTTTGCTTTCAGTGACCAGCTTGATGATTGGGTTGGTTTTTCTAGGTAGATTTTCCTATCTTTGGATACACGGTCTCGTAAACAAGCGCAGAACCTGTCATATCCCGGCGGTTGTTGAGTGCGGCTTGGATGTGATTGATGGCTATGTCACGGTGCTTGGCCGGCACGGGTGTCGTTTTCAACCGGTAAACGAGGGTGCATTTGCCCGGCTGGAAGGGCTCATCGGCAGCCGCAGCGCCTTTATCGTATGTGGATCACAAAGAATACTGGTCACGCTGAAGGCTACGCATGGTCGCAGTGCCGTCGCCTTGTTTCATAGTGTTTTGTCATCGCAAGCTCATACGAAACTATTGGAGCGGTCCAAAGTATCGCCCAAATTTGCTCCGAAACGCAGTGCTGGCGTGAAACGGATCGAAAGAAAGGCGCGGCTGACCTAAAAGCCCTATGAGAAAGGGCGCCCTCTTTAGGCGCCCTTCGTGTCACATATTCGGATGGTACCTAAGCCAGCTTAGATGCCCGTATCGACAATCGCTTTGGCCAGAATGGGCACCGTGACCTTGTTCAGGCCAGCGATGTTCAACCGACTGTCGGACACCATGTAAATGCCATGTTCAGCGCGCAAACGTTCGACCATATCCGGGGTCGTGCCCAGTTGTGAAAACATGCCCCTGTGTTGCGCAATAAACCCAAACCGATCAGAGCCCGACAAGCGTTGCAGCTCGCTCGCCAACTGCTCTCGCAGGCCAAGCATACCAAGGCGGGTGGCTTCCAGCTCGGTTGCCCAGTCCGCGCGCAGAGTTTCGTCTGTCAGGATCGTGGTAACCACCCGAGCGCCGTGATCTGGTGGGAAAGAAAAATTCTGGCGGTTTAAATGGTTCAGATTGCCCTGTACGACGCCTGTGTTCCCGGCATCTTCTGTAATACCCATCAACAGGCCTGTGCGTTCGCGGTAAACCCCAAAGTTTTTCGAACAACTTGCGGCAATCAGGCATTCCGGCACCGATGACGCAATCAGACGGGTCGCAGCAGCATCCTCTTCCAATCCATCTCCGAACCCCTGATAGGCGATGTCGATCATTGGTATCAGGCCACGCTCAAGCAACAGATCAACGACGGCCTGCCATTGGGTCAGGTTCAGATTGGCGCCGGTCGGATTGTGGCAGCATCCGTGCAGCAAAATGACGTCACCAGATTTGGCCCCGGCCAGATCCTCAAGCATACCTTCAAAGTCCACACCGCGCGTTTCCGCATCGAAATAACGGTAAGTGGTGTTGGGAACGCCCAGATAATTCAGGATCGACACATGGTTGGGCCAGGTCGGGTTCGACACCCAAACCGTGGCGTCCGGGCTGGTGTTGTGGATCAGCTCAAACGCCTGACGCACCGCGCCAGTGCCACCGGGTGTGGCGGCGGCGGCAATGCGATCGCGCGCAACCGACGTGCCCAGAATCAAATTCACCATGGCATCGCCATAGGCCGGATCCCCGGCCAGACCGACATAGGCCTTGCTGGTTTGCTCTTCGACCAGACGACGTTCGGCTTCTTTGACGGCACGCATCACCGGTGTGACACCTTCGGCGTTTTTGTACACGCCGACGCCAAGGTCGATCTTGGTCGGACGAGGATCGTCGCGGTACATCGCCATCAAGGCGAGGATTTTGTCGGCGGGCTGTTGTTTCAGTTTGATCAGCATCAGGCTTCTCCAGTGGCAATAGGAAGCGTGGGAAAGGCGCCCCACTCGGTCCAGGAACCGTCATAGAGCGCGTGGTCGTTTTTACCAAAGCGCTCCATGGCAAGGCTAAGAACAGCGGCGGTCACGCCTGATCCGCAGCTGGTGATCGCAGGCTTTTTCAGATCAACACCCGCGGCCTCAAAGATACCGCGCAGGGTGTCTGCATCTTTCATGGTGCCATTGTCGTTGAGCAACGTGCCAAACGGCACGTTTTTGGACCCCGGGATATGACCGGCGCGCAACCCGGCGCGTGGCTCTTCCACGTCACCGCGAAACCGCGGCTCGGCACGGGCATCAATGATTTCGTAATCACCCAGCTTTGACGCGCTGGACACCTGGGTCACATCTTTGACCATGTGGTTTTGGCGGCGCACGGTCATGTGGCGATCGCGGATCACAGGGGGCAGATCTTCGATGGCTCGGTCTTCGGCCTGCCACTTGGGCAATCCACCATCCAGCACAGCCACATCGTTCTGGCCCATCAATTTGAACAGCCACCACACGCGCGCGGCGGAAAAAATACCGGCCCCATCATAAATCACTACCTGATGGCCATCGCCGACACCCATTGCCCGCAGGCGGGACATGAACTTTTCAACCGGCGGTACCATATGCGGCAGATCACTGCGCTGGTCAGAGATTTCGTCAATGTCAAAGAACCGCGCACCGGGAATATGAGCTGCGTCATATTCGGTTTTTGCGTTCCGGTTTTCAGCAGGCATGTACCAGGATGCATCCAGGATACGCAGATCCGGATCCTTAAGATGTGCCGCCAGCCATTCAGTGGAAACAAGCGTTTTTGGATCGTCTTGAGCCATGGAAACCCCCTCGAAATTTGCCCTTCCTGCCTACTATCGGGGAACCAGAGTCGCAAGGGGCGCGGTTCATTAGAACGCGCCCCCAGCCAAAACTTGGTCAGTTATTTGCCTAATGCGTTGCGGATAACGCCAACAATGGCGAGCAAAACACCACCGCCAACACCGCCCGAAGCCACCTGACCGATGATACCGGCGATGTTCATGCCACCTCCGGCGATGCCACCGGCACCAACGGCCCCCAGAATTGTGCTGCCCAATCCGCCGCCAACGATACCTGCCACAGCATTGATAATCGTGCCCTGATCAATCTTGCTGAAAAGTTTACCTGCCGCCGTGCCGCCAAAGGCGCCTGACAATAGTCCAATTAAAAGTTCCATTCGCTTTCCCTCTGTTCAGGCCGCATACCAGTACAGGCCGGGACGGCCTCATAATCCCCGGTCACAGATAGAATGGTCCAGAAAAGTGGGCGGTTCAGCGGGAAAAGTTGGGGATTGCTCCCCTTTGGGTCTAGTCGCCGTGGCGCAAAAGGCGTTGTTTCTGGCGACCCCAATCGCGCTTGGCGTCGCTGGCGCGCTTGTCGTGGTTCTTTTTGCCTTTGGCGATGCCGATCTTCATTTTCACAAGACCCTTGTGATTGAAATACATGACCAACGGCACAAGGGTCATGCCCTTGCGCTGTGTGGCGTTCCAAAGATTGGACAACTCCTTGCGGCTGACCAACAACTTGCGGCGGCGGCGTTCTTCATGGCCGAACATCGCCCGGTCATAAGGTGCGATATACGAGTTCACCAACCACAATTCGCCGTCCTCGACGGTGGCATAGCTCTCTGCAACATTGCCGCCGCTTTCGCGCAGGGATTTCACCTCGGACCCGGACAGGATGATGCCGCACTCGAGATCATCCTCGATGGCATAGTCGTACCGCGCCCGCCGGTTCTCGGCGAGGACTTTGTAGTTCGGGTCTGATTTCTTTTGCTGTGCCATGGTCCGGCCTGATTACCGCGCTGTGCGGGGGGTGTCCATGGGGGGAACGTCGCCGACCATCAGGTTGTGGGTTTACAGAATCCCTGACGCCACCTAACACTGTCCTGGATGGTTCCCCGATGGTTTCGGCCAGACGGGAAAAGGGAACACGGTGCGGCCCACTTGGCCAATTCCGCGACTGCCCCCGCAACTGTAAGCGGCGAGCGACCCTGAGACAGCCACTGGCCAATTGGCCGGGAAGGCTCAGGCAAGCATCGACCCGCAAGTCAGGAGACCTGCCATCATCAACTGTAACCAAAACCGGGCGGGGTGCTCCGGCAGGAGGCTGATATGACGGCGCAATGCGTTAAAAATTCAGGTTTTTCTGTCCCCCCGCACATACGCGGAGGGCGTCATGAACCAACCTGTACCCCACAAAATCACACAATGCTCCATCTGTCCCCACACGAATGAGGCCTGTAAGATCGGCTATGAAATGGCCCGCAAGCTGTGCCAGTCGATAGATGCAGGCGGGACGATGATCTCGGATGAGTTCGAAATTTCCGGCCACGTCGAAATGGTCGGGTGTACACGGCCCTGCACAGGCGCGTTCCACGCCACCAAAACGGCCTGCCACATGTTCGGAGATGTTGAGGATGGAGCCGACATCGAAGTGCTTTTAACCGAGATCGCCCCGGTTGCCGCAATTACGCTTGAACAGAGTGCTGTCTGGCTGGCGTAACAGGCTTTGCCATCCCGCAATGGATTTGCCCTAGGGATACAATCAAAACGGGCGCCTCGTTTCCGATGCGCCCGTCTTATTCGTTTCAGAGTTTCGATCCCGGTTAAGGGGCGAACCTTATGCCAGTTGGATGTTCGACGCGCTTTCGCGGCCGTCGCGGCCTGGTTCGATGTCGAAAGTCACTTTTTGGTCGTCGGCCAGACCGGTCAGGCCTGCTTGCTCAACGGCAGAGATGTGTACGAACACGTCTTTGCTGCCGCCATCGGGAGCGATAAAGCCGAAGCCTTTAGTAGTGTTAAACCATTTTACGGTGCCAGTAGCCATCGTAATTCTCCTTTATAAACTGCCCGCAGAATGCGGCAGATCGGCTAAGTCAATGCAAGATCGTAAGACTGAGCCGAAAGGAGCAGTGTTGCCGATAGAGGTAACGTCGCAGGCCCTACATGGGCGTCTATGGTTTGAATTCAAGTGTCTTTATGTTTTGCACTTAAAAGAGTGGGGGTTCGTCGTCGTCGATGCAACAGCCTATTGGCCTGTTTGTGGGCCTGAGCAAGACGCTAATGCCTGGCAACTCGAAAAGGATGTCTCGCGTTTGTAACTGTCGGTGAAGCGCGCAAAATCGTCGATGCCCATTTTCGGAGACGGGCTACATCCGGCCCAAATGTATGTACCGGCTGCTGTTCGCAAATGATTTCTTGCACGCTTTCGGAAGTCGCTCATATGTATCCGGCCTGTTGATCGACACGCGGGTCGTGG
>NZ_FQZQ01000021.1 GCF_900142085.1 Shimia gijangensis
GCGCTGCTGACATAAAACATCCTCCCAATCAGGATGAATCACAAATCAAACCAAATGGGAATCCCATGATTCAGCTTTCAAGCTCGCCGCTTTAGATGAAGCAAATGGCGTGATCGCCGGGCATGGACGACTGACGGCCGCGTTGCAATTGGGGCTCTGTGAAGTCCCGGCCATCCGGATCACACATCTGAGCGCCGCAAAGAAACGCGCCTTGATGTTGGCCGACAATAAGATCGCGCTGAATGCGGCCTGGGATATGGACCTGCTGGCGTTAGAGCTTGCCGATCTGTCCGAGTTGACCCTGGACTTCGATCTGGAGATCACCGGCTTTGAGGTGCCCGAGATAGATCTGATCATCGAAGACGCGAAGCCCAGCCCCGCTCCCGAGGACGTGGTGCCGGAACCAGACACGACCAAGTCCCCCGTTTGCCAACCGGGAGATCTGTGGCTGCTTGGGGCTCACAAGGTTCTTTGCGGTGATGCCCGGAACGCAGACGACTATACCCGCCTTATGGATGGGGCAGAGGCGGGTCTTGGCTTCACGGACCCACCCTACAATGTGCCCATCTCAGGACATGTATGCGGGAATGGCAAGGTTCAGCATCGCGAGTTTGCCGAGGCGTCCGGCGAGATGAGCGAGGAAGACTTTGAGCGCTTCTTGCAGGAGACATTCACGCTCTGCGCTGCGCACAGCCACGATGGGGCCGTGTGGTTTGCCTGTATGGATTGGCGCCATGTTGGTGAGATCCGCTCCGCAGCGCTTGCGGCGTTCGATCAATGGCTGAATGTATGTGTCTGGGCCAAGACCAACGGCGGTATGGGTGGCTTGTATCGCTCGCAGTATGAACTGGTGTTTGTGCTCCGCAAAGGCAAGGCGGCGCATCGCAACAATGTCCAGCTTGGCAAGTTCGGGCGCAACCGTACCAACTTGTGGACCTATGCCGGAGTGAACACCTTCCGCGCGGGACGCATGGAAGAACTGCAAGCCCATCCCACAGCCAAGCCGGTTGAAATGGTCAAAGACGCAATCCTCGATGTGAGCAAACGCGGGGATATTGTGCTGGATCCGTTCCTGGGATCCGGGTCCACCCTGATTGCGGCGGAACGCTGCGGGCGGGTGGCCTATGGTCTGGAGATTGATCCGGCTTATGTCGATGTGATCCTGCGCCGATGGCAAAAGGAAACGGGTAAAGACCCTGTTCGGGCGAGCGACCAGATGTCCTTCACCTCTCTTGAAGAGGAGATGGTGCAATGAGCGAGGATGAGGATGACTTCGAGGTTGGCTATGGCAAGCCGCCCAAGAAAACCCGCTTCAAGAAAGGTCAGTCCGGTAACGCCAAGGGACGGCCGAAAGGCAGCCGGAACTTCGGCACTATCGTTGATGAGGCACTGAACGGAAAGGTGACAGTCAACGAGAATGGCAAAGCCTCCAAGATCGCTTCTTCGCAAGCCCTTGTCCTGCGCCTTCTTGAAAAGGCGTTGAGAGGAGAAGACCGCGCGTTGACGCAGATGATCGGCCTGGCTGCGGAGCGATCAGCCGAGCGGGAGGCGCAAAGCAAGGAACGCAGCCTGATTGCTGGGGAAGAAGGCATCGTGAAGCGGGTGTTGGAGGACCTTGTCAAAGAGATGGCGGAGGAGGGTGACGACAATGGCCAATGATCTGGACCGGGTTCATCTCTTCAACGCTTTGATGAGGCAATACCTCACGGGCTTTATCCAGCGCGTCTTTCTCACGGTGGATCCCGGAACCCCCTATCACCACAATTGGCATATTGATGCAATTGCCCATCAACTGGCACGCGTGGAACGGGGTGAGGTCACCCGGCTCATTATCACCATGCCGCCTCGGTCCCTGAAATCCATTGCCGCGTCGGTGGCCTTTCCTGCGTGGTTGCTTGGCCGGGACCCGCGCAAGCGGGTTCTGGCGGTCTCCTATGCAGAAGGTCTGTCTGAGAAACTGGCACTGGACTGCCTGAAGGTGCTGGAGGCGCCGTGGTACAAGGATTGCTTTCCTGCCACGCGGATCAAGCGGGGTCGGGGAGCGCGCAGTGATTTTGAAACCACAAAAGGCGGTGGGCGCTTCTCGACGTCTGTGAATGGCACGCTGACAGGGCGTGGCGGGGACATCATCCTGATTGATGACCCACACAAGCCTGAGGACATGGGGTCTGAGGTCAAGCGCACCGCGGTGTTGGACTGGTTCCGCTCGACCTTGTTGAGCCGGCTGAATGATCCAAAGAACGGCCCGATTGTATTGATCCAGCAGCGTGTGCATGAGGGGGATCTGGCGGGTACACTTCTGGAGCAGGGGGGATGGGAGCATCTGGATTTGCCTGCCATTGCCGAAGAGCCTTGCAAGATTGATCTCAGCGGAGCACGCAACTTCTTACGCAAGGAAGGCGATCTGTTGCACGCTGAGCGCTTGCCGCGTGATCTCCTGGATCGACGGCGCGAGGAAATGGGATCGTATGTGTTTGCCGCGCAGTACCAACAGCGGCCCGCGCCGGTGGGCGGCGGGCTGGTAAAGTGGGACTGGTTCCAGAGTTATGACCAGCAGCCGGACAGATTGCCGGGCGATCAAGTTGTGCAAAGCTGGGACACTGCCAGCAAGGCTGAGGAGGCCAATGACTTCTCGGTTTGCACCACCTGGTTGGTGCGGGGCGCCTCGGCTTGGCTGATCGATGTGCAAAGGGCCAAGCTTGAGTTCCCGGAGTTGCGTCGCCGGGTAGAAGCGGATGCAAAGAGGGTCGACGCCAGCTAGATCCTGATAGAGGAAGCCGGGTCTGGCATCCAGATGGCGCAGGACCTGAAGCGCAACACCCACCTCAATGTCACAGGTATTGTTCCGAAGCATGACAAAGCCACACGCCTGCTAGCTGTCACACCAATGATAGAAGGCGGTCGTATTGCAGTGCCAAAGGACGCGCCCTGGCTTGCCGAGTTCCGCCACGAACTCATGCTGTTTCCGAACGGTAAACATGACGATCAGGTCGACAGTCTCTCGCAGTTCCTCACATGGATGAGCAGGCCTCGACCTAAGTCCGGATGGATTCGGTTTCCAATATGAGCTTGGGTGTCGGAGCGCGGCTTGGCTTTGCGGAGAGCATGTTTGGGCTTGGGTCGTTTGTGGTGGCGGTTCGTTCCATTTCGCGTTGGTCACCAAGCGGCCAGACGTTTATGTCGGCTGTCTGAACACGGTTGTTTCCTTGTTCTCACTAAGTTCTCAGTTTCTTGCGAGATTGTTTCGATTGTCACACTATGTTCGAGGTTTGTTCAGTAAATGGTTTCAGGCCAGCGGCCACGCTGTTAGCGCTATGCCAAGGTTTGTGGCTCGTTATCGCTTTGTGCATGGCCTGTTCGATAGGACCAACATCGAGGATTTTGCTCAGGATAACGTTCTCAGGATGCTGAAAAGTGCGGGGAATATTGGGACTCTCCGGACGTTCGAATCCGATTACTTCCGTGGTTACCCATCTAGGCTAAACCGCTGTCTGTCCTGAACTTTCTGACGACGGACATTGGCAAAATACAAGTTCACAGGCACAATATACTGAGAATCTTAGTTTTTGTCGTGATTCGTCGTTTTTTATTTTCCTACTGTGTTGTATATAGGCGTTCAGTTTTCGAGTGCGAATTGCGGCGATTTGCGGAGATTGACCAAGACCAATTTTATTGGCGGGGAGATTATTGCTGCTGTGTTCATCGGGATATTTTTTCTATCGAGTGACGATGGACCAGCACCGATGTGGCAACTTGGGTGATTGGGGCTGTGTAAGCCGCGCTAGCAAAAAACCTTGTACAGACGATCACCAATCACCTTGGCAACGTGGACAGGGTGTAACGGATGAGTGATGCACACCATACGAGTTCTGCTAACGATTCGGAGAAACCCGGACAGGTTTCCTATGCGATCCTAGATCAGACAATTTGGGCCCGCTTTCAGGATGCCGAGGCCGTTGGCGAATATCTCGAGGCCTGGTTGGGCATTATGATCCGCCAGATCGACGGTATGGCGACAGGTTTGCTTGTCGCGACCGAGACATTGGATGTCGGCCCGTTTGAACCCATCGCAAGCTGGCCCGCTGGCGGGCCGATTGAAGACGAACTTTCGCAAGCGGCAGCGGAAGCCGTGCGAACGCGGCAAAGTGTGGTGTTTGGTGAGGACGCCGAAAGACGTATTCTAGCTTACCCAATCATGGCCTTGGATGGTTTGTTTGGGGCTGTCGCCGTTCACGTGCCGAAAAACGCGGCTTTAACGTCGACCCTGTTTCGCCGCATTCAGTGGGGGGCTTCGTGGATCGAGCTCTTGTTGCGACGGGAACAAGAGGCGAAGGATGGCGACCTGCGTGAGCGGGTCACAGTTGCGTTCGATGTGTTGGCAACCCTGCTTGAACGGCCTCGTCTGGACGAAGCGGGTTTAGCATTGGTCACCGATCTGGCGCGCAGGCTGGATTGCGAAACTGTCAGTCTTGGGCTGCGCAAGCGAAACCGTATGAAGGTGCAGGCTGTATCAAGTGCGGCAAGTTTTGGTCGACGCGCCAGCATGATCCGCGAGGTTGCCCACGCGATGGTCGAGGCGACCGATCAGGAGGCCGTTGTTCTTTGGCCCACCCCCGAAGATTGGGAGTTCAGGGTCGCCATTGCGCATGGAGACCTGGCCAAGTCGCACGGGGTTGGTTCGGTTTTGACGATCCCGCTTTTGTCGAATGACGAAATCATTGGCGCGTTGACTTTTGAACGCCGCGAAGACCTGCCTTTCACACCTCGTGACATGGAAGTCGCCGATGGCGTTGCCAGTATCGCTGGCCCGATTATCGAGGACCGTCGTCTTTCCGGCCGATGGCTGCCGCGCAAAATTGGGGCATCTTTGCTTTACTATGCGAAAGCGCTGCTGGGACCTTCACATTTCGGCAAAAAGCTGGCGACGCTGCTGGTCGGCCTCGTGGCTGCAACGCTTTGGTACACGCCGATCGACTATTCGATCAGTGCGCCCGCACGTCTGGAAGGGACCGTTCAAAGAAGCATTGTTGCGCCGTTCAACGGGTATCTGGCGTCACAACGTGCGCGGGCAGGTGATTTGGTTGAAGCGGATCAGGTGTTGGCTGTTTTCGACGAAAATGATTTGTCTCTGGAACGTCTGCGGCTGAGTACCGCGCTCAGTCAACGCCTACGTGAACTTGATCGTGCAATTGCGGACCGTGACCCGGCGCAGGCCAGTATCATCCGCGCGCAACGGCAACAGGCCGAAGCGCAAATCCTGCTGATTGATGAACAATTGGCCCGCACGCGGATCACGGCACCTTTTGCGGGTTATGTGATCGAGGGAGATCTGTCGCAATCGGTTGGCGCGTCGATTGAACGGGGCCAGACCATGTTCCGCATCGCGCCGCTGGACGGGTTCCGGGTCGTTCTGGAGATAAGCGAAACGGATATCCGTTCGATTGTAGATGGTCAAACTGGCGTTTTGCGCCTGTCGGCTTTTCCGGAAAAGCCGTTGGACTACCGGGTGACATTGATCACGCCTCTGGCGCGACAGGGCGAAGGGCGTAACTTCTTCCGTGTCGAAGCTGATTTGCTGGGTGAAATCGACAAGCTGCGCCCGGGCATGGAAGGCATTTCAAGGACCACCATCGAAGAAAAGCGGCTGGTTTGGGTCCTGCTCCATGATCTGGGCGACTGGCTGCGGCTCAAACTGTGGGCGTGGCAGCCATGAGCGCCAAACGGAACTGGACAAGCGCGTCATGGTATCGCGTGTCGGAATTCCGGCCCCGTCTGCGGGGACATGCACGTATTCACCGGCATCTGTACCGGGGTACTGTCTGGCACGTTCTTCAAGACCGTATTTCCGGACGGTTCCACCGTTTCCGGCCCGAAGCCTACCGTCTGATTGCCATGATGGATGGTGCGCACACACTTGAAGAGATTTGGGAAGAAGCGGTCGCGAACCTGGATATTGACGCGGTGACGCAAGATGAGCTGGTCCGTTTGGTCGGACAGCTTTATTCAGCTGACGTGCTGACCGGAGACATACCCCCGGACATTATCGAGCTTTCTGACCGGGGCCGCCGTACGCGCCGCACGAAACTTGTCAAAAGCTTGATCAACCCACTGGCGCTTCGTATTCCTGTCTTTGACCCGGACGGGTTTCTCAATGCGACAATGCCGATTTTCCGACCGTTGTTTACCTGGTTCGGCTGGCTCATCTTCTTCGGCGTCACGATTTATGCGTTGGTCCTTGCCGTATTGAACTTCGGCCCGCTTACAGCGAATGTGGCTGACCGTGTTTTGTCGGCGGAAAACCTGGTTTTGCTCTTGATTGCCTATCCGGTCATCAAAGCGTTTCACGAATTGGGCCATTCCTACGCCATCAAGCGGTGGGGCGGGGAGGTGCATGAAATTGGCATCATGTTCCTCGTGTTCATGCCTGTTCCCTATGTCGATGCATCAGACAGCATTGCGTTCCAGAACAAATGGCAACGTGCCCTTGTGGCCGCCGCCGGTATTTTGGTCGAGATGTTTCTGGCGGGTTTGGCTATGATCGTCTGGGCCGGGGCAGAGGAAGGCCTGATCCGTGCGTTCGCGTTCAACATCATGTTGATCGGCGGGGTGTCGACACTTCTGTTCAACGGAAATCCGCTTTTGCGTTTCGACGGGTATTACGTGCTTTGCGACATTATTGAAATTCCGAACCTGGGTCAGAGGGCGAACAAGTATCTGGCCTATCTCGTTCAGAAGTACGTATTCGGCACGCCCTACGCCGAGACCCCCGTGACGGCACGCAACGAACGGGCGTGGTTCGTCTCTTATGCTGTGGCGGCCTATGTCTATCGGCTGTTCATCACCGCCGCGATTATTGGACTTGTTGCGACAAGGTTTTTTGTGGTTGGGATCGCTCTTGCGATATGGGCGCTGTTTTTGATGCTTGTCCTCCCACTGCTCAAGGGGATCTGGTTCGTCTTCACCAGCCCCTCTTTGCGGCGCACACGCGGTCGGGCGGTTTTGGCTGCCGGAACGGTTGTCGCTGGTTTGGCGGGCTTGGTTTTGGCTGTCCCGGTTCCTCACAATACAATGGCAAAAGGTATCATACTGCCAGCCTCCAAATCCTACGCAAACGCGACGGCGGGTGGCATCGTTGAAGAGGTCTTTGTCTCCGAGGGGCAGAACGTCACCGCGGGAACCCCTTTGGTCGTCTTGTCAGATCCGCTCGTTCATGCGCGCCTTCTTCTTGCGGACGCGCGGATAGAAGAAATCGAACGACGCATAGCGGCCGAAGATCTGTTCGATCAGACCGGCGTTCGGATCATGGAAGAAGAACTCAAGGCCGCCGTGGCTGATCGTGCGCTGATCGCGCAAAGGATCGGCGAAATGACAGTGCGCGCGGCTGTGGATGGTAAAGTGATTTTGCCTGTCTCAGCCGACCTTTTGGGTCGGTTCGTGCAGCGTGGGGATCTGGTTGCGGTGGTCGCCCAGTTTAGGGACCCGGTTGTTCGTGTCGCCGTTCCCGAGGCACAGGCTGATCTTGTGCGCTCCCAAACCCACGCGCTTGATGTGCGACTGTCTTCGGACCAGGATTATATCCATTCGGCCAGTTTGTTGCGCACGGTTCCAGGCCTTACCCGGGCGTTGCCATCGCGGGCGTTGTCCTTTGAAGGGGGCGGGCTTTTTGCCCTGGATCCCGCTGCGCCTCGTGATCAGATACGTACGTTGGAGCCCGTGTTGCTGCTGGACCTCGCGCTGGATGGCCAACCCGGGGTGTCAGTCTATGGAGAGCACGCCTTTGTTCGATTTAGCCATGGGAAAAGCCCCTTGGCCTCGCGAATATACCGCGCAACGACGCGGGTATTCTTGAAGTATTTCGCATCCTTGGATGCCGGAGTTTGAAACTAGAAAAGACCAACAGGAAGAGGAATATCTAATGGCGACTCAATTGCTTTTTTATCAAAACGCGCGTCCGGTTACGGTTTCGGAGCATGGCGATCTTAGCGTCCGTGGCGCAGATGGTTACGGTTTTGCCTCCAAGGTTAATTCCGTCCCGCTTACCGCCATTGAATTCGCGGCAGCGGCTGGGAACTACCCGATTGTTTTCGCCGGGAACGAAGACCGGGTTATGCCGACGGTCATCCTTGGCGTGAAGGATCATGAGAACTTCTTTGTTGAAGACGGCGCTTGGAAAGCTGGCACCTATGTCCCTGCATTCGTTCGCCGCTATCCGTTCGTTTTCTCGACTGACAAGGAAAACAACAACTTCATCCTCAACATTGACGAAGACTACTCGGGCTGTAATCGCGACGGTAGTGGCGAGCGCCTGTTTGACACCGATGGCAACCACACCGTCTATCTGAAAAACACCCTGCGATTTCTGCAGGAATACCAGGGGCAGTTCCGGCGCACCGAGGCATATTGCAAGCGTCTGAACGATCTGGGGCTTCTTCAGCCGATGCAAGCGCAGTTCAACCTTGCCGACGGTGAAAACCGGTCGCTGTCGGGTTTCATGTCGGTCAACCGCGACAAACTGCGTGAAATCGACGATGAAACGCTGCGCCAGATGTTTGACACTGATGAATTGGAATGCACGTTCCTTCACCTGCATTCGATGCGTCACTTCCAGACAATGCTGGGGCAGTTCGCAGGCTCGGACGCTCCGGCGGATGCGCCCGCAGACAAGGCTGATGCGGCTCCTGAAAAGGCTGCTGCACCGGCTGCAAAGAAAACGAAAAATAGCAAAACTAGCTAAGCACGATGTCACAGACTTCTTTGCTTGCTGGGTTCGCTCCGCCTCAAGTTCGGTTTTACCCCGAGCGTGTGGATCAGGAGCGTAGCCGGATCGACGAAATAGGTGAGGGAGCGTTAAGCGCTCTCACCCGACCTATGCGTGACGCGGTTTACCCGTTTCGCGCCCGGTTCGATCTGGCTCGCATAAGCCGAATTTCTCGGCGTTTGAAGGCAATGAGTGACGCAGATTTCGATGCGGAAATCGCCAGGTCAAGGGTCCGTCTCAGGCGCGATGTTCTGTCCGACCGGTCCCGCAGGCATGGCGTCGCTCTGGTGTGCGAAACCATCTTTCGCACGCTTGGTCTAAGGCCCCACAATGTTCAAATCCGGGGCGCTTTGGCGATGCTGCGCGGCGCCCTGATTGAAATGGATACTGGCGAAGGGAAAACGATCACGGCGGCGCTTTCGGCCGCAACCGCCGCGCTGGCCGGCATCCCCACGCATGTGATTACCGTCAACAATTATTTGGCTGAACGTGACGCCGAAAACCTGGGCCCGATCTACGAGCGGCTCGGATTGCGGCTCGGTGTGATTTTGGAGGACTCATCACCTGATGATCGCCGAAGCACCTATCGGTGCGACATCGTTTATGCGTCTAACACTGAAATCGCGTTCGACTACTTGCGTGATCGAATTGATTTCGGGCGCGAGGGTCCGCTGGGGACACGTGCCAAGTTGCGCCGTATTGCCGAGCCAGAGACGACAAAACCACCAGTGATGCGCGGGCTTCCATTTGCGATCGTAGATGAGGCGGACAGTGTTTTCGTCGACGAGGCGCGAACCCCCTTGATTATTTCACGCCGCAGTGACCCCGAGGCTGAAGCGGTCTGGACGGGCATCGCACTGGACATTGCGCGCGCGCTGAGGCGCGACAAGGATTTCATATTGATCGGCGACGAAAAGCGACTGCGGCTGACCGATACAGGAAGGCAAACCATCGCAGACCTTGCACGCGAACATACTGGGATCTGGGAGAGCCCGATCCGGCGCGAAGAAGTGGTAAGTCAGGCGCTTTCCGTTCTGTATATTTTTAAGAACGGTGAGCAGTATCTGGTCAACGACGGCAAGGTGCAGATTGTGGACGAATACACGGGCCGGTTGCAGCCGGATCGGTCCTGGTCTGATGGGCTGCATCAGTTGGTTGAGGCAAGCGAGGGTGTCGAGATTACCGGTCAGAACCTGGTCATTGCGCGGATGACCTATCAGCGGTTTTTCCGCCGTTATGTGCGGCTTTCTGGAATGACCGGTACCGCAAAAGAAGTGAAGCGTGAACTTCTGACAGTGTTCCGTCTGAACACAGTCAGAATACCCCCGCGCGTGCGATCACGGCTTCGTTTCCGTCTTCCACGAGTTTTTCGAACGAAGACCCAGAAATGGGCCCATGTGGTTCGCGAGGTGTCCCGGGAGGTGTCACTTGGCCGCCCAGTTTTGATCGGAACACGGTCCGTCGCTGCCTCGCGAGAGGTGTCGGAAATGCTTACTGAAGCAAAGCTGGAACACGACGTCTTAAATGCGGAAACCGTGGAAGAAAGCTCTCGCATTATTGCCGCGGCGGGGCAGGGCGGGCGAATTACCGTCGCGACGAACATGGCAGGTCGTGGGGTTGATATCTCGCTGGAAGAGGACGTGGTCAAAGCCGGTGGACTTCATGTCGTCCTGACCGAACGGCACGACGCTGGACGAATTGACCGTCAACTCGCCGGGCGGGCTGGACGACGAGGCGAGCCAGGGTCAGTTTCGACGATTTTGTCGCTGGAAGACGCGCTGCTTGATGTCATCAGTGCGACTGCCTCCAAGTTGATTTCCCAACTGCCCGTCGTCTCGCTCGCAGTAAGGCTGCGTCTGTTCGACCGGGCCCAGAAACGCGCCGAAAAAATGCATGCGCGCGCGCGACAAGATCTCGTGCGCCAAGATCGACGGCTGAACCAGTTGCTGTCGTTCGTAGGAGGAATGGAATGATTAAAGGTTTTGTGTTTCCGCTTGCGATAATGCTTGCGACCCCTGTGCTGGCAGATGGTTATGACTGTCTCATGGACCCCGCTGAGACGATCGACCTCGGTAGCCCGGTTTCCGGCTTGTTGGACGAAGTTCTTGTGGATCGTGGTGACGTGGTCACCAAGGGGCAAATTGTTGCGCGGCTGAACTCTGCTGTTGAACAAAGCACCGTTGAGCTTCTCCGCACGAGAGCAAACTCGACAGCTGTGATAGACGCACAGGCCGAACAACTTTCCATGGTCGAAAAGCGCTATGAGCGGGTCAAACAGCTGCTGGAAAAAGAAGTGGTGACGGTCGAAACCTTTGACCAAGTTGAAGCAGAACTGATCGCGGCGAAAAGCTTGTTGTTTCAGGCAGAACTCAACCGTGAAATTGCCGAACAAGAACTGAAGCGGGCGGAAATTGTCTTGAGACAACGGACCATTCGCAGCCCTGCAGACGGTGTGGTGAATTCGCGCGAACTGGTGCCGGGTGAGTATGTTGGAAACGACGACCATCTGCTGACAATCGTCAAGCACGACCCGCTCATCATCGAAGCGTTCCTGCCTGTCCAGCAATTCAGCGCCATCGCGGTGGGCGACACGGCGACCATCACACCCGCCGCGCCCTTGGAGGGTACATACACCGCCACAGTCACATCCATCGACAGTGTATTTGATGCGGCGAGCGCGACATTTTCTGTCTTTCTAGAGCTGCCAAATCCCGAGCGGAAGTTACCTGCCGGACATCGCTGCACGCTCGCATTTGACGAGAGTTAGGATGGGCGTTTGCATCCGCTTACCACCTTAAAGAATCGATATTTTGAAGAGAGGGCGTGAAAAAAGACAGGCAAAATCAAATGTTTCTCGTTGTGTTGGAGAAAAATAAGAACTTTTGCCAAGAGTATGTCATAATTGTGAGGCACATTGTCCCATGCGCCAAATTCTTGGCGTCGAGGAAGATTTTTTTGCCTGTGTTTTTGTAACTCGTTCCCGCGCTGTTTTTTTCTGCCATGCGCAAAACTTAAAAACCTGGGGAGAGAGAAAATGGCATTTCCATTTCTCGCGAAGTCGTTTTTTACTGGTGCCGAAAAAGTTAATGAAGGTGAAGTGAAGTCGTCGCGCTCTCGACGATCTTGGCTGTCAGCTGAATCGCGGCACCGTCTATTGCGAACATTCCGTGACGCCCAAGCTGGTCGTGTGCCTGTTAAGGTTTCGGCTGTCTCCCTTGAACCTCTTGAGCCTCGCTATCTTCTGTCGGCCGACCTTATCCCCATGTCGGACATCGATGGTAGCGGCGGTGACAGCTGGACGTTGGAATTTGATGCGACTGCCCTGGCGTTCAAAATCTACGACGATGAAACCGGCGATCTGGTACATGAAAAGGCCCTGGCAGATACAACAGATCTGACGATCTACGGCACCGATGGGGCGGACCGCCTGACGCTTGATGTTGCCGGTAATTTCCCGGCTGGCGTTTCCATCCTCTTTGATGGCGGGCTTGGCGATGACACGCTCGCGGGTCCAGCAGAAGACACTGAGTGGTTTGTTGACGGACAGAATTCCGGCGGCGTAAAAGGTTTGCGGTTTGTTGCCGTTGAAACCCTGGAAGGTTCCGCCGGAACCGAAGACACCTTCAATGTGTCTGCCGGAGGTGGTCTTGACGGTGGTCTCGATGGCGGTGACGCTGGATACGATACGTTGAACCTTGATACCGGATCGGCAACCACAGTCGAATACATCGCGACGGGTCCGACGTCTGGCGAAGTGGTTGTGGACGGCGAGGCATTGGCCTTCACCGGCCTAGAGCCTGTTACCGTATCGGGGTCCGCTGCTGACATCGTTGTCGATCTTTCGGCTGTTTCTGACAACGCCGTTGTTCGCCAAAGCGGAAACGAAATTACCGTTGCGAACAATGAATTGGTTGCGACGTTTGAACAGGTGGCCTTTGTCGTCCCGACGTCCAGTTTGACGATCACGCTTGGCGATGATCAAGGCATTCCCCCGCTTCTGGCGGATCTTTTGCCCGTCGTTCCTGAACTCGCTGGGATCGACCCCAATCAATTCCTTGACGGTGATTTGATTACGCTGGAAGGCACGATCGACCTTGGCGCTGCCAATCTGCTGATTGACGGAGAAGATGGTCTTGATGAAGTCGCCTTCGCCGGAAGCCTGACCACGACCGGAACGATCGCGATCAATGCCGAGACGATTACCGTTGCAGAAGGAGGGTCAGTGACCGGCGGTTCGGTCAACTTCAACGCGTCGGCTCAGGGCAACGGGTTGATCCCGACCGGACCTGTTGACGGTTTCATTCTTGCGGCACCTTACGCCGAGATCAGTGTGCTGGGCGGCGTCACATCGACCGCCGGTGACATTGTCATGACCGCGTCGGCAGTTGTCGATGTGGCAGCAACAAGCTTCAGTCTGGGGCCGATTGGCGGGTCAATCATCATCGGCTTGCCAAAAGCCGCGATTACCTTGGGAACCTTGGGTGACGATCTGACTGCGGGCGTTTTGTCGGCAAGTGGGTCCGTTGACCTGGATACAGCCGTAACCGTGACTGTGACCGGCGAAGACGAGGCGGATGGATCGGACACCGACACCAAGGTTGATGCCGCCATTGCACTGACGACCCTGTTTACAAAGTCCGAGATCGGTCTGTTCGGCTCGTCCACTGTTGATGCTGGTGCCACTGTGGATATCCTTGCGACATCTACGTTGGTTTCAACCACCGAAGCGGACGGTTCGGGGGGCACCGCGGGTGCTACTGTCGCGGTGACAGCTGCAGACGTGGAAACGTCAGTCAAGGTCAGCGATAGTGCTGATCTTGGGGGAAGCGTCGCGCCGACAAGTATCGCGTTGGGGGCGACCACCAACAGCACGCTGACAACGACCGCCACCTCAACATCGGGTGGGTCTGACGCCAGTACGAACGGTGATCAGGAATCCGAGGCACGCCTGGACGACCCGAACAAAGATGGCAAAAATATCGACAAGGCTGAATCCTCGACCGGTGGTAGCGTTTCTTTTGCGGGCGCTGTTGTGGTGTCGATTTATCTGCCTGAGACATCTGTCCTTATTGATACGGGCGGGAGCATTTCCACCCAAGCGGCTGGCAGTGTCAGCCTGAAAGCGCTTCAAACCGATACAGTTACATCGTCGGCAAGTGGCATAAACACAGGTGAGACGGCCACAGGTGTCGGCATCGCGGTTGGTGTTGGCGTTGTTGAGGCCGATGTCTCGACGCACCTTGACGGCACGACATCTTATAACACCGAAAGCGTCACCGCGACCGCGACCCTGGACGGGTCCGGAGGCTACAGCCTGACCACGGTTTCCGGCGCAGGCAATCCCTCGAAAACCAGTGTGGCCGGTGCGTTGATCCTGCATTTTGTCACCACGGATGTTGAATCGCTTGTCCTTGATGGCGCGCTAATTGAATTCAACGGTGCAAATCTGTCTCTCGTCGCCAGCAGCACGACAAATGTGACCTCCAGTGCGACCCCGAACGAAGACACCAAGGGCGGTACTGCCAGCCTTGGGATTGGTGCGGCGTTTGTCCTTTACAAAGGTGTGAATACGACACGTGCCGAAATCCAGGGCGGTGCGCTTGACGATGCGGGTTACACCGGCGGTGCGGCCTCGAACCTTGACGCGCTATCCCTGATGGCGACGGGCAATCATACCGATGCGACAACTGCGAAGGCAGGCGCCAGCGGATCGGGCTCCGGCAATGGGACCACCATTGGCGGCGCTGTCGCAATTGCGATCGTTGATAACTTGACCACCGCCGATCTGGGAACAAGTGGCAAGCTGGTCACGACCGGTGAGATATCGTCCTCTGCAGATAACACGGGCGCGAGCCTGACCCTGGCCGGGGGCGAGGTTTCAGGCGGTGCGACGGCAATCGGTGCCGGTATCGCATTGGCCTTTGTCGACAACCGCGCCTCGTCCAAGGCGCGACGCGATTTGGATAGTGGTGGCAAGGTCACGCTCAAGGCAGATAACGCCAGCAAGTCAGTTGCACAATCGGTTGCAACCGCGGCGGGTGAGCAGGCGAACAAGGGCGGCAAGAACGCCAACTCGCAAGCCAGTGATCAAGAGAATTTCGCCGGAACCAAAAGCGGCACGGACCTGAACAACAAGAAGGGTGGCAAAGACACGACGGCCACCGGTAGCGGCGGTGGCAATGTCAGCGTCGCTGCGGCGTTGTCCCTGAACGTCACGAATACCGAAGCAACGACCGAGATCGAAGACGTCACGATCGACGCAACCGGTGTCGTTCTTCAATCAACGAACAACATGGAAGCCGACGCCGTTGCAGACGGCACGGCAACAGCCGGTTCAGGAACGGGCGTGGGGATCGCGGTTGCGATCAACGTCGGTGAAATGAGCAACACGGCCACCGTGGCGACCGGGGCTGACCTTAATCTAGGAAGCGATGGCGTCACGCTGTCTGCCAAGATGCGTGATGTTGCTGGCGACACCACGCACAGCTCGGGCGCATCTGCTCTTTCGGGCGTGTCTGGCTCTGTGGATACTGGTGTGGCGGGCTCTTTTGCGCTGTCGATTACCGATCTGGATACGCGCGCAGCGCTTGAAAGCGGGTCGGACACCACGATTACCGGCAGTGGTGACGTTGTGCTGGATGCCGAATCCAAATCCAATGCGCCGACACGTGACGGCACAGCGAGTACCGCAGATGCCGTGACTGACGCCGTTGCCGCCGGGGCAACCACCACTCTTGGTGGGGGCGCGAACACGACTGGTGTTGGCGTTTCAATCGCGATTGGTGTCGAAGACATCCACACCGAGTCTGAGGTCGCTGATGGCGCTATTCTGGTTGGTGCGAACGACCTGACCCTGGACGCTCTGGGTGATCACGAAACCCAAATTTTTGCGAAATCAGGCTCGACTGGCGGCGGCACCACAGGTGCGGGATCGCTTACCATCGCCGTTATGAACCGCGAGACAATAGCGCGTGTAGGAACCGGTGGAACATTGACGCTTGGCGGCACACTGGATGCCTCTGCCGACCATTCCGGTGAAACTGTCGCCAAAGCAGATAGTCGCGTCAAAGGAACGGGAACGGCCGTTGGGTTCACAATTGGCGTGTCCTATGTCGATGACATTGGCAGCGTGTCGCTGGAACGCGATGTAACCGCCGATGGGTCCGTCAAACTGAGCGCTGACGCAGACAGTTCGTCCACGATGGAGGTCTTTGCGTCCGCAGATGGCTCCGACAAAACCAAAACAAGCAAAACAACAGCGGATCAGCAAAAGAACGAAGCAACGGCAGCCGGCCAGAGCAAATCGAACACCTCGACAGGTGGTAAAACGCTGACCGGATCGAAAAGTGCGACCAAAAACGGAAATTCGGTTTCTGTGGCCGCTGCAATCGGCGTTAATGTGGCCAACCTGACGGCCTCGGCCTCGGTGGCAGACGATTTGACCATCATTGCTGATAACAACAACGACGATGCGGGAACGGGCGTGGTTTCGGTAACCACCAGTGCCAATCAAACCGCGACTACCAAAGCGGATGGAAGCGCCAAAACCAAGGCAGGGGGAACCTCTGTCGGTATCGCGGTCGCGATCAACGTTGGCATCCTGTCGAACCGGGCCATTGTTGGCGACGGCACCTCCATTACGGCGGATGGGCTGTCCCTTGGTTCAACGATGCGCGTGCTTGCTGGTGGCGATGACAAACACACATATGAAGCCGAGGCCAATTCTGGTGCCTCCAGCGGCAGCACCGGTGTCGCCGGCTCGTTTGCCCTGAGCCTGGCGGACACCACCACCGAGGCGATCTTTGGCGCCGATCAGAATCTGGTTGATGACGGAGCTGCAAGCCTCACATTGAATGGCGGGTCGGTTGATCTGGATGCAACAAGCAACATCGAGAACAAAACCAACGCTGTTGGGTCATCACAAGCCAAGAAAAAATCCGGCACAAGCGGCGGCTTTAGCGCCGGGATTTCCATTGCGCTCGGAATCTCACTTGATGAGACACGGGCCCGATTTGAAGACGGAGTGTCGGTAACCGGCACCACAAACGGCGTTACTATCGATGCGAAAAGTGACAACACCGTCACGACCGATGCGAAAGCCGGTTCGCAAGGCTCCGCAGCCACCAATATCGGTGGCGCAGTTGCTGTTGCCTATGTGGAAAATGGCACCGAAGCATCGACGGGCACGCAAGCCCTGGGTGATGGTGCCATTGGTCTTGGCGGCGGCGATTTCCGCGTCAAAGCCGAGCATGACGGCACGGTCACCACTACATCTGATGGCGAAGTTTCCGGGGGTAAAACCGGCATAGGCATCTCGTTGGCACTCAATATCGTACAAGTCGATACAGACGCGCTTGCAGGACGTGATGCGTCCGGGGCCGGGACAGTTCAGATCATCGCTGATTCTGATGTGAACGTGACATCCGAAGCCAAAGCCGGCGCGGAAGGTCAGTCCAGCAGCAAGGGAACATCGGATCAGGAAACCACGGACAATTCGAACTTTGCCAAGGATCAATCCGGCGGCACGGCGACACCCACCGCAAATGGGGACAGCAACGTCACCGATGGGTCGCTGACGCAGGCAGACAGCAATTCATCGGCCCAGTCCGGCAAACTGACCGGCGGCAAGGCGGGAACGAAAGTCGCGGCGGCGGTTGTCGTGAACTACCTTGACCTCGATAACACCGCGACAATCAAGACTGGGACATCCATCACTGGAACCGGGGCTGTCACTGTGGCGGCCGATATGGCCGTGGATACACGGGCGATCGCGAACTCAAAGGCCGTTGCCACCAACAATTCCAATGCAGTATCTGCTGCGATTGGCGTGAACATTGCAGACCTGAAAAACGAGGTCGATATAGAAGACACCGGTGTTGTTCTGACCGGGAGCAGCGTTGAAGTTCGTGCTGCGACGCCCGATGTGAATGACCCCAACACCTTCCAGGTTCAAGCTCTTGCCGGTTCCGCGACCGGCAACACCTCGATTGCAGGTGGTATTGCGGTCAACTATGTCGACATTCAAACGGACATTGATATTGGCAACAACGCGGCCCTGACGGCGACGTCCGGTGACGTTGTCGTTAGCGCCAGTTCTTATAACGAGGTGCAGAACCTTGCTGGGGGCGCCGCGCTGAGCTTTAAAGGTGGCACGGGCGTTGGCTTGGCCATTGCAGTCAATATTTTCAACAACTTCGACACCAAAGTTGATGTCGGGAGCAGCGCGTCTCTGATCGCTCAGGGTGGTGGATCTGTTGAGGTTGTTTCGGATGCGAAGCTTCTGCCCAAGACCGATACGCTGCAGCTTCTGGATGATGGGACAGACGAAAATTCAATAGCCGATGATATCCTCACGTCAGTAGAGTTGCCGTTCTCCAGCTTTGCTTCGGGCACTGCAGCCGGCAACAGCGGCACGGCAGTTGGTGGGTCGGTTAACGTCAACGTGGTGTTGATGGAGACGAAATCCACCATCGGAACGAACGCCATGCTTGATGCTGCCGACAGCGTCACAGTGAAGGCGACCGATGTTCTGGAAATCTTCACTGGTGCTGGTGGACTCGGAATCTCTTTGGGTAACAGTGGTGTAGGCATCGGACTTGATGTGAACGTCATCACACGTGACACCCTGGCACAAATCGGGTCGCGTGCCGACCTTGTGGCCGGAACCGGTGATATCCTGGTCAAGGCTGACAGTACCGATACGGTTACATCAATCGCCGCAACCTTCGGAGCAAGCGGCGGCGGGACCGCAGTTGCGGCCTCGATCGGCGTTGTTGTGTTCTTCACGGACACCTCAGCCATAGTGAAAAACGGTGGAAGCGAAGAAGCGAATAACACCGTGCTTGATGCGCGTGGGAATGTGTCGATTCTGGCCGAAGGCGACGCCGATATCTTCATGCTTGCCGGTGGTGTCGCATTTAGCCTGGGTGGCGCGGGCGCGGGTGTGTCTAACACCACGCTTATTCACGAAGATACGGTCAAAGCGATCGTCGAAGGCAACGCTCAGCTGATTACCGGTGGCGACGTTGGATTGACGGTCGGCGCCACCTCGACGGACACCTTGAAAATGATCGCTGCGGCGGCCGGCGTTTCCACCAGCGGCGCTGCTGTTGGCGGCTCTGTCATCGTCTCGGTCCTGACGGAAACGACCGAAGCATCGATCGGGCGCGGCACAACGATCACAGCACAAAGCGCTGACGACTCGCCCGATGTCACAGTGAAGGCATCGGATACGACCGACATGCTCGCCATCGCAGGGTCGGTAGCCGCGTCTGCCGGTGGTGCGGGCGTTGGGGCAGGGGTGAATGTCCACGTTCTGACCAAGACGACAACCGCCTTTATCGACAATGACGTCGATGCCAGCGTCGATGGCAATGTCACTGTTGATGCGGATAGCATCGAAGACATCTCGACCGTGTCGGCGTCCGCGTCGGCATCAACATCCGCGGCGGTCAACCTGACGGCGGATGTGTTCGTCCTGGGCCTGACAACCCGCGCATATATTGGCGATGAACAACGGCTTTATGACAACCCCGCGAATTATGATAACGCGCTTGAAGGCGCGGACATCAACGCGCAGGGATCGGTCCGTGTCGAAGCGGTTGATGAAACCGAACTTGATCTGATTGTTGGCGGAATTGCAATCAGTGGCAGCGCCGGTGTTGGCGTTGCAGCTGGTGTTGCAGTGGTCAACAAAGTGACAGAGGCCTTCATTGGCGCGCGATCTGAAGTAACGGGCCTTGGGAACAAGTCCCTCGAGGCCAGAACCGGCGCCTATAACACCTCTTACCAAGCTGAAACCGCAGCGATGGATGACAGCGCATTTGAAGCCAGCGCAGCAACAGCTCCGACAAAGAACGCCCTTCGTACAAATGCGCCCAGCAAGGATGACCTTGAAGTTGGAGTCGGCCAGAATGCTGAACTCACCGGGCAAGTCCAAAGCGATTATGACGGCGACGGGATCGAAGATTCCTCAAACGAAGATGCGCAGGGCTTGACCAAAAAACGGGTCTCCCTAGCGGCGACCGATCACAATTTCCAAGGTGTCGCGGTTTCTGCCACGGCCAAGGATGACGTTGAAACCTTCGCAATCAGCGGCGCGGGGGGCAGCTCCGTTGGCGTTGCTGTTGGTGCGGCTGTGAATGTCGTCAATTCAGATACCTCCAGTTTCATTGGTGCCGGTGCAT
The DNA here is from genome assembly GCF_900142085.1 of Shimia gijangensis. GTDB lineage: Bacteria > Pseudomonadota > Alphaproteobacteria > Rhodobacterales > Rhodobacteraceae > Shimia > Shimia gijangensis. The sequence goes on from NZ_FQZQ01000021.1 coordinate 19,945, forward strand.
CGATCAACCAACACGATGGGACCGCGACCGCAGGACAGTCTGTGATTGTAGGCGCGGCATCTGATTTCAATCATGTCGGTGTTGGGGTTGGCGCGGCCTTCGCGGGAACCGCAGCAGCAGCTCCGGGTGTGGATGTTTCGGTCGTCGGTCTCACGACCAAGGCATGGGTTGGTGCAGGCTCAACAATCGATGCGTCCAACGATGTGATCGTAGACGCAAAGTCGCGATCCGATTTCGTTGTTGTTTCCTTCGGTTTGGCGCTTAGCGGGACTGGGTCCGTCGGCGGCGGCGTCAGTGTCGTGAAGTTGACCGATGTGACCTCTGCAACAGTCTATAGCTCGGCTCTGAACGTCACGGATATCGAGGCGGGCGGCGATGTCGTGGTTCGCGCTCAGGATGACAGTTCTATGCTCATGGTATCCGGGGCTGTGGCCGTCGGTATCGGCGGCGGCGGCGTTGGGGCCGGTGTCGGGGTCATGTTGTTTGACAAAGACACTACCGCAACGATTGGCGACAACGCGATAATCGATGCTGGCGGTAATGGGGGCATCGGCATTGATGGTGTGCTTATCGACGGCCTGAAAGAAAGTGACGGCAGCTTCAACCGAGCCACCGCTCATGGCCTGATCGTTCAGGCGGACAGCACTGAAAGTCTTCTCAACATCGGCGTTGCGGCGGCTGGCGGTATTTACGCCGGTGTTGCGGGTGCCGTGACCGTGAGTTTGATCGACAGCGACGCAACCGCGCGCATTGGCGAAAACGCACAAATCAACACACGCAATTCCGAAACTGCTGATACAATTGATCAAGGCGTCTATGTGGGCGCAACCAATGCTGTAAGCCTGGTCGACGCTGCCGGTAGTGTCGGCGTCGGCATTGCAGGCATTGCCGGGGCGGTCAGCTTTGGCACGATGAAGAACGACGTGAACGCCTCGATCGGTGCGGGCACGGTTCTGAACACCAAAACAGATCTGAGCGTCAACGCGCTGGCCAAGCGCAATCTTGAAGGCTACACGATCGCCGGTGCAGGTGGTGTCGTTGGCCTTGCGGCATCGATCAATGTCTGGTCGATCGGTGAGGACTTCGGGTCGTCCTATGACAACTCCGAAAGCGAAAATACTGGCGGAGATAACGTAAACACATCGCAAGACGCCCTTGAGGATGACGGCGATGCCAACAACGCATCGTCCGCAACCCAAGGTAACCTTGATGACACGTCTGATGACGTCAACACCGGCTTGTCGAGCATGGATGACTCTTCTCATGCAGGCATTGATGAAAACTCGGCTGATGACAGGGCAGGTAAGCTTCTTGATGCGACGGCCCTGACCCTTGGGGCGGATGAAAACAGCTTTACCGGCGCGGATATGAACAGCTCGCTTACCGCGTCTTCTGTCGGGCCGCAGCGCGGCGTTAATGCCATCGTCGAGGGCGGTGTCATCATCAACGCTGGCGATGACGTCAACGTTGATGCGTCGGAAGAAATTACTGTCAAAGTTCTGGACGGTGCCGTCGGGGTCGGCGTGGTCAGCGCGGGTGCGGCTGTCACCGTATTGAATGTCACCAGCAAGGTTCAAGCCAAGCTGGGTGGAACGATCACTGCTGGGGGTGACATCACAGTTGGTGGCTTCGGCAAACGTGATCTTGATTATACTGCTTTCGTGGGCTCGGGTGGTCTTGCCGCTCTGGGTGGTGCTGTCACAGTCATAAACGATAACAGTACCTTGCTGGCAGAGGTGTCCAACAACACCGTAATTCGTGACGCCAACAGCTTGTCGATTTTTGCAAACACCGATCAGGACTTCACGTCCCATGTTGTCGGCCTTCAAGTTGGTGGGGTCGCGATTGGTGTCGGCTTCAGCAAAATCAGCGCTGATGATGGCAATGCCAGCACAATCGAAACGCATGCGCGCATTGGTGATAACGTTGATATTGGCCTGGCGACGGAATTGCCTGCCGCTCCGGGCGAGGACCCTGTGTCCGTCCCGCATGAAGTGGGCGATATTTCGGTCAAGGCGAACTCCACAATCGACTTTGATGTTGACCTTCATGCTGGCGCCGCAGGGGGCTTTGCCGGGTCGTTCAACTTTGTCTTCGTCGACAACGAGTCCAAAGTTCGCGCTGAAATTGGTGACAACGTTGAAATCGACTCCGATGGTCAGATCACTGTCGAGGCCCGCGCGTCGCACAAAGCTGACGTCGATATTGTCGGCATCACTGCCGGTGTCGCGGCAGCGGGTGTTACACTTGGCCGTGCGGATTTCGCGTCTGATGTGCGCGCCCGTGTCGGCAACAACCTGAAGTCCGATAGCGAAGGGTTGGATGTCGTCGCCCTTTATAACCACTCACGCGCTGCAAACGGGACCATCACGAAAGATGGCGGTCGCGGTATTTTCGTCGAAACCGGTGCTGGAGGCGGCGGTTTGTTCTCCGGCCAGGGCTCGGTGCCGACTGCCGAGGATCATACCAATGTGGTTGCCATAATTACGGCTGATGCCGACGATACGACCTTTGGTGCCATCAATACGGGTGCTGGGGACGTGCTGGTTGATGCGCATGGCGCATTCTTCACTGAAGCCAAGGCGTTCGCATTCTCCCTCGGCGCTTTGGCTGTCGGTGCTTCGATTGCCACGGCCAAGTCGCACGGAAGCGTTAAGGCGAAAATGAATGGTGACATCGTGGGCGGTCAGAATGTGACCGTCAAAGCGGTTGTTGTCTCTGATGCCGTAGCAAGCGCCGAAGCTGCAGGCGGTGGTTTGATCGAAGTCACAATTCCCATTTCGAAAGCCGAAGTCACCCCGGTGGTCGAGGCATCGATCGGCGAAGATGCGACGAGTACGGTTGCCGGTGATATCAAGGTCCATGCCGTTTCCGACGGCAGGGCGGATGCATCCGGGTCGGCCAAGGCCGGGTCTCTTGCCGGTGTCGGCTCGATGGAAGTGACAAGTGTGGTGTCTCCGACGCTGTCTGCTTTCGTGGAAAGCGGTGCGACTGTCGGCGGCTCAACGCTCGACATCAGTGCCCTTCACAACTTCGACGTGGCCGCAGGCCGTAAATCGAAAGCTTACAGCGAAGCGGGCAAGGTTTCCGCTTTGGGCTTCCAGTTCACTGAGGCGCGTGCAATCGCATCGCCGACGCTCAACAGTTATCTTGAAGGCGATGCCAACGTGACGCTTGACGGCACGCTAAGCATTTCTGCCAAAGCGAAAAACGACGCTGATGCGGACGTCGAAAGCCTGAATGTCGGCATTATCGTCAGTGTTGGCGAAACCGACACCTATGCCGAAGCCAACGGGTCTTCGACAGCGGGTATCACGTCGACAGGCAGCGCCTCTACAACGCCGAATATTGTTGTCGGCGGCATCGGGATCGTTGCAACAACAAACGACACCGCAAACGCTAAAACGGAATCCGCCTCAGGCGGTCTGGTGTCTTCGGCTTCGAATACGTCAGTGGCCTATGCCAACGCCAAGGAGAACAGCAGCAACTGGGATCCGCTCAGCGATTCCGACAGCAGCTTCACTCTGGACAGCAATTATGTTGCGGCCAATGCCTATATTGGCGGCAATACCTCGATCCTTGTGACCGATGACAACGGCGGTACCGGTAATATCACTGTCACCGCAGGCGCCAAGCCGCAGGCCGATGCCTATACCAAAGGCTCCTCTGGCGGTGGCGTCGATGTAGGTGGGTCATTTGCCGTTGCGCGTCTTCAGCCCGTGGTCAAAGCGACCATCGACAGCGGAGCCGTTGTTGACGCCGAAGGCACTGTTGCGCTTGACGCATCGGCAACACCCGGCACGGGCGTTGTCCCGACCTTTAGCATCGACGGTATCAGCATTGATGATGATACGCTGACTGTTACAGCACATGGTCTCGAAACAGGCCAGCTTGTCGAATACGTCGATAATGGCGGTGTCATTGGCGGGCTCGACGGATCGGTTGCCGAAACGATTACGAACTCGAACGGGGTGGATACGATCGAGTACTTTGATCGTGAATATTCGACCATCTATATTGATGCCAATACCATCGCCCTGGGCGCCGAGTTCGACGGCGCGACGGTCAATCCGCTGACTGAGGAAATTACCTTCGAATCCGAGCATGGCTTCCGTGCCGGTGATAAAGTGATTTACCGCACCGACAGCACCGATTTGCCCGGTTTGACGGATGAGGCGGCCTACTACGTCATCGTGGTGGATGCTCTGACGATCAAGCTGACGACAAGTCAGGCAATTGCGCTTAACCCGGATAGTGCCTTCAAATCCTTTTTGCCTTCGAGCGTCGATGACATTGCTGACGCGGATGCAAGCCAGAACAACACCATATTCGGGTTCACCCACGGCTTCGGGGATGATCAGGCGGTTACCTATGTGGCACCCGAGGCGCTGGTCTTTACAGACCGCCAGGTGGACGTCAGCTCAAGCAATACGATTTCCGGCGGCTACCTCAACCTTTCAACGATTGACAACGACTATATCCGTTTCGCGATCACCGACGGTTCGAACAGCGAAGGCCAGCCGTTCAGCCATGGGTTGGAAACCAACGATATCATTCTGTACCGCTTAGATTTTGTTGATGATTCAACCGAAAGCTTCGACGATATCGGCGCGACGCCGATTGGCGGTTTGGCGCAGGACACGCTCTACCGCGTGGTCAAGATCAACGACAGCACCATTGCGCTCAAACGCGCCTTTGCTGAAAACGTTAGCGTGTACTATGTGAATGACGGTGGCACGGATCGCATTATCAGAGATGATGCCGGCAGCTGGATTGATGACGGCTTTAAGGCTGGTGAAGAGATCATAATCACCGGCAGTGCTGGCAATAACGACACCTACACAATCAGCAGCCTCTCGGCGTCTGAGATCGTGCTTAGCGGTAACCTCAGCTACTTCAATCGTGTCGACCAGTCGATGACGGTTGGATACCAAAACGTAAGCTCAACCGACTATGTAACGTTGAAGTTGGGTGGCGGAACCAATTGGAACTCCGTGTCAAGCTTTATTGTTGGCGATAGCATTGATCTGTCTGGTCTGCCGCTTGGTGGAACGGCCGTGATTGATGCCATCAGTGGTGACACGATCCGGTTAAGCCGCACGGACGCAGGGCTGGTGGCCGGTCCCCATGCAAATGCAAGTGTGCAGGCCAGCTCCAGCGACGTCGACAGCTTCGACACCGAAATCATCGCACTGACACCGAACAAGGGCTATCCGTTCGATAATTTGACCACCGCGGATGATCACCTGCCGGGCAACCTGACGGATCCGGGCAATTCCGACACCCACTCGCTGATCCGCTTGGCCGATCTTCCCATGCAATACAGCGACGGCGGTCTGGTGGATCTTGTTTCTGGTCAAACCTACTATGTCGACTATGTCAGCAGCACGGAATTCGGGCTCTCCCTGACCCCGGGCGGCGCGCGGCTTGATCTTGTGGTCAATGCCGGGGGCGTCACCCAACACCTTATTGGGGCACTTGCCGAAGACATCAGTGCCGGTCCGGGGACCCATGATCTTCGGATTGACCTGACCAGTTTCGCCAGTGGCGGCACGTTGTTTGGGCCAGGTGGTGTTCCGCTGAGCCTGTTCGCGCCGCAGTCTGGTGACGGTATCTCATCGGCAACCGCAAAAGGGTCGAGCGGTTCGATCGTTGGTGTGAAGCAAAACAGCGCCGACTTGACCTCGACCTCCAACGTAAGTGGCGCGATCAACGCGGACTTCCTGCGTGCCGGTCAGGATGTAACCATCACCACGCTGGCTGATGTCCACCAAACCGTTAGCACGACAAACGGGTCCGGTGGGTTTGTGGCCGTGGGCAATGTCGACTCGCGGACAACGACCGTTCTGACAAGCAACGCGCTTATTGGCGCCAATAGCCAGATCATCGCAGGTCGTGATCTCCGGATAAATGCAGCGGCAGATGCCAGCAGCGACAGTTCGGCAACCTCCAAAACCGGTGGCTTTGTAGGTGTCGCAGACGCCGACAGCCGCATCAACCTTGACTATAATGTCGACGCGATCATCGGTGATGATGCCGTTGTTCTGGTCGGAAACCTGGCCAAGCTGGCCGTTTCAGGTGCCGTCCGCGGCAAGTCAACTTCGACCGCTCGCGGCAATGGTTTCGGCGGCGACGCAGATGGCCGCTCGGACTTCATCACAGACAGCGCGCGCGCAGATGTTTCAATCGGCACACGGGCCAAACTTGAAGCGCAAGAGGTGATACTGAAATCAACTGTTGGCGACGTCACCGACGGTAATTCGGGCTGGACAACCAACGTCAATGCTTCTTCAGATGCGCGCGGCGGCGGGTTCTATTCCGAAGGCACCGCAGATGCGACGGCCAAGTATCAGGCAGATAACGTCATAACCGTGAACACGGATGCCGAAGTCATTGGCTACCGTGGTGTCGATTTCATCACCTCGTTTGATGATGTCCGGACCACGGCATCGGCCTATACCCGTTCCTCGGGTCTGTTTGGGTATGTCAGTTCGGATACGACCGTTCAGCAGGATCTGGATGGTCTGGTCAGGGGCTTTGATAACGCCGAGGTTACGGCTGGCCCCCGGATCGAACTGCAAACCCCGGGTGTTGCGAACCCAGACGGTGACTTCACCGAACTGGCGCAATTCCAGAATGGCAAGTTCCGCCTCGCGTTCTATGTGACCACTTCGAACGGTGGACACACGGAAGTTGGAAACAGCGCGCGACATTCGAAACGCTCGCTGGCATCTGGTGGTTCGGATTCACATGGCGATCACAGCACAGACTTTGACGAAGATATCGATTTCGATAGCGACGTGACGATCTTATCAGGACGTTCGCCCGAGCTGGATGTCGTCCGGGACGTGCTCATCGATGACCGTGGTTTCATTCAAAAAGCGATCAATGTCACAATCGATGACCGCGCTCAGGGTTCGAACTCGCGGCTTGATGCCGGTCAAATCCAAAGTGACCTGATTGTCGTCAACGACATCGGCAACCCGGGTCCGGGCGACGTCGCCTTTGACTCGGCTTATATGGACGGCTCCAACGGTGTTTGGACCTTCCGTGAAACGCTGGAACGTGTGCGGATCACAAATGCCTCGGACCGCGATATCGAGATCAACAACATCGATGTTCAGTCAAGCGACAAGCCTCTGGTGTGGCTCAACCCGTCCCATACGGCACCGTTGACCTTTACAATCAATGCCGAGGTCGCGCCGACGCTGATCGAGATCATCAACACCGGTAACAGCAACATCATCATCGATGGTACGATCAACAATCCGATAGGCACAACGTCCATCGTCAACACCGGTGGAGGAGGCTTTGGCTCTATCCTCTCTGGCAAAGATCGCGGCGTGACGTCGCCTGTTGGCCGACAATCGTTGATCATCACCAACATCCTGAATGTCGACGCGGCAAACGATGTTGGCTCGAACAGCGAGCGCCTGAATGTTGATTTGGTCAGCGTTGCGGGTCTGCCCGAAAGCCTGTCCTTCAGAACCAGCCAGGTCAGCGCCTTGAGCGACACGATCTTCCTGGGCCAAGGCAGCAAATTCGTCGATGGCCAATTGATTCAGTATACGTCGTCCAATGCCGATATCGGCCTGACCAACGGGGCATACTACTATGCTCTGGTCAGCGAAGACGGCCAGTCGCTGCAATTGTTTTTGACCCCTGGTGGCGCGGCAGAAGACCTTGTTTTGGGTGCCAATTTGTCGGACGATCACACCTTCACAGTTGTGGAAGCGATCACCATTGATGCCGCCGACAATATTGACCTTGATCTGCGGGCCTTGAAACGCGAAGGCGCGGCCGCTGGCGAGTATATTGTTAACGTTGACCGCATCGCCGCGGGCAATACGGCAGACGTTCTTCTGCAGCAAAGCCTGCACCAGAGCAGCGTCGCTGGCCGCGTGGGTATCGCGGTTGAGTGGGACGACAATCCTTCGGCCACATCTCCGACCAACCCGGACTCAAGCAACCACTTCGAATTCTTCTTCGATCCCGATAGCGGGTTCAATTCATATATCGGTCCCATCGAAGGTTTCGTTGGGGACAGCCTTGTCAGCACGCCGATTGCCGTGACCACCTATGATTTCCGTGGTCTGGAGCGAGCTTCGAAAGATCGCATTCTGGCGGGCTTGCAAGCTGGCGACGGCGCATACACAACCGCCGATGCAAACGGTGACATCATTGTCAAAGCTGCCAACACCACTGCCGGTCAGCCCTTGATCAATGTCCTTGCCCTCACCGAAATCGCGAATGACGGCCTGAACTACAATGATGGAGACATTACGGTCGTAACTGATGGCTACATCACGCTGACCGAAGTGACCGGCCACATGCGGCTGGAAGAAGTCCGATCGACCGGTTCGGACGTTTTGCTGTATTCGCCGATGTCGATTATTGATGCGAATAACGATGACAACACCAACGCGGCAGATGTCTCAGGCCGCAACATAACGATGGTGTCTGCGTCCGGTTCGGTGGGCAACGTGGCGCCCGGATTTGTCAATCCGGATCCAAGTGACGTATCCGCACAGATCGTGACACCGGTGGTGTATGATAGCGGTGCAGCCGGTGGTATCGGCGAAATCGGGAACTTCCTTGAAATCAATGTCGCCAATTCCGACAACGCGACAGGTGTCCTGCGGGCCTATGACGCCGCACCGGCCACAAGAACCGATGGCATCTTCATCGACGAGGTGTCGGGCGACCTGAGAGTCTATCTCGTTTCGACCAGCCATGATGTCAGCCTGAGAACGACGTCGGGTTCGATCCTTGATGCAAATGGTGACGATGCGACAGCCGCAAATATCATTGCCCGGTCCATTGATCTGGACGCAAATGGCGGATCGATCGGTACGAAGGCCAATGCGTTTGAAATCAATAGCCGCTTTGATCTCAGTACGAATGCGTCTTTGATCGCGAACATTGACGACGTGGGACTTGAGGCCGATGGCGATGTGGTTGTCACCGAAACCGACGAAGAATTGCGCCTTGCGCTTGGTCACAGCTACCTAGGTGACATCGTCCTTGTGGTCCGTGAAGCAAATGACAACAGCCAGAACCAGGATCTGTTGTTGATCAAAGATGGATCAGCCCGCTTTGCTGAAACCAATGATGTTGCGCCTGGCGGTCATGATGACTCGTTGCGGCCGCTGCCGCATGGTTTGATCCTTGCCGAGGCAGGTTATGTCGAACTGCGCGTGGGGGATGATTTTGCATCCCACGAAAACAGTGCGATTGTGGCGGCTGAGGGCATCGACATCTTTGTGGATGACGAAGGCGACTTGTCCAACACCGACGAAGATTATGGCGCCAGCGCCGTGCTGCGCGGTCAGATCATCGCAGGTGCCGTCATGGTTACGCTGGGCAACCGCGTTCCGGGCTCGCCCAGCACCCCGACGGGAACCACCCGAAGCGCTCCGATTGGCACATGGCGGCCCTGGGGCACAGACGGTGACATCCAGACTGACGGTTCTGCGGATGGGATCACCAGGGTTTTCGGCAATACCGATGTGGACCTCATTCAGTTCGGTGATACCGGAGGATCAACGGGTCAGATCGCCTGGGGTAATGATGGCTACATCTACCTTGGTTCGGAAACGCGGGCCTATGGTTCTGCCGATGCTGTGACAGGTGATTATGCAACGCCTGATGCCCGTGATGACGGGCAGGACAGCTTTGTTGTTTATTATCTGCAGGATACAGCGACACAAACCTCGCCTGCGATCACGACGATCACCTATGCGACCGAACCCTATGATACGCAAAGCATTGTGGACGGCACGACCGTTGAACTCTCGGTTCTGGCCGGTCAAACGCTCACGCTTGACGGGCAGTCCGACACGGATACTTACGAAGTGTTCACGCTGGGCAGTCAGGACGATGAGCGGAATTACATCATCAACATCCTCGACACTGGGGAAGAGGACGATGGTGTGGACGAAGCGTTCATCTACGGCTTTAACAGCGAATTGAATGGTGTTGACGATCCCAATGACGATATCTTCCTTCTGCGTACGGCAGCTGAATTGCCTGGCGAAGTGGCGGATCGCCCCGGATATGTCGCGCTGTTGCATGGCACACTTGATGGGTATCAGGATGTTCTGCCGGAAACCTTCGACAGCGCCAAAGTGCAGCGCATTTCCTACGACAGCGGTCTGAACGGTCGTCTGACGATCGAAGGGCAGGGTGGTAACGACCACTTCTACTCGGACGATACGACGGTCATCACGACGATTGACGGTGGCGAAGGCAATGACGTCTTCCAGATCGGTCAGATCTTTGGTGAAAACCGTAACGAAGCGGACGGAAACCTGCTGGCGCAGGATGTCTTCCCTGATCTCAAACCGACAACACGCGGCTGGCTCAGCCGTGGGTCCTCAGCGCCGCTTCTGGCGCAAGGCGGTGGCGGCAACGATGAATTCCGCGTCTATTCCAACCAGTCTGAATTGCGGCTGGAAGGCGATGATGACAACGACCTGTTTATCGTTCGCGCCTTCGCAATTTCGGCAACGACGGATTATGACTGGAACGAAGACGGCTCGATTGACATTGCCGACCTTCAGGCCGCTGTGGACCTTCTGAACGAGATCGATGCAAATGGCGATCTTGCATTTGTTGGCCGCGCGGACGCAGTTGAGCTGAAGGCACTGCTGTCTGACGGTGGGGCCGGATACACCACTGATCGCAATGGTGACGGCGGCATCAATTTCCTCGACGCCTTTATCACTGTTGGCCATACGAAGGACGACATCATCGTTCTGGACGAAGATGGCGTTGCCAGCCCGCAGATCGGGTTGGGCTTCTCGGTCGCGCAAGCTCCGGATATCCGCGCTGGCGGTGGCCAGGATGAGGTGCGTTACAACATCAATGCCCCGGTGTCGGTCGAAGGCGGAACCGGCTTTGACAAGCTTGTCATCCTGGGCACAGAATTTGCCGATGACATTGCGATTACCGACCAGGGCATCTTCGGCGCAGGCCTGAATGTGCGCTATTCGACCGTGGAAGTGGTCGAGGTTGACGGGCTGGAAGGTGATGACAAATTCTACGTCCGCTCGACAGCCTTCGGCGTCGCATACCGCGTCATTGGCGGTCTGGGGTCTGATATCATCAACGTCGCTGGCGATGTTCAGGAAGACATCATCACACGCGAACTGGAAGGTGTTTCCGGTGCTGCGGACCACATCGTGGTTTCTGATGATTACCTCTATGACGGATCTGTCATCGATGGGCTGCAATACAACGTCACCACCGACGGCGAAGGCCTTGTTGTCATCGACGAAGGCACAGACGGCTTTACGGCTGTGCGTGAAGGCGACGCGTCTCGCGAAACCGACAGCTATACCGTTCGTCTTGCCCGCGCGTTGACGGATGACGACGTGGTTTACGTGACCGTGTCGGGTGCCCGTTCGCCGCAGGAAGAACAAGACGGCACCTTGCCGAATGATGGCTTGCCCGGCGGCAAGGGGGACAGCCTCTTGATGTCCTCTGGTGACACGACGTCTGATACCGTTGCTCAGGCCAGCATCCTTGGTGTCGACTATCTGGCCCTAACGAACCAGATGGTAGATGAAGATTTCCTTCGCGAAATTGTTATGGACGGCACCACACTTTACGTTCCGAACCGTGCAGTGGTCCTGAAATTTACCAAAGATAACTGGCATATAGCGCAAACTGTTGATCTTCTGGCTGTTGATGATCTGCGCGCCGAGGGCGACCGGATCACAGTGGTTCAGCATTCGGTGATTTCCAACGCGGCGGACTATGATGCCATCGACGTGCGCAACGTCGAAGTGGAAGTCCGCGACAACGACACGCCCGGCGTTCTTGTGACCGAAATCGAAAACGGTTCGGCAACCATCGTTGGGGGCATCGTTACCGATTTTGTCGAAGACGCCCGCAGTCTGGTTGTCGAAGGCACCAGTGGCGGAACGGAACTGACCGACCAAATTCTGGTTCAGTTGCAAAAAGCGCCGGAAGCTGGCGATACAGTCGTTATCAAACTGAACCTTGGTGGGCTGTACGGGGACCTCGGGCTGACCGATCTGACGGACAAAGCCATCGAACTGAGCGATGGTGGAACTGGTCGCTTTGATGCTGCAACGAACACGATTTCCTTCGATGCAAGCAATTGGGATCAAGCTGTCCTTGTCACAATTCTGGCAGAGAATGATGACGCTAGAGAAGACCCTCAAACAGCCGTCATCGGCTTTGGCCGGAACCTTGCGTCGATCACGGCCGATATGGAGCTTACTGCCTGGTCTGATGACGAGGGTGTCACTGAGTTTGCTGCATTTAGCCTGACCTCCGGTGGCTGGATATCCAGCGGCTTTGAGGTTGGCGAAACGGTAACCATTACTGGGGCGTCAGGGATCACGGGCGGCGTCATCAAAGGGTTCGACAAAGCTGGCTTGACCCTGATCCTTGATGTCGACGGATCCGGTATTACGCCGACCGATCTGACGGGTGTCTCTGTGACGCGTGATGCGCCGACAGGGCCAATTACGGTTGATGCGAACAACGATTATGTGTTCCCGAACCTGCGCTCCGGCACCGGGCTGTTGGATATCGAAGTAATCGATAACGACACAGCCGGTTCGGTTGTTCTGATCAGCGGTCGCGATACGGTGCTGATCCCTGATGATCTGGGCACTGTGGCAGACGAATCCGTCCCGGACACATACAACCTGCGTCTGACGAAAGCGCCGACTGCGGATGTTAACGTAGCGGTCGTGACGGATGGTCTTGCGAATGTCACAAGCATCAATGGCGTAAGTGTCACCCTTGATGACTACGTCGAAGTCGGCGGCCCGCGGGCTTCGCAAGTGTTCGTTGGATCGATCATATTTGATGACACAGGCGCCAACGCGACATTGACACGCGGAACCGGCGAAGATTTCGGAAGCTTTGTTTCTGAAGGCTGGGACGCAAAGGACCTGATCCGGATCAGTGTCTCTGGTATCGCGGATGGCGACTTCGAGGTTCTTTCGGTCACGGATCACGTGCTCACATTGGTGCAAAGCGATCTGGACACTGTCGGCGGACCGATTTCGGCCGTCGAAGTCCTGGACGAGGTCGTCCTGTCGCGTCTGGCTGAACGGGACATGTGGACTGGTACTGTGTCCTACACCACGGTGGATGGTGCACCGGCACTTGTCCGGACCGAAGCCTTCGGAGCCGGAAATGAAAAAGTGCAAGGCTGGCTTAAAGAAGGTTTCCTGGAAGGCCAGTGGGTCCGTATCTCGGATGGTGTGAACGAAATCGAAGCCAAGATTGCGATTATCCGCGGCTTCAACGACTCGCAGGATCATACGATCCAGTTCACCCTTGACCCGAACGCGGATGTTTCAAGCGCTGCTTGGCTGACTGATGCCGCCGATGATCAGGTATCCGTAACGCGGATTGCTGCAAATGCGGTGTTCACGACGGCAGACTACTACATGCTTCAGGAGATCGAGCTGACGGCTGATCCCCATTACGAAGTGCCGACCACCCGCGAAGGTGTCAAAATCTTCCCGGTCAAGGCGCACCGCCTGAGCGATCTTCGTGGTCCGCTGGCTGTCGAAGGTGGCCCGTCCGGTGCCGACCGCTCGCTTACCAACGGTGTCAAACTGCCGGGCGAGGAAGACAGCTTCCTGATCGCCATCAGCGCGCAACCGCCGGAAAGCCAGCAGATCGACGTTCTGAACATCTTCAACGATGGATCGAAGGCCGACACATCTGGCGTTCTGACCGAAACCACCCTGACGGGCTTTGGTATGGGACCGGATCTGGTCTTCCCCAATGTCACAGGACCGCTCTTTGGCGAGGGCTCTGAAAGCGAACAGGGCACGACCCTGACCTTCCCTGGCGGCGTCAGCTTTGGCAAAGTGAACTTTGGTGCTAGCGGTGTGACAAACGACAACCAGGTCAGCACGGTTGAAGTTGTCAACGTCATGCTTGGCGAAGGCAATGACCTGGTCGAAGTCGAAGGCACGCTTAACCCCGCGCCCGCGGTCTCGGCCGAGAACGAGTTCGCGGCGATTGCCGAATGGTCTGATCGTGATTTTGACTTCCTTTACGACAACCAGCCCGAGTTCCAAGGTCAACTGGTCATCACGCGAGAAGGCTTTAACTGGAAAGGCGAGGGATTCCTTGTCGGTCAGTCCGTCTTTGCGGTGGCTGACAATGGGACTCAGGTATATCTGGGACATGTCATCGGCATTGAAGACGCTTTGGCCTATGCCCCGACGGATATCGATCCGAAGACGGACGAACCCTATCGTGATCCGTCCGACAACTCGCTTCTGATCCTCAGCGCGACGACATTGCCTGCGGGCGTTGACTTCAGCGGTTCGACCAAGCTGGTCGCAGTGGATCAAGATGTCATCGAGCTTCTGACAGTTGACGTTCTTGCCGCGACATCTGCGGGTGCAACGCTGCGTTGGAACACCAATGACGGCACCACCGGTGCTGCAGACTGGACCGAGGCGGGCTTCCTGGAAGGTCACCTGATCCATGTTGGTATCGGCGACGAAAGCCGCGAGTATCGCATTGTTGAACTTAGCGACGACAACTTGAAGATCGTGGTTGAAGGCACGGGCCTTGACGGGTTGACCGAGCTTTCGGACACGTTCTGGGTCCAAGGCAGCCATGGCGGGCTGACTGTGCTTCACGGCGGCGGCAACCTGTATGTCGATGTGCTGGGAAAATTCAATCTGGACACAGTGGGTGACAATACAGACGCAGCGCGTCTGGATGGACGTAGCTTTGTCGAAGCCGACTTTGCCGTTGGCGATTTGATCCAGCTGGAAGGTGAGAGCTTCACGCGTACGATTGAGAACATCCGGGATGCGGTTGCCAGTGACTACGGCGTCACACCAACGTTTGCCAGCTGGGGTGAAGACTCCTTGCTGGTTCTGAGCGCTCCGAACGATGGGTCCCTGATGGGCTACGCCGACGTTGATACTGTAACGATCAGCAGCCATCCTGAGGAGCTGTTCCTCATCAGCAAAGTCGAGGCCAATGAGGTCACGGTGACGGTCAATGTAACAGTCGAAGTCGAGGTTGTTGCAGGAAGCACCTCTACTGGTGAACTTGAAACCATCGTGACGCTGAATGAGGACCAAACCTGGTCCGGACTTGGGTTCGTTGCTGGTGGTGTTCTCTTCATCGACGGCTATGCCGGTGCGTTCACGATCGCCGATATCCTTCCGGATGACAAAACTCTGGTTCTTCTGGATGCGGCGCTGGCCAACTGTGGCGGCGACGATGGCGGCGCGACGCTGACTATCACGACCTATGACTGGACAACAGCTGGAGAGCAGCGCAAAGGCGGCGATCACTTCATCGTCACCGGTGGCGCAGGCCCTGAAAGCCCACTGGTCATCTACGGTGATACAAGCCAGGACGGCGTGTGGTATTCGGGTGATCCGAACGATCCCTATGGCATTGAGTTTGGTGAGAAACCGTTTGATCCGTTCCCGACGCTTCCGGACGGAGAAAACGAAGATGATGAGTTCATCTTTGCAGTCGCCAACCCGTTTGACCTTCACGGTCACGACATCATCGACGCTTCGGCTCTCTTCGCTGATGACGCTGCCAATGGCATCTATAAGAGCGTCGGCATCATCGCCTATGGCGGTATGGGTGATGACTTGATTATCGGGTCCCAAACTGGTGACCATCTGGCCGGTGGTTCGGGCAATGACACGATTATCGGTCAGGCCGGGACAGACCATATCTATGGTGACAGCGGCTTTAACGTTAATATCCTGACCCGTGCTCTGACGGTTGCCACGATCAACGCCAGCCCCGAGCCGTCATTGGTCGAAGGGCTTGCACATGCCGAAGGCACGTTTGCACCGTATGAAAGCCCAGTAAGTGATCCGCTTGGTGACCGTCTGGTCGATACAAGCGGCGAGGTAAATATTGCTGGTGCAGGCGATGACATCATCGTCGGCAATGGGTCCGCGTTCGACGGCGATACGCCGGATATCATCTTTGGTGATCATGGCCAGGTTGAACAGCTTGTTGTTGATCCGAACCAACCGTTCGGGCTTCCGCAAAAGATCCAGACCACGGAGCTTTCGACGGTAATCGCAATCGTTACAGCCGAAGTCGCAACCGGTGGTGATGACACCATCCTTGGCTCCGAGCTTAACGACATCCTGATCGGTGGCGCGGGCAACGATGCGCTGGACGGTCTGGAAGGCGACGATCTGATCTTTGGCGACAACGTTGTGCTTAGCCGCATGGGCGAGATCGACGGAAACCTTTACGACGATATCGAGAGCCTTCGGTTCCAGACACTGGCCGGTACGCTGATGTACGGTCGGACCGATCTTGCACCGTCGGATGGGTATGGCACCGAAGTCAGCACAGGGGTCTATGAGATCACCGAGACTGGCAGCGGCGTCCTGATGGTGACACTGGAGAACGGTGAACGCGTCGCGCGCGATTATCGCGACCCGAATGGACCAAGCTGGTGGAACGAGTATTCCATCGACTATTCCGAATTCCACACATTCGAGATCAATGATGGCCTTGCCGGTGTGGGCACCTTTGGAAACGATCTGATCGCGGGTGGCGGTGGCCATGACCAGCTCTTTGGTCAACTTGGCAATGACATCATCCAGGGTGACGGTACAATCGAAGGTGCTGTTGCTGGCCGTGGCGACGGAACGGTCGATGGCATTGTGCTTCCGACTGGGTATGTAAGTGCCGGTCGTGACCCGCTTGGACCTGAAGACCCGCTTGGTGCGCTGAAGGTTGTAAGCGCTGGCGTCGACATCAACGGTATCGACGGCAACGACTACATCGAAGGTGGCGGCGGCTGCGATATCGTATTTGGCGGTATGGGTCAGGATGACATCGTTGGTGGCTCGTCCAGCTTCTTCAGCCTGATCAACCCGGATCTTCGTCCGGACCACAAAGACATGCTGTTTGGTGGTTCTGGCGCAGAAGACGAAATCGCGCGCAATAGCGCCGAGAACCCGGATGGGTCGACATCGGCACTTGCAAGACATGCCGCTGATGCGGATGTGATTGCCGGCGACAACGCTGATATCGTTCGCATCGTTGGCGTGAACAACACCGACGTGTTGGACGGCAGCATCGACCTGAGCGACCCCGAGGTTTTCGCACCGCTCTATGACGCGCTTTATAACACGCGGGGCGGTCTCTACCTTGCCTTCGACTATGACGACTACAATTCCGAAAATGGTGAACGGATCATTGTCCGCGGTGTCAGTCAGCTTGACTACAGCCCGGGTGGTCCTGATTTTTTTGGCGACAATCCGGAAGGCATCGCTGGCGACTTCATCACCAACCCTGACTATGCGGGGGATCCCAACATCGACATCAACTTTGCGGTCGATGGTGACACCTGGCGCAACACGTTCGGGTTCTGGGCGCTGCGCGATATCGGCGGAAACGACGAAGTGCATGGGGGAACCGGTGACGATGTCGTTTACTTGGGTGGCGGCAACGACATTGCCTTCGGCGACGCTGAAAACGACGATCTGATCGGCGGCTGGGGCAACGACTGGATCTCCGGTGGTACCGGTATCGACGGTGTTCTGGGCGATGATGGCCGGATCTTCACGCAGCGCAACGAAGGGCTTGCCGGTGGCGAGACCTTTGGTCAGGCGTATTCCGAAGATCTTTACGGAACGCTCAAACTGCTGACCTCTGACCCGGATCGCCGCACCAGCCAGGGTAACGTGCTGAACGAAGCCATTTTCACGCCTGGTCGGGTGCAGCAGGAAACGATCAACATCGAATATGAACTGGTTAAAGCCGTCGACTTGACGCCCTTTGACGTGATCTCGACGTCGATTGCCCCTGTCTCATCGGCCGATCCGACAGCGCATAACCCCTATTTCGCAGATGATGTGATCTTTGGTGGCCTCGGAACCGACTACCTGCACGGTGGCTCTGGTGATGATGCCGTGGGTGGTCACGAAGCGATTGCAGAAGGGTATATTCTGCTGTTCGGTGACGGCGACACACCTGGCATCGACGATGTCAGTGGTGATGATCCTAATGCGAAACAGCCGATTGGCCTGACACGGACCGATTTCACCCGCCCATGGAACCCGGGCAACATCCTGCTCTTTGGTGACGGTGATGAGCATTGGAACGAACCCACGCCAACACGTGAGCGTACGGGTGAATTCTATCTCTATGACGAATACGACCCGCGCCGGGTTATCCTGTTCCATGATGATGGTACGGTCTGGAAAGACGGGGCACCTGATGGTCTGAAACAGTATTTCCTCAATGCGCCGGACAATGAGGGTGAAGACGTCCTCAGCTATGTCGCATTCGCGCCGAATGGCACGCCGATTGGCGAAGAAGTGGCTGTTGAAAGCGATGGGAACGATCGCATCTTTGGCGACATAGGGAATGACTGGATCGTTGGCGGTACCGGTAAGGACCGGATTTACGGCGGCTTCGGCAATGACCTGATGAACGCTGATGATGTCATCGGTACCGATATTTCGGTCTATGACACCGGGGCTTTCGGATCGGCAGATAGCGCTGATGCAGGGTTGAACAACACCCCCGAAACGCATCTGTCCTGGGAAGACCGGGTATTTGGTGGCGCCGGGCTTGATATCCTGATCGGCAATACCGGTGGCGATCGACTGATTGACCACCTGGGAGAATTCAATGCCTATCTGGTGCCCTTCGCCCCGTTCGGTATCTCGACGGTCAGCCGTCAGGTTCCGCCGCAGCTTTGGGATTTCCTTGCTGCACAAGCTTACTCGGATGGTGTTGATATTACCCGGACAAGCGATGTTGGTTCCATTGAACAGGACTCACGCTATTCCAACGTGATCCAGCTTCAGGGCAATCCGCATGGTGAAATCGGCCTGGTAACGCAACGTGACCGCGGCTTCTGGCAGGACCAGTCCGGTCCCCCCACGGACCCGCAAGCCGGCAACATCCCGGGTGGACGTCGTGACATTCTTCGGACCGCTGACTTCAATGACCGCACCATGGGTGGCTTTTCAGCTGACGACGGGAGCTTCACGTCAACTGGTGGTGCTCTGGCGATCGCTTCGGAGACCGAATCCGACACAGCATCAGCAGTGTTCTTGTTGGATGACTACCTGCCCAGCTATTACGAGGTCGAAGCGACCTTTAATCTGGACAAGCCCACCGGCGGCTGGAAAGCCAACGGTTATGTCATCTTCGACTACCACAGCGATGTCGACTTCAAATTCGCCGGTATTAACGTGTCCACCAACAAGATCGAGATGGGCTATGTCGATGAGTCCGGTTGGAACTACGTCGTTCAGTCCAAGAAACCGGTGCGGATTAAACCGGGGCAGAACTATTCGGTGACCGTTGCGGTCAACGGGAACAATGTGACGCTGGCCGTGGCTGGGGTGAACTGGTTCACATATGACTACACACCGCGGCTTGACGTGTATGGCGACCCCGTTCCGCTCAACCAAGGTTTGGTTGGTGTCGGTATGAATGGTTCGCGCGGCAAAGTGGACAACTTCAAGGTGCAGATCCTGCCGCCCGACTGGACGCTGGACGAGACTGACGACTTCTCGCCACCGGTCACTGAGCTTCCGCGTGTTGCTCAGTCAAGCGGCTGGACCGAAGCGTCGGGCACTCTGACGGGTGTTGTCTCGGGCCTGGCGCCTGCGGTTCAGACCGTCAATCTGGGTGTCGGACTTGGTGTTAACAGCATCCTTGAAATGGAAGTCGACATCAAAGGTTCGGGAACGTCAGGGTTCGTGTTCGACCGATATGACGCACTCAACTACAAGTTCGTTGTTCTGGATGCCGCGAATGACCGCGTGATCGTGGGTCATGCTACGGACGAGGACGGTCAGGTCGTTGATGGCACGTTTGCCTTTGATCTGAACGCAAATGAGGCCGAACACCTGATGGTGACCATCCAGGGCGCCGGTCTTCAAATCTCGGTCAACGGCACGACAATTGGTCAGTACGGCTTCAACGGAGCGCTTGCCGACGGGGGCTTTGGCCTGATCGTTCTTGATGGCTCGGCTACCTTTGATGACTTCCGCCTGGCCACCAACGACGAAGCCTTCAGCGACACTCTGAAGTTGGCGCAGCAAAACTTTGAGGCGCTCTCGAACGAGGATTACATCGAGGCAACGCTGGATGGGTCCGAAGTTGAGCGGTTGTTCGACGAGGCTCTGGAAGACTGGGCGGCCAGCGGGTTGATTTCCGCTGAAGAGCTGCTGGCGTTTGAGGGTGTGTCACTTGTTGTCACTGATCTTGAAGGTAGCACTCTGGCGCGGGCCGTTGGGGATGACACGATCCTGATCGATGCGACAGCAGCTGGTTCTGGCTGGTATATCGAAGGCGATGACAGTGCCTCTGGCGACGTCATTACCTCCGGTGTGGATCTTCTGACCGTTCTGCGTCACGAGATTGGGCATTTGCTTGGATATGAGCATGACCAACTTGCGATTATGGCAGAAGAGCTTGAGGCCGCTACGCGCGTAGAGGTTGATGATGAGACAACGGTTACGGTTGTTCCAAGCGAGGATGAGCCAACAACAACTGCACCAGTGGAGGAACAAACGAACAAGCGGGGGCGTAAGACCGCTCTGGTGTTTGACAGTGCCTCTGGTGAGTTGATTGATCCAAGAGAGGCGGCTCAACTTCAAGCCTCTCGCAACGATGCGCAGCTCGGCGTGGCATCCGTCGTTGTCGCAAGCGCCCTTGCTCGGAAGCCGCTCGGCCACAAAGTGAAGCCAGTCGAGAGAATGGCATCTGCGGATGTACCGAAAGAGAGGCCAGGTCTGTTAAGTAAAGCGCGCGCCGCGTTGCGCCGCGTCGTTTGATCCGAAGGTGATGTCAGAGGAAACTCGCTTGAGGTGTGCAGGGGGCCGATCTAGCTTCCAGCCAGGCGATGTCACAGGAAACTCGGTTGTGAAGGGCAGGGTGCCGATCTAGCCTTCGGTCATGACAAAACGCTCACCATTTCGCTACTTCAAAACCAGCCCAGAAATAGGCGGTGTCAGAGGAAACTCGGTTGTGAAGGGCAGGGCGGAGATTTAGCGTCGAAGTATGACAAAACGCTCTCCTTTTCGCTATTTCAAAACCAGTCCTGAGATTATCCGTCTTGCGGTGATGCTATATGTCCGATTTCCATTGTCGCTTCGGAATGTCGAGGATCTACTGCATGAACGGGGCATTGATGTCAGCCACGAAACTGTACGGTTTTGGTGGAACAGATTTGGCCCCATGTTCGCTTCAGAAATACGCAGAAAACGGGCCTGCCGGATGCGATGTTACTCGAACTGGCGTTGGCATCTCGACGAGGTTTTCGTGAAAATCAACGGTGAACGACACTACCTTTGGCGCGCGGTAGATCACGAAGGGGAGGTGTTGGAAAGCTATGTAACGAAGCGCCGAGATCGCACCGCAGCCCTTAAGTTCTTGAAGAAAGTGATGAAAAGATATGGGCCGCCGGAAGTCATCGTGACCGACAAACTAAGATCCTATGGCGCCGCGATGAAAGTTATCGGAAATATTGCCAGACAAGAAACAGGGCGCTGGAAAAACAATCGCGCAGAAAACTCACACCTACCTTTTCGACGACGAGAACGTGCCATGCACCGCTTTCGTCGTATGCGAAGTTTACAGAAATTTGTTTCCGTCCATGCTTCCGTTTTCAACCACTTCAATCAGGAGCGCAGCCTTTCCCAAAGAGATCATTTCAAGATGAACCGCACCGCTGCTCTCGCTGAGTGGCGCGGTCTCTGCGCGGCATAAAGGACAGTGATGTTGGCCTTGTAGAGACTGGTTCAAATTTGTCTGACAACACCTGTGCGGCGCCTCTAACCCAGCAATGTCGTGAACAACCCAACAAGACCCACGGCGCTAAGCATCAACAACAGCCACAGCACGACTTTTCTGTAGGATTCAGGCCCTGCCGCTGCGAAATGTCTTGATCCCAGCCAGACGCCAACCGCGAGCAATGGCAATGAAACTGCGGCGCGTGTGATCGCGATACTGTCGTAGTAACCCGCCCCGATCAAAAGCGAAAAAGCCCATATATCAGCGGCAAATAAATAGAATATCATCGTCGCACGCATCTCGATGGCTTGCTTGTTCGACAAGCTGAAAAACAGCGCCAGAACGAGCCCGCTAAGCGCCGTCGCACCGTTGACAACACCAATTGCAGAACCGACCAGCGCATAAATTCCGAGAGAAAACTGCCGCAAGCGAGTGCGCCAAAAAACCAAATACAAGCTCGATGCGAAGACAAAAACCAAAGCTGTCAACCTCAGGGTCTGGTCGTCAATAACGCCTAGCAGGTAAACCCCTAAGGGCGTGAAAATTATGCCGGCTGTAAGCAGGAGGCCAAGTTCGCGCCATTTGACATGGCGGGCAATGCCTTTCGCCTGTGCCGAGGATGCGGTCAGTTCCAAGGCAATAGATAAGGGCACGATTTCGACAACAGGCAGAATAAGAGTTAATCCGGCAAGAAATATCGCGGTAAATCCGAACCCGGAAAAGCCGCGAATATACGAGGCTGCCAAGAGGACCATCGCATACCAGAGCGCGTCGCTGACAGAAAGGCCGACCAAATTTTCCATTACAAGTCAAACGTTTCTTATGCTCTGATTGAAATACACTAAGGCAACACGCATTAGGGTTTTTCGATCTGTACCACGGAATTGTCGAACGGTGTTAGGGTAAATCCAATCTTGAATCGCCAAAGGAGCAATCTGAATTCTTTAGGGAATGAAATGCAATTCGAACCGTATTTGAAGGGCTCATCCAACAGGAGTTTGTAAGAAAATATCCTAATTGGCTTGGGCACCTGTGCCTTCATTCTAATGCGTGTGAAAAGCTTCTGGCTGGGTCAAAGCAATGGCACCTGCTGTTGCGGTACGGGTCAACCCGGGCCTGAGATCAAAAGTCGTCCTTTTTCGATGTAAGTGAGAAATTTTGTTGTTCGGAACGAACGTACAACGATCGCTTAGGAAATCAAGTTGTAGGATCTGGAGGAACATCAAGAGATGCGGATGCCGTAGGTTTTATTGACCGCCTGACCGAAACTCCCTGAGTGGACCAAGTGGCACGGGCTTCAAACGCCGAAGCGTTCCTCGAGCCGGTCAAAACTCAGGTTGATGGTGTCGCTGTCGACACAAAAGGCCATGCGAACGTGGGATCTGCCGGAAGGCCCGAAAGCGTCGCCCGGGGTCACGGCAACCTTGGTATTGAACAGGAGGCCCTTTGCGAATTCCGCTGATGTTTCGTGTTCGACCAGCACGCGCGGGAACACGTAGTATGCACCATCGGGACGAGCGTATTGAAACACATGCGGTAGACGGTCCAGCCTTTCGCAGATCAGCGAACGGCGCTCACCGAGGATCGCGCGAAACTCTGCCACATGATCCGTTTCGCTTCGCAAAGCCGCAACCGCTGCGATCTGGGAAATTCTGGGCGTACAGATCATGTTGAGATCGTGGATCTTTACCACCTCGTTCCGGATCATTTCGGGCAAGACCATGTATCCGACACGCCAGCCGCTCATGGCGTGCACTTTCGAAAAAGTAAACAGATAGGCGACGTTGTCCGCATATTCCGGCATGGACGCGAGGTTGCTCAACGATTCTGGATCGTCATAGACGAAGTGTCCATAGGGATCGTCCATGATTACCAGAAGCCCGTTTTTCCGAGCGATTTCGCCTGTAGCCCGCAGGGTTTCCTCGGAAAAAATCCGCCCGGTAGGGTTTGAGGGGTTCACCAGAATGATCGCCTTTGTTCTGGGGCCCATCAGTCCGGGCAGAACGCCAGTGTCCAACTCCCATCCTTTCGCCTCATCCATGGGCCAGAACACCGGCACGCCTTGGCATTTGGAAATCTGTTGGATATGCGAAACAAACCCCGGATCGGTCACGATGACTTCGTCGCCGGGATCAAGTAAGACATTCAGAAGCGTATTTGTTGCCTCCATGTTACCAGCGCCGATCACAAGGTTTCGTTCCGGGTCAACTGAGCGACCGAACCTTGCGGCAAAGTCCAATGCTGCAGCCGAACGCAATTCAGCTGGACCCGCCGGAAGCGTGTACATTCCGGCTTTGGAATCGGTCCGCAAAGCAATTTCGGTGGCAGAGCGTATGGCCTGCGGCGTTCTGAAAGACGGCAGTCCCCAAGCCAGAGACGCGGCGTCAGGAATATTGGAGCTCAAAACAGCCATTTCCTTGATGGCGGACATGGCCAGTCCCGCGGACCGGCGGGAGATCAAAGCGCTGGTTGCATGGTTTGTCATTCGTTTTCCCTCTGCTTTCGCTCCGGACTTTCGAGGATAAGAACCGGGCATCGGGCCGCTTCGAGAAGTCTTTGGACCTGGCTCGTTTCCTGCACCGTTTCGGCACCGGCGTTGACCACCACAACACGCGCGCAGACCCGGTTAATCGAGGTTAGCAGCGCTGCCTCTGGTTGCTGGCCGGGGATGACCATTGTCCGGGCCCGAAATGCCCGGGACAGTTCATCGGTCAGCGTCCGGGTCCTGTCGGCCCTTGATCCGTCGGTTTGGATGGAAAGGATACAGCCAGCCTGATGGCTCAGGCGCCTGTGGCCTATCACCAGCATATCCCAATCTCGTGCGGCCAGAACCAGCTGTTGGACGGGGTCTCCTTTCTCCCGGTCGAACCTCCAGTCAATCTTTGATGCACTGGCGATACGCGCCAGGTCTTCACGGAAAGCCTTTGCATCGCGCTCGAACTGCTGCTTTTGCTGCGCCGCGGTCGGTGCGTCAGACAATGCGCCGCCTGAGGTCACAACACATTGCGCATGCGCAGGCCACGTTTCGGTGTTCTGCAGGTTTTCGACAAATCTTCCGCCGATATCGCTGACCCCATGGTGCAACAGGGCTTCGGCAATCCGCAGGGCAGGCTTGGCGTCTGCAAAACTTTCCGCGCCGATCAGCAGGCGTTTTCCCTTCTGTTTCCCGGTCATTTCAGGTCACCGGATGAACCTCGTTGCGAGGCCAGTTCCACGCGCCGGGCCGCAAACCCTGCCAGCTTGCTTTCGACCAAGAAATTGATCGTTCCGGGCGGGAAAGAGCCGTCCTTTCCGCGCTCTCCCGATGGCCGACCGGTGAGAATCCCGATGCCCTGATCGACGGTTTCAATTGCGTAGACGTGGAACTTGCCGTCTTCGACCGCCCCGAAGATATCTTCCCGCAACAACAAGTGATCCACATTGGATGACGGGATCAGGACGCCCTGATCGCCGCTCAGTCCCTGATCGACACAGGTTTCAAAGAACCCCTCGACCTTGTCGTTGACGGCGCCTATGGCCTGAATCCGCCCCGTCTGGCTGACGGAACCGGTGACTGCAAGCCCTTGCCAAATAGGCACATCTGCCAGCGAAGAAAGGAGCGCAAACAGTTCGGCTGCCGAAGCCGAGTCTCCGTCTATGTTGCCGTAACTCTGTTCGAATACGAGGCTCGCGTGCA
This sequence comes from Shimia gijangensis, assembly GCF_900142085.1. Classification (GTDB taxonomy): domain Bacteria; phylum Pseudomonadota; class Alphaproteobacteria; order Rhodobacterales; family Rhodobacteraceae; genus Shimia; species Shimia gijangensis. Next base: position 45,392 of record NZ_FQZQ01000021.1, read on the forward strand.
GAGAAAATGGCTGATCCCGCGCATAAGTTGACGCTAGATAGTTCGCGAGAATGAGGACGCCCTTGGAATGCAACGGGCCACCAAGTTCAACCTCGCGTTCGATATCGACCAGCTTGCCTCCGCCCAGACGCGTGCGCGCTGAGATCTGGACCGGGCGTCCAAAACGGAAGCCGCCCAGACCCACCACGGACAGCCCGTTGACCTGACCCACCGCCTGGCCCGCAGTGTCGATCTGAACTGTCCCGCGTGCGATGGTTTCGCGCATGCGATCCCTGACCCGCGCCGCCCGGTGTTCCTTTTCGGAAATTGCTTTGCGGACATCTTCGGCATCGATGAAGTCCTGTTCTCGCTGACCGGCATAGTGATCCGCCTCGCGTAGAATGTCCCTCAGTTTCCCGATTCTGAGACTGAACTTGGTGCAGTCACCGGCTTGCCGTGTGGCTTCGTCCAAAAGGCCCGCAACTGCCCCGGCATCAAGCGGGCGCAACTCATCGCGTTTTGTCGTCGCCGCGATCAGCCGCGCGAATTGGCTGCGGGTATCCGGGGTCAGGTCTATGTCATCCTCGAACTCGGCTTCGATCTTGAACAATTCGCCAAAGTCCGGGTCAAGCGTGACCAACAGCGCATAAAGCAGCTTGTCCCCGATCAGCACAACCCGCGTCTGGACCGGTATGGGCTCGGGCTCAAGCGAGGTTGTCGACATCAGGCTCAAGCGCTCACTCATCGAGGTGATCGTGATGACTTGTGTCTGCAGGCATTGCTTGAGCGCGGTCCACGCCATCGGCTCGGAAAGCAGGCGGCGCGCATCGATCACCAGAAACCCGCCATTTGCACGATGCAGAGCGCCGGGTTTGATCATCGTGAAATCAGTGACGAGGGTTCCCATTCGTGAATCGTGCTCAGTGCGCCCGGTCAACCTGTCGAGGTTGGGAAGGTCTTCGGTGATCACCGGCGCGCCATTCTGCGCTTCGCGAGGCCGGGACACCATGACATTTACCATGTAGGCGTGAAACCAGGGATCCCGGTGAGCCTTTTCCAATTTTCCCGATAGCGGCTTTTCTTCGGCATCGGCGGCAAACGAGAGGAACATTTCGGCATTCGCAATCATGTTCTCACACAGGACGTCGAAGTGAGCTTGAAGTGCATGGATTCCCTTGAATTTTTTCTTTGAGTCCCCGACCCGATCCCGCACCATTTGTCCGGTCTGATCTGCAGAAAACTGTTCGATCCGGCGCCGTCTCTCACGGTCGAGCCTGGGCGCGTTCCGCATCACCCCGGACAGTTCTTCCTGAAGAGTGGCGATTCTGGTTTCTATTTTCTTCTGCTGGTCTTCAGGAAGGTTCTTGAAGTCTTCGTTCTTAAGAACTTCTCCGTCTTTTTTGGCTGCCAGCATAAAGCCCATAGGTGTCCTGAGAAGGGCGATCTCCTGATCCTTTGCCTTCTCGGCAAGCTCGGCCATCGCGGTTTCCTGGCGCTGGCCGAACTCTTCATCTATGGCGCGCCGAGCAGCCTGATAGTCTTCAGATTCAAAAAGCGTCGGTATGTCGATGGCCAGATCATCAACCAGTTCTTCAACCTCGCCCCGCAACTTCTGGGCCATACCGGCAGGAAGGCGCAGGGCGTTGGGTTTGTCCGGGGTGTCGAAATTGTTCACATAGACCCAATCATCCGGCACCGGCATATTGGCGGCCTGTTTTGCCAATAACTCCTGCACGGCAAAGCGGCGGCTTGTGCCGACGGGACCGAAGACAAACAGGTTGAAATCGCTGTGCCGGATTTCAGACGCCAGCTGGATGGCCTCCATCGCCCGGTCCTGCCCAAAGAGCGCGTCCGACGCGTCGATGTCCCGAGTCGTCCGAAATCCCAATTCCTCAGGATCGCAGCGCCACCTCAGGCGTTGCGTCGGGATCAAGTAGTCTCGCGCTTTGTTCCGCATGGCCCTACCTGTTTGATGAATTCTGCATCAGCATGAAAGCGACGCCCAGGCGTGACAATGACCTGAGTCAAACATGGACGAGCGCGGTGCTGCGGGCGCAGATTGATTTGAATCATTGCAACCAAAGGCGCGCGGCCTGCAGTCTTCTTGCGAGAGGAGACCGAAATGGGCGATATTATCTCGAAAACGCCCGAAGACCGAAACGCCGCCTGCTGGCAGCCCGGAGCGGAGAAAAGCCCTTTGACTGCGCATGATTTGGGTTGGCAATTGGTTGGCGGACTGTCTGGCGGGGCGATCAATATCGGATACGAGGCGGTGGACCGCCACGTGAACGAAGGTCACGGTGAGCAAACCGCGATGATCTGGCTGACCAGGGAGGGAAGGCGCGAGAGTTTCAGCTATGGCGATCTGTCGGTTCTGTCCTCGCGGTTCGCCAATATCCTGTGCGATCTGGGGCTCAAAAAAGGCGCGCGTGTCTTCATGGCTTTGGGTCGCAGACCCGAACTCTATGCGGCTGCGCTAGGAACCCTGAAGGCAGGTATGGTTCTGACACCGTTGTTCGCCGCTTTCGGTCCGGAACCGCTGCGCACCCGGATGGAGATCGGCAAGGCGGAGGTTCTTGTCACAACGAAATCCCTCTATACCCGCAAGATCGCGCCCATTTTAAAAGATCTTCCAACGCTCAAACATATCCTTGTCGTGGGGGACGACGCGCCCGACGGCTGTTTGGCACTTGGCCCGGAGTTGCGTGACGCATCCGCTGAATTCGAGGCCGTCCGGACCGGTCCCGAAGACCCGGCGCTGATCCATTTTACGTCTGGAACAACAGGGCGACCCAAAGGTGCGGTTCATGTGCATGAGGCGGTGCTGTTCCATGCATTATCCGGTCGTTACGCGCTAGAGTTGCAACCGGGTTTCACCTACTGGTGCACGGCCGATCCGGGCTGGGTCACCGGGACCAGCTATGGCATCATTTCACCGCTGGTGAACCGGGTCACGATGATCGTCGACGAGGCGGAATTTGATCTCAAACGCTGGTATGGCATCGTCGAACGGGAGAAGGTTCAGGTTTGGTATTCAGCTCCCACCGCGATCCGGATGATGATGCGTGCCGGAACCGATGTTGCTGCGCCCTACGATTTCTCTTCGCTACAATTTCTGGCCAGCGTTGGTGAGCCTTTGAACCCCGAGGCGGTAGTCTGGTCGCGTGACGTGTTCGGTCGGCCCTTTCACGACAACTGGTGGCAGACCGAAACCGGCGGCATCATGATCGCCAATCTGCGAGGCATGGATGTCAAACCCGGGTCCATGGGGGTGCCATTGCCCGGCATTACTGCCGGAATCGTCGAGACCGGCAATGATGGCTTGCGTGAATTGCCTGATGGCGAGGTGGGTGAGCTTGCGCTTCGGCCCGGCTGGCCATCAATGATGCGCGCGTATCTGAATGAGCAGACGCGCTATGACAAATGCTTCGCGGGCGGCTGGTACCTGTCCGGGGATCTGGCGATGCGCGACACGGATGGATATTTCTGGTTTGTCGGGCGGGCAGATGACCTCATCAAGTCGTCAGGCCACTTGATCGGGCCGTTCGAAGTGGAAAGCGCCCTGATCGAGCATTACGCGGTGGCCGAGGCCGCGGTGATCGGAGTGCCCGACGAAACCGCAGGTGAGATCGTGAAGGCCTTTGTCACCCTGAACCCCGGGGTGGAACCTAACGATGATCTTGAACGCGATATTCGCGGCCATGCCCGCAAGCGCCTTGGGGCTGCGGTCGCCCCCCGCGAGATCGCCTTTTGCACAACCCTGCCCAAGACCCGGTCGGGCAAGATCATGAGGCGACTGCTGAAGGCGCGTGAACTCGGGCTGCCCGAGGGAGATACTTCGACGCTGGAGGAGAACGGAGCATGAGCCTTTCAACAAAACCGAAACTGGATCACGACCACGTATACCAGTTGCTAAAAAACATGATCCGGATCCGGCGTTTCGAAGAGAAATGTGCCGAACTCTATACGCAGGAAAAGATCCGCGGCTTTCTGCATCTCTATGATGGCGAAGAAGCGATTGCCGCCGGGATTATTCCGCTGTTGGAGGCAAAGGACCGGGTGGTGGCGACCTATCGCGAACATGGCCACGCGTTGATGCGCGGGGTGCCGATGACAACGGTCATGGCGGAAATGTATGGCAAGTCCGAAGGCTGTTCTGGCGGGCGCGGCGGCTCCATGCATCTGTTTGATTCCGAAACCAATTTCTGCGGTGGCAACGCGATTGTAGGCGGCGGGTTGCCTCTGGCGGCTGGGCTTGCCCTGGCTGACCGGATGCGGGGCGAGAATACAGCCACGGCCTGTTTCTTTGGGGAGGGTGCCGTGGCCGAAGGCGAATTCCACGAAGCGATGAACCTAGCGTCGCTGTGGCATTTGCCGGTGTTGTTCGTATGCGAAAACAATGGCTATGCCATGGGCACGGCGCTGGACCGGTCGGAATCCGAAACCGATATCAGCCGCAAGGCCAGCGCTTATCAAATCGAAAGCCGCGTGGTTGACGGCATGGATGTGGTCGCCGTCGAAGTGGCGGCCAGACAGGCCTTGAACCAAATCCGCGACACCGGTAAGCCGGTTTTCCTTGAATGCCGCACCTACAGGTTCCGGGCGCATTCGATGTTTGACGCACAGCTTTATCGCAAAAAGGCCGAGGTCGAAGACTGGCGGCAAAAGGGTCCGATTTTGCGCTTTCAGTCCTGGCTTCTCGAAAACGGGCTGATCCGCGAAAGCGAGATATCAGAGATGGAAACAGACGCGGATGCCGAGATCGACAAGGCCGTTGCCTTTGCCGAAGCGGGAACCTGGGAGCCGGTTTCAACCCTGACCCGCGACGTTCTGGGGCCTGCTGAACCGGCGAAACCTGCCGAGACAACCACCGGAGAACGGGTCGAGACAACCTACCGCGACGCCGTACGCGAAGCATTGCGGGATGCGATGCAGCGCGACCCAAGGGTGTTCCTGATGGGTGAGGATGTCGGCGCTTATGGCGGCTGTTACGCGGTGTCCAAGGGGTTGATGGAAGAGTTCGGTGAAACCCGGGTACGCGATACGCCCTTGTCCGAGTCCGGCTTTACCGGCGCCGGGATCGGGGCTGCTTGCGCCGGGATGCGACCGGTTGTGGAATTGATGACGGTGAATTTCAGCCTGCTGGCGCTCGATCAGATCATGAACACCGCCGCCACCCTGCGGCACATGTCGGGCGGGCAGTTCGGCGTACCCTTGGTCATCCGCATGGCAACGGGTGCAGGAAAACAGCTGGCGGCGCAGCATTCGCACAGCCTGGAAGGCTGGTATGCTCATATACCGGGTTTGAAGGTGCTGGCACCGGCTACACTGGAAGATGCGCGTGGCATGCTGTGGACCGCGTTGCAGGATCCGGATCCGGTGCTGATTTTCGAGAACGTAATGCTCTATAGCCGCTCCGGCACAATCGACACCGGGGCAGGGGCTGTCGACATCGCGCGTGCGGCGATCCGTAGACCGGGTAAGGATCTTACCCTGATCACCTACGGCGGATCGCTCTACAAGACACTGGATGCAGCCGAGCGTCTTGCCGAAGAAGGAATTGACGCCGAAGTGATCGATTTGCGCAGCCTGCGCCCGCTGGACGATGAAACCTTCATGGCATCTGTCAGCCGCACGCGCCGGGCAGTCATCGTGGATGAAGGCTGGCGCAGCGGGTCGCTGGCAGCCGAGATCTCGGCCCGGATCATGGAGCAGGTATTCTGGACGCTGGATGCTCCGGTCGGCAGGGTCTGCTCGGCCGAGGCGCCGATCCCATATCCCAAGCACCTTGAGGATGCGTCGATCCCGCAAGTGTCCGACATCATAGCCGCCGCCAGGGCGGTCTTGGGTCGCGGTTAGATGAGTGTGTTCCGCATGCCCTCGCTCGGTTCGGACATGGAAGCGGGCACGCTGGTTGAATGGCTGGTACAGCCGGGCGACACCGTTGCACGCGGGGATGTCGTGGCTGTGGTTGAAACGCAAAAGGGCGCGATCGAGATCGAATGCTTTGAAGCCGGAGAGGTTCTGGAACTCATCGCTGGCATTGGTCAGACGCTTCCGGTTGGTGAACCACTCGCCCACATCGGCGTTCCCGGCGTGGGGCCGGGGGCCGGGACCGAGGTCCCGGCAGAAACCAGACCCGCCAAAGCAACGCCCGCCACCGTCAAACATGAAACACCACCACAGTTTCATGCGTCGAGTCAGGGGGGGCGGGCAAGCCCCGCTGCGCGGTTGGCCGCGCAGGAGGCCGGTATCGATATTGCTTCGGTTGCAGGGACAGGTCCCGGTGAGGCGGTTGTTCTGGCCGATGTCGAAGGTGTTGGACAAAGCCAGGCCAGACGTCCTCCCGCAGCAGATGGCATTTCAGAAATGCGCAAAGCGATTGCCGCAGCGATGACCCGTTCTAAACGCGAAATTCCGCATTTCTATGTTTCCCACAATATCGAGACACAGCGCATATCCGACTGGCTCGCTGCCAGAAATGCGGACAAGCCACCGACAAAGCGAGTCCTGTCCGGGGCGGTGTTTGTCAAAGCCGCGGCGCTCGCGGCGCGCACTGTACCGGCGATGAACGGTTCCTACCACGAGGACGGGTTTCACGCCTCGAAGCAAGTGAATGTGGGGATCGCCATTTCCCTGCGCGGAGGCGGCCTGGTGGCTCCTGCGCTCAGCGATGTTGACCGCTTGTCCCTGGACGAGGTCATGGCAGGCATGCGGGATCTGGTGACGCGCGCCCGGGCAGGGCGCTTGCTGGCGTCGGAATTCACTCGCGGCACATTCACGGTATCGAGCCTCGGAGCGGGAGGCGCCGAAGAAATGACCGGGGTGATCTTTCCACCGCAGGTGGCGTTGTTGGGTATCGGTTCCCCCAACATCAGGCCTTGGGTTGCAGACGACCGGGTCGAACCACGCGAGGTCACGAAATTCGTGTTGTCCGCCGATCACCGGGCCTGTGACGGACGGCAGGCTTCAAAATTCATGCTCGAACTGGAGAGCAGGTTATCAAAATCGGAGTTGCTATGACCGAAGACGAAATCAGAGCCGCCTTTCTGGACGAGATCAACAGGGTCGCGCCGGATATCGAACCTGACTCGGTGTCCGACGAAGAGCACCTGCAAGACGATCTTGAACTGGACTCAATGGATATCCTCAATCTAGTGGCTGCGCTGCACGACCGTCTTGAGGTTTCGATCCCCGAGACGGATTACAGCTGTATTTCCACACCCGGAAAAGCAGTGAGCTATCTAATTGGAAAAATGAGAACCACCTAGGGTCTTGTCGGGCTAAATCGGGTCTTGTCAGAGCGATGGCGCTTGAGGAGACCATGGCGGTTTCGTAGCGTCGCGCCATGACCAAGCGCAGCCCATTTCGTTACTTTCGAACGTCACCAGGGGTCTTGTCAGAAGGACTTCGGTTGAGACGGGCAGGGCGGTTTCGTAGCTTCTGCATATGATGAAAAAAGACCCCTTCAAGTACTTTCACAGCAGCCCGGAGATCATTCGCCTGGCGGTCATGATGTACGTTCGATTTCCACTTTCGCTCCGAAACGTCGAGGACCTGCTGCACGAGCGCGGCATCGACCTGAGCCACGAAACGGTGCGGTACTGGTGGAATAGATTTGGCCCAATGTTCGCCGCTGAAATCCGCCGGAAACGTGTCAGTCGGATTCGATGTTGCTCGAATTGGCAATGGCACCTAGACGAGGTTTTTGTGAAGATAAACGGCGAATTGCACTATCTATGGCGTGCCGTGGATCATGAGGGCGAAGTGTTGGAATCCTACGTTACGAAACGCCGGAATCGCAAGGTTGCATTGAAATTCCTCAAGAAAACCATGAAACGTCATGGCAGAGCCGAGGTGCTAGTAACCGACAAACTTCGCTCATACGGCGCCGCGATGAAGGTAATTGGTAACGTGGCGAAACAGGAAACGGGTCGTTGGAAAAACAATCGCGCTGAAAATTCGCACTTGCCGTTTCGACGACGAGAGCGTGCCATGATCCGCTTTAGGCGCATGCGAACCTTGCAGAAATTTGTTTCCGTCCATGCATCCGTTTTAACCACTTCAATCAGGAGCGCAGCCTTTCCCAAAGAGATCATTTCAAGATGAACCGTACCGCTGCTCTGGATGAGTGGCGCGGCCTTTGTGCGGCATAAAGGGCAGTCTCACTGGCCTAGCTGAGACGAGTTCGAATTTGTCTGACACCACCCTAAGGCGTATTGAATAGGTTGGAAATTCGAAAATTTCCGCGTGGAGTTTCAACAATCGTGCTTAGATTTTGGGCCAATGGGCGACAATTGCTCGATTTTTGCAAGAGTTTTTGTGGAACGCAATACAGCCACAATGCAAAAGCTTGGCCGGTCGTCGCGGGGAGGCTGTCCAAAAAGCATCCCCGGAAGTCTTGAAGAATTCCGGGGTCAAATTGTAAATGGTGGTTTCCGATTGGGCGGATCAGCGATCAGGCTGATTTCAGCCCGAAACTGCGAAAGATCATCGCAGCCGGACAAAACCCAGTAAAGGCCGACTGAAACAAGTTGGCACCGACAAAGATTGTCAGGAGCATCCAATTCGGCGAGACAAACCAAGTGAGTAAGACGGACAGCAGAACCATGAACCCGGCCAATGCCATAACGGCTTTATTAATAGTCATAATATTTCCCCTCGGGTAGGTGTGGCGCAATTCGATTATCCACAACGCATTCCGATATGGGAATGTATTGGGGGATGTCAAGGGTCGTCATTACACACTCCCCAGACCCAGAAAAAAATTGAAGCGCCAATCAACCATTTGGCCCTATTGATCGGCAGCACGCCAAAGGTCGTGCGATTTTCCAGCAACTCGAATATGGGCCTCGTCCAAATGCCTATTCAGGCCTCGCCAAGATCTGTGCTTGAAAGTTTGTTTCGCGATCTCTGGGCCGAACTTGCGCATCCATGCGTAGTTCTTTCCTAAGCCCACGAGGGGCACAAGGCCCGGTTTTTTTGTTGCCCACATCAATGTCAGAGCCAGCACTCTCTGATGAGGGGGCTGCCTAAGTCAGGCTTGCTTGTTTAAGAAAAGCAGCAATAGCAACCGACTTGGCAGGGCCTTGGCTTTTCAGCTTGCTGCTGCCCAAAGAATAAGTCGAGGGGCGCAGGCGGCAGCCAAATATAGAGTTGCTCCAATTAGAACGCACATTACGGCCAGAGAACCGCGATCCTTGGCATTTTTGGCGTACTCTTCCCAATCTGGAGACAGCCGGCCACCGATGCATTCAATGGCTGTATTGAGTGCATCGGTGTCGACAAAAAGAAGGAATATCCCGATCAGCACAAGAAACTCTTTTACTGAATCACCTGCCGGTGCGCTTCAACGCTGTCGAACTGGCAGGCCTTTGCAAACGGGATCTTCGGGCCGTCCCACAATTATGAGCCGCCAGTCTACACGCTGGAAGACGGGTCGATCGTTGCATCTGTGAAATTGAGGAATTGCGCAACTTAACTGAAACCTGCACGGTCGAGATGAATTGGCAAGATGGCGATGTGGCTGTGATCGACAGCCCCCGCGTAATGCATGGCCGGCGCGCAATCAAAGATCACAATCGCCAGCTTTTCATTGGGATGGGCCTCCTTTGATGGCCTGCCGTTCGGAGGCTGAAGCGGCACTGTCACTTATAGTTTGTAAAGTAGATTGTGGCGGGCCTGGCCCAGCGATCAGTTCATGGCGCGTACAAATAGTGCGAAATAAAGTGCGCCGAATGCTGCCAATGTTTGGCCGGGCACCTCAGAAAATAGAGAACGGAAACCCCGGACCTTAGAAATTGAACAGCGAGCCCACTCCATAAGCGATTGCAGCTGCAGCCCCACCGATCACCAGGGTCTCGCATGCGGATCGCCACCAAGGGCTGAGCGACCAGATGCTTTTCAGCGCACCAATGGTAAAGAAACTCGCCATCGTCATCCACGCTGACAAGGTGAAAGCACTGTCTAGGCTCAATATGAAGGGCAGTAATGGCACCATTCCCGCGACGAGGAATGACAGGAATGTGGTTACCGCAGCCCGCAGCGGATGCGGGCTTATTCCACCCAATCCATACTCGCCCTCCATCATCAGGGCTATCCAGCGGTCATGGTTCTTTGTAATTGCATCAGTTGCTTCATCCAAAACCCGACCTGAAAGTCCCTTCTGCGCCAGTATCGCACGCGCTTCACGCCACTCGCCCAAGGGATAATCTTTGATGTGGCGTTCCTCGATTTTTCGGATGCGGCGGAAATTGTCCTTCTCTGCTCGAGACCCAGAGTAGGCTGCGGCTGCCATTGAGAAACCATCTGCCAACACATTGGCCAAGCCCAGCACCACAATGACGAAAGGTGGCAGTCCTGCTCCCGCGACACCTGCAACAATTGCAAAAGTCGTGACTGACCCATCAATTGCACCAAGTACAGCATCTCGAAGTACGCCTGTTCCAGGTGGTGCACTTATACGTGCTGCAACTTCTTGATGACTGTGACCATGATCGGGCATGTTGATCCTCCAGTGTCCTGTCATTTTAGAGGAGCGGTTCCCGACGGCTTTAAGGCAGATCAAGAATGCCTTCTGTTTTTCTATTCGGAGCCAAATCAAAACCGTCAGCATTTCATTGGAATTGGTCGTTCTCAATGGGGCCCGTTCGAATGCATCTCCAACCGAAGCCTCATTTTTTATCTGGCAAGATTGAGCGTGACTTGGCCAAAGGTGGCTCAGAACAATCATGTGGTTTGTTTTGGATCAGAGCTCGCGAGGAACGCATGAAGTAGTATTTGGGTGTCATTTTCAGATTTGGGGAATTGCTCTATGACCACGCAAAGTGTTTCACGATTTAAGCTAGTTTCACATGTCTCCGGTCGGGCCTTGTCCGCCTTTGGTGTGACCTTTTCCTTTCTTCCGATGTTGGCAAGCGGAGCCATACTATATTTTGCACCAAAAGGCCGCTTGTCCAAACAAACGGATTGGGACGTTCTTGGCCTTGATCGCCACGAATGGGCGGACATTCACAGTGTTCTGATGACCCTCTTCGTCGGGTTTTCACTTTGGCACGCGATATTACACCTCAGGGTTTTGAAGTCTTTGATTTTCGGAAACAAGGTTCATCACTTCGGGCACTGGGTTGAGGCAATTGTCGCCGGTGTCCTTGTTTTGGGTTTCATGGGCATGGCAATATGGCACCTTCCACCTGCGAGTTGGGTGCTTGAACTCAGCGATTTCTTTAAACACAGCTTCTGGGTTCAGTAGTTGAAAGGAGTAGGTTCACGCTGCTGGAGCTTTTCATATACGTGTCGAAAAAGTTGAGAAGGGCCAAGTGGCTGGAAATTCATCTGTCTGGCTGATGATTGGATGGGAACCGTCTTTAGGAACGGTTCAAATAACTCGCAATTTCATTTCGTACAAAAATGACTTTGATCGCACCGGCGAGGGAAAAGAGGGTGGTCACCCTTACAATTGCAGAAAATGGAATATATAATAATCATACCAACCACCCCAAGACGTTTGGGGTCGCGAAGTGGAGTTGAACGCATGATTGGATCTATCCGGAAGCTTACCCTGGCAATCCTGGTTTTCGTTTCATCCCAAGCAACTGCCGGCGAAATGTCCCGGTTGGTTGAAGTGCCGGAATGGAAGGCTGTCTTTGCGCGCGTTGAGACGCGTGATCGAGTGCCCGCAAGGAGCCGCTTAGGAGGCGTTCTGGAAACGATCGAAGTTTCTGAAGGAACTGAAGTCCAAAAAAACCAGGTGATCGGTGTTGTCAAAGACGAAAAACTGCGCCTGCAGATGGCTGCGGTCGAGTCTCAGATGCGATCACTCGAGTCCCAGCTGCAAAATGCGTCAACTGAACTGACGCGTGGCGAAAGCCTGTTGAAACAAGGCGTGACCACCAAACAACGCGTGGATTCATTGCGCACCCAAGTCGAAGTGATTGAGGGTCGCATGGACGTAGTCAGGGCAGAAGCGGATGTTCTTTCACAGCGAACCGCTGAAGGGGCCGTGCTCGCTCCAATCTCAGGCCGTGTTTTACGTGTGCCGCTGACAGAAGGCTCGGTGGTGATGCCGGGCGAAGAAATTGCCAGCATCGGAGGCGGCGGTTTTTTTCTTCGGCTCGCCATTCCTGAACGCCATGCCGCTGCGTTGGTCCAGGGTGCCAAAATCGCTATTTCCGGCTTGGGTCCTGATACCAATGGCACCCTTGCCAAGATATATCCGCTGATCGAAAACGGGCGCGTTGTTGCAGATGTTGAAGTCGAGGAATTGGTCACAGACTATGTTGACGCCCGTGTTTTGGTGCGATTGCCTGTAGGGTCAACGTCAATGATCGTTGTGCCGAAAGATGCCCTGATGTCTCAAATGGGTATGGAGTTTGTAACTGTACAAGGCAAAGACGGACAACCGGTGCAGCGGACTGTTGTTGCGGGCGAAACACATGAAATCGAAGGCACAAAGGTTGTCGAGATTTTGTCCGGTCTCGCGGCAGGTGAAACTCTGGTGATGGCCGATGAGTAAGACGCCCACAGATCCGCCGCTTGGGATTGCAGGCAAGCTCACCAAAGTGTTCATTCAATCTGCACTTACTCCGTTGATGATTGTTGCTGCGCTTGCAATCGGAATGGTCGCTCTGATCAGCCTGCCGCGTGAAGAAGAGCCGCAAATTTCCGTGCCATTGGTCGATATTCACATTCAAGCGCAGGGGTTGAAGGCTGAAGATGCGGTCAAACTGATTACTGAACCGATGGAGCGTATCGTTAAGGGGATCAATGGTGTCGAGCATGTCTACTCTCAAACCCAAGACGACTATGTCATGGTTACGGCGCGGTTTTTGGTGGGGACATCCTCGGATACAGCCATTCTAAGAGTGCACGAAAAAATACGGGCAAACTTTGATCGTATTCCCTTGGGAATAGATGAGCCATTGATCGTCGGTCGCGGCATCGACGATGTTGCCATCGTCGCACTGACCCTCACTCCGACCGAAAATGGGGGAGACGTAACCCCGAACGACCTCACGCGTGTTGCGCGTGAACTGCAGGTCGAGTTGGCCAAAATCAAGGATGTAGGTTTTACCTATATCGCGGGAGAATCCAACGAAGCGATCCGGGTTGCACCGGATCCAGAGCGGTTGGCGTTGTACGGTGTCACGCTTCAGCAACTGGCCGGTAAAGTGCAGGGCGCGAACAAGTCTTTCTCAACCGGACTGGTCCGAGACAAAGGCGAGCAGATCATGCTGATCGCTGGCGAAACCCTGAAAACCCGAACCGAGATTGGTAATCTTCTGATAACAACGCGTGACAACCGACCAGTATATGTGCGCGATGTTGCAACGATTGAATTTGTTGGAAATAGCGCAGAGAAAATTGTCTCGAACGTGACGCGAAATGAAAACGGTGAGTTGCACAGAGTGCCCGCCGTCACGCTCGCTCTTGCGAAAAGAGCAGGAGCAAACGCCGTCATCGTAGCAGAGGAAATTCTGCATGCGGTGGAAACGCTGGAAGGCCGCCTGATCCCGGACTCGATTGAGATCAATGTGACACGTGATTATGGCGAAACCGCAGATGAAAAGGCAAATGAGTTGTTGTTCCATCTTGGGCTGGCAACCGTGTCTATTGTCGGATTGGTTCTGATGGCGATTGGTTGGCGAGAAGGTGTCGTCGTTGCCATCGTGATTCCGGTTACGATTTTGTTGACCCTCTTTGCCGCTTGGATTCTGGGATACACGTTGAACCGCGTGTCCCTGTTTGCTTTGATTTTCTCCATTGGTATTCTTGTAGACGATGCCATTGTTGTCATTGAAAACATCGCGCGCCACTGGGGCATGCCAGACAAAGCTGATCGAGTGACCAAGGCCATCCGTGCTGTAGCCGAGGTGGGCAACCCTACCATTGTTGCCACATTGACCGTGGTCGCTGCCTTACTGCCCATGTTGTTCGTGTCAGGCCTCATGGGGCCTTATATGAGTCCCATTCCCGTCAATGCCTCGGCTGCGATGGTGTTTTCCTTCTTCGTTGCGGTCATCATCACGCCTTGGCTTATGGTCAAAGTCAGCGGGAAAGCCCCAGTTCATCACGATAGTGGGAAAGATGCTCATTCGGGGGGTGTTCTCGGTCGCGTATATTCTTTGGTCGCCCGGCCAATCTTGGCGTCAAAGTTGCGAAGTGGGGTATTCCTTCTGGTCGCGACAGGATTGTCATTCGGATCTCTGTCGCTGCTTTATACCAAGGATGTGACGGTCAAATTGCTACCCTTTGACAATAAATCCGAACTTTCAGTGGTTATAGATCTACCCGAGGGGGCATCGGTCGAGACCACGGATGCAGTTGCACAAATGGTGGCGCGCGAGGTATTGGATCTGGCCGAAGTGATTTCGGTTCAGACCCACGCGGGTGATGCAGCCCCGTTCAATTTCAATGGGCTGGTGCGCCATTATTACCTTAGAGAACGCCCGAACCTTGGGGATGTCCAAATCAATTTGGATGCCAAAGATCATCGTGATCGTACCAGCCACGAAATTGCGTTGGATATACGCGAAAGGCTATTGCAACTGGACTTGCCTGCGGGGACTAGTCTTAAAACTATTGAACCGCCTCCCGGCCCTCCAGTGATCTCTACCCTTCTCGCAGAAGTGTACGGGCCAGATCCTGAGACGCGACGCAATACGGCCCGTAAAATTCGTACTGCGTTTGAATCCGTTCTCTTTATCGTTGATGTTGATGACAGTTTTGGAGAACAACCTCGTAAGTTGCGCGCACGAATATCACCTGACCAACTGGAGTTTTTTGGCGTTCAAGAGCAAGATGTCTTCTCAACGCTCTCACTTCTAAACCACGGAACCTTGGTCGGTTACTCTCACCGAGGAGAAGGCCGGTTTCCTATTCCGATCCGCGTCGAGCGCGACAAGACCGACAGGGTCATTGACGAACGCTTCCTGTCAACACCTGTACCGACAAATGTGCTCCCCGGTGCGCGAGGTGTTGTGGAACTCGGTGATGTAGTAACCATAACCGAAGAACAGGCTTCTTTCCCAGTATTTCGCCACAATGGCCGCGCTGCTGAAATGGTAATGGCTGAGCTTGCCGGGACATTCGAAAGCCCGCTTTATGGAATGATGGCTGTGTCGGACGCATTGGACCTGATGGACTGGGCGGATGGCGAAAAGCCGGCGATCCACTTTATGGGGCAGCCCAGCGACGAAGCCAATCCAGCATTGTTGTGGGACGGTGAGTGGGAAGTCACAGCGATCACGTTCCGCGATATGGGGGCTGCGTTTGGGGTGGCCTTGTTGGGAATTTACATCCTTGTTGTGGCCCAGTTCGGATCGTTCCGCCTACCACTCGTAATTCTAACTCCTATCCCGCTAACATTCTTGGGTATCATGCTGGGACATTGGTGGCTGAACGCGCCGTTCTCTGCGCCTTCTATGATCGGCTTCATCGCGCTTGCGGGGATCATCGTGCGGAACTCGATCCTACTTGTCGATTTCATTCGACACGCCGATCGCGACGGCAAGTCAGAATTGGATATCCTCATTGAGGCTGGAGCCATCCGCTTCAAACCGATCCTATTGACCGCTCTGGCTGCAATGATCGGCGCGGTCGTCATCCTGGCCGACCCGATCTTTCAAGGCTTAGCCATTTCACTGCTGTTCGGCCTGCTCAGTTCGACGCTTCTGACTGTTCTGGTGATCCCTGCTATCTATCGGGTGTTCAAGACATGAGGGCCCGGTTCTGTCTCCGACAATGGTCAACCAACAACTCGTCGGGGGGCAATGTCAGATTAAAATCATTCGCTATACTTTTCGAGCGAATTTCGGGCTGGTTTCAATTTCTGATGTTTGGCGAAAGCCAATCAAATATGGAGATTTTTCCAATCCATAAAAGGATTGGAGCGGGAGAAGCGGCCTCACAGTTTTAATCTGACAGTGCCGTTGAAACGCATCAAGCCTGTTGGCATCGTGTTAGACAATGTTATCATGTTCCCGGCCATTGCCAATGCAGGTGTGCCATGGATCAGGGTGGTGTCCTGTGCGGAAACCGAGATCCCTAACCCCAATGTACCGCCTTATCTGTCGGGCATGACTGTTAATGATCCGGCTCGACCTGCATTTGAAGCCGCCTATCTTAAGGTGACTGCGCCGGCACACGGGCGCTATAATACGTTTCGCCATAGCCGTGGCCTTGCGTCCTTGCCCGCCGGAAGGCGGTGTCAGAGGAAACTCGGTTGTGAAGGGCAGGGCGGTTTCGTAGCTTCGCCTGATGACAAAACGCTTTCCTTTTCGCTATTTCAAAACCAGTCCGGAAGTCATTCGTCTTGCTGTGATGCTCTACATCCGGTTTCCTCTCTCCCTCAGGAATGTGGAAGACCTGCTTCATGAACGGGGCATTGATGTGAGCCACGAAACTATCCGGTTTTGGTGGAATAGATTTGGCCCAATGTTTGCCGCAGAAATTCGCAGGAAGCGTGTTAACCGGATGCGGTGTTACTCGAACTGGCGATGGCATCTTGATGAGGTTTTTGTGAAGATTAACGGTGAACGGCATTACCTATGGCGGGCAGTCGATAACGAAGGTGAGGTGCTGGAAAGCTTCGTTACTAAGCGCCGGGACAAGGTCGCAGCCCTTAAATTTATGAAGAAAGCGATGAAACGCTACGGTGCGCCGGAGGTCGTGGTCACTGATAAATTGCGGTCTTATGGAGCTGCGAGGAAAGAAATCGGGAATGCAGAGAAGCAGGAAACCGGCCGTTGGAAGAACAATAGAGCCGAGAATTCACACCTACCATTTCGAAGGCGAGAGCGAGCCATGCAACGGTTCCGTCGTATGCGAAGTTTGCAGAAATTTGTTTCCGTCCATGCTTCTGTCTTCAACCACTTCAATCAGGATCGCAGTCTTTTCCAAAGAGATCATTTCAAGATGACCCGCACCGCTGCTCTCGCTGAGTGGCGCGGTCTTTGCGCGGCATAAAGGGCAGCCTCACTGGCCTAGTAGAGACTGGTTCGAATTCGTCTGACACCTCCGCCACCGACCCCGGTCTGTGTTTTCCCTGTAGATTTTGCTGCGATTAGTGCCGACATTTCCGTCGGTTACGCGGCGCGTTTTTCACCTGAGACTCACCGTGGGAGCGAAATTCCCTGCACTGTCTCAGCCGTCTCAGTAGACCAATTTCGTCGGTGAGCTTTGCGCTGGGATTTCCCTGATACAGGGTGATTTACAGGGAAGTTTGAAGGAAAGTGGACGTTTTTCGAGATTTCACCCTGTTTTCCTGCATTCAAAACAAGAGCTTACGCGTGATTTCTCTAAGTGACATAACAGGGAATTTCATTTCAGGAACAGGGAAATTTCAGGGGATGAACAGGGAAACTAACCAAAGAACAGGGATCAACGGTTTTAGTCAAATCCCAAGAGGCGCTCCTGAGCCAGCCAATCCATCGGCAGCTTCGAGCGCGCGATGGTTTCCAGCGTCAAAGCAAAAGGCTGGCTGCCATCCATAATCGCATTCTGAATCTTCGGTGACAAAAAGGCCATCCCAAGAATGCGCGTGACGTAACTTTCTGAGACAGATTGGTTGGCTGATATTTGTTTCACGGAAAGCCCAACTTTCATCTGCCCAACCCAGGAATGTGCGTTCTTCAGCGCCCTGATCAGCGTTTGATCCGGATCGGCAGTTTGCTCAGCCGCAATGATCTTCATTTCCGCACCGCGCCGACGGCATGTGAAGGAGGTGTCGATGTCGAGGAGTTCGGGGGAAAGAGTGGCCACTTCGAGGTTCAAGGTTTGCGCCAGAATCTCTGGAGATAATCTGATCTGCAGCCTGCCGGTTTGAATTGTGCCGGAGGCAATCAGCGGAGCGGCGTCTGATGCGCCATGGTCTTTGAGGCGGCCGGCCAAAGCTGTGGCCGCGTCGCTCGCCGCTTTGGACTGTACTGCATCCTTGATGTTCAAAACCGAATGCTGTCGCGCCGCATCTTTGAGGTGGGATATGATTGTCTTGGTCACGGCGTCCTCAAACGCTTTTGCTGGCAATCGCCAGGCTGCCGCATCGGGATTGCCAATGGTCAGCCGGTTCGAGACGTAGTAGCGATGCCGCTTGTCGCCTTTCTGGGAGTGGCTTGGTGTTAGGATGTCTCCAGTCTCATCTCTGAACTTTCCTAAAAGCGGCGCTGCGGATGTGGTGGCAAAGGTGCGCGGTATGTGTTTGCTCACACCGCGCCGTCGCATTGCGCCGAGTTCCAACCTGTCCTGCACTCGATCCCATAGGGCCTGCCCAATGATGGCGGCATGCAAGCCGGGATAAGATTTGTCTTTGTGGCGAATGCGCCCGAGATAGGTTGGGTTGCGCAGGATGTGATAGATCTGACCGCGGCTGAAGGGCTGACCTCCTTGTTGCCGCCCGGTGGAAAAGACATGCCGCTTGGACACCAGCCCGTCCTGTCTGGCATGCCGCATGACTGCATTCAGACATCCTAACTCTTCATAAAGCGCAAAGACCTGTCGTACAGTTTTGGCCTCGACTTCATTCAGGACCAGTTCCCGCCGGGTAGAGACGGGATGGGCATCATAACCTAATGGTGGAACCCCTCCCATCCAGAGGCCTTTCTTCTTAGACGCAGCGATCTTGTCACGGATGCGCTCAGCGGTAACTTCTCGTTCAAACTGTGCAAATGAGAGAAGCACGTTCAGGGTCAGGCGCCCCATGGAAGAGGACGTGTTGAACGCTTGGGTCACGGAAACAAAGGAACAATCGACCTCTTCGAAGCGATCCACCAGCCGGGCAAAGTCAGCCAGCGAGCGTGTCAGCCGGTCGATCTTGTAGATCACGACCATGTCGATCTTGCCCGCATCTATGTCATCGAGAAGATTCTGCAGGGCAGGGCGCTCTAACGTGCCCCCAGACTTGCCGCCATCGTCATAACGCGCGGGCAACAGCTTCCAACCTTCGTGTTTCTGGCTGGCGACGTAAGCTGCGCAGGCCTCGTGCTGGGCATCCAGCGAATTGAAATCCTGGTCCAGACCTTCCTCTGAGGATTTGCGGGTATAGATGGCGCAGCGGATTTTGCGGGACACGGTCATTTTGAAGCTCCTTTGTTCAGCCCGAAGAACCTCGGGCCGGACCAGTGGGTGCCGGTGATGGTGCGGGCAATGATGGAGAGGGAGCGGTAGCTTTGACCGTTCCAGTCAAACCCGTCTTCGGCGATGTCGACCACGTGAGTGACGCCGTTCCATTCTCTGAGCAGGCGTCCACCGGGCTTGAGGGTTGGGGAGGCATTCGCAGACGTGGGCTTCTTGTCGGATGACTTCGCCAAGGCCTTCAGCAAAGCTTTTGGCAAGCCGCCGTGTTGCTGGGCCTGTATCTCAAAGGCCAGCACCCGTCGCATGAAGATCTGGCTCATGCGCGGGGGTGGTGGGGCATTGATGATCTCGCGCCAGGCCGATGAAAGACCAGCCCGGTCCGTGGCACTTAACTCATCAAGGGTGGGTAGTGGCATGGATGTCTCCTTCGGCTGTGACGGGCGGTTGCCCTGTACCGAGGAGGGCCCAATGAGATTGGGCGTAAGGTCAGTGAGCAATGGTTTGCCCGGGTAGTCCAGTCTTACTGTTGGGATGTGGTGGGAAAAGCTGCCTTGAGGCGTGCGGGATACGTACCGCGCCCACAATTCTTCGCAATAACAGATGCTTAAGGCGAATATTTTTCAATTTTGGGCTTGTGGCCGACATCGCACTGTTCTAGTTTGGAGCTTGTCTTCGGGTAGGTATGAGAGGTGCCAATACGCGCAGTCGGCCACGGATGGGCTATATGCCTGTTCGCACACAAACGGGGGAATTCGTTGGATCGTTCGGTCTGGTGAGTTCCAATTTGTTGGTCTCTCCATGACGTCCGAAGCGATCCATTAATTCAACGGCTACCTTTGTAGCCATAATTAGTGGAGGCACATATGTGTGCTCAATCCCCCGAAGCTGATGCTGCGGCATCGCCCAGTCCCATCTGGATGGCTGACAAAGTCATTCAATCGCCGATATCAATCTTGAAACCCTATGAGAAAAACAATCGTGTTCACACGGCCAAAAGTACGGCCAAGCTGAAGGCGTCTGTCGCACAATTTGGCTTTGTCACCCCGATCCTTGTGGATGGACAGAATGGCATCATTGCCGGGCACGGCCGTTATGAGGCGGCCAAAGCGCTTGGTCTTAAAACAGTCCCGACTGTGGTTGCAGACCATTTGTCTGAGGCCGAAGTGCGTGCCTTGCGTATTGCCGACAACAAATTGGCGGAACTCTCAGATTGGAATGAAACTGCTCTACAGATTGAATTTGCAGAGTTGATGGACCTCAGTCTGGATGGCTGAGCTACTCCCCATTTGTTGGACAGGATCTGGCGTAGTTTAAGCTACTTTTCGCTCCTGCTGATCAGGGTTGGTTGTTTCAATTCCCTGCCAATAGACCACGGCAGGTGGTTTCCCGCCAAGAGCAGAGTGAGGTCGTTTTCGATTGTAGAATTGCATCCATCTTCCGACGCCCTCCTTAG